>CAJTIM010000010.1 GCA_910576325.1 Clostridia bacterium
CCCTTAGAATGTATTTACACCTTACGGTGCATGCTTACATTCTAAAGGATATATGCTAATGGTTTCCAGCTCCGGAATGCCGGTTTCCTTAAAAACGGATTTGCGGTTTCCTATCACCGGACAGCAGGGGCACGGAAGCCGGAATATTCACCTGAGCAAACAGAAGAAAACATTCAGCACCCGGTTCCGGCAAGAAACCGCCCCGCATCCCCCGCACCTGTCAGAAGACAGGCATCTCCTTCCATCCTCACCCTGAATGCGGACTCTGAAGTGGAAACACAGGAAAGCCGTGAGGATATCATCTGGCATGAGCTGCAGAATGCCTACCGGACCAGGAAGATCCTGACTGGGAACCTTGGCGGGATTGAGCGGATGGAAGGAGGCGGTACCATCGCTGTCATCTACTATAAAGAAATGCGTGTGGTGATTCCCCTGGCGGAAATGATGATCAATCTGGCGGAAGACGAATCCCATGATTATGGGGAGCTGGTACTACGCCAGAACAAGATTCTCGGTAATATGCTGGGCTGTGAAATTGATTTCATCGTCAAGGGACTGGATAACAGCAGCCGTAGTGTAGTGGCCAGCCGGAAGGATGCCATGTACAAAAAGCGGCAGATCTTCTATTTGCCGGATGCGGCCGGAAACTCCCGTGTGTGTGAAGACCGTATCGTGCAGGCCCGTGTTATTGCCGTTGCTGAAAAGGTAGTCCGGGTAGAGATCTTCGGAACGGAATGTTCCATCCTTGCCCGCGACTTATCATGGGACTGGATGGGAGATGCCACAGAGAGTTTCCATGTGGGTGATCAGATCCTGGTACGCATCTTAAGCGTCAAAATCCGTTCCCTGGAGGACATCTCCGTCCGTGCAGATGTAAAGAGCGTGAATGGCAACACCAGTAAAGCCAATCTTGGCAAATGCAAAATCCAGGGCAAATATGCCGGAACGGTCACGGACATCCACAAGGGCACTGTTTTCGTCCGGCTCCAGATCGGCGTCAACGCTATCGCCCATAGCTGTTATGACAGCCGGATGCCTGGGAAAAAGGATGATGTCAGTTTTGTAGTCACACGGATCGATGAAGAGCGGAATGTGGCGGTGGGTCTGATTTCACGGATTATTCGGCAAAATATTTGAATATCTATAATTATGCAGTTCTGGAAATGGTACTCTCCAGAACTGCACATATACAAAAATTCATTAAAATAAGACATTCTCCACTAAATATTTGACAAATTCAATACTAGTATATGATGCATATTTTTGAAATCCATCCCCCTTATTTGCATCTGCAAAATCACTTATTGATTTTATGCAAATAGGAATAGTCCTATTATCTAATCCATAATTCGAAGCATAAAACACACCATATGACTCCATATCCAGTCCTACAGTTTTTCTTGAATGTTGCTTTATCATTTCATCTACGATTTTGGAATTACCCACAACAGCTGCTCCACATGCCAGCGGACCTAGAATTATCTTAGGATCCACCTCAATTCCTTGAGCCCATTTTTTCCGAATTGCATAAAGTACATCCGAATAATCTCTTTTTAGAATACTTTCTATATTAGCTTGCAATCCAATTCTTTTAGGATCTGGAGAAAATTCAATTTTCCCATCTTCTCCTGTTATATATTTACCACTTGCATAATTCCATACTTCTGTCGCAACTAATATATCGCCTAGTCTTTTTGCATTTCCTATTCCCGCAGCTATACCAGCCATTATAAGATAGTGAGGTTTAAAATGATATATAAGGCACTGTGACAAAGTTGATGCAGCAGACATTCCCATTTCTCTTTGCTGCGCAAACACTATCTTTATATTTTTGCTATTCTTACTAATTTTCAAATAGTAGTAATCATTCGGATCATTAAAAAAATTTATTCTGTCAATCTCATTATTTTCAAACGCTTTTTTAATAGCATCCATCTCAACATCAACCGCACATATTATTGCCACATCAGATTCTCTTTTATCCGAAAATGCTTCTCTTGATTTTTCATAATTTAAACGATAATTAATTTTATTCTTTATTATATTTTCCCATTCAAGAGATTGCTCATCATATTTCAAAACTTGAAATTCAAAATTTTTACCTAATTCCATACACTTTTTTTGAAGTTCATCAAACTCTGTTAGAATAACTATTTCATTAGGTGTTCTTATTGAATCAATCTCTAAAATCTCATTAATAAATTCCAATCCAGCAATTTCTGATTCATATTCTTGTTCAATCCCTAAGCATTGACTTATTTTCAAATCCATAACTACTAAATCATAAAACTTATTAGTCAATTTTTCTTTTGCAGATTTCAGATCTAATACACTGTCCAAATCTTCCTGCGTAATTCCTTGTATACTTTTAATAGCACTATATAACCGTTTTAATTTTTTGCTTTCATCATCAACGAATAAAATCTTCATTTGTAATTCTCCTTTAAATACTTTTTCAGTTCATATTTCCATTCAAGTGATGATTGGTCATAATGAATACATCCTAAATAAAATCTAGCATAATTTTCTTTCATCTGATTATCTAATTGATCCAACCGAATTTTCTTAGTATCATCCTCTATTACATCAAAAGCGGTTATAACGAGAACTTTGACATCCAACTCCTTTCGTTCAATTTCGTCTAATATCTCTATACCTCCAAAAGCTTCAAATTCATTTATCTCTTCATCCTCCCCATTAATATCATATAAAGGGAGACTCATATCAAGAAGTACCATTTTATAGTTTTTTTTCTTGAGTGCCAGCATTCCTCCCATTAGCGAGTGTACAACATCTATATCATTTATATTTAAGTCTGTTGACAAATAATTCATTATATCTCTCCGTTTTATATTTTCATCTTCAACAAATAAAATTTTCATTAAATATATCCCTCCTATGCAACTATTTTAGTAAGGCCAAACAATATAGAAATCGAAAACTTTTGTTTTTCAATACTATAAAAAATTGTTGATGGAGTATTGATATTATAATGAAATGTTTTATATAATTTATACAACCCTGTACCTCCTTCACTTTGAGAATATTTTTTAACCGTTTCCATATCTTTTGTTTTATCAAATATATTTTTGATCTTATCTTCCAACATTGTTATATCAGTATCTTTACTTAGAAAATTTGAAACAGTTAGTGACATAAAGTTAGAATCTTCAATTCTTATTTTTCTTCTTTCGAATTCTTCTTTCATCATTTGTATGACAAAATAATCATTTTCTTCCTTTACTATTATAGATAATAATAATTCTGATAAGTCTGTTATACCTGAATGTTCTAAAGCGTTGTTAATTAAAATATTTACTGCATCCACAAAATATGGAAAATATTCACCTTTATACCTTCTTGAATCTTCAATACATCTTTCTAATTTTACTTCAGACATTCCACTATTCAATTTTGTTACAATCTCCAAGCATGTATCAATTAAGTCATCCATAGTAAAATCCAGATAAGACACATCACGTTTATCAAAAACATTGGCAAATTCTTTTGCCTTTCCTCCAATTTTGGTTTTACATAAATTTATATTATTAGTAATCAGCTTTATATTTTCTTTGACAGTTTTATCAGTAACCTTTCCAATATCTTCCGATAATTTGGTTAATTCGTTTTGAAAGAAAGTTAATAATTCTCCTTGTATTTTTCTTCGTAAAATTTTAAATAGATTCATTGTATGATTCCACAACAAATTTATAATTTCATCATAAAATGTATTAAAATCTACAATATTATCCATATCAATTAGTAAACACTGATTAACAAATTTTGTATAGTCCAATAATCCATCATTTTCTTCCTTGAATCTTATACTTAACCAATATTTTTTTATATATTCTATTTCTTTTTCTATATTTAATGTAAAATTAGATAGACTTTTTTTTATTTCTTTACTTGCCTGCGTATCTTCAGGGAGTATATCATCCCAATATTCATTAATTAAATATTCACTACTATTATTTTGTATCTTTTTAGAAAGCAAATTGTACTCTTGGAATACAGATGTCAAATGATTTTTACAATAACCATGCCTAATCCGTGAACTCAAGAATGTATTAAGTCCATATTTTTCATTAAATAAAAATTCTTCAGTAATAGTTGTTATAATTCCTTTAAGGATAATTATTTTTTGAGAATATACTGGACTTGTTTTTATTTTTTCATTCATTTCATCAACAATTTTCTTTAAGTCATTAATATAATCTACACTATATATATCATAAGAAATAATTTCATCGTCTAGATTTCGCATAGCAAGATAACGATTAAAATCTTCTATTAATGCCACACTATTATCTTTTTTAATATTCTCTGAATCGACAAAAATTCTACTTTGATTAATTTGTTTTATTCTATCTTTAATGCTTTTTTGCTTGGTTATAAATGTAATTTCGGAATAATACTTCTTTTTATTATTGCTATCAATTTCAATTAATTTTTTCAAAATTTCTATTCGTAATTCCTCTGCTTTATCCCCCAAAGGATTTAAGATTATATCTCTTTTTAATAAATGTTGCACACATACTTTACTTAAAAACGTAATTAGGACTTGTGTGTGTGTTTCATTTTCAATAATATCCTCAATAGATTCATAGGCATTATAATCCATGTAATTTGAATAAGCAATTCTTTGTTTATTGTAATCATGTGGCATACATAAATATACAAACACTACATAATGAACATCTTTTTTAATTTCTTTACATAAATTTTGTCTTATTTTTTTATATACTGATAAAATATCAATCCTATTTTTCAAACCACCATTTAGCAATATTGCGTTTGTAATGCATTTTACTTCTGACAAGTAATCCATTTTTTGATCATAAATACAAATTTTTCTTTTAAGTTTTCTTTCCAAAAAATATCCATCAGATCTTTGAACTTCTTCAATTAAACGAAGTGCTTCATCATTCTTATTTAACCTAATTAAATTATCTACTTTAAAAAAAAGTTTCCTATTCAAATCAGATATTTCTATCGGAAAAGGAACCAATCCTTGTTTATATATGTACAATTTTTGAGTAACAGGACATACATCATAAAATTTCTTTAAAATTTCATCGCTATTTCCCACGAAGCACTTATTTGCTATGATATTAGGAGAAATAAATAAATCATTTAATGTAGACATTAAACTCATTTTATCACGATTTTTCATTGTCATTTTTCTAGAAATCAAACCAATAATTTTATATTCCCAACTTGTGAATCTAACTACCTTTAAATATGAGAACAAAGATGAAATCGCATCTCCCTCTTTTCCATTCAATGCATATACATCGTATATCCATTTATAAACTTCATGATCAAAATCAGGCTTCTTATCTAAAAATATATATGATTTAACCAATAACACTATGCATTGAAAATCCTGAGGTTCTTTTATTAAATACATATAACATTCTTCAATATATTCTTTATATTTACCACAAGTATATAACTCTAAAAGATGATAATACTCACTATCTTCATACAATATGCTCTCTGGATTATTGATAACTGCAATATTTCTAAGTTGGAAATCTTCTAAATTTAATGTCTGCTTATTCACATTCCCTTCAACAGAATTTAATTGTTCTGCTAATATAAAAGTTTCATACATATCGACCAAAGACAATTGACTATCAAACATAAAAGCAATTCGTAGTTCTTCCATATCATAGTCACGTTCTATATTATATTTAAAGTCAATATATTTTCTTATAATATCATTTTCTTCTAAAACATCATTATAATTCTCAATTCTTTTTTTGTATGCTGTATAGCTTGTATTTTCTTCAGCAAAATAACTCTCAAGTTCAAATAATGTATTTAAAAAAATATAGTTATTTGTTTGACACAATATATCAGATAAATATTTTTTATGTTTCTCTAAACCTTCTATTTTTTCATACAAAAACATTTTTTTTGATATACTCCAAACAGATAACCCTTCTCTTTCTTCGATTTTGTCTATTACTTTTAAAGCATCATCATATTTCTCAGAGAACAAAAACTTCTCATATTGATTTTTTAATTCTATAAACTCTGAAATATTCTCCATATATTCATGAAATATAGCAAGATAATACTTTCGCAAATAATCAAAGTTTATTGTCATATTTACTACAATTTTAGTGCTACACATTTCTTTAATAGTAGAAGGAAAAAGGATTCTTTTCATTCTTAATGACATAGAAGGATTGCATTTTATGACTTTTATTATACGTGAAATATCATCTTCTTCAGCATGAAAAATAATTTTATATAGTTTATTTTTATAGCTATTTTTTTCTTTAGCAAATGCAAACAAATTCTTTCTTCTAGTTTCTCTATTCATCTTTAATCCTTCTCCTTAGTTTTTTCTTGAATAAATAGATTTATCGCTCTCTTTATTATCGTTCATAATGAATCAAATCGCCAAAATCACATTCTAACTCATCACACAATTTAATTAAAATTGACATAGAAACACTTTCTCCTTTTGACATCTTCGCAACAGTACTACTGCTCATACCAAAATTATTTACCAAATCTACTTTTTTCATATTTTTGTCTATTAATATTTTCCATAACCCATTGTATGATATCATTAAGCCTTCCCCCATCTTTAAAGCAAATATCAAATTGCACTTTATATTGTTATATACTAAACTATTTATTCGAAAAGGTAAAGTTTTTATTTAAGATTTTTAATAATTCTTTGACACCAAAGCGTAAAGTGAATTTTTAAATTCCAGTTTTCCAACCCTTTGGCACACCATTGGCACAAAACTATCCCTACTTGGCACTGCATTGCGATTTACAGGGTAAATCTCATATGCTAAAATAGGTATTGTGAAAAATCATATTCTGCAACCGAACGCAGGCAGGATGTCCACCCCGGATCCGGCCTGCTTTTTGTTGCCCCAGGAGGTGACATTTTGAGAAAAAAGCTGAAACGGCTCCTGCTGTCCGAGAGAGGAGATTCCTCTTATATCAGCAGCTTCATCTACATCCTCGTGGCCGTCATCCTGATCGCTTTCATCATCAACGTCTTCCATATCATTTCCATCAAGCAGGAAATGGACCATATGGCGGATCAGATCGTCAAGCAGATCCAGTTAAACGGCGGAACCAGTGGGGAGACAGACTCCCTTTTCTCTTATCTCTCCAGTGAGATGAGCGAAGTGGAAGGGCTGGCCTACCAGGTTTCCTGCTCCGGCAGCTCCAGCCGTATCCAGATCGGTTCCCCCTTTTATGTCACGGTGACCGGCCGTTGCTATCTGGGCGGCTTCTGGCGCTTCAACCTCGTTCCCATCAACATCCGTGCCCAGGGCGCAGGTGTCAGCGAACACTACTGGAAATAAAGGAGGTGCCTATGCATAAAAAAATCATCCGGGATGAGCGCGGGGATCTTTCGTTCTTCACTGTTTTTGTGATCCTGGCCATCAACATGCTCTTAGCCTTTGTGCTCCTGTTCGCTTCCGTCAAAATCAACTGCATCAACATCCGCAATGCAGCCAAGATGGAGCTTAATAATGTCAGCGCCAGGATCTATGCGGATACCTTCCACTCCCAGAGGGAGGCCAACCTGGCTTCCTACATGGCAGACCTGCATTTAAGCTCCGCCTACCAGGAAGCACTGCGGGCCGGATTCATCCTGGGCATGGAAGAACGGATACAGCTGACCAATGACGACTATACGGTGAGCAATATCAACCTGCAGTTCAACCAGTATACCGACAAGATCGAATATGTGGTGACCTGTGATGCCACTTTCCGGGTCCGGATGTTCGGGAACCTGTTTCCGCCCATTACGCAGCATATCATGCTGACCGGCTCCCACAACACGAAATACTGAAAAAGGTGTTGCCATTTGGAGCTACCCGGCGTATATAATAGAAACCCCGCTGATGGGGGATAACAGACAAGAGGAAAACAGCATGCCGGGGAAAGCAGTCCCGGCCCAGCCTTATTGAACCACCATAAAAGCACACCAGAATGCCAGGAAAGGAGTTTTTTATGAAACGTACAGACAAAAAAACCGATACGAAAAAGATTGCTTCCATCTGCGGCCTGTCCGCACTGAGTCTTGCAGTCCTTGCGGGCGCATACTTCTTAACCAGGGAACCCATGGAAGAATTTGTCCCTTCTTCCATCCAGACGGATACGGCCACGGATACCTGGAAGGAAAATGCAGGCACGGACGTACAGCGCCCGGAAGATCTTCCGGACGGCCCCATTCAGGCAGAGGGAACCGCAGACGACCAGACGCAGGTGCTCATCAGCGAAGATGATTCCAGCTCCACGGTCAGCCTTTCCGACAGTACCGCCCGGACTGATCCGGAGGAGGGGAAGCCGGAACAGGCGCCGGAAGGAGCCGTCCTTGATGATGAAGAGGAACCGGATGCTCAGGAGGAGCCGGCCGCCACAGAGCCCAAAGCACCGGCCGCCACACCTGCCCCTTCCGTTCCATCTGTGGAAGCGGAACATGCCGGGCAGGTTTATGATCCTGTCTTCGGCTGGATCCCTGTGGGCGATACCCAGCAGGATATCGTGGACAGTAACGGCGACATCAACAAACAGATCGGCACCATGGGCGGCGGCTGAGAAAACAGGAGCGCACCCTTATCACCCAATATCATACCGGCAGCGGAAAAGGCATGGAATCCCCCATGTCTTTTTCTTTTGCCCAAAGGAGGAATATGATCCACATAAAGCAACTGCAAAAAACCATTTTTCCACTTATCCTGGCGCTTATCCTGGTGTTATCCACCGGCTTGACCGCACTGGCCACCGGAGAAGGGAACATTGACGGCGGAGGCGGCGGGATGGGAAGCGGCACCAGGACAGATGTCTGGCACAGTCAGGATGGGGTACGCGTCACCGTGGTCACCACCAGCGGAAGCGTGGTCTCCACGCCCTTTGACCTGACCAACTCCGGCATCCCCAATGCCACTATCAATTTCGGGCATGTATGCAAGCTCCAGTACACTTCAGGCGCATCCCTCTCGCCGGGAGGCCCCTATACCTGCTCCAGGCCGGCAACGCCGCTGCCCCGCCTCATCAGCGGCACCTCATCGAAAGCAAGCATTGAAGCGATCCGGCGCTATTTCTGCTCCGAGTACACGGCACAGCTTGTGGCTTCCAAAGCGGGAATCGCATTTGAAGAGCTGATCTCCGGCTCCTACAAGCTGGTGATAGAGCCCATTGCCTACTTTACCCACGGCGGCCGCAATTATGCCATGACTGCTACAGAGGCCGCCCTGTACAACCAGATGTCCGGGGGAACCCTGCGCAGCAAACTTCCCAGCCTTACCCACCAGAACCTGCCTCTTTCCATTTTTCTGGAAACCCCTGACCTGGGTTATCCCGCATGGGGAGGGACAACCAGTGGGAAGGTATCGGACGGGGAGATCCTGTCCGCCCTCGGCATCGGCATCGTAACCTATAAGGAAGTCCCGGCCGCTGAACTGGAAGCCACGGACTATACCTACCGCGTGGATACGGATGTCATCACCAGCATTACCCTAACCAGCAGCCGGGAAGTCAATCCTGACAACCCTGCCAGCGTCACCTTCCATATAAACGGCAGAAGCTATACCGTAAATAACATCGTCATGCCGGCAGGAGGCTCCCAGGTCGTATGGGCCAAATGGCATACCCCGATGGAACCTACCGTCCTGACGATTCAGGCATCCGTAAGCGGCGCATCCACTGCAAAGACCAGCTTTACCGCACGGATTGTCTCTTTGGAAGAGAACCTGCCCCCGGATCCCCTGGCAACGGATGTCAATCCCCGGTTTTCCATTCCCTCCCTACCTTCCAATCCCCAGAAGACTTCTGCCTCTTGGAGCGTATGGAGCGCAAGGTGGAAACCTGTATGGGTATGGGTAAGCACCGGGCATAAGTCCAGCTGCCCTGCCGGATGCAGCAGAAGCCACGGGCATTATGAGGACCATGGCTATTATGTCTTCACTTCCACGGGGTACTCCGCCTCCTTAAGCGGCTCCATGGAGATCCATCCGGATGATATTGTCCCTACTGCCCAGGGCGACAACATGAAAAGCGGCTACGGCATCAGGGAAGCTGCCACGGCCCGGTTCTCGGCAAATGCCCCGGCAAGCCATTATGCCCCTGCCCAGACAGGCGTTTCGTATTTCCCGGAATTCTCCTATAAGGATTACTGGAGGCTTTTATCCTGCAGCGGAGGGATGAATGCGGTATTCGCCTTCAAGCCCAATGAATTTTCCACCTACGGCCGGAACGTGCATTTTACACCGGTCTGGTTCCCCGACGGCACCTCCTATACCGTATACACCTATATCATAGACGCATGGACGCCTTCCGGGATGCTCTCCGTCAACGTGAACGACTCCGTGCAGATTCAGGGCAGCCTGTTCGATGACTGGTACAGCAAACGTGAGTAGGATGCTTTTTTACTACCATGCCGTCACCCTGGTATTCCTTCTGTGGTTTGCAGCCTATGACCACAGACACCACCGGATCCGCAATGCCGCCCTGCTTGCCTTCCTCCCCTGGTGCCTTTTATATATTCCCGCTGCGCTTACGGAGGCGCCGACCTGCCTGGTCCTCCTGCACTGCTTCCTCGGATTTCTCTGCGGCTTTCTGCTCCTGCTTACCGTCTCCTTAGCAACCGGAGGCGGCATCGGAGGCGGGGACATCAAGCTGGCAGCAATCCTAGGCATCCCCTTTGGTGCCTCCGGGCTGATGGCTGTTCTTGCTGTTTCCTGTATCCTGGTCCTTCTGCATATGGGGATGCTGGCCATATGCCGGAAAGAAAGGCCCAAACAGATTCCGTTTGCACCATACATTTTCTGGGGCAGCTTTTTATACACCCTGCTGTTACTGCCCCCATAATACGAAAAGGAGAAACGCATGAAACTGATCCTGTTACTTTCAGCCGGCATACTGGCTGCTTTATACGGCATCAATGCCACCGTAGTTCTGCTTATGCGGGACATATACCATTTTTTAGACAATAACCGATAAGGAGATTTCACCCCATGAAAATGAATAACCGTTTTATCTATGGCATCTTAAGCATCGTCCTTGCTGCTGTGATCGCTTTTATCGCCATACCTGCCGTCACCAGTAAAACCAGCAGCACCTGCGAGATCGCCCGCATGAAAAATGCCGTTCCCCGCGGAACTCTCATCACCACAAATGATGTGGAGCTGGCAGAGGTAGGGGAATTCAACCTGCCGGACGGCGTTGCCAGACAGACGCAGGATGTCATCGGGACCTATGCTGCCACAGACCTGTTTCCCGGAGACTACATTCTTCCGGAGAAGGTCAGCAGTGTCCCACTGTCCTCGGACCTGTCCCTCAACGGGATCCCGGATGACATGGTAGCCATCTCCATCACCACCCAGACACTTGCCACCGCCCTGTCCGACAAACTCCAGGGAGGGGATATTATCCGCCTCTACCATTACGATGATGATAACGAACTGGAACCTGTCACGGACATTCCGGAGCTGCGTTTTGTCAAAGTCCTTTCTGTCACGGACTCCAAAGGGCTGGATGTGGACTACACCACTCCCCCGGAAGAGGACGAAGAACGCCAGCAGACCGCCACGATCACGGTCCTCGCCACACCGGAGCAGGCTCTGCTTCTGGCCAGATATGAAAACGAAGGAAGGCTGCATGTGGCGCTGATCACAAGGGGGAATGAAAAACTGGCAGAGGAACTGCTTGGCCGCCAGAGTGAAATTCTGCTCACGCTTTACGGAGACGGTACACAAGAGGAGTCCCTCACATCCTCCATGGATACCGAAGGGGAGCCTGCCGACAGCCCGAATCCGGACGCAGATACAGAAGCAGCAGAGGATGCGCAGCCTGCTGACGATGAGGGCAGTACGAAAAATGCGGGAGAGGAATAAGGGAGGAAATGCATATGTCTAAAATCATCACTGTCTGGGGAAATCCGGGCTGCGGGAAATCCATGTTCTGCTGCAACCTGGCGAAAGTGCTCACGGCAGGCAAGGAAAAAGCCCTCATCATCAATGCGGACTCCAGCACGCCCATGCTGCCTGTCTGGATGCCGGAGCGTATCCTGGAAGCTTCCGCTTCCATTGGAAACGTGCTCACGGGCCTGGAGATCAATACCGCACTGGTGGCCGAGCGGGTTGTCCTCTTAAAGGAATATCCCTTCATCGGCGTCATGGGCTATGCGGCCGGTGAGAACCCGTTCTCCTATCCGGAGCTGAAATATGAAAAAATCAAGACCTTCATCGCGGAGGCGTCCAGGCTTGTGGATTTCATCATCCTGGACTGCAGCTCCAACATGCTGAACTTTTTTACGCCCACCGCCATCGAAGCGGCAGACCTTGTGGTGCGCATCATCACCCCCGACCTGCGGGGCTTAAATTACCTGCGCGCCCACAAGCCGCTTCTGACGGATGAAAAGTTCCATTACCGTGAACACCTGACACTCGCCGGCCTTGCCCGTCCCTTCCATGCCATTGATGAGATGGACCACCTGATCGGCGGTTTTGACGGACTCCTCCCCTATGCAAAGGAGATCGAGCGCTGCGGCACCAGCGGGCAGATGTTCAAGACACTGGCCTACTGCAACCAGCGTTACATCAATTCCTTAAAGCTGGTAAAAAAGCGTCTGGAGGATCCGGAGCCGATGGACGAAACAGAGGAAGATCCTCCGGAAAACGAATCGGAGGAATTCCAGGATACTTATGAAGAGGAGTCCGAATGGGAAGAACCGGAGCCAGAGAGAAAGTCCGGAAAAAACAGGCAGGCAAAAACTGCCGGAAAGGAGAGAAAACGCCGTGGAATCTTTAAATGATATGTTTTTTACCGCCACAAAGCAGGAAACCATGTCCTATGACCAGATTCTGGAAGATGTGCAGAAATACTGTACCTCCAGACATGCGGACAAGCTGACGACCGAAGGCAATCAGGAAGAGGCAAGAAAGCTTCTGCGGGAATTCATCTTCCAGTATGTCACCAGCCGTTCCTACCATATGGAAGGCATGGCCACGGAGGAGCTGTGCGACACCCTCTATGAGGATATGGCCGGAATCTCCTTTTTAAAGAAGTGGATCTATCGTCCCGGCGTGGAGGAGGTCAATGTCAACGCCTACGATGACATCGAAGTGATCATGAGCGGCGGACGTTCCATGAAGATCCCGGACCGGTTCCAGTCCCCCCAGCATGCCATTGACGTGACCAGGCGCCTCTTAAATACCTGCGGCATGGTCATCGACGACACCATGCCCTCCGTCATTGGGTTCCTTGACAAGAATATCCGTATCTCCGTGGACAAGACGCCCATTGTGGATGCGGAGGTTGGGATCAATGCCTCCATCCGTATTGTCAACCAGCAGACGGTCTCCAGGGAAAAGCTCACTGCCTCCGGCTCTGCTACTGATGAAATGCTGGATCTTCTGACCTGCTGTATCCGGTACGGCGTCTCTGTCTGTATCGCAGGCAGCACCGGTTCCGGAAAGACCACGATCATGAGCTGGCTTCTGTCCATGGTCCCGGATAACCGCAGGCTCATCACCATTGAGGAGGGGAGCCGTGAATTTGACCTGATCAAGCGGGATGCGGAAGGGCATGCCTTAAACAGCGTGGTCCATCTGCTCACCAGGCCCCACGAGAACCCGTCCCTCGACATCGACCAGGACCTGCTTTTAGAGCGGGTCCTGCGCAAGCACCCGGATGTCATCGGCGTCGGTGAGATGCGTTCTGCAAAGGAGGCACTGTCTGTAGCGGAAAGTTCCCGTACCGGGCATACCGTAGTGACCACCATCCATTCCAACTCCTCGGAATCCACCTACCGCAGGATGATGACTCTGGCCAAGCGGAAATATAACATGGCAGACGAGATCCTGATGCAGATCATGGTGGAGGCCTATCCCATCGTGGTATTCACAAAACAGCTGGAGGATGGCAGCCGGAAGATCATGCAGATCATCGAAGGAGAGGATTTCCGGGACGGGCAGCTCCTCTACCGCCCCCTTTACCAGTACGATGTGACCGACAACTGTACCGGGGAAGACGGGAAGACAACCGTAGTGGGAAAGCACCGGAGGCTGGGCAGCATCTCAGACACCCTGAAGCGGCGGATGCTGGACAACGGCATCCCTGCCGGAAAACTTGCCCCATTCCTTGCGAAACCCGCTGCAAAAAGAACACGGAAAGAAGGTGCCGCACATGCAGTGGATCCAGATCATCCTGTTCCTGCTGATTGTTAATGGGCTTTTTACCCTGTTCGCTGTCCGGTTCAATGACTTTTTCCATGTGCTCTCCCAGTCGCAGAAAACCACGCTGCAGGACGATGTGGACGCGCTTTTAGGGAAACCGGCAAAGGGATTTTTTAACCGTGAGACGCTGGAAGTAGAGCAACTTCTTGCGGCCACCGGACGGGAAGGACGGTTCACACTTGTCAAAAGGGTATCCATCCTCCTGTTTGCCCTGGGCGCAGTGACATCCCTGCTCTTAAATAACCCGTTCCTGATTCCGATCCTGGGCGCAGGGTTCGCCTTTGCGCCGGTATGGTATCTGCGCTCCACAGCGGCGGCCTATAAAAAGCATCTGAACGAGGAGCTGGAGACGGCTATATCCGTCATCACCACCTCCTACTTAAGGAGCGGCGACCTGTTAAAGGCAGTGCGGGAAAACATCCCTTATCTGAACCCTCCGGTAAAGTCCCACTTTGAAGCCTTCATCATGGAGTCGGAAATGCTGAACGCCAACATGACCTCCACCATCAATTCCCTGAAGATGAAGGTCCCCAACCGGATCTTCCATGAATGGTGCAATACCCTGATCCAGTGCCAGAGTGACCGGAGCATGAAAAATACGCTGACCTTTACGGTACAGAAATTCTCTGATATGCGCATCATCCAGTCCGAACTGGAAGCCATTATCAACGAGCCGAAAAAGGAGGCCATCACCATGATGTTCCTTGTGGTAGGAAACATCCCGCTTTTATATGTGCTCAACCGTTCCTGGTTCGAGACACTGATGTTCTCCCTGCCCGGCAAGATCACCCTTGCCATCTGCGCTGCCATCGTCCTGTTTTCCTTTACCCGGATCATGCAGCTTTCAAAGCCCATTGAATACAAGGCATAGCCGTGGAAGAAATACCAGCTGGAACCGGTGGCGCACTACGCACCGGCATTCCGGGAAACAGACCGTAGTGCAGAAATGAGGTAACGATATGACCGGATTACTGATCCTTTTGGCCTGTGTATTTGCCGGAATTGCTTTTTATAACCTTTCCTGTGCCTTTGTGGACGTACCCACAGCCAGGACTTCCCGCATGATGATGCTCGCCAAAAAACAGACCGGAACCGGAGAGGAGAATCTGTTTGATGTCTACCTGACCAAAGTGGCGGATAAATTTTCATTTCTGCTGCGTCTGGATCCGATCCGGAGAAGCAGGCTCCTCTCCACACTGGCCATCGCCGGCATCCCGCTGACGCCGGAATGCTATACCCTGAAGGCCTTCCTGACAGCCCTTTTGACCGGGCTTGCCGGAATCCCTTTTTTACTCATAATGCCGCTTGCCGGTTTTCTCGCCATAGGCCTTGCAGTCATGATGTGGTTTGCAACCTATTATAAAGCCTTTGACCTGGTGAAAAAGCGCAAAAAACTGATTGAAGCAGAACTGCCGCGGTTTGCTGTCAGCATCCAGCAAGGCCTCGCTACGGACAGGGACGTCTTAAAGCTCTTAGTCTCCTACCGGCGCATCGCCGGCCCCCATCTTGGGCAGGAACTGGATACTACTGTGGCAGACATGAAAACCGGAAACTATGAAAATGCCCTGCTCCACTTTCAGAACCGTGTAGGGAGCACCATGCTCTCCGACATCGTGCGGGGACTCATCGGCACCCTACGGGGCGATGACCAGCAGATGTATTTCAAGATGCTGGTATTCGACATGCGCCAGATTGAGCAGAACAACTTAAAAAAGGAAGCAGGGAAGCGCCCCAAACAGATGCAGAAATATTCCATGATGATGCTCTTCTGCATCCTGTTGATCTATGTGGTCGTCCTGTCCGTGGAAGTCATCGGTTCCCTGGGCGCTTTCTTTTAAAGTCCGGGAACAAAAGATGCCCCTTTCCTGTAAAGGAGGTGATGCCTATGTAACTGTTTTTCCCTGCAGTTTCTGCTGCAGCCATACCGTGTAACCCGTAAACAGGCAACCAAAGGAGATTTTCATGAAAAAATTTTTTCCCCTGCCGGTCCTTATTGCAGGACTGGCCGCAACCGTAACTTTTATTGTTTTGAACAAGAAAAGGAGATCTAAAAAATATGCGTGTACTCAGTAAGGTAAAAAGCAGTGTCCTGCGCACCATGAACCGCGCCCGGATGATTCTTGCGAATGACAGGGGCGATTTCTACATTTCCGATGGCGTTAAGATCATCATCGCCGTCGTACTGGGCGCCCTTCTTCTGGCAGCCCTGACCAACATTTTCAATGGCACGGTCATCCCCCGCATCACGCGTGAGATCGAGGCGCTGTTCGGATAAAACAGCTAAAGTCCAGGAAGGAGGCAAACTGCATGGACACCACTTTAAGCGTCAGCTATGAAACCATCGCACATTTTTTCGAGGCAACGGAAGGCAACTACCGCAATGCCATGTATATCTCCTGCAGCTGCAGCTACCGCAGGGAATCCGGATGCGGTGATTTTCTTTTCATCCCCGGACATGACTGCAGGCCTGTCCTCCTGCCGCTTGCGGATGCCGAAAATTTCCTCGGCACCCGCATCGACCGGACGGATTGTGCGGCAGTGGTCAGCAGCTCCTGTTTCATCCGGCTCTACCACCAGTGGATCCTGCTGTCCACGCCTTCCTCCTCGGACTGCCCCATTCAGCAGCTGCTGCACCTGTTAAACCGGCCTCGAAATGGTAAATAATACCATTTTACTCTCAACTGACTTAAGATTCAGCGCCGAACCCATGGGAAGTTTCCCTGTTTTTCCCTACAATATCCTTAAAGGAATACTTAAACCGTATGTAAACTTTACGTTTACAGGAAGGAGGGATGACAGCTATGAAACAAAAACCAAAACCGATCCGGATAAAATGCCCCTACTGCGGCCGCAGTGCCGTGCTCAGGAATGCTTCTTATGTACATAAGGAAAAAGCACTGGAGGAATACCTGTATGTATGCAGCGGATACCCCCAGTGCGACTCCTATGTAGGCGTCCATGCCGGGACAAAAATACCCAGAGACATCCTGGCTGACCGGAACCTGCGCAAAAAACGAACACAGGCACACCGGCTGTTTGATGCCATCTGGCAAAACGGCATTCTCTCCAGAAAAGATGCCTACCGATGGATGCAGGATACCTTCTGCCTCTCCAGTGAGCAGGCCCACATCGGACAGTTCTCAGACTACCGGTGTGACTGTCTGATGGCAGAATGCCGAAAAGTGCTTCAGAACAACCATATCAAAATCGCCTGTTAGGATACAGGCATGGGAAAGCGGGGTGAGACCATGGGAACCATGAGCAGAAAAGAACTGAAACTGGTGGAAGACCACCTCTATCTGGTGCGGAACATCGTGCTGGGATGCATGTCCCTAAATGAATCCATCCAGGGGCTTGGGTATGATGACCTCTACCAGACCGGATGCGAGGCGCTCTGCCATGCCGCACAGAATTACCGGGAAGACGGCGGTGCTGCTTTTGCCACATTCGCCAATACAGCTGTCCGCAATTACCT
This sequence comes from Clostridia bacterium, assembly GCA_910576325.1. Taxonomy (GTDB): domain Bacteria; phylum Bacillota; class Clostridia; order Lachnospirales; family Lachnospiraceae; genus Laedolimicola. Next base: position 17,704 of record CAJTIM010000010.1, read on the forward strand.
GCTCTCCCACTGCCGCAGGGTTATGCGGATCCAGAAGCCTCTCAAGTATCTGGAAGAGCCTGTGGAAGACGGTTCCTGTCTTACCTATGCGGACTCTCTGGCGGACGAAGGCTGGCATGCCCTCTCCGATGCAGATATCTTCCTGATCCTTTCGGATGCAGAAAGCCGGTATTCCGGGATCTGCCGGAAAGGAATAAAGGCACTGCAGATGAAATGCATGGGGCATACAAGGAAAGAGATTGCCGCCTGTTACGGAGTCAAACCAAACCATGTGTCGGCATGGATATCAAGAGCAGCAGGCAGGCTGAGGGCAGAGAACTGCCTTGCCCTGCGGTGAACAAAAGGAGGAGACCATATGATCACACTTTATACCTCGATTGGAACCTACCGTCTGGAGAAGGACGGCCTCCCTGTCGTAGTGACAGGCAGCCGGGACTGCGGGCTTGATCCCCATGAACTGCTTCTCTGGTCCAGTCTGGCCTTCCGCATCCTGACCTACGAGGAACTCCGGGCAGAATTCTACGAAAAGGAACGGGAACTGCATATCCTTGGAGATCTGGATTTTGACCACTACTTAAACCGCCTCATTATGCGCGGTCTTGTGGCTTCCGGCCGGGACTGTACCGGGATCGATGCCCTGTATGACCTGCTCGGCCATCTCTATATTCAGTCCGTGCCGGATGGAATCCTGGTAAGAACTGCCTCCTTTTTGAAACTCGCCCTCTCCGGAAGACTGCCTCTGAAAAAAGCGGCCATGGTTTTCCACAGAGCGAAGCTGGAACCCATGGAGCGGCAGGTGGCTGCACTGGTAAAGCATCAGATGCTCTCTACGGCAGAACTGATCCTGTGCCTGGAAAAGGGGGTCCGGCCTCTGAAAAGCGTCCGCCAGCTGATGGAATGCGTATATGACAAAGAAGATTCTGACTGTGAATCCATCATCACGGACTGCAGGGTATGCGATTTCCGGTTCCCGGTGCTGGCTGCCATCTCCAATCTTTATTTCAAACAACGGATCATGTTCCAGATTTTATAAGGAGGTTTTTATGGAACCCATACCCAGACCACTATCACGAAAGCTTGCCCTGACACTCCTTGTTGGGGCAGGCTGCTTCTTATCGGCCTTGTCTTCTGCTTCCATGAAAAGGACATGCCCTTCTTCCTCTTAAGCAGTTTCATCTTTGCCTTCTCCTGTATCCGGACAGCAGCCCTTTTCCTGAAGGTCAAAGGAAAATCCTATACCGTGCTGGAAGGCGTCTGTACCGGATTCTGCCCAAAACTGTTCGTGAAATACCGCGAGGTCTATCTAATAGATACCGAAGGGGTATCCCATACACTGCCCATCGGTAAAGATTACAAAATACGGACCGGCTGCTCCTACCGCTTTTATTTCCTCTCTCCGCCGGAGTCCCTCAAAGAGAACTGTCCCTGGATGGAAAAAGCAATGCTGGCAGACAGCCTGCTTGGGGTGGAGCTTCTGGAGAATACGCCGGATTCCGGAACAGCATCCCCTTCTAATATGGATTTATAGCCGTTTATATCAATATATTGTGTTTTATAAATTGACAAACTCTATATATTGTGTTATCATTTCTTTGTAATTGATTTTTGTGCTTCCCGGAAGGGCTATGTATAGCGCATAGATGCACACGTTGTTTAAGATTGAAGGAAGTGTCAGAAGAGCCATGTGATAAAGTGGCAGACTTTTGGCACTTTTTTTGATACAAAAAATTTAATCCGGAAAGGAGAAATGAATCATGTTTACAGCTATCTCATTAACAGGCAGGGTTACAGCTGACCTGGAACCACAGACCAGCCAGAACGGAACTCCTTATGTACAGTTCTATGTGGCAGTCAACAAAGGCTTTGGGGAGCACCAGCATCCCAACTTCTACCAGTGCGTCCTGTTCGGCAAAGCAGTCGAGCGGGCAGTGAACGCAGGTGTACAGAAAGGAAGCCTGCTTTTCATAACCGGGGATCTGGATCTGGTGGACTACACCCGGAAATCAGACGGTCACAAAGGAACCATACCCAAGATCACGGTATATGAATGGAATTACATTCCCACCGGTAAGAAAACCGATGATGCCGGCGCAGAAACTCCGGAAGCCTCTGGCTCCGGAGACGGGTTTGCTCCTATATCTGCTGAAGACTGCGAGGAGGACGGCCTGCCGTACAACTAAGCACCAGTGCTGCGGCCAAAAGAGGGATTACAGTCAGGAAAGAAAACGGCTGTAATCCCTCTTTTTTTATTTACGAATCACAAAAAGAAAGGATCAGAAAAATGAAACGGACAATTTTCACCAAAAGTACCACTGCTCTTATCCTCACTCTGCTTGTGCTGGGCGCCTTTTTTCCAAAGGAATTATCCCAGAAGCTTATGGCAGGAATAATGATTCTCTGGCTTGTCATACTGTCCGAGAGCTTTCTTATCCGGCGCTTTGGCAGTGGAAGCAGAAAGCTCTCCCTGCATAAAATGCGGACATTTGTTTCCGGAAAATGCAGGGCGGAAAAAAGCAATGCAGAATCCCCGGTCTCTGTTCCGGAGACGGCAGGGTTCCCCTGCGAAGGAGAATATTCCTGCCTTTTTTCAGAGCAGGAAGTAGAAATGATGCTCTGCCACATCTCCCTGCGCATCACGGATAAGCTGAAATCCGCTTATCCCCAGGCAGTCTGGCAGTGGAAGCAGAAACCCTCCCTGAAGGATATCCTGGCAGGGAACACCCTGCGTATTTCAGTGGATGACATGGAAAAATACAATCATGCGGACATCTGCTTTGACCGATTTGGGCGCATTCATATACAGCCTCTGGTCGTCGGAAGCTTTCAATCCCCTGCACAGGACAGTACCCCGGAACCGGGGAAGGAAGAACCAGAGGCACCTTCCGTTGTGGATGTCAGTGTCTGGTATGAACTGGTAGGGCAGAAAGTGCTGGAGTCGCTAATCACAGAACTGAATGCAGGCGGCCACACCAGACTTACCATCAAAGAGAACGGGGATGTGGTCATCCGGCAGAATAAAAAGGAGCTGCTGAAGGCCACACTGGAGAACTTTCCCGGCAGAAACTACTGGGAAGAGCTTATCTCCACCCTGGAAGAAAATGAACTGAAAGCCCGGATCGCAGGGGACTCCCTGCAGGTCTCATGGGTATAACACTAACATACGAAGAAAGGAAACGAAAACCATGGCAAAGATACCGTTATTTGCGAACTGGACATGGAAGCTTAGTATCCCTGAGCCTTTTGACAGTCTCGCATCCAATGTCAGCACCACACATTATTCTACCTATTGCACTGTCGCAAACAAAAAATCCACCCTGCACGGTCCTCTTCTTTCCGCTGTTCTGGCCTATATGGAGATGGACACCACCCTGACGCCGGGAAGTACCTCAGAGAGCGCCATTGGCACCCAGGGAGAGAAAACGGTTGTGGAATATGCAAGCCGTACAAAAGAGATCCATGTGGTAGTCTTTAACAAAAAGAATGGCAAATTCCAGGCCGGACGCTATGAAGATGTGACCGGTTCCCCCAGGCTCTACTCCCTGAAAGATGGAAACAACACCGGCACTGCACTGTTTTTTGCACTGATGCCGGAGGCGTTGACGGATGATGAGTTCCGGGAAAATTATGACCTGCTGGGGAAATGCAAAAACGATGGCTTTTCTGATATGGACGAAGCGGCAAAAGCGGCATTCATCCTGTGCGACAACCTTTACCGCAGGATTGAGGGTGCCTCCACATTAAGTGTTGGCGGAATTTCTTTAAACATACCGAGTACAGGTAATCTTTCACAGCTTACCACGGTGAACCTGAACCGGAATGCCTATTCCCCCAGCAGCGTCCTGTTCGGCACATTCCGTATCCTTACAGGCAGAGCAGCTTCGGCAGCGGCGGCCGCTGTCAGCAGGGACGATTTCGTAAACAAATTCCCACTCTCACAAAGAACCCTTACTCCAAAAGAGGAACTGATGGTCCCCAGAATCGAAGACTGGTATATTATCCCTCCTGAAGTGACCATGATCTGCCGCCATGCGCAGATGACCACAAACGGATGCCAGCCCATGCGCAATTTTATGATGCGCGGGCCTGCAGGGACAGGAAAGACGGAAGGCGCCAAGGCAATCGCAGCCGGGCTCGGCCTGCCGTATCTCTATTATACCTGCTCTGCCAATACGGAGATCTATGATTTCCTGGGGCAGATGCTTCCGGATACGGACGGGAAGACGCCTTTTGACAAAGAATATCCCACACTGGAAGACATCCAGATGGATCCGCCCTCTGCTTATATGAAGCTGACCGGCATCTATGACGAGACCGTCACGGATGCTGCAGTCTATGACAAGCTTTTAGAGGTTATGGAACAGGATGCAAAAGCAATGGCTTCGGAAAACACCTCCGGACAGCATTTCCGGTATGTGGAGACGCCTCTCATCACAGCCATCCGGAACGGATATGTGATTGAGATACAGGAACCCACCGTAATTGCCAATCCGGGCGTACTGGTCGGCTTAAATGCCCTCCTGGACCGCTGTGCCAGCATCACGCTGACTACCGGTGAGGTTATAAAGCGCCATCCGGATACCGTTGTGGTTGTCACGACCAACAATAATTATGCGGGCTGCCGTGACATGAACCAGTCCGTCATCTCCAGAATGAGCCTTATCATAGATATGGAAGAACCAGATGTGGACACGCTTACCGAACGCACCATGAAGGTGACCGGATGTACCGATAAAGCAGTTGTCTCCAACATGGCCGCCTCCATTCAGGAAATCAGCGAACGATGCCGGGAGACCATGATCAACGACGGAAGCTGCGGTGTCCGGGAACTGATCAGCTGGGTACAGTCCTATATGGTCTGTGGGAATGCGCTGGAGGCTGCCAGATACACCGTGCTCTCCTCCGTATCCAGTGATCCGGAAAATCGGGCCGACATCCTCTCCTCCTGCCTTGAACAGAAATTTGCGGCTTAGGAGGACAGCTTATGGCTATTGTAGATGAAGAACAGTTAAAGCAGAACCTGGCAAGGAACCTTAAGCACCTGCGTATCAGCAGAAAACCGTACCTTTCCCAGCAGATGCTTGCAAAAAAACTGGAGGTTACCCAGAAAAGCATATCCAGATACGAAACCGGAAAGTGCCTGCCGCCGCCCTACCTGATTGTGGCTCTGGCAGAATGTTTCGGCACCACTACGGATGCACTTCTGGGAGATAAGCTTCCGGGAAAGAAAGGAAGGGACACAGATAAATGAGAACCTCACATGTTGCGATCAAACGATTGATTGCAGACGAAAAAAACAGGCTTACGGATGAACAGCTCTTCGGTTCCCCGCAGTTTGCCGCCTACCTGACGGATATTGCGGAAGGCGCTACAAAGCGTTACCGCAGGAGCAGCAAAGTAAGCACCTACTGGGATACTTCAAATTCCGCAGAGATTGCCCATACAGACAACCGGATTATCCGGCTGAATGCAGGCAATTTCCTGACAGAAAGCTTTCCCACAAAGGGCCTGAAGGCGGACAGCCTGATCGGGATCGTCGCCCATGAATGCGGCCATATCCTGTATTCGGATTTTACCATGCTTGCCACTTACCAGCAGGCGCTGTCGGGCGGCCGGTTTTATCCCGCCGAACCGGAAGAATTAAGTGTCAAACAGGAAAAAAGCCTGCAGGAGATTCTGGAAGCTGTGGAGGATAAGGATAATGCGGTCATAATCGCCATCTCCCATATCTCCCACTCCCTGGTCAACCTGATGGAGGATGTCTATATCGAAGGGCGGATGTGCGATGCATTTCCCGGAACCATGAAGACCGGCATCCTCTTAAACAACCTGCGCTATGCGGAAGAAATGGAAACTGTGACAACAGAGATCGACAGACAGCACCATGAAGTGTTTATTCTCATCAATCTGCTGATCCAGTATGCAAAGACCGGTGACATTAACAACCTTGACGGCTATAAAGGCCCCTACCTGGAGGTGGTGTACGAATGCATTCCCTATGTGGACGATGCAGCATTCGATGACGATGCAAGAGCACGGTTTGATTCCGCCAACAAAATGCTGCTCCTTCTGTGGCCCTATATGAAAAGCTTTATCGAAAAGGTACGGGAGGACATCAAAAACGGCACCTCAAATGCGGCGGATGACATGAAGAACCAGCTTGCCGGAGGGAATCCCCTTCCGGACCGCAGTGGAAAACCGGCGCCGGGCACCGGGAAGTACAAGCATGAACCCGGTGACGAAGACGAAGAACGAGAGCATCTGCAACGGGTCCTGGATTATGAAACCGGTCGGATCATGCTGGAAAAGACCGATGAGATCGGGGAAGACGGAGACGGCGGCATCTCCCGCGTTACAGATTATGCGGGCGCGGGCTACCTTTCCCAGGCAGCCTCTGACATGCAGCGGATCATGACACAGCTCGCAGAGGAAAATGCCTATGCCCGTTATGAAGAGGAGCTCAGCGAAGAGCTGCAGGCGGAAGCGGATAAGATCCGGTATGGCAATGCCCACCGTGGCTGCCATGTCAATATCAACCGGATGTCCTATGTAGACAATTCCTATATGGAAGCCTACCAGAAAGTCGCTCCTCCCCTCCTGCTCATCTCCAGACGTCTCCAGAAGCAGATCGCCCAGATACTCAAGGATTATAAGGAAGGCGGAAAGCTTGACAACCTTCCCATGGGAAAACGGCTCAATGTGCGCAATGCAGTACGCAATGACGGCAGACTGTTTTACAAACTGAAGCTGCCGGGTGACCAGGTTGATATCGCTGTCGCTGTCCTGAATGACGAAAGCGGCTCCATGAGCAGTCGGGACCGGATCACTTACGCACGCTCAGCCTCCATTATACTGCATGATTTCTGTAAGGGACTGGATATCCCTGTAGCCATCTATGGCCATACGGAAGAGGATGATGTGGAGCTGTACGCCTATGCGGAATTTGACACCCTCGACAACAAGGACCAATACCGCCTGATGGACATGAGCGCCAGATGCGGGAATCGTGACGGTGCTGCTCTGCGCTATGTGGCGGAACGTCTGATGACAAGGCCGGAAGCCATAAAGCTCCTGATTGTCATCTCGGACGGGCAGCCTGCAGCGGATAACTATTACGGCACTGAGGCGGAAGCTGACCTGCGCGGGATTAAAAAAGAATATGCCGCAAAAGGCATCAAAATATTTGCAGCCGCCATCGGTGACGACAAGGAAAATATCCAGCGGATCTATAAAGACGGTTTTCTGGACATCACCCGTCTGGAACGGCTTCCCGTAAACCTGGGCAGGCTCGTCATCCAGCAGATCAAAAATAATATCGCTGTATAACAGCGGAAGAAAGAAGGGAAAACATATGAATCATGAAGATTACATCTCCAACCAGATCGCAGTCTACAAGAACAGCAAAACTCTTATTGAATTCAGGGATAAGCTGAAGGTCGCCTCTCTGGGATGCTATGCACACATCCATGCAGACCGGGAAGAAACGGAAGACGGTTTCAGAAGGCATTCCCTCATCGGGATTCTGATGAAGGATTATTCCAAAGGGACCGGCGACAAGGCCGTGACCGTGACCACCAACATCTCCCCAGAGGAAGCAAAGTTTATTTTAAGCCGGTTAAATGCCGGCTTCCAGGAATACACCTTCCAGCAGGAAAAAATCTTTGGATCAAAAGATGCCAAAGGCTATGCGCAGGTATCCAAACTGCGGATCATCCGGGCCACGAAGGACAGTAAAGGGGCGGCCCGCAAGCTCCCCTGGTTTATTGAAGTGGAGAATGGGAAGGGAATCCCCCAGAAAAATGCGAACGGCGGCACTTATATGCAGTCCAATTCTTTTGTCAGCGAAGGAAAAGTGTTTGCGAACTTAAGCGACCTTGATCTGTACAGGCTCTTAAGCCGCACCGCTTCCTATATCGATGCCTGGGAAAAAGCCATTGGACCGTCGCTCATCATAAAAGCAAAAAATGCCATATCGGAACGCCAGGCCAACCAGACCGGCAATGCCGCATGAACGCGGGAATAAACAGTTTAAGAAGGGAGCGCCTTATAGGTGTTCCCTTTCTTTTACCCAGACAGCCGTCCAGACGGCAGAAAAGGAGGAACCATGAACCCAAAAAGAAGCGGAATTATCCGCAGATTTGACATGCTCGGCCGCATTGTGGTGCCAAAAGAGATCCGCCAGGTACTCCGCCTGAAGGAAGGCGATCCCATGGAGATCGGCATCTGCGGTGAAAGCATTGTCATGGAACGATACCAGCCGCTTTTGTACCTGGAGGATACCTGCGAAAAGCATCTCCGTGTGCTTGCGGGAAACTGCAGCTTCGCCTGTGCCATCCTGAGTACGGAGCATGTGCTCGCATCCAGGGGCATCACGCTTCCGGAAGCGCCCTGTCTGGCAAAAAGAGTGCGGATGTTGATCGAAGAACAGAAAACCTATCTGAATGATGATGCGGATCCTTTATATCTGTTTGAAGATTCCAGATACCGCATCCATGCCCTCTATCCTGTGGGCACGAAAGAACAGCCGTCCGGCGCAGTCATCCTTCTGCATTACCGGAACGTTTCCCCGGAAGAACTGGCATGTGCCAGACAGACAGCTGATACACTGACTATCCTTTTAAAGGAGGAATGAACATGAATAAATTACACGAACTGACTCTTTTACAGAAACAATATGCAGAGGAACACATCGACACTGTTTATTCGTTTCTCCGTCATAAAAGTCTTCCTGTGGATGAATATTACGACATTGTGATATTCGGTTACTTATCTGCAGTGCAGGACTTTGACGAAGATCCGAGGCTGTCCCGTTACAGCTTTACCACCATTGCCTGGAGGAGGATGAACAGCTGCCTGTGCGACCATTACACCTATGAGAACCGACAGAAACGCCGTGCAGTCACCGTCAGCATCCATTCCGGCACGGAATACGGCCTGACGCTGGATGAAATACTGCCGAAACGTAAAAAAGGAATCCATGAGCAGTCTGCTGACCGGATGTTTATGCTGGAGATTCTCTCCTGCCTGACAGAAACGGAAAAGCAAATGGTGCTGTTAAAAGCAGACGGGCTTTCCTTCCGTGAAATCGGGGAAATCTTTTCCCTGTCAGCCAATGGCATCTGCAGCCGCTTCCGGCGCATGAGATCCCGTCTTGCACAGACGATCAGGCCTGATACTTATTACATCACAAAAATGGAGGAATAGACAATGACATATGAAACTTTTAAAAACGAACTGAAACTTTTTCTGGAAGACAGGCTTGGCGGTAATGCCAGTGTTTTCTATCAGCGGGATACCATATTGGGGAATCTGACAGATGCTATACATATCCGGACCGGGAAATCCGGTTCACATTATTCTGCAAGCATGGAAACCCTGTATCATCTGGCATCCATAAGCGATCTGAGTGTAAAAGAAACCGCAGACATGCTTCTGGAGCTTTTAAAGGGCCTCCCCACAAACGCCCCGCTGAATACCAGCTGCATCATTTACCAGCTGTCCAACCGGACAAACGTTGACACACTGCTGGAACGGATCCCCCATATCCCCTTTTATGATATGGAAATTACCTTCGCCTGTGTGGTGGAGGATACGGAAAAAATCAGAAAGCGCATGTTGATCGACAATGAAATGATGGAGCAGAACCGGCTCTCCCTTCAGCAGCTTTCCGACCTGGCGCACCGGAATACCTTCCGGATGTTTCCCTGTAAAGCGGAGCTGTTGCAGGATTATTACTGGAAACAGCTTTTATCAGATCCGGATACCACTGGAGAGGAGTTTCTGATGGCTGCAGAGACATACCGGTCATGGGAGAATTTCCCCCATACTTACCGGCTTTCTGCCGGTGATTACCGTTTTGGTGGAGTCGCCATCCTGAACAGCGGATATCCGAAATCTCTTGCCAGGAAGGAAGGATATGACCTGCTTCTCCTCCCCTGCACAGAAGAGGATTTTGTCGTTGCCCCCTAGGTAGCGAACATGGATATCCATGCAACAAAAGAAATCGTCAGAGAGGCACTACGGGTTGATCCGGATTCCGTCCTGACACAGAATATCTTCTGTTACCGTAAAGACACCGACAGACTGGAAGTGCTGAACTAAAGAAAGGAGACGGAAATGCTTACATTTTTTAACAGAAAAACCGATACCACAGCCCCCAAAAAGCAGATCTGCATTACAGGTATCTTGGCCGGCATCCTTCGACCGGGAATTCCCGCCCTTTATCTGTACCGGGGCGAACTGATCCGCACTTCCACTGTGCAGGCCATTCTGGAAGCTGCACCGGATCATGTACGGTTTGAGACTTTAAATACCATCTACACCATCGCATTCGACAAACTGCCTGACCAGGCAGCAAAGTCAGCTGCGTGAACCATCATACCGGGGACTGTCTGCACTGCAGCAGTCCCTCTTCAAAAAGAAAGGCGCTGCCATGACGGAAGAAAAACAAAAAGAGGCGGAACAGCTCCATAAAGAACTGGAGCGGCTGGTCCTCAAATTAAAACATAACCGGGAAAAGGTTCCGTTAGATGTTTTAAAGACCAAATATGCGGCAGGATACACGGCGCTCAGTCAGAAAATCTGCAGGGCGGCCTCCGATTATGCCAAAATGGTCACACTTGACGGAATCCGGATCTATCCGGAATTTGCAGAGGAAGGAATTGCCCTGGTCAATGATACCATTGCCCAATCCGGTATCTTAAAGGAGCTTTCCAGATCCCTGTTCCGACAGCTGGATATGGCCCTGTATGATTCCCTTCTGCAGGGATTTCGGGAGAAACTTATTCAGGAACTGCAGGTATTTTATGATAAATACACCGTGCTGCAGGCAGATTTTGACCATCCGGAGGATCCTCCCCGGAAGATCTGCCTTGCAAATAACTGCTTCTGGCAGGACGGACAGTGGATCCCTGTGGAAACACTGCACAAAGAACCGACACAGAAAGCTGTCTGACGGCTGAAAAGAAAAGGAGCGAACAGAATATGGATATAAAAAGAATATTACACAGGCAATCACACACCTTTACCCTTACGGAAACTGAGCTGGAGCAGGCGTACCGGATCATGGAAAAACGTTATCTGGAAGAGGATTTCGTCAACACCATGGCCGATACGCTCCACGAGCCGGAATCACGGTTCCACTGCGGGCACTTAAATGAATTTCCGGAGATCCTGAACTGGCTGTGTACCTGTTTTGACCATTTTTTTGATGCAAATATGAGCCACAATGACATCCTGAGACTTACCCTGAACCATTTGAACCATGTTTCGCTGGAACCACAGTTTTTTCTGGATCTATCCAGGGCTGTCCCGGTAGACTGCATGGGAGTGGAAAAGGAGTTGTCAGACTGCGAACAGAACTGCAGTGTATACCATTACTGCAATCATTCTGCTGAAGCGAGGGATAGAAGCGCCCGGTGGGAAATACTGGCTTCCCTCATTTCCATGCACAGAAATAAAAACTGCATCTGCAGTAAGGGGAATGGTTCCAGAGAATGCCCTGCGGCAAAATACTTAAAGGGCACATGGGATATCAACGAATTCTTCCACGTGGAAGACTGGGAGGCGGTAGTGTAAAATGGCTCTTTATAAAAAGCTGGATCTGTGGTCCATATCGGATGGACTGGACAAAATGATGGACTACTGCTACAACGGGAACGAAAAGGAAAGCCCCTACTGGGATCATTACTGTGACCAGATCAATGAATTATGCAATATGGCATCTGACCTGTATATAGAGCTGCAGGATGTAAAAAGCAGACTCTGGTATCAGATGCCCGCCAAAAAAATCGCTTTCTGCAATGAGGATGACTGCAGCCAGACAGCGACAGCGTGGTTCAATACAGCGGCGGCAATGCTGTACGATACGGATATGGCGGAGCTTCTGGAACATGAGAACATCTACTGCGCAGATGAATGGGCGGAAAAGCAGAAACGTATCTTAGCCCTGAACAGGCTGACCAAACAGCAGCAGATGCTCCTGTACACGGAAGTCACCGGCTTCATTACACGGTATCTGGAGCTGTCCGCAGCGTTTGACACCATAGAGGCCGTAATCAGCGAACTGGATTACCATCAGTCCGCCATGAGAGGAAACGGGGGCGTCACTCTCCCGCAGTCAGCATATGTTTAGGACAATGCGCAAAAATGTAAAACTTACAAATAAACAAGAAGGAGGCTTTTATGTATATCACTGCATCAACTTACGGGGGCGTTGACTGGCACGACTCCCGCACCATATATGAACAGTTAAAAAGCAACGGCTCTTACAATATCGGGAAAGAAGTGGTTCCGGAAGTGATTGCCGATGATATCGCCAGGGATTTCCCCTATATGGAGAACATCCGGAAAAAGATCCTGCAGGCTCTCTCCGAAAAAAACTGTTTCCGGTTTGCAATCAAGACGGAGGAGACAGACAGTGAAGGAAAAATAACCTATAAGGACTGCGAATCCTGCGAAATGGACGGACAGACATATCTGGAGCAGGAAGCTGTCTTTGATGGCAGCAAGCTGACGTTTAGCCGGGATTACGCTTTCGGACAGGTTTCCTACATTACATCCTATTATGTTGAGGATATCCCGGATGACCAGATCGGCTATATCGTAACGGAAGATTTCCTCGCTCCAGTCAAGGGTGTTCCTCTGGTACAAAGACTGTATCACGACATCTTTAACAATCTGGATGCCGCACAGAACTATGCCGAAAGTCTCAAGCTGCATGAACTCCAATACCCGGAATCTATTGTGACTTTTCTCATATGCAACAGGCAGAAAACGTCCTTGTAGCCGTGGTATCAGAGAGAAATGGAAGCCATAAGTCTGATGGAGAAAACCGGACAGACATATCTGGACGAGAGTTTTTGCATTTTTACGAAAACTCATATTGAGAACCTGAAAAAATTACCCACAAGGGAAAATGTGGCTTGTTAGAAACAACTGGGAGATGCAGTAGATGCTGTATCTCCCCTTCTAATTTACATTATTTTACAAATAGATTACTGGCCGCAAGCGTCCGCATCTGCCCTATCACATCATCATAAGGTACCGTATCTTCCGCAAAATAGTCTGTAATGGACTGATAATCCTCCCTGTAAAAAGAATTATCGCAAAATTCAAGAATAACTGCCGGTACATCAACTGTCTCATCCGCTGACGGACATATCCGCATCTTTGAACGGTGTTCCCGCACTTCCCGTACTAGCACAGCAAATCCATCATTAACTTCTATCAGAGGAGTCAGCTTGTAAATATCATACAGATGGCGGGAATAGCGTTTTGACTTTCCCTGAAGATAATAGTCGCACAGGGCAAAGACTTTATCTATATAGGTCCGTTCCAAAGACTGAAGGTTCATGGAAAACCTTCCAAGAGAAAACTGTTCCGCCAGATCCGTCCTCCCTCTGCCTTCCAGATAATCTCCAATATAATTGCGGATTTCAACAGTCTGTGTGGGAAAAGAGTAAGAACCCAGGGCAGTCTCCAACTTTACATACTGTGGCAGCCTGTCATCCTGAAGGCCAAACACGGATTCATAAGAAAACAGGTAGGCATTATAATCCCTGTCGCTCTGGGTTTCTTCCCAGTTAGCAACCGGCATACCCAGTTCCTCACTGATCCCCTTCAAAACAACATTTTTCAACTTCTTTCTCCTGCTCTCCCCAATATGTTCCTTAAATGTAATATCTATATCTTCAGAAAAACGGTCTATCACATGGAAGCCTTTTGACAGGGACGTACCTCCCTTGAACACACACTCAGCCAACTGTTCTGAAAGCAGTTTCAGAATCAGTGTCACATAATAATCTTTTTCCACTACGGCCGGTGTCCTCCCGTTGCCGTCAGCAGCCTGCTCAACCATATCCTTGAATGTTTCCCTATCCCTGTGCAGATACATACTCTACCCCCGTCTCATAAATCGCCTTGTATATTTTCAGCGGATAACTTGCAAGAAACCTGTCTACTGCTGATTTTGTAACGGCGTGCTCCCTGGCATAACCGGTAAGAATCCGCCCGCAGACCTCCGGTTCCTCCTCTGCACACTTCTCCAAATCCTTCAGGCAGTCCAGAAACTGCAGGACAGCCACATTTTCATCCGTAACCTCCACAACAGGGCGTCTCAGGATGTACTTCCGGTTTTTTATGGTTAATTTCCGAATCTGCGCCGGTGCAAAATTACTGGTGATTTCTTCCGTAAGCGGCACCTGGGTAGACAACCCCATACGGTTTGCCAGGGTATATCCCGAATAGTACCCTACCCTTTTTCCCCTGCGCCTCACATATTTATGGAGCGCCACCGTATCCGCCGTCAAAGCCATCTGTTCCCCCAAAATATCTGTTCTGGGGAAATAGTAGATTCCTGCCTCAAACCTGCACAGGATGCCGTCATCCGTAAGCCGCTTTAAGTGATACCGGAGGTTTTCTTCCGATAGTCCGGGAATGGAAATATCCCCGGAAAAGATTGGTTCCCCCAGTTCGTAATTTCCTTTCAAATATTCATACAGCATGACGTTCACCTACTTTCAATTTGTAAATTAGTTATTTACTTATCGTTAGTATATCCAAAAATCAAACTTTAGTCAACAGAAAGAAGCGGGAGTTTTTGCGTTTTTTTCCTATTACATATTCTGCGCATAATTCTACTGTAATAATATATGAGTAAAGAAATTTCTCAAGCTCCCTGTTTATGCTATATATAGTATGTTTGATTTGACCGATACTATATATTGTGTTATAATAATTTTGTTATTGAATTTGTGCGATTCCAAAACGGAAGGACACACGCTGTTTAAGTTTGTACGAAGTCAGAAAGTATAAAGTGCAGGTCACTTTACGCCTTCTGGCTTTTTTATGTCTGGAAATGCAATAATACAGGCTTCATACAGCATATCTGTACGTAGGCAGGAATGACTACGGCGATCAGCCCGTTATCATCTCCTGCCTTTTTCGTTTTTGAAAGGAGGGCAGCACAGACAATCCACAGATTCACTGACAATATAAAAGAAGAAAAGAGGTAAAAAGAATGTCACAAGCAACAGAACGTATCCATGAGCTGGTAGACAGGCTCAACCGCTACCGCCAGGAATACTACAACGAAAGTGCCCCCAGTGTATCCGATGCCGTCTACGACCATCTCTATGACGAACTGGTACGCCTGGAGGCAGAGACCGGAATCATTTTAAGCAGCTCTCCCACCCAGACGGTAGGATACCAGGTGGTGAGCAGCCTGCCCACTGTAAAGCATGATATCCCCCTGCTTTCCCTTGACAAGACAAAATCCCTCCGCGAGGTGATTTCCTTTCTGAAGGGGAAGCCAGCACTTTTGATGTTAAAGCTGGACGGACTTACCGTTAAGCTGGTCTATGAGGGAGGAAAACTGACAGAGGCATCTACCAGAGGAGACGGTGATACAGGTGAGGTTATCACACACAATGTTGCCGCCTTCTGCAATGTGCCCATGACCATCCCCTACCAGGGACATCTCGAAGTCTCCGGAGAAGGATTTATCCACAAAAGCAGCTTTGAACGTCTAAAAAACACGCTGGTCAGCAGTGACGGCCGGCCTTACCGGAATGCCCGCAACCTCGCTTCCGGTTCCATCCGCAGTCTGGATGCTGCAGCCTGCAAAGAACGGGAGATCAGTTTTTTTGCCTTTCATGTCCTGAAAGGACTGGACGAATTTCCTGATCTGCAGAACAGCCGCGATGGAAAGCTCACTTTCCTTATGGAATATGGGTTTGGCATCTGCCCCTTCCAAATACTGGATAAAACTGTCTCAGAGGAAACTCTTCAAAGAGACATCAAATCCATGCAGGCACTTGCAGAGCATTACGACATACCGATTGACGGCATGGTTATCCGCTTTGAGGATCTCGCCTATTCGGAAAGCCTGGGCAGAACCGGACATCATTACAACGACGGTATTGCTTTCAAATTCGAGGATGACACCTATGAGACAATATTCCGCTCCATTGAATGGCAGACAGGGCGCAGCGGCGAGATTTCACCGGTTGCAGTATTTGACACCGTGGAAATCGACGGCTGCGAAGTATCGAGGGCAAGCCTCCATAACCTGACTTTTATCAAAAACCTGGAACTGTATCCCGGATGCCGTATTCTGGTTTCCAAACGCAATATGATCATTCCCCATGTGGAGGAAAATCTGGACCGTGGAAACTGTCAGGATATGATACCGCAGACCTGTCCCTGCTGTGGAGAGCCTACGCGTATCTATTCCAGAGCCGGTGACAAAGGACGCATGGTGGAGACACTTCACTGTGACAATCCTGAATGTGGCAGCCGCATCCTGCAGCGCTTCGTCCACTTCGCGGAAAAGAAAGCCATGAATATCAAAGGGCTTTCGGAAGCGACACTGGAGCAGCTTATCCGGATCGGCGCTTTAAAAAGCTATCAGGATCTGTATCACCTTGACCGTTATCAGGAGGAGATTACCGCACTGGAGGGATTCGGAAAAAAATCCTATGAGAACCTGATTGCCTCTATCAATGAGAGCCGCAACACCACTTTCGTGCGCTTTCTTGTGGCAATGGATATTCCCCTGATCGGCAGGACTGCCAGCAAGATACTGGACGGACATTTCCACGGCAGCCTGCGGGAACTGAGACTGGCCGCACTGGACCGCTTTGATTTTACCTGTCTGGAAGGGATCGGCGACATTATGAGCAGCAACCTCCATGAATGGTTCCGCAACCCGGACCATCTTCAGTTATGGGGCAGCTTACAGAAAGAATTACACTTTGAAAATGGTATGGATGCACAGGCATCCGGAGAGGAGAACACTATGAACGAAACAACAAACAGCAAATTTGCAGGATGCACCATCGTAGCAACAGGGAAACTTGAGAATTTTACCCGTGACGGCATCAATGCCAAAATCATCAGCCTCGGCGCCACACCCGGCAGCTCCGTCACCAAAAAGACAGATTACCTGATCTGCGGGGAAAAAGCCGGAAGCAAGCTGACAAAGGCACAGCAGCTCGGCATCAAGATACTGACAGAGCAGGAATTTTTGGAAATGCTGTCCGCATAAATTTCCTTATTGCCATGAATTACGAAAAAGCTGTCTGAAAATGGCAGCTTTTTTCAAGTATCTGGGCAGTGGCAGGATACTTATTCCATATACGACTTATGTTCGCAGTCCGCATAACAATTACAAATCGCAACTGACAAAATGGCTGAATTATGCTATAATTTGAGAAAGAGAGGTACATTTATGCCAAGCACAACCAAAACCATCCAGCAGTTAAACCTGGAGGACGATTTCCTTTTCGCAAAGGTAATGAGCGATCAGGAGGTCTACAGAAAAGTTTTAGAAAAGATACTGGGCGTTTCCATACGGGAAGTTTCCGTACCTGCCACACAGAAAACCATCAATATGCTCTATGATGGAAAAGGCATCCGGCTTGATGTATACCTGAACGACGATGAGGGAACGGTATATAATGTGGAGATGGAGCGCGGAAAACATAAAAAGGCCATCCTTCCCAAGAGATCGAGGTATTATCAGGGAAACATCGACCTTGATATCATTTCTGCAGGAGAAGATTACAGGAAACTGAAAAAATCTTTCGTCATCTTCATCTGCACTTTCGATCCGTTTGGGGAACGGCGCCATTTATACACCTTTGAAAACCGGTGTGCGGAAAATCCCTCCCTTACACTGGGAGATGAAACCACCAAGATTTTTCTGAACACAAAGGGCAATATGCACGATGTCGATCCTGAAATGCAGGAATTTCTTTCTTATGTGGAGAACACAACGGATGACTTTGCAGCGCAGGCCAGAAGCCCGCTCATAAAAGCAATCCACAAAAAGGTTACTGAGGTAAAAGAAAGTAAGGAAATGGAGGTCGAGTATATGACTTTATTGCAAAGAGACCGGGAAAATATTGAATTAGGGCGAGAAGAAGGCAGCATTTCTGCCACTAAAATTATTAAGCTCCATAATAAGGGGATGGACAATGAGAGCATCTCATCGTCCCTGCAGCTTGATCTTGAATATGTCAACTCTGTTATATCTAATTATGAAAATGATTAAGATATAAGAGGTATGCAAAATGACTTTATTGCAGAGAGACAGGGAAAATATCGAATTAGGACGCGAGAAAGGCAGCAACCAGATGGCTTCCTTAATCAAGATACTTCTTTCTGAAAACCGTACTGATGAGTTGAATCGTGCTTTAGAAGATCCGGATTTCAGGAACAAGCTTTTTGAGGAATATGACATTTTATAACAGCAGGCATATTAGCAGGGGAGGTATCCACTTTCCCTGATTTTCATATGTCGGAGGATAAGTATATGATTTTATTACAGGTGGAACCGGGATTAGATCGTTCTTAGAAATCTGCTTCCCGGTTGCTATCCAAAAAATGATACCGGAGAGACCCCAATACGTCTCCCCGGTATTTTTATCGGAAATTGATCACCCAGCGGTTCTCTGACTGATAATAGATCAACCATGCCTTTACGCTCTGTCCATGAAACACCAGCGTACAGTCGTATTCTATAGAGGGAAACCCTGCATATCTCTTCTTTTCCTGAGAATGCACTATAATTTCCCGGATTGTCTGTATTTCCCCATCTTCATCCTGTATTTTTAACATCAAGGGCATCACCTTTCCTGTACTGGTAAACCAGCACTGGCAGCCAATCCTCTTCTGCATCCCTCTGACACTGCCCGCGTCCGCTCCAGAAGAACTTGTACCGATTCCAAATGCCATCTCCAGTTCCTCCTTTCTACTGAATCATTACCCGGTCATAATCTACAGACCGCTTTTCCCTTGACATTCCCCCACTCATATGGTCGATAGGCTGATCCAGAAACGTGGCACGCATAACTGCATCGATTCCAAAGCGTTTCCTTATCCCGTCCACAGTCTCATCCATCTTGGAAAGCTTCTCATAATCAATCTCATCAAACAGATTCAACTGCCTGCCAAAACCTGCCTCACTTACCCTGCCTGTATGCACACCCAGATGCCGAATGGGGCTTCCATTCCACAATTCCCGTAACAGACTGCAGGCCGCCGTATAGATTTCTATTGTCAAATCTGTCGGATCTGGCAGCATCTTTTGGTGAGACACATAGGACAGATCCGAATACCGGATTCCTACAGATACCATGCCGGCCTGCACCCGGTCTGCACGCAGACGGTTTCCTACCGTTTCTGAAAGGGCAAGAAGCACCCTGTCTGCTGTCTCCACATCTGTTACATCATAAGGTGTCGTAGTGCTGTTCCCATATCCCTTATTGGCCGGGGGCTGCGCAAGCACCGGGGAAAGGTCGATCCCATTGGCAAATCCCCATATGATCTCTCCCTGTTTCTTCAGCATCTTCTTTAACCATACCGGATCTGCGTCTGCCAGTTCCCCAATCGTCCGGATTCCCATGGATAGCAGTTTCGTGGCTGTGGCACGCCCTACAAAGAACAGATCCGATACAGGAAGCGGCCACATCTTTTCCTTTATTTCTTCCGGATACAGGGTATGCATCCGATCCGGTTTCTGAAAATCGGATGCCATCTTTGCAAGCAGCTTATTGGTGGATATCCCTATATTGACCGTAAATCCCAGTTTCTCACGGATCCGGTCTTTGATCTGAACTGCCGTCTGTTCCGGCGTTCCAAACAGATGACAGCTTGTACTCATATCTACAAATGCCTCATCAATACTGTACTGCTCCACAACATCGGAATATTCCCGCAGGATCTCCATAAAGGCTGCGGAACACTGCTCGTACAGACCATAGTTGGGCGGCACCAACACCAGATTCGGGCATTTTTTCTTCGCCTCCGGAATGGACTCGCCTGTCTTGATCCCATAAACTTTAGCCGGAATGGATTTTGCCAGTATGATCCCATGCCGCAGGGTAATATCTCCCCCTACTGCAGAAGCAATCTCCCTCAGATCCAGTTTTCCACCCTTATGGGCCAGACGATAAACGGCCTCCCAGGAAAGGAAGGCCGAATTGACATCTATATGAAAAACAATGCTTTTCAAACGTATGTTCACCTCCTGCAAATTTATTTTAGCAAACATACGTTCTTATTTCAAGCGGTAATATCTGCTAATCAAACTACTCCTGTTCATCTGAAATACAGATCAGAACAGGCTCAGCTGCTCATACTCCGTTTTCCGCTCCAGCAGACAAGGAGTTTTCTGCAGGAAGTCTTCTGTCTTAGCATCACTGAACATCCATTCTGCGATCTCCTGCTGTTCCAGAATCAACGGCATCCGGTCATGTACAGGTTCCATGGAAGCATTTGCTGCCGTCGTAAGGATCACAAAATGTTCTCCATCCTCATACCGCCTGCTAAGCCCCGCCATAAACAGAATAGCCCTGTCATTCCTGCAAAATGTATACTTCTCTTTTTTAGGGTTCCATTCATAAAACCAGGACGCCGGGATCACGATACGCCTGTGAAGGATACTGTCCCGAAACATTGACTTTTCCAGAGCAGACTCGCACCTGGCATTAAAGATCAGCTTTTTCCCTTCAAAACCGGGAAAACCCCAGTGCTGCCATCCGCAGCATATGGAACCATCTTTCCCGGACAATACTGGAGCATCTTTCCCTGGATGGATATCTCCAGCCGCTATCCGGCTTACCGCCTGTATAGATTCCTGCCTTTTCCTTTCATCTATCTGCCGGACCAGCTTTTCAATCTCCCTGGCCGTATCATCATCCACATAATATCTTCCGCACATAAAATCTCCCTTGAATTATTTTCTTTATCTTACTACTTATTCTGCCCTGTCTCAAGCAGGCAGATACCTATAAGTATGTTTACATTTCCTTCCGCTTCAGAGTTGAGTTCGTATTGAAAATAGATTATAATTGCAGGCACAAGTCGGAATTTACCAAACAGATAGTTTGTTTTGGAGGTAACCTTTTTATGTTCCAAAAAGCAATAATAATTGGTTGTCCGGGTGCAGGAAAAAGCACATTTGCGAGAATGCTGAGTGAGAAAACTCACTTGCCTTTGTATTATCTTGATATGTTATGGCACAAGCCTGACAGGACAACTGTTGACAGAAATATATTTGATGAGAAATTAAAAGAAATTGTTTTAAATGACAAATGGATTATTGATGGAAATTACGGAAGAACGCTTGAAATGCGTATTCAATCGTGTGAAACTATATTTTTACTGGATTTTCCGGTAGAGGAATGTTTAGCTGGTGCAGAATCACGCATAGGCAAACAACGTGTAGATATGCCATGGATAGAGACAGAATTTGATGAAGAATTTAGACAATGGATTATTGATTTCCCTAAAAATGAATTGCCAATCGTATATGAATTGCTTGATAGATACAAAAGCGAAAAAAGTATTTATGTCTTTCGCTCAAGAACTGATATAGATGATTATTTATTAAAAATGTTTAGTTGAAAATTCTAGTTTTTTGGAAAGTTACAGAGAGTGAAAAATCGGTATTTGTCGAGTTCTACCGATTTATGAAAATCTGTTCAAAATTAAAAATACTTAAAGTATGTAGCGAACTTTATACCAGAAATGGCATAGAGTTCTTTTTTTAAAAAAGGGGGTTGAAGTATAAATTTAACTTTGTAAAATGAAGATATCGGGCGCTCGATGAGAAAATATTAGGAGGTTTCAAAATGAACGATATGACAGTATTTTCCATCGGAAAGATTGTAAATGAAGAAGAAACTGTAAAAGTAGTTGTTGAGCAAAAGTATGCAGAAGGATTAAAAGGGCTTGAGGGATACAGTCATGTGCAGATTCTCTGGTGGATGGATGGTTGCGACAATGCATCTGATAGGGGAACATTGGTAGAAGAAAAACCATACAGGAAAGGCCCGGATGAAATCGGAGTATTTGCATTAAGATCCCCTGAAAGACCAAATCCGATTGCAGTATCAAATGTAAATATAGCATATGTTGATGTAGAATCGGGAACAGTTGGACTGTATTATATTGATGCATTTGACGGAAGTAAGGTAATTGATATAAAACCATATACTCCAAGCATAGACAGAATTGAACATCCTGTTACCCCTAACTGGTGTGCACATTGGCCAAAGTCTTATGAGGAAAGCATTGATTTTGATTGGAAATCAGAATTTAATTTTTAGAGGAAAATGTCATGGCACTTGCAGATTATATTTATAATAAGCCAACTATTGAAACGGATAGAATAGTGATTAGACCTATGATAATAGAAGATGTCACAGATTTAAAAGAATGGATGCCGGATAAATCAATTTATACTTACTGGGGCAAAGACCCCAGTAAGACTGAAAGGAATCCGGAGTTGCTTTTTGAAAAGGAAAAAAAGCCTACAAAAAGTTTTCATCTGGGAATATCAGTTAAAGATTTAGATAAAGTAATAGGCGATCTATGGGTATATCTTATAGAGAATGATCGAATGGCATCTGTTGCGATACGTATTTCAAAAAAATATCACGGAAAAGGTTATGGAACAGAAGCTTTATCGGCTATGGTTAGTTTTTGCTTTGAAAAGACTGAACTTAAGCGATTATGGGCAGAAGTTGATGTTCGTAATGTGGCTTCACAAAGAATATTAGAAAAGAGTGGTTTCACAAGAGAAGGACTTATCAGACAGGGGAAAATGGCTAATATATGGTGTGATTATTATGTTTATGGCATCCTCGATTCTGATTTGTCTTAATGTACAAAATGGTATAAAGAGCTCGCCAGATTCCAGTTTATTAAAAATCCGAATCTTCTCTGGCTCCAATACGTTTGTGGAAGGATTTGAACCTTCGGTGCGTTACCGCACACCACCTTAACAGGTCGCAGGATGTCCAGGGGACATCCGCTTTGCGACGACCGGAGTGGAACGGAGAGGCACCATAAACCTCTCGGACACGCAAACGTAAAGTGGATGGGGCAGGACTCGAACCTGCGGTGTTTCTGTGTGACGGATTTACAGTCCGCTGCCCTCGCCGCTAGGCATACCCATCCGTGGGGTGACCAGGGGGAATCGGTCTCCGCTCCGCTTCGGTCGGCGCAGAGCAGATGTCCCCCGGACATCTTGCGCCCCCGTGAGCAGAGCCACAATCTGCCGGACTGCCACTGTCCTATGGCCACAGCAGCTCCTGCGGGACTTGAACCCGACATCTTCGGCTTGAGAGGCCGGCGTCCTAACCTTTAGACTAAGGAGCCATGATGATCCCCATGGGACTTGAACCCGATACCTCCGGCTTGAAAGGCCGGTGTCCTGACCTTTAGACCAGGGGACTCTACTGCAGGCATTTTCCAGCCTGCTGTTATCTTATTGTTTCTCTTTCTTATCTTCCATTCATGCGCTGATCTGTATCTGCGCCGCTGTATCCGTAACCAGAATATCATCCAGGCGTACCTGCAGAACCGTTGCAAGCACCACCAGATTGTCTATGGTCGGCAGTGCAACACCCTGTTGCCACTTGTAGATGGCCTGCGGAGTGGCAAAGCCGAAAACATCCTGCAGATCCCTTACCGATAGCCCTGCCTGCTTTCGCAGCCTTGCTATGTTCTGCCCCGTCCTTACCATATCTATAACCGGCAGATTCACCATGATCCTCACCTCCTGCTATTTGAAATCAATATCCAGGCGGCAATGCCCCATATGGGACTCGAACCCATGGCCACTCGATTAAAAGTCGAGTGCTCTCCCAACTGAGCTAATGGAGCATAAAAATACCGCCTACCTCATACAAGATAAGCGGTACATAGATCCATGTTCTGTTTCCGGCAGGTTCCTTATAATCCTGCTTTCCGGACGTCACACAGTTTTTCGCCTTTTCCTTATCTTACATGAGCGCATCTTAACCAGACTCTGCTCTTTTTCTTTACTGAACAGTGCCTCATAATGTTCGCTATGCAGATAATATGCGAAGCCATTCGCAGCGAAATTAACTGTTGCCATGATTGTTTCCTTTCTGGACTCATCCGGTCCGCTTTGTTCTTAACTGTAATCACTATAACACCAATTTCCGGATTTGTCATTATACCGGTAATATAATTTTACAGATACCTTCCATCCTTATCCCGGCCTTACCTCCAGGCCATCCAGCTGAAGTCCCGGCAGGCCGACCAGATACCATTTTCCATCCATGCCCATCTCCACACGGGCAGGAACCCATACACCATTCAGACAAAATTCAAAGACCTCCCCACAGTGGATTCCTCCATAATCCCGGCTGTCACTGTCCTCATCCGTGTAATGGAAATTGTACCTGCCGCTTTCCCTGTCATAAAATAATGTTCCCTGCTTCATAAACGTCCTCCTTGTTAAATATGTTTCTACATAATAAAGAGTCCCTTTCTCCTATTTTCTTGAATTTTTTTATAAATTCTTTTACTAAATCTCTTTTCATGGCTCTTCCCCCTCTGCATCTTCCTCCAACTCATATTTCTTTGCCAGCCGGTAGAAGCTGTCCTTCTTAAGCCCGGTCAGCATCATTGCCTCCTTTGCCGAGATCACGCCGCTTTTCCATCTCCCGTAGCAGTCCTCCCAGTTATTCGGGTACTCTACCCTCGGCCTGCCCAGGTGCTTCCCGCCCGCCTTTGCCACCTCGATGCCCTGGCGCTGCAGCTCATGGCGCTCCGTCCAGTCCTCATCCGCCACATATGCGAATACCGCCAGCACCACATCCGTGATCAGCTGTCCTACCAGTTCCTTCGATTGGGTGGTATCCAGTATAGGCATGGAAGTCACTTTGATGTCAGCGCCAATCTCCTTTGTGATGTGGAACCACTCCTTATAGATCTCGCCGTAGTTCCTTCCGAACCGCTTCAGCTCCGTCACCACCAGCAGGTCCCCTTCCCGCAGGATGTTGTCAACCAGGGAGCGGTATACAGGGCGCTCAAACTGTCTCCCCGATTCTTTCTCTACATAGATGTCGCGCTCGTCAATATCCTCCTCGTCCCGCAGGATGTGGATCTGCCGCTCCGGGTTCTGCTCACGGGTGGATACGCGCACATATCCGAACTTCTTTGTTGCCATGACAGCCCTCCTTCCATAAAAATCCGTGTCGCAAAAGGTATTTAATATTCCTGCGATATCGCAATATCCAAAACAGACCTTTTGCGATAGAAAAACAGGGGCATATACCTGCCAGAATAACTATCTCCAATGGTATACCTTTTGCGACACATCATTCTATACGCAGGGGATGCCGAAATAGCAACAATCCCCTGCCATTTTTAGATCGTAAATTTCCGGATGCAGTTCAGCAGGGTTGCCGAAAGCTCCTGATACAGGTCTTCCTCAAACCGGTTCTGCTCCATGGCGTTCTTTATCAAAAGAGGACGGTACATCCGGAAGATCTCCTCCTGAGCGTCCTTATTTCCTGATTTTGCCTGCTCCAGTAATTTTTCAAAATTCATCCTTTCCCTTCAACTCCTTTCTCAGTTTTCTGAGCACATAGTAATATGCCATCTCCGCCTGTTTTAGCTCCATCTGGAACTGCTCTCCCAGCTCCGCAAAAGTAAGTTCTCCATATACTCTTGCAAACAGAAGTATCCTGTCTCGGTCCTTCAGACGGTTTATAGCCTTAACCAAACGGTCGCTCTCCAGTAAAGTCAGCAATTCTCCGAACCTCTTCCAGTCTCGAAAAATAAAATCTGTATGTTCTCCTACATAGGCCCGGTATTGCTCCTCAAAATCTGTATATTTCCGTTCTAACAGATCTTCCTGGGCAAATTCCCTGCCCTGCAGTCGATATTTTCGCTCCCAGTATTTTTTCCGTGTATTTCCTACAGCGGCTACCAGATAAGCCGTGAAACGGTTCTGCACGGAATCTGTATGTTTTTCTTTCATCCTTTCATCCTCCAGTCTTTTTTGCATTTTGCTCAAACCCATGACTGGCGGACCTCTGATAAAATAAGCATTGGTGAGTCCACTTATAAAAGAAAAAGAACCATTATCCCAATCACATCCTGGATAACCGTTCTTTTTCCATACATTTTGTCTTTCCTCTAAAAAGTAGTTTATAACACTACCATTTTGGGTATTTTCTACACACCGATAACCTATGATTTTTTTAACGAAATTCCCTTGTTATAGCCCAGCTTATAGAAATTCTTCACTGCAGACCATGTACCTTTCCCATGGCCGCAAAAAGGCACCCAAACAAGACCCCGATGAACCATGTTTTTTTTGTTTACCAGATGTCTGGGTGCTTAGTAGTCTGATACTCTACTTTTTAGAGTGTCTATACCATTTTTACTTTTATAAGGTGTGGCACTACACTACTTACAGGAGGTGACCACAATGTCTCTATCTATCAATGATGCCCAGATTTTCGCTGCTGCCCTGAAGAAAGCCAGGAAGAAAAAGCATCTGACCCAGGCGCAGTGTGCGGAGCTGCTTGACCATTCGGTGTCTTTTCAAAAAGATTTAGAGCGCTGCCGCTGTTCTCCAAGTATCGAAAATTTCTACCATATTTGCAGAACACTGGATATATCCGCAGATGACTGTATTTTCCAGGATCACCATGACAGGACCGGTTCTACATATCAGGAGCTTTTAAGGCTGCTTCCGCTCTGTGATGAAAAATCCTTGTCCGTCTTGGTAGCTACGGCTTCTGCCCTGACAGAAAGTACCGCCCCTCGCACTGTCGGGATTGAACAGACGTAGTATGTCGAAAATGAAAAGCCAGCAGTTCAGACTGGTATCTGTGCCGCTGGCTTTAGTTCTGCCTTATGAAAAACTATTTTCATATTCATTTTCTGTAGTAAAGTAAGTTTCAGCTTAAAAACAGGTATCTAATTTTTTAAGGAACAGACTTATCTCCTAATCATCTCCTCAGCTCAAGCCAGGTAACCAATCAGCATAATGGCAATATGGCTGCGGTGCATAGAGGAACTAAAACCCTAAGCGATAATCTTTTCTTCATATCCCCTCTTTCTTATCTTAGAGATAAACAATCTCATCACAAATACCTGTTGGCGGCTCTCCCATATACCCAATATGCAAATTCCCACTTAAAGAAAGCTCCGTCAGGATTTGATCCAAAATATCCGCATCCGCTGTTGTCACTCCCTCATCCAAACCACATAACACATAGTTTTCTGCCCTCAAAAATAGCACACCTGTTAATAACAGCCTGCTTCTTCCACCCACAGATAACGAACCGATTTTTGCATCTTTATCGATCTCTGCAAACTCTAGCAGCGCCTCAAGGGTATCATCCGGCTCTTTATGGCTCTTTGTCTGCCTGATACTATCCAGATATTCAAAGCAGGTTATATGATCTGGTAAAATCTCATCAGTTACAAATAACACTCTCGGCTTTTTCTCAAACGCACATCCTGCAAAATATGTCCTGAGTTTTTCTTCACTTCCTACATAACCTTTCACTGTATACATTTTTTCCTCCCATTAAATACAACAGTCTTCACACTCTCAATGTAATCTTGCCGCTATCGTCAAATAGATAAATAAAGAAAAAAAAGCGAGATACACTGAACTTATTGCTAAAGCAGCCTTTGATATGGCATTTCTCGTTTTTTTGTTTTTTATCAAGCAGATAGCAAATACAAAACCAACAATAATCAATACGGCATACGCCGCAAAAAAGATATACACCCAAGGAGCTTCCATTCCGATTCTCAAATGCCGGATGATAAAGAAAGTCAAAGGAAGCAGGCTAACCCCCAAGGATATTTTTTCTAAAATCTTTTCTTTCATGATCTCCTCCTTAACCGGCTACTATGTCAATCTTCTTCAAGCGACGTGAAGCCAGTAATATAAAAAACACGATATAGAAAACCACCATTGGAACCAGCGTTGTTAAGCTGTCAATCGGTAAAGTTTTCTCCTGTGATGACAAACCAAGAATTAGCTGTGAATACGGGAACATACTGCCAAGACCCGTAATATAACATACCAATCCCGCAATACACAGACATACCGCAAGTCCAACCGGAACAGCAAAACTTCTTATTTTCATAGAAAGATAAAGCTGTACTGCCGCAACGCCAAGAGCGCTAAACCACCCCATAAAGAGCCACCAGAGCATACCTATGGGAATAGGCTGTTCAAAACGGAATCCCACTTTACCCACAATGATTATGAATATCATCAAAAGTGCCTGTGCCGTAAAAATTGACTTGGCTAACACGACCAACTTAGCGATAAAAATTACAGACCGGGGAATTGGCGTTGTCATTAAGCTGTTCCAGTTATGGTTAATGTGTTCCAACCGCCATAAAAAGGAAGCACAAATGGCAATCAGAATAGGGAAAAAGAAATACCCATAAAATAAACCTGTCTGTAGCCATAGTTGCTGCCACATATCACCATCGTATAAGCTGACAGAGGCATTTATCCCGTAAATAATTGCGCCTATTGCCGCTGTCAAAAGCGGGAGAACTGTAACCGCTACCCACATATTTGAATGGCGGCTTTTCAAATTTTCCGCACGAATTGCATTGATCAGCATTATAAACTCCTCCTTTAATACTCATATTTTTCAAATCTCTTCCGGAACACAACATACGCCACAAGACCAACAACAAACAGAATTGCAAGCGGAACAAAGTTGATGTTCCGTACTACTAACCCGGAAGATTGCAGATTTCCTGAAGATGTGTCCTGCCCCAACACCATCAGTTCTGCATAGTTACCCCAAATCAAAATGTTGCGGATACCCGGCGGCAGCAATGTGGAAATAAACCCAATAAGTGCGCCGATCATACCGATAGACATAGGGATAAGCTGGTTTGTACATACAAGGGAGAAGAAAACCTGAATTGTAACGACTACAAATGTTATCATCGCAGTTCCAAGCACAAAACCTAATAACGTTCTTACAGGCAGCGGCTGGACAATTCCCACAGAATTACCATAAGCAATAATGATAAATGCCTGAATGAAGATTGCCAGCATCATAAGCGTGGATACTATTGTAAATTTGCAGAACCAGATAGATCTGCGGTTCTGATTATTACACTCTAATAACTTCCATGTGTTTCCCTTATGCTCCATATCGCAAATACGGCTGGCAATGACCGCCGCCAAAATAGGAAAGAATAATCCATTTATAGCGGCTGGACCGATAATCAGATCTTCCCATGCCGGTGCAGCGGGATCAGAAATCATGTTTAGAAAATTATTATTATTGCCATAGTTAGAAAAAACAAATAGCAATTCTACGCCCAAGATCACCAAAAAGGTCAGAAACACCTTTCGATGTTTCAGCTTATACAATTCAAGCCATAGATATTTCATCAAAGGGTCATCTCCTTCCCGGTCAGATTGAGGAAAATGTCCTCAAGGCTCTCCCTGTGTTCCTCAACTCGGTAAACAGCAATATCGTTGGCACACAGGTTTTGAACCACCTTACCCGTCTGTTCATCGGACAAAGCCCCTAACTGCAAACCGTCCCCGGTTCTTAACGGATTCATATTTCTGAGTATCTGACAAGCCAAGTTATTATCACTGGTTCTCAGAATGATATACGGCTGCCGCTGTGCATCCAAAACAGACATATTTTCTTGAAAGATCAGCTCACCATGATTGATGATGCCGACCACAGTTGCCATTTGATCTACTTCACTCAGGATATGGCTGGAAATCATAACTGTCATCCCATACTTCGTTGGCAGTGTTTTGACCAATTCCCGCATTTCCTCAATACCTGCCGGGTCAAGACCATTAGTAGGTTCATCCAAAACAAGCAGTTTAGGACGGCGAGCCAGTGCCATCGCAATTCCAAGCCGCTGCTTCATTCCAAGTGAATAGTTTTTGACCTTCTTATCCATTTGTTTTTCCATACGGACAATATGAACTGCCTCCTCGATATTTTTCCGGGGCAAGCCCAGCAGCCTGCGTATTATTTCCATATTTTCCCTGCCAGTCAGATGACCATAATAGGACGGGGATTCAATCAGGGAGCCAACGCTTTTCAGAATCTCCTGCCGGTTTTTCTCGTTGAATGACTTTCCCATAATCTCAATACTTCCTTTGCTGGGCTTGACAAGACCAAGCAGCATCTTCATTGTTGTCGATTTGCCCGCACCATTAGGACCGAGAAAGCCATAAATATCCCCTTCGTTAATTTGGATATCCAGATCATTAACCCGATAAATACCGTCATACTCTTTTGACAAATTTTCTGTTGATACAACCATTTTTTGTCTGCTCCTTTCCTAAGCTGATTACATCATATACCTTCCACTTTGCGTTATGTTGGAGTTAACCTTGATTTTACCTTGATTTTGAAACCACAATTCGTACCATAGTTGAAAATATGATATAATGTCGTGGAAAGGAGTGGAAATATGGGTACAATTAAGGACAAATCAATCTTATTAGTTGATGATGAGCCTGCAATCCTATTGATGTGCCAATCCATTTTGAAAGAAAATGGGTTTACATATATACTGACCGCAGATACAGCACTTCGTGCTTTGGAGAGGCTGGACACCCGCCCCGATCTGGCAGTCCTGGATGTCATGCTGCCTGATATGGATGGTTTCATGCTTGCAAAAGTGATCCGGGAACAAACCAATATACCTATTCTGTTTTTAACGGCAAAAGGTGAGTTTGATGATAAAGCCAAAGGATTTGAAGTGGGTGCGGACGATTATATAGTAAAACCCTTTTTGGCACAGGAATTTGTATGGCGTGTCACCGCAATTTTACGTCGGGTATATAAAGAAAATGAGGATACAAGTTTTTTATTAGAAGCCTGCAAAGTGGACTTAGGACAAGCACAGGTATACAAAGAAGGCTGCGATCCAGTCTCCCTTACCGCAAAAGAAGTGGAGATACTTCAAAAACTATTCAGCAATGCAGGACGCATTGTAACGCTCGGTTCTTTATGCCAGACAGTCTGCGGAGACATATATGTCGGATATGAAAAAACACTAATGTCCCATATCCGGCATATCCGGGAGAAAATCGAAGCAGAACCATCTTCGCCGGTATCTCTTGTCACGGTCAAAGGAATCGGTTACAAGCTGATTTTGAAAGGAACAGGGTAATCCTATGAATATACAAAAATTTTTCAAACGGTATGTCCATTCCAGTGTTAAGCTGTTTTGCTTTTTCATTTTAGTGAATATTTTTTTATTTGTAAGTCTCATCATGGTATCTGTCAGCCACGGAAATCAAAGTCCTACCCACCTGTTACCCTGTATATCTGATGAATTACAGCAGACGGACGGGCAATATACTCTGCCAGATGATATCGTAGCTTTATTAGATCAAGATCATGCATGGTGTATGCTGATAGATAATGCGACGGGTAATGTCATCTGGAATTATAAACTTCCGGCAAACATTCCTGTTCAATACACCTATGGAGACATTGCAAAAATGGCAAGGTGGTATTTAGAGGACTATCCTGTTTTCGTATCTGCCCGGAACGATGGTCTGCTAGTCCTTGGTTATCCGAAAGACAGTTACTGGAAATTATCTGCATATAAAACCATTGTAAGTATAAAAATTGATGCGATAGGATTCATCGCTGTATTTTTTCTAAATATCGGAATTGTATTGCTGCTTTTTATCTTTAACAGCCGAAAAACAGAAAAGGCTATCAAACCTATTCTTATTGGCATTGAGGAAATTGCTGCCGGTCAAAAAACGCAGTTGGCAGAACAGGGAGAATTGTCCGAAATCAACGCAAAGCTTAACCATGTATCTAAAACACTAAAGCGCCGGGATACGGCAAGGGCAAACTGGATCAGTGGTATTTCCCATGATATACGCACCCCACTGTCAATGGTTCTCGGATATTCCAGCAGCCTCGAAAAAAATCACGGGCTGGACTCTGACGTTCAGGAAAAAATGACCGAAATCCGTCAGCAGGCTGAAAAGATAAAAAGACTGATCGAAGATTTGAATTTAACTTCAAAGCTGGAATATGATATGCAGCCGCTTCGCATTAGCAACATTTATCCGGTAGAGCTGGCACGGCAGGTCATATGTGAATTTCTGGACAGCAATCTTGATAAAAAATATGTATTTGAATTTGAATCTGAGCCACAATGTGAAACGGAATTTATTCGTGGTGACGAAGTTCTTATTAAACGGGCTGTTACAAATTTGATCCAGAACAGTATTAATCATAATGCAAATGGCTGTAAAATTACTATCTCGGTAACATGCAGCGAAAAAGAAATAGCCATCGTTGTATCAGACAATGGAGTTGGCGTATCCGCTGAAAAGCTGAAAACACTTAATTCTAAAACACATTATCTGGAAAGCACCGATAAAGCTCTACACCTCCGGCATGGATTAGGTGTTCTATTGGTGCTGCAGATTGTCGAGGCTCATAACGGCACTATGCAAATTTTAAGTGAGGAACAAAAAGGTTACGAAACCACCTTGATTTTTCCTAAGACTAAATACTAATATCTTTACTGATATTGGAAACATCTGGTGTGTAAGATTTACGGCATTGATGGTGTAATAACACCAGAACTGCTCTCCCGCCAATCAGTTCCCCTGCTACCGCTTTATAATATCCAGAAATTTAAATACGGCAGATAAAAAAATTTTCCAGATATTTGACATGCTCACAAACAATCCAGCAAAGGAATATATTTCAGCAAAGACTAATGCCCGTTCCATCCTCTATCTGGAAGAAAAGCGATATCCCGTCTGCAAATCTTCATATGTCCCAATATACTTCTGACACTCTGCCGCATCCATTGTGGTGTATTCCTCCGGGTAATCGGAACCAGTTTTTCCCCAGTATCTGTTGGTAGCGTAGCATTTATTACTTCCATATCAATACTTCCGTTTATAGCTGTCCAAAAATAATTATTGTATATGATAGTGTCATTACTCATGACGGAGATAGTTTCCATCACATCTCCATTTGAATTATACCATGAAATTATAGGTCCGAAGCCGTTTGTATCTTCGCTCGATTCTCCTCTTTCAAACTGAATAGATGTAATATTGTCCGTTATCTGCTGTATTATATCTTCATCAGTAACTTCAATCTTCTCTCCACTGATAGAGGTGACAGTAATTTTTTGAGGACTTTCAAGCGAAAATATTTTTACTTTAGGAGAAGAACACCCTCCCAATACTATCATGCTTACCCATAGCAAAGCTAAAACTCCCATAATTGATTTTTTCATATAAATTGTTCCCTTCACTGTCAGTCATATTGATGCAGAACACCTTATATCAATCAGATCCATCTCTGATAAGACCTGTCACCATCATAAAAGCCCCTTCAGCTTTTCAAGGAATGCCTCGTAAAACTTGCGCTCATTCATAGACAATCTCTGCTCTTCCACACTTCTTGCTGGCTGTCCCGCAAGAGGATGCTCTAAGTCATATATCCACTTATTTACTGTATTGATTGCACTTTCGACAGAACTCCCCAACAGATCCGTCTGATTCAACTCACCCTTCGACCATTTGATAGCAATCTGAACCCCCGCCGCTGTCATATAAGAGTGCTCTCCATCAGGAGTTACATATAATCCACATTTTGTAATATGCACTCCCGTTTCTTTTTCCGCTTCCATCCAAGCCTGCTTCACTTCATCTGGAGCATTTGTTCCAAACAAATCTATAATTTGCGGAATTTTTTCCTGCACCGTTTCTTTTTCCGCTTCTTCCACTTTCTGACTTGCAATTTCCGCAAAAGTCTTTCCTGTTTCTGCTTTTGTGGCTTTATTGTTTACATATCCTGTTGGGAAATAACCTGTTGTTATTCCATTGATAGCCATTTTTCTCTCCTCCGTTACTGCCAGCCGTTTTAATACAAGACACCCTCTACACCTTATTGGTGATATGCAGCCATGGCTTCATTTCTTGCTCATGAAATCCCAATATGACTGCCTGTTTATGCTTTCCTATCAAAAGAGGGCTTCTCCTCCAGATAATCTGGCAGTTCTGAAAGTTCTTCCCCTACACTGTTCTTAACAGAACGATACTCCGCCCAATAGATAGAATAAAATTCATCCTTTTTGGCAAGTTCTGCTGGTGTCATTTCATAGCTCCACCCATTGCCTGTGTTAGACAGGGCTTTTACACCTTGGCATTCAATAACAGCACCATAACCGCCCGTTGTTAAAATTGGGCAAGTCAACGTGCCGCCACCTGCCAATGCGAACCTTTTTTCAGCAAGACTGCTTCCCCTGCCATCAGCCGCCTCCAAAAAATCCAATAATGTCAATTCCCCAATCCCTCTACATTTAGGGTTATTATTCTGATTTTTCATAGCATTTTTAGCCTGTTGATACAACATCTTCCTGTCCGGTGCAACATCAGATAAATATTCCGCCCTTAACTGGAGCACCTGTCTGGAAATATATTCAGATTCTGTTTTATTTGTTGACAGAGCTGCCCTTTTTGCCAGTTCCCTGATTTTACTGGTAAACTCCGCCTTCGATTTATTAGATTTACCTGCCGATGGTATGTAAGACCAGTTCGGCTCTCCCTTTCCGGTTGTTGCAATGGTAATATTCTTTATGCTGCTGGCAGAGCCACTTACTGATACGCTCATGAAACCTACCTCCCCAATATGTATTTTATATCTGCAAATCTATTGAACTGCCTGAAACAGATGACCTTTTCACAAGTTTGTTACCACTTTTGGCAAGCTGACTTTCTACACTTTCTCTTGTAATGCCGTCCAATGCGCCGGCTTTAATAGGTTTACCCGCTGTCCAAGTAGGATCTGCCGCTTTCGCTGCTGCAATAAATGCCTGCGTATATGCCTTTTCATACTGCGATAACGTATATCCCGCTTTTAAACGGTCATTTTTGCTCGTTTTCCTATGCAAATCTGTATAAACTTCTGATCTCTTTGTGGTATCTCCATTCCCCATGCCATTTTCCTGTAAAAACTCTTTTTTGGTAAGTTCAAACATATTGTCAAGGCTGCTTTCCGGGATAGAAATCAGTGTTTTTCTGCTTACAGCATTTTCCTCTGTCACAAGCAATCCTGCCAGTCCCGTAGTAGGATCAATATAATCTCCATCCTTATCATACTGGCTCATCAGATTTTTGATTGCCTGCACATTCGTAAACATTGCACCACTCCCGGCATGTTTGGTCATTTGTTTAATAGCAGCTTTATACTGTGCGCTGTTCGTGTCAATTCCCGCTGCTTTTAACTGTGACCGCAAAGAACCGTTTGACAAGTCTGACACTTTGAGCGGATTTACCCTTCCTGCATTACTTTTTGTTCCAAACATACTTTCAAATAAAAAACTGTAATCTGTAATTTTTGACATAACTTTGTCCTCCTTGATCCTGTTCTTAAAATCCGTTTTCACTTCTGCGCATATACTGCACTATTACTTTTATTATCGGAAATCTGTATTAAAATCCTATACATTTATCCTGAGATACAAATTTTTTCCCCGAAGTACAGATTTTTTATGTTTTTTCTCCAAATCTGCTCTAAATTATCCTAAAGCTCCCTTATGGTTTATGCCATCCTGCCTACCGGTTCAGGATCACGTCACTGTAAAATTTCCCGTCACCGTTCTTATAGAGGACGCTGCCCCCGTATTTCTCCACACACCGCTCCACGTTCAGGCAGCCGATTCCAGTGCCCCTCCCGCCTGTGCTAACCGGTTTGCCGTTCTTTACCCTTACTTCCTTTTCCACGCTGTTCTCAATGCGTATAGAAAGCATCTCATTATAGTTTCTGATATGCACCTTAATACAGCGTTCCCCGCTGCATTTTAGGACAGCCTGCATTGCGTTTTCCAGAAGGTTCCCAAAGAGTGTTGTCACATCCACCGGCTCTATGAACCCAAGCCCTGTGCTTTCCACCCTGACCACGAACCGGATGCCGATGCTCTCCGCCGCCTGCTTCCTGTCCGCAAGGAGGATGTTCAGCATCGGGTTGTCGGAATATTCTTCCGGCACAAGGGGCTTCAGGATGCCCCCGATCTGCCTTGTGTACTCCATCGCCTTATCTGTCATGCCTGCTTTATATAGTTCCTCTATGGAGCGGAGATGCTTGCTGACATCATGGAGTACTTCAATAGATCTTCCGTATTTCTCCCTCTGCCTCTCATAATGCTCAAACTGCATACTCTCCTGCTGCTTCATCATGGCAATCTGGAACTCCAATTCATTCTTTTCATCTCTCATCTTCATAAAGTAAAACAAATATATATTAACAAAAACAATACAACTCAGATTTATGCAAAGCAAAAAATAATCAGTTCCCCGTGATGCCATAAAAACAGACACAATGGTACTGCCGATGCCATATTCTAACATTGTAAAATAAAAAAGATACTGTAGCCAGCTCCGTCTGTAATCCTTTTTCCAAAACTGTCTCAGCAGGATATGGTAGAAAAATATCAAAAAAGGTTTAGAACAGACAACCTCAACACTGCTTCTTATAAGCAAATTTTTCGGTACAACATCAAAACAATTCATCAAAGAAGCAATTCCCCAGATACTGATGCTGTCAAACAGACCGATTATCCAAAAGAAACATTCGCTTTCCAGCACCCTTCTCCATTTCCTGTCGCTTTCATATAAGGAAAAACTGATGATGCCAAATACCAGAACAGTTGCTATACCATTCCATACAACACTATTTATCAGGTTTACCAACGTCAACACTGCTATTGCTGCTACTGTAACAATTTTATAGATGACCGGATTCTCAAAAGTTTTCTCATAACGGTCATTCCAGAATTGGCTCATCAGACTGACAATAACTGTACATGATAAAAAGCAACTGAACAGATATACTAAATTCTCCATATCCTTATACCCCGTTATGCTCGTCCATATTGTGTATGTATTCATTAAGCATCTTCTTAAATTGTGACACTCGCTTTTGGGACAGAGGCACTGTCCCACCGTCCTTCAAGATAATCTCATATCCTTTGATTTTCGCCACATTACACAGGTTCACAAGGATTCCCCTACAGCTTATCTCAAAACCGTAAGGCTGCATCCTCTCCTCCAGCCCGCTGATGGCATCCGGATACTCATACACCATATTTTCCGTCACGATTTTAACCTTCTTTTTTGCCTTGATGTATTCAAAATACAGGATAGTATCAATGGGAAGCAATAGAGTAGGTTTTTCCGATTGGACACCATTTTCCTCATAAGATACGTTCCGGAATTCCAACCGCACCTCTTCTTTCCGACACTGGCGCAGGAATGCCTGCAACTGTTCCTCCAGTGCTTCCGCCGATACTGGCTTTTCCAGAAAGGCAAAAGCGTGTACAGTGTTCACCGCATCCATGCAGTATTGCCCGAAATTGGTAGTGTATATAATCTTTGCGGAATGATTTTGGCTGTAAAGTTCCTGCCCCGTTTCTATCCCGTTCCTGCCCTCCATCATGATATCCATGAAAATGAGATGAAATCTATCATCCGATTGTAACAGCTCCCCACCGGAGGTAAAGTTCGTAATCCGATATTCTTCTGTGTATTTGTCTAAAAGCGGCTTCAAGATACCTATGAGGTTATCCCTGTCCGCCTGTTCGTCCTCGCAGACTGCTATCTGAAGCATTGTTTCATGCCTCCTTCCTTAATACCAAAGCAATCACTTAACGATTTATCCATTTCTCAGTCTTTCCACTATCGTCTTTTTATTCAGCCATTCAGTCATCCGTACCGCAAGGATGCCTGCAGCTGCCGCGAAAAATACTACAATCCCCATGCTCTCCCACACATATGCCCGGAAATCAAATCCGGTAAACAGAGAAGATACATTTGCCGCCATAAACCAACCGACAGTCAAAATAATGACTATAGCAATGCTGCCCAGCCGCATACTGTCTTTAAAAAGCATACGGCAAAGCTGCTTTCTTGTCATCCCGATAGACTGCAGCATGGCTATCTGAGATTTTCTAAAAACAACATCCATAACTATGGTATTGACCAAATTAGATATGCCAATCAATCCCAATACAGAGGAAAAGAATAACCCGATAATCAATACGGAGTTTTTTTCCTGTGTATAATATGTTCTGTCCTCACTCCGGGTTTCAATACTGATCTGCGAATTATGTTCTTTCCGGATGATTGCTTTTATCTGCTCTACTTCTCTTTCATCCAGCGGTCTTTGGGAACGTACCTCCATTGCTGCAATATGCGATTTATAATTCGGATAGATTTCTTTAAATATATCGTCATTCATAACAATGTTGCTCAGGGATAAGTTTCCGGCAGCGTATGGATCATCCCCCTCCATAACTGCCATAACTGTAAAAGTTTTAGTCAGATACCTCTCCATAGTGTCATCATAGAAATCTATTGTAAGGTTATCCCCTGCATGGACTTTATTGCTGTCTTGTATGGTTTCCATAATATATTTATAACTGGGGCTTTGGTACAATATGTAATCTCCCTGTGCGAACAGCGTACTATCTACTTCCCCTTCTATCACATGAAAATATTCGCTTTCACTCTCCAGCCTGTCCACCCCTATTCCACTGATTTCCAATTTTATATCCCCATTATCCGCAAAGTACAATGTATCTGCCCCTCCAGATACCGCAAGGATTGCATCTACCTCCCTTTTTAACGCACCGCTCTGTCTTATCTGGGCATAAAAACGATAGTACAGTTCCATGCCTGCCATATCCATCTCATCCGGCATGGTTCTGCCTTTATAGATTACGTCCACGTCCTGCACAAAAGGTAAAGCCTTCACTTGTTCATAGGTCTCATAGCGGATTGGATGGTATTCATCCTCCAGCGCTTCGAAATTAGCATGATGCAGAATCCGGCATTCTTCCTGATTATGTCTTTCCACCTCTGTATCTACATTATAACCGAATACTGCATTCCCTACAGCAACGAAAATAATCCCACTCAGGGAAACTGAAAGGACTGTAACCAGCTTTTTCCTTTTATGGGGAACATATCGGGCGGCATCAACTGGCGACAGGGATGCAGCTTTCCTTATGATCCCCAAAGAACCGATACGCAACGTGACCGTTGTAAACAGGAAGGTAAATGCTGCAACCACTACTGCATTCGCCCCCTTAAAGTACATGGTAAAGGATGTCATGGCAAGTATCCGAGGTGACAGGACAAGCCCCAGAAGGTATCCGAAGCATATCCCGGCAGACATCCCCGCCAACGATAAAATCCATATCTGTCTGCGGTAAATATAAATCATCTGCTTTTGTGTCGCACCAATTGTTTTCATCATGCCAAACCATTCCACATCCATTGTAATTGATATGGAAAAAACATTATAGATAAGAAAATAGCCACTCACTACAATAAGCAATGCCGGCAAAATAACCGGAACTACCATTAAAAGAGAATACAAAAAATTATTATAATGCCTTGTCTGCACATAATTTGCCCCTACCTCCTGCCTGATCTGCTCCAATTTGGAATATACATCACTTTTTAATGCTAATGGATTTAAATCGTTAAATTTGATGTAGATATAATCCCTGCCCGCCTCCAGACAAGGATTTTTCCATTGAATAAAACCAGCTGCCGTATATATTTCCTCGTATATGCTGCTTAAATTTTTTATGGGATTCCCATATACACCGCAGATTTCCATCGGCACGGCTGTTTCCTCTTTAGAACCATTGTCAGACGTTACCACAACATATAGTAAAAGCTGTCCTCCGGCATTTTCTATCCCTAAGCGCTCTGCCAGTGTATCTGAAATCATAATATCATTTGAATCCTGGGGATAAGTTCCTGATACCGGCATGATTTTATTATGACAATAGTACCCTTCATCCGGAGCCAGCAACTCTGTCTGGATGCCTGCAAATTCATCATTTTTCAAAGAAGATGAGCTGCATGAGAGTACCAAATCAGCCCATTCCACATTTTCCATCTGTACAATTTTCTCATAGTGGTCAGGCGTTCCTATCACTGCCCCGTCCTCATAAGGTCCGGGAGCCGCTTCCGACGATTCTCTCATAGTGGCAATAAAACTAAGACCTGCCGTAAATACAAAAGACAACAGCAGCGCAGTAAGCGCTATAGCAATCACCATTACAAGATTGCGGCTTCTATGGGAGGACAGCTGCTGTGTTGCTAATTCTTTAAGAATCTGTTTCTGTCTGTTTTTGCAGAACATAAATTATCACTCCTTTATCAGTTTTCCGTCCTTTATATGTAATATCCTGTCCGCTTCCGCTGCTACGGCTTCATTGTGCGTAATCATAACCATAGTCTGCCCCAAATCTTTCAGGGTTCTTTGGAGCAGTTCCATTACTTGTCCGCTGGTTTCCGAATCCAGATTACCCGTAGGTTCATCTGCCAGGACAATCGCCGGTTTAGTAGATAGGGCCCGCGCAATCGCTACCCTCTGCTGCTGCCCGCCGGAAAGCTGGTTTGGTCTTACCCGCAGCTTATCTCCAAGCCCCAGTTTTTCAATGAGTCCTGCCACATACTCCTCGTCCACATTCTTACTACCATCCAGACGAATCGGTAAGATTATATTCTGATATACATCTGCCTCCGGAAGCAGGTTATAATTCTGAAATACAAATCCTATATTTCTCCGCCGAAAAACAGTCCGTTCTTCATCTCCGAGTTCTAAAAGGGATTTTCCCCTTATCACGACCTTTCCGGAATCAGCCGTATCAAGCCCACCCAATAAATTCAAAAGTGTAGTTTTTCCAGAACCGGATGTTCCTACAACCGCAACAAATTCTCCTTCATCTATCCCGAATGAAATATCATCCACTGCTTTAACCAGATAACTGCCTTTTCCATAGTATTTTTTTAGATTCAGTGCTTCTAATAACGCCATTGCTTATCTGCCTCCTTGTATATTTTCATTCAGGTAAATTATACATAAGTAACCTGCATATTTCATTCGTAATGCCCGACATACAGATTTTCTCCCCGAAAGACGGGTAAAAGGCCGAGAAGACGCTTGTAATTAGAAAGGCTGGAGATTACTGATTCCCCAGCCCTACACTTGGTTTAATTTCCAATTTACTGCTACTGAACGTCCATCTTCTCTGCCCACTTCAACTCCTCGTTCTCTTTCAGGAGCCCCATGTGGTACAGCGCCTGCACACAATCCGCATAGCCCTGGATGTAGGCACGCTTCTCCTGAGCAGACGCAAAATCCTCCAGGCGTTCCTTCATTTCCTCTGCCTTTTCCTGTTCTTCTGCAGGTAGTTTTTCCAGAAATACCTCCCATTCCTTCTCTGTTTTTTTCCATGCCTCCAGTGCCGCTTCAAACTCAGGAGTGCGCACATAGCTCTCCCGTTTCACATTCTCCCCATTCAGGGTGCCTAAAAACTGGGCAATCTTTAACCATACATCATTCATACCATGCATCTCCTTTACTTCACTTTCTATATCCAGTATTCCCCAATTTCGCCATTCTCCCGCTTCTATTTTCCGGCACTTCATCTTTAGAAGTATATTATCACGCCGTTTCGGTAAAATCAATTCATATACTTCATCTTTAGAAGGGGATGTCTATGAAGATCTACTGGAACGGTACTTCAAAAAATATCATAGGCCCAAAGATAAAGCAGCTCCGCACCAGACAGGGACTCTCCCAGGCCGCCCTTGCAGGCAGGCTCCAGCTCTTAGGCATGGAATGCAGTGACCTGACCATC
Source organism: Clostridia bacterium (assembly GCA_910576325.1). Taxonomy (GTDB): domain Bacteria; phylum Bacillota; class Clostridia; order Lachnospirales; family Lachnospiraceae; genus Laedolimicola. The sequence continues at coordinate 59,218 of CAJTIM010000010.1, forward strand.
CTGCGGATCGAACAGGGCAGCCGTTTCGTTCCGGACTATGAGGTGGCGATCCTTGCCGAATATTTTCACATATCCACAGATGAGCTGCTCGGAAAAGGGGAGACAGGACAGTAAATTCCTGCATGCTCCCCTTGTTCCTTTCATCCCTTAAACGCCTCCAGAGAAGACATGATCCCTGCCAGGGCATCCTCATCCAGATCAAACTCCATCCCTTTCGGCGTCTCCCCAGCCGTCTGCTCTCCCTGATTTTCCACATGGACATCATGGCTGCTTCCCTGCTGTTCATGCTCTTCCAGCACCTGCAGCACAAAGCGGCGGATTTTTTCATAGTCAAGGGGCTGCCCTGCCAGGCCTGCCTCTCCCGGATTCCCTCCATTCTGATAGGCCAGCACCGCATTGACAAGGTACTGGGCTTTTCCCCGCTTCATGCCATTTAACAATTCTGCTACCGCCACATGGTTCGGATCATTTCTGTTGAATCCTATGGTGGTCACAAAAGCATTTTTCTTTCCCACGGCAGTCACCTGCCTTTCCTCTGAATCTGGTAGAGCAACCCATATCCCTTCGCATTGGCCCGGATATCCTCTATGAACACACAGCGCCCGATCTTTTCAGAATGCTCCAGATACTCCCGGAGTAAAAGGGCACCTCCCCCGATAAACACCACACATCCCGTCTTTAAGTCAATCCCGCGTTCTCGGAACGTCCCCAGCAGGTCATCCACATAGGTTTTGGTCATTTCCCGGACTGTCTTCTGAATCCGTTCATCATAATCCGTTTTCTCCTCCCGGATCATCCGGTCCACATCACCGTCTTCCAGTAACATATCATGTTCGGAATTGATGCGGGAGATAACCTTATTGTACAGCGTGATCACACCTTTTTCCAGAGAATCGCAGGCAGACAGATCCGGCTTTCCGCTGCGGATCAGCAGATAATCCAGCGTGAAACCGCCGATATCCACTGTGACCACTTTGTTAAACTCCGAAATCTTCGGATAAATCGTCATGGCTGCCGCATAGTCCTGGGGAAATGCCGACACCTGTTCGATCTCTACGGTATAAGCTTTCCCCTTGTATGTAAAGCTCTGCCGGCCCCGTTTACTGAAATACTCCTGAAACTTCTTATACAGCGCTCCATAGTGCTTCGGCGGCAGGCCTACCGGAAGCTCTGCCTGAAGAATCACATCATTTTGACAGAGCGCCTGCTTTTCGGCTTCCATGGCAATCCCGAACAGTGTCAGGATAAAGAACCTCTCATCCACAGTTTTATCCCTCATATACGGGATGCGCTGCTCCGTCAGTGCATAATAACGTCCGTTATAATACATATACTCCCCCAGAGCGGGCCTGCTGTCACTCTCCACCAGGCCGGAGGTAAAGATAAAATGCTCTGTTTTCATGTTACGGTTCCCATGGTCTATGGGTATCATCATTTTCTGGTACATAGTGCCTGTCTCCTTTTCTCTTTTATTTGTTATATACGCACAGATTAAGTAAAAGCCAACAGCTTTTTACAGATTCCGCACATTTTACTTACGGTCTGCATAAAAAAGGGAGTGGAATCCCTTTTTGGGAAGACCACTCCGGTTTTCAACTGTTATCATGAAAGTTCTTTTTTCTTCTGTTCCAACCCATACAGGTAATCATCCACACCCTTGACATGCTCTGCCCAGTCACCTTCTGCGTCGCAGTCCCAGGTGAGCATCTTCATGGGCATTCCCAGATCTCTGCAGATTTCCGCAAGTTTCTGGCGGCCTCTCTGGATATTCTGCCGTTTGAGATTTTTCTTCTCGCAGGGGATGCGCTCTTCCCTCCAGTTTTTCCGGTAGTTTTCGCAATACCTGCATTTTTCATTGTAGTCGCCCCTGCAGACCGGCTTCAACAGCTTGTCCATATCATAGGCCTCATACACGAATTCCGTGCCTAAAAGCTTCATTTTCTGAAGGAAAGGGGGAAGATTCGCATACTGGTTGACACCTGGGACACAGCCGAAGGTTCTGCCCGACAATGCATGGGCAAGGTCTCCCTTCAGCGGTCCCTCCGTAATAAAGACGGTCCCATCCCCCGGCTTCCCCACCAGATGGGTAGGGCTGCCGGAAGAGGTCCCCATAGGATAATTGGTGCTGGAGAGCCACATATACTTCCTGCCGTCACGGGGATGATCCTGCCGGATCTGGATGCCGACAATCAGGCCCTCCAGATTCCGCACGGGCACCATAAACCCTGAAGATTTGGGATAAAAATGTACGCTCCATCCACCGTCCTTCTCCTGATAGAAACCCGGAACACCTTCCACGGTGCATCCGCTTTCCAACAGGCGCTCCGTCAGCTTCCGGAAACCGAAGACCGGCGTACTCTTATAGCCGTTTTCTTCTATCTGTTCCATGGTGAACCCTCTTTTCAGAAGATTTTCTTCATGGGTTTTCGCCAACGGCAGCATGGAGAGCATCGTCGTATAGGTTTTGTCCTTCACTTCGTCTGCCGCCTGCGGGACATTCGGTATCTCCGGTTCTCTGGGTGGTATCTTTATCTGCCTTACCCGGTATTCCGGCACCTTTTCATTCCGTCCCAGCGCTTCCTTGATCTCCTTACAGGCAGTGCCGTTATCGACACCATAGATTTTCCCATACAGGGAAAGCATGCCTCCGCTTTCCCCGCACCGGTTGCATTTGAATACATTTTTGGTCAGATTCAGGTTCATCTTGCCTTTGTGTTCCCCGCAGAAGGGGCAGTCCACATCCAGGCTCGCCGCATTCTTATGCCTCACATGAAGGTTTAGAATCCCGGCCACCTCCCGGATGGTAAATGGTAAATCCTGATGCAAGCCTCTCCTCCTTTCTGCAGTCCGGTTTTTACGCCGGACTGCTTATCCTTTCTATTTCATTCTTATCCCGCCTGTCCCAGCGCTGCATCCAGCAGGAACTTTGCTGCCGCACGGAGCAGGTTGTCCGGTCCTCCGTAGGAGCTGATATACCATTCCAGTGCCTTGGGTTTCTCCAGTGCCAGCTGGCCCAGCGTCTTCCCTTTATGGTATCCCATGGGAATAACCACTGCCGCGGCCGTATCCCGGTTCAGCTTCGCATAGATCTGCTCTACAGGCATCTCCCTGTTAATTCCGGTCTGGTTTGGTCTGTTCTGCCCATTCCCTGAAGCACCTGTCCTCTGCGGGATATTCCCGGCTCCTGCCGTTCCTCTGTTCTGCATATGCGCAGCCTGGCGGCTGTTATCCCCTGCGGGATTTGCCGGTGACGGCTGCCGGTTCTGCTGCATGGCAGGCGGCATTCCCATGGATGCTCCTACCTCCTCCAGCATCGGGATATATTCTTCAATCCCATACTGTCCGGGGATATTGGTATCCTCTGTGGGCTCTTCCTGCCCCATGCCGGTTCCTGCCATCTCATTTAAAATTTCCGTGTTCTCTCCCTCTGAAATGCTTCCTCCCTGAAGCATGCTGCGCTCCATGGGCGCTTCCGTAACCTCCGGATCCAGGTCTCCTTCCCGGTCTGCAAACTGCAGCCCGAACCCGGCATCCGACAGGGCCCTTCCCACTGCGGCAGTCTCCGCCAGTTCCACATATTTGTTCCCGAACTGGGTATCCGCCGTCATATATTTCTGTGCCAGGGCATTGGAGATAAAATGATCCGCCTCGTCATTCCGGTTCAGATACACCCTTGCTTCCACAATGGCCACCTGGTCCGTCAGCTTCAGGATATGCTTTACGATCTTCCCTTCCGGGTATTTCAGGCGGAACCAGAGCTTACGGAACGCCACATCCAGATAATATCTGGCAGGCTGCCCCTCATCCTGGATCGTCCTCATATACCTTCTGGGATCAAACCCTTCCACTTTGTTCAGATTCTGTATCTCTGCCACTTCCTCATACATGGATCCCGTATTCATTGTCATTTCGCTCATTTTTTCTCTCCTTCCTTATGGGGAGGGGATCTGTAAAATAAATATCCTCCTCCCCTGTTTTCCTTGAATTTTTATGATACTTTTTTCAGTGAGAATGTGAACTGGCCGTCCATGCCCTCCACAAACTCCATATTTTCCGGCAGGCGGATTTCTTTGTCCATCTCCTCCGGCATTCCGCTTCCTTCCATTTTCCTGGGGACCTCTGCCGTTTCTTCCGGTCCGGAATGCTGTGAAAATCTCCAGCGGTTCAGATGATAGAATGGTGTATACCAGACTTCATTATCCGGATGAAACATGGGCTTTACCAGCGTATCCCCGATAATGACAACCGCAGGGCACCCCAGAAGGGAAAGCTGGATATAACACATCATGGCCGCTGTATGGTCGATATCCTGGGCCACAAACAATACCTGTTTCTGGTAATTGAGTCCGTTCCTTTTTGCTGCATTGGCAAATGCGATCAGCATAGCGCCTGCACCGCAGGCCGGATCGTTCACACTGATATAGCCGTTTCGCTCCAGCTCCTCTTTTTCACTCCCGCCGGCAAACTGTATTTCTGCCATAAACCTGCTGATATCGTAAGGGGTAAAAAACTGCCCTTTCTGCTCCTGCTGAAGCTCCAGCCGGTGATAGAGGCTTCCTAAAAAGTCCTGCTCCGGATTTTCATCCAGCGCCAGCGTGACAATCGTCAGCATCTCCGGAAAAATTTTCTGTTCTTCTGCCGTGTATCTGCCAATGACCGAAAGGTACTGTTTTTCCCTTTCTTCCCGCTCCGGAATCGGAAACACATTTGCCAGGGCCGCTGCAGACAGATACAGGAAATCATTCCATATCTGCCATCTGGAATACCGGTACGCATACCGGTCAATGAGACAGCAGAATTCCTTTTGATAATCTCTTTTTTCCAAATTTTACCTCTCTATTCCGGCAGGCGTTTGACATGGATCTCGAAATCCATATCTGATCTGCTTTCCCTGACAATAATGCTCTCGTGGTCTCCGTCCATTACCTTCAGTCCGCCAAGTGCGACGGCCTCTTCGATTTTGGACAGAATCCTTTCCTTTTCCATAAGCTCATCCTGACAGCCGCAGCTCTCACATCTGCACTCAGATAATGTGCAGCGGTACTGTCTGCCGCTCTCCGGCATGGAAATGTACGGATCGCATACCTCATACCCATGCCTGCATAAAATAGTAACGATCTCTTCCGATACTTCCCTGAGAATTCCAATATTCCAGGGGAATTTCTCTTCCGCTTCCGTTTCACCCAATTCCAGCAGGCCTTTCAGATAGGTGTAGGTCAGATTGTCTATATCCTCCACCCTTTTCGTCATCTTTTCATTCATCTCTACTTCGTTTGTTTTTCTGATATGTTCCATTTCTCTTTTTCCCTCCTTGATTTTCTTATAAATTCATTACCTCCTGCCAGTATCCGTTCTCCTCCTGCAGGGCTTTCTTTTTCTCTTCTATCCGGTTGTACTCCTGTATGACACGCTCTCCCAGACGGGTATTACGCCGGGTAAATTCCGTATTATGAATCGCCATGGCAACGGCCCTTTTATCCCCAACAATCAGTACCTGCTGCTTTGCCCTGGTAATGGCTGTATAAAAGATATTCCTTTTGAGCATGCCGTAAAAGGCTGTAATCCACGGAAGGATCACCACCGGGTATTCACTTCCCTGGCTTTTATGGACGGTGGTCGCATAGGCATGCTCCACCATATCCATCTCGTCACAGGTATAGTCCACAACCCGTCCGTCCGAGAAGGTAAGCTTTGCTTTTCTGGTTCCTTCCTCATCCTCATAGATATCTGTCACATAACCGATATCCCCATTGCTGACCTGATCCCTGTTCTTGTTATGGATGATGCGGTCCCCGATCCGGAAAGTATGCCCTCCGGACTGGATCTCCATGCTGCCGTCTTCCTTCCGGCTGCAGATTTCCCACAGCCTTTCATTCAGGGCATTGACACTGGCATCCCCTTTCCTTCGGTACGGGGACAGTACCTGAACCTGATCCGTTCCGAAACGGTCTGTACAGGTGCGGTACAGTTCCACTACAAGGTCTCCTGCAGTCTTTGCATTTTTTGCCGGGATAAAGGTGAAGCCTTCCCCATAATCCAGAAACGTATTGTTTTCCTGCATCCGGTGTGCATTGGTGATGATCCTGCTGTCCTCTCCCTGGCGGAATACCATATCAAGGACTGTCACCGGGATTACACCGCACTGTACCAGCTCCCGGAATACGTTACCGGGGCCCACACTGGGCAGCTGGTCTATGTCTCCGACTAAAACCAGACGGCTCCCTTTCCGGATATGGCAGAAAAATTCAAAGGACAGACGCATATCGGACATGGTAAATTCGTCCGCTATGATAAAGCCGGCCTCCAGCATATCTTCCGTTTCTGCACTGTCTTCATCGCAGGTAAGTCCGAGGGCACTGTGCATGGTCATCGCCTCCATGTGCCCCGTACTCTCCGCCATCCTCCGGCTTGCCCTTCCTGTAGGTGCTGTCAGAAGAACATCTGTCCCTCCCAGCTTTTCATAGATATAGAGCATAACTTTCTGTACCGTGGTCTTTCCCGTTCCCGGTCCCCCGGTCACAATGGATACCAGATGGGTAAATGCCTTCCGTACCGCATCCTCCTGTCTGGAGGACAGCGTAAGGGAAAGTTCCCTCTGGGCTTCCTTTAAAAGGATGTCCAGTCCTGCCGGCACCGCACACTCCTGAGACAGAAGCCCGGCAAGTGCTCTGGCAGCCCCGCATTCATATGCGTACTGCTTTGCCGGATACAGCGCCCCTTCCGTATAGTAGAGGTGCTTTTCCTGTACCAGCTGGTAGAGTCTCTGATAAACTTCCAGCTCCGTCACGGCTTCTTTCCTGCAGCCAGTATTCAGCTGTTTATATACCTTTTCCTGAAATATCTGCTTTTCCTGGTAAAGATTCCCCAGCTGCAGTTCCTGCTCCATGCAGTAGTCAATGCAGCCGTCGATCCGCATGGGATCATTCAGACAGCATCCCATAGCCCTGGCAATCTTATCAACGGTCAGAAATCCAAACCCACTGACGGAACACAGGGCAAAAGGCTGGTTCTTTACTGTTTCCAGGGCCGCATTTCCAAAGCATTCGTATATCTTCTGTATTTTCTTAGGCGTGACATCAAAAGGCGCCAGAAGTGCTGCAAGGTCACGGACTGTCCGGCTTTCCTGGTAGGAATCCAGAATGGCATCCAGCTTTTTCTGTGTGATCCCCCGGATCTCCAGAAGGCTCTCCGGATACTGCTCCATAATGTCAAAAGTCCTTGCCCCGAAACGCTTCACAATCAGCTCCGCCGTCCGGGGGCCGATTCCCTTTATCATCCCGGAGCACAGATAAGCCTGTATTCCTTCCTCTGTCTGGGGCCGGATCTCCTGCCAGCTGTCTGTCTGAAACTGAAGCCCGTATTTGCCCTTTATCCATGTTCCCTGCAGGTCGGCTTCCACCGCATCCGTATCAGGCAGGCTGTCCCCCTTTGCAGTGAACTCGGCGCCCTTCCCTTCATAATGCGGATCCTTTGCCTCCTTTGGGATTTCCTCCATCGTATGAAATACGAATACACAATACCCGTTATCCCTGTTGCAGAATATTTTCCTGACAAATCTGCATCTCATCTGTTCTCCTCCTTTCTTCTGTCCTTATCAGGGCAATCCCGTCCGGACGTTCCCAAAGACTGTATACCGGAATATTGCATTCCAGCGCTGTCTTTATCTCTCCTTCCATTCCGCTGCTGATGCGGTTCCCGCAGACAAGCACTGCCCTGCACAGCTTCAGCACGGATATGCCAAAGGCCAGGCAGAGCTCCCTTTCTTCCGGTATCCGGTCATCTAGATAGGCCGGCAGGAAACTGTGGGGCGCAATGGCCCGGCAATGGAACTGCCGGACCACAAGCTCCGCATAATCGGATGCTTTCTTCATGTTCTCCCTGATCTGCTGCTCTGTGGGCGCAGACAGCGGGGAACAGATATATACCAGTTCATTCTTCTTTATCATGCTGCTCCTTTCTTCTTTACAGAAAAGCGCCTGCTTTCCGTCGTGTTCACATAGTCATCATAGACATCCGGAAACTGTATCTTTAAGCGCTCCAGTCCCTTTTTGTCTATGCCCGTGCGGTAGGCGGGATTATAGGAGACAAGATACTCTACCTGCCCGTCCTTTAAGACGCCGGTACAGCTTACACCCATATCCTCCACGATCCCCGCATAGGCTTCCTTCATCAGGCCATCCAGCTTTTTTACTTCGCTCTCATGCCGTGCTTTCTCTTCCTTCAGCTGCAGGTATCTCTCCAGCTCCACCACATGTTTCCGGTCCAGATTCACCTGATCCGCATCCTTTTCTGCAGGGCCGCAGTGCCTGCGGATGCTTTCCAGCACCAGATCCGGTTTCTCTGTGTAGGGAGGTTCGACGCCTTTTTCCACATACTCCTTCCAGAAATATTCCTCCTCTGCGATCAGGTCCTCCTCAATATCCAGGTCCCGCTCCACACAGCGGATGATAAACTCAGACTCATTGTTCCCGTACAGGCAGGCGAAATAGACTTTATCCAGATTCAGAACCGCCATATAGTGCCGTCCCTGATACTCATAATTAACCGGAACGGAATCATTGCTCCATTTGTTCTGGCAGTTGTAATTAGTGGTCTTACATTCCAGAATGCCTGTGGTTCCGTCAGCAAAATCAATGAAATAATCCACATCTGCCAGCATGAACGGATACAGCGGATGCTGAAACATCTTCCGGATGGCGTAGACCTTAAATCCGGTCTTCCGGGCGAAGATTTCAGCTACCAGATCCTCCAGACGATGGCCGACTTCCTTTGCCACCCAGTTGTCCTCTTCCTCATCCATGACCGGCTGGATGCCCCGTTTGTCATAGTAAAGATCCCTTTTCGTACAGAAAGGGGACATTCCCATGACTGCGGCAGCATCGCTCCCGCCGATTCCCCTGCGGCGCCAGGAAAGCCAGTCCTCACGGCATAAGTTTTCCGTGTCTACCAGTACCGCCGCCTCATAATTTAAGTTCAGACTCATATTTTCTCCTTTCACGGCAGAAAAAAGAGAAGGACAGGCCCTTCTCCATCTGCCGGCTGTATTTAATTTTTCTTATCCGTCTGTTCCTGTGCCGTCTTTCTGGCAGAAGTGTTCTGTTTCCGCCTGGCTGCCAGGACTACGGCATCCTCTCCCACATCTTCCTCTTTCCTGTGGTTTTTCTTCCTGCACTTTTCAATCGCCGCTTCCCGGTCATATCCGATCTGCTCCGATATGAGCTTCTCAATCTTCAGGCAGCGCCTGATATGGAGCTCATACTGTATCCGGCCGCAGGCATTCATGTGCTCACCTTCCTCCTCCAGATATTCTGACAGAAGGCCGGCATAGTCTGCCAGCGCATTGCAGATAACAATCAGGTCTCCCTGACAGCTCTGCACACAGTCAAACTTATTTCTCTCCAGATGATAATAGCGTACCGGAACCCCGGCAGCCTCATCCTGAATCACTTCTCCCGTAATTTCCACTGTCTCTCTCACCATTTGTAATCCCCCGGAATGTCATAGTCTGTCCAGTGAATGGATAAAGCCCTTGCAATGTTCTCCTCCATCCTGGCAATCTTACTGCCTTCCTCTCCTTCGCAGGCCAGCATATACAGTATCTCTGAGATGCCGAAATAAATCTCATGGGCTGTACAGGGATCTTCCCCATACTGGGCTTTGAACAGTTCTACAGCTTCCGCTTCATATTTTCTTGCTATCCCCAGTCGGTCCATGACACCTTTCATGCAGTTGACCGGATTCAGAATCTCGACGGAGAGCAGCTTTACCAGGTTCCCGGCTGCCAGCTGGTACTTTCCGTAAAGCATCTTCAGCTGTTCATCAAAATCGCTGATCCGCGTCCCGTTCCTGTGTCCAAGGCGGAGCGGGCTGCCCAGGTTGATGGTTGTGTTCCCGTTCCCGGAGAGGAGCATGGGATAAATATTCGCTCCGCCCGATCCGGTATCAGAAGTCGTGATCCGTACCGCAGGCTTCATTTCCTCCGGCTCTTTTCCGTGCAGACAGAGTTCTTTTTGGTATGCCTCCAGAAGCTTATCTTCTCCGGACAGCTCCCATAAGGCAGATGCCATGTCATGCTCATAAAATCCACCCAGCCAGGTGCAGCCTTTAAATTCCGAATTAAAATACTCCACGGAATGCATGAAGATCTGTTCCATGTTCAGCACTGCATAGTCATGACAGTCTCCGCCCAGCACGGCGCTCACCTTTCCTTCCGAAATGCGCAGGAGTGCTTCTCCCTTCGCCACCTTCAGGCAGTCGTTCAGGATACGGGCATAGACGTTTTTCTCCACTCTGCGGAGTCCGGCTCCTGAAATGCCTGCCCGGTCAAGGATGCTTTTGATTGCGCAGCACCGCACCGGATAATACTGGTTTCTCACTTTCAGAAGAAGCCCCGTATTCAGGATGGTATCTGTGATGATTCCTTCATCCAGGCCTTCCTCTGCATACTTCTCCCGAAGTTCCTCTGCCACCCTGCTGTCATCTGTAATTGGCACCAGGCGCAGATTTTTGGACTTTTTCCGTTCCCAGAAGGAATTCCTTCCGATGCTCTCAAGGCACTCCAGAAATTCATCCTGTTTTGCGAAGACGCCGCAATAGCTGTCTTCAAAAACTTTTGTTCCATTCATGTTTTTTTCCACCTTTCTTTTCCCTCCGTTTTCCGGAGGATTTTTAGTTTTTTATCCAGCCGCTTATGCGGATTAAGCCTTTTGAGGCATTTCTGGTATGTTTATGGTACAAAAAAAGGAATGGTCCCATACGGGGTTCCATTCCTTACTGCGTGTGGCTTTCCACAAATCCCATCTCCTGCAGAGCCGTCTGCCGGAAAATAAAAAAGTGCCAAAAGACTGCCATGCCGCATCGGAAAAATCCTTTGTTCTTCCTGATGCCCGGACAGCTCCTGACACTAAATACAATCATAAACAGCGTATGCAGTCGGCTTCTGCCGCTATATGACAGAGCCGGAACCTGCGGCTTACAGTAAACAGGCAGACACATCTGGTATGTCCTGCCGGTTTCCGTTTCCCATGACAGGTCTCGCATAAAAATCAATTACGAATTTATCTTAGCACAATATCTTGTATCATGTCAACTTTATTATACCATATCTATTATTTTGCCCTGTTTAAAATTTTTTTCAAGTATTTACCGGCCGGGGGATATTTCTGTATAAAACCTTCTCCGGACCTCCGGATAAGGTTTGCTGCTCCTTGAAAACTGAAGAGCATACGCCATCATGTATATGGGTTCCGATGGCCGGCTTTCTGCATGGATTATGCCCGGCCCGGATGAAATCGCACACAGTGCAGCCAGTCAACGCGGCCGGGAAGGGCGCAGGAAACGGTGGTGGAAGGTATGTGTAACCATCAAAAATTTTCTATAATTTTTGCAAGAAGCTAATCACCAATATTTTCAGATATGTTATACTTATAGCCAGATATTGTGTTTTCTCATATCCTGGCTAGGAAAGGAGGCGTATGGTTACAGTAACGAAGGGCGATTTAATAGCGCTGGGATATGGACCATCTTTTGCGGCGGACATCATAAGAGAAACGAAAAAGCTCATGGTATCAAGGGGACATACATACTACCAGTCACGAAAACTGGACAGGGTTCCCAGAGAAGCTGTGGAAGAATTACTGGGAATCACGATTCCCGACAAACAGAATTGATTGTACTTCTTGCACATCTATGTGAGGAGTGAAATCATGGCAAAAGATCCAATTAAAAAAGCAGGCAATGGAACCTATTACTTTCGTGCAAATTTAGGCTACCATCCCATTACAGGGAAACAGATCCAGAAATACCGCAGCGGTTTTACTACCAAGAAGGAAGCAAGGGAAGAATATTCCAGGCTGATCCTGTCGTCTGTCAAAGAACTGGATGAGAAAAAGAAGACCGTTTCTTTTCAGACATTCATTGAAGAAACGTATCTTCCGTGGTACAAAACACAGGTAAAGGAAAGCACTTATTTGAACCGCTATTCCACCATTCAGAAGCACTTTGCATACTTCTACAAAATGACAACGGATGAGATTGAACCTATCCATGTCCAAAGCTGGCAGTTGGAGCTGGCAAAACAGTTCAGCCCAAACTATATCCATGTGGTGCAGGGGCTGCTCTCCCTTGCCTTTGACCGTGCGCTTGTACTGGGTATTGCCAAAAAGAATCCATCAAGAATGATTGGAAACATCAAGTCCAAAAAGACACAGGTTGATTTTTGGACGCTGGAGGAATTTCAGAAAGTAATCTCCCTGCTCTACAAGGGAGATTATTATGAGCATTATCTCTTTGTGGGTACTGTTTATGACTGGAATGCGGATCGGTGAAGCGTCTGCGCTATTGTGGTCGGATATTGACTTCGAGACAGGACTGTTAAGCATAACCAAGACCATGTATTACAAGTCTATGGACGATTTCAAACCCGTTGAACCGAAAACCCAGGCGAGCATCCGTACCATTTACATTGACGCAGATACTATAAGGGAATTGAAGGCATGGCAGGAAGTCCAGAAAAAGGTACTGAAAAATTGTGATTATGTATTAAGCTACAATGGTATACCCACAAGCAAACATACCCTTCCACGGGCATTGGAAAAACTTGCGGAGCTTGCCGGCGTACATCGCATCAAAATCCATGCACTGAGGCATTCCCATGCCTCCCTGCTTATCAGCATGGGTGAAAATCCCCTGTTAATCAAAGAGCGCCTGGGGCATGAAAAAATACAGACGACCCTGGGAACCTATGGCCATCTGTATCCTAACACCAATCTTGAAGTTGCCAATAAGCTGACCGGGGTACTACAATATACGCCTGCCACCCAGAGCATTGCAGATTATACCAGTAACCAGCACACCGCAGCTTATCACAAAGAAGTAAAATAAAAAATGCAATCGTAATGCAATAAAAAGAGGGAAAAAGCCGCAAAGCCTTGATTTTAGAGGGCACTGAAAAAGTAGTCAAATGCAAAAGTCCAAAACAATATATTTGCTGTTTTTATAATTCACACCACAATATATTGTGTTAGATTTCTGCATAAAAGGACATTTTCAGTATCCTCGATTTTACTGGCCCTACGGCTCACCTCCGACTATTCGAACTCAATAGTCCCAGGCGGCTTCGAAGTCAAATCATACATAACCCGATTCACACCCTTCACCTCATTAATAATCCTACTCGTCACCCGAAACAAAACCTCATAAGGAATCTCCGCACACTCCGCCGTCATAAAGTCGCTGGTATTCACCGCCCGCAGCGCCACCGCATAGTCATAGGTCCGAAAATCCCCCATAACCCCCACAGACCTCATATTCGTAAGCCCTGCAAAATACTGCCCAAGTCCATGCTCCAACCCGGCCTTAGCAATCTCTTCCCGATAGATAGCATCCGCCTCCTGCACAATCCGAACCTTCTCCTCCGTAACCTCCCCCACAATCCTTACTCCAAGCCCCGGCCCCGGGAACGGCTGACGGTACACAAGATACTCCGGGATCCCAAGCTCCAGCCCCGCTTTGCGCACCTCATCCTTAAACAGCATCCGCAGCGGCTCAATAATCTCCTTAAAATCCACAACCCCCGGCAGACCGCCCACATTATGATGAGACTTAATCACCGCCGACTTCCCAAGCCCGGACTCAATCACATCTGGATAAATCGTCCCCTGCACCAGAAAATCCACAGCCCCAATCTTCCGCGCCTCCTCCTCAAAGACACGGATAAATTCCTCACCGATAATCTTCCGCTTTGCCTCCGGCTCCGTCACGCCCCGAAGCTTCTCATAATATCTCTGCTGCACATTCACCCGGATAAAGTTCAGCTCATAGGGTCCCTCCGGCCCAAAGACAGCCTCAACCTCATCCCCTTCATTTTTCCGAAGAAGGCCGTGATCCACAAACACACAGGTCAACTGCTTCCCAATTGCCTTAGAAAGCATAACCGCCGCCACCGAAGAATCCACACCGCCGGACAGCGCACAAAGCACCTTTCCGCTTCCGACCTTCTTTCGAATCTGCCGGATCGTCTCCTCCACAAAGGACCCCATCTGCCAGTCCCCGGAACAGCCGCACACCTCGTACACAAAAGCCCGAAGCATCTTCTGCCCTTCCCTGGTATGCATCACCTCAGGATGAAACTGCGTCGCATAAAGCTTTCTCTCCGAGCACTCCATAGCCGCCACAGGGCACACCGGCGTGCGCGCCGTAATCCGAAAACCCTCCGGCGGCGTCTCAATATAATCCGTATGGCTCATCCACACAGCCGTAGTTTCCTCCACATCCCGAAATAACACGGAAGTCTTGTCCACCCAAGTCTTTGTATGGCCGTACTCACTGACCGGCGCCGTCTTTACCACGCCCCCCAGCGTATACGCCATCATCTGAGACCCATAGCAGATCCCCAGAATCGGAATCCCGATTTCAAATATCTCCTTGGGATAATGCGGCGAGGTCTCCTCATAGACACTGTTAGGTCCCCCGGTGAAGATAATCCCCTTCGGATTCATTTCCTGAAGCTTGTCCAATGCTATCGTATAAGGATGCACCTCACAGTACACACCGCACTCTCTGACTCTCCGGGCAATCAACTGATTGTACTGCCCGCCAAAATCCAATACAACAACCATCTCTCTATTCAATGCCGCTTCCTCCTGTATTCTCTCATATTTTACAGCCATTCCTGATAAATCACTCCCTAAAACCGTATATCCTGCCACCTTCCGCGCCAGTACCGGATAACAAACAAAACAGCCCGGAACAGCCAGTCAATGGTCATCGCCACCCAGATTCCAAATACGCCCCATCCCAGTTCCTTACCCAGAAGGAAGCTGAAGCCAATCCGAAAGATCCACATAGACAAAAGGCTCACCACCAGCGTAATCTTCACATCCCCCGCCGCCCGCAGCGTATTCGGCAGACTGAAGGATAACGGCCAGATCACCATACAGCAGAGAGCATGATAAATCAAAATCTTCGCGGTCAGCTCACCGGTGGCCGCAGACAGATGATAGGCTCTTACAATCAGCGGACAGATAAAAACAACCGCCAGATTAACCGCCCACATACCTGCATAAATATATTTCATCAGCAGCTTCGTATAATATCTCGCCTCATCATATCTCCTTGCACCCACGCACTGAGAAACCACCGTAACAATCGCGTATCCGATAGCCATGCCCGGAATAATCTGAAACAGCGCAATATTATTTGCCACCGCATTTGCCGCCAGAGCCGTAGTTCCAAAGCTCGTAACAAGGCTCAGCACCATAATCTTCCCAAGCTGAAACACACTGTTCTCCAGACTGTTGGGAATTCCGATAAAGCATATTTTTCCTATAATCTCCTTCTTAAGCCCCGGACGCTGCCCCTGGCGCAGATGGATGTCCAGACTTTGATTGCGCAGAAGCACTACAATAATGACAGCCGCAAGCATACGTGAAACAAGGGTCGGAATGGCCGCGCCCTCCACACCCCTTCCCATACCGTAGATCAGAAGGGCATTTCCCAGAATATTCACACCGTTCATAATCAGCGATACAAGCATTGAGGTCCGCGAATCACTCATGGCCCGGAAAATGGCGGCTCCCGCATTATAGACTGCAATAAAGGGAATGGAAAAAGCCGTGATCAGCAGATAAAGCCGCGCATCCGCCATAACATCCGCCTCAATCCTGCCGAACACATGGGTCAGAATCCAGGAACGGCCTGCCAGGAGCGCAAGCATAATTACAACAGAAGCAACGGACACGAACAGCAGAAGCTGCTCGGCCGCCTCTGACGCGCGCTCCTTGGAGCCTTCCCCCAGACTGTGACCTGCAACAACGGCTCCGCCGGTAGCAAGAGCCGTAAATAAATTAATCAGAAGTACATTTACATTATCCACCAGCGACACGCCGGATACTGCGGCTTCGCCCACGCTGGAAATCATAATGGTGTCTGCCATTCCCACAGCCACCAGAAGTATCTGTTCAATGATCAAAGGCAGAATCAGTCTTCTCAAATCCTGTTTCGTAAACATTTTCATATTCTCCTCATTGGTGTGCAAACCCTCCGGTTTCATCCCTTTATTCTAGCAACTTTCTTATAAATGTCAACGAATTTTCTTATACATTTTTCTGATGCAGATACTTCTCCTTTGTAGCCATTCCTCCCCGAATATGACGCTCCGATTTGTTGATATCCAATACAATTCTGGCCTGCTTTGCAAGAGACGGGTTGATGTGGGTCAAACGCTCGGCCACGTCCTTGTGCACCGTGGACTTACTGATTCCGAAACGCTTTGCCGTCTGCCGCACCGTTGCGTTGTTCTCTATGATGTAATTAGCGATGGCCACCGCCCGTTCTTCGATATATTCCTTCAAGGTAATCCCCCTGAGAACGTTTTTTACATCTTATGAGTGAAAAAGCCGGATTATGCCAGGGGGCTTAAAATCAATCCTTACTATAAAAATAACGGTACGGCAGTCGGCCTGCTAAAGCTCCGCCGCCTGTCCCACTACAAAATCAACGGTCTTATCAAAAATCAGCCCGGCTTCCACCGTCTCCCGGCCATACTGCTCCTCAAATGCCTCCGGGCTCTCCGCTCCATACTGATCGGCCAGGCCCTTTAAGCCTTCCTGGTATTCCTCCTCCGTCACCGTAATCTGTTCCGCGTCGCTTATGGCGTCAATCACCAACTGACTTTTTAACTGATTTTCCGCCCGCTCTGCAGCCTGTTGGTAGAATTCCTCCTCCGTAATTCCGTTCATATAATATTTCAGGAAATCCCCCAGCTCCACGCCGGAAAAAGCGGCATACATCTCATACTCCTGAACGATATTTGTCTTTATGCTCTCAATCTCCTCCGCATCACAGTCAAACTCGGTATCCGCAACCACCGCCTGAATCACGCGGTTCTCCCACTCTGCCGGCTGATTCTGTACCTTTTCCGCCTCCAGGGTGGCTTTCATTCCCTCCCGATATGCCTCAATGGAATCATATTCTGTATACGCGGCTACAAACTCATCTGTCCACTCGGCGTCCACAAACTCCACAATCTCATGAACCGTAACTTCAAATACAACGTCCTTTCCTGACAAATCAGGATTTCTTTCATAGGGTTCCGGGAATTTCAGATTCAGATCATACGTATTCCCAATCTCCTTTCCAATCAGCCCCTCCTCAAAACCGGCAATAAAAGAGCCGGAACCAATGGTCAAATCATAACCCTGATCCTGAGAGCTTCCTCCTGCAAAGGGCTCTCCATCCATCCGCCCTACATAATCAATGTTGACCGTATCTCCTTCCTCTATGACAGTCTTGCCTTCTATAGGCTTTGTTGCGGGATAAAAGGCCAGCAGAGCGTCAATTTCCGCCTGAATCTCTTCCTCCGTCACTTCCGTACTGACAGCCTCCGCCTTCACACCCTTGTAATTTCCAAGCTTAACTACCTTGCTTTTGCTCCCGCCGGTTTCCGCCTCTGTTTCACTTGGCGCCTCATTTGCTTCGGCTTCCTTTTTGCCTCCGCAGGCTGCGGTCATTGCCAGAGCTCCTGCAAGTGTTAATGCCAAAATCCATCTTTTTTTCATAATCATTCTCCTTTTTATATTATTGTCCATAACCCCATCCTGTCTGCGGCAGCCTACAGCAGCGGCGAAAACAATCTGGAAAACTGCTCCTTCAAGCGCACCAGATAGGACCGCCTTCCATAGAGATAGGGCGTCACCCTGGTACAGTATTTCAGGTCCTCCAGAAACAAAGCCTCCAGGCGCTCGGCTGTCCGTACACTGTAAATCATCGCATTTACCTCAAAGTTGAGGCAAAAACTGCGGATATCCATATTTGCCGTTCCATAACAGCTTACCACTCCGTCCACCACCATTCCCTTGGCATGGAGAAAACCATTGTCGTAAGTATAGCACTTTGCCCCGGCCTCCAGTAAATCACCGATATAGGAATAGGTGGCCCAGTAGACAAAGGGATGATCCGGCTTGCAGGGAATCATTACCCGGACATCTACCCCGGACATGGCCGCAATACGGATCGCATTCATAATCGTCTCGTCAGGAATAAAATAGGGCGTCTGAATGTAAATATATTTTCTCGCCTTGCTGATCATCTTAAGGTAAACATTGCGGATATTCTGCCACTTGGAGTCCGGCCCGCTGGTGACAATCTGAACCGCTTCCTCCCCCTGGCGCTCCTGCTTATATTCCTTAAAATACCGATCCGTTATAAAAAGATTCTGCTTTGTGGCATAATTCCAGTCCAAAATAAAACGGATATGCAAAGAGAGTACCGCAGAACCGCGGATTTGTAAATGGGTATCCCGCCAATATCCGAATTTCGGCTCCATGCCCACGTACTCTTTTCCTATATTAAAGCCTCCCACAAAGGCAGTCTTTCCGTCAATAACCACAATCTTCCTGTGATTCCGGTAATTGATACGAAACTGCAGCCGCCCGAAAAGAGCCGGGAAAAATTCACCCACCTGGATGCCTGCCTCTTTGAGACGTTTCCAGTCTCTTCCCTTCATGGTCCTGCTTCCCATACTGTCATACAGCAGCCGGACCTCCACGCCCTGTTTGACCTTTTCCGTCAGAAGCTTCTCAAAGGGCTGCCACAGCTCATCATTCCGTATAATGTAATACTGAATATGAATGTATTCCTGCGCCTTTTCCATAGCCTCATAGAGCGCCCGGAACTTATCCTTCCCGTCCGTATAAATCTCAATGTCATTGTCCGCCGTATACACGGCGTCCGCTGCTTCCAGATTCATCAGCACCACGTCCAGGTACTTCCGAAGCCTTGGGTCCTTGGGCTCAAATTCATCCCGGATGATAATCTCCTCCTGCTTGCTGATGGCGGAATATATGGCATCCTCAATCTCCTTCGTTCGGAACATATGCTGCTTATGAAAATCATGTCCGATAAGCAAATACAAAAAGATTCCCAAAATGGGAATAAAGTACAGCAGAAGAAGCCAGGTCCATACCGTCCGCGGCTCCCTGCGTTCAAAAAATACAATCACAATGGATAAAATAATATTGATAAATATAAGATGGTCCATCCAGAACCCGGCAATCTGGATGAGCCCGTTCCATATACCTTCCAGGACAGCCCACATAATTTCTTCTCCTATTTTAAATCGCTGCGCGACGGCACTAAAGGGTAAAGTCGCTTCGGCACACATGTAGTGAGAGGAACTTTTATTCGAAAGGGCGCTCATAAAAGTTCCTCTCGTGCGCCTTTGCGACTTTACCGTCCAGCCAAATGTATTTCTTATAAACACTTGACATTTCTCAGACGGACTATTCCGGCTCCGCTTCACATAGTACCATGCTTTCTTATGCAAAGCCATCCGTTGTCAAACAGGTTACGGTTTACTCACTATTTGCTAGTATATCATTTTCCCTTGCGCTTTACCAGAAAAACTGCTATAATATCTTTTGTTTGAAATACGCAGGAGGAATCGAATTCATGTCAACAGTAAGTATTGTTTTGATTGTTATCATTGTTGTCTTATTAGCCGCACTGGTAGCATTATATTTTTTCGGAAAAAAGGCACAGCGCCGTCAGGCCGCACAGCAGGAACAGATGGAGGCCATGGCCCAGACCGTCAGTATGCTTGTGATTGACAAGAAGCGCATGAAGATTTCACAATCCGGGCTTCCCTCTCAGGTGATCGAACAGACACCCAAGCTTCTGCGTTGGAACAAGCTTCCCATTGTCAAGGCAAAAGTAGGTCCCAAAGTGATGACACTGGTCTGCGATGACAAGGTATTTGAGCTGATTCCTGTGAAGCGCGAGGTGAAGGTGGTAGTCAGCGGCATCTACATCAGCGCTATCAAGAGCGCAAGAGGCGGACTAGAGACACCGCCCCCAAAGAAGGGATTTTTCAAGCGCCTGTTTAAAAAGTAAAGGAATTTTCAAAAAGAAGTGCGGATTTGATTCCGGCACTTCTTTTTTATATGCAGCTCTAAAAACAAGAAGCCTGCCGCAAAGACAGCGCGCAAGCCTTCCTTTCCCTTTGTCATTTACCGGTGCAGACGGAAATCTCCTGCGTCCTTAGACTTCACATTCAGCCGTATAGAACAGTCCGCCAAATACTCATCATTCACATCCAGAGAGTAGCCCACCTCCACATCAATGTCCGTATCGCTCTCCTCAATCCGTATCCGGTGCGCCGTAATTCCCACGGTCAGATTCCCGAACGGCGTGGCATAGCAGGACACATTTTTCTTATTCTTCTCAAATACCATATGCACATTGGTAATGCCCTTCTTGAGCACCTCCAGGCTTTCTTCCCCGATTTTCACCGTATTGTGAACGTGGCCGGAGCAGCCCTCCACCACCTCATCATAGAGAATATAATGCTTCCCGTTCCGATGGTAATAATTTCCCGCTGTCACAACCTCCACCGGAAGCCCCTCTTCTCCCTCCAGAAGCTGAAGCCCGGCAATCGTAAGCAGTACCTCATTTGTCATATCTTAAAACTCCTCTATCTGAATCTGCCGTGTACTTGTAATATCAAAGGGTAAAATGGAATTGGCAAAGGATTTAAAGCGCTCCGCCGCATCACTTACGAAAAACTCATATGGGTTCTCCCCAGTCTTATTGTGCCCCTGGTTGTCAATCTCTTTTTCCTGAAGGAGCTCCCGAAGGCTGATTGCCGTCTCATAGGCAGGATTTACCAGATTAACCTCCTCCCCTATCACCCTGCGCACCGTGGATCGGAGAAGAGGATAATGGGTGCAGCCCAGAATCAGCGTATCCACCTGCCGATCCTTCATTTCCTGAAGGTATCTTCTGGCTACCGCCTCCGTAATCGGGTCCTTCCACCATCCTTCTTCCGCCAGCGAAACAAAGAGAGGACAAGCCTTTTCAAATACCCGGGCATCCGGCCGCAGGCTTTGTATGTAGTCACGGTAGATATGGCTTCCCACCGTTGCTTCCGTTCCGATGACACCGATATTTCCGCCAGGCGTCTCCCGGGCCGCTACCCGCGCTCCCGGCTTCACCACTCCGATCACGGGAAGCTCAATCTCCTGCTGCAGAGTCTCCAGAGCGTAGGCGCTGGCCGTATTGCAGGCAATTACAATCACCTTCACCTCCCTGGTTTTCAGAAAACGGACAATCTGCCGGGAATAGCGGATGACCGTATCCCTGGATTTCGTTCCGTAAGGCACCCGGGCCGTATCCCCAAAATATACAATTCTCTCCTGGGGAATCTGACGCATGATCTCTCTCACTACAGTCAGACCTCCCACGCCGGAGTCAAAGACTCCTATGGGTGCTTCCCTTATATCACTCATACTTTGTCTCCTATTCCAGTTCCGTAATATCCCTCGAAGTACATCTTTATGAAATCAATTTCCACCCACAAATACATGTGTCTGTAAATTAATCAATCATTCAAAAAAGTCAGATATTTAAAGCAGATCTTCACCCGAGGCTCTGTCTCCCGGCTGTCATCCTCATCCTCTCCCACAGCCTCCACAGCCCCGGACAGACAGTATTCGGGATAAATACCTCCCCACCAGGCCATCTGAGCCATAGGCGCCGGAGCACATTCCGGCATCCGCACGCCGCATAAAAAAGTGCCTGCACCTCCGATAATCACCGACAGGGCTAAAATCAACATCTGCATCTTACTTCTATTTTTCATGGTTCTCCTCCTGATTTCCAGTCAAATCCCCGGCCGGCAGCCGCAGGATCAAATCTTGTCCTCCAGAGAATTCCCATAATTTTCTTATTTTATACCGACTGTTCCCGGATTCCTGCCAAAATAGCCGCCTCCTGATTGTCAATATGCACACAAACCGCAGCTTCAACGGTCTTCTTATCCCCATTTTTAATCCCGGTATAGATCTCCCGATGCTCCCGGTCAAGCTGCTCCCTGCTGCTCCTGTCCTTCAGATACTCCAGACGGTATCGATACATCTGCTCCCTGAGATTATTCAAAATATGAATCAGCCTGTCATTCCCCGTAGCCGCATAAATAATCTCATGAAAACGCACATCCGCCTCTGCCAGGCGGTTCACATCCTCCGTCTCCTTCAGACATCCGAACTCCTCACCGGCCGTCTTAAGCTCCTCCAAGAGCTCCGGCGTAATCCGCTCACAGGCCACCTCACAGGCCAGAATCTCCAAAGTACGCCGCACCTCCAGCACATCCTTGAGATCCTTCTCCGTAATACTGGCCACCACAGCGCCCCGGCGGGGAATCATTACCACAAGCCCCTCCAGCTCCAGTTTTCGGATAGCCTCCCGAATCGGTGTCCGGCTCACCCCCAGACGCTCCGCAAGATGAACCTCCATCAGCCGCTCCCCCGGCTTAAGATCCCCATAAAGAATCGCCTGCCGAAGCGTCTGAAACACCACATCCCGCAGAGGAAGATATTCATTAATCGTTGCATGAATTTCCTTACCCATCCTCGCTCCTCTTTTTGCACCATAATTTCAAGATTCTAACCCCCATTCTCCGTAACAGATCCGCCCTCAAACACCGCCCTGCCGGTTATTATAAGGCGTAGTCAAAAAAATCTGTTTCGCCAGATGTCCCCGTTTCAGAATCCCGTAAGCTCTTTTCGCCGCCTGCCTGCTGTCAAAAATCCCAAACACAGTCGGCCCGCTCCCGCTCATCAGCGCTCCCAGCGCCCCGGCCCGCAGCATCGTCTCCTTAATCCTCCGAATCACCGGATAAGCCGGAATCGTCACCGTCTCCAGCACATTCCCCGCTTCCATAAATCCCGCAAGTCCTTTCAGATCCTGCTTCTTCAAAGCCTCCGCCATCCCATCAATATCAGGATGCCGCTCAAGCTCATCCGCCTTCAGATTCTCAAACACAAACCGCGTCGAAACCCCAATTCCCGGCTTTGCCACCAAAATTGTACAGGGCGGCATCGGAGGAAGCGGACTTAAAATCTCCCCAATTCCCTCCGCCAGCGCTGTCCCCCTCATAATACAATAAGGCACATCAGCGCCAATCCGAACCCCTCTTACCATAAGCTCCTCTATAGAAAGCCCCAGATCATACATCCGGTTCATCCCAAAAAGCACCGCCGCCGCATCCGAGCTCCCGCCCGCCATCCCAGCCGCCACCGGAATATACTTCTTAAGCTGAATAGAAATCCCCCCCGGCAGCCCAAACTCATCCCACAAAAGCTTCGCCGCCTTAAACACCAAATTATTCTCATTCTCCGGCAGATAATAAAGGTTTGTCCGAACCCGAATCCCCTCCTCCTGCCTCTTCTCCAACTGAAGCTGGTCAAAAATATGTACCGTCTGCATAATCATGCGGACCTCATGATACCCATCCTCCCGCTTCCGCAAAACATCCAGCCCCAGATTAATCTTCGCCAAAGCCCTAAGCTGCATCCTATCCATACCAACCATCCTCTGTTCCCACCCATTGTATTTCCTCTGTTTTTTGTATACACAAAAGTATAACAAACTTCCCCCCCACACACAACCCCAAAAAATCCACAAAAATCCCCCTCCCCGAACCACCACACGACGATCTCCAAAGTCAGGGGCAGGCAGAATATAAGCCCTCCGGTTTTTCCGGTATCCAGTGTCCGGCTGTTCGCGTACACACTGTCTGAGCCGGGCGGACATTACCCCAAAACATTTCATAATCACAAAACACTCAAGGTAATGTCCACACGGAGCAGACAGTGTGTACGCGAACCGTCCGAACACAGGATACGGAAATGCCGGAGGGCTTATATTCTGCCTGCCCCGTCCGTCCCCCCTACAAATTCTCCATCTGTTTCACCAACAGCAGCTTCTGCCCCTGCCGAATCTGATCACTCCCCAATTCATTAAGCTCACAAATCCAATCCACCGTCGTATGATAAGCCTTCGCAATATCCCAAAGCGTATCCGCCGGCTGCGCCGTATAGATTAAAAACCCCGGCAGCCCCTTCACCACTTCCATATCAAGCGGCCTCTCCACCACCTCCGAAATACACGGCATACTCATCCGATTCAGCACCAGGGCATTCACCTGCACAACTGCCTTCACCTCAAGCTCAGAGCTGTTCACCATCGTAACCCCGAGCTGTTCCAGGGAAGTCTGAAGATAATAAACACTCTCCTTCCCAATCCCCTGAGCCTCAATTAAATGCTCAAAAGGAACCACTCCCTTCAGGCACAGAAACGGATGATTATCATCCGAGGTCACATAAAGAACCTGAATTGCAATCACACCTTCCACCAAAAGTCCATCCGGTGTAACCGTACTCTCATCCACCTTCACCTCGCCCCGGCTGTGGCAAATCTGAAGAATCTGCACATCCGGGCTTCCGGTCTTCATCCGATCCGCTACCCGGCACTTGGAAGAATTGCTCACCAAAATGCTCTCATAAACCGCCGGAACCGTATGAAGCTCCAGTTCCCGTACAGGACTGTACAGATCACAAATCATGCTCAGATGCTCTTCCTCATAAAGCTGAATATCCAGTTCCAGTACTGCATCCAGATTCAGCACCCGAAGCTCTCCGTCATAATCCGGCTTAAGCTCCAGATCACTGTGAGACAGCAGAAGCCCCAGATTCCCAAGCATCCCCTCCTGGCAGCCGCTCACATCCACATGACTGCTGAAAGGAATCATCTGCTCCATCCAGAAAGCCTTTCCGCTCTCCTCCTCGCCCTCATACAGAACAAACACTACAAGCTCACCCTTGACCAGGATCTCGCCCTCGCCAATCCGAAGCTCCGTTCCCTGCATGGCAATATCCTGCCAGAGCAGTTGACGTATATTCGGCTTGTTGGCCGGTAAAATCATTTCATCCTTAATACGGCAGGTATCCTTCTTCCGAACCGCTAAGCCGGCTGTGGACACATGGCAGGTTTTTACCTGGGCCGTATCAATCTCCTCCACCTCCACCGGCACCTCCACATCAAACAGCTCCTCCACACAAAGCTCCAGAGTCACAATTGTCTTAATGCTCAGCTTTCGGGAATTGATCAGAGCCGAAGACACATCCTCAAGCATCCATTTTAGCTGAAGGCTGTCGCCGTCCTTGGCATCCTCCACATTCATCATTTCCTCAAAAGGAATCTGCCCCTGTACACTATGTAATCCGCTCTCCGGTCCTTCCTCCATATAGAGCACGAAAAAGTTCAGAGCGCCCTTGACCTTCACCCGGCCTGCCTCCACCCGTACCTCCCCGATCTCTATACTTCCTTTTTCCTGAATAATCATGCCGGCATCCGGCATATTGTCCGGAATATTATAGTCATCATCCAAAGTCATCTGACTGACTGCTTTTCCTTTTTGTCGGTTCATATGTATATTTCTGCGAACAAGCTCCATAACATGCACCTGCTTTCCCATTTCTTTTCTACCAATCTATGCAGAGACCCCTATTGAAATACCACCGGTTTATCCACATATTCCGTCCGCGCCACCAGACAGGGATAGCTCAATACCTCCGCAACCTGCTCCTCCTTGCTGGGACCGATGAGACTGGTGTCAAAATAAATGGCATTTTCCGAAAGATACAGTTCATTGACCGCAATGCTGTAACCGCTTGTCTTCTGCTCTCCGTAACCGATGCACAGATAAAGCTGTCCCTCCTCCTCGTAAGTTAATTTGAATTCTCCCTTTCGTTTTTCCTCTAAAATTGTCTGCAGTCCCTCCGGCGCTTTCCCCTCTTCTACAATGGTATATTCCAGATCCCGAAGCTTTTCCCGTTCATTTGTCTGAATACTGCATCCCGAAAGAAAAATAAGGATGCTTCCGATTAAAAGAACCCGTTTCCACATATTCATCACCTCACTTATATTTACGTGGAAAAAGCTTGTATTATCCTTGTTTTTTAATGTTATCTTTATTATAATGGGGAAAGAAGAATCCGGTTACGGCCTCCGGCAGCCTTACGCAGGGAACCATACGCTGCGCACCGCTGTCCGCCCTACCGCGAAAGGAGAAGTACTATGCATTTTAAAACCTCTGCCGATGACCATGTGAATCACAGGTACAGCGGCATTTTGCTGCATCCCACCTCCTTCCCATCCCCTTACGGAATCGGGGATTTCGGAAAAGGAGCCTACGAATTTATTGATTTCCTGGAAGCCTCAGGACAGCATCTCTGGCAGATCCTTCCTCTGGTTCCCATTACCTCCTACGGCAATTCCCCCTACCAAGGCTATTCCGTATTTGCCGGAGAGCCTCTGCTCATCAGCCCGGAGCTATTGAAGGAAAAGGAGCTTCTGACTGCAGAGGACCTGAAGGATATTCCCGATTTTGATCCGGTACGGATAGATTATGAGAAGGTTCGCACCTACAAGTTCGGTCTCTACAAGAAGGCATACGAAGCCTTCCGCCATACGGCCGACAAGAATTTCCTGGAGGAATACAACTCCTTTTGTAAGGCAAATGTGTTCTGGCTCTCTGATTACTGCCTGTTTATGGCTATCCGCGAGGATCAGGAGGAAGCCCCCTGGACAGAATGGCCGGAGAAGCTCCGCAACCTTTCCGCCAAGGATCGGCCTCTTTGGGAGGAGAAGCTGGCAGACGGTATTGCCTATCAGCAATTTTTACAGTATCTGTTCTATATTCAGTGGTATGATCTGAAAAAATATGCCAATGACAGGAATATTGCCATTATCGGAGACATTCCCATCTTCGTGTCCCCAGACGGGGCCGACGTGTGGGCCAACCGGCATCTGTTCCAGGTCAACGAGGACGGCTACCCGGATTCCGTTGCAGGCGTTCCCCCCGATTATTTCAGCGCCACCGGTCAGAAATGGAACAATCCCCTCTATGACTGGGACGCCCACAAAAAGGAGGGCTACCAGTGGTGGATTGCACGCATCCGCAATCAGATTGATCAGGTGGATTACCTGCGCATAGACCATTTCCGGGGCTTTGAAGCCTACTGGGAGGTAGACGCCAAGGAGGAGACCGCCATCAACGGCACTTGGAAAAAGGGACCGGGCGAGGCGCTTTTCCGTGCCATTCAAAAAGAGCTTGGAGAGGATCTTCCCATCTTCGCAGAGGATTTGGGGCTGATCACGCCGGAGGTGGAGCACCTTCGGGATACCCTTGGCTTTCCCGGCATGCGGATTCTCCAATTTGCCTTTGAAGGCGGTGAGAGCACCTTCCTGCCCCATCAGCTGAATACACGCAACTGTATTTGTTATACAGGCACCCATGATAATGACACCAGTACCGGCTGGTATCAGAATACCACGGAATATGCCCGGGATAAGGTGCGCCGTTATATGAACACAGACGCCTCCAGTATCAGTTGGGACTTTATCCGTATCTGTCTGGGCACCATTGCACGTTACGCCATCTTTCCGCTGCAGGATGTACTGAAGCTTGACAGCGAAGCCCGAATGAATACCCCGGGCGTGCCTCTTGGCAACTGGGAATGGCGTTATAAGAAGGATGACCTGAATTCCGGCATCGCTTCGGGATTGCGGCAGATGACGGAGCTCTTCGGCAGATAGGAGGCACCAATGATACGATTCCTTATAATTGCTCTGATGCTGTTCCTCTATCTGCTTCTGGGTATTCCCGTTCTCCTGGTAGAATGGATCATCGGAAAGTTTAATCAGGAGGCAAAGGACTATAGCTGTCTGCGCATGGTGCAGACAGCCTTTAAGCTGATGCTCAAAGTAGCGGGTGTGCGCCTGACTGTCATAGGGGAAGAAAACGTACCCAAGGATCAGGCGGTCCTTTACATCGGAAACCACCGCAGCTATTTTGATATCCTCCTTACCTACTCCCGATGTCCCAGGCTTACGGGCTACGTGGCTAAGGCAGAGATGCTCCGCTACTGGTTTCTTCGGGACTGGATGAAGGCCCTTTACTGTCTGTTTTTGGATCGAAAGAATATAAAGGCCGGATTAAAAACCATTCTGGAGGGAATTGAATATATTAAAAGAGGAATTTCCATCTGCATTTTCCCGGAAGGAACCAGAAACCGCACGGATGAGATGCTTCCTTTTAAGGAGGGCAGTATGAAAATAGCGGAAAAGACAGGCTGTCCCATTATTCCCATGGCCATTACCAATTCTGCGGAAATATTTGAAAATCACCTTCCCTTCATCCGCCCCTGTCATGTGATTTTGGAATACGGCACCCCCATTCTTCCAAATGAGCTGACAAAAGAGGAAAAGAAGTTTCTGGGCTCCTATACCCAGAACCAGATACAGGAAATGCTCAATAAAAACAAAAGTCTGATATAGCCCGGTGCTCTGCCAGGAGATTTGCCATAGGCAGGGCACCGGTTATCCCTGTGTTATGAGGAGTAAAATTATGAAAATTGTGGTTTTAGCCGGAGGCACCAGTACGGAACGCGATGTTTCCTTAAGCTCCGGCAGTAAGATTTATTATGCCCTGAAAGCAAGAGGCCACCGGGCCATCCTTCTTGATGTCTATCTGGGACTGGAATCCGAAGAGCCTGTGACGGAAGATCTCTTTGAGGAAGAATTTGACTGGGCAAAGGATATCCAATCCATTTCCGAATCCCACCCGGATCTCTCCCGCTTGAAGGAGCAGCGCAAGGACGGGGGCAGAAGCATGTTCGGCCCTCATGTTCTGGCTCTCTGCGAGATGGCTGATATCGTATTTCTGGGGCTGCATGGAGCAAACGGCGAAGATGGCCGCATCCAGGCCGCCTTTGATTTGATGGGAATTCCCTACACCGGAACAGGATATTTAAGCAGCGCCCTTGCTATGGATAAGGGCCTCTCAAAGCAGTTGTTTCAGCAGGCCGGGATTCCCACCCCTGTGGGCATTACCCTTAAGAACGGTCAGCAGGCAGATCCGGCAGCCGTTCCCTATCCCTGTATGGTAAAGACAATCTGCGGCGGCTCCAGCGTAGGCACCTACCGGGTGGAGCGTCCGGAGGAACTGCCGGGCGTGCTTGCGGATGCCTATACCTTCGGGGAGGACGTGATTGTGGAGCAGTTTATCACCGGACGGGAATTTTCCGTAGGCGTGATTGACGGAAAGGCCCTTCCTGTCATTGAGATTGCACCCCTGCAGGGCTACTACGACTATAAGAACAAGTATCAGCCCGGAAGTACGGTGGAAACCTGTCCGGCGGAATTAAGCGCCGAGCTGACCGGGCAGCTTCAGAGCTATGCGGAGCAGGTATTTAAAGCCTTAAAGCTCAGCTCATACGCCCGAATTGACTTTATGATGGATGCAGCCGATCAATCCTTCTACTGCCTGGAGGCCAACACCCTTCCGGGTATGACCCCTACCAGTCTGCTTCCCCAGGAGGCCGCAGCCATAGGGATGTCCTTTGAGGATCTCTGCGAAAAGCTGATTGACGTATCCCTTGCCCGGTATAACTAATATGGCTCTCTTCTTTGATAAAACCGCAGCACGAAACTGTCTTCGATTCATAGCTTTCACATCCTGAATGTTATAATCGGAAACAAAACTTACCTTACTGGAATAGGAACTGATGTTATGAAAGAAATGTCATTAGAGCAAATTGCCCGCGCCTGCAAAGGAATCTATACAGGAGAAGATTCCCGAAGGAACCTGGAAGTATCCGGCGTTGTCATCGACAGCCGGAAAGTAAAGCCCGGGTATCTCTTTGCTGCCATCAAGGGGGAGCGGGTGGACGGCCACAGCTTCATCCCCTCCGTCTTTGCAAAGGGCGCGGCCTGCGTCCTCTGCGAGCAGGCCCCGGAGCATCCGGCAGGCCCCTATATTCTGGTGGACTCCTGCCTGGAGGCCTTAAAAAGCCTGGCGGAATATTACCGAAGCACCCTTTCCATTCCCATAGTGGGAATCACAGGCAGCGTAGGCAAGACCAGTACCAAGGAAATGATCGCAGCCGTACTTGCTCAGAAATACAATGTCTTAAAAACCGAAGGAAACTTCAACAACGAAATCGGCCTTCCCCTGACGATTTTCCGTATCCGGGAAGAGCATGAGGCAGCCGTACTGGAAATGGGTATCAGCGACTTCGGCGAAATGACCCGCCTAAGCCGCATGGCAAAACCCAACCTCTGCGTTATCACCAACATCGGGCTCTGCCACCTGGAAAACCTAAAAGACCGTGACGGCATCCTGAGAGCCAAAACAGAAATGTTCGGGGAAGCACAGCCGGGAGCCCAGGTCATCCTGAACGGAGATGACGACAAGCTGATAACCCTCCAGGAAAGCCGAACTCCCACCCCCTGCTTTTTCGGCCTGGAATCCGCCAACGATCTCTATGCCGAACAGATTGAAAATCTGGGACTTGACGGCACACACTGTACCTTTGTAACCAAAGCTGGAAGCTTTACGGCTCATATTCCCATTCCGGGCCGCCATATGGTCTACAATGCACTGGCCGGAACCGCCGTGGGCCTGGCCCTGCATTTGACTTTGGAGCAAATCAGAACCGGTATCGAAAGCCTCACACCGGTCAGCGGACGAAACAACCTGATCCATACAGAGAAATGGACCATTCTGGACGACTGCTATAACGCCAATCCCGTTTCCATGTGCGCTTCCCTTGATGTACTGAGCTGCGCTCTGGGCAGAAAAGTAGCCATATTGGGCGACATGGGAGAGCTGGGAGAGCACGAAAAACTGCTGCACTACAATGTAGGCTGTCATGCGGCCGACGCCGGCATAGATGCCGTATTTCTCGTAGGCGAGCTTTCAAAAGAAACCGCCAGGGGCATAGAGGCCAAGAACCCCTCCCTTACCTTCCGGCATTTTAACACCAGAGAAGAACTGACAGCCGCTTTGCCGCTTCTTCTCTCCAAAGGAGATTCGATCCTGGTAAAAGCCTCTCACTTCATGGAATTTGAGGAAATTGTAGATTATCTGAAAAATACCGGAAACATCTGAAGAGACCCGTATCTTTAAGAAGGAAGCAATATGAAAAAATTACGTTTCGGAATCCTAAGCACATCCTCCATCGCCCCCCGCTTTATCAAAGCTCTGCAAGCTACGGGAACCTGCGAAGCCGCTGCCCTGGCATCCAGAAGCCTTGAAAAAGCACGGGAAAAAGCAGCCCTCTGGAATGTCCCAAAAGCCCGGGGCAGCTACGAGGAGCTTCTTTGCTCCGATGATATAGACATTGCCTACGTAGCTATGATCAACAGCGAACACTACCGCTATGCAAAAATGGCCTTAGAGCAGGGCAAGCATGTACTCTGCGAAAAGCCCTTCACTCTAAGCCCGCAGGAATCTCAAAATCTATTTACCCTGGCACAAGAAAAAGGACTTTTCATTATGGAAGCCCAAAAAGTCCTCTTTCTCCCTGTCATTCAAAAAATAAAAGAACTAATCGAAGCCGGCTCCTTCGGCTCCATCAAAATGGCCGACTTCTCCAGTTCCTTTGATCCCGGCTACAACACCTGGTTTTTTGACCCCGAAAAAGGCGGCGGTCCTCTATACGGAAATGCCATCTACAGTCTCCAGCTCATGCAGTATCTCTTCAACTGCAAAGTCACAGGCTGGAGCGGTCTGTGCACCAAGGGCCAAACACCGGTAGAAAATCAATTCTCCCTCTCTCTGTTAATGGAAAACGGCCTGCTGTTCACAAATAAAACAAGTACTGCCGTAACTACCTCCCACACAGCCTATCTATACGGCGAAAAAGGCTTCATAGAGATCCCCGACTACTGGAAAGCCCGCAAAGCTATCCTGCACTATCACAATCAAGCTCCCGTAGTACTTGAATACCCCTGCGACCACGAGCTTATGTATGAAGCCCTCCATGTAGAAGACTGTATTCGAAAAGGCCTGACCCTAAGCCCCGTTATGACAGAAGCCTTGACCCTAGACGCCATAACCCTGCTGACCGCCGTTCAAAAAACCTGGCTGTCCTCATAATCCGCCTCCTCCAAACAGGTCTGTCACAAAATACCGCTCTCCAGGATCTCCCGATGCGCCTTGGGAGCCCCTGCCAGGACTCCGGCCTTGGCTGCCAGTTTCAAATCATTTCCATCCCATCCTGTGATTATGCCGCCCGCCTCCGTCAAAATCACGGAAGCTGCCGCATAGTCCCACACGCAAAGCTTCGGTGAGAGATAAGCCGCTCCCCGTCCGCAGGCCACATAACAAATACTCAAAGCTGCCGACCCTACGCTTCTCATATCCATACAAAGGTAAGACAGCTTCCGCAGCCGTTCAAAAACCTCCTCCCGAATCTCAGGCGTATAAGGCGCCGTATCCATGCAAATAACCCCTTCTCCCAAAGAATGATCGGCAGGCTTTAACAGCTCCCCGTTCAGGAATGCTCCTCCGCCTCTTCGGGCCGCAAACAGCTCCTCCCGAAAAGGATTGTATACCACGCCAATCTCCGTCACACCTTTTACCGCCAATCCCACGCAAATGCCGCACACCGGAAATCCGCAGATAAAATTCGTAGTTCCGTCAATCGGATCAATAATAAACGTACTGCCCTCCGCAATTTTCCCCTGAGAATATCCATCCTCCTCCCCCACAAAGGCCGCTTCCGGTACAAGCTTCCCCAGCTTTTGAATCAGAAACTCCTGAACCATGGAATCGTATTTTGTAACAAAATTAGCGGCTCCCTCCTTGGCTTTCCGCTCCCCCACAGAAGAACAGCCGCGTATCAGCTCTCCTGCCTCTTTAACAATCTCACAGATCTGGTCCAGCAAAATCCTCGTATCCATAAAATTCCTCCTACTTTATAGTCGCTGCGGCACACTTGCTTCCTGTTCTCACTATAAATGCCGCAAAATATGATCTTCCGGCAGGGGATGCCCGTTTTTCAGTTCCATAGGCTTCATCCCTGTCACCCTCTGAAACACCCTGCTAAAATATTTGGAATCATTATACCCGATTGCATAGGCAATTTCATACACCTTTTTATCTGTTTTCTGGAGATATTCCACCGCCGCCCGAATCCGGTAAAAGGTCAGCATCTCCAAAAAGGTGTAGCCCGTGCGGTTTTTAAACAGCTTTCCCAGATAGCTGTCACTGATAAACAAGGCATCCGCCACGCTTTTCAGCGTCAGATTTTCCTGATACCGTTCACTTAAAATCTTCCGGGCGCGATCCAGATATTTATCCTGAATATTCCGGGCATCCAAAGAATCCTCCTGTTCCTCCTCATAACGTGACAATCTCTGACTTAAGGCGCGCTTTCTTAAGACCTTTCCTGCCGCCTGTTCCATGGCCTCTTTCAGCTCCTCATCATCTACGGGCTTCAGCAGATATTCCTTCACTTCCAGATGAATGGCCTGCTTGACCAGGGAAAATTCATCGTAGCCGGACAAAATAATATACTCACAGGCTGTCTGTCCCCGAATCTGCTCGATCATCTCCAGACCGTTCATTTTCGGCATCTTAACATCCGTAATCACGATATCCGGCCGAAGCTCCAGAATCTTTCTCGCACCGTCCTCACCGTCCGCCGCCTCTCCCACAACCTCCATTCCCCACTCCTGCCAGGGAGTGGTCACTTTCAGCCCCTCACGTATCAGTTCTTCATCCTCTACCAAAAGCACCCTAATCATCTGTCCTCCCATACCTTTTTAAGAAGGCCTTTCCACTGCTTTTAAAACCAGAGTCACCGTAGTTCCCTCACCGAGCCGGCTCTCCACGGTAAGACCGCAGGTCTCATCCCCAAACAGTCGTGCCCGGCGCTGTACATTGTTCAAACCAATGTGATGCATTCCTCCCTGCTTAAACTCCAGAACATGGGACAATTCGCCCTCATTCATGCCCATTCCGTCATCCTCAATACGAAATACCACAAAGCTGTCTTTGCCGGCCGAATCCTGCTCCTTTTCCCTGCGCTTTCCCACAATACGGATATGGCAGGCTTCCGTCGAACCGGAAAAGCCGTGTACAATTGCATTTTCCACAATAGGCTGTATCACCAGCTTGGGAATGTAAAGCCCCATGAGCCCTTCTTCCGCCTCTACCTCCAAAGACAGACGCTCTCCGTAATGTTTTTTCTGAATTTCCACAAAGGAACGGATGATCTCCATCTCATAAGAGATTTCAACCAAATCGCTTTTCGTGTTCATCACCCGCCGAAGCACCCGCCCCAAGTGCACCGTAATATCCACAATCTCCTGATTTTTTCCAAGCTTGGCATTCCATTTGATTAAGTCCAAGGTATTGTATAGAAAATGAGGATTCATTTGAAGGCTTAAGGAGCGGGTCTCCGCAATCCAGAGGCTGTGCTTCTCCTCCTCTATCCGCGCCAAAAGCTCCTCCACACGGCCTGTCATGGAGTCGAAGGCTTTGCCGAGCTGCCCAATCTCGTCCGTCCGCTCAAAGTTCAGGCGCACGGACAGATCGCCTTCCTCTACCTTGCCCATGGATGCAATCATTTCTTCAATGGGATCGCTGACCGTTTTTGCCAGACGCCGGGAAAAAATCATTGCCAGGAGGATACTCACCAAAACCCCCACCGCCATTGCCCATAAGAGAGGCTTCATAATAACCGTGAGTGTCCCGGAGGGAATCTCCTGCATAATGGTAAGCTCTGTCAGCTCGCTCCGGCTAAAAGCATAGTTTTCCTCCGTCATACCGCGGGTATCCTCCATATCCCTGGAAAATCCGTAATTTCCGGCCTTTCCAAGCCCCTCAAGGGCTGTTCCCTGAGAGTGATAAATGACAGAAGCGCTCTTATTTACAATTAAAGTGCTGGTATTATATTGATCTGCATCCTCCTTTACAATGGCATCCAAAGTACTTCTGGGAATTTCCACCAGAAGATAGCCCAGAACCTGCCCCTCCTCCCCCCGATATGCCTTTGCCATGCAAAGCCGGTCCTCGGGGCTTAAAAGCGCATCCTTTGCGATAGCATAGAGGGCCACCTCATCCGAAAGCTTCGCCTTGCGGAAGATGCCCCAGTTCGGAAATTCCCTGTTCAGATTTTCCATAGTATCCTTTGAGGTAGAGACACACGCCTGGTCTGACAGGCGTATAACGCTGATGGTAATTCTCTGGGCATAACTGTTCCGCAGCATGTAAAGCTCCTGCATAAGCGCATTTACATCCCGGCCTTCGCCCTTCATAAAGGAAACGGCTTCTTCATCAGACTCCATTTCCAAAAGCATCTCTCTGTAATTCTGTACCGTATTCTCCACGGTCAGCCGGATACGTTCTGCGGTCACCTGGCAGGTCTCCTTCAGGTTGGTTTGGTATAGGCCGTAAAAGACGCTTCCCGTCACACCCCCCATAAGCAGGACAAATACCAGGCAAACCGCAAACATCGACGTAAATATCCGGTAAAAATAGCTTTCTTTTATCTTCTTATGCATATCTCAGGCTCCGTTTTCATGGATTGCTTTCCATTATATAATCCCTGAAATCGCATTTCAACGCTTTCCAATTTAAACGACGCTTTTTCCGCCGGAAATCTTGTGGAATACCAGCAAGCAGAGAATGGTTGCCAGGGTCAAAATCGTGGACAGAGCCGCGGCCTGACCATATGCATCATTATTGACACAGTTGAAAATGGCAACGGGAATGGTTACTGTCTTTCCGGTATACAGGATCAGTGTGGCACTCAGGGTATTGATTACACTGATAAGACTTAATACCGCTCCTGAAATCACGCCCGGAATCATCAGGGGAACCGTCGTCTTGAAGAAGGTCTTCATCGGCGGTACGCTCAAGCTGATGGATGCCTCCTCCACGGATTTGTCAATCTGGTAGAGGATTCCCACACTGGAGCGCATGGTGTAGGGAAGCTTGCGGATGACAAAGGATAAAATAATGATCCACATGCTTCCTGTGAGAATCAGGGGTCTCTGATTAAAGGATACGGTCAGACAGATACCAAGGACCGCCCCCGGAATCACATAGGGAAACATCAGAAGCAGGTCTATGAGATTTGCCGTAAAGCCCTTTCTCCGCACAATCAGGTAGGCGCCCAGCAGCCCTAAGAGTACAATGATTGCCAGGGCCAGAAAGCCGTAGAGGAAGGTATTCGTAATACTCTGTCCAAGCTTATTCACCACATTTCGGTAGCTGTCCAGGCTGAAGCCGGGTACAAAGATCGGCCCGTTGGTTTTCAGGAAAGACTGGATGGTTACGGTAATCTGCGGAAGCACGGACAGGAAGGATACGAAAAATACCACCGCCGTTGCCAGCAGCTTCTTGAGCTTTGGAAGCTCCACCACCTTAGGCGGCCGCAGGCTGGTCATATTGTAGCTCTTGCTGTCCACAAAGCGCTTCTGCACAAAGAGCACCGCCAGGGCTATGACAATGATAATGACGCTGAGAGCGCTTGCAAAGCTGGTATCCGTTCCCACCTCATTTAAAAATTCTTTATAAATAATAACCGGAAGCGTATTGTAGCCCTCGCCAATGAGACGGGGTGTACCAAAGTCCGCCAGTGCGGTCATAAATACCATGAGAGCTGCGGAAAGGATGGTCGGCGTAATCACCGGAAAAGTAATTTTTAAGATTCTCCGTATACCGGATACGCCCAGATTTTCACTGGCTTCCTCCAAGGACGCATCAATGCTGCCCAGCGCACCGGAAACATAAAGATACACCATGGGGTACAGCTTCAGCGTAAATACCAGGACAATGCCCTTGAAGCCATAGATCTCTCCCATTTGGATTCCTATGGAAGCCAGAAGCTTTGTTATAAATCCGGCGCGGCCAAGCAGGGTAATCCACGCATAAGCGCCGATAAAGGGCGGGGAAAGCATGGACAGTACAACCATGATATAGATCACGCGCTTTAGGTACAGATTAAAGCGGGTTCCGATGTAAGCCAAAGGAACGCCCAGACAGGTTGCCAGAATTGTGACAACCGTGCTGATCACAAGACTGTTCCTTAAGGCTTCCTTGTAATAGCGTTTTTGGAAAAACTTTATGTAATTGTCCAAAGTAAAGGCATTGGTGTCCGCATCATGAAAGCTCTGTACAATCAGGTTGAGAAACGGATACACGATAAACAGCAGACAGACAATCAGGATCAAAAGGCTGACAACCGTCCAGAAGTTAAATTTGTCCATATGGAAGCGCTCATGCAGCTTTTTTTTATTTTCCATCTTCGGCTCCTTTCTTCTAGATCATCAATGATTGCTCCGTCTGAGCGTCAAAGATGCTGATCCGGTTCTCCATCAGATTCAGGCTGACCAAATCTCCGGCTCTGCGGACGGTATCCATGTGATCCGTATACTCATTAATCTCGATTATCTGCTTGTTTTCCAGCTGAATTTCATAATTCATAAAGTCTCCCAGGAAAGTTGCAAGTGTGATGGTTCCTGAGAGCTCTCCCTCTTTCGGGTCGTCTAGAAGCACATACTCGGGGCGGATGGATACCTTTACTTTTCCGTCGAAATCCTTTTTCATTGGAAGGGTCAGCTTTTTCTTTCCCAGTACCGTCACCACGCCGTCCTTTGCCGTTCCGTCCAGAAAGCTGGAGGTTCCAATAAAATTAGCCACAAACATGTTGGCCGGCTTTGTGTATATCTCCTTGGGTTCTCCAACCTGTTCTACTTTTCCGTCATGAATAACCGCAATTCGATCCGAGATGGACAGCGCCTCCTCCTGATCATGGGTAACGTAGATGGTGGTAATGCTGAGCTGCTTTTGGATTTTCTTGATTCCGGTGCGCATGGTGACACGCAGCTTGGCATCCAGATTGCACAGAGGCTCGTCCATGAGCAGTACATCCGGGTGAATGACAATGGCACGGGCCAGGGCCACTCTCTGCTGCTGGCCGCCGGAGAGCTGACTGGGCATTCTGTCCTTCAGCTCATCAATCTGCATCATTTTCATGGCCTCCATGGTACGCTCTTCCAGCTCCTGGCCCTTAATCTTTCGGGCCTTTAAGCCGTATGCCACATTATCCTTTACCGTCATATGGGGGAATATTGCATAGTTCTGAAATACCATGCCGATGTTCCGCTTGTCTGCCGGAATGTGATTGATGGCTTTATCGTTGAAGTAAATGGTTCCCTCATCTATGGGGTTAAAGCCGGCTATCATCCGAAGAAGTGTGGTTTTTCCACAACCGGACGGGCCAAGGAGGGTGAAGAACTCTCCCTCATTAATGTCCAAATGGATGTGATCGCAGGCCTTGAAGCTTCCGTATACTTTTGTTGCATCTACAATTTTAACACTCTGACTGCTCATTCGTCCTCCTATTCCAGTTCCGTAATATCCATCCATGTGCACTTATATGAAATCAATTTACAGCCACAAGTGCATGTGTCTGTAAATCGATTTGTGCACTTGAATGGATATTACTGTTTTCCAGTTCCGTAATATCCAGTTCTATAATATCCGGTTCCTCTTGATCTAGCAAAGGGGCGGCGCCATGCGCCGCCCCTTCCAACCTCTTTATCTTGTAATATAATCATTCCATGTCTCGTTGAACTCTTCTGTGTGGGAAGAGGTCCAGTCAATGTCCATATCAACGAAAGTGATGTTCTCCCAGGCTTCCATGGTATCCGGGTCCTCAACATCCGTACGTACGGAACGGCGGTTCAGGGCTCCAAGCTGGGACTGTACTTCTTTGCTGCTCAGATAGTCAATAAACATCTGGGCGCTCTTGGGATTCTTGCAATCCTTTACGATTCCGCATCCGGAAGGACTGGAAGAGGTTCCCTCGCTTGGATATACGATTGCGATATTGGCGCCGGATTCCATGTATCTCAAGGCTGCTTCCTCGTAGGTCAGGCCGATCAGATACTCGCCGTCGGCAACTCCCTTGTACACGCCTGAGGAGGAGCTTATTACCTTGCCGTCCATGTTTTCTACTAATTTCTCTACAAACTCATAACCCTCTCCGTCCGTGCCGTATGCCAGAATAATGGACATAATGCAGGCAAATGCGGAAGAGGATGCAGTGGGATCTGCACATGCAATCTTTCCTTTATACTTTGCATCCAGAAGGTCGCCCCAGCTTGTGGGTGCCTCATTTTCCGGAATCAGCTCGGTATTGTAAACCATTACCATGGGTCCCATGTCAAAACCTGTGTAGTATCCGTTGGGGTCCACGGCTTCAGGCTTTAAGCTTGCGGATTCGGAGCTGGTGTACGGCTGAAGGAGATCCTGATTTGCCCGGTAGGTATCAATTACGCCTCCCCATACAACATCACCCTGGGGATTGCCTGCTTCGGCTTTAATACGTGCAAACAGCGAAGAGGTTCCGTCCTGTACCAGACTTACCTTTATGCCTGTCTGCTCCTCGAATTCCTGAATAATGGGATCCGCCCACTCCGTAGAGTTGGAGTAGTACAGGGTCAGTTCACCCGTATCGGCAAGCTCGCCTGCTGCCGTTTCTTCTCCGCCTTCTGCCTCCGGCGCTTCAGCCTCGCTGCCCTCGCTCTGGGACGGCTCCGCTGCCGCCGGCTCTTCCTTACCGCCGCAGGCGGCAAGTGAGGTCATTGCCACAACCAATGCCATTACAACTGCTATTTTTCTTTTCATACTTCTTCCCTCCATTTTTATTTTATTTCCCCAAAAAGTATCTTTTGCGGTGTACCTTTTGGGTATACTGAACCGGGTTTCCTTGTCTGCCCGGCAAGCATACAATGATGTATTCCAAATATTTCCTATGTTTTTCTTTGTGTCTTTTGACCTATATAACTCAAATTCTTTTTCTTGATTACCGTCATTTTATTTATATTTTATCGTTATTTTATCTCTTTTTTATGCAATTTACAGTAAGACAAAACAGCAAAAAAGGGTAGTAAAACAGCACTCCTTCAAAGAAAGAAAGCGCATAAAAAAAACGAATTTTGCAACAATTTCCCACAAAATTCCATTATTTATGCTTGACATTTGGCTTTGGATAGGCTAATATGAATGGTGCATTGAAGTATATTTTTGATGAATTTGATTCACATGTTTTTGTAGGTCATCATTCTATGCATGATGCCTGCGGAACATGTTTTTTTTATCTCGGAGAAGATATGCGGAATAGTACTTAAATTAGGAGGTAACTTTTAATGAACAAAGGTACAGTAAAATGGTTCAACGGCACAAAAGGATATGGTTTCATTACCAACTCCGAAACTGGCGAGGACGTATTCGTACATTTCTCCGGTATTGTTGCCGAAGGATTCAAAACACTGGAAGAGGGACAATCCGTAACCTTCGATATCACCGAGGGGAATCGCGGACCTCAGGCAACCAATGTAGTTGTTGTAGCGTAAGTGCCAAAAGAAAGAGCATCCCGGCAGTTGTTAAGGACCGCCGGGATGTTCTTTGTTTTTCTTATTCTATCTCTATCAACGCTCCGTTTTCTCCTCTGGCATAATGACGCAGGAAGTCCCAGGCTACAAATGCCTTCTGCTCGGTAAGCTCATGCTTTCCTCCCTCTATCATCACCAGTTGGCCAAGAGGCGCCGTATGACCTTCCTTGTAATAGTTACTGAACGTCCAGGCTGTATCCTCAATAACTGCTGTCTGTACCCCATCCGGTTCATATCCCCAGTACTCCGTCTTATCAAAGTCCTTGGCCTCGCCGGATTGCAGAAGGCCGTTAAATCTCATCAGAGATTCAATTCCCCACACCTCATCGTCTATGACACGCATGGCTCCCGAATCCATCTCCAGGGTCAAATCCTCACTTCCCTGTATGATCTGGAAAGGCATCTCATAGGGGGAGCTTAAATGCTTGATAGGCATCATCCAGCTCATGAAGCAGATCCCCGCAAAGGTTCCCGGGTAGTCATTGGTCAATGCCCCCACTACTCCGCCGCCATTGGAAAAACCTGATGCATAGATGCGGGTAGTATCTACAGGATAATGCTCTATGGCATAGTTCAAAATCTCCATCACGCGTTCAGTCTGGCTGTAGCTTTCTGTCGTTTTATATTTTGGAACCAGAAGAAGCAGCCCGGCCTCCTGAGCCTGCTGAATCCATCCTGCCTGCCGGAGTTTTTCCTCTGGATGGTCTTTGAAGGCGCAAGTAACAAGCACCAGGGGACGTTTTTCCTCCGGGTTGTCTAAAGCCGCATCCGGCAGATACATCCACCCCTCTTCCCCTCCTGCCGTGGTATAATTCTCTTCCTTCATCTTTACTTCTTTTTTTCCCGAACAGCCGGCAAGCAGCAATGTCATAATTACTATTATACTTACAAACCGCTTCATCCGTATTCTTACCCCTTTCTCAAAACAGATTGACTGCCGTCATTTTTATCCCGGGCTTAAGCCTCTTTTTCCGCCTCGTCATTGGGCGTCTCACCGGCAAGCTTCAGCAGATCCTCTACCTCTTCCACCGGCATATCCATGTACATGGCCAGTTCCTCCACGGAAACCTTGCGCTCCAGTTCATCAGTCAGCTTTTTAATCTCATCTCTCAGATGATTCAGACGCTGTGCAATGATGCTTCCGGCCTCCTTTTCCGCCCGGTCATCCTCCACAGCCTGAGCCATAGCTCCGCAAATCTCCTGTCTCAGATATTCAAGCGGAGAGCTTCCCGGCTCCCGCATTCCCAGGGTTTCCATGGCAAGCATCAAGCCGATATTTCCTTCCTGTACCAGATCTCCAAGCAAAAGCTCCCGTCCGCGGAAATCATGTGCCAGACGCAGTACCTCCGGCAGAAGCTGTTCTGTAAGCTTCGCCTTGGCAAATCCGTCCCCTGTATCCTCTGCCTGACGGCACAGCTTCAGAAGCTCTGCCTCCTCCAAATACTCCAGACGGTCAAGCTCCGCCTGATAACTTTTAAGGAAGCTTTTTTCTTCCTCCAGCAGCGGAAGCTCCGCTTTCTGCTTTTCTTCCTCCCGCTGTGCCGGTACGTAGCCTTCTACAACAACCTGCCGGGAGGCCAGGTAAGCGAAAATGAGTTCATACTGCTCCTCCGAAAGCTCCATTGACATAAAAAAGCTCCGCACCTGATCACCTGTCAGACGATTTCTGTTCTTTGCTGCCAATTCTCCAAGGTCCGTAAGCTTCTGCTGAAATTCTTCCCGATTCATAGGAGTCTCCTTTGATTTTGCTGGGTTATTTCTTAAATTTAAGAGTGTTTTTCTGTGGGATATGATATTTCATTATATCATATAATATCCTGTTTTCAATTATAGGCTGTTGAAAAAGATGAAGCAGGGATTTTTTTATTATCACAATGTATCAGCAGGGCTATATTCTCTATCCCGGCTGTCTGCGGAAACATATCCACCGGCTGAACCTTTCTTAACTCATAACCGCCCTCACACAAAATCTTCAAATCCCGTGCCAGGGTAGCCGAATCACAGCTTACATAAACAATCCGTTTCGGCCCCATAGAAATCATGGTATCAAGACACGCACGATCGCATCCCTTTCTTGGCGGGTCCACTACGATCACATCCGCCCGGATTCCATTTTCCCGATACTGCTCCGGCAGAACCTCCTCTGCCTTCCCAAGATAAAACTCCACATTCTCCAAGCCGTTAAGCTTTGCATTTTCCCTGGCATCCTCCACAGCCTGGGGCACCACCTCCACCCCATAAACCCTGCCTGCCTTCTGTGCCAGAAACAGCGAAATCGTTCCAATGCCGCAATACAAATCCCACACAACTTCTGTGCCCGAAAGCCCCGCATAGCTAAGAGCCGTCTCATAAAGCCTCTTTGTCTGCACCGGATTGACCTGGTAAAAAGACAAAGGCGAAATCCGGTAATACACATCCCCGATACTGTCCGTAATATAAGTCCGCCCCCGTACCGGAATTAACTTATCGCCCAAAATCACATTGGTATTTTTCGTATTTACATTCAGTGTCAGGCTCGTCATCCCCGGAATCTGAAAAAGCAGGTCCGCCAATCCATCCGCCCCTGGAAGCGCCTCGCCATTGATTACCAGACATACCATCAGCTCCCCCGTAGCAAACCCTTTGCGGATAAGCACATGCCGCACAAGCCCTTCACCGGAAGCCTCCTCATAAGGGGCGATCCCCTCTTTTTCCATAAAGTCAGCAATCGTTTCCAGAATCCTCCGGTTCTCCGGCACCCCCAGAAGGCAGTCCGCATTCGGCACAATGTGGTGGGTCCTGCCCGCATAAAATCCGGTTACAATCCTGCCCTCCCGATCCCGTCCAAAGGGAAACTGCGCCTTATTCCGATAGCGGAAGGGCTCTTCCATTCCCAAAACCGGAAGCACCTCCGGATCGGAAAATCCCCCAATCCGAATCAGTTGGTTCCGTACCTTTTCCCGCTTATATTCCAATTGCTTCTCATAGGAAAGCGCCTGGATCTGACAGCCGCCGCAGGCACGGTGCACAGGGCAGGGAGGCTCCGTCCGGTCCGGTGAAGGTGTTACAATCTCCATCAGCCGTCCATAGCCGTAAGTCTTTTTCGTCTTCAATACCTTTGCCCGTATCACATCCCCCGGCAAAGCATCTTTAATGAACAAAGGAAAGCCATCTGCCTTTCCAATGCCTTCCCCTTCGTTTCCCATTCCTTCTATTTTCAAAGTAAGCAAATCATTTTTCTTCATTCCGCACTCCAATCCCGTTACTGTCACACAGCGGCCGGCACTCTGTTCCTCACCGCTCTCACCTATCGGCTTACTGCTGTCCTCCTGACTGCGGAGCGGACTGAGAGCTTCTGCGGATATTAGACTCAAACAAGCGGTTATAACCAAGCCACTCCTGGCTTGCCCCCGCTGACTTAAAGAGCTCCTTCAAGGTCTCCATCTTAGCATCCGTATTATCCGCCATATTCAGAGCCACCGCCTCAATAAGAGCCGGCTTCTTGGGGGAGCCGTATTCCAGTTCCCCGTGGTGGGCCAGAATACAATGCTTCAGCTCATTCTCAAGGCGGCGCGGAAATCCGGGAATACGCTGGGCCCGTTCCCCTACCATCTCGCTCCCCATAGCAATATGCCCCAGAAGCTGTCCCTCATCGGTGTAATCATTTTCCGGGAAATCCGACAGCTCGTAAACCTTGCCGATATCGTGGCACATAGCCGCCGCAAATAAAAGATCCCTGTTCAAAATGGGATAAGCCTTCACATAATAACCGCAGAGCTTGCACACGCTTAAGGTATGCTCCAGAAGGCCGCCCACAAAGCTGTGATGAACGCTTTTTGCCGCAGAATGAAACTTGAAGGCTTTTATAAATGCCTCATCCCTCACAAAAAATTCCTGAAGCAGAGCCCTCAAGTGCGGCTCCTGCACCTGATCCGCAAAGCTCATAAGCTCCTGGTACATCGCCTCAATGTTCTTATCGCTCACCGGCAGATAATCCGCCGCCTTGTATTCGCTTTCCCTGGCTCTCCTGGCCCGCTTGATGTTGAGCTGCAGCGTACCCTGAAAGCTCGTAACCTCCGCCATAATATCCACATAATCCAGAACCTCAAAATCCTCTATTCCCTGAGAATTGGGGTCCCAGATCTTCGAGTCAATGGTGCCTGTCTTATCCTGCATAATCACATTTTCGTAGGTTTTGCCGTTTTTCGTTACCGCCGACTGTTTGTACTTGCAAAGATAAACGCCGGAGATCCGGTCACCCTCCCGAAAGTTTTCAATATATTTCATAACGCCCTCCTCATATACTCC
This sequence comes from Clostridia bacterium, assembly GCA_910576325.1. Classification (GTDB taxonomy): domain Bacteria; phylum Bacillota; class Clostridia; order Lachnospirales; family Lachnospiraceae; genus Laedolimicola. The sequence continues at coordinate 103,600 of CAJTIM010000010.1, forward strand.
CTTTACAATTGCCCGTCACGAGCGTAAGCAGCCCTCTGTCACAGCCGATCAAGCGTCACGCTGCAGGGAATCTCCTTGTACCCCTCTTTCCCCAGACGCATCACAAGAACCTGGATAACCTGCTCTCTGGAAAACTTTAAGAGCATCTCCTGAATCTCAGAAATTCCCGTGATAGTCTGCCCATTGATTTCCACAATCACGTCTCCCTGCTGTATCCCGGCATCCATAGCGGGAGAATTTATCTCCACGCCGGTTACATACACACCGGCGGGAAGCGACCGAATCTCCGCTGTCTCCTGGGTTACATCCGCACCCATAATCCCGATATACACCAGATCCTGGCTGTTGGAAAGATGTTCTATTACATCCTTCACATCGGAAATACCATAGGCCGTCAGCGTATCCCGGCTTCCCGGCCCCTGATAGCCCTGCTGAATAATTCCCACAATCTGTCCTTCCGGGTTCACCAGAACGCCGCTGCTTTCGGAAGCCTTCGGCATATCTGTGAGAAGCAGCTCATATTCTCCGTCAATGACACTCACCGTATGACCGGAGGATACCAGATTGCCGTAGAGCACGGAGCCTGGTACACCTGCCGGGCTTCCCACCGCAATCACCAGTTCTCCTGCGCGCATATTCCGGGAACCGCCCAGTTCCGCCATCCGGATCTGATCAAGAGTTCCTTCCGGCAGATCCGCCAGATTTACACTGAGCACCGCCAGATCCGTTACCGTGTCGTAATTTTTTAAAACAGCATCAATGCTCGTATGGCTGGCCAGAGTTACCTGGAGCTGATCCGCCGACTGCACGCGGGAATAAATGGTGAGCACCAGAAGCTCCACACCGTTATTTCCCACCAAAATTCCGCTGGTCTGCTCCCTGCTCTCATAGGTCTCATTAAACCAGTCCGTATCGTTGCTGGCCGCCGTGACCGTAACCAGGCTTTTGGCGCACTCATCCGCCACGTTTTTCAGCTTTGTGTAAAGCTTCTTATAATCCTCAATCTCAAGCTCCACGGACTCCGTTATAATAAGGGGCTCCTGAGGCGGCGCAGGCTCCTGGGGAGCGGTCACCGGCTCATCCTCTTCCTCCCGGGGAAGACTGATCTCCTGGCGCTCTTCCTTCCGAAACCGTTCCTCCATCCAGGGATAGGAAACCACAAAGACAAAGCAGGCCGTGATTCCGCACGCCGCTGCCAGTACAAGCTGAAAGACGACCTTCCGAAACGTCCTATTCTGGTAAAAATGCTGACGCTTAATCTTCTCCTTCACAAAGGAAAATTCCTCTTCATCCCGCTTCTTTTCTTCTGCCATAAGATTTCTCCGCTACTGTAAATCTGCTGACCATGTACACTAACCCTTATTTTAATACATTTTCTCTTTTCTGTCCAGATTTTATGATTGCGAAAAAGCCCTTTCTTTTCCGGCAAAAGTAGGGTAAAATAAGATACATGAACGAGAAAGTATTAAAAACCTTAGAATATGACAAAATTATAGAACAGCTATCCCTTCTGGCGGGAAGCGACGGGGGGCGTAAGCGCTGTCTTTCCCTTGTACCCGGCTGCCGTCTTGACGAGATTAACCAGGCGCAAAAAGAAACGGATGACGCACTGAAGCGTTTATACCGTAAGGGGAGCGTCTCCTTCTCCGGCGTCAGGGATGTGAAAGCTTCCTTCAAAAGACTGGAGATTGGCGGCTCCCTGAACGCCGCGGAACTTTTGCAGATATGCAGTCTTCTGGAAGCAGCCGGACGTGTGAAGCGGTATGCCCGAAGCGCAGAGACAGAAGGCGAAAACGAGGACAGCCTTGATCCGCTTTTTTGGGCCATCGAGCCCTGTACCCCCTTATCTGCCGAGATACGAAGATGTATCTTGTCGGAGGAAGAGATCAGTGATGACGCCAGTCCGGAGCTTCGCCAGATACGCAGAAATATCCGTACTGCCAATGACCGTATTCACAGTACCCTGGCCGGACTGATCAACGGCTCCTCCCGCAGCTACCTGCAGGATGCTGTGATCACACAGAGAAACGGCCGTTACTGTGTTCCCGTCCGGGCGGAATACCGAAGCCAGGTCCCCGGTATGATACACGATCAGTCCTCCACCGGTTCCACTCTGTTTGTGGAGCCTATGGCGGTTGTAAGGCTGAATAATGATCTGAAAGAGCTTCATTTAAAGGAACAGGAAGAGATTGAACATGTTCTGGAACGCTTAAGCGAGGAAACCGTTTCTTTTACGGAAGCCATTCTGCAAAATTATGAGCTTTTGACCGAATTGGATTTTATCTTTGCGAAGGCAGCTCTTGCAAAGAATATGAAGGCTGCCTGTCCCGTGTTCAATACCAGAGGGGAAATTCATATCAAGGAAGGACGCCACCCGCTTCTGGATGCGAAAAAAGTGGTTCCCGTAACCATTCGGCTGGGAAGAGATTTTGATCTCCTCATTGTAACCGGTCCCAACACAGGCGGAAAAACCGTGTCCTTAAAAACAGTGGGGCTTCTGACACTGATGGGGCAGGCCGGGCTTCAGATTCCTGCCGCTCCTCATTCGGAGCTTGCCCTATTTGAGGATGTGTATGCGGATATCGGTGATGAGCAGAGCATCGAGCAGTCCTTAAGCACCTTTTCCTCTCATATGACCAATATCATCCGTATTTTAAATGAGGCTTCGCTGAACTCACTGGTGCTCTTTGATGAACTCTGTGCCGGAACCGATCCCACGGAAGGGGCGGCCCTTGCCATCTCCATTCTCTCCCATCTGCACAAGATGGGGATTCGGACGATGGCTACTACCCACTACAGTGAGCTGAAGGTCTATGCCCTCTCCACACCCAGGGTGGAAAATGCTTCCTGCGAATTTAATGTAGATACCTTAAGCCCCACCTACCGGCTTCTGATTGGAATCCCGGGCAAGAGCAATGCCTTTGCCATTTCCTCCAAGCTTGGGCTTCCCTCCTTCCTGATTGAAGAGGCGAAAACCCATCTGAGCGAGCAAAGCGAAAGCTTCGAGGATCTAATAGCGGATCTGGAGGCCAGCCGCAGAACCAGTATTCAGGAACAGGAGGAGATTCGTCTTCACAAGGAAGAGATCGAACGCCTCCGGGCCGCTCTGGAAAAAAAGCAGGAAAAACTGGAGGATCAGAGGGAACGCATTTTACGGGAAGCCAACGAGCAGGCCCGGAAAGTTCTTAAGGAAGCCAAGGACTATGCGGATCAGACCATGAAGGACTTCCACAAATTCGGAAAATCCAATATCTCCGTAAGCGAGATGGAAGCCGAGCGCGCCCGCCTCAGGGAGCGGCTTCAAAAAACGGAGGAAAAGCTTTCTCTCAAAAAAGAACAGACGCCCAAAAAGCAGTTAAAGCCTTCGGATCTGCATCTGGGAGATTCGGTCCGCGTATTAAGCCTCAATCTGGAAGGCTCCGTATCCTCCCTGCCGGATGCAAAGGGAAATCTGTTCGTGCAGATGGGGATTCTGCGTTCCCAGGTCAAGCTTTCCGATCTGGAACTGATTGACGAACCGGTGATTACCGGAAAGAACTTCAGCAAAAGCGGCGCCGGAAAAATTAAGATGAGCAAGTCCGCCAGTGTCAGCACGGAGATCAATCTCATCGGAATGACGGTGGACGAGGCTCTGGCTCACTTGGACAAATACCTGGATGACGCTTCCCTGGCCCATCTTCCTTCCGTGCGCATTGTCCACGGTAAGGGAACGGGGGCTCTCCGAAAGGCGGTTCACACCCACTTAAAGCGTTGTAAATATGTAAAATCATTCCGATTGGGTGAATTCGGAGAAGGAGACGCCGGTGTTACCATTGCGGAATTTAAGTAAGGAGACTGATTGATTATGGTAGCAAAACAGAAAATTCTTATCGTAGACGACGATGCAAATATTGCGGAGCTTATCTCCCTCTACCTTACAAAGGAATGCTTCGAAACCATGATGGTTCATGACGGGGAGGAGGCCCTGTCCGTATTCGACAGCTTTGGGCCGAATCTGATTCTTCTGGATCTGATGCTTCCCGGCATTGACGGCTATCAGGTCTGCCGGGAGATACGGGCCAAATCAGCCACTCCTATTATTATGCTCTCCGCCAAAGGGGAGGTCTTTGACAAGGTTTTGGGCCTGGAGCTTGGGGCTGACGACTATATTATTAAGCCTTTTGATTCCAAGGAACTGGTCGCCCGGGTAAAGGCCGTGCTCCGTCGCTATCAGCCGGCCAAGCCGGAGGCTCCCAAATCCTCTGCCAAGGTAGTGGAATACCCTGAACTGGTGATCAATCAGACCAACTACTCGGTTCTCTACAAGGGCGTGCCTGTGGATATGCCGCCCAAGGAGCTGGAGCTTCTCTACTTTCTGGCCTCCTCGCCCAACCAGGTATTTACCAGGGAACAGCTTCTTGATCACATCTGGGGTTATGAATATATCGGAGATACACGTACCGTAGATGTACATATCAAGCGTCTCCGGGAAAAGATCAAGGATCATCCTACCTGGAGCCTGTCCACCGTGTGGGGAATCGGCTACAAATTTGAAGTCAGAGGATAGACGCTTTATGAAACATTCCCTCTATTTAAAATTTATATTAACGTATGTGGTATTTGGTTTCCTAAGCTTCTTTATCATTGCCACCTTCAGCTCGCAGATGACCCTGAATCACCTGACCTCCCAGAAGGCGGAAAGCTTGTATAAGGAAGCCAACTACATCTCCACAAATTTTGTGCGGAGCTACTACTCCAAAAGCCAGGATGCGGATTCTCTCCGGGCCATTCACTCCCAATTTCAGGCTCTGGATATGTATCTGGGGGCTTCCATCTGGCTTTTGAACTCCGACGGCACCATACTGGTGGATTCGGATGCCGCCTTTTCCGAGAATACCGCCTCCGGCATGAGCGCCTTTGACCCAACGGATATGGGGAACCGCTACTATGTCATCGGCAATTTCTATGACACCTTTGAAGAAGAGGTGCTTTCCGTTGCCGCACCCATTACCTATAACTTTCGGACACGCGGCTATGTTCTGATTCACATACCCCTGTCCTCCATTGAAGGGGAGCGGGATCAGATTCTTAACATCACCTATTTAACGGTTCTTCTGGTTTTCCTTCTGTCCCTTCTGGTACTGGCTGTTTTTACCTTTACCGTATACCGGCCTCTGATGAAAATTACCGAGGCCGCCCGGCAGTATGCCCAGGGAAATTTTAAATATACGCTTGAAATTTATGAGGAGGACGAAATGGGCCAGCTGGCGGACACGCTGAATTATATGTCCCACGAGCTGGGCGAGTCCGACGACTACCAGAAGAAATTCGTCGCCAATATCTCCCACGACTTCCGTTCTCCCTTAACCTCCATCAAGGGCTATCTGGAAGCCATCCTGGACGGAACCATCCCTCCGGAAATGCAGGAAAAATATCTGAATACGGTCCTTATGGAGACAGAGCGGCTCAACAAGCTCACAAGCGGCTTACTGGCCTTAAATTCTTTCGACACCAAGCGAAACCGTCTGGATATCACCAATTTTGACGTCAATGGGGTGATTAAAAATACCATCGCTTCCTTTGAAGGCCAGTGCCGGGAACGCCATATTACCCTTGAGCTTCTCTTTGACGCCAAGCAGCAGTATGTATCCGCAGATATGGGAAAGATTCAGCAGGTTATGTACAACCTCTTGGATAATGCCATTAAGTTCAGTCCCAACGACTCGATTATAACCATCGAAACGACCCTGCGCCATGAAAAGGTCTTTATTTCCGTAAAGGATGAAGGAGTCGGGATTCCCAGGGACAGCATGAAGAAGATCTGGGAGCGGTTTTACAAGACGGACGCCTCCCGGGGCAGGGATAAGAGGGGAACCGGACTGGGACTGGCCATTGTGAAGGAGATTATCACCACTCATGGGGAGCATATCAACGCCATCTCTACGGAAGGGGTGGGAACGGAATTTATCTTTACACTTCCCCGTGTTCCGGAATCGGAGGATGCTTAAATTATCTGTTAAGACAGTAGAAAAATGCAGCAATGTTAAAGGAGGAGCCCACAGACCATGAAAAAGACCACCAATCACACCCTTTGCAGGCGTACCATTGTCCTGCTTCTCACCCTTTCCCTGATATTCGCCTCTCTGACAGGCTGTAATTCCGGGAAGAAGGCGGCAAAAGCACAGGAGCGCTTTGATGCCTTTACCAATGAAGTTTTTGTTTCCGATATTACGGAAAATATTCTGAATCTCCACTGGACCCTGGCCTTCCCTGAAAATTACGGGATTGATGATTACAAAATATCCTTTGGCAGCTTTACCAAGGAATATGAGGAGGAATCCTACCAGGAGCTTCGTGATATGTTAAAGGAGCTGAAGGATTTTGATTACGATCTGCTGACGGAGGAGCAAAAGCTGATCTACGATATTATGCTGACTTACGGGGAGGATAATCTGAAAACGGAAAAATACAGGCTCTATTATGATTATCTGTCTCCCACCAACGGAGTGCAGTCCTATCTGCCCACCCTCCTTGCGGAATATAAATTTTACAAAAAGCAGGACGTTGCGGATTATCTGGATACCTTGCGGCTGTTTCCGGAGTACTTTAAGGATCTGATGGCCTTTGAGCAGGAGCAGTCGGACAATGGATTTTTTATGCCGGATTTTGAGGCTGACAAGGTGATTGACCAGTGCCAGCAGTTTATGGAAGATCCGGAAAATCACTATCTCATTGACAGCTTTAATCTGCGTCTTGATGAGACAGACTTCCTTACGGATGAGGAAAAGGAAAGCTATCGCAAGGAAAATGCGGATTTAGTACAAAATACGATGATTCCGGCCTACGGTTATCTGGTGGAAGAGCTTGCAAAGCTGAAGGGCACCGGAGAAAACGATGCCGGCTTATGTTACTTTAAGGACGGAAGGGCGTTCTATGAGCTTCTTGTGCGGGATTCGACCGGCTCCGATAAGTCCGTGGAGGAGTTTGAGGACTTGATTCTGGAGAAGATGCAGAGTGATCTGGAAACCATCTGGGAGCTTTCTTTGGAGGACGAAGATTTTGACCGCATGATGGAGTGTCCGGTGGATCTCAGTGATCCCTATGCGGTTCTCAATCAGTTAAAGGAAGGGCTTGCCAAGGATTTTCCGGCTTCCGGCGAGCTGCCCTTTAAGGTGAGCTATGTTCCGACTTCTATGGAGGAGTATATGAATCCGGCTTATTATATTCTTCCCCCTGTGGATTATCTGGAGAATAATGCTATTTATATTAATAATAAACATTCCAGTGATGATATCGAGCAGTTTGTTACTCTGGCCCACGAGGGCTTTCCGGGGCATCTGTATCAGACGACTTATTTTTACGGGAAAGAGCCTTCCCCTATCCGCAAGCTTTTCGGCTTCTCCGGGTACTCGGAAGGCTGGGGCACTTATGCGGAAATCTATGCCTACCGGCTGGCCGGACTGGATGATAAAATGCTTCAGCTGAATGAATTGAATAAGACTTATACGCTTGCGCTTTACTGCCTGACGGATATGGGCATCAACTATGAGGGCTGGACGCTTGAGGATACGGAGGAGTTCCTTGGTATTGATAAGGAAACCTGCCGGGAGATCTATGAAATGATGGTGGAAGAGCCTGCTCTTTATCTTGCTTATTACGGAGGGTATCTTGAGTTTGTGGAGCTTCGGGAGAAGGCGATGGAAACCCTTGGGGAAAAATTTGATTTGAAGGAATTTCATACCTTTCTGTTAGATATGGGTCCGGCTCAGTTTGAGATTATTGAGGATCGGATGGAGGACTGGATGGAAGGGCAGTAAATTTTATTGTTCTGTTTCCGTAAATGGCAGCAGCCGGGAAGTGTTATATTTCCCGGCTGTTTGCGGTTCCAATCAAAACCGTGATAAAAGCGCTCCCGTCCCACAGCTTCCGACAATTTGCTACCAACAGTTTATTTCATATGCAGAACAGTCCAGTTTATTCAAATCCATATCAACAATCACTGTCACCCTGTTGTGCAAGAGATCAACTTCTGTCTCGAAAAAAACTTCCATATCCATCGGCGGACCGCAGCAAATAACGACACTCTTTTTCTTCGTCTCCGGATCAACTTCATACAGCATAGGAATCCCATCATCTTCCAATTCCCAGTATTGATTTGGTTTCAGCTCCGGTTTTGGTAATAACCGCATTTGAACTACCCAGTTTTTATTTTCGTTTCTAACTGCCCGCATTTTCAAGCAATACTTTAACCATTTGGGCTGCTCTTCCATTGGATGCAGTTCTTCAAATTTTTTACATGCGGCAAATATGGACAAGTCACGGTCACTCTTTTGCTTGTCTCGATTATTTGATATCTCCAATGCCATCAACCCCCACCATCCTCAAAAATATCCCATCCAAAGCCTCCCACCCCGGATTCCTGTCATCCGCCATCTCCTTTGAAATCTGCCCGTATCTCGCAATTTCATCCTCAATAAATCGCTGAATCACCGGTATCCTTGGATTCATATCCCTCTCATCACTCTCCGCCTTTTTCGCAAGCATCTCCCCTATCTTATCTGTCAGTTCGCCCGGAAGCTCCTGCTTGAGCAGTTCTTCAAAACGCACCGGAGGAACAGCGTGATTATGCTCCACATACCGGCACGCCAGGAGCGGCCGCAGCGCATAGATGTACTTCTTATACCTTACCTCACTGCCTTGCAGATACTGCCTGTAAGTGCTGTTGGCCGTTCCATAATAGTGATAAAGCGCGGCCTTCTCGGAAAAATACTGTCCGCAGCACTCGTAAATCTCCTCCCATTCCTTAGTCGTTTTATAAACAACCGGAGAATTTGCCCACTCAAAAATAACGGCGTTTCCTTTATGAAACTGAACGAGAGCCTTTCTCAAATCCCATCCGTTGATATCCAATACCTCATCAAGCTGCCACTCAATCACATCCCGCTTTTCCTGTAAACTCAGATAAGCCTCTTTCTCTCTCACATAGACAAATCTCACATCATAATCACTGTCGGGAGATTCCACGCCCCAGGCCCGGCTTCCTGATTCCACCGCATAAAGAACCCGGACCCGTTCCTTCTTTTCAATCTCTGCAAGCTTTTCCCGGATTTCCCTTGCCACGTCTCTCATCAAATTCCCCCTCTATCGCTCTTAGATTTACATATTCCATTAATTGCTCAACAGCCTCCATATCCGGATTGTCCGGCAGGCGGCTATTTTGCGTCGCCGTATCCAGACGCTTTTCATAATCTCCCAGAATTTTATAAAACTCCCCGGAAAAGGTCTTATCTTCTTTCTGAAAATCCCCCCGCCGGATACTTTTCAGCAGTTCCAGATCATCTGTCCTGTGAGTCCTGATTTCCCCCTTTTCCAAAATGTCAATCGCCATCATAAAAAGGCGGATCAGATGCATGGCGTGTTTGTTCAGATGATTGTCATCCTTCTTTTTGTTGCGCTTGCCTATCTTGTCATAGTCCCGAATCACATGGTTCATGGCGCCGAGCATATTCTCATAGTCTCGTAAAGGCAGATGCCGGTAGTCCGCATCAATGAACAGCTCTGTGTCAAGCTCCGGGTTCTCTGACTTATCAATATAAATGTGAATCCTCCCCTTATCAAACATATCATTTTTCCGTCTGAAATCCTCCAGGGCATTTTTCACAGAATTAAAAATGTGCCGCTCCCGTTCCTGCTGGGGCATGGAGTCCCGGGCGATTGCATTCTGCAGCCTCCGAAGCTGTGCGCCTGCATATCCTCCAAAGGACTTCGCCGCCCTTTTTGACAGAAACAGACGCTTGTTTTCTAACAGCAATTCCCCCAGAGGCCTTTTAATCAGATACTGTTCCTCATCCAGCCCCAACATCTCAATGGTATTCGGATTACACTCCAGAAGAAGGCGGATAATCTTATTAAAGGAATAAATCACCGTATCCGTATGAACATCCTCATACTGCTCAAAGCTGGTCAATCCCAGGAGATCCGAGGGCAGGTTCAGCGCAATCCCTCTGAAATCTATATCGCTGTCCTCACGATTTGTGCCGTAAGCATAGCTCCCCCCAAGGCCCAGAAGAATAATGCGGCCGCCAAGCCTTGGATTCGTCCTTAAAAAATCGTATTCCGTTGAATGAATTAGCTTCTTAAAATCCATTTTCTTTACCTGTCAGTCTGATTGTCGCCAAACTCCAAAAAATACGCCTGAAATGGTCCCTGTTCGCTCCGCGGCCGGTAACCTGAAATGCACTAAGGCCGCCGGCCCGACAATGCTTTCATCCGGTACGGCAGCCTTATACTGATACACCGGCGCTGATACGGCTCCGCACCGGTGTAATATTAACAGCTATCCTCTGTAGTAATTAATCAGACAACCCTTCAAAATAATCTCACGCTCGTCATCCGTCAAAGCGCCCAGGCGAAGTGTTACCTCTCTTTCCTGCTCTCCATTCACATAAGCCTTCACTTCGCTTCTGTTCTCCTCAATGGCCTTGCGCACCTCAGGAATAAACAGGAAATCTCCCTTTGCAAAGGGAAGCGCGCCCTCGTCAATCAGGAAGGGCAGCATGCCCCAGTTAATGAGATTGGAGCGGTAACGCTTAGTCGCGTAGGAATTGGCAATATTCGCCCATCCTCCCAGTACCTTCTGGCAGGACGCCGCCTGTTCTCTGGCGGAACCGTCTCCCGGCTTCACGGCAAATATGGTGCTTCCCACACCCAGATTCGTTTTATCCACACCCGGATACCAGGGATTCAAAGCGTCAAAGATCCCTTTCAGATCCGAAACCGCCTCTGCAGGGCACTTTCCGGCCTCAATCGCTTTCTGAGCCGCCTGGATCTCCTTGGCATTTCCCACATAAGCCGGGTCCTTCCTGGACAGCGTAAACTCCGCAAGTCCAAGGGGATTGGAACGGTAAGAGGAAGTCTCACCGGAGGGAATCAGCTCGTCCGTAGTCGTAACCGGATCGTGAATCTCCGAAACCACCTTTAAAATCATATGCTCCGGCAAAGCAGACATGGCCGGCCAGTCCTTGATATTGGGACCAAACTTAATCTCCACCTCCGGGTCCGCCTCGCCCTTGCTGTCAAATACCCGGTTCTCATAAATCTTGCTGTCAAAGAAGTACCTGGGATTGGTGTACTTCACATCCACCTCCGTAGCCGCTGTCAGATATCCCTTATTGGCTGCCGTAGCCGCAATGGAACGTGCGTCCATCAGCGCCACGGACGCAATCTGGCCGCTCTGGAGCTTGGAGCCTTCCCGGTTGGGGAAGTTTCTTGTGGAATGGCGGATACTGAAGCCGTTGTTGGAGGGCGTGTCGCCGGCGCCGAAGCAGGGACCGCAGAAGGCCGTCTTCATAACTGCTCCCGTCTCCATCAGCGCAGCCGCCGCGCCGTTTTTCACCAGTTCCATATAAACGGGCATACTGGCCGGATATACGCTTAAGGTAAACTCGTCCGGTCCAATGCTTGCTCCCTTTAAAATATCAGCCGCCGCACAGATATTTTCAAAGCCGCCGCCTGCGCAGCCGGCAATGATTCCCTGATCTACATACAGCTTCCCGCCGCGGATCTTATCCGTCAGCCGGAAGTCTACGGCGTCGCCCAGGCTTACCAGCGCTTTTTTCTCCACATCCCGGAGGATATCGCCCAAATTGGCCTTTACCTCCTCGATGGTATAGGTGTTGCTTGGGTGGAAGGGCATGGCTATCATAGGCTTAACCGCACTCAAATCCACGTAAATCATGCCGTCATAGTAAGCGGCCGCCCCCGGATTCAGCTCCCGGTAGTCTCCGCTTCTTCCGTGAATCTCATAAAATTCCTTAATCACATCATCCGTTTTCCAGATTGAGGACAGGCAGGTGGTCTCCGTGGTCATTACATCAATGCCGATACGGAAATCTGCACTCAGATTTTCCACGCCGTCGCCGATAAACTCCATAACCTTATTATTTACATAGCCTTTTTCAAATACGGCTCCGATAATCGCCAGCGCCACGTCCTGAGGGCCGACTCCCTTCTGAGGCTCGCCGGTAAGATAGACACCTACAATGCCCGGCATTGGGATATCGTAGGTCTTGTTCAGAAGCTGTTTTACAAGCTCCGGGCCGCCCTCTCCCATCGCCATAGTGCCCAGAGCGCCGTAACGTGTATGGCTGTCCGAGCCGAGAATCATTTTTCCGCCTGCTGCGAGCATCTCGCGGGCGTACTGGTGGATCACCGCCTGATGAGGGGGCACATAGACGCCGCCGTACTTCTTGGCACAGGTCAGGCCGTACATATGATCATCCTCGTTGATGGTTCCGCCTACGGCGCAGAGGCTGTTGTGGCAGTTGGTCAGTACATAGGGGATGGGGAAACGCTCCAGTCCCGACGCCCGGGCTGTCTGAATGATGCCTACAAAGGTAATATCGTGGGAGGTCAGCTTGTCAAACTTGATCTCCAGTTTTTCCATACTGTCAGATGTATTGTGTGCCTCCAGGATTCCATAAGCGATGGTCTGCTTTCTGGCTTCCTCCTTGGAGGGCGCCTTGCCCAGCCTGCTCTCCAGAACGCTCACCGCATCCCTGCTGTCCGGGATAATCTCCGTTCCATTCAGCACATAGGCTCCGCCTTCAAATAATTGAATCATATTGCTCCTCCTATTCCAGTTCCGTAATATCCCTTACAATACACCTTGCCTAAATCAATTTCCAGCCGCTTAAAGATGTGTCTGTAAATTGATTTGTGCATTGTAAGGGATATTACTGTTCCCGTTCCGTAATAATAATAGTATTGTTTTCATCAAATTGCCGGCCAAGGCAGCACGCCTTGTCCGGCAACACTAAATTTATTATAAATATCCCCGGCAAAGATTGCAAGTTTATTCTGTGAGAATTTGCTCTTTCAACCCCGGAGCGCCGAGATCTTCCATCGCGGCATTTGCCGGATTCTGTCCCTGGGCCTCTGTTCTGGGCGCCTCCGGGAAAATAATCGTTACCTTGAACAAATCCCCGTCCAGATAGATATCAAAGCTTCCCTTCTGCAGTTCCGTCAAGGTCTTAGTAATGGACAGTCCAAGTCCGCTTCCCTCCGTGCTTCTTGCCACGTCGCCGCGGATAAACCGCTCCGTCAGCTCGCCTGCGTCAATGTTCAAAGGCTGCTCGGAAATATTTTTAATATGAAAGCGCACCATATGGCCTACCACGGTCAGCTCCACATAGACCCTTGTCCCCGGCATAGCATATTTCGCCACATTGCCGTACAGATTTTCAATAATACGCCAAAGCCTCCGCCCGTCGGCCTCGATGATTACCGGCTCCCTTGGCATATTTACCACAAGCTGCAGCTCCCGCTCCTCAAACTTCTCGCTGAACTCTCCGTTGGTCTGATTGATCAGTTCCTGGAAATTAATTCTCACTAATTCCAGCTTCACATTACCGGAGCTTATCTTGGAAGCCTCCACCAGATCATCCGTCAGATGCTTCAGACGCTGAGACTTATCCTCCAGAATGGCAATGTAATTCCTTGCTCTTTCATTCGGAATATCCTCCCGTTTCAGCAGATCCACATAGTTGATAATGGAGGTCAGAGGCGTCTTGATATCATGGGACACATTGGTAATCAGATCTGTTTTCAAACGTTCATCCTTCACGCTCTGTTCCACGGCCGTAGAAAGCCCCTCGCCGATGTGGTTCACGGCCTCCGCCAGAAGCAGGCTGTCGCCGGACAGCTTTTCAATCGGAATCTGATAATTCAAATCCCCTTCGGAAATCTTCCTGATTCCCTCTAAGATCTGCTTGCGCTGCCGGGCCTGCTGCAGCAAAATCAAGCCTGCTGCAAAGTCAAAAATCACCAGCAGCATAATTCCCAAACTTCCAAAGAAGAAAAGCAGCATATTTACCAGCAGGAACATTCCATAAGAAAGCATTACCTTCGTTGTTACCTTCCATCTGCCCACCATACGGTAAAAATGCTTCAATACGGCATAGAGCACACTGTTCTTCCAAAGCGTCCTCGTTTTAATACGCCGCACCAGACTGAGATATCCGCAGAGAAACAGGAAATTCAGCAAAAAGGTAATAACCCCTCCAAATACACCTGCCTCTCCAAGTCCATTTACCCGGTTATGCATCAATGTTCCTGCAAATGTAATCAGCCATGCGGGAAGGAGCAGAAGCAGCGCTGCCCCTTCGGTGCGAATCCTATCAAATCTTGTAAGGCTGATACTTCTGTCTTCTTCCTCCGTTCCCCGTCCCGCAGCCAGGGTCAAATAAATCAGGGTCAGAAGATACAAAATACCGCCCAGAATCACCCCATATACGGACATGCGGCTGATGGGCTGAATCTCCTCATACTGCCGCTTATACGTCTGAAGATTATCGCTTGCCACATAGCTTGGATCAATGGCAATTGCCAGGGTATAATTTCCCTCTACGGACATTGGAAATTCCTTCAGATAGCTGCTGATTTCGCTTAAGGAAACCGGCATCTGATTCATCTCATAGCTCATATCCGAGCTGTTAAAGATCAGATAGTCTCCATGACTGCGAATATAATCCAGGAGGCTGTTTCGATCCGCAAGCTCTGTCTTGCCGAAGCTTTTGATATTGGTTATGGTCTTTTGCTCGTAGTCCTCTTTGGTCACCCGGGTTACCTCCTCCGGAATCACCAGGTAACGCATATTGGTCATGCTGGGACTGAAAAGCTCCAGATTTTCCTTATAGGAATAATAGTCATTGTAAATATTGTTAAGTACATGTTCCAGGGATGCATAAATCTCCTGCAGCTCCTGGGTAGACAGCTTCTGTGCTTCCGCATAGGAAATAATATCCGTATATTCTGCCGGTGCGTAGCGCTCCTCTACCGCCTGGATCTCCTCCACATCCTGAATCACAGCCTGACCGAAGATTCCTTCCCCGAACAGATCCGGCTCCTCCAGTTCTCCCTCCGGTATGAAGGTTTCTTCCATAGCTTCCTCCGAAACTTCCTCCAAAGATTCCTCAATAAAGGACAGTGCCGCATCATAGGAAATGGAAACGGAGGCTACTGCCGTTCCGTTGTCATAGATTGCCTGCTCCGTATAATCCTTGGAGCTTTTGGAGATATAGCCGATTCTCCCGTCATCATAGGTGATTTTCAAAAGGGTATTGTATGTGCAGCCATCCAAAGACCAGTTCAGCAGATCCGTCAGTTTGTAGCAGAGACCGCCGTCCTCCGCCTTTGTATGAAGAATCTGATTTTCATCCGCATACTCCTGAATATTCAGCACCAGGGAGGCATCATACACGCCGTTCTTTTCAAACCGGCTCTCCCGGCTGGCGGCACGGACGCACCGGAAAATCTGTTCCCGGGCCTCGCGCTGAAAATAGGCCGTATTCTCAAACACGTCGTCCTCTTTGAACAGACGGAACCCGCTGTTTCCCACGGATACCATACAAACAGCTATGGACAGTACCAGCACCACCGCGCAAACTTGATTCAAAATAAGGGCCAGGGCTTTCCAGCCCTTAGAATATTCCCATCGCTTCATTCCTATAGCTTCTCCACTTTATAGCCGATTCCCCACACTACTTTCAGGTAGCGCGGTTCCTTTGCATTGATTTCAATCTTTTCCCGAATGTGGCGGATGTGTACCGCCACCGTATTGTCCGCTCCGATGGCATCCTCGTTCCAGATGCTTTCATAGATCTGATTGATGGAAAATACCTTTCCTTGGTTTTTCACCAGCAGGAGCAGAATATTGTATTCTATGGGGGTGAGCTTCACCGGCTCCCCGTCTACGGTAACCTCTTTCAGATCGTCGTTCATCACCAGGCCGCCGGTCTGATAGACCTTCTGGCTTTCCTCCGCCGCATTGCCAAGCTTGGTGTAACGCCGAAGCTGCGATTTCACACGGGCAACCAGTTCCAGGGGATTGAAGGGCTTTGTCACATAGTCGTCCGCTCCGATATTGAGGCCCAGGATTTTGTCCGCGTCCTCGGATTTGGCAGACAGGATGATAATGGGGATACTGCTCTTCTCCCGGATTTTCAGTGTGGCCCTAAGACCGTCCAGCTTGGGCATCATGATATCAATGATCAGAAGCTGAATCTCATGCTTCTCCATCATATTGACCGCCTGGAGGCCGTCGTAGGCTTTTAAGATCTGATACCCCTCCTGGGATAAATAGATCTCTATGGCATCTACAATTTCCTTATCGTCGTCGCATACTAAAATGGTATTTGTATTCATCTTCATCACCTCTGCTCCCATTTTACCGATTCTCATTGATTATAACAAGGGTTTTTTAATTTCGGCTGGGGGATTTCTTAAGAATTTGTTACTTTTCTTACAATTTTAAAAGAAACATGAAATAGAATATGTGATAAGAGTTTATTTTGAACTGTTTTTTAAAGGACCATTTTAAAAAACGGAGAGATGAGAAAAACCCTTATGCTCTTTCTCATCTCCCGCTTTATCTGACATTGCAAAAACTTTTCTTTCCTATGGGTTGAACCAGTTCTCCTAAACTGCCGCAGCACCTTTTATTTCAGGTATTCCGCATACTTCTCTTCACTGGCGCTCAGGAATACGATACCGATGATTCCGGGGCCTGTGTGGGCGCCGATGGCGCAGCCTACCTGTGATTCTATGATATTCTTACAGTGGTACTTCTCCGTCAGCATTTCCTTTACCTTTGTGCAGGTCTCGGGATCGTTGCCGTGAACCACGGCAATCTCCTGTTTTTCCAAGTCCACACCGCGCTCGCCTACAAGATCAACGCAGCGCTTTAAGGACTTCATACGTCCCCTTACCTTCTCAAAGGCTACCAGTGCCCCGTCGTCGTTGACCTCGATAATGGGTTTGATATCAAGCACGCCTCCCACTACGGCGGAAGTCCTGCTCAAACGGCCGCCCTTGTACAGATATTCCAGGGTATCCACGGTCACAATATGCTCCATGTTGTCAAAGAAATAACGGGCCGCCTCTGTAATCAGCTCCTTAGATGCGCTGTTCTTCTGCATACGCAAAAGCTTAATCACGCCCAATCCAAAGCCCATTGAAGCGCATTTTGAATCGACAATGGTGATTTTAAAGTCCGGGTATTCCTCCAAAAGCTCCTCGCGGGCCAGGTTGGCCGCGTTAAAGGTTCCGGCAATTCCCGTAGAAAAGCACAAATAGAGCACCTCATCCCCGGCCTTTGCATAAGGCTCAAAGTTCTCCCGGAACATGTACTGATTGATGTGATAGGTCTTAATATCCGCTCCCTCTGACTGAATACGGTAAAAATCCTTCGGGAAGATGGTCTTTCCGTCAAAGTAATCCGTTCCGTTGATGGTGACGGGTGTTGGGATCACATGCAGCTGATATTCATCTATAATCTCTTTTGGCAGGTCTGTTGCCGAATCCGTAATAATTTTAAAAGCCATGCTTATCCTCCTATTTTAAATCGCTGCGCGATGGCACTAAAGAGTAAAGTCGCTTCGACACACCTGTGATGAGAGAAACTTTCATTCGAAATGCACTCATGAAAGTTCCTCTCGTGCGTCTTTGCGACTTTACTATTTTAAGTCGCTGCGCGACAGCACTAAAGAGTAAAGTCGCTTCGACACACCTGTAATGAGAGGAAGTTTTATTCGAAAAGGCACTCATAAAACTTCCTCTCGTGCGTCTTTGCGACTTTACTATTTTAAATCGCTTCGCGATGGCACTAAAGAGTAAAGTCGCTTCGCGACACGTTCCGCACTATCCCTATAATTCGTCTAGCTCCTTCAGCCAGATATCGCTGCATGCATCGCTGGGCATCCGCAGATCGCCTCTGGGCGATACGGCCACGGTTCCTACCTTGGGGCCGTCCGGCAGGCAGGAGCGTTTAAACTGCTGCGCAAAAAACCGCTTGTAAAAGGTCCTGATCCATTTTAAAATGACCGCATCCTCATAGGCTCCTGCAAATGCCGCCCTTGCCATCCGATAAATCTTGGAGGGTGAAAAACCAAACCGCAGCACATAGTACAGGAAGAAGTCGTGAAGCTCGTAAGGCCCTACGAGATCCTCTGTTTTCTGGGAAATCCCCCCATCCTTGGGCGGCAGCAGCTCGGGACTTACCGGTGTATCCAGTACATCCAGAAGCACGTCGGAAAGCTCCTTATCCCCGCAAGTATCCGCATAATAACGCACCAGATGACGCACCAGTGTCTTAGGCACGCCGCTGTTGACTCCGTACATGGACATATGATCCCCGTTGTAGGTCGCCCACCCAAGGGCAAGCTCCGACATATCGCCGGTTCCCACAACCAGGCCGCCGGTCTGATTGGCAATTCCCATAAGCACCTGGGTCCGCTCTCTGGCCTGAGCGTTCTCATAGGTGATATCATGATTCTCCGGGTCCTGTCCGATATCCCAGAAATGGGCGTTCACCGACTCGCGGATGTCTACCTCCCGAAGCGTCGCCCCCAATTTTCTTGTAAGCTTGCAGGCATTGTCATAGGTGCGGCCTGTGGTGCCGAAGCAGGGCATGGTCACGCCGATGATCTGCTCTCTGGGAAGAGACAGAAGGTCAAAGGCCCTGGCGGTCACGAGCAAAGCCAATGTGGAATCCAGGCCGCCGGAGATTCCCACTACGGCCGACCAGCAGCCCGTATGCTCCAGGCGTTTTTTAAGCCCCATTGCCTGTATGGAAAGTATCTCCTCACAGCGGCGCTCCCGGTCGGCCTTATCCTCCGGGACAAAGGGACTGGGCGCAATCTGACGCTCCAGTTTTGTAGTTTCCATTGAAAGATGGAATCCAACCTCCGTATAAGCATCATTATTTTCAACCAAAAAAGTGTTCATTCTTCTGCGCTCGCCTGCGAGACGGCATACATCTATATCGCCGTAAGTAATTCCGCTTTGGAAGCGCTCCGACCGGCCAAGAATGGTTCCGTTCTCCGCAATAAGGTTTTGACCGCCAAAGACCAAATCCTGGGTGGACTCACCCTCCCCTGCATTGGCGTATACATAACCGCATACCAGCCTGGCGGACTGGCTGCCAATCAATTCCTCCCGGTAGTGCTCCTTGCCTATGGTCTCATCACTGGCGGAACAGTTGGCAATCACCGTTGCGCCTGTCAATGCATGACGCACGCTTGGAGGCTCGGGAACCCACAGGTCTTCACAAATCTCCGCGGCAACTACAAGCTCCTGCAATTCCGCACAGGAAAATACCATATCGGTTCCAAAGAGTACATACTCCTCCTTTTTTGTTCCGCGGCCGAGCCACACATATTCCACATCCCTGTTTCCCGGTGTAAAATAGCGCATCTCATAAAATTCCCCGTAATTGGGAAGATTGGTTTTGGGCACCATTCCCAGAATCTCACCGCGGTTCAGTACGGCCGCCACATTATAGAGCTTTCCCTGCTTCTCCCAGGGCAGGCCCACGAATATCAGCGCGTCCAGATCCTTCACCGCATCCGCTATGGAAAATAAAGTCTCTCTTGCCTTTTGGATAAGAGCCGCCTGGAAAAACAGATCTCCGCAGGTGTAGCCCGTGATGCAAAGCTCCGGAAATACAATCAGCTTTGCGCCGTTTCCGGCTGCCTCTTTTGCAAGACGAATGATCTCCGCTCCGTTAAATTCCGGCTGTGCCACACGAATCTTTGGTGTAATGGCCGCTGTTTTTACAAATCCATGCTTCATTTTGTCATCTCCATTCCAGTTCCGTAATAACCTTCACAGTACACAAGATTGAGAAGGTTATTACTGTTTCCAGTTCCGTAATATTACTTAGGGTACACAAAGCCCTACCGCTTTGCCTTCTCTAATATTTTCTTTAATTCTTCTATATTGAAGCTATACGCCTCATTGCAGAAATGGCATTTTACCTCGATAGGCTTGCCCTCCCGAATCATCTCGCGAATCTCTTTGCTTCCTATGCTGATGATTGCCTTTTCCACACGTTCCTTGGAGCAGTTGCAGGAAAATGCCGCGGGTATGGTATCGTTGACGGTAAAGCCCAGATCTCCTAATAGCTCCTCCAGAATCCCTTCCGGCGTCAGTCCCCTGTTCAGCAGCTCTGTGACTGAGCTTACTTTGGCAAGGCGCTGTTCCAGTGCGTCTATTACTTTGTCCTCGGTGTAGGGCATCAGCTGAATGATGAATCCCCCGGCCTGGCATACAGTGTTGTCACGGTTCAGCAAAACTCCCAGTCCCACGGATGAGGGGATCTGCTCGGAGTTTGCAAAATAATACGTTAAATCCTCCGCAATCTCCCCGGTCTGCAGCTCCGTCTGGCCCACATAAGGCTCTTTCATGCCCAGATCGCGAATCACCTGAAGCATACCCGTTCCGATGGCTCCCGATACATCCAGTTTTCCCTTTGCGTTGGCCGGAATCAGAACTGCCGGCTCGTTCACATAGCCCTTTACTTGGGCCTTGGAATCGGCCGTAACGGTAATTCCTCCAAGGGGTCCGTCTCCCCGGATCTGTAAGGTGAGAAGGTCCTGCTCCCCCTTCATCATGGCCCCCATCATAGCGCCTGCGCTTAAAGAACGGCCCAGGGCCGCCGTTGCTACGGGACTGGTGTTGTGAATCTGCCTGGCCTTTTCCACCATGTCCCGGGAGGTTATGGCAAAAGCCCGGATCTGATTGTCCGCCGCCGTCGCCCTTACAATATAGTCTGACATTGCTTTGTTTCTCCTTCTGTTTCCATTTTCCCGTGCTCCCGCGCAATCACATGGATTCTCTCCGTCGTTTCCGACGGCTCCTGCCCGGTATCGGCGTCGCAGATCCGCAGAAGCTCCATACCTGCCTCTTTCACAAGGCTTCGTATCTGTTCTTCGGAATAGGCCCGTTGAAAATGAGTTTCCTCGTATCTTTTGTACAGCCCGCCCTTTTGACGGATAAACAGGGTTAAATCGTACTGATTCAGCATTTCCTCCGGGTCATAATAGTTTTCCCAGATAAAGCTTCCCTCCTCCCGGTTTTCCGCTATGGTATTCTCCCCTAAAAGGGTCTCATATTTATAAACGGTATTGAGGTCAAAAAGGAAGATGCCTTTGGGGTCCAGATAATTATTTACCAGGCGGAATACCTGTAAAAGATCTGCTTCCTCCGTAATATAGTTGACGGAATCGCAGACACTCACTACTGCCTTTACTGTCCCGTAGAGTTCAAACTCACGCATGTCCTGGAGAAGATATAAAATATCATGCCCGGAGGCGAAACGCTTTTCCGCCGCCAGCTCCAGCATTTCCTCTGAGATATCCACTCCGGTCATATCATAGCCGGCCTCTGCCAGAAGTTCTGTCATGGTTCCGGTGCCGCAGCCAAGGTCCAGTATCAGTCCATCCTTTATCCCGTATTCTTTTAACAGCTCTACTATCCGATCCCGCCATTTTTCATAGGGAACATTGTCCATAAATAAATCATAGACTGCCGCAAAGCCCGCATATTCATCCGCAACGATTCTCCTGCCGCTCATGTGCTTCTTTTTCTCCCTCGCCCAATTGCTCTTATTCTATCAAATTTTTTTTCAAAAAACAAGACAGCCTCCACTCGAAATGAAAGACTGTCTGTTCCGCACCTTTTTTACTTACTGCTCAAAAACTTCTCTATATTGGCCATAGCCTCTTCCTCGTCCTCGCCGTTGGCTGAGACAGTCACCGTCTCTCCGGCATATAGTCCAAGGGTCATCATCCCCATAATGCTTTTGGCATTTACCTTCTTGTTATCACTTTCCACGTAAATCTCACTGCCATACTGACTCGCCACCTGTACTAACAGCGCCACCGGTCTTGCTTCCAGACCGTTTGGGATCTGAATCGTGATTTCCTGCTTAATCATAATAACCTTTCCTCCTTGTGCTCCCTTAGCTCCTCTGCAATGAGACTCAGTTTCCTCAGCCTGTGATTGACACCCGATTTTCCCACACAAGGGGTCAGCATCTGTCCTAACTCCTTCAATGTGGATTCCGGCTGTTCCAGGCGAAGCTTTGCTATCTCGATTAAACCTTCGGGAAGCTGGTCAAACCCGATTGTTGCTTTAATATATTGTATATCTTCAATCTGCTTTACCGCTGCAGAAACGGTCTTGTTCAGGTTGGCAGTCTCGCAGTTCACCTGCCTGTTCACGGAATTGCGCATATCCTTGAGAATCCTGATATTTTCAAAATTCATAAGGGCTACGTGAGCCTCCATGACATTCAGAACGTCTACAATCTGCGCCCCCTCTTTGATGTATACGATGTGGTTCTTCTTGCGCCCGGTCACTCTGGCTTCTATGCCAAAGCTTCCGATCATTTCGCAGAGTTGATTTGCTTTCTCAAGACTGTTACAGACAATCTCAAAGTGATAGCCCTTCTCCGGGTCGCTGACTGAACCGGAGGCTAAAAATGCTCCGCGGATAAACGCACGTTTACAGCAAAGATTCTGAATCAGCACATGCTTTACGACAGAGATATCCCCATAAGACACGACCTCAAAGCTGTGTCCTCCCTTAAGGCTCTTATTCTGTCTGGCTGATACGTCCAGTCTTATATTAAAGGTTTTTTTCAACAATGTAAAGTACTTTCTTGCAACTGCCGGATTTTCCGTGTGCATGCGAAGCGTCAAAGCGGCGCCTTCCTCTTCCGTTACCCGGCCGCAGAAGCCTAAGATTGCCGCGATTTCCGCTAGCTGGCAATGCCTGGCTCCGGGGATCTGCCTGGACAGTTCTTCCTTGATTTCACTGGAAAAAGACATTTGTTACCTCATATTGTTTACGGTTCAGTGGGCTTTTACAATGGCATCTTTTTCAATATCTCTGTGCTCGCACCGAACCACATAATCTCCGTTTTCTTTCAGACGTTCATAAAGCCGGTTTGCCAAGGTCACGGAGCGATGCTTTCCTCCCGTGCAGCCTACGGCAATGACAAGCTGATTCTTTCCCTCCTGCACATAGTTGGGAAGAAGGAAACGAACCATGTCCTCCAGTTTATCCAGAAAATGGTGCGCCGCCTCGAAGCCCATGACGAAATCCTGTATCTCCTTATCGTTTCCGCTCAGCCTGCGGAGATCTTCATAGTAATAAGGATTGGGCAGGAAACGCACGTCGAAAACCAGATCTGCGTCATTGGGAATCCCGAACTTGAATCCAAAGGAAAGAACGGAAATGACGAGATTTCTAAATTCTCTGTTTTGTACGAATATTTTGTCCAATTCCACCCGAAGCTCTCTGGTGAGAAGGCTGCTGGTATCTATAATGTAATCTGCCTGCTTTTTCAAAAAGGTCAGACGTTCGCGCTCTTTTTCTATCCCCTCCATGATACGCCCGTCTCCTGCCAGGGGATGATTTCTTCTTGTTTCCTTGTAGCGTTTTATCAATACATGGTCTGCGGCGTCCAGGAACAAGATCTCGTAGGTATAGCCGGCCATAGTCAATTCTTCCAGGGCACGCTGCAAATCGCTTAACGCCTGTCCGCTGCGCACGTCAATGCCGAGGGCTACCTTGGCAATTTCACTGGTTCCGGAGTAGACAAGCTCGGAGAACTTGCCCATTAACGGGATCGGAAGATTATCTACACAAAAATAGCCGGCATCCTCTAACATCCGAAGGGAGGTTCCCCTTCCGGCTCCCGACATGCCTGTTATGATTACAAAACGCACGTTTCATCCTCCATTTCAGTTCCGTAGTTGTCCATTTTGTACATCCGAGTTCCAAAATATTCTTCTTAGTACACTTGTATGAAAAATGACTGTTATCTAAAATCCTAACAGCTTTACTTCCAGCTCCAGATCCACCCCGAACTGCTGCCGGACTTCCTGCTGTACGTGGGCTACCAGCTCCCGCACATTCCGGGCCGTAGCCTCTCCTCGGTTGATCACAAATCCGCAGTGCTTCTCCGACACCTGGGCGTCTCCGACCCGGTAGCCGCGAAGTCCTGCGTCCATAATGAGCTTTCCGGCAAAATAGCCTTCCGGCCGCTTGAAGGTGCTGCCGGCACTGGCGTATTCCAAGGGCTGCTTCCCCGTCCGTATCTCCTTAAGTTCCTGCATCCTGGACTCGATGGCTTTCTTATCTCCCTGTTTCAGCTCCAATACGACCTCCAAAACAATGTAATGATTCCGGGCAATGCTGCTCGTCCGATATCCCAGAGCCAGTTCATCCCCGGAAAGCCATATCTGTTCTCCATCTTCCTTTAAGACCAGAGCCTTCTTCACCACGTCCTTCATCTCGCCGCCGTAGGCTCCTGCGTTCATTACAAGCGCGCCGCCTAAGGTCCCGGGGATTCCCGAGGCAAACTCAAGTCCTGTCAGACCTTCCCTGGCCGCTATGTGGGCAGCCTTCACCAGCAGAGCGCCCGCTCTGGCATACAGTGTCTGCCCTTCTGTCCGAATCTCATTCCAATTCTGAAAGAGCTGAATGACAACGCCGTTGTAGCCTTTGTCACTGGCCAGAATGTTGCTTCCGTTTCCCAGAATATAGTAGTCTTCTCCAAATGTCCGGCAGGCAGCTATGATCCCGGAAAGCTGCTTTGGCGTCTTTGGAAGGCAGAAGTACTTTGCCGGGCCTCCTATCCGAAAGGTGGTATGCTTTTTCAACGGCTCATCTGTCTGTACTTGGCCCTCTTCTCCAAGGATCTCTCGTAATCTTTCATAAAACTCCTGCTTCATACGGCACTCCTGCTTTCAGCCATTCTTATGTACATGGGCGATTCCTGCCCCGAATATACATAAAAGCTTCGATGTATTGATCTAAGTATATGCCAAAACATCGGAAAGTACAACCCCTTTCCGATGCTCTGCCGGGGAAGAGGCTTTGACCCGTTACTGTTCACTCCGTGCCCAGTAACACGCTTCGCGATGCACAGAAATCGCAAAAAGATGCGATTTCGCGCTGAAAAACTCGGGATTTCCGCACAAAATGTGCGGAAACACCTCGCGGAACAGTGGCGAGTGAACAGTAACTTTGGCCCGTTACCGGTCACGGTGTGAACGGCTGCTTTGATTCTTCCCCTTTTGTTTGCAAATGTTAATTATACTCTAAGCCGGTTATTGACTTTATGCCGATGGACGGTCACGGAGTTGGTGGTAAATTATTTCAAACTTTCGCTCAGATATTTTTTTAAATACTGCCCCGTATAGGAAACAGGCTGCTTTGCCACCTCCTCCGGCGTCCCGGAAGCAATAACTGTTCCGCCTCGGTCTCCGCCTTCGGGACCCATATCAATGATATAATCGGCCGTCTTAATCACATCCAGATTGTGCTCAATCACCACCACCGTATTGCCGCCCTCTGCCAGACGCTGCAAAATCTCCGTCAGCTTATGCACATCCGCAAAATGCAGCCCTGTAGTCGGCTCATCTAAAATATATATTGTCTTTCCCGTACTGCGGCGGCTCAGCTCCGTTGCCAGCTTAATGCGCTGTGCTTCTCCGCCGGAAAGGGTGGTTGAGGGCTGTCCCAGTTTGATATAGGACAGACCTACATCATAAAGCGTCTCTATTTTCCGTTTAATAGAAGGCACATGCTCAAAAAAGCTCAAGGCTTCCTCTACCGTCATATCCAGTACATCAAAGATACTCTTTTCCTTATATTTTACATCCAGAGTTTCCCGGTTATAGCGCTTTCCCTGACAGACCTCACAGGGCACATATACATCGGGCAGGAAATGCATCTCGATCTTGATAATGCCGTCTCCTGAGCATGCCTCACAGCGGCCGCCCTTCACATTGAAGCTGAAACGGCCTTTCTTATACCCTTTGCTCTTGGCGTCTGCCGTGGCTGCAAAGAGATCGCGAATCTGGTCAAATACTCCTGTATAGGTAGCCGGATTGGAACGGGGCGTCCGCCCGATGGGAGACTGATCAATGGCAATGACCTTATCCAGATGCTCAACGCCCAGTATCCCCTTATTTCTGCCGGGAATGGTTCTGGCACGGTTCAGCTTCTTTGCCAGTGTTTTATACAAAATCTCATTTACCAGAGAGCTTTTGCCCGAACCGGATACACCGGTGACGCAGGTCATAATTCCAAGAGGAATTTCCACATCAATCTTTTTCAGATTATTTTCCTGAGCGGCCTTCACCGTAAGCCAGCCGGTCGGAGTACGCCGCTTTTCGGGTACAGGAATCCGCAGCCTGCCGCTTAAGTAGGCTCCCGTAACGGATTCCGGGCATGCCATAATCTCCTCCGCTGTTCCGGCCGCCACCACTTTTCCACCGTGTTCTCCGGCTCCCGGGCCGATATCCACAATGTAATCCGCCGCATACATGGTGTCCTCGTCGTGCTCCACTACCACCAGGGTATTGCCCAGATCCCGAAGGCGTTTCAGTGTTGCCAGAAGCTTATCGTTGTCCCGTTGGTGAAGACCGATACTCGGCTCGTCCAGAATATAGGCCACGCCTACCAGACCGGAGCCAATCTGAGTTGCCAGCCGAATCCGCTGCGCCTCGCCTCCGGAAAGACTTCCGGTAGCTCTTGCAAGCGTCAGATATTCCAGGCCCACATCAATGAGAAAGCCGATACGCGCCCGAATCTCCTTCAAAATCTGCGCGCCGATCAGCTCCTGCTGAGGCGTCAGTTTTAAATCCTGCAAAAATTCATGAAGCTTCAAAATAGACATGGCCGTCAGTTCATAGATATTCCTGTCTGCGATAGTTACGGCCAGGGATGTCTTTTTCAGTCTCTGCCCGCCGCAGCTTTTACAGGGGGTGATGCGCATAAAGCTCTCATACTCCTGCCGCATGATCTCCGAGCCGGTTTCCCGGTAACGGCGCTCCACATTTTTAACAAGGCCCTCAAAGGTCACATCGTAGACGCCCTCGCCGCGCTGTCCCTTGTAACGGACCTTCATATGTTTTCCGCCCATGCCGTGTATAAGTACCTGCTGAATCTTCGGGTCAAGATCTTCATAAGGGGTATTCAGATCAAAATGATATTCTTCCGTCAGTCCCTTTAAAATGGCATAAGTAAAGCTGGAAGGGTCCGTACAGGACTGCCATCCGGTGACTGCAATAGCGCCCCCGGCAATGCTGAGAGACTTATCCGGTATCATGAGATCCTCGTCAAATTCCATTTTATAACCCAGTCCGAAGCAGTCCGGGCAGGCGCCGAAGGGATTGTTGAAGGAAAAGCTTCTCGGCTCTACCTCCTCCATACTGATGCCGCAGTCCGGGCAGGCATAGCTCGAACTGAAGGTTAAAACCTCCCCGTCTACCACATCCACCACCAGAAGACCGTCGGAGAGATTCATTACTGTCTCAATGGAGTCTGCCAGGCGGCGCTCAATGCCCTCTTTTACCACCAGACGGTCCACTACAATCTCGATGAGATGCTTGATATTTTTGTCCAGCTTGATTTCTTCTGAAAGCTCGTAGAGATTACCGTCAATTTTCACCCGGACAAAGCCGCTTTTCCGGGCCTGCTCCAGAACCTTTACATGCTCGCCCTTTCGTCCCTTGACCACCGGGGCCAGAAGCTGAATCCGTGTCCGCTCCGGCAGGGCCATAATCTGATCCACCATCTGATCCACGCTCTGCTTTTTAATCTCCTTGCCGCATTTCGGGCAATGAGGGATTCCTACTCTTGCAAACAGCAGACGGAAATAGTCGTATATCTCTGTCACGGTTCCCACCGTGGAACGCGGGTTGCGGTTTGTGGACTTCTGGTCGATGGAAATGGCCGGGGACAAGCCCTCAATGCTTTCCACGTCGGGTTTCTCCATCTGTCCTAAGAACTGTCTGGCATAGGAGGACAATGACTCCATATACCGGCGCTGTCCCTCGGCATAGATGGTGTCAAAGGCCAGAGAGGATTTTCCCGATCCGCTTAAGCCTGTCAGCACTACAAATTCTTCTCTGGGGATATCAATGCTCAGATCCTGCAGGTTATGCTCGTTTGCGCCTCGTATTCGAATGTAATTTTTCATATTGCTCCTCTTTTACTTTTTTCGTATATAGTTCAGTATGACTTATCTTTTGTTTTCTGATACTCTGTTTGTTTTAAATCAAGGGAAGCTGTCCGGCAGCTCTTTTATCCGGTTTCCGGACAGTATACTAATATCCGTTTTCCTAGCTGCAATTGCGTTACTTTTCACACCCACGCCAATCACTCCGCTGATTGGCGTGGAGCCAGTACAGTTATGGGGCCAAAGGGACTGCCCCTCGCCGAAGGCGACTTTAAATGGGCAGTCCCTGTTACAATTTGCACCCTTATCAAATAAAAACTTTGCAAAAACTGGCGTGGGTGTGAATTGTAACGCAATTGCAGAGGGATGTTCTTTTTATAATCATATGTCGCGAACCTGCTTTTTCAGTTCTATCATGCGGTCACGCAACTCTGCCGCCGTCTCGAAATCCAGCTCCGCGGCAGCCTTCTTCATCTTCTTCTCGATATCCGCCACCAGCTTTTCCAGCTCTTTTTTGCTCATGGACTCCGGGTCCTTTTCGAACTGCAGATCCTTCTGTGCAATTTCTTTGGAAATGCTGATCAGGTCCCGGACAGATTTTTGGATGGTCTGAGGTGTGATTCCGTGTTCCTGATTGTACTTTTCCTGAATCTCCCGGCGGCGCTCCGTCTCTTCAATGGCAAGGCGCATGGAGTCGGTGATGGTATCTGCATACATGATTACACGGCCCTCGGAATTTCGGGCCGCACGCCCGATGGTCTGAATCAGAGAAACCTCCGAGCGCAGGAAGCCTTCCTTGTCCGCATCCAGAATGGCCACCAGTGTGATTTCCGGGATGTCCAAGCCCTCGCGGAGCAGGTTGATTCCTACCAGTACGTCGAAGACATCCAGGCGCATATCACGGATAATCTGGGTTCGCTCCAGAGTGTCAATATCGGAGTGAAGGTATTTTACGCGGATACCCAGCTCGCGCATATAATCGGTCAAGTCCTCGGCCATCCGTTTTGTCAGTGTGGTAATCAGTATCTTATGCCCGGCAGCCGTCTCTTTGTTTACCTCGCCTACCAGATCATCAATCTGTCCTTCCACGGGGCGTACCTCGATCTTGGGGTCCAGAAGTCCTGTGGGGCGGATGATCTGCTCTGCGCGGAGAAGCTCGTGGTCCTCCTCATAGATTCCGGGGGTAGCGGACACAAAGAGCATTTGATCTATTTTACTTTCAAACTCTCCGAAATTCAAGGGCCGGTTGTCCTTGGCTGAGGGCAGGCGGAATCCGTAGTCCACCAGGGTTGATTTTCTGGACTGGTCTCCTGCGTGCATGCCCCGAATCTGAGGAACGGTCTTGTGGGACTCATCAATGATGATCAAATAATCATCGGGGAAATAGTCTATCAGTGTGCTTGGGGGCACGCCCGGCTCCAGGCCCGACAGATGCCGGGAATAGTTTTCTATGCCGGAACAAAAGCCGGTTTCTTTGAGCATCTCGATGTCAAAGTTGGTGCGCTCGGAGATTCGCTGTGCCTCTAGGAGTTTGTCCTCTCCCTTGAAGTAGCGGACGCGCTCTTCTAGCTCTTCCTCTATATCCTTGGCGGCTCTGCGGATCTGCTCTGCCGGAACGACGTAATGGGAAGCCGGGAAGATTGCTACGTGCTCACGTGAGCCTTTGATCTCTCCGGTTAGTACGTCAATCTCTGAAATGCGGTCAATCTCGTCCCCGAAAAATTCCACGCGGAAGGCGGTCTCCATCTCGCTGGCCGGTATGATCTCCAGAACGTCCCCTCTTACCCGGAAGGTTCCACGTTTGAAATCCATGTCGTTTCGGTCATACTGAATGTCTACCAGCTGACGCAGGACTTCGTCCCGATCTTTTTGCATGCCTGGGCGGAGGGAGACCATCATTTTTTCGAAGTTCTCCGGCTCTCCCAGGCCGTAGATGCAGGAGACGGAGGATACAATGATTACGTCTCGCCTCTCTATCAGCGCAGCTGTGGCGGAGAGGCGCAGCTTGTCTATTTCGTCGTTGATGGAAGAGTCTTTGGCGATGTAGGTGTCGCTGGAAGGGACGTAGGCTTCGGGTTGGTAGTAGTCGTAGTAGGACACAAAATATTCCACTGCGTTACTCGGAAAATACTCTTTGAACTCGCCATAGAGCTGAGCCGCTAATGTTTTATTGTGCGCTATTACCAAAGTCGGCTTGTTAAGCTGTGCGATCACGTTTGCCATGGTAAAAGTCTTCCCGGAACCTGTAACCCCCAGTAAAGTCTGGAATTGATTGCCTTCCTGGAACCCTTTGACCAGGGCTTCTATGGCCTGGGGCTGGTCGCCGGTGGGCTTGTATTCGCTGTGAAGTTCGAACATTTTTTGTGCAGTTTGCACAAATACCACCTCCAAAATTCATAGTAAAAAAAGATGCGTATATGCCACAAATTCGTCAAGGAACTTTTCATTTTCGTCATGGCATTTACTCAAATCGAAGGAAAAAAAGTCCTTGACGAATTCCGTTCACAATTTGCTGTTTTTGCAACTCAGTACACCTCCGTAGTTCCATACGGACAGGACAGCACTAAAAAGCTTTTTTATCTTACCACAAATCGTTAGATTTGTATAGATGCAAAATCGAACTTTTGTTCTTTTTGTCCTTTCTGTCACACTGCATCCGGAAGAAATTCGGTTACATCTACTACAATCTCCAACAATTCCTTTTTAAAGATTTCTGTCTCTTCCGGGTTTGGTAATACTTCTTTCATATACGCTTCTATTTCCGGCACTCCATCCGCTATGATGCCTCTATTATCCGCATAAACATCCATTGTTATGATTTCTTTGGCATGTCCCATGAGCCTTGATACTGCCTTTGGATTAAAAGACTCTTTTAACAGAAGAGTACAGTATGTGCTGCGTAGATCGTGCCAGCGGATATCCGGTAAACCGTTTTCAGCAAGAAGCTGCTTATAATACCTGCAATGGAATCCTTTGCTCCTTGCCCTGCCAAGGGTGGAACAACAGATATAGCCCAGATCCTGAAACCCTCTCTTTCTGCGGTTTCTGTTTTTCTCATACACCTGCCGTTCCTTTAAGATTGCCTCAAAGACATAATCAGGAATCGGGATCTCCCTGTAACTGGATTTTGTCTTCAATCCTACTTCCTGTTTCGTAAATGTTTTCGGGGCAAAGTCCTCTTTTACTGCGTTATGTACTCTCCCCAGCTGACGTTCCACTTTTAAGGTATGGTTGATATAATCTACGTCCGAATATTTTACCCCATTGATCTCGGATCTGCGGAGCCCCATAAGCACATTCAACAGCACCTGCATATGGATTGGGGTATCTTTGCTTTTTTCCAGCAGGACCCGGATCTGCTCCATGGTCAGTGTTTTCTGTGTATCAATATTCCGGGTCCTGAATCCTGATCTCTGCTGCGGCTTTTCTGCTTTGGGAAGCCCTATCCCGTCTACTGGACTGTTTGGAATCACTTTGATTGTTACCGCATAACGAAAAGAAACATTCATGATTGTTTTTACCTGCTCTGCCACCGATCTTGAGTAGTCTGTCTTGGTATTAAACAATTTCTGAATGTCTCCACGGGTAACATCCATCATTTTCTTTTTACCCAGAATGGGAACAATGTGATTCTTTACTATTCCGCAATAATTATAATAGGTTTCATGACTGTCCGTGCGCTTTTTAAGCTCCTCTTCAAGCCAGAAGGACATAAAATCGGCAACATTCACCTTTGCGTATACAACAAACGTACCGTTATATAATTCTGCGATTGTCTTCTCTCTTGCCTTATTCGCTTCTCTCTCTGTTTTAAATCCCGACTTCTGCTGTGGCTTTTCACTTCCGTCCGGATATTTCAAAAATACCCTGTAGCCGAAACCGGAGCGCACAGGTATTACCTGTGCCACTCTCCAATCGACATAATTTTTTAAGCTCAAATCTAACATATTGCAGCACTCCCTTTTGGAACAAACATATTGTTCATAAACGTAATAATCTGCTCATTCTCGTCCATGACCTCACAATAATATTCAAAGGTTGTATTGACACTTGCATGGCCCAGCAGGGCAGATATCTTAATCAAAGGAACTTTCTGCTCTACCAATATGGTAGCATACATATGTCTCAATCCATGAACAGTTATGTGGGGCAGGCCATTTCTGGAACATAACTTTGACAAAGCGCTGTTCATTGCTGCAGTTGAGTGGGGCAGGCCGTTTTCCTGGCACGAAATATAATCACGGTCAAAATATTGTTCACCGTACTGCAGCTTATTTGCATCAACCAAAGTTCTCCTTTTTTCGATTTCCTTCGCAACAGCCTCCGGTATTCGGAGCAGCCTGTAACTGTTATCCGTCTTTGGTGGTTTCTCTATGACTTCATACGTTTCAATTTTGCTTTCACCCTTTGGAATAACAGGGTTGGACGTAATCTGCCTCTGAATGTAGATTGTCCTGTTTTCAGCATCAAAATCTCCAAACTTCAAGCCTGATATCTCACCCTTTCTAAGTCCGCAGAACAGTCCGAGAAGAATCTCCAGATACCATCCACTATTGTAAGCAGCTTTCAAAAGTCTTTTCACATTTGCTTTGTTTAAAATAATGATTGTTGGCTTTTTTCTCGGATACGGCTTTGTCGCAGGTATCGGATTCCTTTTGATATATTCCTGTATTACAGCCTCTTTCATTGCCATATTCAAGAACTCTCTGGACTTATTGCCAGCGGACTCACATGCTTTTGCTACAACGGCCAGCAGGGAATCAAAATACTCCTCATTGGCATATCGCAATTTTATATCCTGCTGCATATTCGGAAGGATCAGGTCATACAGCACATAGGCACATACCATGCGGGTTGTGTTCTCAATCCTCTGTGAAAATACATCCTCAAACCAATAAAGCAAATAATCTTTCAAATCAACATCTGCATTAGGTTTCGCCGACATCTGATAAACTCTGGATGCCTTCTTGAATTCTTCTTCATGTTTATAATAGCTTGCTTCCGCTTCTGACTTGCTCTGAAAGCCGCCACGCTTGCTGTACTTTACAGAACCATCCGGCTGCAGTAGTTTAACTCTGTGAACCCATGCATTCCCTTCATAAAAAGCAACCTCTTTTTTCGTTGCTGGTTGTTTCACTAAATCACCTCGCTCATAAACCACCATTCAGCCATTCATCGAATCCTCGTTTTGGCACTCTGAAAAGCTTACCGATTTTAAGAACTTTGAATGGCGGGTTCTTCTGCTTATACACGTCTTCAAGGAAGGTATAGGACTTACTCTTACCTATTCCAAGCATGCGCTGAATATCGCCTGCCAAATACACCTGCTGATCAACTGCCACTTCATTATCTACATCTGCTGCCATTGTCTATCCTCTCTTTCTCTTTTCTTTGCATCTTTCCTTATCATAAAACGTTTTCTGCAGTTGAAGCGGTATCTGAATGGTATTTGATATAAAGCCTCTATATAAATCTTATACGCATTGAACATTCCGTTTTTCAACTGTAATTAACATATTTTTTCTACTTGAATTAAGGAAGCATAATTTGTACGCACCCAATCAGGTCACTTCCTGCGCCAATATCTTTGCCGCGTATTTCAGGTATTGCTATGCAATTTTTAAACAGAGGGCGGGCTCACGTATGGTCATCGCACACTATCCGTCTGTGCCTGTATAACTCCTGAACGATGCTGTAAAATTGTCAAGGTGCAAAGGGATTTCCGTGTTTCGGATGCAACCCATATGCTATATAAATAAAGGAGGCTCTCTCCTTTTTCTGCAAATTATCAACATAATTTTTCATTTTTACTAATCACCAACCCCCACTTCAAGTGGGGGTTTGAAAAACGCCCCCAAGGGCTCTGTTACTGCTCGCCTGAAAGGCGGGTATCGCAAGCTTATATTACTTGCTGCCGCTAAAAAGCGGCTCCCTCACTTTCTTCTTTCCGAGACTCTTCTGACTGGTCCCGAATATATTTTTTT
>CAJTIM010000011.1 GCA_910576325.1 Clostridia bacterium
TAAAATCGGTAATCCACAAAGATGGAAATAACTGATTAAGCACCGGTTGGTTATCCACCAACAAGAGACAAGTTGAGTGAAAACAAATTTTTTATTTTCTCTGTTTTTCACAAAAAGTCACATGGACTCTATCAGGGGTTCTGAATAGTTACAATAGAAATAAGAATAAGAATACCCTCGTTACTTTTCACACCCACGCCAATCACTCCGCTGATTGGCGTGGAGCCAGTACAGTTATGGGGCCAAAGGGACTGCCCCTCGCCGAAGGCGACTTTAAATGGGCAGTCCCTGTTACAATTTGCACCCTTATCAAATAAAAACTTTTCAAAAACTGGCGTGGGTGTGAATTGTAACATACCCTCAGAGTACAAAGATATTATTGTTTTATACACGGAAGGTACTCTTATAAAAAATGCAATAAATTTTTGTTAAATGTTATTTCATGGTATCCACAAGCTCCTTCATCGTATCCAAAGAAACCTGACCCGTTAAGGTATAACGAATACCATCCGCAACAAAAACAGCAATTTTTTTCGATACATAGTCTGCCGGAGGTTCTTCTCCAATGGTATCCTCCACAAGATTCACCAGATATCCCTGCGCAGATTCATATTGTTCCACAAAATGATACATTCCAAGATAATCCGTATCCCATCCATGTGCCAGCTGTTCCTCGCCTAAGATCAAATCAATTTTTAAGGAAACAGGTGAATAGTATACCTCGCCGTGATCGTAGGAATAGCGGTCCATATCTTTAAGCAATTGGTAATTATCAGTGTCACCCAAGATAAAATTATTTACCGTAATCATTGCATAGCTTTTCGGATCTGTCCGGATATGGCACTGCATATAGGGATGATCCAGGGAAAGCGCATGGTCCAGCAGAGTTATTCCCAATTCATTTCTTAACTCCGAATAGCTGCCGTAGTCCTTTTCAATAGTTCCAAATTCATTGGCGGCAGCTTCCGGTGCATTTATCCTGACAAGCTCCATAGAATCCAGCTTCGGCAGTACTTCATCATTTACCTGGATCTGATTCAGCAAATGATACCCGGCAGAAACGGTAGCGCCTCCTAAGACAAGAACTGCCGCAAGGGCCGCGGCGGTTTTCCAAATCCGATTCGGTTTCCGGAAGGAAGTTCTGCTTCGTATTTTGTCCTTAAGAGCATCGCTCATCCTTATATCCTTAAGCTCCTGATCAATGGTATGCTTCATTTCGGATATTTCCATATGATTCGGGTCAATCGCGTTTTCTATATTAGTTCTCTTCATACCCATCCTCCTTTAAAATTTTTTTCAATCTGTTCCTTGCACGGTTTAAACGCTGCGCTGTGGCATTTTCTGTCTTTCCAAGGATCTTGGCAATCTCTTTTACGGGCAATTCCTGGTAGTAGTGCAGCACAAGAACCTGTCTGTCATTTACATTCAGCTTCATAACGGCGGTTGAGACAAAGTCCTTTTCCGGAAATGAGTCCGCCGGGTCCGCGCCAATCTGCTCCGGCGGCTCCGGAAGGTTATTTTTGCTGATGCCAAACCAGCGGGTCCGCATCATATTTTTGCAGCAATTAATTGCAATACGTATCAGCCAGGTTCGTTCACCGGACTTGTGCTCAAAGGAGCCGTAAGCCTTCATAGCCTTTAAAAATGTCTCCTGTACGGCGTCCTCCGCAAGATGATAGTCCTTCAGATACATATAGCACATACGCAGAATCGTATCGCCGTATTCATTCATAAGTCTTTCTAAAAATTGGTCTGCCGGCATTTGGGACCTCCTTTCACTGATTTGCACATGGCCTTTGTGCATAAAGGTATACCTGTAAGGTGTTTCACTTATTAGACACAGTCTTTGATTAAAATATTACTCGATATGGAAAATAAATTTAATATTTTTTTATTCTTGACAAATCTATCGTACTTCCGTATAATATAACAAAAATGATAATATCTGGTTGATAATATCAAAAAAATATAATTGCGGCTTCTGCCCGGAATAGGAGAGATAGAACAATGATTTACAACGTGGAAGATTTGAAAAAAGCTTACAACGCAGGACAAAAGATGAAATTTCTGTTTTTCTGGAAGCCCACGCCGGCAGCGGACGGACATATCTGCGAGTCCTGCCTGGGCCAGTGGTGGGAGAGCCGGTTTGATGTGGACGGCGTGGAGTATACGTATGCGGAGCAGTATATGATGGCGGAAAAAGCCAGAATGTTCGGTGATAAGGAAATGCTTGCAAAGATTATGGAAGCATCCCACCCAAAGGAGATGAAAGCCTATGGCCGGGCCGTAAGAGGCTTTGACAAGGCAGCCTGGGACAATGCCTGCTATGAGATTGTGAAAAAGGGCAATCTGGCCAAATTTACTCAGAATCCGGATCTGCTTGCGTTTCTCTTTACAACCGGAAACCGCATTTTGGTGGAAGCAAGCCCTATGGATCGGATATGGGGAATCGGTATGGGAAAAAATAATCCGGATGCCGAGAACCCTTTGAAATGGAGGGGAAGAAATCTGCTGGGCTTTGCACTGACAGAGGTGCGGACGCAGCTTCTTAAGGAAAGGGGAGAGGCAAAATGAGCACAGAACAGGTGAAGAAGAAGGATCACAACGGTCTGACCGAGGAAGAATTTTTGGCTGCCTATGAGCCGGGAGATTATGAAAGGCCCTCCGTGGCAACGGATATGGTGATTTTTACCGTGACTGACGCGGAGGAAGAGAATTACCGCAAGCTGGCCAGGAAGGAGCTTCGTATTCTGCTTATCAAACGGGGCGCCCACCCGTATCTTGATTCCTGGGCCTTACCCGGCGGATTTGTGCGTCCCACGGAGACAACCGAGGAGGCGGCCGCCCGGGAGCTGCGGGAAGAGACGGGCGTGGATAAGGTTTATTTGGAGCAGCTTTACACGTTCAGCGAGCCGGGGAGAGATCCCAGGACGTGGGTTATGAGCTGTTCCTACATGGCTCTTATTGACGGCAGCAGAGTTCATATAGAGGCCGGGGACGATGCGGCTTGGGCAGCCTGGTTTCAGGCATCCTTTTGCATGGTGGAGCAGGCGGAGCAAAAGGAGGTGTGGGAGCTGACGCTTTCCCATGAGGAGACCGTCCTTAGGGCGGTTTTGGAGAAAGAGAAGGGCCGTTTCTTTACGGAGAGTAAGATTTTGGATTCCGGCGGCCTGGCATTTGACCATGCGCGCATACTGGCCTGCGGATACGAGAGGCTTCGGGGAAAGTTAAGCTATACGGATCTGGCTCTTCATCTGATGCCGGAGTATTTTACCCTTACGCAGCTGCAGCAGGTGTATGAGGTAGTTCTGGACAGAGAATTTCCGGCAGCGGCATTTCGCAGAAAGGCGGCGCCTATGGTGAAGGAGACGGAAAGCTATACGGAAAATGAGGGACACCGGCCCTCCAGACTGTATCGGAAGAATCTATAAAAAACAGTGGAAATGGAACAGAGGAATTATAAATGGATCGAAAAGCAATAGCAAGAGAAACAATGAAGATTATGGAGCAGGGATATTATGAACTGCCGGCAGAGCAGGGGAGAGGAAAAGCCAAGAGGGCAGGAGAAAATCAGAAGCCGGAAGCGGAGCGGATTTTTGTAAAGGAAGCAATGGAGCGGTCCGTTCGCCGCAGTATCCTGCTTTCCCCGGATCAGGGAACGGAGATCCTTGAAAAATACAAAACCTCCAATCCCTGCAATCAGCCCGAAACAAGAGTTGAAAACATATCTACCGTAGAAGCCATTCACATTCTAAGCAGGGAGGGAAAGACGGACATAGGCGTTCTGAACTTTGCCAGCGCCAAAAATCCGGGCGGGGGATTTTTAAACGGAGCTATGGCCCAGGAGGAAAGCCTGGCGGCCTCCGGCGTCCTTTATCCCACGCTGACCGCCCATGAAACCTACTACCGGGAGAACCGGGCCAATCCTTCTATGATGTACCTGGATTATGGAATCTATTCTCCTGACGTGCTTTTTTTCCGGGACGGAGGCTTTCGCCTGACCGGCGCGCCGGTTAAGGCGTCTGTTCTGACCCTGCCTGCGGTCAATATGGGGCAGGTGCTTTTAAAGGGAGAAAATGCGGGGGAGGCCGGACGCATTATGCGCCGGAGAATGAAGCTTGCTCTGGGGATATTTGCCGAACAGGGGGCGAAGCATCTTATTTTGGGAGCCTACGGCTGCGGCGTGTTCCGAAATAATCCAAGGGAGATCGCCGTTTGGTGGAAGGAGCTTATGGAGGAAGGAATGGGAGTAAATTTTGCCTCCGTATTCCATGCGGTTTTGGATCGCTCCAGGGGGCAGGAGTGCATTGAGGCGTTCGAAGCGGTATTTGGCGCGGGCTGAGAGAAAGACAATTATTGAAAAGGTATGTTTCTTCGGAAAATGTGGAATCACTAAAAGAATAAGTATGAGAGTGAAAAAACCGCTTGACAAATATACCCCTTTAGGGTATATTAAAGTTGTAATATACCCTAAAGGGGTATATGGATGACAACACTTATGTTCAGACAGCAGGTAGGAGAGGAGTGAGCTGCATGAACCAGGAAGTAACATTAATCATAGAAGGAATGACTTGCGCCTCCTGCAGCGCGGCGGTGGAACGTGTCACCGGGAAGCTGCCCGGCGTGGAGAGCAGTCAGGTGAATTTGGCAACAAACCGGGCAAGAATTGTCTACGATCCGGAGCAGGTAACGGTTGAGATGCTCTGTGAGCGGATTGAGCGCGCAGGCTTTGGGGCCGGAGAGGAGAAGAAGGATACGGCAAAGAACCAGGAAATCACTCTGAATATTGAGGGAATGACCTGCGCCTCCTGCAGCGCGGCGGTGGAGCGTGTCACTAGGAAGCTGCCCGGCGTTGTCAGCAGCGAGGTGAATCTGACCACCAACAAGGCACACATTATCTACGATCCCGCCCAGGTAAAGCTTGCGGACATTAAGCTTAAGATTGAGAAGGCAGGTTTTGTGCCGAAGGATGTGGAAAAGGAGGACCGGGGCGCGGAGCAGAACGAGCAGATGGAGAAGCTGCAGGCACAGAAGCGGAATTTGATTGTCACCATCTGCCTTGCGGTTCCTCTTCTGTATATTTCTATGGGGCATATGATTCCCATTACGCTGCCTCTGCCGGATTTTCTGCATATGCATAGTCATCCGCTGAATTTCGCTCTGGCACAGCTTATTTTGACCATACTGATTCTCTGGCACGGGAGAAAGTTTTATGTTGTTGGGTTTAAGACTTTGTTTCGGGGACATCCCAACATGGATTCTCTGGTGGCAATCGGAACGGGAAGCGCCTTTTTCTACAGTCTGGCCATGACTGTCGGTATTCCCTCCGATCCGTCCTGTGTGGAGAATCTCTATTATGAATCGGCAGCTGTGGTGGTAACCCTTATTATGCTTGGCAAATACCTGGAAGCAAGGAGCAAGGGAAAAACCTCCGAGGCCATCCGCAAGCTCATGGAGCTTGCACCGGATACGGCTATCCTCCTAAGAGACGGCCGGGAGGTGGAGGTCCGTGTGGAAGAAGTGGTTCCCGGGGATATTCTTCTGGTAAAGCCGGGCAGCAAGGTTCCTCTGGACGGGACGGTGATCGGAGGCTCCAGCAGTGTCGATGAATCCATGCTGACGGGAGAGAGTATTCCCGTGGAAAAGGAAGCGGGCGATACGGTAATCGGCGGCAGTATGAATTTCAACGGAGCCATGGAGATTCAGGTGACTCATGTGGGGGCGGATACCACTCTTTCCCGGATTATCCGGATGATGGAGGACGCTCAGGGGAAAAAAGCGCCTATTTCCAAGCTTGCGGATACGGTAGCCGGCTATTTTGTGCCGGCGGTTATGGGGATTGCGGTTGTGTCGGCCGTTATCTGGGCGGCTCTGGGACACGATGCCGCCTTTGTTCTGACTATTTTCGTATCGGTTCTTGTAATAGCCTGCCCATGCGCTCTGGGACTTGCGACGCCTACGGCCATTATGGTGGGAACGGGACTGGGGGCCAGCCACGGTATTTTGATTAAGAGCGGCGAGGCTCTGGAGACGACCCACAAGATCCGGGTGGTAGTTTTGGATAAGACAGGAACCATCACGGAAGGTAAGCCTAAGGTGGTGGATGTGATTTCCCATGAAATGGAGCAGAATGAGCTGCTTCGGCTGGCTGCCAGCTGCGAGCGCTCCTCCGAGCATCCTTTAGGAGCCGCGATTGTGGCGGGAGCACAGGAAAAGGGGCTT
This sequence comes from Clostridia bacterium, assembly GCA_910576325.1. Classification (GTDB taxonomy): domain Bacteria; phylum Bacillota; class Clostridia; order Lachnospirales; family Lachnospiraceae; genus Laedolimicola. The sequence continues at coordinate 6,223 of CAJTIM010000011.1, forward strand.
GCCCTGGAGCAGACGGACGGCTTTCAGAGTGTGACCGGAAAAGGCATTGAGGCAGTTCTGGGAGGACGTTATTTCCACATAGGAAACCGCCGGATGCTGGAAGGAAATAAGGTTGCTTTGGGAGAATATGAGGAAGCGGCCAGGGCAGCCGCAGGCAAGGGACAGACGCCCATGTTTGTAGTGATAGACGGAAAGCTTGCGGGAATGATCTGTGTGGCGGATACCATTAAAGAAACGAGCAGGGAAGCCATTGCCCGGATGCGGAGCCTTGGAATCCGGGTGGTGATGCTGACAGGAGACAACCGGCTTACGGCAGATTATATCGGAAGCCAGGTGGAGGTGGACGAGGTAATTGCGGAGGTGCTTCCCGGAGATAAATCCCAGGTGGTGGCCCGCTACCAGAAGGAGGGCTTCCACGTGATGATGGTGGGCGACGGCATCAACGATGCGCCGGCTCTGGTTCAGGCCGATGTGGGGGCGGCCATTGGAAGCGGAAGCGATATTGCTCTGGAATCCAGTGATATTGTACTGATGAAGTCGGATTTGAAGGATGTATACAAAGCCATTCATTTAAGCAGGGCTACTATCCGCAATATAAAGCAGAATCTTTTCTGGGCTTTCTTTTATAACACTTTGGGGCTTCCCATTGCGGCCGGTTTATTGTATGCTTTAGGGGGACCATTGCTGAATCCGATTTTTGCCGGACTTGCCATGTCCTTCAGCTCCGTGTCTGTGGTCAGCAATGCACTGCGGCTGAAGAGACTGAAATTGTAGCGGCTGTTGAGGAGTATTACGGAACCGGAATAGGAGATTGTATTTATGGAACAGGAAAAGCGCAAAGAAAGCTGCAGCTGCCAGGAGGGCTGCTGTGTGAAAACCAAGCATCGGGAAAGTGAGGAGTACAAAAGCCTTGTTCACCGTCTGAACCGCATTGAGGGGCAGGTCCGGGGCGTCCGCAGCATGCTGGAGGAGGAACGTTACTGTGTGGACATACTTACCCAGGTTTCGGCCATCCAGTCGGCACTCAATGCCTTTAACAAGGAATTGCTATCCAATCACATCAAAACCTGTGTGGTAAAAGACATCAAAAGCGGCGATGAGACCGTTGTAGACGAGCTCTGCGACACCATCCGGAAGCTGATGAAATAAATCAAAAATCAAGGAGGAACAAGAACATGACAGTATTAAAAGCAGAGGATATGCACTGTGAGAAATGTGTGGAGCGAATCACCAAGTCCCTTACGGGAGCCGGACTGGATTTCAAGGTAAACCTTGGAGACAAGACCGTCACCATTGACGGCTGCGAGAACTGTGTGGCAAAAGCCAGAGAGCTGATGGACGATCTGGGATTTGAGACTACTGTGGTTTAAACCTGTAAAAATCAAATAACAAGCTGCAGGGGTTGGCGGCGGATGCCGTCAGCCCTTTACGGAGGTAAATATGGAAGCAAAGGCATACAAGCTCAGAGAAAACTTTTACTGGGCAGGAATTTTGGACGACAGCCTTCGTGTATTTGACATTATTATGTACACGGAATTTGGAACCACTTACAATTCTTACGTATACGGGGCGGGAGATAAAACCATTCTCTTTGAGACTGCAAAGGCCAAATATTTCGACGAATATTTAAAGGTACTGGAAGAAGTCACGGACGTAAAGAAAATCGACTATCTGGTGGTAAGCCATACGGAGCCGGACCACGCAGGAAGCGTGGAGCGTCTTTTGGAGCTGAATCCGGGCCTTAAGGTGATTGCTACCCCTACGGCGCTCTCTTTTCTGAAAAATATAGTAAACCGTGATTTTTGCAGCATAGCGGTGAAGGATGAGCAGGAGATGAAAATCGGAACCCTTACCATGCGTTTCCTTCATGTGCCCAACCTGCACTGGCCGGATACCATGTACACCTATCTGGAGGAGGAACAGATCCTGGTGACCTGTGATTCCTTCGGTTCCCATTATGCATTTCCGGGAATCGTGTCCGGCAAGGTGACGAATGAAGAGGATTACTGGAAGGCCACACGCTATTATTTTGACTGCATCATCGGGCCGTTTAAGCCGTTTATGTTAAAAGCCCTGGATCGAATCCGGGATTTGGATATTTCCATGATCTGTACGGGGCACGGGCCGGTTCTGGACAGCGGCATTGACCGGATGCTGAATACCTACCGGGAGTGGTGTACCGTAGTCAATCCCAATCCCGGAAAAACCGTGGTGATTCCTTATGTGAGCGCCTACGGTTACACAGGGCAGCTTGCGGAGCAGATTGGAAAGGGCATTGCGGACAGCGGCGATATTGAGGTGCGCAGCTATGATCTGGTGACGGCAGATCAGGGAAAGGTGCTGGAGGAGCTCGGCTTTGCGGATGGCATTTTGTTTGGAACTCCGACCATTGTAGGGGAGGCGTTAAAGCCTGTCTGGGATCTGACTACCTCCATTTTTGCGGGCACTCACGGCGGAAAGCTTGCCAGTGCTTTTGGAAGCTACGGCTGGAGCGGAGAGGGCGTGCCCCACATCATTGAGCGTCTTAAGCAGCTCAAGATGCGTGTGACAGAGGGCTTCCGGGTACAGTTTAAGCCCAGTGAGACAGATCTTCTCAATGCCTACGAGTACGGTTATAATTTCGGCTGCATGCTTCTGGATAAGGAGAACCCCAAGAAGGCAAAGGGCAAGACCGCTCTTGTAAAATGCTTAGTCTGCGGAGAAATTTTTGATTCCTCTCTGGAGATCTGTCCGGTCTGCGGTGTGGGAAGGGAAAACTTTGTACCCGTAGAGAGTGAGGAGACGGAATATCGGAAAGATACCAAGAATCTCTACGCCATCCTTGGAAACGGAGCGGCCGGGTTCAACGCAGCCAGGGCCATTCGGGAACGGGATAAGACCGGCGGCGTGTATATTATTTCCAATGAAGAATATCCGGCCTACAACCGGCCTATGCTGACAAAAGCGTTGGTAGCCGGACTGGATGCGGATCAGATAGCCATAGAAGATGCTTCCTGGTACGAGAAGAATAACATTGTCCAGATATTAGGAAAACAGGTTAAAGCCATTGATACAAAGGAAAAGGAAATTCTTACGGAGGACGGAGCAAAATTCAAGTATACGAAGCTTATCTATGCTATGGGCTCCGAGTGCTTTGTTCCGCCGATTCCCGGGTGGGAAAAGCCGGAGGTTGCGGCCATCCGCAGGCTGTCCGATACCCGGAAAGTGACAAGGCTTCTGGAGCAGACGAAAGAGGCTGTGGTCATCGGCGGAGGCGTTCTGGGACTGGAGGCGGCATGGGAGCTTAAGAAGGCCCATTGTAAGGTGACGGTTCTGGAGCTTGCCCCCCGTCTTATGGGCCGGCAGCTTGACGCGGGAGCCGGAGAAATGCTGAAGAGCATCAGCGAGGCTCAGGGAATTTCCATTTTCACCGGAGTGCAGATTTCCGCTATCGAGGGAGAGGAGCATGTGACAGGCGTCCGTCTGGGTGACGGAACCGTAATTCCGGCGCAGCTTGTGATTGTGTCCTGCGGTGTGCGGTCCAATGTTCAGATAGCAAAGGAAGCAGGTGTCGATGTTGACCGGGCGGTGATTGTGGACAGTCATATGGCCACCAATATCCCGGATATTTATGCCTGCGGCGACTGTGCGCAGTATGAGGGGATTAATTATGCTATCTGGCCCCAGGCAGTGGAGCAGGGCAAGACAGCCGGGGCCAATGCGGCAGGCGAGGAGCTTACCTACGCCACCGTTCCGGCGGCGCTGACCTTCCACGGCATGAATACGGCCCTGTTCTCCATCGGGGACAACGGCGGCAATCCGGAACTGGTTTACCGGACCGTGGAGTTTAAGGATGTGTCACGGAAGCAGTATGAGAAATATTACTTCCGCAACAACCGTCTCTGCGGGGTGATTCTCATCGGGGATGTGTCGAAGATGGGAGAGATGACCGAGGCTGTGGAGCGCAGGGCTTCCTTTGGAGAGCTGTTTGGGCGGTAACACAAATTCATAGATAAAAAGGGACTGTCGGGAAATAAGACAGAAGGATTTTCTTATATCAGGTGTCCGTACGTGATGGCTGGAACATAGGATATGGAAATGACTGACGGCGTATTTCCGGCAGTCCCTTTTTTGTATATAAATATAGAAAATGCCATTTGAGAAGATGCACAGTATGTTATCAGGATCATATTATCAAGCGTATGGAGCTTGTTGTGTAGAAAGGCCGTATGGGGAAAGGAGTGACCTGCTTTGGCAATTGCGGGGGTGGATGTAGGAACAACAGGCTGTAAATGTACGGTCTGCAATTTGAACGGAACAATTCTGAACCAGAGCTACCGGGAATATGAGACCGGGAACAATAAAAACGGCCGTGAGCTGAATGCCCGGGAGGTCTGGACACAGGTAAAGGAAGTGATTCGTGAAGCGGCCCGGGGAACGGAGGAGATACAGGCCATCGGTGTAACATCCTTTGGAGAAACTCCCGTTCTTCTGGACGCTGCGGGAGAGCCGCTGATGAATTCCCTGACCTATCTGGATCCCAGGGGAGAGCAGGAGTGCCAAAGGATTATCCGGCACTTTGGAATGGAGTACTTGTTTCGGATTACGGGCTTAAAGGCACATCCGATGTACAGTCTTTCAAAGCTGATGTGGCTGGCGGAGCATAGGAAGGATGCGGTGGAAAGAACCGCTCATATCTGCATGTTCGGCGATTATATTACCTATATGCTTACGGGGCGTTTTCAAATTGATTATTCCCTGGCGAGCCGTACTATGGCTTTTGATTACCGAAAGCTTGACTGGGCCGATGATATTTTGGAATTTGCGGGCTTTGACAGGGAGAAAATGTCAAAACCGGTGCCCATTGGAACAAAGGTGGGATGTGTGACGAAGGACGCAGCGAAGGAGCTTGGGATTTCATCCTCTGCCGTTGTGGTAACAGGATGCCAGGATCAAATGGCGTCCGCCATTGGCACGGGGTGTCTGGAAAACAGTATGGCAGTTGACGGAACGGGTACGGTGGAATGTATTACCCCGGTTTTTGGAGAGCCGGAAAACCTGGAGGTAATGTTTAAAAACTGCTTTGCCATGATTCCCTTTGTTAAGCCCGATACCTATGTTACCTATGCGTTTTCCTTTAACGGAGGCTCACTTTTAAAATGGTATCGTGACAATCTGGCCGCTTTGGAGGCCAGACTTTACCGGGAACAGGGTATAAGCGCCTATGAAGGCTTTAATGCAAGAGTTTCGGCAGAGACGCCCTCCGGTCTTTTGGTGCTGCCCTATTTTTCCGGAGCGGCAACGCCTTATATGGATCCGGAGGCCAGAGGCGCTGTCGTAGGATTGCGGGACAGTACGACGTCCATTGACATTTATCAGGGGCTGATGGAAGGAGTCACCTTTGAAATGCGCCTGAATCTGGAATGTCTGGAGGCGGCGGGTATTCAGGTTAATGTGCTTTATGCCACAGGCGGAGGAGCGCAGTCCCCCATCTGGCTCCAGATGAAGGCGGATATTCTGAACAAGAGAATTATAACGCTTGGCAGCGCGCAGTCAGGGACCTTGGGCTGTATTATGCTGGCAGGAGTGGCCTGCGGCGTATATGAAAATCTGTCGGAGGCGTCGGACATTTTTGTAAAACCGGAAAAGGAATACATTCCGGATTTGAAAAAACATGAGATTTATATGAACTATTATAAAAAATACAGGAGGATGTACCGGGCGGTGGGAAATATTCTGAAGGAAGAAGCGTAGAGGCCCGGAAATATTCGATAAATAAGGTTAATTTATCTCCGGGGCGGAGACAAGATGCCCCGGGGCGGTATTTTTATACCCAAAAATAGCATACGGGAAGGAGATTGAAGAGGTGAAAGCGCAGGAAATCATGCAGAAGGCAAGGAATCTGGGAAAATGTATACCGGCATTTAATGTCCCCCATCTTCCCATGGTGCGGCCGATTGCCGGAGCAATTGCGGACGAGAATAGTACGGCAATGATTCAGATAGCCCGGGTGGAGTGGGAGAAATTTCAGGCCCGGAGCCTGGAGCATATTGCGGAGGAATATGAAAAATACAAGGTTTCGGGGCATACGCTGCTGCATCTGGATCACATTCCGGTGGTTGACGAGGATTACCGGAGGGTGGACTATGAAAAGCTTTTGGAGCGGGCATTGAAGGCGGGATATGAGTCGGTAATGATTGACGGCTCCCGTCTGCCCCTGGAGGAGAATATTCGGGTGACGGCGGAAGCGGCCGCAATGGCTCATGAAGCAGGAGTTCCCTGCGAAGCCGAGCTGGGGGCGGTTATGGGGCATGAAAAGGAGAAAATGCCGCCCTACGAGGAAATTTTTTCAAGAAAAATGGGATTTACCAAATTGGAGGAGGCAAAGCGGTTTGTTCTTGAAAGCAGGTGCGACTGGCTGTCCGTGGCGGTTGGAAATATTCACGGACAGATTGCCGAGGCGGTTCGGAATCAGAAAAAGCCGGAGGCGCGGCTGGATGTGGGGCATATCGGAGCCATTTATCAGGCATTGGGAATTCCGCTGGTGCTTCACGGCGGGAGCGGGATTCGCCATAGCTGTGTGCTGGAGGCCGTTCGGGCGGGAATAACAAAGATCAATGTGGGCACAGAGATACGGCAGACCTATGAGTTTGCCTTGAAAGAGAGCGGCAATGACATTTCTTACGCACAGGAGCAGGTGTATCGGAAGGTAAGGGCATATATTTCCGGATATTTGTATAATACCGGTTTGGCAGATGATTTGAAGTAAACTTGCGCCGGCATGTCCGTTTGTAAAGAAGATGTGCCCTTTACCCGCGTTGGCGTGGGGGTAAAACAAAAAACCTTGAAAGCTGTTTTATACGAAGCTTTCAAGGTTTTTTTCAACAGTCCCTAGGGGAATCGAACCCCTGTTTCCGCCGTGAGAGGGCGGCGTCTTAACCGCTTGACCAAGGAACCATGTCGTCTTGTCCTGTCGACTTGCTTAGTATATAATAGAATTTATCATTTTGCAAGCTTTTTTTTCAAAAAAATAAAATTTTTTGAAAAACAGACAATATTTATATGTTTTTTACAATTTTATACATATTTTGAGAGCTTCCAAAACTTGTCCCGTGTGGAAATAAGGATGCTTCGCATACTAAAATGAAGAAAAGAGGTGGAAAGGAGTATTTATATGGAACATTTACCTTCTTCTGAAGCAACTGGACGACGTTCATTGAAATATACACCGTTTTTTCTATATCTGATTTCCATGCTGACATTTTTGATGGCTTACGGCTTTCCTTTGACAGACACCAATTTTTCTGTTATAGGCAGTCGCGGCGGCAGGCGGCTGCTCTTTCTATTGTGGGGGGCACTGACCGGTAATTATTTTTACCTTTATACGGAGATGCTGATGACTCAAACCGATTGTGAGGATCGGCTGGTGAGAAGCCTTCTCCTTGGAGCTCTGCTTTTGTTTGTGACAGCAGTTGGAATTCCGTATTTGCCGGAGCTTCTGCCGGAGCTTGCGCGTCTTCATGTTGAAATTTCTTTTTTCTCCCCCATATTTTTAGGATTGTCACAGGTGCGGTTTTTGCATCTGCTTGAGAAAAAAGCAGGGAATATGTTTTCGGTACAGCGGACTTTTCTTGGTGTTCTGTTAATAGGTTCTGCTATTTTATTTCTTTCTATAGGTATTGTAACCAGTCTGCTGGAAATCTTTCTGATTGTCGGAATATGTTTTTATCTTCGGGGACTGCATCGCAAAATAGGGAGTATAAGGCTTTGAAATAGTTTTTAAGTGGTTTACAAACTACAAGATCCTGTGCTATACTAACAAAGACTGAAAAACCAGAACATCTGTACGGATAAAGTATACTCCCTGTTAATAAAAAAGAAACCAACCTTTTCGTATTCCCCATATTCACGAAAGGCAGCTGAAATATATTGATAACAAAGGGAAGTATTCTATTAGCCAATAGAAAAATGCAGATGATATATTGAATATATTACAGTAAGCGAGGAAGATAGAAATGACAAAGAAAACCACCTACGGCGCAGACAGCATAGCCGTCTTAGAAGGCTTGGAGGCGGTACGCAAGCGCCCGGGCATGTACATCGGCAGCGTATCCCGAAAAGGATTAAACCATTTGATTTACGAGATTGTAGACAATTCCGTAGACGAGCATCTGGCCGGCTTCTGCTCCAAGATCTGGGTCACCTTAGAGCGTGACGGTTCCTGTACCGTCAGCGATGACGGCCGGGGCATCCCCGTGGATCTCCACGCCAAGGGCGTCTCCGCGGAGCGTCTGGTATTCACCACCCTTCATGCAGGCGGAAAATTCGACGATTCCGTCTATAAGACAAGCGGCGGCCTTCACGGAGTAGGCTCCTCCGTGGTCAACGCTCTGTCAACCTATCTGGACATAGAGGTAAGCCGTGACGGGTCCGTACATCACGATCACTATGAGCGCGGCATCCCCACCATAGAGCTAAGTGACGGCCTGCTCCCTATTTTACGTAAAACCAAGGAGACAGGAACCAGAATCAACTTCCTTCCCGACCCGGAGATCTTTGAAAAAACAAGATTTCAGGCAGAGGAGGTCAAAAGCCGTCTCCACGAGACCGCTTACCTGAATCCCGAACTGACCATTTACTTTGCGGATCGCAGAACAGAGCCTGCCGAAGAAGTGGAGTTCCATGAGGAGAACGGAATCATCGGTTTTGTTGAGGATTTGAATAAGAAAAAAGAGCAGGTCCACGACGTCATTTACTTCAAGGGCGAAGCAGAGGGCATTGTGGTAGAGGGCGCTTTCCAATATGTAAACGAGTTTCATGAAAATGTTCTGGGCTTCTGCAACAACATCTACAACGCAGAGGGCGGCACCCACCTGACCGGCTTTAAGACCGTATTTACCACTGTAATCAACAATTATGCTAGGGAGCTGGGCATCCTGAAGGAAAAGGACGCAAATTTCACCGGAGCCGACGTGCGCAACGGCATGACGGCCGTGATCTCCATTAAGCATCCGGCCCCCCGGTTTGAGGGTCAGACCAAGACAAAGCTGGACAATCAGGACGCTTCCAAGGCCACGGGCAAGGTGGCGGGGGACGAGATCGTCCGTTACTTTGACCGGAATCTGGAAACCCTGAAGGGCGTCATCGGCTGCGCAGAAAAAGCGGCTAAAATACGAAAGACTGAGGAACGAGCCAAAACCAACCTCCTGACCAAACAGAAATACTCCTTCGATTCCAACGGAAAGCTTGCGAACTGTGAAAGCCGGGACCCTTCCAAATGCGAGATCTTCATCGTAGAGGGAGATTCCGCCGGCGGGTCCGCCAAGACAGCCAGAGATCGGAACTACCAGGCCATTCTTCCCATCCGCGGAAAGATTCTGAATGTGGAAAAGGCCAGCATTGACAAGGTATTGGCAAATGCGGAGATCAAGACCATGATCAATGCCTTCGGCTGCGGCTTTTCCGAGGGCTACGGCAATGACTTTGACATCAGCAAGCTGCGTTATGACAAAATCATTATCATGGCCGATGCGGATGTGGACGGAGCCCATATTTCAACCCTGCTTTTAACCTTGTTTTACCGCTTTATGCCGGATCTCATCTACGAGGGACATGTCTACATTGCCATGCCGCCCCTCTATAAAGCAATGCCCCAAAGGGGAGAGGAGGAATACCTTTACGACGACAAAGCCTTGGATCGCTACCGGAAGCGCCACAGGGGAAGCTTCACTCTGCAGCGCTACAAAGGCTTGGGAGAAATGGACGCCGACCAGCTCTGGGAAACCACCCTGAATCCGGCGACCCGAATCCTGAAGCGTGTGGAGATTGAGGATGCACGTATGGCCTCCAACGTAACGGAGATGCTTATGGGAACCGAAGTACCGCCCCGGCGCGCCTTTATCTATGAGCATGCCTGCGATGCGGAGCTGGATGTATAACTGAACGAGAATAGGAGTAAAGAATGGAAGAACAAATTATCCGCACGGAATATTCAGATCTGATGCAGAAATCGTACATCGACTACGCTATGAGCGTGATTATTGCCCGCGCCCTCCCGGATGTCCGCGACGGACTTAAGCCCGTACAGCGAAGAACCCTCTATGATATGTACGAGCTCGGCATCCGCTTTGACCGCCCCTACCGGAAATGCGCCCGTATCGTAGGCGACACCATGGGTAAATACCACCCCCACGGCGACAGCTCCATCTACGAGGCATTGGTCGTCATGTCCCAGGATTTCAAAAAGGGTCTTCCCTTAGTAGACGGCCACGGCAACTTCGGCTCCATTGAGGGAGACGGAGCCGCTGCCATGCGTTACACAGAGGCCCGTCTGGAAAAGGTAACCCAGGAAGCATTCCTGTCTGACCTGGACAAAAATGTAGTAGACTTTGTACCAAACTTCGACGAAACCGAAAAGGAGCCCTCCGTACTCCCGGCCCGGCTTCCCAACCTGCTGGTCAACGGCTCCGACGGAATTGCCGTGGGAATGGCGACAAGCATTCCGCCCCACAATCTGGGAGAGGTCATAGACGCCGCAAAAGCCTACCTGAAAGACCCGGAAATCACCACGGAAAGCCTGTTAAGGCTAATGCCCGGCCCGGATTTTCCGACAGGCGGCATTGTAGTAAATAAAGACGAGCTTTCCGCCATCTATGAAACCGGCATGGGCAAAATCAAGGTCCGGGGACGTGTTCAGGTTGAAAAACTGAAAGGCGGTAAGGAACAGCTTGTTATCACCGAAATCCCTTATCCTATGATAGGCGCCAACATCGGGAAATTTTTAAACGACATAGCAGCCCTGGTAGAATCCAAAAAGGCCCCGGAGATCACCGACATTTCGAACCAGTCCTCCAAGGAAGGCATCCGCATCGTCCTGGAGCTTCGAAAAGGAGCCGACACCGAGAATCTGAAAAACATGCTCTACAAAAAGACGCGCTTAGAGGATACCTTCGGCGTCAACATGCTTGCGGTAGCAGACGGAAGGCCGGAAACCCTGGGCTTAAAGCAGATCCTGGAGCACTACATTGAATTTCAGTACGAGCTTGCCACCCGAAAATACCGCACGCTTCTTACAAAAGAGCAGGAAAAACGTGAGATCCAGGAGGGACTGATCCGAGCCTGCGACGTGATTGATCTCATCATCGAGATTCTTCGGGGCAGCAAAAATGTCAAGGATGCCAAAGCCTGCTTAATAGAAGGAAAAACCGACAATATCCGCTTCAAATCCGAAGCCTCCCGGAAGCGGGCCTCCAAGCTTCGCTTTACCGAGCGTCAGGCCGCAGCTATTCTGGAAATGCGTCTGTACCGCTTAATCGGTCTGGAAATTGAAGCATTGATGGCGGAGAACGCCCAGACTATAAAAAATATTGCGGCCTATGAAGATATCCTGGAAAATCATGCCAGTATGACAAAGGTTATTTTAAAGGATATGGAGGCCATCAAAAAAGTATATGCAAGACCGAGACGGACTTCTATTGAAAATGCGGCGGAAATCGTTTTCGAGGAAAAGAAGATAGAAGAAATGCCTGTCATGTTCCTGATGGATCGCTTCGGATATGCCAAAACCATTGATATGCCCACCTACGAGCGCAACAAAGAGGCGGCAGACAGCGAGAACAAATACGTATTCCCCTGCATCAACACCGGCCGCATCTGCGTATTTACCGATACCGGGCGTATGCACACCATCAAGGTCCTGGATCTGCCCTTCGGCCGTTTCCGGGATAAGGGCGTACCTATTGACAATTTCAGCAACTATAACAGCACGGAAGAGCAGCTTGTAGGAATCGGAAGCATGGAAGAGCTGAAAGAAAGGAAACTCATATTCGCCACCAAAGGCAGTATGCTGAAGGTTGTGGACGGCAGCGAATTTGAGACCGGCAAACGAACCGTAGCGGCCACCAAGCTGGGTGAGGAAGACAGGGTTCTTTTAGCAGAACCCATAGAAGGCAGCGAACAGCTTGTCCTCCAAAGTCAGGAGGGCTACTTCCTGCGCTTCTCCATATCCGAAGTCCCTGAGAAAAAGAAGGGAGCCATCGGAGTCCGCGGCATGCGCTTAGGAGCAAACGACTGCCTGGAGTCTGCTTACCTTTACCGGACAGGCACGGAGCAGACCATCACCTACAAAGAAAAGCCAGTCACATTGAACAGGCTAAAGCTCGGCAGCCGGGATACAAAGGGAGTAAAAATAAGAGTGTAGCTGCAAAATGCAGTTCAATTTCTATTGCCACTCCGATCCATTTGTGGTATGATTTTCACAGTCAAAATTTATAAGATAGAAGCAATTGCATAAAAAGCAGTCAAATGGACATGCCGGCATATCCGTTCGGCTCGCTGCTTGCGGAAATATAGCAGTTAAATACGAGGAGGGCGTTATGGAAAACGAAGTAATCAGCAAAAATTTTATAGAGCAAATGATAGACAAGGACTTAGCCGAGGGTGTATACGACACCGTACACACCCGGTTCCCGCCGGAGCCAAACGGTTATCTCCACATCGGCCATGCCAAATCCATACTCTTAAACTACGGCCTGGCGCAAAAATACAACGGCAAATTCAACATGCGCTTTGACGACACCAACCCCACCAAGGAAAAGGTGGAATTCGTAGAATCCATCAAAGCCGATATAGAGTGGCTGGGAGCCGACTGGGAGGACCGTCTTTTCTTCGCCTCCGACTACTTTGAGGCTATGTACGAGGCTGCCGTAAAGCTTATCAAAAAAGGAAAAGCCTTCGTCTGCGATCTCACAGCGGAAGAGATCCGCGCCTACCGCGGAACCCTGACCGAGCCAGGCAAAGAAAGCCCCTATCGAAACAGAAGCATAGAAGAAAACCTGGAGCTCTTCGAAGCCATGCGCGCCGGCAGATACGCCGACGGCGAAAAGGTACTTCGTGCCAAGATAGACATGGCCTCCCCCAACATCAATATGCGTGATCCTGTCATTTACCGGGTAGCCCACATATCCCACCACAACACGGGAGACAAGTGGTGCATCTACCCCATGTACGATTTCGCCCACCCCATTGAGGATGCTATCGAAGGTATTACTCATTCCATCTGTACCCTGGAATTTGAAGATCACCGTCCGTTATACGATTGGGTCGTAAAAGAACTGGAATATCCCGTTCCCCCACGTCAGATCGAGTTTGCCAAGCTCTATCTCACCAACGTAGTAACCGGAAAGCGCTACATCAAAAAGCTGGTAGAAGAGGGCATTGTAGACGGCTGGGACGATCCCCGTCTTGTCTCCATCGCAGCCCTTAGAAGAAGAGGCTTCACCCCGGAATCCATCCGCATGTTCGTAGACCTCTGCGGCATATCCAAGAGCCAGTCCTCCGTAGATTACGCCATGCTGGAGTACTGCATCCGCGAGGACCTGAAGCTCAAGCGCCCAAGACTGATGGCCGTCCTGGACCCCATCAAGCTCATCATTGACAACTATCCCGAGGGGCAGGTGGAATACCTGGACGCGGCAAACAACCTGGAAAACGAAGAGCTCGGAAGCCGCAAGATTCCCTTCTGCCGGGAGCTGTACATCGAGCGCGAGGACTTTATGGAAGAGCCGCCGAAAAAATATTTCCGTCTCTTCCCGGGAAACGAAGTACGCTTAATGCACGCCTATTTCGTAAAATGCGAAAGCTTTGTCAAAGACGAGAACGGCCGCATCACCGAGGTACACTGTACCTACGATCCCGAAACCAAAGCCGGAAGCGGCTTCACCGGCCGTAAAGTAAAGGGAACCATCCACTGGGTGCCGGCTCCCTGCGCTATGACTGCCGAAGTACGCCTGTATGAAAACATTATAGATGAGGAAAAGGGCGTCTACAACGAGGACGGAAGCCTCAACCTGAATCCGAATTCTTTAACTGTGGTAGAGAAAGCCTACCTGGAGCCAGGCTTTGAAGGCGCCAAACCCTACGACAGCTATCAATTTGTCCGCAATGGCTTTTTCTGCGTAGACGCAAGAGATACCACTGAAGAAAAACTGGTATTCAACCGAATTGTGTCTCTTAAAAGCTCCTTCAAGCTGCCGAAGGCATAAACTAAAGAGAACAAAACCAAGTGGCTGTTGCAAAAAAGACAGCCACTTTTCTAATTCTCAAGCCTTCACAGCCTTGGGAGCCCCCATACCCCCGCAAACCGAGGTAAAACATATGCAGGAGCTAACCATCACCCTAACCCCAAAAAGCAAAACCCCTTTATACGAACAGATTTACACCTACATTAAACAAGATATTCAAACAGGCCATATCAAAGCAAAGGAAAAGCTCCCCTCCAGCCGCGCACTGTCCGCATATTTGGAGGTCAGCCGCAGCACTGTAGATCTGGCCTACGAACAGCTCTTATCAGAAGGCTATCTGGAATCTGTCCCTTGCAAGGGCTACTATGCCTGCCAGATAGAAGAGCTCTACCAGTTTCAAAAAGAAGCGGCAGTAAAAGCGCCGGCATCCTTCAAGGAGAAGCAGGCCTGTGATTACGATTTCACCCCCAACGGTATAGATCTGGACAGCTTTCCCTACGGAACTTGGCGTAAAATAACCCGAAATATTCTCCTGAATGACAACAAAGACCTGTTTCAACTGGGAGATCCCAAGGGAGAATGGGAATTGCGCGAGACAATCGCCAGTTACCTCCACCAGGCCCGAGGCGTAAACTGCCACCCGGATCAGATCATAATAGGAGCAGGAAACGACTACCTTCTGATGCTTCTGTCTGCAATTTTGGGAACCAGCCGCCGGATAGCCATGGAAACGCCTACCTATAAGCACGCCTACAGAATCTTTGGGCAGCTGGGGTTTGACCTGTGCACAGTCCCCATGGATGCTTCCGGCATGCAGGTTTCCGTGCTGGAATCCTCAGGAGCGGAAATAGCCTATGTCATGCCTTCCCATCAATATCCATTGGGAATCGTTATGCCCATCAAACGCCGTCTGGAGCTTCTCTCCTGGGCAGCCAGAAGGGAAGGCCGTTACATCATAGAAGACGATTATGACAGCGAATTCCGTTACAAGGGAAAACCCATCCCGGCCCTTCGGGGTACAGATCAGAGAGACAAGGTTATTTATCTTGGAACCTTTTCCAAATCCATTGCCCCGGCCATCCGCATCAGCTATTTGGTGCTCCCGGAGGAACTGCTGCAGGACGGAGAAGAAATTCTTCACAAATTTTCCTCCACCGTGTCCCGGATCGATCAGATGACCCTGAATCAATTTCTGAAGGAAGGTCACTTTGAGCGGCATCTAAACCGAATGCGCACCATCTACGGAAGAAAGCATGAGCTTCTGTTGGGAGAACTGAAAAAAATATCCGGCTTCTGCCGTGTCACCGGCGAACATGCGGGTGTTCATTTATTGGTGGAATTTACAAACGGCATGACGGAGACAGAGGGCATCAGAAGAGCCCGGGCCGAGGGTGTGAAGGTCTACCCGCTGTCAGAGTATGAGATTGGAAATAACCAGGAAAGCAGAGAACCGCAGGAAGAGGTGCATCAAGGCCCCGCGGTCATTCTCGGTTATGCCACACTTTCCGAGAGAGAAATTGCGGAGGCGGCAAAGAGGCTTCAAAAAGCCTGGAGCGTAAAAGTCCCGGATAAAAATTAATATGCAGCAAAAAGGGGATCTGCTTTTGTGTGATTTTCACAAAAGCAGGACCCTTTTTTTGTCCCTGTTCACGTAATAAACAGGAATCCTTTTTAACCTCTGAATCAAGTTGCACATAACAGAGAGCGAAACGTGAAATTAATTTCAAAAAATTCTGGGATGATTGACGAAGTTTCGTTTGTATTTTATGATGAACCTAACGCGCGCGAAGGAAATATTAACCAAAGAAATACTGAGATTTAAAGAAAGGGATTTTACAAAAGTACTCTCAAAAGCCTTCTGTTACAGAACGAATCCGCATACAAAAAGCTTCTGGGAGTATTGTACAAAAGAAAGTAGGGAAGAAATGAATTTTATCTCAAGTATCTGGAACATAATGTTCAACAACATCCTGTCACAGCCGGCCATATTTATCGGCCTGATTGTTGTCATAGGATATATCCTCCTAAAAAGAAAATGGTACGAGGTTGCGGCCGGATTTATCAAAGCTGTGGTCGGATATCAGATTCTTCAGCTTGGCGCCACATCGCTGAAAAATACGGTAGATCCGCTTTTAAAGGGCATTCAGCAGAAATGGTCCGTTGATGCCGCAGTAATAGACCCCAACTTTGGACTGACTGCGGCCAACAGCGCCCTGGAGAGCATTGGAGTGACTACCTCCTTTGCCATGATCACACTGCTGATAGCATTTATCTGGAATATCATACTTGTATTTTTCCGAAAATACACCAAGGTTCGAACCCTCTTTACCACAGGCCACATTATGGTAAAGCAGTCCACCGTGGCGACCTGGATTATCTTCCTTCTGATTCCGGAACTTCGAAATATGGGCGGAATTGTGCTTATCGGTCTTCTGTGCGGCACCTATTGGTCCGTATTTTCTAATCTGACCGTAGAGGCCACCCAGGAACTGACGGAAGGATCCGGATTTGCCATCGGCCATCAGCAGATGCTCGGCGTATGGTTTGCCTACCGCTTCGGTTGCCTGTTCAAAGGAAAGGACAGGAATTCGGAAGAGAAGAAGCTGAAACTGGGCGGCGCCCTGAAAGTTCTGGACGATTATGTAGTATCAACTACCTTAATTATGCTTCTGTTCTTCGGGGTGATTATGCTGATACTGGGACCGGAACTGATGCATCAGGTAGACGAGGCCAACTTTGGCAAGCTTACCTTCCCTGTGTATATTTTCCAGAGATGCACCTCCTTTGCCGTAGCACTGGTGGTGTTGAAGACAGGTATCCGCATGTTCGTAGGAGAAATGGTAGAATCCTTCGAGGGAATCTCCGGTTCTATTTTAAAGGGCTCCCTGCCGGCCGTAGACTGTGCGGCAACCTATTCCTTCGGAGACCCCAATGCGGTAACCCTGGGCTTTCTCTTTGGTGCTCTGGGGCAGATGATTGCCATTGTGGGACTGCTTGTATTCAAATCACCGCTGATGATTATTCCGGGTTTTGTGCCTTTGTTCTATGACAACGCCACCATTGGCCTTTACGCCAATATGAAAGGCGGCTTTAAGGCGCTTCTTGTATGCTGCCTGGGATCGGGACTTCTGCAGGTTTTAGGAAGCGCCGCTGCTATTCTGATGTTTCAAATGGGGCCCTTCGGGGGCTATGTAGGCAATCTGGACTGGGCTACTCTGTGGCCGGCAATGGGAGCAATAATTAAGTATCTCACCGTACCGGGGGCAGTACTGTGTATTGTCGGAATGCTCATTATCCCTCAGCTCCAGTACCAGAGAAATAAAAAGGATTACTTCACCCTTGGGATGGAGGATTAAATCAAAACCTGAAACAGCAATGCTCAAAAAGGATACGGAAATACGTTCGGACAGCGTGTTCATCTCATGTATTGCGGAACTAAAATGAGAAAGGAAGATAAAAGATATGTTAAAAGTATTAGTTGCATGCGGCTGCGGAATGGGAAGCTCCCAGCTGCTAAAGAAAAACTGTTCCACCGTATTAAAGAATCTCGGTGTGGAACACACCGTTCATCATACCAGTATTGACGAGGCCAAATCCACAGCTCACGATTACGATTTAATTGTTGTGGGCGAGAACTTTGTAAGCCATCTCAAAGTCAAAGAGGGAACTATCGTAATCGGCTTAAAAAACCTGATGAACAAAAAGGAATTGGAGACAAAGCTGAAAGAAAGCGGAATTGTTTAGAAAGCAGGCAGATACAGGAGAACCGCAGGACTGTTGCGGAAACAGAATCAGTAATGAAATAGATTGGAGTTATGCATTATGAGGCAGATGGATGAGGAAGAGCTTGCAGTCATTGCTGAAGTGGCAAGAATGTATTACGTAGAAGGAATGTCACAATTAGATATTGCCAATATCCTCTACTTTTCCAAAGCCAAAGTATCCCGTGCTCTTCGGATTGCACGGGAGGAACACATTGTAGAGTTTCAGATCAATTATCCCTTAAAGCGTTCAATTAAACTGGAGACAGAGCTAAAACGCAGATTCGGACTAAAAGAGACGCTGGTAGTCACGGATCTGTATGAGAATCGGAACACGGACATTTCCATCAAGCGTATCGGGGAAATGGCCGCAAGCTATCTGGATGAAATATTAAAGGACGGAGATTCCATTGGCATTGCATGGGGAAGAACCATGTATCAGACCGTGCGTCAGCTAAAGCCCACCTCCCCCAGAAGAATCCAGGTATTACAGCTTATGGGAAATTCTATGGACGACTATCAGATGGACATCGATGTGACCACCCTCACCGAGCGGATGGCTCGGACCTTCCAGGGAACGGCTACCAGATTGTACGCGCCCATGTACGTCAACAGCGATATAGTAAGAAAAGAGCTGCTAAAAGAGCCCATTATCCGAAAAACCATGGAGAAGATACGAACCGTAGACTATGCGCTGACCGGAATTGCTGACGTATCTTTAGAGCATCCCAAGAGCACCTGGGCAGGCTATCTGACAGAACGGAAAAAGCGGGAGCTGGAGCGAAAGGGTGCCGTGGGCTATCTCTGCGGCTACTTCCTGGACAAGGACGGAAATAAGCTGCCGGATCCCATCAACGACAAAATCATAGGCATATCCTTTGAGGACTTAAAAAGGGTGCCCCACATTATCGCGGCGGCCGGCGGGCTGGACAAAACCAATGCTATCCGAGCGGCGCTAAAGGGAAATTTGATTCATTGCTTAATCACAGACAGCCGGATAGCAGAAAAGCTTCTGGCAATGAGGGACAGCTGAAAGCTGCCCGGAGAGGAGAATCTATGACAGAAAGGATTTCCTATAGCTTTTGTGAAAGCCTGCGGGCACAGCAGGCAGCGGCGGAACGCTCCATGCTCAAAGAATTTGCAGAGAGCGACTACACATTGGAAAAGCCGTATATCAAGCTGAACCCCTATTTAATCAATCCACTGTCAGCGGTGGCGGCATTTCGCACCGAGGAAGAAACAGCAGTAACCGTTACCATATTCGGAAAAGAAAACAGAGGAACTATTGTACACACATTTCCCAAAAAAAAGGAGCATATCCTTCCCATACTGGGTCTCTACGGAGGTTACGACAATCAGGTGGAGCTACGCCTCTACGGAGGACGTTCACACACCATCACCATTCGAACGGAAGCCTTAAGCGAGCGGGTTCCCAAACTGTTGTCCTTAAATACGGAGCCGGAATACATTTCGGAGGATCTCATCTTTGTCACCCCATCCTTAAGCGCGCTGGCAACAGCCTTTGACCGCTTCGGAGAGATCCGCTGGCATCTGACCGTACCAGTGATCTTTGAAATGGCCCGTCTTAAGAACGGAAACTTCCTTATAGGAACCGAGCGCGTGATGCAGATGCCATACTATATGTCCGGCCTCTATGAGATGACGATGATGGGGAAGATCGTAAAGGAATATTCCATTCCCGGCGGCTATCACCATGATCAGTGCGAGATGGAGGACGGAAATATTCTGGTACTCACGGAAAGTGAAAGCTACGAGACAGTAGAGGACGTGATTGTCCTTCTTGACCGGGAAACAGGAGAAATCCGTAAAACATGGGATTTAAAAGACTGCCTGATACCGGGAGAGGGGCCTTCCGGCGGCTACACCCCTAGAGACTGGTTCCACAACAACGCCCTCTGGTACGATAAACATACACATTCCATCACCCTTTCAGGCCGTCATGTAGACGCCATTATTAACATCGACTACGAGACAGGAGCCTTAAACTGGATCATCGGCGATCCGGAGACCTGGCCTGCGGATAAGCAAAAATATTTCTTTCAAATCAAGGGCGGCAAAGACTTTGACTGGCCCTATGAGCAGCACGGCTGTCTGGTAACGCCAAACGGAGGAATTATGTGTTTTGACAACGGACACTACCGTTCCAAAATCCGCGAAAAATTTCTTCTGAACAGGGACAGCTTTTCCAGAGGCGTATTATATCAGATAGATCGGGAAACAATGACCATTGAGCAGCTCTGGCAGTACGGCAAGGAGCGGGGCGAGGAATTTTTCTCCTCCTACATCGGAAATGTGGAATGGTATGGGGAAGAACATTACCTGGTGCACTCTGGCGGTATTCAGTACTATGGAGAACATGCGTCAGAAAAGCCGGCCGCTCTGTTGCAGGGAGATCCCAATGTCCGGGCAGAGAGCATTACGGTAGAGATTCTTCACGGAAAAGAGATTTTCGAAATGAAGATCGAAGGAAACTTCTACCGGGCAAAAAAGATGGCTCTCTACGGCGAGAAAGAAAATATGCCTCTGGGAGAAGGCATTCTGACAGGCTGCATGGGTGTGACGCCGGAATTTAGCACTCTTATTCCCATGGAATCCTGCAAAGAGCTGCTTCCATACCGCTATGAGGCGAAGCTTACGGAAGAAGAAGACCGCTTTGTATTCAAGGCCATTTTCGAGGGCGGCCAGATGGTTATGCTGATGCTGGAAAATGAAGAAGAGGAGCACGGATATTTTATTTCCACCTCCAAGAACAAATTTAACGCCCTCTGCTGCGGCACCTTTATTGAGAAGGATCCCAGAAATATCACCCTGAATGTGAACAAGGCAGGTCTTACGGGAACCTTTGATGTGCGGGTGATTGTAGATGACAAAAAGTACGAGACAGGGGTACAGATAGTTTGTTAACGGAGAAGCTTCCTCGGCAGGAAGCGGAATCATTTGGAAGGATAAAAAATGGCAGATTATGATTTGATAATAATTGGCGCCGGCCCGGCCGGAATGACGGCGGCTGTTTACGGGGCCAGAGCCAGTCTTTCCGTCTTAATGCTGGACCGGCTTGCACCGGGCGGAAAGATGATTGACACCAGTGAAATCCAAAATTACACAGGTATGGGAACCGTGGAGGGAGCGGAGCTTGCCGTCCGCATGTTCCGGCACACCCAGGAGCTGAACGTGGAGTTTGACTACCGCACCGTTCTGGAGGTTCAGGACGGCGGAGCGGAAAAAACGGTTGTTTGTGAGGAAGAGGGCCGTGTTTATACGGCCAAAAGTGTAATTTTATGCACAGGAACCACTCCAAGGCTATTGGGAGCGACCGGAGAGGAGCGTTTTACGGGAAACGGCATCAGCTGGTGCGCCGTCTGCGACGGAGCCGGATGCAGGGATCGGGATACGGTTGTGATCGGCGGAGGCAATTCAGCCGTGGAGGAAGCGGCTTACCTGGCCGGATTTGCAAAGTCCGTTACGGTGGTTGTGCGGTCCCGGCTGTCCGCAGATCCCATAGCCTGCGATAAGCTTCTGGGTCTTGACAATGTGAAGCTTTATGCGGGACACGACGTACTGGAGTTTTGCGGCGGGAAAAAACTGGAGGCCGTCCGGCTCCGCTCCAGGGAAACGGGAGAGGAATTCTCAGTAAGCTGCGGACAGGTCTTTGAATACATCGGACAGATACCGGCCACAGGGGGCTTTTCGGGGCTTGGGGTGCTGAACGAAAGAGGCTATATAGAGGTAAACGGGCAGATGGAGACAAAAGTGCCCGGCATTTTCGGAGCGGGGGACTGTGTAACCAAGAATCTGCGCCAGGTGATAACGGCCTGTGCGGACGGAGCCATCGCCGCTCAGAGCGCGGCAAGATACGTGAGGAATCTGAACTGAAAACAGCAGGAATAGCGCCTGCGGAACCGAAAACCAATGTTATGGAAAGGAATAGGAGAGACTTAAAATATGTTAAAAGAAGTAATGGAAGAAGAATTTCGTCAATCCTCCAAGGAGGGACTGGTGCTGGCGGATTTTTATTCAACCACCTGCGGCCCATGCAAGATGCTTGCCTTTGTACTGGCCGACGTGGACAAGGCCTGCGGGGATAAGGTAAACATTATGAAGCTGGATTTTGACAAAAACAGAGCCCTTGCCGATGAATACGGAATTACCAGCTATCCCACTCTGATTATGCTGAAGGACGGAGAGGAAGTAAAACGTATGACAGGCCTCCAACAGAAGCCGGCTATTATTAAGATGATTGAAGAAGCGTAAGAGAACACAAAAGGGCTGCCCGGAAAATGGGGCAGCTCTTTTGTTATATGCACAATTACAAATCTGCGTCGAAAAACTTTTCGGAGCTTCAAGCGTCTCCTTGTCCTTGAAAAGCCTTAAGCTTCCGTTTCGGAAGCCTCTTCTTCAGCAGCCTCTTTTACCTCTTCGGACTTATCCGCCTCCTCAGCTTCCTCCTCGCTCTCGGAGGTCAGCGACACATAACCCCGGCCGGACAGCGCTGCATCCTCATCTGCGGAATCCTCCAAATCATCCTCAAAGGGATCAGGGGCAAAAAACTTCTTGTAAGCAAAGATACCTCCGGCAACCGTTGCACAGAGCAGAGTAACGGAACCTACAAATTTAAAAAATTTCTTCATATCAGATATAACTCCTTTCCTGCACTTTTGAAAGTGCTTTTTAGCTTCCAAAGCTCAATGATAGTCTGTCCACTATTTGGTAAACATTTTCTCTATTGTAATACGAAAACGGAAAAAAGAAAAGCAAAAAAATTGAAAAATTTTATTGTCAACGGAAAAAATATATATTACTCTATATAAATAGATAGAAACTGCGAAATTGAGGTGCAAAAGATGAAAAACAGAGTTTCAAATGTATTATGGGGCCTGGTTCTGATTCTCATCGGAATCGGCTACGCAGGAGGAAATCTTGGTTTCTGGGATTTTCATATATTCTTCAAAGGCTGGTGGACCTTATTTATCCTGGTTCCCTGTGCGATCAATCTTATGCAGCACGGGCCCAACGGCGGCAATATAGCAGGCCTGTGCGTGGGCATCGCCCTGCTTCTTGCGGCTCAGGATGTTCTGGAATTTTCCACAATTCGTAAGCTTTTAGTGCCGGCGATTCTGATTCTCATCGGTCTGAGCATTATGCTCAGCAATACCAAGCGGAAAATCACCGATCGGGAGGGCAATCAGATCCCCTATGAAAAGACGGGGCCCGGAGGCTCCGATGTGTCGGGTGTTTTTGACGGAAGAAAGGCCCAATATGACGGACAGCTTTTCGAGGGTGCAACCGTAAGCGCCGTGTTCGGCGGCGTGGAAATGGATCTAAGATCAGCCCGGATTGAACGCGACGTGCGGATTGACGCCACAGCCATCTTCGGAGGCATCGAAATTTACGTACCGGCCAATGTGGTGGTGCGGCTAATGTCAACGCCCGTTCTCGGCGGCGTATCCAATAAGGCAGCAGCGCCTACGGAGGTTCCCTGCCACACCTTGTATGTGAATGCGACCTGTGTATTTGGAGGCGTGGATATCAAATGATGAAAAAGTTGATTTTAGCCTCCGCCTCTCCCAGAAGAAAGGAGCTTCTTTCCCAGATGGGCCTTACCTTTACCGTTTGCCCGGCCTGCGGTGAGGAAAAGACCGGCTTTCACAGGCCGGAGGATGTGGTCCGGGAGCTGGCTCTTCGGAAAGCCAGGGAGGTTGCGGCCAAGACGGAGGAAGATGCACTTGTGATTGGTTCGGATACGGTAGTGGCCTTTGAGGGCGGGATTCTGGGAAAGCCGGCGGATAAGGAGGATGCCTTTCGTATGCTGAAAAGCCTTCAGGGAGCCTCCCATATGGTCTATACGGGTGTTGCCGTGGTGGATGCGGCAACAAAGGAGACCCTTGTGAATTTTACGGACGGAACCAGGGTTTCCATGTATTCCATGACAGAGGAATGGATTCGTGATTATATTGAGACAGGGGAACCCATGGATAAGGCAGGGGCCTACGCCATTCAGGGGGGCTGTTCTTTGTGGATAAAAGGCATAGAAGGGGCATACTCTACGGTAGTGGGATTTCCAACCGCCCGATTTTATCACGAACTGCGAAAGATTGGGGTGGACCTGCTTGAACGGTCTGCCGAAAGAAAGACTATGGGAATTTAGAAAGGGATTTGAAATGTATCAAGCCTGTATTTTTGATTTTGACGGCACGCTGTGCGACAGTGTGGAGTCTATTGCTGTCTGTGCAAACCACGCCCTGCGGGATCTGAACCTGGAAGAAGCATCACTTGAAGAGTATAAGATTTTTGTAGGGGACGGGGTTGATATGCTGGTTCGGCGGCTTCTTGGCCGGAATGGAGAGGGAGGGGAGGAGCTGTTTCACAGCCTTAAGGAAAAGTATATGGAATATTTCCGGGAGGGCTGCCGGTATCATGTGACGCCCTATCCGGGAATCCCGAAGCTTTTGAAGGAGCTTAAGGACGCAGGGGCGAAGCTCGGCGTTATTTCCAACAAGCCTCATGCGAATACGGTGGATGTGATTCACCAGGTATTCGGGGAGGGCGTGTTTGACTGGGTTCAGGGACAGACAGAGGAGCTTCCCAGAAAGCCGGACCCGGCAGGGGCTTTGTATACGGCCAAAAAGATGGGGATAAGTCCGAAGAAATGTCTCTATATAGGAGATACGGGGACGGATATGAAGACCGGAACGGCGGCAGGCATGTATACGGTGGGCGTGCTGTGGGGATTCCGGGATAAGAAGGAGCTGGAAGAAACAGGGGCCATGGAGATTGTAGGAGAGCCGTCCGCACTGGGGAGGATTTACCGGGGCGGGAGGGCGTAGGAACAGGTTGCGTCTGCATTGGCTGCGGTTATTATTCCGCAGGCATAAACAAGGAGAGAAAGAGGAGAATTATGATTAAATTAGTTGCAAGCGACATTGACGGGACGCTTCTTCCGGAGGGAACGGATCAGATCAATCCGGAGATGTTTGAGGTGATACGGGAGCTGAAAAAGAAGGACATATTATTTGCGGCGGCCAGCGGACGGCATTATTCCGGCATGTCCCGATTGTTTGAGCCTGTGAAAAAGGATATGATTTTTATTACGGAAAACGGCGCCTATGTCAATTGCAGGGGGTATACCATGCTGGATCAGACACTTGAATGGAAGGATGTCCGGGATTGGGTCCGTGAAGTGCGTAAGATACCGGGAACCAGCTTTACTCTGGATACCAAGGACGGATTTTATACGGAAAGCAGGGATCCGGAATTTATTGCCCTTGTGCGGGAGGGGTATAAGAGCGTTTTGAATCTCGAAGAGGATGTGCTGGCAGAGGAGCGCGCCGTGAATAAAGTGGCTCTTTATCACAAGACGGACATCGAGGAGATTGCAAAAGAGATGATACCCAGATGGAGCAGGCGTGTATACTGTGCCCAGGCCGGAGAGATTTGGCTGGACTTTTTGAACAGGGAATCCAACAAAGGCAACGCCATCCGCAGTATTCAGAAAACCCTGGGAATCCTTCCGGAGGAGACCATGGTCTTTGGAGATAACTTCAATGACATTGAAATGTTCCGCAGCGCCGGAGTAAGCTATGCGGTGGGAAATGCGGCGGAGGCTGTGAAGCAGGAAGCCAGGTATGTGGCGGATACCAATGTAAATGACGGCGTTTTGAAGGTTTTGCGGACCTTATTATAAAAAATAAGAAATACGGTGCCGGAATAGGAGGAGATTGATATGAACGAATATTCGGAAGAATGTCTGGAGATTTTTTTGAAGAAGCAGGGACAGCTCTTTGACGAGCCGGTGGCGGAAACACTCGAGGAAGCGGAAGAATTTCTTGATGACTGTATGGCAGTAGTAGTGAATTCTCTCAAGGAGGTTTGGGAATACTTTGAGGAAAGCGGTATGGATGTTTCCGGACTGTCTGACGAGGAGTTGGAGGAAATGTCGGAGGTATTTTCCATCGGCGACGGAACTTATTTGATTGTAGAGGCGTAAGGATGAGAGAAAAATTAAAAAAAGGCTTGGCTTTGTGTCTGGCGGCCTGTCTTTCGATGGGAGGCCTTGTCGGATGCAGCCATTTTGAGAATACGGAAATCGTTCTGACCACAGGACTTACGGAGAAGCAGCTTTTTAAGGTGGGGAGCAGCGTGTGTACCCTGCCGGAGGCTATGATTTACGTGGCGGATTATCAGACTCAGTATGAGAGCGTCTACGGGGTGGAAATGTGGGAGCATGATTTCGGCGGGATTACGCTGGAGGAGTATGTGAAGAATATCATTGTTTCCCAGCTTGCTTCCATGAAGGCGATCACGCTGCTGGCAAAGGATTATGAGGTGGAGCTGACGGAAGCCGAGAAGGAAAGAGTAAAAAAGGCGGCGGAGGAATATTATAAATCCTTAAGCGCCAGGGCTGTGGAATATATGGGTATTGAGCGGGGGGATGCGGAAAAGCTCTATGCGGATCATGTGCTGTCGCGGAAGGTGTATCAGGAGATCACGAAGGATGTGAATACGGAGGTCAGCGATGATGAGGCGCGGATTATTACCGTGCAGCAGATTCGGGTGGATTCTGAGGAGAGCGGACAAAATGTGCTGGAGCGTTTGGAGGAAGGGAAGGAGTTTTTGACCCTGGCTTCCGTTTACAGTCAGGACAGCCAGCTCAGCTATACCTTTGGCCGGGGAGAGAAGGAGGCGGCCTATGAGGAGGCGGCGTTTTCTCTGGAAAAAGAGGCGGTGAGCGGCCTGATTGAGGGGGAGGATGGGTTCTATATTCTCAAATGCGTGGATAATTTTGACCGGGAGGCTACGGAGGCCAATAAGGTTACGATGGTGGAGAGGCGCAGGGATGAGATTTTTGGGAAGGTTTATGAAGGGCTGATTGCGAATACACCTTCGGAGTTTAACGGGAGGCTTTGGGAGCAGGTCCATTTTGAGGATTTGGGGGAGGAGCTGCAGGGGGGATTTTTGGAGGTTTACAGCAGGTATTTTGAGGAGTGAGTGGGACGGACGGGAGGTTTGAAAAACAGGCCATCAGGCTTTTCCATATCTGTGTTCGGACGGTTCACGTACATTTGATATTGGAAAAGCCTGATGGCCTATTTTTCGAACCTCCCTGATTTTGAAAGGATTATAGTAATTCTTTTAGGCAGGTTAGGAGGGCGTCGTTTTGTTCGGGGTGCATGAAGCAGAAGCGGATGTAGCGGTTGTCCAGGAAGGGGAAGGTGCAGCAGTTGCGGATCATCATTTTTCTTCGGATGGCGTGTTCGAAGAGATCTTCGGCTGTGATGCCTTCTTTTTCTATGCGGACCAGGACAAAATTGGCCTGGGAATCGTAGACTTTTACGGTTTTCCAGGATTTTAGCTCCTGGAGGACGCGGGTGCGTTCTTTGGCGGTTAGTTCCCTGGTTTTTGTGATGTAGTCTTTGTCGGAGAACATGAGCTCTCCGGCTATGGCGGCCAGGCTGTTGATGGTCCAGGGGTTTTTGACGGAGTTCAGGCGTTTGATTAAGTCCTCGTTGCCTGTTATGGCGTAGCCTAAGCGCAGACCCGGGGAGGCGAAAAATTTGGATACGCCCCTGAGGATTATCAGGTTATTGTAGTAGCGGGTGAGGGGGACGCAGGTGACAGCGTCGTAATCGAGGGCGAATTCTACATAGGTTTCGTCTATCAGGACGCAGATGTCATAGCGCTTGCATTCATCGAGGATTTTCCGCATGGCCTGCTGGGGGATGGCGGAGGAGGTGGGGTTGTTGGGATTGCAGATGACCAGGAGATCCAGGCTTTCACCCAGGTGCTTTTGGAAATCCGTTATGTCTGCAAGAAATCCGTTTTCCTCTTTCAGGGGGTAGTAGAGTGAGGTCCCGCCGCCTAAAGAGATTTCACGTTCGTATTCGGAGTAGGTGGGGCCAAGGATCAGGGCTTTTTTTGGATGCTCGAGCTGAATGAAAAGGGAGATTAGCTCCGTAGAGCCGTTGCCTACTACAATATGCTCTAAAGGCGCGCCTGTGTAGGAGCCGATCTGCTGCCGCAGGGAGGTGTACTCCCGGTCCGGGTAGGAGGTGATGCAGTCGATGCGTTCGATGAGGGCCGAGCGCATGACAGGGGAGATTCCCAGAGGATTGACATTGGCGCTGAAGCTGATAATCTCCTCTTTTTTGATGCCGTAAACCTGTTCTATTTTTTCCAGATCGCTGCCGTGAAAATGATCTACATGTTTTAACATTGAAATGCCTCTTTTCTTGTACTTTGTTTGAAAAAATGTTATACTGTAACAAATGGCGTGAAGGGGAATTCTTTACTTCATATCATCATTATTATTATAATGATATTTTAGAAAATTGCAACGGATATATGAAAAGATACGGCTGCGGGGAAAATGCGGCAGTGAAAGGATGAAGGGCTTATGAGAGCAAAGATTGAGCGGATTGCGGCGGGAAAATTTGAATATGAAAAAATACCCGTATCTTTGTCGGAGGCTTATATTCAGCTGCACTGTATGCCGGGGGGACGCCAGGAGGGAAGCTTTACGATTTCCTGCGGACGCTCCATTAAGGGAATTGTCTACAGCTCCTCCTGCCGGATGCGCGTAGAGCACAGGAGCTTTCACAGCCGGAATGTGCGGATGAATTACAGTTTTGACAGCCGCGGCATGTGGGGCGGCGAGGAGATTACGGGGGAATTCTGCATTGTCACGGAGGCCGGGGAGCTGATCCTTCCCTACCGTGTTCTGGTGGAGGAGCATCGGAAGCCGGAGGAGGAGAGCTATGCGTATTTTATTTCGGCGGATCCCATCGGGCCCCTTCCGGCGGAGGAGAAGAGGGAACAGAATACGGTTGTGGAGATTGTCACGGATGAACAGGAGGATATGACCGGGGAGGAGGCTCTTCGCCTTACGGAGCTGATTCTCAAGAGCCGCCAGCCCACGGCAGCCCAGTTTGCAAGGCTTAAGAACGCCTATTACAAATTCGGCGGACAGGAGATGTTAAGCGGGATTTGCTCCATTCTTATCAAAAGCGGCCGCACGGATGAGGAAAGCTTTTTCTGGTATCAGCGGGGCGTGCGGATGGAGCTTAAGATTACCAATCTGTTTGAATATTTTATGATGTCCGTGCCCGACAGCTATCAGGAGCAGCTGCCAAGGAATCTTCTGCTGTATTTTCAGATGGAAAATACTCTGAACAGCAGTCAGAAGGCATTTCTCTATGCCAATATCATCCGGTATCAGGACAGAGGAAGCGAGATCTACCGTCAGTATGAGAAGGAGATGGAGTCCTTTATGCTGGAACAGCTTCTGGCAAGGAGACTCAGCGAGGATCTGACCGTTATCTATGAACGGTTTCTCGTAAAGGAACTTCTGACCATTGATTTTGCAGAAGCTCTGGCGGACATTATGTTTCTGCGGCGGCTTACCTGTACGGATCCCAGAATCCGTCAGGTGCAGGTGCTCTATGAGCCGCTGCAGAGACGGATTACCGTGTCTTTAAGCGGAGGAAAAGCTCTGGTGCCCATATATACGCCGGGGGCCGTGATTCTCCTGGTGGACGAGCAGGGGAACTGTTATACCTCCAGCGTTCCCTATACCATGCAAAAGCTTTTGAAGGAGCAGCGGTATGTGGAGCGGTGCCGGGAGCTCCTTCGGTATCATCAGGGTCTTTATCTTCATCTGTGCGACGGCGCCTCCCGCTACCATGTGATTACCAGGGAAAATGTGGAGAATTACAAGCGGATCTTAAAGATCAGCGGACTGACTGCCCGGTATAAGCAGGAGGTACGTCAGGAAATTTTACAGTACTATTATGCGAATCATGAGCTGGAGGAGCTGGATCGGGAGTTTTTTGTCACGGAGACGACTTATATGACGCCCAAGGACAGGGCCCGCTTTACGGAGATCCTTGTTCTCCGCGGTCTCTATGACGAGGCCTGGGGCATGGTGAAAAAGCACGGCTATTCCATGGTGCGCATAAAACTATTGATTAAGCTTGCGGCCTGGGCTATTCGGGAGATGGAATATGAGGAGGATGAATTTCTTCTGAAGCTCTGCCTGTATGTATTCCAGAACCGCAAATACAACGAGAGCATCCTGGAATATCTGGCCGGATATTATTACGGATCCACCGGAGTGATGGAAGAGATTTGGCGTGCGGGAAAAGAGTTTGAGCTGGAAGTTTTTGATTTGGAGGAAAGACTTTTAAGCCAGATGCTTTTTACGGGGCAGTTCCTTGATTCGGCTTTCGATATCTTCCGGGATTATCACCGGCAGGGAGGAAAGGGAGTGGTCAGCACGGCCTACCTGACCTGGCTGGCCCATGAGGATTTTGTTCTGGGAGAGAAGACGCCGGAGCGTGTCTATGATTACATTGAGCAGAGCATTGCCTGGGAGGAAAATCTGGCGGATGTATGCGGTCTGGCTTATCTGAAATATTTGTCCAAAAAGCAGCAGCTTGCGGAGCATCAGCGGATTCGGGCGAAGCAGATGACTATGGGGTACATACAGCGCCGCCTGCGCTTCGGATTTATGAAGGTGCTTCTGGAGCAGATTGGAAAGCCTCAGCTTCTGGAGGATAAGACCTTTGTGGAATACCGGGCCAATCCCTCCCATAAGGTGGTGATTCACTATGTGATTGAGACGCCCAGAGAAAAACAGTGCAGCTATGTGGCGGAGCGGCTTTATCCCACGGCCGCAGGGGTGTTTGTAAAGGAATTCACCCTGTTCTTTGGAGAGCGGCTCACATGGTTTGTTACGGAGACCATGGAGGACGGCACGGAACACTCCACACCGGATTACAGCATTACCGAGGGCCGGGAGGAAGAGCTGGTAACAGGAACCAAGTATGCGGCCATCTATGAAATGGCCCGCTCCTTAGAGGAGCGGGATATGCCTCTGCTGCGGCGTCAGTTGGAGCGGTACGGGCGGAGACAGTTTCTGGTAGAGCGGTTCTTTTCTTTAAAATAAATTTAAAAGTAATAGGAGACAAAAAATGGAGCAGTTTGCGGTGGGCTTTGACCTGGGTAAGGATTATTCACAGATATGCTGCTGGAATACGGCTTCCGGCTCTCCCATATCCGTGTCGGTAGTGCCGGGAGCGGAAAAATACCGTATCCCTACGGAAAGTCCGGATCTGTTTTTGAAAAAGGCCCTGCGGCTTTTAAAGCCCTATGGGAAGATTCATGAGGCCGGGGCCGTTGTTTTTTCCGTGGAAGCTATAGAGGAGGGAATGGTGGAGCGGATCAAACGGTCAGCCATGCAGATGACAGGTGTTTCGGAAAGCCGAATCTATGTGCATACCCGGCAGGAGAGCTTCTGCGCCTATGTGCTGAATCAGCCCAAGGAAATCTGGCGTCATCAGGCGGTGCTCTTTGATTATGAGGGAGAGCTTCTTAAGGGCATGATTTTGAATATTAATCCCCGAACCACACCTTATTTGGCCCGGGTGGAGTGTGAGGAGCACTGGAATAAGCCTCTTTCCGGGCTGCAGCAGGCGGAGAAAAATGAGGCTTTTCAGGGGGTGATTCGCGAGATGTTCTCCAGCCGGCCGATTTCCGCGGTTTATCTGGTGGGAGAGGGTTTTGAGGAAAACTGGTATGAGGATTCCTTAAAGCTTCTCTGCAACGGGCGGCGGGTATTTGCAGGCAATAATCTGTATGCAAAGGGGGCCTGCTACCGGGCGGCCCAGATGACCAACCGGGGAACGGCGGCTTCCTATGTATTCCTTGGAGCGGATAAAATTTCCTACAATGTGTGTCTGCGGACGCCTGGAGCGGGAAAAAACGGGATGCACACGCTCCTGAATGCGGGAGAGAGCTGGTATGAGGCCAAAGCATCCTGTGAGGCGCTTCTCTATGACGAGCCGGTGGTGGAATTCTTTTTTCAGCCTATGCAGGGAGCCGAGGGCTTCCGGGAAAGCCTGCTGCTTGAGGGACTGCCGGATCGCCCCTCGAGAGCTACGCGGCTTTACATTGAGGTGGAGTTCCTGCGGGTGGACCGTATGCGTCTGCTGGTGCGCGATATGGGCTTTGGAGAATTGTTTCCTTCCTCGGATTTGTGCTGGACGGAGGAAGTGGATTTGATTTAAGGAATGGGAATCGAGGTGCACAATGGGAGCGGTATTGATATGTAAGCAGGAGCAGGTAAAGACGCCTTATTATATAGAGAGTATGGGGGTACGCTTATATTCCATGGAGGAGCTGGCATATTTCCTGTATCAGAATATTTACCTGGTAGACAAGCGGATGCTGGGAATGCGCCTGTGGGATTGGATCCGCACGGAGATTGGCAATACGGATCTGGCGGAGCGTCTGAAAAAGGGGGCCGAGGCAGGGAGCAGTCTTCAAAATATGGTTTTGACCATTTTGCGCGCGGTGGATTATTATACTCAGGAAGAGCTGAATGAGCTTTCCGCCAAGCTGAAGGTGCTCAATACCTATCAGGAGCAGGAGCGCTTGAAGCTTCGGGCGGACGAGTACTTTATCAACGGTAATTATCAGGCTGCGGTGTATGAGTATGAGAAGATTCTGGATATCCGTCAGAGCGACCGGCTGGGGGTGGAATTCTATGCTCATGTGTGGAATAACCTGGGTGTGTGCTGCTGCCGGCTGTTTCTGTTTGGAAGGGCGGCGAAGGCTTTTCGGACCTCTTATCAGTATCAGCGGGATCCTGATGTTTTGAAAGAGTATGTGTGCGCCATGCGCATGGGGCTTCCGGAGGAGGATTTTGAGGAAGCTATGGATCTTCAGAATATCCGGGGGGAGCAGCTGAAAGCGCTGACAGAGGAATATGACCGTCTGACGGAAGAGGCGGAGGAGCATTTGGAGGCGCCGCGGGAACTTTCGGAGAGGCTTTATGAGCTGGAGCGGGAGTATTATAAGAATACAAGATATGCATAAAAAGGAGAAAGTCAGAGGAAAAAGAGCCGGAGCGCTCGAAGGCCAAAGGAGACTCGGAAACATGGAAATACGTCATTCAACAATAGAAGACATTCATCTTATTATGGAGCTGTATCAGCACGCCCGGCAATTTATGAAGGAGCATGGAAATCCCAACCAATGGGGCCCCACAAACTGGCCGCCGGAAGAATTAATCCGTTCTGACATAGCAGACGGCAACAGCTATGTGTGCGTCTGCGGCGAACAGATTGCAGGTACATTTTTCTATTGCCAGGGGGAGGATATTGAGCCTGCTTACCGGGTGATAGAGGACGGAGCCTGGCTGGATGACAGTCCTTACGGCGTCGTTCACCGCGTGGCAGCCAACGGCTCGGTAAAAGGCGTCGGAAGCTTCTGCCTGGAATGGGCTTTCCGTCAGAGCGGCGGCCATTTACGCATAGACACACACGGCGACAATCTTGTGATGCAGAATCTATTGAAAAAATGCGGTTTTGTCCGCTGCGGAACAATTTATGTGGAGGAGGATTCCTATCCGAGGCTGGCCTATGAAAAGCTTGGCTAATAAATGACGAACACAAACCATACTGAGGAGGGCCGAAATGAAAATAAAGCTTTTATTTTCCATCCTCACCCTATCCCTGTGCCTCACTTTAACGGCCGGCTGCCGGCATGGGAAGAGCTATCCTTATTACCAGATAGAAGAACTTTCCGATGATGGGAGGGTTATCACCATTGACGGCATACAATACCGGCGGAAGGATTTTAATGAAAATGAACCTGTCATATATTATAACGGCGGCGATGTCTGGACTCTGGCTGACGGGCTGGGAGAGCAGATTGGCGTCGGCGGAAGCGGCGGGGATTCAAAGATTCAATATGACATTTATGAGGCGGCAGGAGATACGGAACGCACGGTGTTCTACCTGACTCCTCATGATTTTTACTTTGGAGGAAGGGATCCCCGGCTCTGGCTGCGGGAGGATGTGTCCATAGAACTGCCCGCAGCAGAAACAGTTTCCCGGATTGAGGTTCTTTTGGAGGAAGAAGACGAGGCTCGGATGCAGACGGAGGACAGCGCATTGATTGCCGACTTACTGGATGCTTACAAGAGAAGCAGTGAACAGTCCGTGAAGCTTTCCCAATACGGCGGGAAAAGGATGAGATGCTCATTGATTCTGTACCATGCCGAATATCCCGTTTTCAGTTATGAAATTGAATGTTGCTATATTAAGGAGCAGGAAGCTGCCTTTTGCCGGAATGATGCGTTGGAATGGTTCCTTTTGTCAGAGAAATGGGCAAAATTGCTGGGCAAGGTGTAAGCTGTGAAAGGAATTATGTTTTATGACCGATAGAAAAGAAGCAATTGCATACTGCCTGACCTTGAAGGATGCTTACGAGGATTATCCCTTTCACGATCCCAACTGGTGTGTCATCCGGCACAAAAAGAACCGCCGTGTGTTTGCCTGGATCTTTGACCGGGAGGACCATGTTTGGATTAATGTAAAATGTGATCCACAGTGGAGGGACTTCTGGCGGCAGACTTACCCTTCGGTGCTTCCGGCCTATCATCTGAATAAAGAGCATTGGAACTCGATTATTCTGGACGAAACTGTGCCGGAGGAGGAGATCCGGCGGATGATCTTGGAAAGCTATGATTTAACCCTTTAGAGTATAAAGGCGCGAAAAGACAGAATATTTGCAGACAGTGGAAGAAAAGAATTGTGTTTCAGGGAGATACAAAAGATTTTCCGAATAAAATGGAGTTGAAGCATTGAACTACTTAAAAACACACAGGGAGCATCTGGGGCGAGTATTGAAGCTTAGTATTCCGGCGATTCTTGCTCAGATAAGCTCTATTATTATGCAGTATATTGACGCTGCAATGGCAGGAAGTCTGGGCGCGGAGGCCACCGCAGCCATCGGACTTGTATCCAGCACCACATGGCTCTTCGGAGGTATGTGCATGGCTGCAGCGGCCGGATTTTCCGTACAGGTGGCGCAGCTTATCGGCGCAGGAGAAGAGGAAGAAGCGCGCCGGGTCCTGCGTCAGGCTCTTTTATGTACTTTCCTGTTCGGGCTGGTGCTTTCCGCTGTTGCAGTTGGAATCGGCGGAGCCCTTCCCGTATGGCTCGGAGGGGAAGGGGAGGTTGCCCGGAATTCCTCCCGGTATTTCCTTATTTTTGCCTGTGTGCTTCCTGCCATACAGCTTCGTCATCTGGCAGGAAATATGCTTCAATGCAGCGGTGATATGCGGACACCGAGCCGCCTTAATATTCTGATGTGTTTTTTGGATGTGTTTTTCAACAGCCTGTTGATTTTCCCGACCCGGCGGATTCTTGTGCTCGGTTTTGCTCTTCCCCTACCGGGGGCCGGCCTTGGGGTGGCGGGCGCAGCACTGGGAACGGCAATTTCCGAGATGATTACCGCATTTCTGATGCTTTACGCAGTCTGTTTCCGTTCCGGGAGTCTGCGCCTTGAGGCTCACGGTTCATGGCGTCCGGAAAAGAAATGTCTGAAAACCTCCTTCCGCCTTGCTCTTCCTATGGCTTTGGAGCATACGATTCTGTGCGGCGCGCAGATTGCGGGAACCCGGATTGTAGCGCCTCTCGGAACGGTGGCGGTTGCGGCCAACTCCCTCGGCGTGACGGCGGAAAGCCTCTGCTACATGCCGGGCTACGGAATCGGGGCGGCGGCTACAACGCTCGTAGGGCAGAGCGTCGGGGCGGGAGAGGAAAAGCTTGCAAAGGACTATGCCAGGCTTTCCGTACTGCTGGGCATGGCAATTATGACCTGTACCGGCGGGCTGATGTTCCTGGGTGCGCCTTGGATGTTTTCCCTGCTTACGCCCGATCCGGCTATCCGGGTTCTTGGCACAAGAGTTCTGCGGATTGAAGCCTTTGCGGAGCCTATGTTTGCGGCCTCTATTGTGGCGGCCGGGGCGCTGCGGGGAGCCGGGGATACGCTTGTTCCCAGTATCATGAATCTGGCAAGTATGTGGGGGGTACGTATTACCCTGTCCCTGATCCTGGCTCCCCAATTAGGGCTTATCGGCGTGTGGCTTGCCATGTGCGTTGAGCTGTGTGTACGCGGGGGGCTGTTTTTGATACGGCTGCTCCGCGGAAAGTGGCTGACCGGCAGGCTGGTTTGAAAAAGCCGGCAGGCGAAGAGATCCGACAATAGTATGTTAATAATAAAGAAACCTTACGAAAGGAGAAAATGAAATGGAACATTGGATGGATTTGGAAAAGCGTGTTGTGATCGTAACAGGAGGTTCCAATGGCATTGGAAGAGCAATCTGCAATTCTTTGGGGAGGCTTGGAGCGACGGTTATCAATGCGGACATCACACCTCCCGGAGAGAATGAAAATATGGAGTATATATCCTGTGATATTACAAAGAAAGAAGAGATTGAGAAGCTTGTAGAGGCCGTATATGGGCGGTATGGAAGAATAGATGCACTGGTAAATAATGCGGGAGTGAACAGGGCGCGCCTTTTGGTGGACGCAAAGGAACCCTGTTCAAAATATGAACTCAATGAGGAAGACTATGAGGCAATGATGAGCGTCAATGTGAAAAGCGCCGTATTTCTTTCCCAGGCTGTTGCCAGA
The DNA here is from genome assembly GCA_910576325.1 of Clostridia bacterium. Taxonomy (GTDB): domain Bacteria; phylum Bacillota; class Clostridia; order Lachnospirales; family Lachnospiraceae; genus Laedolimicola. Next base: position 42,484 of record CAJTIM010000011.1, read on the forward strand.
AAAATGATAATTCACAAACAGGGAGTGATTATAAATATGTCTTCTACCAGTGGTGCCCGCGGTTCTGCCGGACAATGTATTTATGCGGCAACAAAGTCGGCCCTGAGTTCTTTTACAAAATCCATAGCACTGGAGCTGGGGAAATATGGAATCCGCGTGGTGGCCGTTACGCCGGGAATTAATGAGAAGACAGCTATGACCTCCTCCGATGCCTATATGGATGCTCTGGCCTATACGCGAAATACTACAAAGGAGGCTGTTGACAGTAATTATGAGGCGTCGATTCCTCTTGGACGTCTCGGACGCCTGGAGGAGGTGGCCGATGCGGTGTCTTATCTGATTTCCGATCGGGCAAGCTATATTACGGGGACGGTTGTTAATGTTTCCGGCGGAAAAACAACAGATTAAGGAGGTACGTTATGAAATTGCAGATGGCGATTGATATGGCAGATACCAATGAGGCGCTTATATTGACGGAACAGGTGGCAAAGTGGGTGGATATTATCGAGATTGGAACGCCTGTGATTATGCGGTGCGGTCTGGAGCCGGTCCGCAGAATTAAAAAAAGCTTTCCCGGGCTTACCGTCCTTGCGGATACAAAGATTGTGGACGGAGGGGCTTTGGAATGCGGCGATGCGGTAGCGGCGGGGGCGGATATTGTTACGGTTCTGGCACTTGCGGACGAGACAACAATTGGCGAGGTGGTAAAAACGGCCCATGAGAACGGTAGAAAGGTGATGGCGGATTTGATTACCGTTTCGGACATCGCCGCGGCGGCAAAACGGCTGAGGGATCTTGAGGTAGACTATATCTGCGTTCATACGGGAGTGGATGCACAGAAATCCGGAAGGACGCCGATGTCAGACTTAAAAACTTTATTATCGGTGATACCACCGGAGCAGGCGGCGGTTGCAGGAGGAATTTGTCCGGATACCTTGCCGGATTATGCAGCCTTAAAGCCTGCAATTATTATTGCCGGAAGTGCTTTGGCAGGAGCGGAGGCGCCGGAGGAGACGGCGCGGAAAATGAAGGAGGCTCTGAGATGAAGACAGCCAGGCTATCTTATATGATTACAAAAGAGCTGCAGGATTCTCTGCAGACCGTGGAGGAGCAGGCTGTGGAAACCCTGGCGGAACACATCTGCAATGCCGGACGTATTTTTTTAACAGGTGCGGGCCGCTCTCTTCTTATGGTTAAATGCTGTGCCATGCGTCTGATGCAGATAGGGCTGACCGCTTATGTGCCGGGGGAAACAACGACACCGGCCATTCGTTCCGGGGATTTGCTGATTGCGGTGTCCGGTTCGGGAGAAACGGATACGGTTGCGCTTATGGTTAAGAAAGCGAAGGCTCACGGGGCGGAAACGGCTTTGCTTACGATGGTTCCGGATTCCACTATGGGCGGCCTGGCAGATCTGGTGCTTGCCATAGAAGCCAGCAGTACGAAGGTGGTGGATAATTCGGGAAAGAAATCTATCCAGCTGGGAGGAAGCCGGTTTGAGCTGAGTGTGCTGATACTTTTGGAGATTATCGTTATGCAGGCAGCAGAAAAACTGCATATTGAAGATCCCAATCAATTACTGATGCAAAATCATGCAAATTTGGAGTAGAAATGGTGAAAAAATCTTGAATTGCATGTGGATTTTGTTAGACTTATATTGACTTATGTTGGGATTGTGCTATAATAAGCTTGTAATTCAAAAACAATCCATTGGAGAATGATGGAAACAGCAGCGTTTCAGACAGCGGATAAAGGGATCCGCAGAGGATGCTGCAGAACTGAAATGGAGGGTAAACATGAACCTGGCAGAAGCAAAAGAGTATGCAAAACAAAACATTCACAACAGACCACAGACAACCGGGCGCTTAGCCGGAAAAATCGCGGTTGTTACAGGCGGGGCACAGGGATTCGGACTTGGAATTGCGACAGAGATGTATAAAGAGGGAGCCAGCGTAGTTCTGGCTGATTTAAATGAAGCTCAGGCTGTGGAAGCAGCGAAAGCATTGGGAGAGCGTGCTGTTGGCTTAAAGGTAGACGTGTCAAGCGCAGAGTCTATGGAAGCTATGGTATGCGGAGCCGTAGAGCACTTCGGCGGACTTGATATATTTGTGTCCAATGCGGGCGTTCTCAAAGCCGGAAGCCTGGAGGATATGGAGCCGTCAGCTTTCGAGTTTGTGACAAAGGTGAATTACATCGGATACTTCAACGCAGCAAAATATGCTTCTGCAATCATGAAAGCACAGCACGAGGCGGACGACAGCCTTTGGTTTGATATCATTCAGATTAACTCCAAATCCGGTTTGGAGGGTTCCAAGAACAATAGCGCCTATGCGGGCGGCAAGTTCGGCGGAATCGGTCTTACCCAGAGCTTCGCACTGGAGCTGGTAGCATGGCAGATTAAGGTCAATTCCATCTGTCCCGGCAACTTCTACGACGGTCCCCTGTGGTCCGATCCGGAGAGAGGGCTTTTCGTACAGTACTTAAATGCCGGCAAGGTTCCGGGAGCCAAGACCGTACAGGATGTAAAGGACTATTACCTGTCCAAGTCTCCCATCCACCGCGGATGTACTCCGGTAGACGTATCCAAGGCCCTGTTCTACTGTGTAGAGCAGAACTTCGAGACAGGACAGGCCGTACCCGTAACCGGCGGACAGAATATGCTGAATTAATCTTTTATATCAGCATCCTGTCATCCGTGCCCAGATGGATTTACAGACGCAGTTATTTTGCGGCTGGAGATTCATCTCATTAAAAGGGTGCGGGTGTCAGGATGCGGAACTGGAATTTAAATCAGCATCCTGTCATCCGTGCCCAGATGGATTTACAGACGCAGTTATTTTGCGGCTGGAAATTCATCTCATTAAAAGGGTACGGGTGTCAGGATGCGGAACTGGAATGGAGGCACTCATTGATGGATAAATTCGTAGAACGGCAGGAAGCACTGAAGCTTCTCAATGCCCCGACCCCGGAAGAACGTCTGGCAAATCTGGCTATTGTCCTTGGAAGCGAGAAGGAGAAGCCGGAGGTAAAGCCGCAGTTTGCCAATAATCACATACATACCATATATTCCTTCTCCCCCTATTCCCCGGCAGCAGCTATTTACTGTGCAAGGGATGAGGGCCTGGAGACAGCAGGAATCATGGATCACGACAGCATTGCCGGCGCGGTAGAGTTCCGCAAGGCCGGTAAGATCGCCGGAATCGGCACCACCTGCGGAATGGAATGCCGCGCCAACCTGGACGGTACTCGCATGGCAGGAAGAAAATTAAATAATCCGGACCAGGCAGGAATCGCTTACATGGCCATTCACAGCGTACCCGATTCAGGCTTTGCAAGGCTTCAGGAGGTATTCGGACCCCTGAGAGAAAAGAGAAACGAACGGAACCGCAAGATGGTTGCCAATATCAACGCCCTTATGGAGCCAAAGGGAATCACCCTGGACTTTGACAAGGACGTACTGCCCATTTCCCAGTATGCAAATGGCGGCTCTGTCACCGAGCGTCATCTTCTGTGTGCTTTAAGCGAGAAGATTATCGCCAAGGCCGGGAAGGAAAAGTGTGCGGAATTTGTGGAGAATCAGTTGGGAATCAAGCTTTCCGAAAAGCAAAAAGGACAGCTTTCCGATCCCTTGAATCCGCATTTTGTATATGATCTCTTAGGCGTGATGAAAGCGGAGCTGGTGGAGAAGATTTATATTCCGGCCACGGAGGAATGTATTTCCTTCAAGGATCTGGTGAAGCTGGCGGACGAAGTGGGAGCCATTCTCTGCTATCCCTATCTGGGAGATATTACGAACTCCGTAACAGGAGACAAAAAAGCGGCCAAGTTTGAGGACGAGTTCCTGGATGAGCTTTTTGAGATGTTAAAGGAAGAGGGCGTTCACGGCGTGACCTATATGCCGGCCCGCAACACCAAGGAGCAGATGACCAGACTTCAGAACCTTTGCCGGGAGTACGGTATGACGGAGATCTCCGGCGAGGATGTGAACAGCTCCCGTCAGAGTATGATTTGCAAGCAGCTTGAGGATCCGCAGTTTAAGCATCTGGTGGATGCCACCTGGAAGCTGATTGAACGGGAAAAGGTGAGTGAATAACATGCAGATAGACAAGGATGCGATCCGGGAGATATTGCTTGTAGCGAAGCGCTTGGACGAAAAGCAGCTTTTAAATGCAGTGGAGGGCAATATTTCCATTAAGCGCGGCGGGCGGATCTACGTGACCCCCAGCGCCAGAAATAAGGCATTTCTCACGGAGGAAATGATAGCCGTTACCGATTTGGACGGCAATCAGGTAGGCGGAACCTTAAAAGCCACCTCGGAGCTTCGGCTTCATGTGCTGACTTACCGGATGCGGGAGGATATCGGAGGAATCGTCCACGCACATCCCGCTTATCTTACGGCACACGCGGTATGCGGTAAGCCGGTGGAGACAAGGGCCTATCCGGAAATGATGTTTAAATACGGGCGTATCGAGGTAGCAGGCTACGGGCGGCCGGGAACGGATGATATCTGCCGGGATCTGGGACCCATTTTAAAGCACAGCAATGTAGCCCTTCTGGAAAATCACGGCGCCATTGCGGTAGGTCCGGACGCCATAGAGGCCATGAACAATATGGAAGCCGCCGAAGCCATTGCCAAGGTGCTTACGATTTCAAAGCTTGTAGGGACTCAGAAGGATCTTTCGGAGGAGGAATGCCGCCATCTGCTTTCCCAGCATGAGGAGCAGCAGGTTACCTTCCGGTAAAGAGGATTTCGGGAAAACATTGCATCCACATGTTTCAGAAAATGAAAAATTAAGGCTTGATAAAGCCAAAAGGAGAGAAAATATGAAAACAAAAGCGTTAAGATTGTACGGAAAAGAAGATCTGCGTCTGGAGGAGTTTGAGCTTCCGGAGCTTAAGGATGACGAGATTCTGGCAAAGGTTGTATCTGACAGTATCTGCATGTCCTCCTACAAGGCTGCTATGCAGGGTGCGGATCACAAGCGTGTTCCCAATGATGTGGCGGAGCATCCCACCATCATCGGCCATGAGTTCTGCGGCGAGCTGGTAAAGGTAGGCTCCAAGTGGGCCAATGAGTTCAAGGAGGGAGAGAAGTTCTCCATTCAGCCGGCTCTCAACTACAAGGGAAGCCTGGACGCGCCGGGATATTCCTTCCAATTTATCGGCGGAGACGCTACCTATGTGGTAATCCCCAATGAGGTTATGGAAATGGGCTGTCTCCTTCACTTTGACAGCGAGAATTATTTCGGCGGTTCTCTGGCGGAGCCTTTGTCCTGCGTGGCAGGAACCTTCCATGCCATGTACCATGTGACCAGAGGAAAATATGAGCATGACATGGGAATCGTAGAGGGCGGCAAGATGGCAATTCTGGCAGGCGTAGGCCCGATGGGGCTGGCTGCTATTGATTATATCATTCATTGCGACCGCAATCCGTCCCTTCTGATTGTAACGGATATTGACGATGCGCGTCTGGCCCGGGCGGAGCAGATTCTTTCTCCCGAGGAAGCGGCGAAAAAGGGAATTAAGCTTGTCTATGTGAACACAGGCAAGGTTGAGGATCAGAAGAAGTGCATGATGGACTTCACGGACGGAGCCGGCTATGACGATGTACTCTGCTTTGCTCCCGTTGCTCCGGTAGTAGAGCTGGCTGACAGTATTCTGGCGCAGGACGGCTGCCTGAACTTCTTTGCAGGACCTTCCAACCCGGAATTTTCCGCAAAGTTCAACTTCTACAACGTACATTACTCCGGAACTCATGTAGTGGGAACCTCCGGCGGCAATACGGATGACATGAAGGAATGTCTGGCTATGATGGGACAGGGCAAGCTGGATCCGGCTATTCTGGTTACCCATATCGGCGGCCTTGACGTGGCAAGAGAGACTACTTTGAATCTTCCCAAGGTTCCGGGCGGAAAGAAGCTGATTTACACACACATTTCTCTGCCGCTGACAGCTATTGCGGACTTTGAGGAAAAAGGAAAGACAGAGCCTATGTTTGCGGAGCTTCACAAGCTGGTTTCCAAGACCAACGGACTGTGGAATACGGAAGCGGAGAAGTATCTGCTGGAGCATGCGCCGGCCATCTAGGAAAGGGCTTATAAGGCCGTTGTAAAAAGAATATATTAAAATATGGAAATCCCGGGAATCAAGATACTGTTGTAAGAAGTATTTGATTCCCGGAATTTTATTTGCCCATTATTGCTTTTACGCTTGACATGAGAGACTACTTGTAGTAGTCTTACAATATAGACTACAAAGAGTAGTATGAAAGGTGAAAGAGCAATGGCGGAAATACAATTAGGAGTAATTGAGGCCCGGTTTGCGGATATGATTTGGGAGCGTGAGCCGGTAACATCTTCGGAGCTTGTGAAACTGGCGGCAAAAGAATTTACCTGGAAGCGCACGACTACCCACACAGTTTTAAAGCGGCTGTGCGAGAAAGGACTGTTCAAAAACCAGAAGGGAAATGTGACCAGTCTGCTTTCCCGTTCGCAGTTCTATTCCATGCAGAGCCGGAAGTTTGTAGAAGATGCGTTTGACGGTTCCCTCCCCGATTTCATAGCCGCCTTTACGAAAAACAGCAAGCTCACATCCGAGGAAGCGGAACGAATCAGGGAGATGATCGATAAGGCTGCGGAATCGGAATGAGGTGACGGAATGGAAAAGATTTTCTTAAAATTACTAAACATGAGTATTGCCGCAGGATGGCTGGTTCTGGCAGTGATTCTCCTTCGCATACTTCTTAGGAAGGCCCCCAGATGGCTTTCCTGTATCTTATGGGGAATTGTGGCTGTCCGCTTGGTATGCCCTGTTTCCTTAGAAAGCTCCTTAAGCCTTATTCCCAGCGCCGAAACCATCAATCCCACGGCGCTCACCCGGACACAGGAGCCGATTGTGAACAGCGGAATCCAGGCGTTTAACAGCACGGTAAATCCCTTGTTCCGGGATACCATCGGCACAGCCGTCCCCATATCCGGCGAAAGTCCTCTGCATATGGGGATGCATTTTGCAGGCGTCCTGTGGGCTGTGGGTCTGCTCTTTTTGCTCCTGTACGCCTTTGCAGGCTTTTTGCGTCTGCGTATCCGGCTCCGGGAGGCAATTCCCCTAAAGGAAGCCGGGGAAACGATCTGGCTTTGCGACGCAGTAAACACTCCTTTTATTCTGGGAATCCTGCGTCCCCGGATCTATCTGCCCTCAAGCCTGGGACAGACAGAGATCAAATACGTCCTGGCCCATGAACAGGCACATTTAAAGCGAAAGGATCACTGGTGGAAGCTTCTGGCCTATGTGCTTCTGGCCGTATACTGGTTCCATCCCCTTATGTGGGCGGCTTATGTACTCTTTACCCGGGACACGGAGCTTGCCTGTGACGAGAAGGTAGTCGGCAGTATGGGCATGAACGAAAAGAAAGCGTATTCCCACGCCCTTGTCAATTGCAGCACGGAAAAAAAGATGATTTTGACCTGTCCCCTTGCCTTTGGCGAAATCGGAGTGAAGGCCCGGGTCAGGGCGGTCCTGAATTATCACAGACCTGCCTTCCGGGTGATTTTTATCTCTTTTCTCGCCTGTATCACAGTGGCCGTCTGCTTTCTGACCAATCCAAAGCAGGATGCCTATCAGGTGAAGATTGTGATTCCGGCAGGGAGCGGGCGCAGCGAGATAGCTTATTCGGAGGAGGAGATTTCTCCCTTAGGCAAAAAAATTGTTCTGTCTGCCGGTGAAGGACTGGGAGATACGGAGGTTGTATTATTCCCCATAGAATGGGAAGAGGAGCGTACTTACGAGCCGGCCTATCTGACGCCCGGAATGTCGGTTAAAATGGACGCGGAAAAGGGCGCCTGGTTTCGGATCGGCATTTATGCCGAAAATCCAACGGATGAAGATAAGGTTGTTTACGTCCGGGCGGAGGGCGTGGATATCCGAATTGTGGATCGGACGGAATGGGCTGTCATCCCTATGGTTATGGTAAATGATAAATATTACTATGATACAAACCAGGTGAGCACAAAAACAGATCGAAGCCTTGATATGGACGGAGAAATCACCTCTGCGGTAAAAGGAACCGAAAAGCCCGCGGAAAACAATCAGTCCAATTTCGGTATAGGCTATGTCTACCAGTTTGGTGAACATGATACCATTGAAATTCTCATAGACGGGAAATGGATGATTTTTGAATGCCGCAGCAAAGACGGCAGTCAGATCCGCTACTGCGATCACTGGTACAATACGGGAGATTTGTCCGAGATGACCCTGGAATGGCTGGAGTGGTACAATAGCCTTTCAAAAGAGGAACAGCTCTCTATAAGCTATGTACCCTGGGATTTACAGTCTGTAAAAGAGCCGGAAAATGGAACGCAGGATGCTGCAGAGCAGGATGCTGCAGATCTTGATATGGACGGAATCGTGGAGCAATTGCTGGCCGCCATATGCAGCAGCCCGGCCGCTTCCTCGAATCCAGGGGATTATGTGGAGGAACATTCCTTAGAGTACCGGGAGCTGACCTACTATGGAGAATACACACTCCGCTATTGTCTGAATCGTTTCCGCAACGGGCAGGAAACGGGTCTGGAGGGGAAGATTATGGCCTTGGTCTGCGAGGAGCTTTTGCAGACCAAGGGAACCATTCCGGTGGATGCGGATACGGCTTCCACCGGACAGTTCTGGTATGATACGCTCTATGATCACGAAAGCAGCTTAGTAGATCCGTATCTGGAATAAGCAGAATATCGTAAAAGCTTAAAGAGTTATTGCGGCAGCTTTTATTTATTTGGCCGGGATGATTTCGATCCAGTAGCCGTCCGGATCTTCGATGAAGTAAATACCCATATCGGGATTTTCAAAGCAGATGCAGTCCATTTCCCGGTGCTTTTTGTGCGCCGCATCCATGTCGTCGGTGGTGAAGGCTAGGTGGATTTCATTGTCTCCCAGGTTGTAATGATCCGCTTCCCAGTCCCGCAGCCAGGTAAGCTCAAGCTGAAAGCCGGTCTTGCCGTCGGCGAGGTAGGAGAGAATAAAGCTGCCGTCCTCTGCCTCCTTCCGGCGGGCTTCCTTGAGCCCAAGGGCTTCCTCATAGAAACGCAGGGATTTCTCCAGATTGATTACATTGTAATTGTAGTGCGCAAATTGAAAATTCATTGTATTTTTCTCCTTTCTGCGATCCGCATATGCAGATGATTTTCATGTCATAAATAAAGTATTTTACTGCAAGAAACTCTGCCCGCGCGCTGTAATATGCATAATTCGTTCCCGTTCGGGGTGCTCAGGATGTTCCAGAAGCCACCGATCTATAATCTGATAATCCTCCCAGCAATGCATAGGATAAATCCGTTCAGAGGGATTGCCGCCGGCAGTCAGAGACAAAAAGTAATCAAGCCCCAAGCAGTAATAGTCCTCTTGTCTGGGGTCCAGGGGAACGAAAGCCGCATCTATATGCATATTTCGTAGCGGTTCAATATACTTATCAAAGTTTTCCTTCATCTGCCGGTTCCAATTCTCCGGTTCTCCAGGCCAGCGCCAATCATTCAAGTCCCCCGCATGGTAAATACGTTTTCCTCCGCACATGACCAGAAAAGCGACGCCCTCATCCGTTGATTTCAGGGTTTGAACCATTATATTTTCAAAGGAACGGCGTTCGTTTGGCTTAAGACGTACTGCCTGGGCCTTAAGCTCCTTAGGAATCCGACATTCCCAGATATCGCTTGACAGAATAAAAAAGGTATCTTCCTTCTCCTCTGCCAGACGAAAAATCTCAGGATTAAAATGATCCGGATGGCGGTGACTGGCGAATATATAAAGCGTTTTCCCGCAGGGGAATTTTGGAAGTGTACCTTCATAAAAATCAAACAGCAGCAGAGCATGTTCCAGTTCCGCATAAAATCCGCTGTGTCCGATATATGTGATCCGCATACTTCATCCCTTCTTTCTACATATTCTACTATAACGTTTTCTATGGCTTTGTGCAAGCTTGAAAAATTCAGATTGTTTCAATATTAGGAAAATGTTATAATTCAAAAAAGAATTCGAAAGACAGCAATAAAAAGCTGTGCTTATGAATATAAAATTGATATGGACAGAAGACAGGTTTAAAATAAATCCGGAATGGAACAGGACTATGAAATTTTTAAAAAGACTATTCAAAATCCTCCTTTTCTTAAGCATCACAGCCATCCTTGCCCTGGGCGGGGCCGTTATCTATAAGGTCTACCCCTTATACGAGGAATACAGCCAGGAAGCAAAAAAGATCGTGGAGGAGTCCAACACCAATACCTTCAAACGCAATCTCACCAGCTACTTCTACGACGACGAGGGCAGCTTGCTCACCGAGCTGTCGGGAAACGGGAGCAAGATCTACCTGACCTTCGACGAAATCCCGGAGAATGTAGTCAATGCCTTCATCGCCATTGAGGACAGAAGATTCTGGGAGCACAAAGGCATAGACATAAAAGGAATGATCCGGGTCGGCGTGGAGTTTGTTGCCTCAGGAGGCGAGACGGTCCACGGCGCCAGTACCATCACCCAGCAGCTTGTGCGGAACGTATTTATCACAAAAGAAGTCACCCTGGAGCGAAAAGTCAAGGAGATCTGCTATGCCCTGGAGGTGGAAAAAAAGTATTCCAAGGAAGAAATCATAGAATTTTATATCAACAACATCTACTTTGCCAACAACTGTTACGGCATCGAGGCGGCGGCGCAGTTCTATTTCAACAAGCCGGCCAGTGAGCTGTCTTTAAATGAGACAGCCTATTTGTGTGCGGTTCCCAATTCCCCCTCCTACTACGATCCGCTGAAAAACAGCGGCAACGCCCTTCCAAGACGGGACAAGGTGCTGAAAGATATGCAGGAATGCGAGATGATTACGGAGACCCAGCGTATCCAGGCGCTTCGGGAGGATCTTGTTCTCAATGAAAAAAAGCCCATAGAAATCAAGGACTATGAAACCACCTACGCCATTGACTGCGCCATCCGCTATCTGATGAAGCTGGACGGCTTTCTGTTCCGCAGCTCCTTTGCCACAATGGAAGACTACAACTTTTACATGGAAACCTACAATCAATCCTACGAGCGTCTGCGTGCGGAGCTGTATACAGGAGGCTATGTCATCCAAACCACCTTAAATAAGGAAAAGCAGAAGCTTCTTCAGGAGAGCGTGGATAATGCTCTGGCCTTTGACGAGGAAATGACGGAAAACGGTCAGTTTGCCCTCCAGGGAGCGGCTACCGTGGTGAACAATGAAACCGGCAAGGTAGAGGCCATTGTAGGAGGAAGAACCCAGAATAACGGCACCTATACCCTGAACCGGGCCTATCAGTCCTACCGCCAGCCGGGAAGCTCCATCAAGCCGCTGATCGTCTACCTGCCGGCCCTGGAGCGGGGCTATACGGATCGGTCCGCAGTGACAGATATTAACGTAGAAAAGGCGAAGGAGGAACCGGAAAAGGTTCTGGAAATGTACGGCGCCAAAACCACCCTCCGTGCTGCGGTGGAAAGCTCCAAAAACGGCGTGGCCTGGCGGCTTTTCTGCGAGATTACCCCGGAAGCCGGGTTGTCCTACCTTCAGGACATGAGCTTTGCCCGGATTGTGCCCGATGATTTTTATCCGGCTTCCTCTCTGGGCGGCCTTACCTACGGAACGACAACCGTAGAGATGGCAAATGCCTACTCCTGCGTGGCAAATCACGGAAAATTTCAGCAGACGGATTGTATCATATCCATTTTGGACAAATACGGGGAGGAGCTTTACGAGCCGTATGAAACCAGGCAGGTTTACGAGGCGGAGCAGGCGGAGCTGATGATAGATATTTTACAGGGCGTGATCAAGAAGGGCACGGCAAGAAAAATGGGGTGGAAGAGTACGGTGGAGGCCGCCGGAAAGACGGGAACCACCAACAACAGCAAGGACGGATGGTTTGTGGGAGTCACTCCGGACTACGCGATGGCGGTTTGGGTTGGTTATGATATGCCCAGGGAGCTGAACAACCTGTACGGAGGAAGCTATCCGGCCCAGATCTGGAAGGACGCGATGGAGGCCCTTGTGGAAGGCTCGGAGCATGAGCGCTTTGAGACTACCACGGAGATTGTAAACGGAGATGAGAAATACTATCCGGGAAGAGACGGCTCAGAGGTGCTTTCGCCGGGGTATACGGTTCAGAATTACCGGGACGATCACGCCCTGGCGGATCGCATTGAAGCGCTGATTGCGCAGATTGCCCAGGAAACCGACCGGGGGCAGCAGGAGGCTTACTATGAGCAGGCAAAGGCTCTGGTGGAGCAGATCTACGGGCAGACGCTGAAAGGGGCACAGAGGCGGAGACTGGAAGAGGTTTACGGCACATATTTCAACTAAGTAATGTAAAATTTTGTTTGAAATTATTGGCAGTATTATTTAATAATAGCAAAATGGCATCAATTGATACCAAATCGGGAGGATATATAATTGACGGATGGGAAGTCAAGGATTGAGAGCGAGTTGGAGGTTCGTTCTTATTTACAGAATTTAAAATATGCCCTGGATCATGATGCACAGATTACATTCCAGGAGGTACGACAGGTTGATCAGAAGAGAGCATATACCATTGCAAAATTATTTCCGAACGAGAATCCGGCAGATGCATTGCGCAGAGAGCTTAAGACTTTAACGGTAAAGGAATATATGCGAACCGTTAAAGATCTGCGATTTTCCAAACGAAGCGAAATGCGTGAATTTGGAAAGGTATATAATGATAGTAAGGATTTGTATATTAAGATAAGAGTGGAGCTTTTATCAGCTTATGGGAAACATACTGCTTTTGTAATGTCATTTCATTTTGCGGCGGAAGCATTTACACCGGAGGTGTTTCCATATGGAGAACATTCCGTTGTTATCCCTCTGAATGTCGAGAGTCGCCAAATGGAAATGCCGGCATGTCCGGTTAACTCGTTGCCTGAGGGAACAAAGGCACAGGCCAGGAAGTAAGAAGGTGGTGAGTTTGTGAGCAGGAAATTGCTGAATCGAAAAAAAATGTTTTGCTTAAGCTGCATGGAAGAGCATGAAGTAGAAACGGTAAGCTGCATTGACAAAAATATTTTTAAAGGTATCTTGGTAGAATATCCGGCAGAATACTACTATTGTAGTAAAGCTAAGGAGTATTACGGGGACGAAAATCAGATGCGTTCCAACGACATTTCCATGAAGGATGCATATCGAAGAAAGCAGGGACTCTTGACCACAGAGGATATTTCTTCCATTCGCGGAAAGTATAATATGAGCCAGAGCGATCTTTGTCTTTTATTGGGGTGGGGAAAAAAGACAATTACCAGATACGAGGGGCATCAGATACAGGATGCTGCCCATGATACGATTTTGAGGAAGCTTTCGGAAGATCCGGAATGGTTTCTGGTCTTATTGGAACTGGCAAAGGATTCTATTCCGGCTGTTTCCTATGCTAAATATAGGGAAGCGGCCGCAAGACTTTTTGAGCAGGAGCGGGATCGATACCTTCGAAAAGCAATCTTTGCCCAATATGCAAGATTTCATGACAAGCTTGAATATAACGGGAATGTAAGACTATCCCTGGATAAAGTGGTTGATGTTATCCGCTACTTTTCAAATGCTCCGCAGGTAGTGAAGCTTTACAAGGTAAAACTGATGAAGCTTCTGTGGTATTCCGATGCTTTATCATTTAAACGCAGGGGGTATGCGATAACAGGTCTTATTTATCAGGCGCTTCCGATGGGAGCAGTTCCCATTGCTCATGATTCCATTATTGATCTTTATGGTGTAGAATATGATGAAATTGAGTTGGGAGATGGAACGGGATATTTTTTTAAAAAATCAAAGAGTGCGGAGTATCAGTATCTTTCTCAAGAAGACCGAGAGATTCTTGATGAGATAATCCGCATTTTCGGAAGCTGTACAAAGGATGCGATTATTGATATTATGCATAAAGAACAGGCTTACTTAGAGACTGCTCCGAGAGCTGTGATTTCTTTTACGTATGCAAAGGGATTATCAATACAGTGAGAACTAGCAGCCTGAAGGCGAGTGCCGCTAAATAGGTGCTAAAATATTTAAAGGTTTTTCTTTTACTGGTATTTGAAAAAGGAATAAGATCCAAAACAGGAATTTCTTGTTATTTTTTTCGGCCTTTTGATAGCTTCACCCAGGGATTCGCTTGTCGATCTGTATAAAACACTTGAACTTTTTCTCAATTTTTAGTAGAATATATACATGGCGGTCTCCGGGGCGGAAAGAAGGCGCGGAGACGCAAAAAAATTTTGGAGGATAAGGCATGAACATTTACACAACTGACAAGATTCGCAACGTAGTGCTCTTAGGACACGGCGGCTGTGGTAAGACCAGTCTGGTAGAAGCTATGGCATATGTATCCGGGCTTACGACCCGAATCGGCAAGGTAACCGACGGGAATACCATCAGTGATTACGATAAGGAAGAGATTAAGAGAAAGTTCTCAATCAGCACTTCCGTGATTCCGCTGATTTGGCAGGACTGCAAAATAAATATTTTAGACGCACCGGGATATTTTGACTTTGTAGGCGAGGCAGAGGAAGCTGTGGCCGCTGCGGACGCCGCAATTATCGTGGTATCCGGTAAGGCCGGCGTGGAGGTAGGAACGGAAAAGGCATGGGAGATGTGCGAAAAGTACAAGCTGCCCCGGATGTTCTTTGTAACCGAGATGGACGTGGATCATGCATCCTTCCGCCAGGTGGTAGAGGACTTAACCGAGCGCTACGGCAAGAAGATTGCTCCCTTCTATCAGCCTATCCGCGAGGATGAGAAGTTTGTGGGCTACATCAATGTGTGCAAGATGGAAGGCCGCCGCTTTACGGACATCGGCAAGCGTGAGCCTTGTGAGATTCCGGAATATTCCAAAGAAAACCTGGCCATCTGCCGGGAGGCCCTTTTAGATGCGGTTGCGGAGACCTCCGATGAATTTATGGAGCGTTATTTCAACGGGGAGGAATTTACCGTCAGCGAGATTCGTGCGGCCATGAAGTTCAATGTGGGCGACGGTTCCGTGATTCCCGTTTCGATGGGTTCCAGTGCGGAGCTTCGGAACATTCACAATCTGATGAATGACATTGTAGAGCTGTTCCCAAGCCCGGATAAAAAGGCCTGCAACGGCATCAACACCAAGACCAACGAGATTTTCGAGGCAAATTACGACTTCTCTAAGGCAAAATCCGCTTATGTATTTAAGACCATCGTGGACCCCTTTATCGGAAAATATTCTCTTATCAAGGTGTCCTCCGGCGTTATCAAATCTGACGATGCCCTCTACAACCAGGATAAGGAGACAGAGGAAAAGCTGAGCAAGCTCTATGTAATGCAGGGCAATAAGCCTATCGAGGTTTCGGAGCTTCACGCAGGCGATATCGGAGCTATCGGCAAGCTGAACAGTACCAAGACGGGAGATACCCTTTCCACCAAGGCTACACCGGTGGCGTTCGGAAGAACCGAGGTTTCCAAGCCCTATACATACATGTGCTATAAGGCAAAGAATAAGGGAGATGAGGATAAGATTTCCCAGGCACTTACGAAGATGATGGAAGAGGATTTGACTCTTAAGGCTGTCAATGATTCCGAGAACCGTCAGACTCTGCTTTACGGCATGGGCGATCAGCACCTGGATGTGGTTGTAAGTAAGCTGGAGGAGAAGTTTAAGGTTGCAGTAGAGCTGAGCCGTCCAAAGGTTGCCTTCCGCGAGACCATCCGCAAGAAATCGGATGTGGATTCCAAGTATAAGAAGCAGTCCGGCGGGCACGGACAGTACGGCCATGTGAAGATGACCTTTGAGCCATCGGGAGATTTGGAGACGGCTTATGTATTCGATCAGATTGTAGTGGGCGGAGCCGTTCCCAAGAATTACTTCCCGGCTGTGGAAAAGGGTGTGCAGGAATCCGTTATCAAGGGACCTCTGGCCGGATATCCCGTTGTAGGCGTGAAGGCGGTACTCTATGACGGATCTTACCATCCGGTAGACTCCTCGGAGATGGCGTTTAAGACAGCCACCGTTCAGGCGTTTAAGAAGGGCTTTATGGATGCAAGTCCGGTGCTTTTGGAGCCTATCTGTTCTATGACCGTTACGGTTCCCGATAAGTATACGGGAGACGTTATGGGCGATCTGAATAAGCGCCGCGGCCGTGTACTGGGCATGAATCCGGTAGCAGGCGGCAAGCAGGAGGTTGTGGCAGATGTGCCTATGACCGAGATTTTCGGGTATTCCACAGACCTACGCTCCATGACAGGAGGAAGCGGTGTCTATGCATACGAGTTTGCACGCTATGAGCAGGCTCCGTCTGATGTACAGGAGAGGGAAGTGGCAGCGAGAGCTGCAGAGGAATAAGAGAAATGCGGCCGTAAAGCCGCAGTAAAGAGTATGGGAGCGGATTTTCCTAGAGGGGAATCCGCTCTCGTACGTTGAATCGGGCTGTAGTCTATTCCAAAGAGGAGGCGTCTGTAAGGGGATGCATTGACAGAGAATTACAGGGAATCCTATATCAAGGGATAAGAAGTGCAAGGAATCAATCATGAAAGGATAACAAAATGAATAATAATAAGATTCAAAAAGTATCGGAGTCTATTATCCGGCTTCCGGGTGTGCGCTCCATAGGAGTGATCGGTGATCCGGGCTGTGAGGGCCTTGGAACCTACAATATGAAAGTATATGCGGGAGCCTTGGAGGAGACCGGCAGGGATGATATTACGCTTGTTGTGGGAGATCTGGTGCCCGCAGGAACCAGGCATCATTATCAGACGATCCAGGAGCTTACGGAGATTTTAGCAGGAAACAGAGTCTATGCCCTTCGGGGAAACCACGATACGGGAGCTTATACAGAGTATTTCGGAGAAAAGAACTACGCACTTCTTGCAGAAAAATTTGCCGTAGTTGTACTGGACAATGCAAAGCGAACCTTTGAGGAGGAGGGCATGGAGCTTTTGTCCGGTGTCCTGGCTATGGAAGATGTGGAGCAGGTGATCATTGCATTTCACATCCCTGTGCCAAACCATTTCATCTTAAACTGCGTAACTGAGGAAGAATTTGCCCGTCTGAAAAAAGCCTATGAGCCTTGGAAACAGAAAGTAAAATATCTCCTCTGCGGTCATGTCCATTCCGGATTTGAGGATTGCGTGGACGGGATTCCGCTGATCTGCACCGGTGGCGGCGGGGCTATGATTGAGGATGTGTCAAAGGACATTCGTGCCTGTGATGTGGAGCATCATGTGGTGCATTTCTATGAGAAGGACGGAAGCCTGCACCATCAGGTCATAAATCTTTCGGAGGACTGTTACGGACGTGAGCGCAAGGATGGTATTTTAAGCCAGAAGCTGAAAGAGACAGTAGAGGGTGAGCTGATGGCTCATTTCAAATATATGATGTTCGCGGATCGGGCGGAGCGCAGAGGAATGAAGAGGATTGCCAACCTGTTTCGTGCACTTGCGGCTTCCGAATATTATCATGCGCGGAGTTTTTACTCCGTACTGGATCGTCCTGCGCCGTTCCTGGAAACGGCGGCAGCTTTTGTCCCGGGAGAGGAGTTTGAACAGGAATATTTCTACCGGATGCTTGCGGACTATGCAAAGGAGCATGAATTTCCGCTGGCGGAGCAGGCTTATGCCGGCGCTGCGGCTGCGGAAAAGGAACATGCCGCGCTCTTAAAGGAAGCGGCGGATCCGGACAGATTCACCAGGGAGGTGATTTATGTCTGCCCTGTCTGCGGCTATGTGATGACCGGAGACAAGGCGCCCGAGCGCTGCCCGGTGTGCGGCGGACCGAAGAAGCAGTATGAGGTCTTTGAAAAAGAGTGACGGCAGGGAAATGATGTACGATTGCTTGTCTAATAAGAAGTGCGGAAATGGGGAGAATGAATGTGAAAAAATATCGAAATATCTGCATAATCGCGGCATTGCTTCTTCTGGCAGTTTCAGGCTGTTCTAAAAAAGAGGAAAAGGTTGAGCCGGAGGATCGGGTTTTCATGGTAAATGACACCCTTTACTATGGGACAGAGGAAACAGGGCCTATGGGAGATGCCGGCTGTGTGGAGGGAGAAATACTTT
This sequence comes from Clostridia bacterium, assembly GCA_910576325.1. Taxonomy (GTDB): domain Bacteria; phylum Bacillota; class Clostridia; order Lachnospirales; family Lachnospiraceae; genus Laedolimicola. The sequence continues at coordinate 60,539 of CAJTIM010000011.1, forward strand.
CCACTACCAAGGCAGGAGAGCTTCCGACGGAGAACGGCCAGTCCAATTTCGGCGGCATAGGGAATCCTTATACCTTTGATTCCGGTGACGGCGCGATTATGGTTTTTGTAGAAGAGGAATATTTCTGGTTTTATGCAAAGGAAACAGCGAAAACGGAAGGAACGGACCAGGAGAAGGAAGAACACCGGCTTTGAAGAGATTCGGGATGAGATTTTGTATGTTGGTGCGGAGCCTTTGGGCCTGGAATCCGGGACGGAATTTGTCCTTTATCTGCCGGAAAAATCCGTTTCCGATTTGTCCGAGGAGTTTCTAAGCTGGTGGCCAGGCCGCTATGAATGGGACGGGGAGAGCGAAAGGCAGCTTGGCTGCTATGGAATCCGAAACCAAGAGACAGGAGCCGGATTTTTTTCGGATGCGGCCTGTATGGTCTGCGGGAGTGCTGCCGTTTCGCCTCAGACGGGCGTATGCGGTAAGTGCGGAACTACACAATAAGTTTCGGTTTGCAAAGCATTATTTCATAATGAATGTATTTATAATAGAATGAAAGGAATGATAAAATGCAAAAGAGCTTGAACGGAAACCAGTTAAAAGTGATAGCGTTATTTGCCATGACGATAGATCACGCAGCGTCTGTTATCTGGCCGAATTATCCTACGGATTGGTGGATTCTGCTGATTCATATCATCGGAAGAATGGCGGCTCCTATTTTCTGGTTTTTTGTGGCGGAGGGGTGGCATTACACACACAATCGGAAGAAATATGCCTTCCGTTTGCTATTGTTTGCCATAGCGGGTCATTTTGCTTACAATTTTGCATTTGGGATTCCCTTTATTCCGTTTCAAACCTCTGTGTTTAACCAGACAAGCGTTCTATGGGCCTTGTTTTTGGGAACGGCGGCCTTGTATGTCAATGAGCATAAGAGCTTCCGGCAATGGCAGAAAACCTTGCTGGTGATAGGAATTACCCTGCTTGCATTTCCGGCGGACTGGAGCAGTATTGCGGTGCTGGCGATTCTTCAGATTTCGGAGAACAGAGGGAATTTTAAAAAGCAGATGATGGGGATGATGGCCTGTGTCTCTCTCTATGCGTTGGTATACGTGATTTTCATTCATCCTCTTTATGGGCTTATTCAGCTGTTTACGGCGCTTACCATTCCTCTTTTACGGCGCTACAATGGAGAGCGGGTGACTTGGAAGGGAATGAAATGGTTTTTCTATCTCTATTATCCGCTGCATCTGATTCTGTGCGGCGTTGTCAGGATTGCGCTGTATGGGAATGTGGGGGTGATGATCGGAGGGTGAGAGCGATTGTAAAACAAAGAAATTGCATTTTTCAGGGTTTTATGATATTCTATCCCCATGTCTGAATTTAAACAATTTCACTACCATCTGAATACGGAAAAGCTTTCAAGAGGCAGTAAGGGTCTGACCTTTGTTCTTATGGCTGATATGCACAACCATGTGTACGGCCCGGGGAATGAGCTGCTTCTTAAAGCTGTGGAAGAGCAGAAGCCGGACGCCGTTCTGGTTGCAGGCGATATGCTGATTGCCCACAGTGAGGGATCCTTTACTCCGGCCCTGGACCTTTTTCGCAGGCTGCAGGAGCGAAGGCTTCCCGTTTTTTATGGGAACGGTAATCATGAATACCGTATGAGGCTTCGTCCGAAGATTTACGGAACCATGTACCAGGAGTATGCAAAAGGGCTTCGGGATTGCGGTGTGGTTCTGTTGGAAAATCAGAGTACTCTTTTTGAAAAAAATGGACTTAAGATGCGGATCTACGGTTTTGAGCTTGACTGGCGGTATTACGAGAGACGGAACCATATCCCTTTTCAGGCGGAAGAACTGACAAAAGCTTTTGGTGTGCCGGACAGGGATTGCTACAATATTCTTCTGGCCCACAATCCTGTGTACTTTGACAGCTATGCAGCATGGGGGGCGGATCTGACCGTATCCGGGCATCTTCATGGAGGAATTATTCGGATTCCGGGGATTGGAGGAGTGATTTCTCCTCAGGCAAAGCTGTTTCCGAAGTATGATGCAGGTCATTTTAAGAAGGACGGCAAAAATCTGGTGGTGAGCCGGGGGCTTGGCACGCACACGGTCAATATTCGCATTTTTAATCCGGCGGAGCTGTCTGTGATTCATCTGCATCCGAAGGACGGCAAGGAATAACGGAGTATTTTGGAACTGGAATCGTTTTCTTATCCGTGCATAAATGGATTTTCGGGCGCATGGTTTTGTGACTGGAACTAGATTTGTGATTGGTGTATGGATAAGGTGTTACGGAATTGGAATAAAGATGGAGATGGGATTATGGGCATTCCCGTAAAATTACCGATATTTGAAGGTCCTCTGGATCTTCTTCTGCATTTGATAGAGAGTAACAAAATTGATATTTATGATATTCCGATTGTGATGATCACGGATCAGTATATGGAGTATATCCGGGCTATGGAGACGAAGGATCTCAATACCATGAGTGAATTTCTGGTGATGGCGGCGACGCTTCTGGAGATTAAGGCCAAGCTTCTGCTTCCGGCTGAGGTGGACGAGGAAGGGGAGGAGATTGACCCCAGGGCCGAGCTGGTGGAGCGTCTTTTGGAGTACAAGATGTATAAGTATATGGCCCTGGAGCTGAAAGACCGTCAGAGTTTGGCGGCTAAGGTTCTTTATAAGGAGGCAACGATTCCTGACGAGGTGGCTTCTTACATTGAGCCTGTGGATTTGGATGAGCTTGTGGGGGATCTGACCCTTCGGAAGCTTAACGAGATTTTTAAATCGATTCTGCGCAGGCAGGAGGACAAGATTGATCCGGTGCGCAGCAAGTTTGGGGATATTGAAAAGGAAGAGGTCAGCTTGGAGGATAAAATGTCCTCTGTGGAGGCTTATATCCAGGAGCATAAGCGTTTTAGCTTTCGGAATCTTTTGGAGCAGGAAGCGAAGAAGAGTAAGATTCATGTGATTGTGACTTTTTTGGCGGTGCTGGAGCTGATGAAGACTGGGAAGATTACTGTGCGGCAGGATGAGACTTTTGGGGAGATTTTGATTGAGGCGTTTTAGATTGGGATTGTAAATCATGGAATTGTGAGGAATGGATTGTGGATGATCAAAGAATGATGGCAGTTATGGAGGCTATTTTGTTTACTATGGGGGACTCTGTGGAGATTGCTCATTTGGCAGGGGCATTGGAGGTGGAGACAAAAAAGGTATGGGAGCTGCTGCAGGGGATGAAGGAGCGGTATGAGATGGAGGATCGGGGGATTCGGCTTTTGGAGCTTCAGGATGCCTGTCAGCTTTGTACGAAAACGGAGTATTATGATTATTTGATTCGTATTGCAAAGCAGCCGAAAAAGTATGCGCTTACGGAAGTGCTGCTGGAGACGCTTTCTATTGTGGCTTATAAGCAGCCGGTGACAAGGCTGGAGATTGAGAAGATCCGCGGGGTTAAGTGTGATCATGCGGTGAATAAGCTGGTGGAGTATGGATTGATTGAAGAGGTGGGGCGCCTGGATGCTCCGGGGCGTCCGCTTTTGTTTGGTACTACGGAGGATTTTTTGCGGAGCTTTGGTGTGTCCTCTACGGAGGAGCTTCCCCGGATGAGTGCGGAGCAGATTGAAGATTTTAAGGAAGAGGCGGAGGAAGAGATCCAGCAGAAGATTAACAAGAAGTGATATTGATATAAATTTTGAATTATAGCTTCTGGAATTTGAAATTTATGTACTTGGTGAACAAATGTTTGAGTTCCCCCCCTTGTTTTGCAGAGGGGAGCATTGAAAAATATACCTGAAAGGATCGAATGGTAATGTATGATATTGTAATCATCGGAAGCGGTGTGTCCGGCGCAGTATCTGCCCGTGAACTGTCTCGTTATCAGGCAGATATCTGTGTATTGGAAAAGGAGGAGGATGTCTGTTGTGGAACCTCCAAGGCAAACAGCGCCATAGTTCATGCAGGCTATGATGCCGCTCCTGGTTCCTTGAAGGCAAAGCTCAATGTGCGGGGGAATGAGAGAATGGAAAGCCTGGCAAGAGAGCTTGATTTTCCCTTTGAGCGGACAGGCTCTCTGGTTCTGTGTTTTCAGGAGGCGGATTTTCCGAAGCTTAAAGCTCTTTATGACAGAGGGCAGGTAAATGGTGTGAGGGCTCTTCGGATTTTGAATCAAGAAGAAATTCTCGGTATGGAACCAAATGTGGCAGAGGATGTCTATGCTGCTTTGTATGCGCCTACAGCAGGAATTGTCTGTCCTTTCGGACTGAACATTGCCTTGGCTGAAAATGCTTGTGCAAATGGTGTGGAATTTAAGTTTGGAACTGAGGTAAAAGACATAAAAAAGCTGGAGAACGGCTTTGCTCTTTATACGACTAAGGGAGTCATAGAGGCAAGATATGTGGTCAACGCTGCCGGTCTTTACGGGGATGTAATTCATAATATGGTGAGTAAAAGGGAATTACGTCTGACGGCAAGGCGCGGTGACTACTGTCTTTTGGATAAGGAAGCAGGGAACCATGTAACCAGGACAATTTTCCAGCTGCCGGATGAGAGGGGGAAGGGGATACTCGTTACGCCGACCGTTCATGGCAATCTTCTCATGGGCCCTACGGCTATAGAGACAGAGGACAAGGAAGGAACCAATACCACCCAAGAGGGCCTTGAACAGGTGCTTAAAAAGGCAGGAAGAAGTGTGAGAAATCTTCCCTTAAGGCAGACGATTACTTCCTTTGCCGGACTTCGTGCCCATGCTCAGGGGGATGATTTTATCATAGAAGAAGCGGAGGATGTGAAGGGTTTTATTGATTGCATTGGCATAGAATCTCCTGGAATTGCGAGTTGTCCTGCAATCGGGGAAATGGTGGCTTCAATATTAAGGGAAAAAATGAATCTCAAGGAAAAAGGGGAATTTATTTCTGCAAGAAAAGGCGTTCTCAATCCCAATACCCTGAGCACGGAGGCGAGAAACGCCTTGATTCAGGAGAAGCCCGCCTATGGCAATTTGATCTGCCGCTGCGAGATGATTTCCGAGGGAGAAATCCTCGATGCCATACACCGATCCTTAGGGGCAAAGTCCTTAGACGGCATCAAGCGAAGAACGAGGGTCGGAATGGGACGGTGCCAGGGAGGATTCTGCGCGCCGAGGGTTATGGAGATCTTGGCCAGGGAGCTTGGTATGAATATCAGGGATATCACAAAATCCGGCGGTGCATCTCGGATGCTTTCCGGTGTTAATAAGGACACTCAGTAAAAGCTTAGAGGCTTTAGTAATATATCTGTCCCGTATTTTAAGAAAAATGATGCCATATAGCTCTCCAGAGCTGATGTGATTTTGCAACAGGAAAGGGATAAGACTGTAAAATATGAAAAGCTACGATATTGTCATTATCGGCGGAGGCCCTGCGGGTCTTGCAGCTGCTATTTCGGCCAAGGAAAGCGGAATCGGGAGTGTTTTAATCCTGGAGCGTGACCGAGAGCTTGGCGGCATTTTAAATCAGTGTATCCATAATGGCTTCGGCCTTCATACATTCAAAGAAGAGCTTACAGGACCGGAATATGCGGAGCGTTTTATCAGCCGGGTAAAGGAGCTGAAGATTGAATACCGCTTAAATACCATGGTTATAAATATCAGCCATGGGAAGCTTGTGACGGCAATGAACCGGGAGGAAGGCTTGTTTGAGCTTCAGGCCAGAGCAGTGATTCTGGCTATGGGCTGCCGGGAAAGGCCGAGAGGAGCTCTCAATATTCCCGGATATCGCCCGGCTGGTATTTATTCTGCGGGAACGGCCCAGCGGCTTGTGAATATGGAAGGCATACTGCCGGGCCGCGAGGTTGTGATTCTCGGTTCCGGTGATATTGGGCTGATTATGGCAAGAAGAATGACGCTGGAGGGCGCAAGAGTTCAGGTTGTTGCAGAGCTTATGCCGTACTCCGGCGGACTGAAGCGAAATATTGTCCAGTGCCTTGATGACTATGACATTCCGCTGAAATTAAGTCATACTGTGATAGATATCAAGGGAAAGGAACGTGTGGAAGGCGTTACATTGGCGGAGGTTGACGAGCAGGGAAAGCCCATCCCCGGCACGGAGGAGGACTATGCCTGTGATACGCTTCTTCTTTCCGTGGGATTGATACCAGAAAATGAGCTGTCAAAGGGAATGGGCGTGGAGCTGAATCCGGCCACCTCCGGGCCGAGGGTCAATGAAAGTCTGGAAACAGTCCTGGAAGGTGTATTTGCCTGCGGGAACGTACTGCATGTGCATGATCTGGTGGATTTTGTGTCGGAGGAAGCAGCGGCGGCAGGCAGACACGCAGCGGCCTATGTGAAAAATACAGATGGGTGGAAAGCAAAATCCGGCGGCATATGGCTGGAGCCAGGAGCCGGAGTGCGCTACACGGTTCCGCAAACGATTTACACAGCCCGAATGGAGGAGAAGCTTCCCCTGCGCTTTCGGGTGGACAGGGTATATCAGAACTGCTATGTAAGTGTTTATTTTGATGATAAGAGGATGTTCCACCGCAGGCGCCGAATAGCGGCTCCCGGGGAGATGGAGGAGTTCGTCCTTGAGAGGGAGACACTTTTGCACTATCCGAATTTAAAGCGGATAACCATAAGGATTGAGAGGGAGTGAGCCTCGTGGAAATAAAAAATCTGATCTGTATTAATTGTCCGTTAGGCTGCGCTCTTACGGTTGAAATGGATGGAAAAAACATTCTTGGGATAAAAGGAAATACCTGCAAACGGGGAAAGGTATACGCCCGTAATGAGGTGACTTCTCCGGTGCGGATGGTTACAACGACCGTTCCGATTATCGGCGGAAGCCTTCCAGTGCTGTCGGTAAAGACAAGGGAGGCCATTCCCAAAGAAAAAATATTTGCCTGTATTCGGGCACTTAGAAACATTCGGCTTCAGGCGCCGGTCCGCATCGGGGATGTGATTCTAAAAAATGTGGCCGGTACGGGGGTGGAGATTGTGGCTACAAAGAATGTGGATGCCGCAGCCAGGGAAGCGGGCAGTATATATGAGTGAGAAGAAATTTGAAGGCCTTTTTCGGAAGCAGCACCGGGTTTGCAGAAGAACTTGAGGATAAGAAATTTACATCACACTATTTGCATTTAAAATTTCTTGTAAAAAACTATAAAACGGAGTACAATACCTCTTATATCCAAACATAAGGATATCGTATCCCATGAACACATACCCTTTTGGGATAGGTGGATTTTATCCGGCAAAGTATACCCTGCGGGTAACCCATGAAAAGGAAGGAATTAAATGAAAAAATCCCTAAAAAAGCTGCCTCTTATCATCGTACTGCTTCTGGCGGCCTGCATCTACTACTATGTAACCATCCCAGCCTTCAACATCCACGCCACAGGAACCTGGATGTTTCTAATCTGCGGCTGGGCAGTCATCGTCCTCCTGTTTTCCTGGAGAAAAATCCGCTTCACAAAGACCGGAAAACTGGAGTATGAAAAGGAAAAAGGCTTCACCTTCACCAAGCTGGGCTTCGGAATCCTGGTTCTGCTGGTGGCAATATTGCTGATAGGAAGCCTGCTTTCCTCCCCCATTATCAATGCAAAAAAATACCAGCAGCTTCTGACCGTGGAGAACCGTGAGTTTACCGAGGACATCAAGCCCGTAGACTACAACCAGATTCCGCTTCTCGACAAAGCCTCTGCGGAGCTTTTGGGCAACCGGAAAATGGGAACTATGGTGGAATACGTGTCCCAGTTTGAGGTGAGCAGCATCTACAGCCAGATCAACTACCGGGGAAAGCCTGTCCGTGTAACACCACTTGTCTACGCCAGCCCCATCAAATGGCTGACCAATCAGGCAGACGGTATCCCGGCTTACATTATGATCGATATGGCGACCCAGGAGACGGAGTGCGTCAAGCTGGAGCAGCCCATTCGCTATTCCATGTCCGAATACTTCGGGCGGAATATTTACCGCCATCTGCGTTTTAATTACCCCACCTATATTTTCGATCAGCTAAGCTTTGAGATTGACGACGAGGGAACCCCATACTGGATCTGTCCGGTGAAGCAGTTCAATGTAGGCTTATTCGGCGGTCAGACCATAGGAAAAGTGGTGCTCTGCAATGCCGTTACCGGAGAAACCCAGAGCATGGATGTGGATCAGGTGCCGGAGTGGGTGGATCGCGTATATCCGGCAGATCTGCTGGTACAGCTTTACGACTATCACGGCATCCTGAAAAACGGTTATTTCAACAGTATCTTAGGGCAGCGCGGCTGTCTGAGGACCACGGACGGCTTCAACTATATTGCGATGGATGACGACGTGTGGGTGTACACCGGAGTGACCTCCGTGTCGGGAGACGAGTCTAACGTAGGCTTTGTGCTGATGAATCAGCGTACGATGGAGACGCGCTACTACACCTGCGCCGGGGCGGAAGAGTATTCCGCTATGTCCTCCGCGGAAGGGCAGGTGCAAAACCTGGGCTATCGGGCGGCATTTCCATTACTATTGAATATCTCCGGCGAACCCACCTACTTCCTGGCATTAAAGGACGGGGCCGGCCTGGTGAAAAAATACGCAATGGTAAATATTCAGCGTTATCAGATAGTGGCAATCGGCGACACCGCCGCGGAATGTGAAAAAGCCTACCGCGTCTTAATGGCGGAAAATCAGATTACGCAGACAGACGAGGACGCTATCCGGGAGCGTACCGGCATTATCCGCAAGATTACTTCCGGTGTTATAGAAGGCAACACCTATTATTATCTGATGCTGGAAAACTCCGAGGATATCTTTGAAATCAGTCTGGCTGATTTTGTAGAGATCGTCCGCTATGAGCCGGGTGACCGGATCACGATGAACTGTCTGGAAGGAACAAAAACCTGGGAGGTTATGGAGTTGAAATAAGCGTCAATCCATCCGGGGGCAATTTGCTTGACAAATTGCCCCTCTGTGTTTATGATAAAATTTAGTGAAATCAGGCTCAATTCCGGCAAACAGCCAATTGATATTTCTTTAGAGCCGAAAAAGAGAAAGAGGAGTGTAAAATAATGGCAGCACCTTACAATCACCGCGCAGTAGAAGAAAAATGGCGCAAGCACTGGGAAGAGCACCCGGTAAATGTCAACGACGGAAAAAAACCAAAATATTATTGTCTGGATATGTTTCCCTATCCCTCCGGCAACGGACTTCATGTAGGCCACTGGAGAGGCTACGTCATCAGCGACGTATGGAGCCGGTACAAGCTGATGCAGGGCCACTACATCATTCATCCTATGGGCTGGGACGCCTTCGGCCTTCCGGCTGAGAACTACGCCATCAAAATGGGCGTACACCCGGCCAAATCCACCGCAGAGAACGTGGCAAACATCAAAAAACAGATTAACGATATCGCCGCCCTCTACGACTGGGATATGGAGGTAAATACCACCGATCCCGCATTTTACAAATGGACTCAGTGGATCTTCGTAAAGATGTTCAAGGAGGGCTTAGCCTACGAGAAGGAGTTCCCCATCAACTGGTGCCCCTCCTGTAAAACCGGCCTTGCCAACGAGGAAGTAGTAAACGGCGTCTGCGAGCGCTGCGGCACCACCGTGACCAAGAAAAATCTCCGCCAGTGGATGCTGAAGATCACCGCCTACGCAGAGCGTCTCTTAAACGATCTGGACAAGCTGGACTGGCCGGAAAAGGTAAAGAAGATGCAGACCGACTGGATCGGCAAATCCTACGGCGCGGAGGTAGAGTTCCCGGTAGAAGGCCGTGAGGAAAAGATTACCGTATACACCACACGTCCCGATACCCTCTACGGTGCAACCTTTATGGTGCTGGCTCCGGAGCATGCCATTGCAAAGGATCTGGCAACCGACGAGACAAGACAGGCCGTGGAGGATTACATTTTCCGCTCCTCCATGCGCTCCAACGTAGATCGTGTTCAGGATAAGGAAAAAACCGGCGTATTTACCGGAAGCTATGCAGTCAATCCCATGAACGGTGCAAAGCTTCCCATCTGGCTTTCCGACTATGTACTGGCCGACTACGGAACCGGCGCCATCATGTGCGTGCCGGCCCACGACGACCGCGACTTTGAATTTGCCAGGAAATTCGACATTCCCATTATTCAGGTAATTGCCAAGGACGGAGTGGAGATTGAAAATATGACGGAAGCCTATACAGCCGCCAGCGGTAAGATGATCAATTCCGGCGACTGGAACGGCATGGAATCCGCAGTCTTAAAGCAGGAGGCGCCCTTGATTGTGGAGAAAATGGGCGTCGGCCGAAAGACTGTCAACTACAAGCTCCGGGACTGGGTATTTTCCCGTCAGCGTTACTGGGGCGAGCCGATCCCGATTATCCACTGTCCTCATTGCGGAAACGTCCCCGTACCGGAGGATCAGCTTCCCTTAACCCTGCCGGATGTGGAGAGCTATCAGCCTACCGGAACAGGCGAATCGCCTCTGGCCGCCATCGATGAGTGGGTCAATACCACCTGTCCCGTCTGCGGCGCGCCGGCCAAGCGTGAGACCAACACCATGCCCCAGTGGGCAGGATCATCCTGGTATTTCCTGCGGTATGTGGATAATCACAACAATGAAGAGCTGGTAAGCAAGGAGAAGGCGGACAAATATCTGCCTGTAGATATGTACATCGGCGGCGTGGAGCATGCGGTGCTTCACCTCTTGTATTCCCGCTTCTACACCAAGTTCCTTCATGACATCGGTGTGGTAGACTTTGACGAGCCGTTTACCAAGCTGTTCAACCAGGGCATGATCACCGGAAAGAACGGTATCAAAATGAGCAAGTCCAAGGGAAATGTGGTATCTCCCGACGACCTGATCCGCGACTATGGCTGCGATGCTCTTCGCATGTATGAGCTTTTTGTAGGACCGCCGGAGTTGGATGCGGAGTGGGACGACAGAGGCATCGACGGTGTATCCCGTTTCTTAAAGCGTTTCTGGAACCTGGTTCTGGACAACAAGGATAAAAATGCCGAAGAAACGGCCGAGAGTGTGAAGCTGCGCCACAAGATGGTGTACGATATCAGCACCCGTCTGGACGGTTTTAGCTTAAATACGGTTATTTCCGGATTTATGGAGTATAATAACAAAATGATAGAGCTTGCCCGGAAGGAAGACGGTATCGACCGCGGAACCCTGGAGGCTGCCATTACGCTTCTTGCGCCCTTTGCGCCCCACATTGCGGAAGAGCTTTGGGCACAGATGGGACACGAGGACAGCGTATTTGCCCACGGATGGCCCTCTGCGGACGAGGAGGCCATGAAAGACGATGAGATCGAGATCGCCGTTCAGGTAAACGGTAAGACAAGAGCAACCGTTACCATCTCCAGCAGCGCTTCCAAGGAGGAGGCTGTGGCCGCCGGAAAAGAAGCGGTGGCGGACCGCCTTGGCGGAACCATTGTCAAGGAAATCTATGTTCCGGGGAGAATCATTAATATTGTGGTGAAACCATAAGACTGGAATCAGCAACGCCTTGCATCTCATAGAGTGTGCTGTGTAAGGTGTTGCGGAACTGGAATAGGAGATTGATGTATGGGTTATGGAAGCTTTCGCGGCGGGGTGCATCCCTTCCGCGGAAAGGACATAACCAAAGAGAAAGCCATTTCGGAATATCTGCCCCAGGGGGATCTGGTATACCCTCTGTCGCAGCACATCGGCGCTCCGGCAAGGGCGGTAGTTGCAGCAGGAGATGAAGTACTGGCAGGCCAGATAATCGGCGAGGCTGACGGCCTTGTTTCCACCAATGTCATAAGCTCCGTATCCGGCCGTGTCCGTACCATTGAGAGACGGATGCTGGCAACCGGGGTGATTTCCGATTCGGTAATAGTAGAGAACGACAGAGAATACCGTCCGGCTCCCGGTATCGGAAAGAGCCGCGATCCGGAAGGACTGACAAAGGAAGAGATCCGCACCGCCGTAAAAAATGCCGGAATCGTGGGATTGGGCGGCGCCGGCTTTCCCACCCATGTAAAACTGGCGCCAGGGGATGATGGCGCCATTGACTATGTGATTGTAAATGCGGCGGAGTGCGAGCCGTACCTCACAGGCGATTACCGCCTGATGCTGGAAGAACCGGAGGAAATCCTTGCCGGGCTTCAAGTGCTTCTGCGCCTGTTCGAGAAAGCAAAGGGCGTCATAGCCATAGAAGCCGACAAGCCGGAGGCTATCAAAAAAATAAAGGCTGTAATTGAGGAAAAAAGCTTAAGCCAATCCGCAGAGGTATGCACACTAAAGACCAAATACCCCCAGGGCGCCGAGCGGAATCTGATTTTTACCATCACAGGCAGAAGGCTGAACTCCCAAAAGCTTCCCAAGGATGCCGGCTGTATTGTATGCAATACGGCAACGGTTCATGGGGTGGGACAGGCAGTCTTAAAAGGACTTCCCCTTATGAACCGCATTATCACCGTTACCGGAGACGGGATTGCGAATCCGGGAAACTTCCGGGTGAAAGTCGGAACGAATTACGGGGAGCTGATTGAAGCGGCAGGCGGATTTACCGCTCAGCCGGAAAAAGTGATCGCGGGCGGTCCCATGATGGGAATGGCACTTACGGTTCCCGATGTTCCGGTGACAAAGACTTCATCCGCTCTTCTTGTATTCCGGAAAGATCCGGTGGCCCATGTGAAGCCGGGAAGCTGTATCCGCTGCGGCCGCTGTGTAAAAGCCTGTCCATGCCGTCTGCTTCCCTTAAAAATGTGGCAGGCTTGTAAACATTACAACTTAGATTTGTTTCAAAGGCTGTACGGAATGGAGTGCTACGAGTGCGGCTCCTGTACCTTCGTCTGCCCGGCAAGACTGTCGCTGACACAGAGCTTCAAGCAAGCCCGAATGATGGTGTCAGACCAGAGAAAGCGGGCAAAGACAACCGTGTCGGACCGGAAAAAACAGCAATCTTCCCGGCAGCGCCAAAAAGATTCACAGGCACATACCGCTGTCACCGGAATTTTTTCCGGATGCGGAGGCGCCGGGAGAGATATGGCGGAATCGGAATAGGAGGAGCAGGATGAGAGAATTGTGGAATGTGTCCTCCTCGCCTCATGTAAGAGCCTGGGACGGCACGCGGAATCTGATGTTGGATGTAGCTCTGGCCCTTATGCCGGCCGCAGCTTTTGGAGTATATCGTTTTGGCCTCTATGCCCTGTGCATCCTGGTGACGGCCGTAGGCTTTGCCCTGCTTACGGAGTATACCTACGAGGCCTGCGTGGGAAAGGAAAGTACCCTGTGGGACGGAAGCGCTCTGGTAACAGGGCTTCTTCTCGGCATGAATCTGCCTCCTAAGACGCCTCTTTGGATTCCCATGCTTGGAAGTATATTTGCTATTTTGATTGTAAAACAGTTATTCGGAGGAATAGGCCAGAACGTGGTGAATCCGGCTATGGCAGCCCGGTGCTTTCTGCTGATTTCCTTTGCGGAGCAGATGAACGCTTACTCCGAAATGGATGGCATATCGGGAGCAACTCCTTTGGAAATGCTGAAAAACGGAGGAGCTGTTGATTTGCCGGCTATGTTTACGGGCTTTACCACAGGCTCCATTGGAGAAATCTCCGCACTGGCCCTTCTTGCCGGAGGGATTTATCTTCTGATAAAGAGGGTGATTGACTGGGTGATTCCTGTGGTGTATCTGGGAAGCTTTTCTTTGTTTATGCTTCTGTTTGGAGGACATGGGGCGGATCTTACTTATCTGGCGGCCCAGCTTTGCGGCGGCGGACTGATGATAGGGGCCTGGTTTATGGCTACGGATTATGCAACAAGCCCCGTAACGGAAAAGGGAAGATTTTTGTACGCCGTATTTTTGGGAATGCTCACCGGAATTTTCCGGCTGTGGGGCGCTTCGGCAGGAGGCGTGTCCTATGCACTTGTGACGGCTAATTTACTGGTGCCGCTGATTGAGAAAATAACCATACCGAAGGCATTTGGATGGGAGGGACAAAAGGATGGATAAGATAAAGGATGCTCTGACATTGACGCTGATTACCCTGATTGCAGGAGTTCTGCTCGGCGGCGTGTATGAGCTGACAAAGGAACCGATTGCACAGAGGAAGATTGAAGCCAATGCAAAGGCATATCAGATGGTATTGCCGGAGGCCGTGGAATTTCGTGCTGACGAGAGTCTTTCCGCAAAGGTGGCCGTGTCCGACAGCCTGTTAAGACAGAGTGATCTTGCTATGGAGCAGGTGAACGTTGACAATGCTGTTTATGGTTATGACGGGACCGGAGCTTTTGCAGGGCTTATCGTGGAGGTGACCTCCAAGGATGGGTATGGAGGCGCGATTCAGTTGGCCGTGGGGATTCGGGAGGAAGGAGCGGCGAAGGTGGTTTCGGGAATTGATTTTCTGGAAATCAACGAGACGGCCGGACTTGGCATGAAGGCGGTGGAGCCTGCTTTTAAGGAGCAGTTTCAGGATAAGCAGGTGGAGCATTTTGAACTGACCAAGGACGGGGCGGTGGAGGAATATCAGATCGATGCCCTGAGCGGAGCTACAAGAACCTCCAATGCGGTGACAAATGCGGTAAACGGCGCACTCTACTTTGCACAGGAATCTGCGCTGAAACAGTGATTTGGGGATATTATGGTACTGGAATCAGTAATAGCCCATACAGTGCACAAATCGATTTGCAGGCGCATGTATCTGCGGCTGGAAATTGATTTACTACCGGTGTACGGTAGGGGCTATTACGGTACTGGAATCAGTAATAGCCCATAAGTGCACAAATCAATTTGCAGACGCATGAACCTGCGGCTGGAAATTGATTTATTGTCGGTGTACTGTGAGGGCTATTACGGTACTGGAATGGAGGATCAATATGAATAGTTATCTAGAACGATTATACAACGGCATTGTAAAGGAAAATCCCACCTTTATTCTGATGCTCGGCATGTGTCCCACCCTGGCGGTAACCACATCAGCCTTTAACGGACTTGGGATGGGCCTGTCCACAATGGCAGTTCTGGTGGTGTCCAACCTGATTATCTCGGCTCTGCGGAATGTGATACCGGATAAAGTGCGGATTCCGGCCTACATTGTAATTGTAGCTTCTCTGGTAACGGTGGTGCAGCTTTTGATTCAGGCTTACATTCCGGATCTTTACGATGCCCTTGGAATCTATATTCCTCTGATTGTAGTAAACTGCATTATTCTGGGCCGGGCGGAAGCCTATGCCTCCAAGAATCCGCCTTTGCTGGCAGGCTTTGACGGCATCGGCATGGGACTTGGGTTTTCCTTTGCTCTTACTTGCATGGGATTTTTCCGGGAGCTGATTGGCGCGGGAACCGTATTTGCGGGAACGCCCTTTGCCTACAGTCTGCCGGAGATATATGAACCGGTGTCCATCTTCGTTCTGGCTCCCGGCGCTTTTCTGGTGCTGGCTTTGATCATTGCTTTCTTAAATGCCATGAATATAGAGAACAACGGAAATAAAAAAGTAGAGGGCTGCGGCCGGGCTTGCGGAACCTGCGGAAAAGCCCAGACTTGCGACAAGGTAAATCGAAGATAATCTGGATATTGCAAAACCGGAAACAGCAGCGCCTTACACAGTGCACAGAACAATTAACAGGCACATCTTTAAGTGACTGGAAATTGTTCTCATATAAGTGTACGGTGTAAGGGGCTGCGGAACTGGAAACAGCAGCGCCTTACACAGTGCACAGAACAATTAACAGGCACATCTTTAAGTGACTGGAAATTGTTCTCATATAAGTGTACGGTGTAAGGGGCTGCGGAACTGGAATAGGAGAAGACAGTTATGAAAGAATTGATGCTCGTTTTAGTTGGGGCAGCACTAGTCAACAATGTGGTTTTAAGCCAGTTTTTCGGACTCTGTCCCTTCCTGGGCGTTTCCAAGCAGGTAAAGACGGCAGCCAGTATGGGAGGGGCAGTAATCTTCGTGATTACGATATCCTCAGCGGTGGCAAGCCTCATTTATGACTTTGTTCTGGTGCGTTTCCATCTGGAATATTTACAAACCATTGTATTCATTCTGGTAATCGCAGCCTTAGTTCAGCTTGTAGAGATGTTCTTAAAAAAGACAAGTCCTGCCTTATACCAGGCTCTGGGCGTATATCTGCCGCTGATCACGACCAACTGTGCGGTGCTCGGCGTGGTACTTCAGAATGTGCAGAAGGAATACATTTTTGCGGAAATGGGCTGGAACGGGCTGCTGGTCAGTGTGGTAAACGGCTTCGGCACGGCCGTGGGCTTTACCATTGCCATTGTAATCATGGCCGGAATACGGGAGCGGATAGCCTACAACGACATACCAAAACCCTTCCAGGGGGCGCCCATAGTGCTGCTGACAGCTTGCCTCATGGCAATTGCCTTTTTCGGATTTTCCGGGTTAATTTAGATTTTATACTTGTGGATGGAAATTGATTTTATACCCGTGCGCTTTTTGGGATATTGCGGAACTGGAATGGAGGATAAGAAATGAATCTCATGGGAGTAGTTTCGGCGGCTCTGGTGATTGGAACGGTGGGTCTGTTCGTGGGCCTTCTGCTTGTGGGCGCGGCCGCCAAATTTCATGTGAACAAGGATGAGAGAGAAGAAAAAGTACGTGGCCTTTTACCCGGCAACAACTGCGGAGGCTGCGGTTATGCGGGCTGCGACGCTCTGGCTGCCGCCATTGCCGCGGGAGAAGCGGACGTATCCTCCTGTCCGGTAGGCGGAAGCCGTGTGGGGAAGGCCATTGCAAAAATCATGGGCGTGGACGCCGGCAATAAGGTACGTATGGTGGCATATGTAAAATGTGCCGGAACCTGCGACAAGACACGGGACAAGAGCAATTATTACGGGGTGGAGGACTGCCGCATGGCCGTGATCGTCCCCGGAAGAACCTCCAAAAAATGCACCTATGGCTGCCTGGGCTACGGAACCTGTGTAAAAGTCTGCCCCTTCGATGCAGTCCATCTGGAAAACGGCATCGCAAAGGTAGATCCGGGCGCCTGCAAAGCCTGCGGAAAATGCGTGGCCGCCTGTCCCAACAGCCTGATCGAGCTGGTCCCCTACCGTTCCCGTTACCGGGTACAGTGCAGCTCCAATGACAAGGGAAAGGCAGTTCGGGAAGCCTGTGACGCAGGATGTATTGCCTGCCGTGCCTGTGAGCGCGCCTGTGAGTACGGCGCAGTAATAGTAGAAAACAACCTTGCCCGGGTAGACAGCGAAAAATGCGTAGGCTGCGGCGCCTGTGCCGAGAAATGTCCAACCAGGGTCATACGGATAGAGGGAAAATAGAACTGGTAAAAGGGGAATCATATGTCGAAAAAGGTAGCGGTTTATGGAATGCTGGTGGCTCTGGCGTTTCTGCTGAGTTATGTGGAGACGTTGATTCCTTTTTCATTTGCCATACCGGGAATCAAGCTGGGGCTTGCCAATCTGGTTGTAATCACAGCTCTTTACTGTCTGGGAGAGAAGGGCGCCTTTGTCATTTCCATAGTGCGGATAATGCTCACCGGCCTGACCTTTACCAGCCTTTCCGTTATACTGTACAGTCTGGGAGGCGGCCTTTTAAGCTTCCTTTGTATGGTTACGGCCAAGAGGCTTACACCCCTTGGCATAACGGGAGTCAGCGTTCTGGGAGGCGTTGCCCACAATCTGGGTCAGCTTTTGGTAGCGGCTCTTGTTGTGCGTACAGGCAGTCTTATGTATTATTTCCCGGCTTTGCTGGCTGCCGGCACGGCGGCAGGAGCATTGATTGGGATACTGGGAGGCTTGGTAACGGAGCGGTTACATCCTTTTTTACGGCAAGGCGCTTAGACGGAGGATTTGCAAAACAGACTACCGAAGAAAGGCAGGAGGAAGATTGAAAAAACAGGACAGTATTTTGATTTTGGTACTTCTGGCGGCTGCGGCCGTTTTCTTTTTGGGCTTTCGCATTTGGAACCGGAAACTGCCGGAGGAAGTAGTTGTTTATGTGGGAGACCTGGAGTATGCCCGATTTTCTGCTGGAGAGGATAAAGAGCTTGTGATTGAGGGGGAAAACGGAACCAATCGGCTGATTGTAAAAGACGGAAAGGCAGATGTAACGGAAGCATCCTGCCCGGATAAGATCTGCGTGCGTCAAAATCCCATTTCCCGGACAGGAGAAACCATTGTCTGTATGCCTAACCGTGTGATTGTTGCGATAGAGCAGGCTTCCCAAAAGAAAATTCGCAGTGAAACGGGAGGTTGAAGAAAATTGATAAAGCGGCAACTCTTTTTTACTCTCGACAAGTTTACTTTTGCTTCCGCATAGGATATACTATAAGTGGCCTCAAGTTTTCTTTAGTTCTCAAGAATAGAAAGGGTGACTTTTATGAATTTAGCGAAAATCTCTGCAAACGGTCAGATCACTGTGCCGATAGAAATCCGGCGGTTGCTCGGCTTGAAGTCCGGGGATAAAATTCTGTTCTTCCAGAAGCCGGACGGGGAAATCGTTGTAAGCAACGCTTCTTCCAAAGCAATCCGCAAAGCGCAGGCTGCTTTTGCCGGTGCTGCTGAGACAATGGGCGTTACCAGCGAGGACGATATTCAGGCGCTTGTGGACGAAGTACGTTACGGAAAGGAAAGGTAATATGCGGATATTGGTTGATACAAATATCCTGTTCTCCGCATTGGTTTTCCCCCGTTCCAAACCGGCGCGGGCGCTGCTGTATATCACAGATAATCACGAAATCGTTTTGTGTGACCGCAACATTACAGAGCTGCGGGATATTTTGAAGCGGAAAGCGCCGAAGTTCCTGCCGGACGCGGAAGTGCTGCTTGCGGAAATGTCCTATGAATTGATTCCGGCAGTAGACCATGCGGAAAAGCTGATACGCGATGCAAAAGACCGGCCGATCTTAAATGCGGCGATTGTGTCTGATGTAGATATTATTCTTACAGGGGATAAAGACTTTTTAAGTCTGGATATGGAACATCCAAAATGTATGACAGTTGCGCAGTTTTTTGAAAATGAGGGCGTGGAAGAATAACCTCCGTGTTCTATAATATCCTTGTCTAAAAGCTCGTTTTTCATGTCGTCCTCCTTTTCATGTGCCTGAATTTCTGCCGCTTCCTATAAAGGCTTGTGAGAAGTTATAAAACGATTTCCGTCTATAAAATCAATAAAGAATCGCTGCAAAGAAAGAAGATGACTTCTATGAAGAATTGGAAACACCTTACAGGCATCTCTTTATGCACAAAAAACATGTGCAAGTTGTGGAAAGAAACGCTGGCCAGGGAACTGCCTAAGGCATCTGACTGGGTTCATCATACCATCTGGAACCGCCTGATTCTGCTGGCCCGCTGGCTGCTGTTTTCTATGGTAACCGGCGGCTGCCTGGGGCTGGCGGGCACCTTTTTCGGAAAAAGCGTGGCCTATGTGACAGAGCTAAGAACCGCATATCCCTGGCTTCTGTTTGGTCTGCCCTTTGGAGGCGCTTTGATTGTTTGGATGTACCGTTGGGAGACGAAGCAGGAGCGCAGCAGCACCAACCGGGTTCTGGACGCCATTCATGCGGAAAAGGAAATTCCCATCAAGACGGCGCCCCTTATCTTTGCTTCTACAGTGCTGACACATCTTTTCGGAGGCTCCGCCGGCAGAGAGGGCGCGGCCCTGCAGCTTGGAGGAAGCATTGGAAATTTCCTCGGGAAATGCTTCCGCATAGACGAAAATGACAAACGAGTGGTAATTATGTGCGGAATGAGCGCCGCCTTTTCCGCCCTCTTCGGAACGCCTATGGCTGCGGCCGTATTTTCTATGGAGGTGGTCAGCGTGGGAATTATGCATTATGCGGCGCTGGTCCCCTGTGTGGTGGCCTCCTACATAGCGAGTGCGATTGCCAGATACTTCGGCATGGAGGGGGAGCACTTTACAATCGGGCCGATCCCCGATCTTACGCTGCTAAATGGGGGCAAAATCCTGCTGCTGGGTTTGATGTGTGCGGCGGTCAGTATCCTTTTTTGTGTCGTTTTACATAAAACAGAGCATTTGTTTCATAGAAAATTGCGGAATCCTTTTCTGCGTGCTTTTACGGCGGGATGCCTGCTGATTGTTCTGACCCTTGTCTTGCGGACAACGGATTATCTGGGTTCCGGGATGCACATGATTGAGGCGGCGATGGAGGGAAATGTGATCTGGGCGGCTTTTCTGCTGAAGATTATTTTTACGGCAATCACCCTGGCCGGGGGATTTAAAGGAGGGGAGATTGTGCCAACCTTTTTTGTGGGAGCTACCTTTGGCTGCGTTGCCGGAAAGCTGTTGGGGATTTCGCCCTCTCTGGCTGCGGCCTGCGGTATGACGGCCGTATTCTGCGGCGTGACCAACAGTCCCATTTCCTCGCTTCTGATTGGGCTGGAGATGTTTGGCTTTGCCGGAGCGCCCTACCTTTTTCTTTCCCTGGCAGTCAGCTACATGCAGTCCGGTTACTACGGGCTTTATCACAGTCAGCGGATCGTATATTCCAAGGTGAAAACGGAGTTTATCAATCAGAATACGAAGGAGTAGGCTTGCATGTATATAAAATTAATTCAGCCTAAAATGAGAAAGCGCCCCGTAGACACACGGCTTAAGCTTCACATGGCTCCACCTCTGGGGCTTTTGACCATTGTGAGCCTGCTGGGGAAAAACAACCGGATTTCACTGGAAAATGAAAATATACAAAGCATCGACTACGCAGATCATCCTGATATTGTCGGAATCTCCGTAAACGTTGATACTCTGCCAAGGGCCATAAGCATTGCAGAGAAATTTCGTGAAAGGGGAATTGTTGTCGTAGCCGGAGGCATCCATATTACAACCGCATATGAAACCATTCCCAAGGATGCTTTTGACGTGCTGTGCATAGGGGCCGCGGAAGGGACATGGCCCCGTATAATAGAAGATTTTGAAAAAGGAGCCTTAAAGACAAGCTACAAGTGCCGTGAGGATTTCAAAGGGAAGGATATCGTATCTCCGGCCTATGATTTTCTGACGAAGGACAAATACTTATACTGCAATGTGATTCATACAAGCCGGGGATGCCCGTTTCGGTGTGATTTTTGTTATAACAGCGCTGATGAGCGCATGTACGTAAACCGTGATATAGAAGCCGTGCTGCGGGATATCAAAGCGGTAAGATCAAAGCACATAATGTTTATAGATGATAATCTGGCCGGAAATCCCAGGTGGCTTCGGGAATTTTTAAAGAGGCTGATTCCTCTTCGCGTCAAGTGGAATGCGGCCGTCTCTCTGAACGCTTTATGCGATGCCGGGCTGCTTGATTTGATGAAGCGCAGCGGATGCCAGGGATTGTTTGTAGGGTTTGAGAGCATTCGGGCGGATTCCATAGCAGCAGTTCACAAGGTGCAGAATGACAGAAGCATATATGAGAAAGCAGTTAAAATGGCCCATGAAAGGGGAATTATGATCAACGCCAGCTTTGTATTCGGACTGGACGGCGATACGCCGGCAACATTCAAAGCCACTCTTGACTGGACTGTAAAAAATAGGATTGAAACAGTTACATCGCATATATTAACGCCTTATCCCGGCACGGAATTGTATAACAGATTCAAAAAAGAAGGCCGGATTTTATCGGATGATTTATCAAAGTACAACACGGCCCACGTTGTATTCCGCCCGGCGCAGATGTCGGAAAAGGAGCTGTATGACGGGTATCTATGGATTTACAAACAGGTATACAGCCTGAAAAATATTATAAAAAGAATGCCAAAGGCGAAAAGCCAGCGGATCGCGTATCTTTTGTTTAATCTGTTCTATCGCAAATACGGAAGATTTACGGATCTGATGTGCGGAATCATTACATACAAAAATGTGGGCAGGATAGCGGAAAAGATGTCGCGCTATTTATAATTTGCATTTATTTTCCAGCAGAGGTGCCGTCTTTTCTCGTTTTAATGACAGAAAACAGAAAAACCAATATGGAAAAAAATTTGTAAAACAGGCCAGTTGGCCTTAATTTATAGGCCGTAATGCTGTATACTTTATAAAAGCATAAAAACAGCACAGGCATAAGGGGACAGGTAAAGTCGCAAAGGCGCACGAGAGAAACTTTCATGAGTGCCCTTTCGAATGAAAGTTTCTCTCATCACAGGTGTGCCGAAGCAACTTTACCCTTCAGTGCCATCGCGCAGCGATTTAAAATAGGAGGAATAGAATCATGACATTTTATGACAAGGTAAAGGAATCAGCAGAGTATGTAGAAAGCAGATGCAAGGAAAGACCTTCCATCGGCATTATTCTGGGAAGCGGACTGGGAAGCCTGGTGGATATCATGGAGGATAAGGTGATTATCCCATATAAGGATATTCCCGGCTTTCCCCAGTCCCATGTAGCAGGCCATGCAGGAAATCTGGTGATCGGACGGATTGGAACACAGGTAATAGCAGCCATGCAGGGAAGATTCCACTACTATGAGGGCTTCGAGATGAAGGAAGTTACCTATCCGGTGTATGTGATGAAGCTTCTCGGCATTGAGAGCCTGATTGTGACCAACGCCTGCGGCGGCATTAATCGCAGCTTTGCGCCGGGAGATCTGATGATTCTCACGGATTACATCAATATGCTCGGAAAGAATTCTCTGATCGGGGAAAATGACGAGCGTTTCGGCGTTCGGTTCCCGGATATGTCGGAGGCTTACTCCGGGGAGCTGATTGAAAAGGCGGAGCGGACGGCTGAGAAGCTTGACATTGCTTATAAGAAAGGCGTCTATGCCATTTTTTCCGGTCCCTGCTATGAGACGGTGGCAGAGATTCGGGCGTATGAAGCTCTTGGGGCGGATGCCATCGGAATGTCCACAGTGCCGGAGACGATTGCGGCCAATTATCTTGGTATGAAGGTATTCGGAATTGCCTGCATCACAAATATGGCAACGGGAATTGCAACAACGAAGCATACTCATGAGGAGGTTGTGCGGATAGCAAACGAGAGCAGCAGCAAGCTCTGTGCCTGGGTGAAGCAGCTTCTTGTAGACTGGCAGGCGTAGAACCGCGGACAATAAAAAACGGATTTTCTCCTTTGTTTAGAACGATAAACCGACATACATGCATGATCAAGGGTCATTTGGACATATTATTCATAGAGCGTGCAAGCATGCCAAAAAATGCCGGGATGAAGGAGAAGAAGGCCATGAAAGAAATCATCTATCAAGTAACAAATCCGTTAGGGGTACATGCACGGCCCTGCGCGCTGCTGGCACAGTGCTGTGTGAATTTTAAGAGTCTTGTAACAGTGACAGCCAATGAAAAAACGGCCGACGGACGCAATGTGCTGGAGCTTCTGGCTCTGCGCATAAGAAAGGGAGATACCCTGCGGCTAGAGGTAAGCGGCGAGGACGAGGAACAGGCATGGAAAGCCGTCCGGGAAGTGATTGATAAGGAGTTCAATGAGAAAAAGGCCGCGTCCCTCTTAAGAATTGCATTTTTCGGCACCAAGGATTATGACCGCATTTTTTTCAGCGAGCTTACGAGAGATAAGGGCGAGGGGACCTACAATTCCGATCTCAAATATTTTACCTCCAATCTGGGGCCGGAGACGGTGTATCTGGCAGAGGGCTTTGACGCTGTCTGCGTGTTTGTCAATGACAATGTATCCCGCCCGGTGGTGGAGCGTTTGAAGGAGTACAAGGTACGTCTTATCCTGCTGCGCTGCGCCGGCTTCAACAATGTGGATCTGGCGGCGGCCAGAGACTGCGGCATTACCATTCTGCGCGTGCCGGCTTATTCGCCCTATGCGGTAGCGGAGCATGCCATGGCGATTGTACAGGAGGCAAACCGCCGTCTCCACAAGGCGTATAACAAAGTAAAGGATAACAATTTTGCCTTAAGCGGTCTTTTGGGACTGGATCTGCACAACAAGACGGCCGGAATCGTAGGCACCGGCAAGATTGGCGTCTGCATGGCAAAGATCTGCAAGGGCTACGGCATGACCGTCCTGGGCTGGGATGCCTATCCCAATGAGGAGCTTGAGAAGGAGGGCGTTTTGACCTATGTGGAAAAGGAAGAGCTGTTTCGGCGCGGGGATTTGATTTCGCTCCACGCGCCCCTGTTTCCCATTACCCATCACATCGTCAATGAAGAGAGCATTGCTTTGATGAAGGATACTGCTATGCTGGTGAATACGGCAAGAGGCCCTCTGATTGACAATGAAGCGCTCATTCGTGCTCTGAAAAAAGGAAAATTCCAGGCGGTGGCTCTGGATGTCTATGAGGGTGAGGATGAGAATGTTTATACGGATCGCAGCGACAAAGCGATTACGGATGATATTACGGCCCGGCTTCTGATGTTCCCGCAGGTGGTACTGACCAGCCACCAGGCATTTTTTACAAGGGAGGCTATGCAGGCCATTGCTGTGGTTACGATGGAAAACGCCCGGAATTTCAATGAGGGAAATGATTACGGGCAGGCAGAGGTGAAGGCTTGATTTTTATGACTGCTGCGGCGGTTCGGCAGTCTGCTTGAGAAAACAGAAAGGGAAGACGGGAAACATCACATCCCGGCTTCCCTTTTTAAAGCATCCGTTTAAATCCTGCCGGATACGCAGGGGCTTGTGTGTCTATTGCATAAAGCTTTTTGCCAACTGTACCATTTGCTCCATCCGTGCAACTTCCTCCGGGGATTTTCCCTGCTTTAAAGTATCAAAAATCTGGTTAAATTCCTCCTGGGACATAGGCTGATTGGAGTTTTTGGCTGCGTTCATCATTTTCTGAAAATCATTTGGATTCATGGTCTCACTCCCTTCCGGCATAGGTGGCGGGGAAAATGCGTCCGGATCTGCGCCCTCTTTGAATGGATTCTGCATATGGAACATATTAAAAATATCCGGCATATCGGGCATCATACTGGAGTATTGCATATAGGTGGTGAATATTTCCATAATCCGGATAATGGAATCAATTTTCTGATTTAATTCATTGCATTTTTTCTGTACATCGTGAAGAAGCTTGTAGCTGTCTTCCGTGAAATTCATAGATATTTCCCCCTCTTCTTATTCAATATATGTACGCCTGTGAGAAATATGAATATCATAAAGGTGAATCTCTTTTTTGTAAATGATTTCAGGGCTGTGATCCGAATTGTATAAAGGAGGGCATTAGACAGCCGGAACAGGAGGCTTTTATGGGACGTTTGATCATAGATGATACGACGATTTACGAGATTGACGAAGAGTGTCTAAGACAGAAGGAATTAAAGGAGCGTGATATGAAGTCAGCGGATGTGGAAGGGACAAAAAGCCGGGCTTCTGATACCAATAAGGGGAAGGAAAGGCCGGCTCCGTAGAGCCGGCCTTTCGGGAAGGCTGATTAGCAGCCGCATCCGCCGTTGTTTCCGCAGAAGCCGCCGTTGCCGCCGCAGCAGAACAGGAGCAGAATGATCCACAGACAGCTATTGTCTCCGCATCCGCCGTTGCCGCCGAAGAAGCCGTTGTTGCCGCCGCATCCGCCGCAGCAGGAGAGCAGGAGAAGAATCCAGATCCAGGAACAGCAGCTGTTATTGCCGCCTGCCATTTCATTACATCCGCATCCACAGTTTGTAGCAGTTAAATCACTCATGAGAAATCCTCCAAAATAATTATTTACAATCTCATATTATGTGAAAGAGGAGAAAGTGTGAATTCACATCCGTTTTTTATTTCTTCGTCCTGTACCGGGGTGGAAAAATTTACTTGTACAAATCCGGTCTTTGTGAGAGAATAAGAAAAAGGGAATTATAGAAGGATAATAGAAAGTATAATAACCTCACAGATTAAGAGAGAAAGGATTGCGGCTTAGGGAAACCGCATATACCGCAATAACAGGAATAAAGCTATGCCTGCAACCTATGCACATTATCGCTTTGGCAAGATGGTCTATCGGGTACTGCCAAAGGAGATACAAAGTATGATCAAAGAGAATAAAGAGGCGTATCTTCTGGGGCTTCACGGCCCGGACCTTGTTTTTTATTACCGCCCGGTGGGGAAAAATGAGGTGAATCAGCTTGGGGTTCGGATGCACAAGGAGCCGGCCGTTGATTTTTTTGAGAAGGGAAGGCAGAATTATCAGGAGCATCCAAGCAATGTGCTTTTGTCTTATCTTTGCGGCTTTCTCTGTCATTTTATGCTGGACAGCGAGTGTCATCCTTATATCAACAGCTATAAGGAGAAGCATCACCTGGGCCATCTGGAGATTGAAACGGATTTTGATCGCTTTTTAATGGAAAAGGATGGCAAAAATCCGGTGCGGCAGAATTGTACGGCCCATCTGCGGAGAGACTATGACACGGAGAAGGCGATTGCCTCCATGTTTGACGGCGTGACTTCCCGTCAGATAGACCAGTCAATCCGGGGATTCCGCAGATGTATCCGTTTTTTCCAGTGTCCCTGTAAGGCAAAGACATGGTTCCTCAGAGCCGTATCCAGAATTGCGGGACAGGATAAGGAGCTTGGGGGCCTGATTATGGACGGCGTTCCGAAGGCTGCCTGTGAAAAGAGCAATCTTCATCTGCGGGAGCGGCTCTACGGAGCGGTGATTCCGGCGGCAGTGGTGATTGAGGAATATGTCTACGGGATTGCAACCGGGGATGCTTTGAGTCCCAGGCTTGCCCGGGATTATGAGTGAAGACCATAAGAGGTGCAAAATGGATAAATTGACGAAGCTGGAGAAAAAATGGATTCTTTATGATGTGGGAAATTCGGCCTTTGTGCTTCTGGGTACTACCATTATTCCCATTTATTATAAAAATATAGCCGAGGCAAGCGGAATCACCGCAGCGGATTCTACCGCTTACTTTAGCTATGCAACCTCTATTGTAACGATTATCGTTGCAATCCTGGGCCCGGTTCTTGGAACCTTGGCGGATACAAAGGGGTTTAAAAAGCCAATGTTCACCTTTTTTGTAATGATGGGCGTTATAGGCTGTTCCGGTCTTGCAGTGCCTAAAACCTGGCTTGCGTTTCTGGTAGTCTATGTACTGGCGAAGGTGGGGCTAAATGCCAGCTTTGTTTTTTATGATGCCATGCTTGGAGATGTGACCACAGACGAGCGGATGGATGTGGTTTCGGCCCAGGGCTATGCTTGGGGATATATCGGAAGCTGTATTCCCTTTATTTTCAGCTTGGTTTTTGTGCTTTTTTCCGATACCATAGGCATCAGCGGCGACGCGGCTATGACGATTGCATTTCTTGTCAACGGAGCCTGGTGGCTTCTGGTGACGCTGCCGCTCCTTAAAAGCTATGAGCAGAAGCATTATGTGGAGCGCTCTCCTCATCCTGTGAGGGACAGCTTCGGGCGTCTGGCCGGCATCTTTTCAGAGATTCACAGAAAGCCGGCCGTCTGGTATTTCCTTCTTGCCTTTTTCTTCTATATTGACGGCGTGTATACGATTATTGATATGGCTACCTCCTACGGTAAGGATGTGGGGATCAGCGATACCAACCTTTTGCTTGCCTTATTGCTGACCCAGGTGGTGGCATTTCCGTGTTCGATTCTTTTCGGATACCTTTCCAGGCGTGTGAAGAATACGGCGCTGATTCAGGCATCTATTATTGGATACTTCGGCGTAGTGCTGTTTGCCCTGCAGCTTGATAAGGCCTGGGAGTTCTGGTTCCTGGCCGTATGGGTGGCCGTGTTCCAGGGGGCTATACAATCCCTGTCCAGATCTTATTTTGCAAAGATTGTGCCGAAGGAGAAGGCGACGGAGTACTTTGGGTTTTTTGATATCTTTGGCAAGGGAGCGGCCTTTATGGGAACGCTGCTGATGGGAATTTCCACACAGCTTTTCAATACCTCCCGGGCAGGCGTGTCTATTTTGGCGGTGATGTTTGCTGTGGGGTTTGTTTTGTTTCGGACGGCAGTTTCCAAGGCGGATGCCGGGCACGCTTAAAGCTACGCCCCTACAAAAGAACTCCTTTTGCGGCAGAAAAACACTACCTTGTCGGGTAGCAGCAGCCAGTAAAATTTCCTATAATGATTACAATGAATTCTCGGGAAAGAATTTATCATGGAACTGGAAACAGCAGGATATTACGGAACAGGAATAGGAGGTTTACAATGGCACTATCACTCGATTCAAAAATCAAAGAAATCATGAGATCCGAAGAAGGAAGAGCAGTCATGGAGAAATGGGCTCCCGGCTCCACTTCAAACCCCAGCATGAAGCTGGTAGGCGCACTTACCTACCGGAAGCTGTTGAGTTATCCGGAATCTGCCGAGGTTGCCGTACATGCGGAGGAGATCGATGCAGACTTAAAAGCCTGCTCCAGATAAGGATATCCCCCAGGGGATGATCCGCAGCAGCATATAACAATAGCAGAACACAGGAACAAAAAGAGAGAACGGACTGTTCTCTCTTTTTTCAGTCATTCTGCTGTCCATGAACCTGGGATTCAATCTGCAGAGCCTTCAAAACAATCTGAAGCTGCAGTCTCTTATCGGGATCTTCCGTATCAAAGGAAAGCTCCTGCAAAATCCGCGCCATCCGCTCAATCAGAGTACTGCGGTGAATAAACAGACGCCTGGCAGCCTTGGCATAAGACATATTTTCTTCCAGAAAGACGGAAAGTGTGTCCAGATAAGAAACCTCCGAATCTCTGTCGTGCTCCAACAGCCTTCGAAAGCCGGCCGGAAAGTAGGCTTCAATGGGAAATCCGCCAAAGGAATTGACAATCATTTCATAGAGTGCGTAATCTGAAAAGACATAAAGCCGCTGACCGGGTGCATAGAGCTGTCCGTTATCAATGGCCGCCTCTGCCTGAAAATAATAGGTGCGCAGCAGGTACAGATCCGGAAAATCATTGCTAAGACCCGCACAGAGCTGCATTTCCTCCATCAAAGAGAGAATCTTTGCCTCGGTCTCTTTTTGCACAAGAGAGGTTCCCTCAAAATGACAGGAAGGAATCAGGCCGAGAATCGTATGATTTTGTTCAAAAAAGATGCTGTCTTTCAAAAGGGCTTCCAGAACCGAACAGATATAGCTCACCGGAAGGGCGGAAAAATGCTTCAGACAGTGGATGGAAGCGCAGGCATAATTCTGCCGGTAACGGGAGGACTTTAGCAATAGCTTCTGATTGGGGATAAGGGCGACGACGCCCTTCTGATGTGCGGCCGCTGCCAGAATTTTGGCACTTATCGGGCAGAAAAGGAGCTGGACGTATGCGATTGGGATATCTGCGGATCTGAGCTGTGCAGGACTACAACTATGTCTTTGCAGGGGCAGGCTGCGGCATCCGCAGAGCGCAGGAGAAAGGGACCAGATATTGATTATATGATGGTTGAGGCAAAGGGCTGCGGCGACCGGCACTGCCGTATTATTGCGGAATCCAGAGAGAAGTACCCGGCGTCCCCTCACGCCCTCTGGGAAAGCTTTGGCCCCGCTGTGACAGATGCGTATAAAAAGGACACTCAGGAGGAGGACTGCGTATCCGAATCTATGATGTTCCGGGAGGAGTGCAATTATCATTTTGTAAACGGTACAAACAACGAAACGGATTCCAGTAATCAGATGGTAAATATGTCCACAGCGGCCTCCCTTTATATTCTTCCGGCCATTGCGGAGACCGTAAAACGGGGCTATGTGGCCAGGGAACAGGCGGACCACATTTTGAAATGTGTATTAGAGGCGGCAGGAAAGGCAATGTTCGGAGAGCGCTACGCCGTCAAGGGATGCCGCGATTGGCTGGGAGTGCCTTCCGGTATCGGCGAGGACGGGCGCGTAATGGGAGGCCTGATTGAGATGCAGCTTCAGTCATTGGTCTGCAAATATGAGATAGAGGCTTTTAATAAGGATGAGGTGATCCTTGTGATTGACCGGGCCGGACTTGAGATTACGGCAACTAAGGATGTACCTGAGGCGCATTTATGGATGTGGCAGGGCATGGTGAAAACCTTGGTCAATACCCAGTGGTCTCTGTGGGAGGAGGCGTCTCCAGCCGGGAAAATGCGTATTAAGATTGCAAAGAAAATTGACAAATTTATGTAGGGCTGCTGCTTGAAAGTGGAGGACAATATGTATAAAAATATTTTTAAATATGATGAGATGAAGCGTTCTGAGCATATGGCTGTCAGGACTGCGGTGGGATGGTATTTTTGGACACATCAGCTTCTTGAGATTACCGGGCCGGATGTAACGGCATTTTTGGAATATATGTATCCGAATAAGATTGGGAATCTGGCTGTGGGCAGAGACCGTTATACGACTATGCTGAATGAACAGGGAGAGATTATTGATGATGTGGTGATTATGCGTATGGAGGAGGATCGCTACTGGGTGTCTACCTTGTTTGCTTCGAAAACCGATGACTGGTGGTATTTCCATCAAGGGGATTATCAGGTAGACTGGACGGAAATTACCGATGAGTGGACTATGTATGCCGTGCAGGGTCCGAAATCCAGGGAGGTACTGGAGGAGCTTGTTAAGGACCCCATCGGTGAACTGAAATTTTTTGCCCATAAGGAAGCGGAGATTGAGGGGATTCCCTGCATTGTCAACCGGGGCGGATACACCGGAGAAAAGCTGGGATATGAAATATACGTAAACCCGGAGGACGGGGAGAGACTGGAGGCGCTTTTAAAGCCGGCAGCAGAAAAGGCAGGAGGCAGAGAGGTTACGGAGTTTCAGGTGATGGCCTGGACGCTTCCTACGGAGGCCAATTTCTACTATATGAGAGATTTGGCGCATACAAATCCCTTTGAGGTGGGGCTTGCAGGAGGAATCGACTGGGACAAGGAGTTCATAGGAAAGGAAGCTCTGCTTAAGGTGAGGGAAGAAGGCCCGGCAAGGGAGATGGTGGGCTTCGAGGTCTTGGATGAGGATATCTACATACGAGCCAAGCAGTACGGCGGCCCGGGAGAACCGGTCTTTATTGAGGGTGAGGAAGAGGAGGTCGGGCGCGTCTCCAAGCTGGTGTACTCGTATGTGAAGGAGGTAAATAACGGGTATATACTGGCGAAGAAGGATAAGCTTCATATTGGGGATCGGCTTAAGATTCATGGATATGATGCGGTGATTACTGAGATGAAATGGCTGTAGGTCTTTTGCGGCCGGTTATGGAAGAACGGAAGATATTTTTTGCAAAATAGCGGTTCGGCGGCATAGCGCATAAGCTAATAGAAAAAGCAAGGAGCTATGCTATGAATCGTGTACGGGAGCTGGTGGGAGCTTCGGAGATTTACCGTATGGGGTATGACGGAACAGGTATCGGAGTTGCGGTATTGGATTCGGGAATGGACCCACAGCATCCTGATTTAAAGGGGAGAATGGTTTATACCTACAATTATATTGGGCGAAATCAGAATGGGTCCGATGACTGCGGTCATGGGACTCATATCTGTGGGA
Organism: Clostridia bacterium; assembly: GCA_910576325.1. Classification (GTDB taxonomy): domain Bacteria; phylum Bacillota; class Clostridia; order Lachnospirales; family Lachnospiraceae; genus Laedolimicola. The sequence continues at coordinate 91,788 of CAJTIM010000011.1, forward strand.
TTATAGGCGGGACAGGAACGGCATCAGGCGGAAGATATCAGGGAATTGCGCCGGGGTGCCATTTTGTATCCCTGAAAGTATTGGACAGGATGGGAAATGGAAACAGCAAGGCGGTGGTGGAGGCCCTTCACTGGCTGATAGAACATGGAAAGGAATATGATGTGCGGATTGTAAATATTTCTATGGGGAGCACGGCGCCGCAGTATTCGGAGAAATCAGGACTTTTGGAGGCTGTGGAAGATGCCTGGGACGCTGGCTTTGTGGTTTGTGCCGCTGCAGGAAATCAGGGGCCGGATCGTTCAACTATTACCATACCCGGCACCAGTCCCAAGGTGATCACTGTGGGCAGCTCTGATGATAATCAGGCAGTCCGGGTTATGGGAAAGCGCCGGGCCAATTATTCGGGGAGGGGTCCGACGTCTGCCTGTATCTGCAAGCCGGATGTGGTGGCGCCCGGGGCTTATATTATCTCCTGCAATGCAGCGTGGCGAAAGCCGGGAGCCGCCGCCTACACCACCAAATCGGGTACTTCTATGGCAACGCCGGTAGTGACCGGAGGGTTGGCATTACTGCTGTCGGGGAGAAGAGATTTGACAAATAAGGAAGTAAAGCAGCTGCTGTCCGTTTCCTGTAAGAATTTGGGACTTCCGCGGAATCAGCAGGGATGGGGGATGCTGTGCCTGCCGAGGCTCTTTGCCAGCTCCGTATGCGGCTGCCTGAAGAAATAGAAGCGGAATATTGTGGAGGATACAAGTGAGGAGGTTCTTGATCGGGATGTGCAGGAAGCTTTGAGATTCCAGCGGTATATGTTAGGGTAATAGCCGGAATTTAATTATGCAGGAAGAACAGGCTGCCGCCCGACGGTTTTTATCTTTCGCCGTCGGGCGGCTGTCTATCTATGCATTTGTTCAGACCTTTTTCGGAGTAATACATAAACGATACTCCACAAGATTGCGTGAACAAATAATGCCGTAATCCCAGGGAACAACGCTTTTGTCTGCCCGGTCAGCAGATCCATGATCCCATAAAAGGTTGCACTTGACGGCAGTAAGTAAGAAAGTTTAAAAAGAATACTGCTGTCAGACGCTGTCAAATAGAAAAAAATCGGCGGCGCCAAGAACAAAATCATAATGATTTTAATGTAAACAATCCCCACCATCAATCCATCGGAAAAATAGCCGATGAACAATCCGATCAAAGCTGAAATATAAGCCGAAAGTAAAACAATCAGCAGAAACGGCAGTACTTGTTCCATTTCGATCCTCACGCAGATCAATGCGGTAATGACAGTTGAAAGCATACCTCCGATAAATCCCAAAAGAGTTTTCTGAATAATGTAGGATTTTGCAGTAAGGGGCAGCACCTGATTGATAAGCTCAATACCATCCTCTTTTTCACTGATGATGTTCATAGCGTTAAACGTACAGCCCATAAACATAGCAGTTACCAAGGTAATTACAATCAAGAGAGATCTTACCCCATCATTATTTGCATCTGCCGGTATCATAGTTTTTGTAACGGCTAACGTCTCCGCCTGATTGTGATAAATCTGCGGAAGTGTATCTGCAATACAAACGTTCATTTCCAGTTCATCCCCGGAAATAAATGTTTGTATCCCATTTTCTGTCTGCAAAACGCCGATCATTTGTGTGGAGGGTTCATTGACAGCTGCCCGCAGTTCATCTAGCGTTTCATATTGTGCGACGGTTCCGTTTGCCTGAAGCCATTCGACCGTATCAGCATCAATATGGCTCTCCCAAACGCCGAATATATTTTCACCTATGGACTGAAAACTCACACCGGAAAGCAGATGAACGGCAATCCCCGCAACAACAGGAAGCAGAAAGGTCAAAATACACATTTTGTCGCGGCGGACGCTTTTCAGCTGATATCTTAGTCCTTCCATGCCCTATCCCTCCTTTGCCATTTCACGATTTAAGGTTTGATACGAAAGCAAGAACAAAAGTATGATCGCACCCAAACAAGTCAAATAATACGAAGCTTTTGTTATCGGCGCAGAGAAGTAAGCCGCTTTCATTGCCTTAAATAAATGATACATCGGGTGATAAACAATCTGTTTCCATTCCATGCCGGTCTGTTCTGCCAGAAATACAGGCGTCGTCACGAAAACGGCAAGTATAAGATAGAACAGGGAAAACTGTTTGAAATCCGGCAGCTTAACCGCACAGAGAAAACCAACCAGCGCCATGATAAGCGATAAAATGCCCGCCTGCAAAAGAACATCCGGCAGCACCTGAACAGCCTCGGCCGCTCCCAAATTGATTACCGTCAGCAAGATTGCAAATACCAGATCGGAAAGCAGCAACAGCAGCAGTTTGGATAAGATGAATACGGGCCGGCAGACAGGGAGTATTCCATGTACCCGTATTACACCCATTTGCTTTTCCTTAAAGAGCATGGAAGCCAGTCCTAAAAATCCAACTGCTGACAACTCAAAAAACAAAAATTCCGCGGTAATTTCCCGACGGTTTTTCATTTCCTTATTGTAAGGGCCAATTCTGTCCGCGTGCCCATCTACATTTCCATGCAGTACGGCTTCGCCCCAAGTCATGCGGTAGTGATCAATAGTTTCTCTGCCGCAGGACAGCAGATACACTTCCGGTACATCACGGGAAAAATCAATACCGACAGAGTATTGGTCGCCGCAAGCCGCCTCTAAAGCCTCACGGCTGTCCAATCTTGCAACATATTCCCGGTTGACCGGCAGTTTATTTTGCGGATCGTAAAGGTAGACGGGATACATTTCCTGATCTAAATTCACAAACACAAAATTAATATAGCAGGAATATAAAAATAGCGAGAGAAGGGCCAACAGAAAAAATTTGCCGGATACCATCAGTCTAAAATCTTTTTTCAGCAAATGTGAAAAGCCTCTCCACATTAAGTCAGCCCCCTTCCCGTATATTGAATAAACATATCCTCCAAAGTAGGCTCCTGGGAATGAACGCTGATGAGTTCATCATACGCAAATGGAATACCGGCTTTCAGCTTGGGGGCCTCAATCGTCTGTTCTTTCCGTTTGCCCTGATACAGATAATCAATGACAACACTGTGATTGCTGTTTTTCTCTTTTAGATTTCTCGGCGTATCAAGGGCCGCGATGCTTCCGTTGGAGATAAACGCCACTCTGTCGCAGAGCAGGTCGGCGTCCAGCATATTGTGGGTTGTCAGAAATATTGTTGTTCCCTTTTTCCGCTCTTTTTCTATGATTTTGCGGAAAAGAACAGCTCCGGCAGGGTCTAGGCCGCTTGTCGGTTCATCCAGAAACAGGAGTTTGGGATTGCTGATCAATGCTCTGGCCATACTGACGCGCTGCCGCATCCCCTTGGAGTAGGAGGATACCGGCTTCTTCAAAAAATCCTTCTTAAACTCCAATTCATGGAGCAGTTCTTCAGCGTTCCTCCGCTGTTCCTTCGGATAGAAAGATGCAAAGTAATGCAGATTGTCAAGGGCGCTCAAATTGGTGTACAAATAAGGAAATTCAAACAGAACGCCGATTTTTTGAAAAAACTCCCGGGTATGTGCACTTTGCATATCTTTTCCGAACAGAGACACCATTCCGCTGTGACCTTTCAATATGCCGGTCAATATCTTTTGCGTCGTGGACTTGCCGGAGCCATTCGGCCCTAAAAATCCGAAGATTTCTCCATCCTTTACGGAAAAGGTCAAGCCATGTAATGCCTGCTTATCTTTCCCGTAAGAAAAGGCCAGATCCTTTACTTCGATCATTCGTCATCCCCCCATTTCCCATGCTGTTCTTTGTCCTTTTCCTGCCGGCGTTTGCTCCACCATTTCATAAATTTGACCTTGAACGGAATCGAAATTGCCAGCAATACCAGAAGAATCATCCACCAATACCATTCCAAATCTAAAAACATAATCGTTACCTCCTTGTTTTAAGGGCCTTCCCCTTTTGTTAAGGTAAAAATATAATAATGCGTTGAAATTGGTGTGAGATTGCTGTGAAATTGGCGTGAAATCTCTGCTCAACACAAAGATCCGAATCACCGACTGAGCCGACGGCTTGCTTCGGCCCGGCAAAGTCCTGCTGCCTGTACCGGAGTTGATGTATCGAAGTTATAAAGATTATCATTGACTTTTAAATCCTACGGATGTAATATTTTTATAATGCAGATGAATTTTTTTATCATAAAATCCTACATATGTAAGAGACAAAGAAGGAAATAAAGAGATAAAGAAATAAAAAAGAGATAAATAAGGAAAGACACCACAGGATTTTCAGGGAGGAACCTATGAAAAGAAAAGATTTATACAAAACAGAAGGAAAAAATGGCAAAGTCTTTATATCTGCACTTATTGTCACAGGGATACTTTTTGCCGGCATTGCCCTGTGGTCAGGCGGATTTTTCACTCAAAATGCTCCGAAAAAGATTACGGAAACAGGATATGAAGAAATGGGTCTTAAATGGAAGGAAAGCCATGAACCGGAGGAGAACCATAAATCAGAAGCAGACAATAAAAGGGAAGCAGAGGACGCTTCGAAAGCAGAAACAATCATAGCTCTTTATCACGATATTTACAAGGAAGCAGTCAAATATCCCGCAGAAATAAAAGCAAACACCGCAGACAGCCTGGAAGTAACAAAAGCCCTCATCTGTCGTCTGGGCGAGTACGGTTATACGGCAGTTGACAGAGAGAACCGGGTAAATATGACAAATCCGGAGGCAGTTATGAAATTCTGTGAATCTGCGGAGGAGGAGCAGAAGGCAGAGCTTATGCTCCTGGTGCTTTCCTCCTTTGCGGATCTGACCATATATCAGTGCAAAACGGAGAATGGAACCATCATGATAGTAAGAGAAGATTACCAGTGGAAGGACGAATCCATCAGGCAGATCAGCAAAATCAGTTATCCGGCAGATTTCTGGGAGTACGCGGAGGAAGGCTATCTGTTTTTTGGCGGAACCTACGATTCCGAGCTGGATTATGTACTGGAATTAAGCGAGGGACAGGACTGCGCAGCTCTTAGGGTTCTACCCCTGGATGAAAAATGCCGGGAATACTGCCGAACATACCTGCGGCCCATCGGCTACCGGAAAAACAATCTGTTTCTCACGGATTGGAGCGAAGAGGATTTCGGCGGCCTGAATTTTTATGATGTATTTGACAGCCTTTACCAAATCCGGTATAAACAGCCGGTTCCCTATGAAGCAGATGAAAATCTAAACGTCAGAGCGGAATACCGAATACCGGCGCAGGAGTTTGAAGCTGTGATAATGCCTTATTTTTCCATAAGCAAGGAAGAATTGCAGAGGAGAACCATGTACATTCCGGAGGAGGGAGTATATGTGTACTGGCCAAGGGGTTTTTACGAGAGCGAATACCCGGATATCCCCTACCCGGAGGTAACCGACTATCTGGAAAATGCAGACGGAACCATCACATTGCTTGTAAACGCCGTATACCCGGAAGAATATACGGCCAAAGCATTTTCCCATAAAATGGTGATACGCCTGCTTCCGGAAGGCGGTTTTCAATATGTATCCAATGAAATGCTGCCTTCCGGACAGGAACCGGATCTGTGGTGGCACTCAAAGCGTCTGACAAAGGAAGAGTGGGAAAAATTATAACAGATCCGACAAAATCTCCGCCGTGATTTCCGCCGCCCGGCTTCCGTCGGCATGATTGTCCGCCTGAATATTCACAGCAAAAAAGCAGGTCCGGGAGGGCAGCTTTGCATAGCCTACAAACCACCCGTTCACATCCTTTCCGTCCACCCGCCCGGTTCCTGTCTTTCCATAAAAACATCCCTGCTCCGTGGAAGAGAGAAGGATGGAATCCTGCACGGCGCGGACATTTTCCGGAGCAAAACCCCAGGTATTTTTATAGAGATCGGTGAGAAGCTCCACCTGCTCAATGGGAGATATTTTCAGGGAGGATTCCAGCCAGTAATTCGCTGAACCTCCGCCGATCTTCTGATTGCCATATCCAAGCTCCCGAAGATATCGGGAGATACGCCTACTCCCAAGCTGTTCATCCAAGGACTGAAAATACCAGTTCACGGAAGATTCCATTGCGGAAGAAAGGGTTTGGTCCTGATTCCAGGCATCAAAGGGGTAAGGCGTTCCGTCCCAGGCCATAAAGGAATCCGCAGGAGTAAGCAAGCCTTCCTCCAGTGCAAACAATCCATTATATATTTTATAGGTTGAATCAGGCGCAGACCGGCGGATGGCCAGCTTTGGTTCAAAAATCTGCCATACATCCGACTCCAAATCATAAAAGACAAAGCATCCTTCATAAGCTCCGAAATATTCAGAGGCGTCTATAACAGAAATACGCTTTGACGCAGTATCCCATGAATAATAACCGTTATCTGCTCCATAGGCGGACAGGGACGGCGCGAAGCAGATGAGAACAAAGGCAGTCATCAGAAAAGCCAGCCTCCCTTTGCGCCGTTTCCGGGCAGAAGGCTTTTCATAGACCGCAATATTGGCAATACGCCGCTTCATCTGCTTCATTCCGTTGCTCATTCCGGAGGCAAATGGAAACGCCGGATGCGAAACATGTCCCGCAAGACGGATAAGCGTATTGCCATAAGCTTTATATTCATTTTCCTCCAACAGATTTAAAACGGAAGAATCACAGGCAAGCTCCCGGTCATTTTGCATTTCCTTCAATGCGCGCCGGACAAGAGGGTGAAACCAGTAAAGCGCGGCGGCAAGATTCATCAGCGCATTTGCCAGAGCATCCCTGTGTTTATAATGCTGCAGCTCATGAAGCAGGATATGACGCATAGCGGCAGGCTCGCAGTCACGGATAAGCGAAATGGGAAGGTAGACTTTGGGTGAAAAGAATCCCGCAAGCACAGGAGATTTTAAAAATACGGTGCTGTAAATGGGAATCTCTCTCAAAATATGCATTTCCTTAAGGCAGCCTTGGTAAAGACTGCGGACCTCCCGGCTTTGGACAGGGAGAGCGGAATTTTGGATACGGTTGAAACGTATTTTAACTCTGATTGTAAGGAACATCATAATAAAAACTCCGGTAAGCCAGAAAATCCACAGAAAAAGGCTAAAAGAGCTTAAGATATCCCTGCTGACCGACAGTGTAAAATCATTGATCCGGCCGGCGGAAGCAGGGCTAAGAGAAAAAGGCGTCTTCGCAGCAAGCCTGTAGATGTTAAGGAAAGCTCTCTCTTCAAAGGGGGAAAGGTGAAAGAGCAGGGCATGAAATCCGGAAAATGAGACGGGAAGAAAGGGTATGGCCAGAAGTCCCAGGAATACAAACCACAGGTGATACTGCATATGGCTTGTTAAGATGTGTCTGCAAACGTGCTTTGTCAGAAGAAGGATTCCGGTGAGGATGCAGATAAAAAGATTGATTAAGAAAAAACGGATAATAAAATATTGCAAGAACGGGTCCTCCTTTTCAGGTCAATATAGGGTGATTTTTATATCTTACCGGACAAAGTCTGTCTATTTTGCACTGCTTTTTCTTTTCGCTCCATCCGCAAGAAGAGCACGCAGCGTATCAAGCTCCTCCTCCGATAAGGCGTTATTTTCTATGCAGGCGGAAACCATAGAGGTGATATTTCCGTCGTAATAGCGGTCCAGAAAGGAACGGCTTTTCTGTCCCAGATATTCCGTTTCCCCCACAAGAGGGGTATACACAAAGACCCGGCTCTGCTTCTCGTAGGAGAGAGCGCCCTTTGTCACAAGGCGTTTGATCAGGGTCTGGATGGTTTTGGGACTCCAGCTTGTAGTCTTTACTAATTTTTCCGTAATTTCATTGGTGCTGACAGGCGCAGACTGCCAAACAATCTTCATTACCTCGTATTCAGCCTCGGATATTTGTGGCAGAGTTTTCATTTTCCTGGTCCTTCCTGGATTTTTATTCCGGTCGTTTAAACTTTTATGAGCACCATTTCTCGAAAGGCGTTCTTGAATATTTTGTTTATGATGCTACAATAGAATTATCAACGAATGTATTACCTTCAATATAACACAAAGAAAGGACATATTGCTATGAATTTTATCGAACTTGCAAAAAAACGCTGCTCTGTCCGCAAGTATACCGATCAGCCCGTAGAAGCGGAAAAGCTGGAGAAAATTTTGGAGGCCGCCCATGTGGCTCCCACGGCAGCCAATCGCCAGCCGGTTCATCTGATTGCGGTTCAAAGCAAGGAAGGGCTTTCCGGAGTTGGCAGAGCAGCCAATATCTACAACGCGCCTCTTGCGATTATCGTGTGCGCCGATCGGGACAAGGCGTGGGTGCGTCCCTATGACAGCAAGCAGGTCGGAGATATTGATGCTTCCATTTTGACGGATCACATGATGCTCCAGGCCACGGAGCTGGGGCTTGGCTCCGTATGGATCTGCTATTTCAAGCCGGATGTGCTTCGTGAGGAATTTCACCTTCCGGCCAATCTGGAGCCGGTTAATATCCTGGCTGTCGGCTACCCGGAGAATGGAATGGGAGATCCGGACCGTTTTGATACACAGCGTATTCCGGTCAGTCAGCTGGTTTCTTATGAAAAGCTGTAAATAAGTTTGCGGCACAGCCCTGTACATGTGAACAGTAACTATGGAGCGGTTTTTCGACATCACGCTTGATTTTAACGCACCAATATGGTAGCATAAAGATGCAATGAGGTGGGATATTGCCTTAATGATTAGGCTATTAATATGTAATTATGGCAAAGGAGATGGTTGGTATGAATCCTACAGTTTTCACCGATTCGGCGGAAATACCCACGATACGCAATGATGCAAAAAGAACAATAAAAGATAGCGTTTTCCGAAATCTCTTTTCCCAAAAGGAATACTTATTGCAACTTTATCAGGCGTTGCATCCGGAAGATAAAAATGTTACGAAATCAGATTTTGAGTATGTAACTTTGCAGAATATAATGATAAATGCAGATTATAATGATTTAGGTTTTCTTATCGGAAACCGCCTGATGATACTGGTAGAGGCACAATCAACATGGTGTGTGAATATCATAGTAAGATGTGTCATGTATCTTGCACAAACATGGAAAGACTACTTTATTCGAACAAAACAAAGTGTTTATTCTACTACTACCCTGAATTTTCCTGAACCTGAATTGTATGTGGTTTATACCGGCGATGAAGTTATAGAAAAGAAAGTGATACGGTTTTCAGAAGAATTTTTCAATGGCAAGCAAGTAGCGGTTGAAGCAATGGTTAAGGTAATCACGGGGAGCAACGATGACGATATTTTAAGTCAGTATATTTTATTTGCTAAAATAGTTGATACACAAAGAAAGCTGTACCCAGGTGACAGCCGGAGAGCTGTTACGGAGGCAATCAGAATTTGCAAAAATAGAAATATACTGAAAAGTTATCTGGAAGAACGTGAAAAGGAGGTTGTTGATATAATGGTAACACTCTATAGTCAGGAAGAAGCCGTAGAACAGTATGTTATCAGCAAACAATTTGAATCTGAAATCAAAAGTGCGGTACAGTCTTGCCGTGATTTTGGCAAAACAGTTACGGAAGCTATCTCTTACCTTATGAAAAGATTTGAATTTTCAGAAGCAAGATCTCAAAAAGAGGTGGAAAAATACTGGAATTTATAATCCTATAATCAAATACTAGCCGCCATATCAGAATACTTCATTTAGTTTGCGCTTCTGATAAGGCGGCCTTTATTTTAGAAATTTAGAAATAATTTGTGTTAATATTATTGTTCACAGACAGAGCTATTAAAATGGGCCAGCTTTTTCAGCGCAGAAAAGAAGGACTGGAACAGGGAATCCGGGCCGTAATAAAATTTTGCAGGGAGGACTCTTATACAAGAGACAAAACATGTTCCGGATTAATGGAAATATTTTCCATAGCTTTGGAAGAAGCGGAAGAATATCTGGAAAAATACTGGCTGGCTTAGGCATTTTTTGACAGCTTTGTAATGAGCTTTGGCGGCTGAAAAAGAGTCAAATGGACATGTCAGCACAAGGTGAGCCCGTTCAGGGCGAGAGAGTGGCCTGGGCCATGTCCGCTTGGCTCGTTGCTCACAGGAATAAAAAGGAGCCAAATCACAATGAACAACACTACAATCCTTCTGGTAGAGGATGACAAAGAAATCAGCGAAATGCTGCAAACCTATCTGACAGCGGAAAATTTTGAAGTAATCTGCGCCTACGACGGTCGGGAGGCGTGCCGGATATTCGACCGGACGCCGGTACAGCTTGTCCTTTTGGATCTGATGATCCCCAAAATCAGCGGAATGGAGGTTATGCAGTACATCCGCAAAAGCAGCTACGTTCCCATTATGATTCTATCCGCCAAGGATTCCGAAGGAGACAAAACCCTTGGTCTCGGCCTGGGCGCGGATGATTATATCACAAAGCCCTTCTCCTTGGCGGAGGTTCTGGCCCGTATCAAGGCAAACCTGCGCCGAACCACCCAGTATGACGCCGCGGCCGCGCCGACCCCCACCGTACTCACAGCCGGAGAAGTTGCGATGAATCTCTCCGATTACACCGTGACCAAAGGCGGAAAGCCTCTTGAGCTGACCGCCAAGGAATTTGAAATCTTAAAATTATTTCTGCAAAATCCCAAAAAAGTTTACACCAAGGAACAAATATACGCCCTGGTCTGGAAGGACGCATACTATGGAGACGAAAATGCCGTCAATGTACATATCAGCCGATTGCGGAATAAGCTGGAGGACGATTCCCGCAATCCCAAATATGTGCTGACCGTCTGGGGAATCGGCTATAAGCTGGGGGACGCCCTATGAACAGCCCGCTTATGCTCTTCTTTTTATGCCTTCTTCTGTGTCCGCTCCTTGCCCTCCTCCTATATCAGCAGTACGCCTTCCGGACAGGCACACAGGCAAAGCTTCGCAGTATTCACGAAAAACTAAAAGAGATCCTCGACACAGACAGTCAGGAGCGTATTCTGATTTTTACGGAAAATAAGGAGCTTCAGGAGCTGACCGCACAGCTCAACGACCTTCTGGAACACCATGCAAAGGCAAAAGCAGATTACCGGCGGATGGAGCAGACTTCAAAAAAAATGTTGTCTAATATTTCCCACGATATCAAAACACCTATGACCGTGATCCTGGGCTATCTGGAAATGATGCGGATAAACGGCGAAGCCACGCCGGAAATGCTTGGAAAAACGGAACAGAAAGCAAAGGATGTGGTGGAACTGGTGAATCAGTTCTTTACCCTGGCCAAGCTGGAGGCCGGGGATATGGATCTGACTCTTTCCAAGATCGATCTCTGCGAAACCTGCCGGGAATGTGTTCTGGGCTTTTACGAAATCTTACAGGAAAAGGAGTTTCAGGTAGAGCTTTCTCTTCCGGAAGAGCCTGTTTTTATTTATGGGAACCAGGAGGCATTGACACGTATTCTGTCCAATCTGATTTCCAATGTGATCCGTTATGGATCTGAGGGAAAATATCTGGGAGTTTCTCTTAAGACGGAAGAAAAAGAGGTGCATCTGGATGTGGCGGACAAAGGCCAGGGGATCGGAGAGGCTATCGGGAACCGTGTGTTTGACCGTCTCTTTACAATGGAGGATTCCAGAAGCCGAAGCATACAGGGAAACGGCCTGGGACTGACCATTGCGAAGCATCTGGCGGAACAGCTTGGCGGGGAGCTGACCTTTGTGAGCAATCCTTATGTTCGGACCGTATTTACGCTGAAGCTTAGAAAAGTAATTTAACAAAAGAAAGAAATTTGTAAGATTTAAGCAAGAGTTTTGAAAATCAAAGCCGCTATGATAGAGTTCATAGAAAACAAGTTGGAAATGCACAAAAGCATGTGCAGATTAAGGAAACACCCTGCGGGTATACCTATATGCACAGAAAGCATGTGCAGATCAAGGAAACACCCTACGGGCATACCTATATGCACAGAAAGCATGTGCAGATCAAGGAAAGGAGAAATCATGTCTTATATTTTACAGACAAATCACCTGACAAAAACCATTGGCGGCAAAACTCTTGTGAGAGATATAAATCTTCATGTAAAAAAGGGAGAAATCTACGGCTTTTTAGGTCCCAACGGCGCAGGCAAAACCACAGTTATGAAGCTGATTACCAACCTGTGGAAGCCCACGGCAGGAACGGTGGAGCTTTTTGGGAAAACACTTACTCCGCAGTCCTATGAGGTCTTGAAGCGGATGGGAAGCATAATTGAATTTCCCACCTTTTACGAGCATATGACAGGCTATGAAAATCTGAAGCTCCATGCCGAATATATGGGCTATTATCAGCACGGCAGCATTGAACATGCTCTGGAGCTGCTTCAACTGGCAGACGCAGGAGGAACGCCCGTAAAGAATTACTCCCTTGGAATGAAGGAACGTCTGGGGATTGCAAGAGCGGTGCTTACCAGGCCGGAGCTTTTGATTCTTGACGAGCCGACCAACGGCCTTGACCCGGCCGGTATGAAACAGATTCGGGATCTTCTGAAGGCCCTGTGCACGGAGTATGAGATTACGATTATGATTTCTTCGCATATTCTTTCGGAGATTGAGAGCATTGCGGATACCATCGGTGTGATTCATCACGGGCGGATGCAAAAAGAGATCACGATGGAGGAAATCCGGGAAATGAGCTTTGCCTATATTGAACTGTCCGCGGAGAATCTGAAGCGCGCGGCTTATGTGCTTTCGGAGAAACTGGGGCTTACGAATTTTAAGCTGTCCTCGGAAGGGCAGATCCGCATTTATGACAGCCGGATCTCCCTGCAGGAGCTTTCTAAAACGCTTGCACTGGAGGATGCGGCGGTGACGGCGCTTGGGAGAAGGGCGGAAACACTGGAAGATTATTTCCTGAAAATGACGAAGGAGGCGGATGATTATGTTAAAGCTGATTAAACTGGAGTGGAAGAAAAATAATATTCGGAAATATATACGAAATGCAGGAGTGACGGCTTTTGTTTTGTGCCTGTTTATGTTTGCATTTGCCTTTTTGGGGATTGCAGATGATCCGGAAACAGGTGTGCCGGATGCGGCTTTTGACACGGGGATGCTGGCGTCTTCCATTGAGATGCTTACGAATATGTGCTTTCTTGTTTTTACCGGGGTAATGCTTTCGTCGTTTATTGTCAGCGCTTATAAGAATAAGACGATGAATATTATGTTTTCGTATCCGATTAAGAGACAACGGATTCTTGCTGCGCAGATGCTGGCGGTCTGGCTTTTTAATTTTGCGGCTTTGGTAGTGACGAAGCTGTTGGTTTACGGGTGTGTTCTTTTGGGGGCGTGTTTTATGGAGCCGGCGTTTCCGATAGACTTTGATATGATGCGTGCCGGGTTTTATGTATGGATGCTTGTGAAGTCCGGGACGATTGTTACGATGGGATTTATTGCATTGTTTGTTGGGATGAAGATGAAATCCTCTAAGGCGGTGATTGTTTCTGCGTTTTTACTGATTGTTTTGACACAGGCTAATGTGGGGGAGGTTACGCTTCGGGATAGTGTGGTTTTTCCGGTTGTGTTGATGGGGATTTCGCTGGGGTTTGCTTTTCTTTCGGTTTTGGGGGTTGAGAGGAAGGATTTGTGAGGGCGGACGGAACGGACGAAACGGACGGAATTGCCCCCGGATAAGCCAGCAGGTTTTTCCATATCTGTGTTCGGACGGTTCGCGTACACGCTGTCTGCTCCGGACGTACATTACCTTGGACGGTTGTTTGTGAGGGTTAGGTTTCTTGGTAATGTTCGTCCGTATCAGACAACGTGTACGCGAACAGCCGGACACCTGATATCGGAAAAACCTGCTGGCTTATCCGGGGGCAATTCCTGTTTGGTGAAAAACAAAGCTATACTTTTCGGCTGTAGGATGTGCCGGAAAAGGAGCTGTTGGTTTTTTGGAGCTGGGCTTCCACGGATTCGCGGGTTACTTTGTCCAGAGCGCCGGAGGGGATGGGCCGGCCGATTGTCCAGGATGGGTCGGCTTCTTTTGCGGCGGTAACGAAGGCTTGGCGGTAGGCGCGCTCGTATTGCTGCATGGTGTAGCCTGCGGCCAGGCGGTCATTTTTTTGGACCTTGCGGTACATGTTAGTGTAGACGTCGGAGCGGCGGGTGGTGTCGCCGTTTGAAACGCCGTTTTCCTGGAGAAATTCTTTTTTGGTTTGGTTGAACATTTCTTCCTTGCTGCTTTCAGGGATGGAGATGATGCGCTTGCGGCTGGCGGCGTTTTCTTCGGTGAGCAGCAGACCTGCAAGGCCGTTGGTGGGATTGATGTAGTCGCCGTCCTGATCGTAGGATTTCATAGAGTTTTTGATGGCCTGGATGTTGGTGTACATGGCCCCGTTTCCTTTGCTTGCCTGCATCATTTCTTTTATAACGGCTTTGTACTGCTTGCTGTTGGTGTCGATGCCGGCGGCCCGCAGCTGTGCCTGTACGGAGCGGCTGTTTAGATTGGAGAGCTGGAAGCTGCCGATTGGATTGGATGTTTTGGCTGCGCCGGGCAGGTTTTTGAATAGGTAACTGTAGTCTATGATTCTTGGCATATGTGATTCCTCCTGCTTCTAAATTTCTGCAATATCTCCAATAATACACCGGTATGAAATCAATTTCTGCTCACAGGGCTATATGCCTGGAAATCAATTTGTGTACCGCAGGGGATATTACTTGTTTTTTATGTATGTGATTTTGATTGTAGTTCTTTATATTTTTATATCGAAAGAAAATGGCTGTAACTTTATGGCATTTCACATCAATTTTTTTGGATCTTGTTAAGGAAAGGCTAATATCGTATAATAAATAGCATAAAGTTTGCGACACATGTTTTATGAGCATAAAAAGGTTATTCTTTCTTATATTGGCTGTCTGGCCAATCCCATGCTTGCGGTTTATGACAATGATAAAAGCCTGTCGGTGACTCGAATATTTGCAATTTAAGCGAGGTAGAGCAGGTTCCGGGTGGAGAGCGGCAGGAATGGGAATAAACTGATTTCCGGCTTGATATCGAATTTTTTATTGCGGAGGGTGAATTTCAGGAACTTAGGCAGCTTGGAAAGGTTCTCTGTGCAGATCCTGTAATCACGGTTGACTATATTGGATATCGCCAATCCAATAAATATAAAAGAAAAAGGAGTTGTTTCAAAATGTTCAATGTATTTGGAAAAAAAGAGGTTTCCAGCACAGATCCCGTAAGCGACTGCCAGCAGAAAAGAGACTGGGCAGGGCTTGCAAAAGCCTACTATCAGATGGGCGTTGAAGCTATGGAGCAGGAAAGGCTCAATGAGGCGAACTTGTGGCTTTGCCGGTCGGACACCATCTACAGCGCCGTGGACGAAATCTATGAAAAGGTGGGAGAGGGGATTACGGAGGATTGCTCCGAGCGTATCGGAGAACTGGAGGACGAGCCTCTTCTCTATAATGATCTGCCTGCACTTGTGGCGGAAAGATCCGAAGCGCTGCGATATACAAAGGTACGCATCTGGGGGCTTTTGTCATTGGCAAGGCTTGTGAATCTGGGAGAACGCCTGTCGGCCATTCCGGGCTGCGAGGTCTTTGGAAAGCTTGGCTGGGCTGTGGATACCGTATTTCGCTGCCTGCAGGGACCGCCCAGTCAGGAGGAATTTAACGGACTGCGGGATCTGTGCGGCGAGCTTTATGAGATAGGGGAAGACCCTGCCTTCTGGGGAATGGGAAATGAGATCCCTGTCCCGGGCGGCGCCCCCTTCCAGGTATTTGACCTGAATGGTTTACAGGGAATACATCAGGAAATTGATGCTTATCTGGACGATATCCTGCAGATGGTCTGCGCTTTAACCCAGGACGAAGAGCCGCCCGTACCGGGGACAGACATCGTTGCCTGCGCCCTGCTTCCCGACTACTATGTTCGTACCTGCGCCGGTGATTTGGAAGAGGTTCCCCAGATCAAAGCGGAGCTTGAACGGATTTGGAGCGATTACGAGTTTGTAGGATCGGAAATCACCTGGGAAATGATAGGCCAGCGGATTGAAGAATATAAAAAGCTGGATGTTCTGGCGCATAGGTAAAAAAAGAATCATCAGCTAAGGGCGTAAGTCGATCACAGATAGCTTACGCCTCCTTTTTATTAAAAAATCCCGAAACAAAATGCATGTTATAGCCTCCTCCGCAGAGTACGTCAAAAAGGATACAAAAAAGACATATTCCCGTGGCACAATAACCATATCAACGGAAAGGATGGAACAGCTTTGGAACAGAAAAACGGATACAGGCTTTTGATTGTGGAGGACGACTGCCTTCTGGCGGAAGGAGCGGCAGATTACTTTACTGCCAAGGGCTGGGAGGCAAAGACCGCCGCTTTGGGAGAACAGGCCCTGGAGCTTTTGGAACAGAAGTCCTTCCACCTGATTCTTTTGGACGTCATGATGCCGGGAATGAACGGCTTTACCCTGTGCCGGAAGATTCGGGAAACCAGTGATGTCCCCATTATCTTCATAACGGCCCGGGTTCTGGAGGAGGATAAGCTGAACGGCTATTCTCTCGGCGCAGACGACTATGTGACCAAGCCCTTCTCCCTGCCGGTGCTGTATGCGAAGGCTATGGCCCTTATGGGACGAATCCGCGGGCATGAGCAGAGCCTGAAAGCCGGAAGTCTGACAATCGATCTCAAAAGCCGCGGCGTAAGAAAGGGAGAGGAAGCATTAAAGCTTCCCCCGAAGGAATACGATATGCTTCTGTTTTTCCTGGAAAATCCGGGACGCATCTACAGCCGCGATCAGCTCCTGATACGCTTCTGGGGTTACGACTTTGACGGAAATGAGCGCGTGGTGGACAATCACATCAAAAAGCTTCGCAAAGTCATAGGCGACTGCGGCTGCACCATCCGTACCGTTCGAAAATCGGGATATCGGATGGAGGTAGAAAAAGCATGAAGAAAAAAAGAACGAAACTGATAAAACCGGTGGCGGTGGGATTTGCCGTGGTATATCTGGCAATTATGCTGCTTTCCACCTATCTTGTAAAGGTGCAGTTTCAAAATGATTTCGACAACACCCTAAAAGAGCGGAGACACTCCTTTTGAGATTGTTGTCTGGGAACTTACCTGGAAAAAGGAAGAGGAGCTTAAGGAGGGGGAGAGCTATACAGGCATTTACAGCGCAAGCCCCTATACGGATTATTTCGGAAATGTCTATTACCCGGAGGATGACAATGGGCTTCTGACCTGGTATACGACGGACCGAAAGCAGATATGGAGCTGTGCTATAGACGGAAAAATCCCCCCTGATTCCATTGCGGAAGGACTCTCCGTTGATTTAGAATTTCCCAATATCTATTATATGGGTTATAAAAACTGGGAAGAATGGGACAAAAGCATCTTTTTGCACGATTTTCCGGAGCAAACGGATCTTTCCGAGTGGAGCTATGCCGGCGCTGCGGAGGAAAGCTCCTCCTGGCTTCGCACATCCTCTGTCGTGCGGCTGGGGTGTGAGCCGGAGAGTGAGTTTAACCGTTATATTGAGGCTCATATGGAAAGCTATCCCTGGCTTGCCGCTTTTAATTATATGAAATACCTTTACGCGGCAGGCTTTGTGCTGATACTTGCCTGCATGATTAAGATTATCTATTCCGCCAACAGGCTCTATGATCAGCAGGAGGCTTTAGAGGAAACCAGAAGGGATTTTATCAACGCCATCGCCCACGAGCTGAAAACCCCTCTTGGAATCATCCGCAATTTTGCCGAAAACCTTCTGGAACATACAATGGAGGAAAAACGGGACTACTACCTGACGCAGATTGTGGGGCAGACCGAGGAAATGGACCGCCTGGCCGGAGAAATGATTCTGGTGTCAAGGATGGACTCGGAAAATCTGGTGCTACAAAGAGAAACGGTTTCCTTTGATGAACTGATATGGGAACAGCTTAATCGTCTAAAGCCCGTGATTGAGGAAAAGAAGCTGGAAGTAGAGCTTCAAAAGGAGCAGGATTTCCGGGTGGAGGGAGATAAGGATTATCTGGCAAAGGCCGTTTGGAATCTGTTGTCCAACGCAGCCGCATACAATGTGCCGGAGGGACGGATTTTGATTACGCTGAAAGAAAAATCCTGCGCCATCGAAAATACGGGCTTTCTTTTAAGTGAGGAACAGCTTAAGCGGAGCTTTGAGCTGTTTTACAGCGGGAATAAGAGCCGCTCCGCTAAGGACGGAAAGCATATGGGAATGGGGCTTTATCTGGCGGAGAAGATTTTTTCCAGGCATGGACTTTCCATTGCGCTTGAGAATACAAAGATCGGGGTAAAGGCCACAATATCGGCCGGTAACAAACAGAACATACGGGAACTGCCGTAAAATAAGAGAAAAACACAGACAATACTTTTTGGGAATCCGAACACCGGATTTTTAAAAGCCTGTCTGTGTTCTTTCCGTTGTACCGGCCTGCTTTTTGCCGGATACGCACTAAGAAGCCGTATCTACGATTATAATACCGGAATCGCCTTTCTTAGCCTGTTCGAGCACCGCCTCCGCAAGCTTTTCAAAGGAGCTGTGGGATGAGGTAGCGCCTGTGAGGGCGTCAATTCCGTCCGCACGCCCGTCCTCCAGAAGCTGACCGGCATAATAGCGCATATATGCATTGGGATAAGTCCCGTTGGAGTGGAGCATTGTCTGCATATAGGCGTTATCCCAGCTTTTAATAAAGCCGCTTGGATTTTCCGCATTGTATTCAACGGAGACAATGCTTCCTCCCTTCACCATAATCGTAATATATTCCTTCCAGCCATGGCTGAACTCAGACGCCTGTGCCGTATAGTAACCGTCCTGCAGCTCCGAAGATTCGCCGCAGGCGGCCGCTGTCATCACAAGCAGAAGGAGCAGAGCCATACATAATATCCGTTTCATCGGTTATCTTCCCCCTTTAAAACAAACTTTTTCACATGCTCCTGAAGAGCCTCCGCTTCCTTTGCAAGCAGTCCGCTTGACTGTTCCGTTCCGCCGGCGTTCTGCAGATTCTGGTTTGCAATAGCGGAGATGGCCTCAATCCGTTCATCCATAATGGCAAGGGCACTTTCCTGTCCGCGGACGGCGGTCACAAGCTGATCCGAGATTGCGGAAATCTCATCGGAGACAGCGGAAATGGCCTGCAGAGATCCGGCCGTATCTGCTGTAAGCTCCACGCCGGTCTGAATGATGGAGCGGGTATTGTTTACCATTTCCGTCGCGCTCTGGGCGGCTTCGGCGCTTCTGGCGGCCAGATTCTTGACCTCATTGGCAACGACGGCGAAGCCCTTTCCGGAGGCTCCGGCCCTTGCTGCCTCCACGGAAGCATTGATAGCCAAAATACTCGTCTGGAAGGAAATATCCTCAATGGCCTTGGCGATCTTGGTGATCTCCTGGGCGTTGGCGCTGATATTATCCATGGCCTGTGTAAGAGAAGACATCTGTGCGTTCGCATCCTGGACGCACCTGGTAATTTCCTCTGTTTTTGTCCGTGTTTGGCTGCTGCTTTCCGTTACATGGGCAAGCCGCTCCTTAACATGAGTTACCTCCTGGATCAGGGACTCCGTGGTCTGATTCTGCTCAAGAGACGCCTGATGCAGAACACCGGACTGGCTGTTAAGTTCCTCGGACATATCCGTAAGCCGCATGGCAGCGGAGCGGAAGCCGGACAGAGTATCGTTCATGGACTGAATAATGGTACTTAAGCTTGTGCGTATCAGTGCAAAATCTCCCTGGTATTCCACCTGGGGCTCCACACACAGATTGCCTCCTGCAACCTGAGTCAGTACCTGCTGAATATCGTCTATGTAGCGGTTCAGGCTCTTTACCGTGACATCCAAAGTCTTGGTCAGCACCTCCAGTTCGTCTCCGGAGCGAACCGATTCTACCTCCGTATGCAGATCTCCGTCCGAGAGGGTTACCATCCGGTTTGTCACATGCTTTACCGGTCGGGAAATAGATCCGGCCAGGCGCAGAACCAGGAGTATGGAAACCACCAGTACAGCCAGAGTGGTAAGAATTGCCACGAACATAGCCGCATTAATCAGAGAATTGTAGTCAGCCTTCGGCACCTCAATCACCAGTGACCATTGGGTGCCGCGGATAGGGGAGAAGGCAGCCATCATTGTTTCGCCGTCTGCGGCAAATTCGGCGGAGCCCGTTTCGCCGGTGGTGACACGGCTCAGAGTTTTGTCATTTCCGTCGCTGAGCTCAGCCAGTGTGCTTCCCGCCAGTACCACAGACTGATCGGGATGACCGGTGACGATTCCCTCACGGTTCACCATATAGGCCGTTCCGTGCTTTCCGATATTAATGCTGCTGATTACATCATTCAGGGTATCATATTTGTAGACACCCACCACATAGAGAATGGTTTCTCCGTTCTCCTTTACCGGCATCCCCATG
Source organism: Clostridia bacterium (assembly GCA_910576325.1). GTDB lineage: Bacteria > Bacillota > Clostridia > Lachnospirales > Lachnospiraceae > Laedolimicola. Next base: position 112,087 of record CAJTIM010000011.1, read on the forward strand.
GCAATGCCGAGCTTATCCTCAAATATGGTGGAGGAATGTGTGGTCAGATTGTCTGTTTCTTTTAGAAGTCCGAAAAAACCGCTGTCCAGACTTGCCGGTGCATCATTGCTGCCCTGAAGCATCTGGCCGTTCAGATCGTAAAGGGCGATGGTATGAAGCTCGTAGATCTCGGACGCTTCGGTGAGAAGGCTTTCCCGGCTTTCATAAAGGGCCTGTGTACCGGCGGCTGCGCCTTCGCCGGCAGACAGAGTCATACGGGGATCTCCGGCAATGGCCATCATGCGATCCGCGAGCATGTGGATATTGGCCTCCACGGTTTTGGCCGACTGACGGGCCATGGGCTGCAGGCTGTCCAACAAAATGTTGTTTGCCAGCGACTGCATCGAGAACGCCATAATTACGCAGCAGATAATCACCAATACCAGAATATTAAGCGTGGTGCTTCTCAATATCCTCCCATTGAGGCTCCGTCGGAATTCCCGGCCGTGGGAGATCGTTCTTTTTCCAGTCACGTTTGAATCTCTCCTTTTCGTAAAATCTTTTCGCAAAATACGCTATTTTTTAGTATATCATGCTGAGTTTTGGAAAGAAAGGGAAAAATGGATTATTTTTGGATTTTTTGTTAATGGTCATCCATTCATATCGAAGCCGGTCAGTGAAGACTAAGCAAGCTCGTCAATATGATTTCTGATATCATCCGGAGGCAGAATGGAGGAATATAAGGAAGCCGTATGAAATAGAGAAAAAAAGTTGTAAAATGTGATAAAATCACCTAAAATCCAATGCATGAATATAAATTCGAACATATGGTTGAATTTACGCTTTCCCTATGGTATGATAGCAGAAGTGATGGAGGAATAAAGCGATGATTTCATATATAAGAGGAAGCCTTGCACATCTGGAGCCGGAGGAGGGGCTTGTCGTGGTGGAGACGGGAGGCGTGGGATACGGAATCCTGATTTCGGGGAAGGATCTGGATCTGCTTCCCGGTCATGGGGAGGAGATCCGTTTATATACCTACCTCCAGGTGAAGGAGGACGGCCTGCAGCTCTATGGTTTTTTGACGAGAGAGGATCAGAAGCTCTTTAAGATGCTTATCGGCGTCAGCGGAATCGGTCCCAAGGGAGCTTTGGGAATACTGACAGCCCTTTCCGCCGATGATCTGCGCTTTGCGGTACTGGCGGATGATGCCAAGGCTATTTCCAAAGCGCCGGGAATCGGGCATAAGACGGCACAGAAGCTGATTCTGGAGCTGAAGGACAAGCTTAAGCTTGAGGATGCCTTTGAGGCGCGGCTGGCCAAAGCGGATATGCGTTCAGGAACGGCAGCCGCCGGCCTTACGGCGGCAAAAAATGAAGCGGTGGAGGCGCTGACAGCGCTTGGATATTCCTCGTCGGATGCCCTGAAAGCAGTCCGGCAGGTGGAATTGACAGAAGAAATGAGCGTGGAAGCGATTCTCAAAGCGGCGCTGAAGCATTTAACCTTTTAAGCAGGGGCTTGAATGACTTGATAACTGTTGTGAGGTAGGGACAGATGGGAAGACGTATCATTACAACCGAGGCCATGGAGGAAGATATACGCACCGAGTACAGCCTGCGTCCTCAGACCCTGGATGAATATATCGGGCAGGAGAAGGCCAAGGGCAATCTGAAGATTTATATTCAGGCGGCGAAGGAAAGGAGCGAAGCGCTGGATCATGTGCTCTTTTACGGACCGCCGGGACTTGGTAAGACAACCCTGGCTGGAATTATTGCCAATGAGATGGGTGTGAATATGAAAGTAACCTCCGGGCCGGCGATTGAAAAGCCGGGGGAGATGGCCGCTATTTTAAATAACCTTTCCGAAGGGGATGTGCTGTTTGTGGATGAGATCCACCGCCTGAACCGTCAGGTGGAGGAGGTGCTTTATCCGGCCATGGAAGACTTTGCGATTGATATTGTGATTGGAAAAGGGGCCACCGCCCGTTCCATCCGCCTCGATCTGCCGCATTTTACTCTGGTAGGAGCCACCACCCGGGCAGGACTTCTTACGGCTCCTCTTCGGGATCGGTTTGGGGTGGTGCATCACCTGGAATTTTATACGGAAAGAGAGCTTGAGACTATCATACTGCGCTCCGCACAGGTACTGGGGGTGGAGATAGAGCCGAAGGGAGCATTGGAGCTTGCCAGGCGTTCCAGAGGGACACCGCGGCTGGCAAACAGGCTGCTGAAGCGGGTCCGCGATTTTGCCCAGGTAAAATACAATGGAAGAATCACGGAGGAGATTGCGGACTTTGCCCTAGATCTTTTGGAGGTGGACCGTTATGGACTGGATCAGACGGATCGCCTGATTCTGAATACCATGATTGAGAAGTTTACGGGAGGGCCTGTGGGGCTTGATACCCTGGCAGCGGCCATTGGAGAGGATGCAGGAACCATTGAGGATGTCTATGAGCCCTATCTGATTAAACGGGGATTTATCAACCGCACACCAAGAGGGCGGGTGGTGACAGAGCTGGGATATGAGCATTTGGGATTGTTTCGGCCATGATTTGCTTGCTTTTTCCATTATATCCGATATAATAGGAATAAGAAGGAAAAGGGAGTGAGCGTTATGGCAATGAAGAATACGGTAGAGGTTGTAATTGCCGGAAAGGTTTTTCGGATCAGCGGCTATGAAAGCCCGGAATATTTGCATCAGGTTGCTGTTTATATCAATGAAAAGCTGGCGGAATTTCAAAAGCTGGACGGTTATCGGAAGCAGAGCACGGATCAGAAGCAGCTGATGCTGAATATGAATTTGGCGGATGATTTCTTCAAGGCCAAGCGCCAGGCTGACAAGCTTTCGGCGGAGCTGGAAAAGAAGGATCGCGAGATGTACGGAATCCGCCATGATCTGATCGAAGCACAGATGGACAAGGAGAAGCTGGAGACGGAAAAAAAAGAGCTCAAGGAAAAGCTCTCTCTTCAAAAGAAGGAAGCGGGTGAAAAGCTGGCGGCTCTGGAGAAGGAGACCGCAGAAAGGCTTGAAACGAAAAAAAGAGATGCGGAGGAAAAACGCCAGGATCTGAAAAAAGTCGTGGAGAGCCAGGAAAAAGCTCTTGAGAATCAGAAAAAAGCTATGGAAGCCCAGCGCCAGAGTGCTCAAAGAAAGTTAGATGAGCAGAATCAGGCGGCACAGAAGCGTCTGGCTGAGCAAAAGCGCGGTTATGAGGGACAGATCGAGCAGCTTCAGAGGGAGATTCGGGATCTGCGGAGAAGGCTGGAGCAGAAATGATTGTTTTATAAGATACGACAGATATTGGGGGTTGCTGCAAAATACGGCAGTTAGGATTGACAAGTCCGAAGGTCTTATTTGCCGCAGCCTTTTTGTCTGACGGGGAGTAAAGAGCAGGCTTCCCGGGAAGGGTTTTATCGTTTAAGGAGGCGCATATGCGACATACAACGGAGCTTCTGGCCCCGGCCGGTTCATTTGACAGTCTGAAAGCAGCCGTGGGAGCGGGAGCCGATGCGGTTTATTTGGGAGGAGCCCAATTCGGAGCCAGAGCCTATGCGGATAATTTTGGAGAAAAGGAGCTCTGTGAGGCCATCGGCTATGCACACCTTCACGGATGCGATCTCTATTTGACAGTGAATACCTTATTGAAGGATCGAGAACTTGAAGATCTCGGAGCTTACCTGAAGCCTTACTATGAGAGCGGGCTGGATGCCGTTATTGTACAGGATTTCGGCGTGTTTTCCTATATCCGGGAGTACTTTCCCGATCTGCCTGTCCACGCAAGCACTCAGATGACCATTTTGGGCCCGGGAGGAGCGGCGCTTTTAAAGGAACTTGGAGCGGCAAGGATTGTGACTGCACGGGAGCTGTCTCTGGAGGAGATACGTCACATCCATGAACAGGTGGATATAGAGATTGAGAGCTTTATCCACGGAGCTCTCTGCTACTGCTATTCCGGACAATGCCTTTTCAGCAGTATGCTGGGGGGAAGAAGCGGGAACCGGGGGCGCTGTGCTCAGCCCTGCCGTCTGCCCTATGAACTTCGTGACGGGGAACGTGTGCTGAGCCGGAGGAAGGAGGCTTATCTTTTAAGCCCCAGGGATATGTGTACCATCGAACTGCTGCCCGAGATTCTCGAGGCGGGCGTTTGTTCCCTTAAGATTGAGGGCCGGATGAAGCGGCCGGAATATACGGCGGGCGTGGTGCGGATATACCGGAAGTATCTGGACCGCTATCTGGAGCGCGGAAAGGAAGGCTTCTGCGTGTCGGATAAAGATTTGGAGGAGCTTAAGATCCTCTATAACCGCGGCGGTTTTTCCAGGGGCTATTATCAGGTACGAAATGGCAGGGAGCTTATGTCTCTTACACGGCCCGGTCATTTTTCAAAGAACGGCAAAGGAGAGCTCAGCAAGGGAAAACAGACGGAGCGGAGGGAGCTTTTGGAGAAGCAGGCCTATGAGGCTCTTTTGGACAGGCTGAAAAAAGAGTATGTGGACAGGGAGAAAAAAGAAAAAATTAAGGGAGTTTTTCGCATTTCTACGGAAATATCCACGGAATTTGTGGTAACATGCCAGGAGAATCGGATCCGGGTGCCAGGAGAACCGGCCCAGCATCCCAGGAATCAGCCCATGGACCGGGAGGCGATCCGAAAGCAGCTTCAGAAAACGGGGGAATCTCCTTTTGTATTTGAAGAGCTTGCGATTGAAGGAGAAACAGAGGTATTTCTTCCTGTCCGACAATTGAATGAGATGCGCCGAAAGGCTCTTACGGAGCTTTCACGGATGCTTTCGGAAAAGGGAAAGCGGGAAGGGAGCCAAAGGATCCCGGAGCAGCCCCGGCAATCGGAGAATTCCACTAAACAGCCAATGGAAGCTTCCGGGCAGGAAAAATGGAAGCCGGTTTTTCACGTACAGATAGAGGATCCGGATGATCTGGAAACCGTTTTGGCGTTTCCGGAGGTTTCTTTTGTTTCGCTCTCTCTGGGGCAGGCGGAATTTAAACGGCTTAAGGATTATGTGAATCTCTGTCATCAGAAGGGGAAGTCCTGTGCATTTGTGCTTCCTGCCATATTCCGCAGCCGGGAACGGGATTATTTTCAGAGGGAACTGAAGTGCCTGAAAAAGACGGGAGCGGACGCGGTGATTGTAAAAAATCCGGAGGAGCTGGCGTTTTTAAAGGAGACAGGCTGGGAGATTCCTGCCATTTTGGACCACAATGTTTATACCTTTAACAGGCGTTCCCATGAATTCTGGAAAAAGAGGGGCATCCTGTTTGACACGCTCCCCCTGGAGCTGAATGAGCAGGAGCTTCACATTCGCGGCTGCGGGGAAAGCGAAATGCAGGTTTACGGCTATCTTCCTCTGATGGTGACTGCCGGATGTTTTCACAGGACGCTGAACGCCTGCAAGGGCCAAAGGGAGAGAATAACTCTTGTGGATCGCTACAAAAAAGAATTCCCGGCCGTGAACGAATGTCGGTGGTGCTATAATGTGATATATAACTGTGAGCCCCTGTCACTTCTTGGAAATAAAAAGGAAGTGGAGCGCATTGCACCAAAAAGCATGCGAATCAGCTTTACAGTGGAGAATCAGGCACAGATCCGAAAAGTTTTGCAGCAATATGTGGAGGTTTTCTTCCATCATAAAGAGGTAAAGGCTCCGGCGGGACCCTTTACCCGAGGCCATTTAAAGCGTGGAGTGGAGTAGTCCCTATTATGACGAATCTGATTGTAGAATTATCAAAGTTTGCATTTATTATTTTGATTGCCCTTTATACGCTTCTGGGTTATTCTGTTTTGACAAAGAAAAGCCAGGGCGAAATGAAGTACGGCTGGAAGCTTCAGAATCTGCTGATGTTCTTTTTTCATCTGCTGGCCTATGTGGTGCTTTATCTTCAGACCGAGCAGATTAAGGTTTTGATTTTTTACCTGTTTCAGCTTTTTATGCTGCAGGCCGTTCTTGTGTTTTGCGGGATTGTTTATCCCAAAATGAACCGTCTGGTGCTCAATAACATGTGTCTTCTGCTTGCTGTCGGTTTTATTATGCTGACACGGCTTTCCTATGATAAGGCTGTGCGTCAGTTTCAGATGGCGGCGGTGGCTCTGGTGTTTGCCATGGTGATCCCGGTGCTTATCCGCAAATGCACCTTTTTGCAGAAGCTTCCCTGGGTATACGGAGGGGCGGGCTTGCTGCTGCTGACGACCGTAGCGGTTTTTGGAGGGAGCAGCTATGGAGCCAAGCTGTCCTTGTCCATTATGGGTTTTTCCTTTCAGCCGTCGGAGTTTGTGAAAATCAGCTTTGTGTTTTTTGCGGCGGCCAGGCTCAGCAAAAGCACCGCATTTAAGGATGTGGTCATGACAACGATTATGGCGGCATTGCATGTGATTGTGCTGGTGCTGTCCAAGGATTTGGGCGGGGCGCTTTTGTTTTTTGTCACCTATTTGGTGATGCTTTATGTGGCAACGAAGAAGCCGCTGTACTTTATAAGCGGTCTGGCGGCAGGGAGCCTGGCGGCCTGCGTGGGATACCGGCTGTTTTATCATGTGCGGGTACGGGTAATGGCCTGGAGCGATCCCTTCCTGTATATTGATAAAGAAGGCTATCAGATCGCCCAGTCCCTTTTTGCTATTGGCACCGGAGGGTGGTTTGGGATGGGGCTGAATCAGGGAACACCCAATAAAATTCCGGTAGTGGAGGAGGATTTTATGTTTTCCGCCATTGCAGAGGAATTCGGAGGGATTTTTGCCATCTGCCTGATTCTGATCTGTGTGAGCTGCTTTTTGATGTTTGTAAATATTTCCATGCAGATCAAAAATAATTTTTATAAATACACGGCGCTTGGGCTTGGAACGCTCTATGGCTTTCAGGTGTTTTTAACGATTGGAGGAGCCGTAAAGTTTATTCCCTCTACCGGAGTGACCCTGCCCCTGGTAAGCAGCGGCGGAAGTTCCATGATGGCTACGGTTGCCATGTTTGCCATTATTCAGGGTATGTATTTATTAAAGGAAGACGAGGATTTAAGGATTGAAAAAGAGCGAAAACAAAACGCAAGGGCAAGAACCAAAAAAACGGGGGCTAAGAAAAAAGCAAGGACAGAGGAAAAAGAGAGACCGTGAGCTTACTATGATAACCTATCTGTTTACCGGGCTTTTTGTGCTTCTTATTGGTTACTTTGTTTATTTCAATGGTGTTTTAAGCCCGGAGGTAATCAACAATCCCTACAATTCCAGACAGGACGCCTTTGCAAACCGTGTGGTGCGCGGAAAGCTTCTGGCCTCTGATGGAACGGTGCTGGCGGAGACGGTGATTGACGGAGACGGAACGGAAGTCCGCAGTTATCCTTACGGAAATGCATTCGCTCATGTGATTGGCTATTCCACCCGCGGGAGAACCGGCGTTGAATCTCTGGCTAATTTTCACCTGCTGACCTCCAATGCTTTTTTCGGCGAGCGGATTGCCAAGGAAATACGCGAGGAAAAAAATATCGGAGATAATGTAATCACCACTCTGGAACCAAGGCTCCAGCAGGCCGCTTACGATGCGCTGGGCAGTCACAGGGGGGCTGTGGTTGTGCTGGAGGCTAAGACCGGGAAGATTCTTACGATGGTTTCCAAGCCGGATTTTGATCCCAACCGCGTGAATGAGGACTGGGACGCTTTGAATGAAGAGGATAACAGTGAGAGCGCACTGTATAACCGGGCGCTCCAGGGCTTGTATCCGCCGGGATCAACCTTTAAGATTGTAACGCTTCTTAATTATATGAGAGAGAATCCGTCTTATGAGGATTTTCATTTCAATTGCAGGGGCAGCTTGACGGAGGGAAATTATACGATTAGCTGTTATGGGAAAAATGTGCATGGGGATGAGGATTTGCGGAAAGCCTTTGCCAAATCCTGCAATACGGCCTTTTCTTCCATCGGACTGTCTTTGGAGGAAGGAATTTTTAAGAGTAATTGCGAGAGCTTGCTGTTTAATGCGGAGCTTCCGTTGGAGCTTCCTTACTCGAAAAGTGCATTTACATTGAAGGCGGGGTCTACGCCGGCGGAGCGGATGATGACGGCTATCGGACAAGGGGAAACTCTGACCAGTCCTATGCATATGGCGATGATTGTGAGCAGCATTGCAAATGAAGGGATTTTGATGGAGCCTTATCTTTTGGAGCGGGTGGAGACTTATGAGGGGGATGTGGTGAAGAATTATTATCCGTCGGTGTATGGAAGCCTGATGTCCCGGGAGGAGGCGGAGGCTTTGACGGAGTATATGAAAGCGGTTGTGACGGAAGGGACCGGGAGCAAGCTGGGGAATCTGGGATTTCCTGTTGCGGGGAAGACGGGGACGGCGGAGTATTCCAGCAATAAGGATGAAAGTCATGCCTGGTTTGTGGGATTTTCGGATACGGGGGAGGATGATATTGTGGTTTGTGTGTTGGTTGAGAAGGCCGGGGCGGGGAGTGAGTATGCGGTGCCGGTGGCTAGGAAGATGTTTGAGGTTTGGGGGGACGGGAATATCAGAAAATAGGGCGGCAGTCATTTCCATATCCTGTGTTCGGACGGTTCGCGTACAGGGTGTCTGCTCTGTACGGACATTGCCTTTGTAACTGGGATGGGGATGGTTTGGTTTTGAGGCTATGTCCGTCCATATCAGACACCCTGTACGCGAACAGCCGGACACCGGATATAGGAAAAGCCTGCCGCCCTATTTTCTGACATTCCCTGACGGTGGGGGTGGTACGGTTTTTGTTACAATTTGCACCCTTATCAAATAAAAACTTTGCAAAAACTGGCGTGTGAATTGTAACGGTTTTTTTGGAAGTGAATGTTTTTGGGGATTTGGGAGATTTACTTTTGTTTAAAAAAATGGTACAATAGCGGTTGTTTGGTTTTATTGGAGTTTTTTATTTTATTTTTGCTGGTGGGAGGGACTGGAACTATGGCATCAGGTGCTTCTGGTAGACGCAGGACCAGTACGAAGAAGAGGACTGCGGCTGCTTCTAAGAAGGCGGCTGCGAAGAGGCGGGAGGAGACGGCTTTTATTCGGGATGAGATTTTGGTGCTCATCCTTTTCGCCGTGTCTGTGCTGTTGCTTATTAGTAATTTTGGTATTGGCGGGGCGGCCGGCGGTTTTGTGAGCGGTGTGATGTTTGGGCTGTTTGGTTTTTTTGCGTATGTGCTGCCTGTGGGATTGTTTCTTGTGACGGCGTTTTCGATTTCGAATCGGGAGAATACGATTGCGGTGATTAAGGCTGTGGCTGTGGGCGTGGCTTTTTTTCTGCTGTGCGGAGCCGCTCAGCTGGTCAGCGGTGAGAAAGGGGGAGCCGGGACGGCTAAGGCTTTCTATGCTTTTAGTGCGGAGCATAAGACCGGGGGCGGTTTTTTCGGCGGGATGCTGGGGAAGGTGCTTACGGGAGCGTTTGGCACGATTGGGGCATGGCTGGTGCTTTTGGTGCTGCTGATTATCTGTGTGGTTGTGATTACGGAGCGCTCTTTTATCAGCGGTGTTAAGACGGGCGGCAGGAAGGTCTATGATACGGCCAGGGAGGACGCCAGGCGTCACAGGGCGCTGGCGGATGAGCGCAGAGAGGCGCGCAGGAAGGCGATGGAGGAACGGGAGGCTAAGGAGGAAGAGGAGCGGAAAAAGAGCCGCGTAGAACGGAAGATTTCCGGTGTGGCCCTGGAGGATACTACGCTGAAAAGGGAAGAGCATACGGATGAGATGCGGGAGATTACCCTTGATGACGGCCCGGATCTGAAGGATTTGGATGAAATGTTTGAGATTCCGATTCAGCGTCAGCGAAGCGTGGCGGCGGAACGTGAGACGGAAGAGGCGGAGATCTTTGTGCCGGAGGCTGCTTTTGAGCCGGCAGAGGAGCGGGAGCCTGTTCGGCCGGAGGCCGATATGTCTTTTGCGGAGGAGTTGGAAGAGGAAGAACAGGAGGAAGAGCTGCCTGTTCGTGTTGTCAGGCAAAGTCCGAAGCCTGCTGTTTCAAGAGAGGAGGCTGTTTCGGAAGGCTCCCTGGCCCGGGGAGCGTCTCTTTCGCAGCCGGCCGGGCAGGGATCGGGTTCTGGGGGATCGCGGTCTTTTGGCGGCGGACAGGGGCTTTTTAAGAAAGCGGCTTATCAGTATCCGCCTCTTAAGCTCTTAAAGCAGGTGAAAAACAGTGAGAATAAGGATGCGGATCGGATTCTTCATGAAACGGCTATTCATTTACAGCAGATCCTGCGGGACTTTGGCGTGGGGGTGACGGTGACGAATGTGAGTCAGGGGCCGTCGGTGACACGCTATGAGCTGCAGCCGGATCAAGGAGTGAAGGTCAGCAAGATTGTTTCCCTTGCGGATGATATTAAGCTGAATCTGGCGGTGGCCGATGTGCGGATTGAGGCGCCGATTCCCGGAAAAGCGGCTGTGGGAATCGAGGTTCCCAATGCGGAGAATGCGATTGTGTCTTTCCGGGAGCTGGTGGCTTCGCCGGATTTTAAGAATCATAAGTCGCGGATTGCTTTTGCCGTGGGCAAGGATATAGCCGGGAAGACGATGGTGACGGATATCGGGAAGATGCCCCACCTTTTAATTGCGGGAGCAACGGGTTCCGGTAAATCTGTCTGTATCAATACTCTGATTATGAGTATTCTTTACAAGGCAGACCCGGAGGAGGTCAAGCTGATTATGATTGACCCCAAGGTGGTGGAGCTAAGTGTGTACAACGGAATCCCTCATTTATATATTCCGGTGGTGACGGATCCGAAGAAGGCGGCGGGGGCTTTGAATTGGGCGGTTGCGGAGATGACGAACCGCTATAAGCTGTTTGCGGACTACAATGTGCGGAATCTGCAGGGGTACAATGAGAAGATCAAGGGGATTGAGGATATTGAGGATGAAAATAAGCCTAAGAAGCTGCCGCAGATTGTCATTGTGGTGGACGAGCTGGCGGACCTTATGATGGTGGCGCCGGGGGAGGTGGAGGATGCCATCTGCCGTCTGGCGCAGCTTGCAAGAGCGGCCGGGATTCATCTGATTATTGCCACGCAGCGCCCTTCCGTAAATGTAATTACGGGACTTATTAAGGCAAATATGCCCTCTCGGATTGCGTTTGCCGTTTCGTCGGGTGTGGATTCACGGACGATCCTGGATATGAACGGGGCGGAAAAGCTGCTTGGAAAGGGCGATATGCTGTTCTATCCCTATGGCTATCCCAAGCCGGTCCGCGTACAGGGGGCCTTTGTCTCCGACGAGGAAGTAAGCGCAGTAGTGGAATTTCTTAAGGATACCAATGCGGAAGCTTCCTACAGCAATGAGGTGGAGGAGCATATGAATACGGTCCAGGCGGCAGCCATTGATACGGGGGCTTCGGGAGACGGACCTGAGCGGGATGCCTTGTTTGTGGAAGCAGGGAAATTCATTATTGAAAAGGATAAGGCTTCCATCGGCATGCTGCAGCGATGGTTTAAGGTTGGCTTTAACCGGGCGGCGCGGATTATGGATCAGCTGGCGGAGGCCGGAGTAGTGGGCGAAGAGGCCGGTACGAAGCCCAGAGAAATTTTAATGACCCTGGAGGAATTTGAACGATACATAGAAGAGTGTGTGTAAAGATGTTTCTTAGAAACGCATTTTGGGAGAGAAAAGAGGAATAAGTCATGCGTTGTCCCAATTGTGGCGCAGAGCTGGAGGCGGGAAGTATTTACTGCCCTGTCTGTATGCAGGAACTGCAGATTGTTCCGGACTATGACCCCTTGGAAGAGCTGGTAATCGGAGAAGAACCGGAGCAATCAGGTGAGAAGATAAAAGAACAACCGAATAAAGAACCCGGAAAAGCAGACCCGCAGGAAAAGCCAGGAAAAGCGCTGTGGCAGTCGAAGCTGTTTTGGCAGCTTTTCGCGTCCCTTGCGGCAATCGCAGCCTGCTTTGGCATTTTCCTTATGTCTTACCACTCTATGGGACGCGGAAATGATTATGCTTATCAATTGCGAAAGGGAGAGGAGCTTATGGAGGAGGAGCGCTATGAGGAAGCGCTGCCATACCTTAAGCAAGCGCAGAGCCTTCAGTCCGACTCGGAGGGAGCGGATACCGCGCCTCTGCGTCTTCTTGCCGAAGCCTATGCAAAGGTGGATGCAAAGGAACTGGCCGTAGGCTGTATGCAGAATGCAATTTTTATTGAGGATGCGGCACGGGGGGCGAATTATGAGCTGGAAGCGCTTTATCTGGAGCTGATGGAGCTTTTGAATGAGGTAAAGCAGACGCACTTGATTCAGGAGGTAATCGATTCCTGCAAGTATGACGGGATCAGGGAGAAACTCCTTCCCTACCGGGTGGAGAAGCCCATTTGCAGTTTGCCGGAGGGAACATATCACTATTATGTGAATCTGGAGCTGGATGCGGAATACGGAGCCGTCTATTATACCTTGGACGGTACGGAACCCACCAAGGACAGCACCCGCTATGAAAAACCTATTTCGCTGACGGAGGGTGAGAATCTTCTGTGCGCGGTAGCAATTAATAAAAAAGGAATGGTCAGCGAACCGCTGGTACAGATCTACCGGCTGGAATTTCAGTATGACCCGGATATGGATGAGGAGGATTAAGCTATGGTAAAACATTTGGTGATGTGGAACTTCAAGGAGGATTTTCCGGCGGAGAAAAAAGAAGAGATGGCCCGCGAAGCCGATAAGCGCTTAAAGGCCCTTGTGGGGCAGATTAAAGGGCTGACCTTTGCGGAAATGCGTCTTAATAAGCTGCATGGAAGCAGCCGCGAGCTTTTATTGGTGTCAGAGCTTGAGACGCCGGAGGATCTGGATGCCTATCAGGTACACCCCCTTCATGTGGCGGTGGCGGAGGAAGTGATCAAGCCCGCTGCCTGTGACCGGGTCTGCTTTGATTATGAATTGTAGGTTTTAGTTGAAATCTGATGAAAATTGCATTATGATATTAGAGATGAGTAATTCTGCGCAGTGGATAAGCATATATACCTTATAGGACGAAGTCCGTCAACCCAAAAGGCGTGCGGATATGGCACTGTACAAAAATGATACTCCAGGAGGAAGCATATGTTCAAGATTTTGAAAGCAGAGCAGCTCTCTGCAAATGTCTACATGAAAGTCGTTCATGCTCCAAGAGTTGCAAAGTCTTGCGAGCCGGGACAATTTATTATCGTAAAAGTGGACGAGACAGCAGAACGTATTCCGCTGACCATCTGTGATTACGACAGAGAAGCCGGGACAATCACCATCGTGTTCCAGCCCATCGGCGTTTCTACCCATAAGATGGTGGATTTGAAAGAAGGAGATTTCTTTGAGGACTTTGTAGGTCCCTTGGGAAAGCCCTCCGAGCTGGTAACGGATGATTTGGAAGAGGTAAAGAAAAAGAAGGTTGTGTTTATCGCCGGCGGCGTGGGAACGGCCCCCGTATATCCCCAGGCAAAATGGCTTCACGATCACGGAATCGAGTGCGATATTATCGTAGGCGCAAGAACGAAGGAACTCCTGATTTTGGAGGATGAGATGAGCAAAGTGGGCAACCTCCATCTGTGTACCGACGACGGCAGCTACGGCTTCCACGGTGTGGGTACCGCCATGCTGGAGAAGCTGGTGAGCGAGGGACATCACTATGACCTCTGCGTAGCCATCGGCCCCATGATTATGATGAAATTTGCCTGTCTGACCACGAAGAAGCTGGGGATTCCCACCATTGTCAGCATGAATCCGATTATGGTGGACGGCACCGGCATGTGCGGCGCCTGCCGTGTACTGGTAGGAGACGAGGTAAAATTCGCCTGCGTGGACGGACCGGAGTTTGACGGCCATCTGATTGATTTTGACCAGGCTATGAAGCGCGCGGCCATGTATAAGACCGAGGAGGGCAGACGCCTTCTGGCTTACCAGGAGGGTGATACCCATCACGGCGGCTGCGGAAATTGCGGAGGTGACAAATAATGGGAGACGTATTAAAGAAAGTACCGGTTAGAGAGCAGGATGCCAAGGTCCGTGCCACAAATTTTGACGAGGTATGTCTCGGCTACAATAAGGATGAGGCTGTGGAGGAAGCCCAGCGCTGCATCAATTGTAAAAATGCAAAATGTATGGAAGGATGTCCCGTACAGATACATATTCCTGATTTTATCAAAGAGGTAAAAGAAGGCAACTTTGAGGCTGCTTACCAGGTTATCAGCAAGTCCTCCGCTCTGCCGGCTATCTGCGGCCGCGTATGTCCCCAGGAAAGCCAGTGCGAGGGACGCTGCATCCGCGGCATTAAGGGCGAGCCGGTGTCCATCGGCAAGCTGGAGCGTTTTGTGGCTGACTGGGCCAGAGAGCAGGGCATTAAGCCAGAGGCTTCCACAGAGAAGAACGGCAAGAAGGTTGCGGTTATCGGTTCAGGCCCCGCAGGTCTTACCTGTGCGGGAGATCTGGCAAAGCTTGGCTATGATGTAACCATTTTCGAGGCTCTTCACAAGGCGGGCGGCGTACTGGTTTACGGTATTCCGGAGTTCCGTCTTCCCAAGGACGGCGTTGTGCTTCCCGAGGTGGAGAATGTAAAGTCTCTGGGAGTTAAGATTGAGACGGATGTTATTATCGGCAAGTCCGTAACCATTGATGAGCTGATGGAGGAAGAGGGCTTTGACGCCGTATTTATCGGCTCCGGAGCAGGACTTCCGAAGTTTATGGGGATTCCCGGCGAGACTGCCTGCGGCGTATTCTCCGCCAATGAGTATTTGACGAGAAATAACCTGATGAAAGCATTTGACCCTAAGTATGACACACCGATTGCCATCGGCAAGAAGGTAGCTGTCGTAGGAGGCGGAAATGTGGCTATGGACGCCGCCCGTACCGCTCTGCGTCTGGGCGCTGAGGTACATATTGTGTACCGCCGTTCCGAGGAAGAGCTTCCTGCCCGGGTGGAGGAGGTTCACCATGCAAAGGAAGAGGGCATTATCTTCGATCTGTTGACCAATCCTACCGAGATCCTGGTTGGCGAAGACGGCTGGGTAAACGGCATCCGCTGTATCCGCATGGAGCTTGGGGAGCCGGATGCATCCGGAAGAAGACGTCCTGTTGAGGTTCCGGGTTCCGAGTTTGACATTGAGGTGGATACGGTGATTATGTCCCTGGGCACCTCCCCCAATCCTTTGATTTCTTCTACTACAAAGGGGCTGGAGATCAACAGGCGTAAATGTATCGTTGCCAGTGAGGACGTGGGCGCAACCTCCAAAGAGGGCGTGTTTGCCGGCGGAGACGCGGTAACCGGAGCGGCAACCGTAATTCTGGCAATGGGCGCAGGCAAGGATGCGGCCAGGGGAATCCATGAATATCTGAGCAAATAGTTGTTTTGGATGTCGCTGATTATAAGAGAAACGGTGACGTTTTAAGCAGTTGTCTGAATTTGTTATGATGATAAGAGGCTTTGGAGTGCGCGGTGTGCATTTCAAAGCCTTTTTGCCGCAAAGCTTTTTATATGAGAATCTTTTTCATATGAGAATCACGGATGATACCCTCAGTGGACAAGGGGATTATCCGTGAAGAGAAGCCGGGGGTTATCTTGCGTACGGAGGGAAGGCAATCAGACTTTGGAGAAACTTTCACGAAGCCTGTTCGTCTGAAATCTTATATATAAAAAAGAAAATGTCAGAAATATCAGAAAAATAGCGTTCGGTGATTGACAAAGTCTTTTCCACAATGTTACCATAAAAGAAAGGCCAGGAGGGCAGCGCTTATGAAGAAGAACTATGGTTTCAAGAGATTTATTGCTTTTTCTATGATCTTGGTTCTCGGAATTACAGGCACGGCAGGGTGCGGCTCGAAGAAGGAAGAAGTGTTGGAAGAAGTGGAGATGACGGATACCATCCGTTGGTTTAATGCTTCCTATGCCATATTGACGGAGACGAATAACTGGGATTACAATCTGTTCGGAGGTCTTGCGAATACGGAGAAGAACCGGAAAATCGTCCGGAAGTTTCTGGATGAGCGGTGGGGAATTACGGACTGGGATTCCGCGGACGAAACTCTGGAATGGATTCGGGATAAGGGACATCGGTCGGATTTTGCAAGGATTGTGACAACGCTGGAGCGGGATGGTATGAGTGATATTCCGGAGGATGAGCGGGAAGCCTTTCTGATTGAGCGTTATGATTTCGGAGGCGATGAGCGGGCGCATCTTTTTGCCGAGTGGTATAAGATGTATGAAGAATACGGAATTGACGCCATTACAGGCTGGGACTGCTGCCGTGCCATGAACTTTCTGGGGTATTATTACATTGCCGGTTATTACGGCAAGGAGGAGGCGCTCGATCTGTCTTTGGAGTTTGCCGAGAAGATTCAGCCCCTTTATGATTCCTGGGATGAACTGATGGACAGCTATCTGCGGGGCTATGAGTTCTGGTCCGAGGAGAGCAGCTCTTCCAGAAGGGCGCTGTATGAGAAGATCAAGACCAGGGATGACAGCCCTTATGAGGTGGATTTTCATATGGAGCTTGAGAAAACGTGGTGATTGTCTAAAGCAGGGGAGCCATTGACTTCTATAAGTCTCTGGCTCCCCCAAACTTTTTGTACTTAAACTAAAAAACCAAAGTGATTATTTGTTTTATGAGGGTAATGTTATGCTGATTTATTTATCTTTGATTGATTCATTAGAGGATAAAAGAAAATTCGAAAGATTATATATTGCTTATAAGCAGACAATGTATTACGTTGCTAATCGTATTTTAAAAGATAGTTATGCAGCGGAAGATGCTGTTCATCAAGCATTTTTGCGTATAATTAATCATTTAGAAAAAATTGATGAAAGTGATTGTCGCAAAACAAAAGCTTTTCTTGTTGTTGTAACAGAGCATATTTCAATAGATCTTTATCGAAAACGTAAAAGAGAAAATATATTGTCATATGATGAAATTATGATTTATATCGAAAATGACAGTATTAATTTTGATGCTCATATGGATGAAGTGTCTTTAGCAATATCACAATTACCTATAAATTATTCAACGGTATTACTTTTAAAGTATTCTCAGGGATATAATGACACTGAGATTGCACAGCTTTTACATATTAAAGAAGATAATGTACGTAAACGGATATCACGAGCCCAAAAAAGGCTTGCACAAATTTTGAATATTGAGGAAACGAAAGATGAGATGTAACTATTCAGAACCACCCTTATTCAAAGATGAAATCAGGATGACCTGAGATTGCATTTCTGATTGCTTCGTAAGCATTGTATCCCTGCTTATGTGCTGTACCAACGTAGGACATGATTTTTAGATAATCTCTAGCACCTTCCTCAGTTCGGAAGCATCCGGATACTTTGGTTTTCACCTTTATCATCCGCAGATCTCGTTCCGCCTGGTTGTTATCAAACGGGACATTGAAGTTATGGATAAAAAGGCAGACTGAGGCCTTGTAATTCGCAAGGCGTTCTGCCAGGGCAAGGATTTTTCCTTTTTTCTTCCGTCC
>CAJTIM010000012.1 GCA_910576325.1 Clostridia bacterium
TAAAAAACGCCATTCGTCTTGATTACAATAATGGACTGGCAGAAGGAAGCGTGAACAAGCTGAAAGTTGTCAAAAGGATCATGTATGGCCGCAACAGTTTTGAGTTGCTGAAAGGGAAACTGTTGCGGCTTGAGTTAAAACGCAAAATCAACTAACTTCGGAAAGATTCGGTTTTTTTAAATTATTTTTTCTTTTTTACCGCCATCCAGATTTCAAAGCGATAGTCCTCCCGGTACACATCATCGTCGGGGTACACCTCTATCGTCGGTCCATTGGCCGGCTCGTAGCTGCTTGCCGGGAAAAATTCCGTGTAAATCCGCTTCCACAGCCCGTCAAATGCATCCGGCATACGCCCTTCCTCCGAAAATGCCACCCAGTCAGCCGCAGGCAGTTCTACCACAGTCAGCCCTTTTGGAACCTCGCCTCCTGTATACTCTCTTCCAATCGCATACACAAACTCTCCCTCCTGGGGATTATCAAGACAGATCCCTGCCATACCGAAAATAACCTTAGGCGCCATTCCCTTTGCCAGCAGTGCCATTGTACCGTCTTTTGCGCATTTTGCCCAAAGTTCTGAAATATCCTTCTGCAAATGTTCCTTCTTGCCGTCCAGCATCCAGGTTTTTGCCAGGATTTTAAGGGTATCATGCTTTTCAATTCTGTAATTCATCATTGTTCCTCCTTCTAATACAAGCTTGATGGAAAGTCTGGAGAAGGACCGAAGACCCGCGCCGCCTGCCTTGGCCGCAGAGGGTGTAATGCCGTGGAATTTTGTGAAAGCTCTGCAGAAGCTTTCCGGGCTGTCATAACCATATTTCAGCGCTGCGTCCAGCACCTTCATGTCCGTAGCCGCAAGCTCGCCTCCCGCAAGAGTGAGCCGCCGGTTCCTGATATACTCGCCCAGTGTACAGCCGCACAGAATCCCGAAAACTCTTTGAAAATGAAAGCTGGAAGATGCCGCCTGAACAGCAATCTCCATGTAATCCAGTTCTTCCGTCAGGTGATCCTCCACATAATCAATTGCCCTTTGCAGGCCCGTAATCCAATCCATATACTCCTCCGTATCCAAAACCGCTTCCTTCCATCTGCCCCCAGTATAGCACCGCCCTTTTACATTTTCCTGCCTTTCCGTGCGCTTTCCTGACAGTAACATCGGAACAACGACAGTACCCTCAGCAGATAAGAACCATATTTTCCTTATCCGCTGAGGGTATTCTTATTTCCTTACCGGCGCTAATTTTTCTTCTTTACCGGATGCCGAACCACGGTCTTTAGCCGCTCCGGGGCCGTCCTCCTGGGATCTCCCAAATAAATCTCATGGTGATACCGTCCCTTTTGCACGTTCCCTTCTTCCATCCGAAAGTCCCCTTCGAAGCCCTGCTCTTCAATAAACCGTTCCAATACCTCAATCGAGGCAGGCTCGTCGTCATAAGGTCCCACATGAAGAAGCTGCGCGCACAATCCTTCCTCATATGTCAGGAGCTTCGCCGCCGAAGTATCCAGCTCCGGCTTTTTCTTCCCAAGCTCCGCCTTCGCCCATGCAAACAGCTCTTCCGTCACCTCGTCCGGCTGGCGGATCATGGAGAACCAGCGAAGCTCCTCCTTATTCACAAGCTTCCGTCCGTCAAAGGCCGTCTGCTTATCTTCTGTCCACCAAAGCCCTTCCAGGGGCGGCACTGTATAATTCCCCTCCGAAACCGGAGAACCTTCCTCCATACACATTCCCTTTCGGATATCCCCGGGCACCTTGTCGAATTTCAGATTCATCTTAATTCCAAAGGACAGTCCGTAAAGAAGGGACAGGGCATCGGCATAAGCGGCGGAGGTATTGGGATTGCCCTTTCCCTTCACCATGATAAATGTCATCTTCGGCACCTCAATCAGCACCGGCTTCTTTTTGGGCAGATATAGGTCGGGAAATTCCTTTTTATAATCCAGCTTCTTACTTTGCGCTTTTCGTTCCATCTGCCGCCCCCTTCTTTTTCTTCGGCTTCGGCATGGGAAGCTCCTGGCAAGTTACCTGCACCAGTTCGGCGAGACGTTCCCGATCCTCCAGCTCTTCAATGAGAAAATGCGGCTTGGCCCCATGATAGGGAATCCCCTCTTCCAGATCCGGCCAAAGCTTCCTTCCGCCCTCCGTGATTTTAAAGAACAACTGATCCTCACAAATAGTTGCAAAAAACTTTCCATTGCAGTAGATCCCATACTCTCCGAACATTTTCCGGTATATTATCTCACCGGCTTCCCCCAGCTGATCGGCTACATACTCAACAAATTCTAATTTAGATGCCATACGGTGTCCTCCCTGCAGCCCTTATGTTACTGTTCGCTTCGTAACCGGCAACGCCCTGATTACAGATTTTTGCAACTCGGACTGACTGCTTTTGTTTTTATTATTGTATCATACAAAACCTGACACCGTATGTCTATATTTTCTCATTGTGCTTCTGCGCTACTCTCCATGCTTCCCTGCTTCTCTTTTCATCCGCAGTACCATATGGAGCGCCCCGGACAGCACGGCGGCGCAGGGCCAGATTATCCAGGTTCTACGCCAGTCAAAGGTCCAAAAGCTGACGCCGAGATAAATAGCTGTAACCACACACCAATAAATGACAAAAATCGGCTTTTTCGACTGTTCTTCCTTTGTAAATTCACCCTCGCGAAGCAAAATCTGACAGGCTTCCCACTGTTCCCCTGACCAGACAAATAAAAATACTCCCATAGACACCAGCAGCAATGTTACGTCCACAGCAATTACACTAAAGAAGTCATTGTCTCCCGTAAAGCACAAGGTAAGAAAAATAGGAAGGGTGGATGTTATGCACAGAAAAGTTCCGATTGCATGGCAGGTCCGGTAAAATGTGCTCATTTCCTCCTGACGCTTTCTGACAATTCCCTCCACACCGTATTGAAGACGGAATTTCCCCTTTTTCAAATACTCGTATTTTTCCAGCCGTGAGTCGTTTAGAAGAACCACAACCGATGCTGCGCCTACTATCAAAAGCAGAACCACAAGGCCGATTCCCCCAGCCGCATCCTCAGAAATCCGGGCCGTGGCAAGCTCCGAATAGCCGGCAAGGAAAATCAAAACCACCGGGCAAAGAATATATGCCGCAATTGCGAGTGCCGTGGAAAAACAATTGCGTTTTTTCTGTTCTATAAAATTGTCCGCTTCCTCCAGGGACACGCTTCTTAAATCTTCGTCCGTCTCCGCCTCTGTCGGCGCCGATACTTCTATCTCTTCCAGCTCTTCTTTTAATAAGTAGTCCGTACTCACCTGAAAAATTTCACTCATTTTCAAAATCCGCTCCAGATCCGGTATGGACGCGGTGCTCTCCCACTTGGATACCGCCTGCCGGGATACTCCAAGCTGCCCGGCCAGCTCCTCCTGAGACCATCCATGCTGTTTTCGCAATGCAATTATTTTATCTGCCAAAATCATAATTTTCCATCCTTTCTATTCCAGTTATATAAGGTACAACCAGCACATCCCGCATATCCTAAGGCAGAAGAATTTCCGGCCGCAAATCCGTGCGTTTGCAAATCCTTCTATGTACTGTTTGTTCCCTGCTGTTCCATACGCTCCAGTTCCGAAATATTTCATTCTGTTTCTTTTGACACTGTTTCAAGCGTTGTTGTTTTTAAGCTCCATATATCCGTACATGTACATATCCCCTTGGGTATGTGCTTATTTTAGGCTTTTTTTCGGTTGTCAACCACCAAGTGCACTTGGAAATTTGTAAACTTCGGGTTGCAACCGCCGTGATTTCTTACATATTTTTACTTTTTTTGTGCTCTTTGTCTGCATGAAGGGTTCCTTTTCACATATTGCATTTGTTCTTTTCCAATTTCATTATACGAACATGGATCTGAAAAAACAATGTTTTCATTGACCGGAATTTTGTTCTGATTTACAATAAAATGCAGAGACCTTTCACCAATACAAATTTATTTTAAGACGAGGAGCATATCTTTATGAAATCATCACAGGATTTGCGGGCGAATCTTCGCTCTATCGATCACCGGAGCTATCCGGCTTATAAAGATCTAAGAGGACAGTACGACTTCGGAAGCTTTGTCCTTTCCATTGACCATGTGCAGGGAGATCCTTTTGCCTCTCCCTCCCGGCTGTCGGTTCTTGTATCGGGAAAAAAAGCAGGATTTCCCGCCGAGTACTATGACACCTACCCCAAGCGCATTACCCTGCAGGATCATCTGACGCGTCTCTTTGCCGCGCAGCTCTCTTCGGGAAGCAAGCAGGCCAAGGGTTCGGGTAAGAGCGGACTTCTCGGCGCCTCGCGCTGCGGACAGGAAGTCCTGGAGCGCACGGCCTGCCGGGTTCGGGAGGGCAATGTAACTCTGCGTTTTGAAGCGGGATTTCCGGCCAGAGGGCGGACCATTGACGCCCGGGAGCTTGAGAAAATGCTCTTCGACATTCTGCCGGACTGTGTTCACGCCAGCCTCTATTTCCAGAAAATTAACAAGAACCGCTTAAAGGCCGCTATTGAGCTATGTGAGGATCAACAGTATATCCGAGAGCAGCTTCCGGCTCTGGGGCTTTGCGCCTTTCTTGCAAACGGTTCCATTCTCCCCAGACAGAGCGGCGTTTCGGATCGCCCCATGCAGGAGGCCGTGGCCTTTCAGTCTCCGGCTTCTATGGAAGTGACACTTGACCTTCCCAACCGCGGTCCTGTAACGGGCATGGGTATCCCCAAAGGCATTAGCCTTTTTGTGGGCGGCGGCTATCACGGAAAGTCCACGGTGCTCCAGGCACTCCAGTACGGCGTCTACAATCACATCGGCGGCGACGGCCGGGAACTGGTTATCACGGACGAAAGCGCCTGGAAGCTGCGCTCCGAGGATGGCAGAAGCGTAACGGGCGTGGATATTTCCCCCTTTATCCGTCAGCTTCCGGGGCGCAGGGATACCCGGCATTTCTCTACGGAGGACGCCAGCGGCAGTACTTCCCAGGCCGCGAATCTGATGGAAAGCATGGAGAGCGGCAGCACGCTTCTGCTGATTGACGAGGATACCTCCGCCACCAACTTTATGATTCGTGATAAGCTGATGCAGCAGGTTGTGGCGCCGGAAGAAGAGCCGATTATCCCTTTTATTGAGCGGGTTCGCAGTCTTTATGAGGATTTCGGTATTTCTTCCGTGATTGTGGCGGGAAGCTCCGGCTCCTATTTCCATGTAGCTGACACGGTGGTGCAGATGAAGGAATATGTGCCCTACGATATTACCGGGCGTGCAAAGGAGGCTGCAGCGGCATTTCCCGTATTTTCCACTAAGCAGGATAAATTCCCGGCCTACTCCGCCAACCGCTGTCCCAGGGCTAATGCTGCCGTAAAGCGGGATGACCGGCTGAAGCTTAAGGCTATGGGGACCCATGAGCTGCTTCTGGGACGGGATGCCGTGGAGCTTCGCTATCTGGAACAGCTTCGGGACGGGGAGCAGACTATGGCTCTGGCTTATCTCCTTAAGTTTCTGCAATTGCAGGTTATGGACGGAAAGAAAAATATGCCGACTCTTGCGGATCAGCTGGAAGCATTGCTGAATAATCAAGGGCTGGAAGGGCTCTTTGAGCACGGCGATGTCCGTTCCTCCCTGGCCCGTCCCCGGAGGCAGGAGATATTGGCCTGCGTGAACCGGTATCGGCAGTTGCTTGTATAGATTTAAAAAAGTGTCAAAAAATAAGCCATTTTTGTATTTTAATACTTGGTTGATAGCAAATAAGGATAAATTTTAGATTGCTAAAAGCATATTGAAAAAAGGCTTTGCATATGCTATAATGCCGATAGGCAAAAAGATATGACAGTTCCATGTGAACGTAGAACGAATCCCCAAACCGTAGTAGCGTACAGTTTGGGGATTCTTCTTTTCTTTTATAGTGGCAAATCACCCACTAGGCTATTTGTTGTCCTTTCGGTCACTGTCAAGCCATTTGATGATGTAGTGGCAGGCTACACCAGCCGCAACAGCGACTATAAAAGATATGACTAACTCCATGTAAACACCTCCTCCCGTTGTCGGGTGTAGGTTGGACAACACAAGAATTATAGCATATCCATTAATATTCTTCTATCTTTTCTTGAACAGCTTTAAGGTTGGATTTGTGGCTGATACAATCCGATGCTCGCTATACTATATCTGCGGACACTGTCACAAAGCATTCGTCTTTAATTACAGTCTAATGAGCGGATACCTCACCGCTTATAATTTCTAAAACTACATCTCCGTACTTCTCCACTTTCTTAGGACCAAAGCCGGAAATATTGAGAAGCTCTTCTTTATTTTTAGGCCCCTTACTTATTAAGTCCCTCATTTGGGAATCATTAAATATAAAATAAGGTTTGATTCCTTCTTTTCTGCTTTGATCCAATCTAAATTTTTTTAATCTTTTTACAAACTCTTCCTCCGCAGAATCCGGCTTTTCATACACTTCTTTTTTACTTTCCGGCTGTATCATCTCATCATTGGAAGCTACGTCGTTTTCATCTGCCAGTTTCAAAAGTTCCTCATATTTTTGAGCATAATCCGACTTTGCCGGCTTACATTTTCCCAAATAAAACCGGGCAATCTCTTCTATGGCCTGACTACTCCATTTCCCTCCCTCATCAGAAGCATCCGTTTTCTTTATGTAGGCTATCAATTGATCCGCACGTATTACCTGATTCTTTACCTCTTTTTTGGCATATCTGGCATTCAAATAGGTTTTGGGATTCGCCAGTACAACAATTGATTTATAAGTATTCTGAAATCCTTGCTCAAACATATATTTTGTCAGAAAATTTTTCTTCATTTCTTTTCTTATTTCCTTCAGAATGCGCAAATGGCGTTCATTCTGCGTAATAGGAGAATATATTCCCTCCCTTACATGCTTGCCAAACAATTCAAATCTTCTGATAAAATTGCCGTTGTTATCAATTTCAATATCTCCAATCAGATTTTTACATTCAATCACATAAACATGCTTCCTCGTGACCACGATATAATCAATCTGCGCGGACATCTCTCCATATTCCAGATAGATATCGTGGAGAACATACATGTCCATTCCGCTGTTTTTCAATTCAAATGCAACATTTTTCTCTCCAAGTATTCCATAATTTGCTATGTTTATCTGCTTTTCGATTTTATAACGAAGCTCCCCTTGAGAACGTTCCTTCAATTCCTCCAGTTTTTTCACAAATTCCTGGGCGTCACTGTCTTCTTTCAAAAATACGGTTCCTATTTTTTTCTCAAATAATCCCATTTTCTACTCCTCTGCCGGTATGGTTTTCATAATTTGATTATACCTGTAAATCTTTTTTCTTTCTACCATCTTTTTATATTCTTTCTCTATCTTAGATTTGTCAACAATTCCCTTTTTCAAAAAATTGTTGACAAATCCCGTCTCCTGTGCGTATAATACCTGTAACGCAATATAAGTGAAACCTGTGAAGAAGAAGAGTAACTGGCAGAAGCAGATCTACAGAGAGTTCCCTGGGGTGGGATGGGAGCGTGAAGCAGTCAGCGAATGGGCTTTGGAGGGCAGCTTTGAACGAAGGAAGGAAAACTTCCAGTAGAGGCTGACGGGACCCCACCCGTTATCCATCGGGGCACGTATGATGGTACGTGTAAGCGAGTGGACATTTTCATTAAGAAATGTCAATTTGGGTGGTATCGCAGAAGTTTACGCTTTTGTCCCATATAAGGGGCAGGAGCGTTTTTTTATCCGGCTGCAAACCGCTGATAAACATTTCCCCGGAACCGCGATTTTGGCAAAACACGGTTCCTCATCTGCCGCCCAATCAAAAAACCTCGTAAAAGAAAAGGAGAAAAAATTATGAAGAAGATGACAATGAAAAAATTACTGGCTCTTGGATGCGCTTTCGTACTTGCCTGCTCCATGCTCGGCTGCTCCGGCAAAACAGAAGAACCTGCCGCACCGGAGGAATCAGCGGATGCTCCTGCCGATACAAACGCAGACAGCGAAACTCCTTCCTCCGAAGGCTCCAAGGATTCCTACAGCATAGCAATTGTTAAGCAAATGGATCACGCTTCTCTGGATGAGATTGCAAACGCAGTCGCCGCCCGGCTTGACGCCATCGCCTCTGAAAAAGGCATCACCATTTCCCATGAGATCTATTCCGGCCAGGGCGACCAGACCACCTTAAAGCAGATCGGCGATCAGCTTATCACAGACAAGGTAGACGCTATCATCCCAATCGCCACCCTCGCCGCTCAGGTCATGGTTTCCTGCGCAAAGGATACCAATACCCCCGTAGTCTTCGCCGCAATTTCCGATCCGGCAGAAGCAGGGCTGGTAGATATTGACTACGTAACCGGAACAAGCGATGCACTGAATACAAGCTTTATCCTGGATATGATGTTTGCACAGAACCCGGACATTGAAAAGGTAGGACTTCTCTACTCCCAGTCCGAGGCAAACTCCACCACTCCCATCGCAGAGGCAAAAGCATATCTGGAAGCCAAAAATATTTCCTACAGCGAGCAGCCTGCCGCAACCAGCGATGAAGTAATCGCCTGCGCTTCCGCGTTAATTGCAGAGGGCGTAGATGCTATCTTCACACCTACCGACAACGTAATCATGGCCTCCGAGCTTGCTATCTATGAAGATCTGGCAAAGGCCGGTATTCCCCACTACACAGGAGCCGATTCCTTTGTCCGCAACGGCGCCTTCACCACCTGCGGCGTAAACTACACGGATCTGGGAACTCAGACAGCAGACCTTGCCTTTGACGCCATCGTAAACGGAATGACCGATATGGACGATTTCTATCTCACCGAAGGCGGCATCATCACCGTAAATACGGAAACCGCCGAAGTTCTGAACATTGATTACTCCGTATTTTCCGAAATGGGCGAAATCGTTGAAGTTATCACAACTGAGGATTAGTCAAAAAACGCTCGGCTTTTCCGCCTTCCGTCCATCAGATAAATGATACTGATGGGGAAGCGGAAAAGCCGACGGCTTATTTCACCGGATTGTAAGGAAAGGAGAAATACTGTGCTCTACATTACACAAACAGCCCTGGAACTGGGCTTTCTCTATGCTCTGGTAGCAATGGCTTTATTCTTAAGCTACCGTATTCTGGATATTGCGGATCTGACCACAGACGGCTGCTTTGTCCTGGGCGCCGCCGTATCCGTGACCCTGGCCGCCTCCGGGCATCCCCTGCTTGCCATTCCCGCCGCCATGATTGCAGGCATGGCCGCAGGCTTTGTAACCGCATTTCTTCAGACAAAGCTCGGCGTTCCCTCCATACTGGCCGGCATCGTCACCAACATGGGCCTCTACACCGTGAACCTTATGGTCATGGGCTGGAGCGCCAACGTAAGCCTTCTGAAATCCGAAACCATCTTCACCCTCTTCGAAAACACAGGCATCGGCGGAGCCTGGAACGAAGCTCTGCTTGCCGGATTCATCACAATCCTCATGGGCGTCCTGCTGATCCTGTTCCTGGGAACCCGGCTGGGCCTCTCCATCCGCGCCACCGGCGACAACATGGACATGGTACGGGCTTCCTCCATCAATCCCGCCTTCACCATCACCGTGGGCCTGTGCGTGGCAAACGCCATGACCGCCCTCTCCGGCGCTATGGTCGGGCAATACCAGAACGCAGCCGACATCAACGGCGGAACCGGCATCGTAGTCATCGGCCTGGCCTGCCTCATCATAGGCGAAACCGTACTGGGCCGCCGCACACTGGTCAAAGGAGCCATAGCCGCCATCGTCGGCTCCGCAATCTACCGGCTCATCTACGCCATCGTACTATACACCAAAATAATGCCCGTCCAGGGCCTCCGGCTCATCACCGCAGTCATCGTAGCCCTGGCCATCGCATTCCCAACCATAAAAAACTGGGTTCTCTTCGAGAAGCGAAAAGCCGCAGCCCGGAAAGGAGGCAAATAACATGCTGGATCTTAAAAACATCTCCAAAACCTTCAATCCCGGAACCGTCAACGCCAAAAAAGCCATTTCCGACCTGTCCCTCCATCTGGACAACGGCGACTTCGTCACAATCATCGGCTCCAACGGCGCAGGCAAATCCACCATGTTCAACGCCATCGCAGGCGCCTTCTATGTAGACGAGGGTTCCATATCCGTAGACGGAAAAGACATCACCTTTCTCCCCGAATACAAGCGCAGCCACTTCATCGGCCGCTTATTCCAGGACCCCCTAAAGGGCACGGCCCCCACCATGACCATAGAAGAAAACATGGCCCTGGCCTACCTGCGCAACACCGAAGGCTCCTCCCCTTTCAGCCGCATCTCCAAAAAAGATAAAGCCTTCTTCCAAGAACAGCTATCCCTCCTGGAAATGGGCCTGGAAGATCGCCTGAAACAGCCCGTAGGCCTCCTCTCCGGCGGCCAGCGCCAGGCTCTGACCCTCCTCATGTCAACAATGGTTCCTCCAAAGCTCCTTCTCCTGGACGAACACACCGCCGCCCTAGATCCCGGCACCGCCGAAAAAGTCCTCGACCTGACAAAAACCATAACAGCCCGCAATCACATCACCTGCCTCATGATAACTCACAACATGAAACAGGCTTTAGAGCTAGGCAACCGCACCCTCCTGATGTCCGACGGCAGCATCGTCCTGGACGTAGGCGGCGAAGAACGCTCCCACCTAACCAAAGAAGATCTCCTCTCCCGCTTCAAAGCCGGAACCGGCCAAGAACTGGACAACGACCGAATCCTCCTATCCCAATAACCCACCCCCCAAAGCCTCGCCCAAAATGGGGCGGTGACATAAGAAAACATTTGGGGCGAGGGTCGGCGTAGCGTCAAGCTGCGCCGACTTTCGCATTATTTTTGTCTTGGGCAGTTTGCCGGAAATATTGTCCTCGTAAATCCTCTTGAAGATCACCCACTCGGACGGGTTATTCCAGACCTTTTTCTTGCTCTTGAACAATGGCTTGCTGGTCTTGAAATGATCGTATGGCCCAGGTAGCCTTAATTTTCTTGCTGGTGTCCTTGGCGAACATCTCATTAAATACGTTGCTGATTGCGGTAAACTCGCTATCTCCCTTTATGCTGTCCCCCCGTCATTCACGGCGATAAAGTGGACACCATATTCTGGAAATACCATTTCACTAATATAGACAAGACCACAAATTAAATTGTGAAGCAGGCTGCTGACATTTTGCACCTGCACTATGAAATAACAACAAAAGGGGAAGAAAACCACACATTATTGTGGTTTCCTTCCCCTTTTGCGCGTTTGAGAATTAGCCTCTAAAATCGTTTTTTCAATTCCTCAATCCAAATTCCAATCGTTTCAGCCAAGACAAATTGCTGACGCAAAACCGCCATACCGATTTCGGGAACCTCCGGCGCGTTTTCTTTTTCCCGAAGGTTTTCTTCCAGATATGTTTTCAAATCCTGCACATTTTTTTCAATGCTGGCAACGCAGGATTTTTGCATTGCCAAAGGAACGCTGTCCAAATTTACAATTACAGCATTGAAATCCAGGAACATACGGATAGGCTGGGCGGAGAGTTCCCCCATCAGCCGTTCAAATTCCTGTTCACCGCTGGCCGTCAGCGAGTACACCGCTTTTTCCGGCATATTATTTTCCCGCATGGGGACACTTTGGAGCAGCCCCTTTTCCTCTAGCTGAATGACCTTTTTGTAGATAGACGGTGTACTGATTTTTACCCATTTTGAAATATTGCGGTATTCTACCAGCTTTTGAATGTCGTAGGCACTCAACGGCTGCTTTTTAAGCATCCCAAGGACAATCAAATCTATTGTTGCCATGAAGATTTCCCCTTTCGCACTTGACAAGTACTATAAATTATAGTAGTATGTGTTGGCTGGCTGCTACTATAAAATATACTACTTCACATTACACTAGCTGTCAAGAGAAAGGAGCAATTTATGGACGGAAACAAAAAAATGGCGCTTCTGGGGAGTGCGCCAATTCCCAAAACTCTCCTGGCGCTGGGCATCCCAACGATGATTGGTATGCTCATTAACGCCCTTTACAATCTGATAGACACCTATTTTGTAGGCGGGCTGGGAACCGACCAGATGGGCGCGATCACAGTTGCCTTCCCCCTGGGACAGATTGTTGTTGGCCTGGGCCTGCTGTTCGGAAACGGCGCTGCCGCCTATCTGTCCAGACTACTGGGCCGGGGCGATAAGGACACGGCGAACAAGGTTGCGAGTACGGCCATCTACAGCGGCGTTTCCATTGGCGCAGTCGTGATCCTGCTCTCCGTTATCTTTCTGGAACCGGTTTTGAAACAAGCTGGCGCAATCGAAAGCGTGATGCCCTATGCAATCACTTACACACGCATCTATATCGTGTTCTCCATTTTCAACGTATTCAATGTCACCATGAACAACATCGTTTCCAGCGAGGGGGAGGCGAAAACGGCTATGTGTGCGCTGATGGCTGGCGCGGTGTTGAATGTGATATTAGACCCTGTTTTCGTCTACGCGCTGAACCTCGGTGTAGCTGGCGCGGCGATTGCGACAGCGATTTCCCAAATCGTTTCCACATTGGTTTATCTGTATTACATACTCCGCAAAAAGAGCGTGTTCAGCTTTAGTATTAAAGAATGTTGCTTTGCAAAAGAGATTATGTCCGAAATTTTGAAAATCGGTATTCCCACGCTGATTTTCCAACTTCTGACCAGTCTTTCCATCAGCATGATAAACAGTGCTGCCAAGGATTACGGAGGTTCCGCACTGGCCGCAATGGGACCGGTCACAAAAATCATGTCCATGGGGACACTGATAGTCTTTGGCTTTCTGAAAGGATTTCAGCCAATCGCCGGATTTAGCTATGGGGCAAAAAAATTTGACCGGCTGCGAGAGGCTATCAAAACTGCTATCCTCTGTTCTACTGCCTTTTGTGTCATTTTTGGTGTTATTGCCGCTGTATTCTCTACGCAGATTGTATCCCTTTTCACAAAGGAAGATGCGGAGATGGTTCGTGTCGGTTCTATTGCGCTACGGGCAAACGGCCTCTCTTTTGTCCTTTTTGGTTTTTACACAGTCTATTCCTTCCTGTTCCTTGTGATGGGAAAAGCCACAGAGGGCTGCATCCTCGGCGCTTGCCGTCAGGGGATTTGTTTTATCCCTGCTATTCTGATACTTCCAGCGGTTTGGGGATTAAGCGGCATTCTCTACGCACAGCCGATAGCAGACATTATTTCAGCTATTGTCACCGCAGTTATGGCGGTTCGGCTACACAGAGAATTGCGGATAGCAGGAGCCCATATTTCCATTCCATCCCCGGAGCATTGATAACATAAGGTGGTGCAAATGAACGCAACACAAAATTGTTCTCACTGGATATGCTGTCCTGCCTGTGGCGGAAAGACCCGAATAAAAGTATACGAAGATATAGGAACCGTCCCTACAGTTATCGGCTTTGCATTTGAAAAGTCGTGGCTATGTCCGATAAAGAGCGGCGGCTTTGAGAAATGAAAACCGCCGCATGGAATAAAATATAGGCATGGGGAATCGGCCTGCCCAGCAGCGGTTTTTTTCTTTTCTGCCGCTGGGCAGATCATTTACTTTAGAGATATAATAAGAGAAGTTTTTGAAGATTTCATAGAGATTTGCAAAAATGGGTGGCCGTAAAAGCCACCCATCCTATCAAAATGGAATTTTCAAAATTACTTTTGCACCGCCTGTACTTTTGGAGTTTTCTAAGACAAGCTCACCACTATGTTGTTCCATAATGGATTTTGCAATATATAGGCCCATACCAAAGTGCATCTTTGAATTACGGCTTTGGTCGTCCATAAAGAATTGTTCTTGCGCGTGCTGCAACGCTTCGTTAGAAAATCCTTCCCCCTCGTCCGTGACTGAAATTTCAACGAAATTGTCTTTTCCGCAGACATCTATATGAAGTGTTCCATCTTGCGGGGAATAGTCCAACGCATTATTTACCACATTTTGAATGGCACGTCCTAACAAAACCTTATCTGCGGTTAGTTGCATCGGGATGTCGGACGTACTCATTCGCAAATGAATTTCTTTTGTCCTGCACAAAGCATCTATTGATACTTTCACTTGCTTTAGATAATCAGGAAGATTAAAGATTTCTTTATTAAGCTGATACCCTGTTGAAGCCGTAGACAGGTCTATCAGGGTTTTAACATAAACTTGCATCTGCGTATAGCTGTCTGTGATGTAGTCAGCACATTCCTGTTGTTCTATTGTTAAGTCAGTATCGTACAACAATTCCGTATTGCCTCGGATGATGGTTAGCGGTGTCTTGAGATCATGGGCTAATGCAGAAATCTGTTCTTGCCGCAGTTTGTCGGCCTGCCATTGTTCTGTAAGCGATTTTTTTAGTGCTAATTTCATGTGATTGAGTGCGTCAAGAGTTAAGTCGATTTCATATAAATAGCTTTTTTCAACCTCAAAATTCAAATCCTGCTGCTCAATTTTCTTTACAGCAGTCAGCAATTTATCCATTTTGTTCCCAAGGTATTTCCCGAATAGATATGACAAAACAATCAAGAAAAGCAGAATTTCCAATATAATGACAGCAATTAAAACCCAATCTGCCGAAGAAAATATTCTATGCAACAGTGGATTGCTGAATTGGGCGGTCATTCTATACCTTAAAATCAGTATTTCGTCAGTCCTGTCTATTACAGCATACAGATAAGGCTTGCTGCTTGTCTGATTGTTCACAATGCACATTTTCCAAACGGAAGCTGGTTCTTCCTGAGCGAGCGAACCGCCAATATACTTTCCGTCTTTTGTGAAAAGGGCATATTCACAAAGAGGTGGTATTTCATTTTCTGTAATCCGATCTGTGGATTGTAAACTTCCCCTCGCATTTTCTATTTCTGCGCTCATTCTATTTATTGGGTATATAAATCCAATTTCAACTCCAAATAGATAGAAGACTATGTTGACAAAAGCAACCAGAAAGACACCAAGCGCAAGAAATATCGCATACTTCATAAAAACAGTACGCAGTTTTCTTACACCCATTTATAGCCAACCCCCCAAATTGTTTTAATCGTTGACAAGTGAAATTCAGCTAACTTCCCGCGTATATTCTTAATGTGAGTAGAGATAACAGAACTATCACTTTCTCCGTCAAATCCAAAGACCGCCTCATAGATTTGCTCCCGCGTAAATGTTTGTCCATGATGCCGCGCCAGATATTCGCATATTTCGTACTCACTTTTTGTCAACGGAACCTTTTTTGAGTTGATTTCAGCTTCTTTTGCATTGAGGTGGAAAATGACGCCGGATATTGAAAAGCTGTTTTTCTTTTCTCTTACATCACGCCGCAAGTGAGCATTTACCCGCGCTCTAAGTTCGTTTGTCCCAAACGGCTTAGTAATATAGTCATCTGCTCCAAGTCCTAATCCCTGAACAATTTCACTTTCCTGCGTTTTTGCAGTAAGGAAAATGATTGGGCAATCTACACGGTCGCGGATTTGATTGCAGAGGTTAAAACCATCAATTTCCGGCATCATAACATCCAGCAAAATCAAGCCAAACTTTGAAAAATCCATTTCTGTGACTGCCTTGGCATTTGATTGTAGTGTAACTAAGTGCTGATCTTTTTCTAAAACACGCCTGACAAGCCGGAGCATAGCAATATCATCGTCCACTACTAATATATGTGCCATTATCTCACCTCTCTGTCTTGATTTGTATATCCTGCTTGCTACAAATACGCTATAAGTTCCACCAATACAATTTCAGGCCGATTATTGAAACGAAGCGGTATGATGCCGTTTCCAAGGCCACGGCTGACAACCATGTTTGTGCCGCCGCCTGTATAAAGGCCAGCATCGTACTTTGGGAAAAATCCCTGATTGGGAGCAACCAGCCAAGAAATTCCCTGCCACAGTCCGCAGCACAAGAACCAAATAATATCGCCCAACCAATTCATCAGTTCTACCTCCACTCTCAATCGGCTGACCGATTTCCGCTATATCTGGAAAACCAGAGGACTGCAATTCCTATTGTACAAGTTGACAATATGCAAAAGATGATGCCAAAATCCATACCTACTCTGTCTGGCGGCATTAGGCCAAAGGTCGTTTCCAGAACGTAAGAAGAAAAACGAATACCCCAACCATAAGGGATGACAAACCAGATGCCCGTGCCTAATCCTGTTTGGAGAAGCGCAACCAAAAGGCTCTCGAACACTCCAATCCCTATTCCCAAATTTTTACCAAAT
The DNA here is from genome assembly GCA_910576325.1 of Clostridia bacterium. Taxonomy (GTDB): domain Bacteria; phylum Bacillota; class Clostridia; order Lachnospirales; family Lachnospiraceae; genus Laedolimicola. Next base: position 16,185 of record CAJTIM010000012.1, read on the forward strand.
CGAATTGCTAATACGAAATGAATACCATACAGCAAAATGTTACTGCTCCAAAGAACAAGTGGAATTACTGTATAAAATCCGGAAGGAATTTCTGTTGTGCCGCCAACCAGTGGAAATAGCGCGCCAAATAGTACACTACTCAATACGGTTGCCAAAAGTCCAGTCACAAGCAAAATAGTCAATTTGGAAAGAGCGGCTTTCTGTCTGTATGGAAGTGTCAATATATTTTGAAAATGTCCTGCTTTTGCTTCCTGTTCTGCTGCAACATAGCAGACAATCCCGATTGCAAAGGGAAAAGCAACGGCCATGATCTGAAAATAAGCAGCCAGTTTATTGATGTCATCGCTTTGGGAAACGCCTGCATACAGTAACATCATAGCCGCCCCACATACGGCAAAAATAACGTGCAGAAGGAAAAAACAGGAATGACACAATTTGTATAAATCACTTTTCAAATAGCAGATATAGTTAGCCATTGGACTTCCCCCCACTTCCAAGCAATTTAGAGCAAATCCAAAAGGAGGCAGCAGCTAATGCCAAGCTAATGGCAAGAGCGGGAAAAATGTGCTCAACAGCCAATAACGGAGAACCGTCCTCAATGGGAAGTCCGTTAGGACGTATCTTGAAAAATGGGCAAACTACACGGGCCGGAATAGCGTATGGATTAAGAAAGAACCATGCTTTTTCTGCGCCAATAGTAGATGAAACAATATTCGCCACAAAAGTTATTAGCACAGAGGGAAGATACCCTGTTTTGCTTGCTATCAGCATAACAAAAGGGAGTTGCCACAAGCAAGTAAGGAACAGCAGCATACAGCCGATTATGCTGTCCGGCGGCGAAATATTCATAGTCGTAAAACTGGCAATTCCCGTAGTAAATAACCACATGAGCAGATTGCTGATAAAAAGCACAGCAGTCAGGGCAAGTCCTTTGCCAATCCATATTTTCGCAGAAGGGAACGGCAAACAAACAATGTTTTGCAGCCCTGTATTTTTCTCACGGATAACTGTACCTGCGGCCCACAGTGCGGTCACAACAGGAAGAAGCATAGTGTACCACCAGTTGTAAGCCGAATATTGTACTGCATGACTGCTCAATAAAAAGCCGACAAGTACAGTTGCCAATGGCGCACCAAAAATCAATTTCATCGAGAAGCTGTGCCGCATTTTAAGAAGTTCCGAACGTACAATCCCGAACATTATTTCTCACTCCTTTCCCTATGTGCGCCAACAACATCCATAAAAATACTTTCCAGATCGTGGTTCTTATGGATTTCGTTTTCATAGCCTAAATGTCCGGCAGATATAATGCCAATGTGGTCAGCAATTTGCTCAACTTCGGAGAGTATATGACTGGACAATATGACGGTGATCCCTTTTTGCGGAAAACTTCTGATAAGCTCACGCAAATCTTGGATACCAATCGGGTCTAACCCATTTGTCGGTTCGTCCAAGATAAGCAATTTGGGCTGTGACAACAGAGCCAAGGCAATTCCAAGCCGCTGTTTCATTCCCAGCGAAAAATGGCCTGCCCGTTTTTTTCCAGTATTCTCAAGCTGCACAATACCAAGCACTTGCTTGATGCGGCTTTCTGGAAGCCCCAGGGCCAGTGTTCGGGCTTTCAAGTTTTCATAGGCCGAGAGATTTTCATAGAGAGGAGGCATCTCAATCAAAGCGCCAATATTTTCCAAATCTGCCCGGCTCCACGGATGGCCGTCAAATTCAATCGAGCCAGAGGTGGGACGGAGAATGCCTGTAATCATTTTCAAGATGGTAGATTTCCCCGCACCATTCGGCCCAAGCAGCCCATAAATTGAGTTGCGCTGAATATTCAGTGACACATTGCTCACGGCCATTTGCCCTTTGAAGCTTTTACAGAGGACAGTTGTTTTTAAGATCATATCCATATAATCAACCCCTTTTTTTGATTGTAACGATAGCATATCCTATGATTTTGAAGATTTCATAAAGATTTTCACAAAAAATATATGATTATCCAATGTTGGATTTTCCAACATAGGTAAATCCAATGCGGATGGCGTCAATCTTTTCCCGGTTGATAAGGGCCAGGCTCTTTAATGTATAGTCCCAATCTTCTGGGAGTGACAACATTTGCAGCAGCAGGCCCTTGGCTTTCAGGGATAGGTCTTTATTCCGCAGGTGATGGTTCGACATCACCGTGTACCCTTTGTTCCTCTCCACGCGGAATATTGGCATGGTTTTCCGCTGCCCTTAAAATACATTGATTTTACTGGGTTTTCTTATGGCAACGCCCAAAACCGTGAGGCTTTTTAAAATCATAATCCCCCAACCCCTATCACACATCACTTAACCTTCGTCCCACAACCACAACGTAAATGGCGAATGACGCAAAATAAGCCCGGAGTCATTTCCGATATCCCAGTGTCCGGCTATTCGCGAACAGTCTGTCTGCTACGGCCAAACATTACCACAAAAACAATCCTCTCCTCAAAAAAGCTCCAAGGTAATGTTTGTCCGTAGCAGACAGACTGTACGTGAATCGTCCGAACACGGATATGGAAATGGCTCCGGGCTTATTTTGCGTCATTCGCCCCCCCACCCCCCTTCACTGCCTCTTATACTCCCTCCCCAAATAATAATTCACCTTAAAAAATACCAGAACCCCCCAATAACAAACACTATAATACCCTCTCTCCATCAACCAAAGATAAACCTTAACCGAAGCCGGCAGCCGATCCATCGTATGCCTCTCAAGCGCCTCCCGCACCTGCGAATCCTCACAAATTGCCCTCACATTCGCAACCACAGCCTTCCGCCCGGCCTTATAATTCCGATAAATCTCATTCTTCACCGCCAAAACCGCCATACTCAGAAAGTCATTCCGAATCTGCTCCGAAAAATCAAACACATTCTTCTCCCGGCTAATACTCCGAAGCCGCTCCGCCAGAAGCTTCACCTTCTCCATATACCCCCGATCATACTGCCCGGTAATCGACTTCTGATTAATCCAGTAATGATAAGGGAAAAAATCCCGCACCACACAAAGCCTCCCGGCATCCAAAAGCACCGGAATCGTAATCTGCATATCCTCCCCCAAAGACACCCGATCATCACAGAAATCCATATTCCTGCGGATCAGCTCAGTACGAAAAAGCTTCGTCACCCGGGCCGACTGCCAGGTCCGCCCAAAAAAACGCCCGTCATTGATCAGCGATGGAAACAAAGCCTCCAGATCTTCCCTCTCATAAACCTCCTTCCCAAGATTCGAAATCTCCTCCCTCTTGGGAATCCTTGGGTCCTCAAAATCAAACACCAGCCCGCAGACAGCCACATCCGCATCCACCTTAAGCGTCAATTCCAGCATCCGCTCATACATATCCGGATCAATCCAGTCATCACTGTCCACAAATCCCACATAATCGCCGGACGCAGCCTCCACCCCCGCCTTCCAGGCCGAAGTCAGCCCTCCGTTGGGCTTATGAATCACGCGGACTCTCCCATCGCTTTTTTCATACGCATCACAGATAGCCCCGGAACCATCCCCGGAACCGTCATCCACTAAAATAACCTCAAGCTCCTTAAAAGTCTGAGCCAAAATACTATCCACACACCGGCGCAGATACATTTCCACATTATAAACCGGTACAACCACACTGATCTTACAGCTATTGTTTTCCATTTTCACTTTTCACCCGCTCCAAAAGCTTTCGATAAATTCCGGGGCACCCAAGGAACATCCGATACCCAATCTCCGTCCGCAAAGGAAACCTCCCGTAAGGCTTCACCCGTGAAAGCCCCTGACGTATGAGCTTTCGAATCCACCTCTGTTCCTCTTCACTTCCCGGCAGCTCATCCTTCATGCCAAAATATATATCGATACTCCCGTCCGCAAAGGCCTGCAAAGCCGAAACCATCAGCTCCCCATACCCCTGCTCCTCCAGGAAATCAATCCGCTCCGCCCCGGCCTTCACCCAATCCAGCCGCTTCGGATTAAACCCCCGCGTAATACTGGAGGGCGTCACAAAATATCCATAGAGGGACGCATCCACATAAGCCGCCTGCTTCACCTGATGATAGATCCGGTAAGTCGTAGCTTCATCTTCATGAATCCTCCCGAGAGGATAACGTATCGTCTCAAACAGCTCCCTTTTATACAGCTTGTTCCAGGCCACCACAAAATAAGCTCCGTCCGGAATATAAAGGTTCGCCATCATCTGCCGCCCGGTAAACACCTTCGTCTCCCTGCTTCCCTTTTCCGGAATCGCCTCCCCCTTCACATACTCCCACCGGCAGACACTCATATCGCTGTCCGTATCCACACAGGCCCGGTACAGCTGTTCCAGAAAATCCGAAGCAAGATAATCATCGGAATCCACAAACGCCAGATAACGCCCCTGAGCCATCTCAATCCCCGCATTTCTGGCGCCTGACAGCCCCGCATTTTTCTGATGAATGACCTTTACACGCTCATCCTGCCCGGCATATTCATCACAGATTGCCGGACAGCCGTCATCCGATCCGTCATCCACCAAAATAATTTCCATATTGCGATAAGTCTGAGCCAGCACGGAATCCATACACCGGCGCAGATATGCCTCCACCCGATATACCGGTATAATCACGCTTATCAATGCATCCATACGAATCCCGCTCCTCTCTGAAAAATACGCGAATGTACCACTATAATGTCCCAAAAACAACTGTCAGCTTCCAATCGGCGTAAGAACTTACATAAGCCTGACCACCCAGGATCTCAATACGCTCAGCAAATATACTCCCCGTATCCACCTGCGTCTCATACAGGCATGAATCAGCCGGTAATCCAACGCCGCAAGCGCCGCATTTTCACCTGCCTGCCGAAGCTCCCCATCCATACAGTAAGCCTCAATCACCGCCAGCTTTTCCTTTCTGCTGCGGCTGTGATCAAAGGGTAAGCTCTCCACATCATCCAGTACTTCCTGGAGTAGCCTGGCATTGATCACACCGCTTGTATCCCCATGCCCTGCCAGCTCCTCATAAAACCGGGACGCCTCCCGCCAGATGCGTTTTCCAAGCTCCGGCTTATCATCCCTCTTCTTTCCGGAAAGCGTATCCCCCGAATCATTCTGCATATAATGGTACAAAGGCTTCTGCACAACAGCCACACTCCCGGAGGCCCGTCTCAGATAATCCAGATTAAAAAGCAAATCCTCCCCCAGACTCAAGCTCTCATCAAAGCGCCCCGCCAGCTCCCGGCGAAACAGCTTATTCCAGGGCATATTCATATACCCCTGTCCATACAGCCTTAAAAAACTCTCCGCTCCCGCCCATGCTGTCAAATCAGGAACCTTTTCCACATCTCTGCCCAGATAATGATGGTGATATCCACAAAGCACAAGAGCATTTTCCCCCATACGGCGCAAAAGCTCTTCAATCATATCCGGCTCCGCGGAATCATCGCTGTCCACAAACAGAACAAACTCCCCCTTCGCTCTGTCCAATCCCCTGTTTCTGGCCGAAGAAACTCCTCCGTTCTCCTTGTGGATCACCTGAATCCTGGCATCTTCCCGAGCCAGAGCATCACAAATCTGAGGGCAGTTATCCGGAGAACCGTCATCCACCAGAATAATTTCTATATCCCTCTTTGTCTGTCTTTGCAAAGATTCCACACATAAGCTCAACGTTTTTTCACTTTTGTATACAGGAACAATAATACTCACCATATCCGCAATCCTCTATATCGCCCGCAGCCTGCGCAAGCAAAGCATCCGCCCTGACAATCTGTCATCTTTGCAGCTTCTTCCTAACCATATCCAGCACCATCTTACGTTCATTCTTCCTTAATACAATAAGAAAATTCACCGCCAAAGCCGCAGCCCCGGCCGCAATTCCCACCGCAAACAATTTGCTCCACCCGTCAATCTCAATCAGCAGCTGAAACGGCAGCGCTGTCAGACAAATAGCCCCAATGGACGCCAGCCCCAGCAGAATATCCCCATAAAACGTATACCACTTCACCTTCAGACAACGGGCCGCATAAATAGGCGTAAACACCAGATTACGCAGAATCCCATAAAAAGTACTCACACCCGCAATGGCGTAAACGCCAAGATCCGTCGTCTCCAAAAGGACAAACACCGTAGCCGTAGTCAGAATCCCGCTCAAAAGGATCACCACAGAATTCAGCTTAACCCGCTTTGTAATTAAAAATACATGATAAAGCACCTGAATACTGGCGCTGACAAACAAAGTTCCCACATTTAAAAGCGCCAGAATATAAAGCTCTCCCGGGTCCTGCGTCCTCCCTATCCAGAGCTGAAAAAACGCCTTCCCAAAAACAGTCATAAAAGCAATGGGAATACTGATAATAAATATCATAATCCGATCCGCGCTTGCGATAATCTCCAAAAGCTGTTTTTTATCCTCCTTGGCATACGCAATTGTCATCTGCGGATTAAAAACACCTGCTATGGTCCCCATCAGGTTCGAAATAACTGTCGGCACCTGAGTAGAGATCGAGATCGTCGTCATAGCCGCCGCACTGATCATAATATTAGCAATCGAAGTGCTTAAGCCATCCAGCAGCAGCTGCCCAAGACGTGTAACGGAATTCCACGCCCCCAAGGACACCAGCTCTCTTACCTTTTCCCACCGGAAATGCTTCTTCTTCACCTCCATATCCGGCAGCAGACGCCTGGTAAAAAACAGATTGGCCGCCGCCTGAACCAACGTGGAGGCCACGGACGCACAGCCCACATACCAAAGATAAGGACGGAAGAAAAAGTAAGAGACAAACAAAACTGCCAGGCGGACAACCTCCCCTAAGATCGTCGCAACGGAGCTAAGCTCCAGCCGATCCTTGCTGTAAGGAGCAACGCCGAACACAGAAGTCGTAATGCTGATCAGAAAATTAACAAAAATAAAGAAAAACAGCATCTGAATATCCGGAAGACTCGCCTCCGGAGGCACCTGGAAAATATGCCCCAAATAAACCACCACAAACATAGCAGGAGCCATAAATACAACTGCCATCAGCACATTTGCAAAGAAGACAGAGGAAAAGTACCGGTTGGCTTCTTCTCTGTCATTCCTGTGAATGTGAATGGTAATAAAACGGCTGGCCATCGTATTGAGGGCCGACACTATGATCTGGGCCGCCTGCACAAACTTATTGGCAATATCCGTAAAGCCATAAGCATTGGGAATCATGCTGTCTATAACAGGAACCAGAATAAAGCCCAGCAGCATATTTACCGCAAAGGCCAAAAGCTGGGCTGTCATATTGATTGCTACACGCTTCTTATTCATATTTGCTCCTACAATATCAGTACTGCCTTGATAAGATACATAACCGTCAATAGCTGGCCGATAAAGCCTGCGTACATCAGTCCTCTGTCAATGGATTTCTCATACATCAGGCGGCCGTTGCGGCCAATCAGGGAGAGCGCCAGTGTAAACGGTATAAAATAGCGCCCCTGCACACCCTCAATGGAAATATAGTCCTTTGGCGTCCAGGTCAGCAGCATGCCCGCCAGTATAATTCCCGTGCAGGCAAGGCAGATCAGGCCAATCCACCATTTATGCCAGGTTTTTACATAGAGAGGCTCCTCTCTTGTTTTCAAGACCGATAAAATCAGCAGCAGTAAAAAGAGCATGGGAATGATCTCCGAGATCTCAATCTCCACCCATCCCATTTTCTGCCCTGCCAGAGACTCCAGGTAAAAGGCAGTTTTATCACTTAAGGTATTTGCCAAAATCCGTACCAGTTCCAGCGGCTGCCCAAGGAAGTAGCCAATCGTATAGCCTGCCGTTGTGGAGGAACCCACCGTAGCCGTGGCCTCCGTTGTGGTGGCAATATAATTCACCGCCACCGTATTTTTATTGAGAAAGCTCAATACCGGAAGGATGCACAGTCCCGCCATGCAAAGCCCGCGTACCCTCTCTCCTCCAAACTTTTTAGCCGGAATCAGAAGAGCCAGCAGACATACGGGAAGATAAATGCCGCTCTTTCCGTAGATAAAAACAATTCCCAAAATTCCCATGATCAGAATATCCGCAGTCCTCAGCGGTTCATCGTTGTAGGCCAGCGCGATACAATAGCAGCTGTACAAGAGAATTGTGCCCGTTATAACCGCATCATAGGAAAATGACGTGCATTGCTGCAGATTCATAGGCAGAATCGCCAGCAGGAAAAGGGTCATTTTTCCAAAGGGAAGCTTCTTCATCCCCAGATACGCCATACATGCAAAAAAGAGCAGGCTGCACCACCGGGCCAGCAGCAGCATGGGAACGGTTCCCAGATGCAGAAGGCGTCCCGCTGTCATACCCAGAATCGCGGGCAGATAGAGAATCATGGGTGCCTCCGTATTGGCCGTAGCCTCCGCCTCCACCAGCCGTTCATCCTTCACCGCAGTAAATAGTCCGTCGTAAATATTCTTATAATTTGTAAGGCTTGGCTCCGAGGTAAATTCCAGCTCCACGTCGTCCGCCCGCTTCAGACACTTATTTTCTCCAATCTGTTCCAGGCCGAGGAGGGTGTTGGAATGGCGGTAAGACATATCAATGTGATATTTTTCATCCGGCGTCATATAAGGCGTCAGAATAAAATTATAAATCACGCCGAGGCACAAAATGGTAAAGAAAAATACTTTTTCTATTCCGCATCTGCGGATAAACGCCAGGTAATAAAAACCGGCGCTCATAGCCTCAAAAAACAGAAACATCAGGAAGAAATACTTTTTCAGAAAGAGGTTGAAATAGGTATGAGCGTTCATACTCATACGGTTTTCGCTTTCCTCGCCATTGATATAGAAGGGATTTTCCTCATAATAGCCCTCGGGCGTCACAATCACGGAAAGACCGCTGTCTATCAGCTCCGCGGAAAATGCAAGCCGAACCTCATAGGTATGCCCCTTGACATTCTCCTGAGAATGATCAAAAATCAGCCCCATGTACTGCCCGTCCAGCAGGGAAGCCGCCGGAATCTCCGCCTTGCAGAGCAGCTCGCCCAGAGTGGTATCCTGCACCTGTGCATAGATAGTTCCCTCCGGCACAAAGTCTTCTCCCAGATCCATGCGAACGCCCAGACCTACCAGCGTGTCCTCCTCCGTGGTATAATACTGCACCAGCTCCTTACTGTCTTCTGTCACAGGCAGCAACTTATTGTTGTCCTTCATAACAACTACCCGGTGGGTACTGTTCATGGCCTTGCGTATCTGTCCGTCATACACATAGAGAAAAATAAGCCCTACAAGGAACAGAAGAAAACCCATTCCAATCCACAGGCGGTATCTTTGATACGATTCGGCAAGCTTTTTCCAAAGCTTTTGAAAGCTTCCTTCTTTACGAACGCTTTTCTTTTGTTCAGACTCTGATTTTTTCCCATATACTAAAAAGAACATGCCGCCCAGTATCAACAGCATAATCGTCGTAAGCAGAGGATTCTTAATATAATGTACCTGTGTCAGATATACGGCATTGTAAATAAGATTTTGCTCCAAAACCTGTCCGTTTTCATAGGAGCTTCCGCTTGTCTGCGTCTCCGTATTAAGCCAGATGGAGGGACCCTTGGTAATATTTTCTCCCGTAATGACAATTTCCAGCTCCCGGCCCCTTGGCTCCTCCGCAAAGGATACGCCCAAAAAGGCTTCTACCTCCAGCTTTGTCAAATCATGGGTATCCTCCGCAAGCAGATTGCCGCTTGCCTTATCATAAGCCGCTATATGAACGCTTCCCTGATCAAATATCTGATCATTATCCGTAAAATAAAAAGAAATTTGGCTAAGCTTCTGTTCCTCTCCGGGATAGTCAAATCTCCATTCCGTATGGTCCGTAAGCGCCTCTGTCTTGAGCCTTAGGGTTGGCTTTCCAATCCCCTCCAATCCCTTTGGCTCTAACCTGTCATGAGGCAGCAAAACAGACACAGCGAAATAGAGCATGCAGATAACCGCATACCCTATCGCCCATTTTTTCTTATTCACCAAGACCGCTCTCCACAACTTCTATCATAGCCTTAAGCGCCGCCTGCTCGTCCGCTCCCTCGCAGATAATCTCAATCTCCTCCCCGGATCTGACACATGCCCCCAGCACACTCAGTACGCTCTTGGCATTCGCAGTCGTGTTCTCAAACGTAAAGGTGATCAAAGACTTAAACTGCATGGCCGTTTTACATAGAATTCCTGCCGGTCTTAAATGTAATCCTGTGGGATTTTGAATGACTACTTTCTGACTTACCATATGAAAACCTCCCATTCTTTCCTTCGTCTCTCAACGATTGCTTTTGCTATTTTTTCCCGGCAGCGGTGCGTTTTGTCAGCTTAAAATCCACCTCCGCCTTTTCCATCAGGCTGTAATCTTGGGGAAGCTCCACATCAAGAGCCCCCTTATAGCTGCCCGCTTTCGAATATTCCTCCAGCTCCAGACTCACATTAATGACATCCTCCGAAAGCTCCGCCAGCTGTGCGCTGGTTCCCATCACAATAATTTCCACTTCGTCCAAGTCCCCAAAGCTTACATTGAACCCTTTGGGAATATTCCGAAGCTCTATCTCCGATACCGGAATTCCGATTGTCTTCCCCTGCTTTTTCTCCAGGGTAACGGCCACTGCCACGGAAGCATCCTTATCATCCGCCAAACGGATATTCTCCGGCAGATACTTTGTCACATCCACATTAATCTGAGTATCTTCCGTGATTCCCTCTATATTCACCGCCTCGCCCGGAATGGAAATCTCTCTCAAATCGGCTATATTCTCCGCAGTTCCGGCTATCTCCAGGGTCTCCGGCTTAAAGGTAAGCTCCTGGAAGCTGTAGCCGTCTCCCGGCGTACCCGTATAATCCACACGGAGGCGGACGGTCTTTTTCTTAAACATGGTAACATGGACATTCATGCCCGTAGTCTTGCCGTTGTACTCCAGATACGTCGTATCAATGGGATTATTCGCATTATCGTATATTTTAATCTCACAGTTCTTAACCTGATCGCTGGTGAATCCTGTCTTATTGAGATCCACCACTACCCTGCGTATCTCTGCGATTACGGAGGCCGGTCCGCTGATCTGAATCAGGCTCTGCTCCGGCATAGCCGTTCCGACCATATAACCCTCGCCCTCCTGTCCAATCTCATTTACCAGCACGTTGAACTGCTCGCTGGAAGCATCCTCAATACGGATGACTACATTCTCCCTGCTTTTCGTAATATTTAAGACATCCGAGCTTCTTACCTTCCGGCTGCTGCAGGACACCTCAATGCCTACGAGATTATCAAGCTTGATATTCTTCTCCATATCCGCCGTAGCCGTAAAATCCTCTGAGGAAAGCTTCTCCAAAATTGAACGCCTTGCCTGCACGCGGACGCTGATAATATCACTGTTATCCTCTATACGATACACCTTGTCTTTATCTGTCACCGCATCCTCATTGAGCATAGTTACACGGATTCCGGAAAAATCCTGATAGGTCACCGGATCATCAATACTTACGATAATCAGCCAAAGCATGATTGCCGCAATTACGGAAAGAAGCTTCAGGCCAAGGTTATCTGTCAGCATTTTTCTCACGCTTCTTCACCCGTCCTTTCCACAATTTGAAACGTCCTGTCTCCTGTGACTTATTCTGCGCCTCCACCAGCTGTACTCTCAGCTCATCTTCCTTTAAATCACGCATCAGCTTGCCGTCGGCCGCAACAGATACTTTTCCTGTCTCCTCCGATACGACAATCGTAAGGGAATCTGATACCTCGCTGACACCGACTGCCGCCCGGTGCCGGGTCCCCAGCTCCTTGCTGAGAAACATATTATCTGAAAGAGGAAGATAACAGGTCGCAGAAATTACCCTGTCTCCTCTTACAATGATTGCTCCGTCATGAAGCGGCGTATTATGCTCAAATATATTAATCAAAAGCTGACTGCTGAGCAAAGAATCCAAGGTGATCCCCGTTCTCTCATATTCATGCAGCGGCGTATTTTTCTCAATTACAATCAAAGCGCCGGTCTTTACCTTGGCCATTTCGTAGACGGCCTTCAGCAGCTCATTTACCGTCCTGTCACTGAATCTGGCACTCTCCTCCTTGGAATTATCCAGACTGAACAGGGAATTAAGGATATTCTGCTGTCCCAACTGCTCCAGAGCTCTTCGAAGCTCCGGCTGAAAGACAATAATCAAGGCGGTAATTCCCAAGCTGAACACATTCTGAACCAGCCAGAAAATCGTATTAAGCTGGAACGCCCATGCCAGGAAAATAAAAATCAAAAGGACTACAAAGCCCTTCAGCAGGGACCAGGCCCTCGTTCTTTTTATCCACACCAGAACCTGATAAAGCAGAAATGCCAGGATAATCACTTCTACTACATCAGTCTTTCGGATCTGCAAGGAATCTAATGTCTTCATACACTTGTCAAACAGATCCGTTATGGAATTCTGCATTCCGCCGCCTCCTTATTTCCTTTCTCCTCAAAAGCTCTTTCTATCTGTGTACACGCTCTCTGCGCTCTCCATGAGCATGAATTGTCTCATGTGCATGCTCCGTCTTCTTTGCAGCTGCCGGCCTTTTCCTGGCCGTACTCTGCTTTCTCTGGGAGCTTATCTTTTTCACCCGCTTCTCGGATACGGCAATCGACAGCTTGGGAACCGCTTTCACATAATAATAGTACTCATCATCCTCAAACTGCACATATTCCGTACGGGAGTAATCCATACTGAATACCGTAAGCTGCAGCAGAAAAGCCAGTCCCGCGGACACAACACATCCTGCCAGCACACCCAGAAGCTTCAGGGAAACACTGAAAATCATGCTCCCGATAAGAAGAACAACAAGCTCTACCACCGCACCTGTTCCGATGGCAATGCTCCATGCATAATCAATGGACATGCGCCGGACAACATACACAATCAAAAGGGTCAGTGCAAAGGCCACAGCCATCAAAAGCATCTCCTTATTGCGCACCACATTGTCAATCAGATATGTGATCTTCTGCTTCATTGACTCGGTCTCCGTGCCGCTGAGCATCGTAGTATTCAGCTTCATATAATGAAGCAGATAAAAAACAATCGTGCCGCAGGCTACCGGAATCGCTGCCGCCGGTGTTCCCACAAGCCCCATAGCCAGAGGCACCACATAAGGCACCTTTAAAACAAAGGCTATGGGGGTCAGAATCAAAAGATAGCCATATTGAGGCGCTGTCCGGAAGAACAGCAGCACCATAAGCAAAATAATAATAAATGCAAGAGCAAAAAACTCCAGCGATAAAGCATATGCATGGGCCAGAATCAAAATTCCCCCGAAAACCGCCACCAGATTCACCGGCAAAAAGGAACACATCAAAGCCAGAATCAATACAATAGACGGATCCTTCGCCCTCTCCATAAAGCCGACATTCCCATTGATCATTGCAAATGCAATAATGGCCAGCAAAAATTTCATCAGAGGAATAATATAGATATCATATTTCCCCATAAATATCTTAATCTTTTCTCTCAGCTCCAGTATGGTTGTCATTTTTCTTTAGCTCCTCCTACAAAATCGCTGCTGCCGCTTTTGGATTCCGTCTGATAAATATGGGAAATCTGCTTCAAAATCTGATTATATGCAGCAAGACTCCTGCGGTTTTTCTGATAGCGTATGTGATATATCACGTAATGAATCAGCTGATACACAGCCAAAAGTCCCAGATAGAGAAATACAAGCCGCTTTCCCATATCCGGCAGATCCATTGTGTTAATGGTTTCCATAAAATCATCCATGTGATAAAAGCCCCAAACGCCGACACAGACAGCAAATGCTATGGTAAAAGAAATCCAGGAACCGATCAGGTTAATGCTGATATAATCTCCCCGGAAATATTTATTCATGGCCAGAGCCTTCTTTCCCTCGCCTGCCTCGTAGGAGGCCGCCTTGGTCATAAGCCTGATTTTTTCTTCATTCAGCATAGGTCACCTCATTAAATCTATTTCGGAATATAACCTTATCCCATAGTATAACACATTTAATATCCTCTTCCAATAGATATGCTCAAAAAATACACTTTTTCCGCCCCATGATCCAAAAGTACGGAAGCCGCGGCGTCTATGGTACTGCCTGTCGTATAAATATCGTCAATTAAGAGAATTTTCTTAAATTCCAAATCATTTTTTCCAATTTTAAATGCATTTTTCAGATTATTTCTTCGTTCCTGATCATTTAATTCCTTCTGGGGCTTTGTCTTCCTGGAGCGCAGAAGCGTATCCGCTGACACGGGAATACCAAGTTCTTTTCCAAGTTTTCTTGCAATCAGCTCCGCCTGATTGAATCCTCTCGTTCTCCTGCGGCTCCTGTGAAGGGGAATGGGAATTATCAGATCAATGTTCCAGGACCGGACTGCCTCTTTGCAGCTTCCAAGCATCTCCCGGACATAAAAATCCCCATACTCCCTGCGGTTTTTGTACTTAAAACGGCCAATGGATTCCCTCATTACAAAATCATACTCAAAGACCGCCCTTCCTCTGGTGTAGAGATGCTTTCTGCGCCCGCAGTCCGGACAGTACTCCGCCTCCTGAGTGCTCAAGGGCTTTCCGCATTTCTTGCAGAATGGCTCCCTGACCGGATGAAGCCGCAGTCTGCAGGGTTCGCAAATCAGTCTTGTGCCTCCCGCAATGTCGTCGCATACCGGACATCTACGGGGATAGATAAGATTTAATAATCTCGGCAAGACCCGTATATCGTTTCTGCTCTGTCTCATTCTCCACCATCATCTGAAATATCTCCGCGCTTCCCACCAGGGTCACGCAGGAGCGTGCTCTTGTTACTGCCGTATATAAAAGATTCCTGTTCATAAGAGGCCTGGGACCGGAAAGCAGCGGAATCACTACGGCCGGATATTCACTCCCCTGGGATTTATGTACGGTTATGGCATAGGCCAGCTCCAGCTCGTCCAGCTGCTTAAAGGGATAGGATACCATGCGCCCTTCATCGAATTCTACCGTCAGCTCCTCCGCAAAGGAATTAATGGAACGGATAAGGCCCATATCTCCATTGAACACTCCAAGTCCCCGGTCCACCGCGATGCCGAACCGGTTGCGGACCTCCCACTCAAGCTGATAATTGTTGCGGATCTGCATTACCTTGTCCCCGACCCTGAAAATTCCGCGGCCATGCTCCTTTTCCTCCTTGTCCTTGGAGGGCGGATTGAGATAGCGCTGAAGTACCTGATTGAGATTCTCCACTCCCAGCGCTCCCTTGCGCATAGGAGTGAGCACCTGAATATCGGATATCTGGGCATGCACATATCTGGGCATTTTTTCCTGAACCAGGGCCAGAACCACCCGGAGAATCAGATTGGGGTCCTGACGCCTGAGGAAAAAGAAATCACGGCTCTTATTGTCAAGGGCCACCTGCTCCCCGCGGTTGATTTTATGGGCATTGACAATAATATCACTCTGAGCGGCCTGCCGGAAGATCCTTGTTAAGCGTACCACCGGAAATGCCTTGGAGCCAATGAGATCCTGAAGCACTCTGCCCGGCCCCACACTGGGGAGCTGATTGACATCACCTACGAGAATCAGCCTGGTTCCCGGTATTACAGCTTTCAAAAGGGCCTGCATCAGATGAATATCCACCATAGACATCTCATCAATGATGATCACATCGGCCTCAAGAGGGTTCTCCTCATTTCTTGCAAACATGGCCCGCCCCGAAGCGTTCTCCGGGCCTCCCGACAGCTCCAGCATCCGGTGAATGGTCTGGGCCTCACATCCCGTAGCCTCCGTCATGCGCTTCGCCGCCCGGCCGGTGGGCGCCGCCAAAAAGATATCCAGTCCCTCCATCTCAAAATATTTGATCATAGCATTGATGGTAGTTGTCTTTCCCGTGCCGGGGCCGCCCGTAAGGATAAGAAGTCCATTGCGTACGGCGGCCGCCACAGCCTCCCTCTGGTGTTCGTCCAGGGCAATCGCTGCCTGCTTCTCCACCCTTCCGATTCTGGTCTGAAGCTCGCTCTCCATAACCTCCTGGGAAAGCTTCAGCTGATGCAGCATTGCAGCCACCGCAAGCTCTCCGTGATAGTAAGAGGATGCATAGATAAAGGGTTCTTCCCTCCCGTCCGCTCCCGGAAGCAGCTTTTGTACCAGACGCCGGTCAATGCTCAGATCCATCAGATGCTTTTCCACGGCCTCCAAAGGCACGCCCCCTAAAAGCTCTGCGGTTTTGGAAAGCAGCACGTGTCTTGGAAGGCAGGTATGTCCCTCCGCCGCTCCCTGAAGCAGCGCATAGAGAATTCCGCTCCGTATCCGAAAATCCGAATCCTCCCGTATACCCACCCGTTTTGCTATCTCATCTGCGGTCCGAAAGCCGACTCCCTCCATGTCATCCGCCAGACGGTAGGGGTTTTCCTTTATCACACGATAAATCTCCTCGCCGTACTTTCGGTAAATCTTCACGGACAGATTTATGGAAATGCCGTACTCCTGAAGAAATATCATAGCTTGGCGAAGCTCCCTCTTTTCCTCAAGCTGCTGACCGATCTCCCTGGCCTTCCGCTCGCTGATACCCTTGATCTCCGCCAAACGCTCCGGTTCCCGTTCCAGGATGGTGAAGGTATCTTTTCCGAAACGGCGTACAATGCGGGATGCCAATGCTGCGCCAATCCCCTTAACCGCACCGCTTCCCAGATACCGTTCTATAGCGGTTACATCCCTGGGGGCTTTTACCTCAAAGCTTTCCGCCTGAAACTGCTCTCCATAGAGGGGATGCTCAATATAATCACCTGTCAGCTCCAGAAGCTCTCCCTCGCTGACATAATGGAAGCTTCCCACCACCGTGATCTCCTGTCCCTCCGACACCAGACTCAAAACGGAATATCCGTTTTCTTCATTTCGATAAACAATGTGCTCTACATAGCCTTCCAGTTTCATATGGCTCCTAAAAAAGGGCAGGACGGACTGAACCGTCATGCCCCCTCTTTTCTACTCGTCTCTTTTTCCTGACATAAACTCCACAAACTTACCGGTTCCGATTGCCACGCATTTCATGGAATCCTCGGCTGTCATAGTATTAATGCCGGTTTTCTCCTCCAAAAGTTCCTCCAAGCCCCTAAGCAGCGCTCCGCCGCCCGTAAGCACGATTCCTCTGTCCGCGATATCCGCTGCAAGCTCAGGAGGCGTCTTTTCCAATACACTGTGTACTGCTTCTACAATCTGCATGGTAGTCTCCCGCAAAGCTTCCTCGGTGTCCTCAGAAGTCACCTCTACGGTCTTGGGAAGTCCTGTAACCAAATTACGTCCGCGGACATTCATCCGATCCACCTCTGCCCGCGGGAAGCAGGTTCCCACTTTTATCTTAATGTCCTCCGCAGTCCGCTCACCGATGAGCAGATTGTGCTTCTTACGCATATAGCGGACAATGGCCTCATCAAAGTCGTCGCCGGCCACCTTCACGGAAGTGCTTACTACCGTACCTCCCAAAGAAATCACGGCAATGTCGCTTGTACCGCCTCCGATATCTACAATCATATTGCCGCAGGGTCTTGAAATATCAATTCCGGCTCCAATGGCTGCCGCAATCGGCTCCTCTATAATCAATACCTCTCTGGCCCCCGCCTGGTAGGTAGCGTCCTCAACAGCCTTCTTCTCCACCTCGGTTACTCCGCTGGGCACACACACTGCAATCCGCGGTTTCCGGAAGGTTTTCTTGCCCATAGCCTTCTGGATAAAGTACTTAAGCATCTTTTCCGTTACGGTGTAGTCAGAAATAACACCCTGGCGCAGAGGGCGCACCGCTACAATATTGCCGGGAGTTCTTCCCAGCATCAGCCGCGCTTCCTCGCCGATGGCGCGGATCTTATTCGTATCTCTGTCAAATGCTACTACGGACGGCTCTTTTAACACAACGCCCTTTCCATTTATAAAAACAAGCATGCTTGCAGTACCCAGGTCGATTCCAATATCTGTTCCAGCCATGATTCCATATCCCCTTTCACTCTGTTCTCTCTATGTTTCATTCTTTTCCGAATTGTCAACTGTTATACACTTTTTCCAGCCTGTCCCATATTTTTTCCGCTGCGGTTCTCCCGAACCGTTACTTATTTCTCCGTCTGTGGGAAATAAAGGCCGATCTTGCGTAACCTATATTATATACAATAATTTCTAAAAAGAAAAGCGTTTTTTTACGAGGATACGAATTTTTGGTTAATTTTAATCATTTCTTAAGGGATCTGCAAGCCATTTAATAACTTCCCGAAGCTTCTCCTTTTGTTCTCCGCTGCAGGAAGGCAGTTCTTCTTCCAAATTCACATCTGCCATATCATAGCGTTTTCCCAAAAGAAGCCGCTCAATGAGCCCGGGAAGCTCTACATCCAGCATATCGGAGAACACCATAATCTCACTGATATGCATTGCATTGAGCTTTAGGTAAACCTCTAATTCACCCCAGTCAAAGCGTTTGCTGTAGCTGGTCTCACACTCAGGAGATTTGCCGAATTTCCATTCCCAGGAGGAATACAGGTCGTAGGTTTCTTTTACCTGGGGCGTATCCAGCATCCTGGGATCCAGTTCCTCAAAGCAGCCGTACAATTCCTCAAAGCTTTCCATCAATGCACGGCGCATGGCATCTGTGGTAACCTCCGGATTCAGATCCTTTAAGTTGCAGACCCGGGACTGAACGGATTTTACCCCTTTGGCCTTCATTTTATCCTTGGAAGGAGTCAGATATCTGCCCAGTTGGGATACATCCACATCAATCATCAAGGTTCCATGCTGAATACTGCACTGTGAGGTATTGGAAAAGGCATTGCCGGAGAACTTGAAGCCATCCTTTGTTATAATATCATTTCTTCCGGAAAAATGGGTTTCCACACCGAATTTCAGGCAGGCCTTCTGTATAACTTTTAACTGCTTTTCCAGATTGTAGGCCTCCGGGGACGCCAGAAAGGTAAAACAGAGATTGCCCAGATCGTGGTACACTGCTCCGCCTCCGGTGGTTCTCCTGGCCAGATATCCCCCCTCTTCCTCCAAAAGCTGCGCCCGGCATTCCCGGATGGCGTTCTGGTTTCTTCCTATTACTACTGTGCGCTCATTTTGCCACAGGTAGAAAATCACATCGCCTTTTTTTATTTGTGTGGAGAGATATTTTTCTACGGCAAGATTATGCCAGGGGTTCCAGGTATAGGTTTGAATAAAATAGTTACTCATGATGTCAGCTCTCCTTTTTGTGTTTTCTCCATTGTAGTTCAAAACAAAAAAAGGTGCAATCATTTTCAAATTATTCAAACATACAAAAAAATCCAAAAATACTATTTATACAAGCTTTCTAAGCGTTCACCCACAGCTCCCCCCGGATGTATCAAAGCAAAGCTTTCATTTTGAAAACCTGTTTCCTCTATCAATGCTGCCTGAAGCGCATGGAATATCACACAAGCAGAGGTGGTGCTGGTAGTACCCTGACTGTTATATTTATCAGTCTCCCGATTAATATACTGCTTTAAAACAGCATCGGCTCCTTTTGCAAGAGGCGATTTCTCATTCTCTGTTATAGTAATTACATATACGCCTTTTTTCTTACAGATATTCAGAACAGGAAGCAGCTCCTTCGTCTTTCCGCCTCTGGATACAAACAGCATTACATCGCTTTTTTTCAGATACCCAGTCCCTCCATGTACTGCTTCTGCCGGCGAAATAAAGCGGGCAGGCCGTTCTATGCAGCACATCAAATGAGCAAAATGACGGCAGGCAATTCCCGAATGGCCGCATCCAGAAGCTCCGATTCGTTCCGCATTTTTCAGCAGTTTTACTGCTTTAGCAAATTGCTCTTCATTGACCGCCTCTGCTCCTTTCTTTAGACATTCAGCTTCAATGGCAAAGGTTTTTTTTAAATATGTATTATCCATTAATCATTTCTACCTTTACAAATTTATCTTTTACTTCACTTTTAGGGTTTCATTAAAAATATCTTTACCATTTACAAATACATAGTCCCACCCTACAACTCTTTCCTGAGAATATCTCCCACACCCCCACCGGTATGGATAAGGTAAAATTCTTCTTTGGTATAGCCGTTCTCTTCCATGATTGCGAAGGCTATGGCATCGAAAGCCGAAATAAATGCCAGGGTGCTGGCTGAGGAGACAATTCCCCAGCAGTCCGGTTCTCGGGCAATCTTGATCTTCAGTACAATATCCACCGCCTGCCCCAGCTTTGAATTTTCATTCTCAGTCACCCCAATGACAGTTAAGCCTTTCTTTTGAGCCGCCGGAAGATAGTTGAGAATTTCCTGGGTATTTCCGCTCTTGCTGATCAGGATCAGTATATCTCCCCCCTGCATGACTCCCATTCCGCCGTGGATGGAATCTGCCGGGGAGAGGAAGAAGGCCGGAACTTCCACTACACACAAGGTATGAGCAATCCGCTTGGCCGCCTGACCAGCTGTTCCGCAGCCTGCCAGAACCACCTTTTTTCCTTTCTTCTTGACAGAACCCAGAATATCGGTAATCCTTGACATCACCTCATAGTCAATCTGTTCTGCATTTATGCTGAGTACTTGCGCCTCATCTTTCATAACCTTTTTTAATCGTTCTTTTCTCTCCATGTTTTACTCCTTTCAATCCAAACATCCCATAGCCTATACCTCTTTCTTCCCCT
Organism: Clostridia bacterium; assembly: GCA_910576325.1. Classification (GTDB taxonomy): domain Bacteria; phylum Bacillota; class Clostridia; order Lachnospirales; family Lachnospiraceae; genus Laedolimicola. Next base: position 36,749 of record CAJTIM010000012.1, read on the forward strand.
TACCATAGAGTGTCACTACCGCCTGCACCATAATTACACTCAAAAGTACAGAGCCCACAACTACATCCGACCAAACGGCGCTCAAGACATTCTGCATACTGAAAATATTGGAAAAAGAAGACATAATCAGTGTACCAATAAAAGTTCCCGACACCTTTCCTACGCCCCCTGTCAGTTTGGCGCCTCCAAGAACTACTGCCGCAATGGCATACATCTCGTATCCGGTTCCCGCCAGCGGAGAAGCAACTCCTACACGGGAAGTATAAATCATTCCCCCGATACAGGTCAGGACGCCGCAGAGTACATGGGCAGTAATCATGGTCTTCGGTACGCTTACACCCATCATGTTGGCAGCTTCCAAGTTGCCGCCCACGATATACATGGACCGTCCGACAAAGCGCCGCTTTAATACAAAAGCCGCAATCAACGTAGCAATTACAAACAAAATCAGCGGCAGCGGCAGAATCTTTCCAAAGGTCAGACGTCCGAGCGCCAGAATCGGCATTGGCACAGATTCCACTTTATAAGTTTCCTGATTACAGAGCATCTGCACCAGTCCCCGGATAAACATCTGCGTCGCCAGCGTAGCGATAAACGCCGGAATGGAAAGCTTCTCAACCAGAATACCATTGATAAATCCCACAACCGCACCTGCCAGAAGCGGAATCACCAGGGCCAAAACAAGATTATACTGCGAAAGATTCATCATCAGATATCCGGCCAGAGCAAATACCGACGCCACACTCAAATCAATGGAGCCGCAGAGTACCACAAATGTCATTCCAATTCCAATGAAGCCCATCAGACTGGCAGATCGGAGAAGATTACAGAGGTTTTCCGTTGATACAAAGGTCCGCTGTACACATATACCCACAAACAATACAATCAAAAGGCCTACCAGAGCAATATTATTGTAAAAAAATGATTTTATCCTGTTCATGTTCTCCCTCCTTAACGCGAACGTTTTCCAATTCCATGGAAATAAAGAGCCGCCAGAACGATGCCGGCCTTTAACATCAAGGTTACCGGATAAGACACATTGTTCATATTACACATCATGGAAATCAGCTGGAGCAAAAACGCGCCGCAGGTGGTTCCGATGATGTTGGGGTATCCGCCGTCAATGGGCGTTCCCCCAATGAGCGTTGCGGCAATGGCATCAATCTCCATGTCTGTTCCGATAGTGGACGGATGCGCACTGGACACTACAACTGCCTCCAGTATTCCTGCTGCCCAGGAAAGAGCTCCTGTAACCACATAGCAGAAAATAACGATTTTCACCGTATTAATTCCGCAATTCCTTGCAGCAACCGGGTTATTTCCGTAAGCCTCTATCCTTGCTCCCAGCTTCATTTTATTTACAAGGATATATACAACCACAACAGCAATTACCAGAATAAAAAAATGAACCGGAATACGTCCCACAACCGGCTGAGTAAAGAACGCCGTCAGTTTCGGAGCCGTATAGGTTACATTGGCCGCACCGCTGATTCCCTTTGCCATTCCACGCATGACATACCGCAGCGCCAGAGTGGCTACCATAGGCAGAATGGCAAACTTGGAAACTGCCACTCCTGCCAAACAGCCGAACCCAATCACAAGTATCACGGAAAACAAGATCAGAATCGGAGACTCATGTACAATCCCCAGCGCCGCAAGCACAGAACCGAGAGCCATGGCTGAACCTACCGAAATATCAATACCGCCCGTAGCGATGACAAGCGACATTCCCAGGGATACGAGACATACTCTTGATACCTGTTTAAAAAAGTTATTAAAAGTAATCCAGCTCAGGAAATTACTGGTTGCTGTGATGTTAAAAATCAGCAATGCCAGAAATAAAATCAGCGCAATATTCTTTTTGAAAAATGCCAAATCCCATGTGATGCCCTTCTTTGTTGTCATCGCTTATTTCTCCTTTCCCGTTACAATGGTTTCCATAATGCTCTTCTCGGAAATTTCTTCTCCCATCAGTTCACCCATAATTCTGCCATCTCTGAGCACCAGAATACGGTCACAGTTACGGACCAGTTCCGCCATCTCCGACGAAATAAAGAGCACGCTGATTCCTTTGTCAGAAAATTCATGAATCAATTTCTCAATTTCAGCCTTTGCACCCACATCGATTCCGCGGGTAGGCTCGTCCAGAATAATCAGTTTCGGATCAATGGCCATCCAGCGGGACAGGATTACCTTCTGCTGGTTTCCGCCTGACAGATTTTTAATCAGCTGTTCACCACCGGTTGTTTTAATCATCAGCTTTTCAATATAATCATCCGAAAGCTGCTTCCGCTGCTTCTCATTAATAAAGCCGCCCCTGGAAAGCTGATCCAGAGAGCAGAGTGTCAGATTGCTCCGAACTGTTACATCCGGGAAAATTCCTTCTTCGCGCCGGTTCTCCGTACAGAATGCCAGCCCCGCATGAATTGCTTCTTCCGGAGATTTTATCTTTACTTTTTTCCCTTCCACATAGATCTCACCGGAATCCGGATGATCACAGCCAAAGATAATTCTGGCCGTCTCGGTACGTCCGGCTCCCAGAAGTCCTGCCAGACCTAAGATCTCGCCTTTTTTAATTCGGAAACTCACATTATTTACATACGGCACCCGAATAAGATTCTTAACCTCCAGAATGTCCTCTTTATCACTAAAATCATGGACCGGAAGAGTCCTTTCAAGCTTTACCTCCTTCTTTCCGAGCATTGTTTTCAACAATTCATATTCGGAAAGTTCCTCTGTCTTCCAGGTTCCCATATAACACCCGTCTTTCAGAACCGTGATCCGGTCGCACTTCTTATAGACCTCGTCCAGGCGATGGGAGATAAAAATCATAGATACGCCCTTTTCTTTCATCTTATCCATGATTCCAAACAAAATCTCTACCTCGTTGGTATCCAGAGAGGATGTGGGTTCATCCATAATCAACAGTCTGCTGTTAAAGTTTACGGCACGTATAATTGAAATAATCTGCTGTTTTGCTGTACTGTAATTATTCAGCGACCTTTTTACATCTATATCAACTCCCAATTCATCAATCAGGACCTGTGCATCCTCATGCATCTTCTTCCAGTCAATTCCCGTTTTATTGCAGGGATAATGTCCCAGAAAAATATTCTCGCTTACCGTCAGATAGGGAATCATATTCAGTTCCTGGTAAATCGTGCTGATTCCTGCTTTCTGTGCGCTTAATACGGTTGTAAATTTCCGCTCCTCACCCTGAAAGATAATTTTACCCCTGTCTGCTTTGTAAAGACCTGTTAAAATCTTGATGAGCGTTGACTTTCCGGCTCCATTCTCCCCCATCAGCGCATGGATTTCACCCTTTTCAACGGAAAATTCAATATTATCAAGGGCTTTTACCCCTGCAAATTCTTTTGTCAGTCCATGTACTTCCAATATATTATCGCTCATACATTTGCTCCTCTTTACGATAAGAGACTGCTGCGGCACAGCAGTCTCTTACATACATTTTCCCTCATCAGAGGCATATCAATTCCCAGCTCTTAGAATCCCAAATCATAATTTTCATCTACGTTGGTTGCATCTACCGGAACGTCCTCGATTGCATAGAAGGTTTCCAGTGCCTCACCTGAGATTCCTGCCTCGATTCCGTTAAATACCTGTTCTGCAAACTTTGGAGTGCAGGTGATGGTCGCGGATATGGTGCCGTCCTTAATCGCTTCAAAAGTCTCATACATACCGTCTACGCCTACAATATATACATCCTCATTTACTTTAAGTCCTGCGGACTGGCATGCCAGAGATACTCCAAGAGCCATCTCGTCGTTGTGACAGTAGAAAGCATCAATCTCTCCGTTGGTAGACTGCAGAACGTTTGCTGCAACTTCCTGCGCCTCAGTACGGGAGAAGTTCGCCGTCTGCTCAACTACAAAATCAAAATTGCCTTCTTTATCTGCCACTTCATGAAATCCGCCGGAACGGTCACGTACATCGGTTCCACCCAGGATTCCCTGAATCTCAGCCACCTTGATGGTTTCCTTGTCAGCACACGCCTTAGCTATCCACTCTCCTGCGTAGCGGCCCTCCGCTACGAAGTCAGACGAAAAGAAAGTTACATAATCAACGCCCGGAACACCGTTGGAACCTCTTGCCTTCATAATAACCGGAACACCTTTTTCCTTGCACTTATCAAGAGCCGGCTGAATGGCGTCGCCATCTACTGCGGTGATTACGATTACATTACATCCCTGTGCCAGAAGAGACTCTACATCAGAAATCTGCCGCTCAGCGTCTCCCTCGGCATTTACGATTGTGATCTTATATCCGCGCTCGTCTGCTACTCTCTGCATATCGTCGCTCTCTACCGTACGCCAGGTACTTGCCAGGTCTGCCTGGGAATATCCTACATGAAGCTCTTCTTTGGAAGGCCATACCCACTCGGTTGCATCGCCGGAAGCCGGCTGTGTGTCTGCTGCAGACCCTGCACCCTCTGCGTTATCAGCTGCCGGAGCCTCAGTCTTGGCCTGTTCCGGAGCTGTCTCGCCTTCCATAGAGGCGCCGCCGCAGGCTGCCAAAGAACAAATCATCGTTAAGGAAAGAATTACTGCAAGTACTTTTTTCATAACCATAAATACCTCCACTTTCGTTTTCATAAAATCCTTTTCTTGTTTGCATGCATTTGGAATTCCTTTTGCTACAATTAATTCTAACTATTTAAAGTGTTGGAGTAAATATTCTCGTACATTTTTAACCATTCTCCCCTCTTAAGAAGGCTTATTTTATGTAATTTTTCCACATTTCTAGTAATATTGCACAATTTTTTCGTTTTATACACTTCATTTTGGAGAATTTATTTCTCTGTTTTATTTCATTTTCCTCTTAATTTTATTTCTTGTGCTGCCCATAGTACGCATTGGGACCGAATTTACGGTTATAATGCTTCATTTTAATATTATCCCTGATAAGTTCACACTGTCCCTGGGTGGCAATATAATCAAAAATCGCCATTTTGGAAATATACTCCAGCACCTGCGCATGCAGTACTGCCGCATGAGGCGTCTTTCCCCAGGTAAAAGGTGCGTGGCTGTGTACCAGTACCGCCTGCATCTCCACACAGCTGCGCTTCTCAAATTCTTCCAGAATCACTTTTCCTGTATTTTTCTCATAGGCCTCTTCGATTTCCTCCGATGTCATCAGCCGTGTACATGGAATAGCCCCAAAGAAATAATCGCAGTGAGTGGTTCCGTAGCAGGGAATATTCATTCCCAGCTGAGCCCACATAGTTGCAAACTGAGAATGAGTATGTACAATTCCTCTGATTCCCTTGTCCTTAAATGCCTTGTATAGCTCAATATGGGTATCTGTGTCAGTTGAAGGCACATAATCACTGTCCACCACATTTCCCTCCAGATCTACAGGAACCATCTGTTCGGCTCTGAGTTCTGCATAAGGCACACCACTGGGCTTGATCACCATCAAACCGCTCTCCTCATCATATCCGGATACATTTCCCCATGTGGAAATAACAAGCTGTTTTTCTACCAGCTCCATATTGGCCTCATAGACCTCCTGTTTTAAAGATTCTAAACTCATATTGCATTTCCTCCTGCTATTGTGTTTTATCATTTAAATCCTTTTCCCCGTACCTTATTCAGTTCCAAGAATTTAGATGTACTGTTTAGATTTTTGTCATATTCCTTTTCCGAGCGGACAAGAACGCTCAGGTACAGCGCATCAATTACCATTTGTTCCGCCACTCTCCGGGCCACAATATCCCGCCCGGTGGTGACATCGCTGGTAGCGATAAAAAGATTGATATCCGACAGACGCAGCAAGGGCGACTTACTCATTTTGGTAATGCAGATAATCGTCGCACCTTTTTCCTTGGCTACCCGCATAGCATTTAATACGGTACGGGATTTTCCCTCATAAGAAACAGCAACCGCCACATCTCCCCGCCCCAGATTACTGGCTTCAATAATCTGCATAACAGCGTCCGACTGTGCGGATCCCGGAATTCCAAGCCTCCGGAACTTAAAGTAAAACAGCTGACATACGGCCGCAGAATCACCGGCTCCGAAGAAATGAATAGACCTTGCATTCAAAAGAGCCTGTGCAGCCGATTCGTAAACATCTCCGTCTGCCAGAAGAATTGTATCAGTCAGTGCCTGCATATTACTCTTGTATACTTTGTGCAGATTGTCCAGCACTGTATCTTCCTTGGTTATTGCCTCTACCGTCATAATACTGCTGTCTTTCAATGCATTTACAAACGCCTGCTTCATCTCCGTGAAACCGGTATATCCCATTTTTCTGCAGAAGCGTACCACAGAGGCGTCACTACTGTCCGTTTCCCGTGCAAGTTCCGCCAGCGTCATAATACAGATAAGTTCCGGCTTCTCCAGCAGAGCCTGTGCAATGGCTTTCTCCGTCCTCGATAAGGTAGGAATCAAAAACCTCATTTTGACAATCAGCTCGTTCACGCAAGTCTCCTCCGATCTTTTGAGATCATCACAGGCCGTTGTCCTCCAGCGAACGATACGCATCCCAAACGCTGTTCAATGCCTGTATTGTCTTCCTGTACAAATCATATTTTTTGTTATATATCTCTACATGCTCCGGAATCGGCTCTACCCTTCCCGCAATCCGCCCCATGGCCGCGGCCGCCTCCTCCATGCTGTCATAAGTACCAACCGCAGCCGCAACTGCGATAGCACATCCCAGAGCTCCCGTCTCATTGACGTCCACTGTTTCAATAGGAATATTCATCACATCCGCAAACATCTGTGTCCATACTCTTGATTTTGCTACGCCGCCGGTCAGACGGATCACCTCCGGCCTGTCCTCTCTGGATTCCACAAGATGCTCCAGATCCAGCCTGTGTGAAAAGGCGATGCCCTCATAAACACTTCTGGCCAGATGCTTTCGGGTATGAAAACTTGTGATCCCTACGAAACAGCTCTTTGCATGAGGATGAACATTGCTTCCAAATAGGTATGGCATAAATATAGGACACAGTTCTCCCACCGGAAGTTTCGCTACCCACCCATTCATCACCTCATAGATACTTCTGCCTTCCTCCTCCGCTTTTTGTGCTGCCTCCGGAAGCAGTTCCCGAATAAACCACTCGTTATTCCCGGCGGAAGCAGGTGTACCTACCTCAATGAGATAGTATTCCGGCAGCACAAATACTGTATTCCGGATATATTGGAGCAGCCTCTTCTCCACAACCGGTTTTCCGGACAGGTAGAGATCCACACTCCATGTCCCCGCAATCATACACAGCTTCTCTTCCGTCAGCACATCGGCAGCCAGCATACAGGCCTGAATGTCAAAAAGGCCGCCTATGACCGGTGTCCCCTTGAGAAGTCCGGATTTTCCCGCCGCTTCCTCTGTCACGTATCCGCAGACCTTTCCAGCCTCACACAGAGGCGGCAATGCATCCCGATACTGTTCCAGCCCAAAAAGCTTCAGAAGCTCCGGATCATACTCCTTCTTATGAAGGTTAATAAGATTCGCCCCGGAAGAATCGCCAAACTCTGCCTGAGCCTTCCCAGTCAGGCGGAAACGCACATAATCCTTAGCCTCAAAAATCCACGCAATCTGATCCATGCACTCCGGCTCATGATCCCGAAGCCAGGCCAGTATCGCCACCGGCTGGCAGGCCATAATATTCTGACAAGCCAGCTGAGAAGTCTTTCCTTCCGTTCCGTCTTCCTTCCAACAGACAGAGTACTTCCAGGCCCGGTTGTCTGTAGAAATGATGCCGTTACGCACCGGATGTCCGTTCTTCCCCCACAAATACAGTCCTTTTCCGTGACCGCAGACGCCTGCTCCCGCAATATCTGCCGGGGAAATACCGCTTTTTCCCAGTGCTTTTCGTATGACAGTGCAGTTGGCCTCCCACATTTCTTCCATGTCACGCTCCACAAAACCGGGTGCCGGTACTATCATTTTGGTAGCTGTGGATGCCACACAGATTTCCCTGCCTGTCTTGTCATAAATGGCGGCCTTTGTCATTGTTCCTCCATTATCCAGTCCCAGAAAATATTTCATGTTTTTATGCTCCTTTCCTGTTACCTTTTGACTCCTTTTTCATACTGTTCTTCAATAAATGCTTTAGCTTCCCTGACCAGCATCCGATCATCCTGTCCTTCCTTATGCCACATCTCAATCATATAAGGACCTGTGTATCCCAGTTCCTCCAGTTTTCCAAGGCAGGCTGCAAAGTCCACATACCCCTGTCCAAAAGGAATATCCCGGAATACTCCTGGTTTTTCGGAGGTTCTGCATAGTGTATCCTTTAAATGAACTCCCACAATGCTGTGAATTCCCGCTTCCAGATCCGACAGAGGATCAAGCCACCATGCCGCAATATTTCCCACATCCGGATACACCTTGTACCAAGGAGAACCGATTTTTTCCTCATAAGACAGGTGCTTGCGGATACAGTTCATCAGTTCAATATCCATAATCTCCGGATCGCTTCCGTAAATTCTGGAAAGACGTTCCTCTGATTCATCAATGCTGATTTCCAGAAAATCAAATCCAAGATCCCTGACCTTGTCCATCCGCCGATACCAGTCATCTCCTGCGTCCAATGCCTTCTCATAAATCCCTAACAAATGATCTCCTAACACGTTCTACCGCTCCTTTTTTCCTTAAAAACTTCAATTTAATACTAGCAATATAAAAGTTTGGAGTAAACAAGACAGGATTCTTTCTTACATTATGCCCAATATCTACTGATTGTTCTCTTATATATCCGGAAATTATTGTGCAAAATACAGAATTTTTCACTTTTCCTGCTTCGATATGAATTATTTTTTTAGTTATTTCACTCCAAACATACACATTAAGCCATTTTGTAAATGCTCTGAATGAATCATAACTTATGAGCTAAGCTGGATATTATCTGTTCTTATCCCAATCGTCTATGCATTGTTCCCGCCCTGTGCAGATACTTAACCATTCAAAAGAACACCGGATGCGCTCTTTCCGATACGGACTACTAGTCAAGTGAACATGCCATCACAAGGTGAGCCCGTTCCTCCCCGCCACCTGGCTGACTCAAGACCTGCACCCGCCGGAAACATGCGTCACTACACACACAAAGAGGGGATGTCACAAAATCATCAAATTAAATGTTTTTGCGGCATCCCCTCTTTTTCAGACATAAGAATGGAGCCATTGCTCCATAGATGATTAGTCATCTATTTTGCAACGGCCCCTCTCATTAGTTCAACTATAAACCATACTACTAAATTCCTAATTTCAACTTTCTAAGCTGCTCTTCTGCCGTCACATTGGTAGTCGGCTTGTAGTCCTTAAGCGGAATCAGCTTCTCATTGATTGCATCCATGATCCACTCCTTCTGCGGGAAGAAGTAATGATCATACTCATACGGCGGTGTGATCCAGTTCTGTGCACCCACGATTGCAGGCGGCGCATCCAGGTAATCAAAAGCAAGCTCGGTAATATTCTTGGCTACCTCGTCTAAGAAGGTTCCTCTTGCACAAGCATCGGAGGTCAGAACTACCTTTCCGGTCTTCTTCACAGACTCCAGAATCTTGGTGTAATCCAACGGAACAAGGCTGTGCAGGTTGATAAGCTCTACGGACAGACCATACTTCTCTTCCAGTTCCTTCACAGCATCGTATGCACGGTAAAGGGTTGCTCCAACGGTCAGCATGGTAATGTCGGATCCGGTTTTGATTACATCCACATCACCGAACTCAATCTCATACTCACCCTGAGGAACGCCGCCCTCATGGAATTTCTCACCGATATCGTAGATTCTCTGGCTCTCAAAGAATACAACCGGGTCGGTTCCGTTGAGCGCTGTCTGCATCAGGCCCTTAGCCTCGTAAGGCGTTGCCGGGAAGCAAACCTTCAGTCCCGGAACATGGGCACACATAGAGGTCCAGTCCTGAGAGTGCTGTGCACCGTACTTGGATCCAACGGATACACGAAGGATAAGGGGCATCTTCAGGATACCGGCACTCATGGCCTGCCATTTTGCCATCTGATTGAAAATCTCGTCACCGCAGCAGCCGATAAAGTCCGCATACATCAGCTCGATTACCGCACGGCCTCCGCACATGGTATAGCCTACTCCCGTACCTACGATAGCTGTCTCGGAAATGGGTGAGTTAAACAGTCTGGAGTAAGGAATTACATCCGTAAATCCACGGTATACGGCAAATGCGCCGCCCCAGTCACGTACATCCTCGCCGTAAGCAATCAGTGTGGGATCTTCATAATATTTATTAAACATAGGCTCAAAGATAGCATCACGAATATTGTAGCGCTTCATGGCACTTACTTCCTTGCCGTCAAGATAATGCGTGCGAACCTTCTTCTGAATATCGGTATAGCGCTTGCAGCTCTCCTTAGGCCCTGTAACAGCCGGCTCTCTGGTAGTGTCCATATTGCGTTTTTTCTCATTGTTGAACATCAGGCGCTCAATGATTCCCGGGTCATTGTCAAAGTCAAGATAAGGAGAGGCATCCTTGTCTGCTGCCAGACGGCAGATACGTGCCATTCTCTCTCTGGTCTTTGTCCAGATCTCTTCAAACTCACTGTCCTCTGCAACGCCTGCATCAACCAATGCCTTGCGGTAGGTCACAAGCGGATCCTGAGCTTTCCATGCTTCGATCTCTTCTTTGGTACGGTAAGCATTCTGGTCAGAAGTAGAATGTCCAAGAAGACGATAGGTAACAACATCCAAAAATACGGGGCCTTCTCCGCTCTTTACCAACGGAAGTTTTCTGCGGTATGCATCAATGACCGCAAGAGGATTGTAGCCGTCCACTCTTTCCGCATGAAGCTGGCTCTCTGTCACACCGGCTCCCATACGTGCCAGCTCGCCGTAGCCCATGGTTTCGCCGTAAGTCTGGCCGCCCATGCCGTAGGAGTTGTTGTTGATATTGAAGATCAGCGGAAGTCCGCCCTTTCTTCCTTCCTCCCAGAGTGTACGGTACTGATCCATGGTCGCAAAGGAAAGAGCCTCCCATACAGGACCGCGGCCCATGGAGCCGTCGCCAAGGTTGGCTACTACAACGCCGCCCTTGTCGTTGCACTTCTTATACAGTGCGGCGCCGGTGGAAATAGTTGCGGAACCGCCTACCAGCGCATTATTGGGATATACGCCAAAGGGCAGGAAGAATGCATGCATAGATCCGCCAAGTCCCTTGTGGAATCCGTTCTCACGGGCAAACAGCTCGGCCAGTGCACCGTATACGATGAACTCGATAGCCAGCTCCTTCACATCGCCTTCGGCCTTGCTGACAGTTTTAATAGCCTTTAAGGTCTTGCCCTCAAAGAAATTCTCCATGTCATCCAGAAGCTCCTTGTCATCCAGCTTCTGAATACAGGAAAGGCATTTTGCAAGGATCTCGCTGTGGCTTCTGTGGCTGCCGAATGTAAAGTCTTCCTTGCTGAGCAGGTAAGCCTCTCCGACTGCTGCCGCTTCCTGACCTAAGGAAAGGTGGGCGGGACCCGGATAGGTTGTGTCAACATCCGCATACTTTGCCTGTGTCTTAATCTGATTCAGCATGTCCTCGAATTCGCGGCAGATGGTCATGTCGCGAAAGATGCGGAGCAGATCTTCTTTTGTGAAGTTCCCTTCCTCCATCTCTTCTTTTATGGTTTTCTTGTAGGTGTTGATGGGAATATCTTTAAATGTGATTTTTCCCTCAGCACGCATTTTGTCAGGATCGATGTACAATGACTTTGGCATTTTTTTAATCTCCTTTCGTTGTTCCGCACATATCTTTGTGCCTTATGCTATATACCCCAGGACGCCTTTTCTTTGCTTTTGCAGATAAATTCACCTTGCCCGAAGGGTGTTTATTATTTCTTTATTCCGCCGATTTGTGCGGATAGTTTTTATTTCATCATTAACAGAGAAATGTTCTCAAGGGCTGTACACAGCTCTTTTACAAACTTGGAAGCCGGTGTTCCGTCCAGTGCCCTGTGGTCATAGGACAGGCAAAGTCCCATAGCCGGATAGGTCTTGATCTCGCCGTTTACTTCTTTCACTCTTGTGGTGATGCCGCAGACACCAAGTATTCCTACCTGAGGCGGATTCACAACAGGTGTGAACATCTCCACTCCAAGGGAGCCTACGTTGGATACGGTAAAGCTTGCGCCGGACAGCATATCCGGTGTCGCCTTGCCCTCCTGACAAATCTTGGCAAGACGTTTTGCTTCCATACACAGCTCGGAGAGAGTCATCTTGTTGGCATTGAAGATAGTGGGAACCATCAGGCCCTTGGGAGTGTCTACTGCCATTCCCAGATGTACATTGGTGTATTTGCGCAGTACGTTGTCCTCCGGCATAATCGCATTCAAATCGGAATGGTTGAGAAGAATACGGGATACTGCGAACATTACCATGTCGTTCAGGGTGATATTGGGCATTCCCATTGCCTCGCCGTTTGCCTTAATCTGCTTTCTCAAATTCATAAGAGCCGTCGCATCAAAGGTATGATAATGTGTAAGCTGTGCCATGGTGCTCAGAGACTTCACCATTGCCTTTGCAGTTGCCTTTCTCACACCTGAGAACTTCACATCTACGTATTCCACATCTGCTGCGGCTGCTGTCGGTGCTGCCTCTGGAACGGCTGCCGGGGCTGCCGCAGGTACAGACGCTGATACCGGCGCCGGAACACTTGCCGCATATGCCTTTACGTCGGCCTCAATAATACGTCCGTGAGGTCCGGTCGGTGTTGCCGCTGTAGCGTCCACTCCCAGATTCTTTGCTGTCATTCTGGCTCTGGGAGATACCTTTGCATCCGGGTTAGCCGGGCCGTTTGCCGCTGCCGGAGCCGCGGTCAAAACGGGAGCTGCCGCTGGAACCGCCTCTGCCGCAGGCGCCGGGGCTGCTGCCGGGGTTGTTCCCTCTTTCAATCCCTGAATACTGTCTCCGGGCTTTCCGATGGCGCAGACATTCACCAGAACGGGTACTTCGTCGCCGTCCTCATAGAAAATCTCAAGAAGCTCACCCTCTGCGGTGGACTCGCACTCAAATGCTGCTTTATCTGTCTCGTAAGTGAAAAGAATATCACCCACTTTCACCTGATCGCCTTTTTTCTTATGCCACTCGGTAATCACGCACTCTTCTACCGTGATTCCCGCCTTGGGCATCAATACTCCCTGTGCCATAGGGCCTGCTGCTGCGGGAGCCGCCGAAGGAGCCGGAGCCGCTGCTGCCGGTGCGGGTGCTGCCGCCGGAGCTGTTCCCTCTTTTAAGCCCTCAATGCTGTCTCCGGGCTTTCCGATAGCACAAACATTGACAAGTACGGGCACTTCATCTCCATCTTCATAAAAGATCTCAAGAAGCTCACCTGCTGCGGTAGACTCACACTCAAAGGATGCCTTGTCCGTCTCATAGGTGAAAAGGATATCGCCTACGTTGATCGGATCGCCTTTTTTCTTATGCCACTCGGTAATCACGCACTCTTCTACCGTGATTCCTGCCTTGGGCATTAATACGCCCTGTGCTATGGGGCCTGCTGCCGCCGCAGGTGCAGGTGCTGCCGCAGGCGCTGGTGCCGCCGCTGCCGGAGCTGCTTCCGCTGCGGAAGCTGTTCCCTCTTTGATTCCAGAGATATCGTCGCCCGGCTGTCCTACTGCACAGACATTGACCAGAACAGGTACTTCGTCTCCTTCTTCATAAAAAATTTCAAGGATCTCTCCTTCTGCTGTGGATTCACACTCAAAGGATGCTTTATCTGTCTCGTAGGTGAAGAGGATGTCGCCCACATTTACATGGTCGCCTTTTTTCTTCAGCCACTCGGTAATAATACATTCTTCTACCGTGATTCCTGCTTTTGGCATTAATACGCCTACTGCCATTTCTTTTCCCTCCATATTTGTTTTATATATATTTTGTGTTACTATTACGGGCTTAAATAATAATGGTTCCTGCCTGTTCCGCACGATGCACCACTTCCTCGGGAAGCCGTCCGTCACTGATGATGCAGTCGGCATCCTCTACATTGCCGAAGGTATAGGGAAGTATTCTTCCGTACTTGGAACTGTCCATGAGGATGACTTTTTTTCCTGCTTTTTTCATCATCAGACTTTTTACCAGCATCTCGTCTTCCTTGCCGCAGGTAAAGCCGTTGTCCTCTGTGTAACCGGATACTCCAAGAAAGGCGGTGGCAATGTTGATCTGCTCTAACATCTGCAGGGTGCTCTGACCGGATACCGCCTGGTTGAAGCGGTTTAGGGTTCCTCCGCACATATGGACGGTGGGGACGGAAAGCTTCCCCAGCTCCAAAGCAATTCCGGGACCTGTGGTGAAAATATTGAGATCCATGTCGGGGATTGCCTGGGCCAAAGCCATATTGGAGGTTCCTGCATCCAGAAATACGGCGCTGCCCGGTTCCAGGAGGCGCAGGGCTTTCCGGGCCATCTCGCGCTTTTCCTTCCAGTTGGTCTGCATTCTGGTCTCCAGCTTGATCTCGGTGGGGCTGGTTCCCGGTGTGGCGGATATGGCGCCGCCGCGGGTGCGGATAATGGTGCCTTCTTCTTCCAGTTTCTCCAGATCACGGTGGATGGTCATTAGACTGACATCGGGAAAAAGAGCGCTGACTTCTTTTACGGTGACGGCGCCTTTTTCCCGAATATATTTTCCAATGTTTTCTCTGCGAAGCTGGTTCATGTGTCGTCCTTCTGGATTTGGGGAATTTTGTGTTGCGTGTTTCCGAAATCCGGGGGTGTTGTTAAGATTTGTTATGTTTTTTTCTTGACTTGTAACAGATTATAACATTTTGTAACACATAAGTCAACAGGGGTTCTTGGGGTTTTGATAAATATTTGTGATGGGGGCGGACGGGGAAGAGGGGAGGGGCGGAATTTCCATATCGTGTGTTCGGACGGTTCACGTACACGCCGTATGCTCTGAACGGACATTGACTTTTTGCTTGTGAACGGCTTCGCCTTTTGGACTTTTTTGTTATGTCCGCTCATATCATACGGCGTGTACGCGAACAGCCGGACACCTGATATCGGAAATTCCGCCCCTCCCCTCTTCCCCTGTTGGTTGGCCTCGGTAGATGTTTGGTGTTAAAAAGCCTGCGACTCCCTTAGAATCGCAGGCTTTTGTATTTATTTTTTGATTTTAGTTTGATTGGTTGGTTTTTTATTGTTGTGTTTGGTTTTGCTTTATGCGGTTCGGAAGATGTATTTTCGGTATTTGTTTAGGACAGTTAGTACGACCAGGCCCATGATGCCGCAGGCAGCTATTTCTCCTATTCCTACGGTTGCCATGAGGAAAGGGATTGGGAGGGGTTCTCCGTAGCCGTAGCGGAGGACGTAGGGGACCAGGAGGGTGTTGGTCAGGATCGGGGGGAGGGGGGCCAGGTAACGGCTTTTTTTGCGCAGCAGCCAGGTTCCTATGGCTCCCAGAAGGGTTGCCAGGCTTCCGATGATGACGTCAATCATGATGCTTCCGCCTGCAAAGTTTGCTATGAGACAGCCGATAAATAGGCCGGGAATGGCAGCTGGGGTGAAGTAGGGCAGGATGGTGAGGGCTTCTGCCACCCGTACCTGGATTGCACCGTAGCTGATGGGCGCAAAGGCGATGCAGAGCACCACGTAGATGGCTGCAATCATTGCGGCCTGTGACATGAATAATACTTTGTTTTCTTTCATTTTTCTTTCTCTCCTTAGTTTTGTTTTACGTGTGGATGGTTTCGAACACACGGACTTGCCTAGTTGATTTATGGCTTGTTTAGTATATCATAAGAAATTGGATTGTCAAGATGGCAGTTCAATATATGAGAACATGCAATTATAATATGTAATGATTTTTCTTTTTAAAGTGCTGCTGTGATTTTAGATAGGCGTATTATGGTTTTAACGTGAAAAAGTAGTTTTTGGCTCGTAAAAGATTTGACGCATTTCCTTTTCTCTGCTATTATTATTTCGTATGCCGCCAAAAGAGCCTTCTGTATAATGAATGGTCGGGGGCAGAAGTATAAAAAGGGGAGTATGTTACTATGGAAAAAAGAGAAAAGTTTTCATCCCGGCTCGGATTTATTCTGATCTCGGCCGGATGCGCGGTGGGACTTGGCAATGTGTGGCGGTTTCCTTACATAACCGGTAAGTATGGCGGAGCTGCTTTTGTACTGATTTATCTTGTATTTTTAGTGATTCTGGGGATGCCGATTATGGCTATGGAGTTTGCCGTGGGGCGGGCCAGTCAGAAGTCGGCGGCCAGAAGCTTTCATGTGCTGGAACCGAAGGGGAGCAAGTGGCATCTGGAAGGGTATGCGGCTATGGCCGGTAATTATCTGCTGATGATGTTTTATACGACAGTGGGCGGCTGGATGCTGGCCTATGTTTATAAGATGGCATCAGGAACGTTCAGCGGTATGACGCCGGATGCTGTAGGCGGTGTGTTTGGCGAAATGCTTGCTCAGCCCGGTTCCATGACATTCTGGATGGTGGTTACGGTTCTTTTGAGCTTTGGTATCTGCAGTCTGGGACTTCAGAATGGTGTGGAGCGCATTACGAAGATTATGATGGGTTTTCTGTTTGTAATTCTGATTGTTCTGTGTGTCCGCAGTATTACATTGGAGGGAGCAGGTGCAGGTTTGAGCTTTTACCTGGTGCCTGATTTTGGCAAAGTGGTGGAAAACGGTATCGGTGATGTGGTGTTTGCCGCTATGGGGCAGTCCTTCTTTACTTTAAGCCTTGGTATTGGAGCTATGGCTATTTTCGGAAGCTATATCAGTAAGGAACGGACTTTGATGGGTGAATCTCTGAATATCTGTGTTCTGGATACACTGATTGCTCTTATGGCCGGACTTGTGATTTTCCCTGCCTGCTTTGCCTTTGGGGTGGACCCGGGAGAGGGGCCGGGGCTTGTATTTGTAACCCTTCCGAATATTTTCAATCAGATGGCCGGAGGACGGCTGTGGGGAACCTTGTTCTTTATCTTTATGAGCTTTGCGGCATTGTCCACAGTCATTGCCGTGTTTGAGAATATTATCAGCTTTGCTATTGATCTGTGGGGATGGAGCCGTAAAAAAGCGGTTCTGGTAAATTTGGTTTTGATCTTAATCCTTTCCATGCCTTGTGTGCTTGGCTTTAATGCCTGGAGCGGATTTGCTCCGCTGGGCGCCGGCAGTACGGTTCAGGATCTGGAGGATTTTATTGTTTCCAATAACCTTCTTCCTCTGGGCAGCCTGGTCTATCTTCTGTTCTGTACCAGCCGGTATGGATGGGGATGGGATAAGTTTATTGCGGAAGCGGATGCCGGAGAAGGAGTGAAGTTTCCGAAGTGGGCGAGATTTTACGTGTCTTATATTCTGCCGGTGATTGTGCTCTTTATCTTTGTGATGGGGTATTGGCAGAAGTTTGTGAAATAGATTTATTGAACTCTCAAAAAGTATACACCTGAAATAAAAACTATATCATATCCATTTATAAACAATACCCTCAGCAGTTAAGAAGTTAAATGTTTTATGTCTGCTGAGGGTATTTATTATAATTGTTAATCTTCTGACATCATTTTTATAATATTAAATGGCGGCAAAACAACACAGTCTACTTCTGGCTGTGCCGTTACTAAGGATACCTGACTCCTCAAATAAGGCATAATAATCGCTACTGCATTTTGATTAATCATTGCCCTTTTTAATTTATCATCTGTTTTTTCATTATCATCAAAAGAAAAATATCCTGATAATATAATTTCCAGCGTATACTCTTTCTCTTTATTTCCATTAAGGGAAAGTGTGACTTTGTATATCTCTTCATCCTGCTTTTTATTAATGGCAATCCCTAAATTGAATTCAATCTCGCTCTCATTTTTCATACCTGTTCGTTTAAATTCAATTTTATCAAACACTAATTTATCTAAACATAATGCACTGCCAACTTCTTTACTCATGCTTCACCTCGATATTATTTGCATTATTATGCTGCAAAACGGTACTTGCTGCTCTTTGCGATTGGTATATTGATTTTTACATTTTCAAAATCAATTTTTATGTCTGAAATACAAAGATTTTTATCATAAGCTAATTTATCATAATTACTGTTTGAATCTTTCTTTCTATTTTCCTTAATTACACTCTCATAGCTACATTGCAGATCAGCTTTATATTGCTCCATAAAATCCCAAATTCCTATGTTTACATATTCAAATATTTCAGATGTTTTATTTTCCCAAACTCCTTTTCCATAAAGGTGCGAATCTATTTTTTCGGCATAATTCTCCAAATCCCTTGTAGCAATTTTTAAAAAGGCTCCTTCATAGGGTAAAGAATCAAGTGGAATCTCTCTAATATTCTTCTCTGCCACCTCATCTTTTGTTACATCCTCACCAACTCGGACATCCCAGAATTTATTTGCCTGTAAAATCACTTCTCTCATAGTAATCTTTTCATGCAACATTTTAGATAAACGGCTCAGAGTTACCTCAACTACAATATAGCGCTCTTCCTCTATATCTATACAAGATGAAATAAAATAATTCCTTTCATCTTTACACACAAAAAAGATCGGCGCCTCATTATATTCTACTAACACCTTATCTAAAACCAAATTATTTTCATTAATCACAAAGAAAACTTCTTCCACGTTTACTCACCTCATACAATCAAAAATCCTTCAATTTCGATGTTATCATATAACCACCAACAAATGTGCCCTGTATATTCATTTATTTCAGCCGGGCCTGCTTCCGAGCAAACCTTACCAACCGCTATTTTTTTATCAGTCCTGGGAAATTTTAATGCATTTTCAACAGATTCCTTATTCAAAAATAAGGATACACCATAATAATGAGGATCAGCAGTATTAACACCGCGCCTGCGAACCTTCATCTCCGCATAAGACATGAAATCTTTTCTGGACACCTCAGTAAAATCATTTGCTTTACGCTGTATTCCCCGATAAGCCAGTATAGGCTGATATGCAAATACTGTATTATCCGGAAATACAAACTCACCATTACATATCTTCTCTTTTATTATACTTGGAAACTTGAGGTAATTACTATCTTCCACCATCTATAGTCATTTCCGCCTTAATTATATTCTAATCCATTTGCATTAATTATACCACACATGTCAAGCACTAAATATTGTATTTTTCTATAATTCAATTACTATTCGCAAGATTTTCATATAATAAGAGGCTGTATCTGTCCTTTCCAGATAAAGCCTCTTTTTTCCTCAGTACACTAACTTTACTTCTTCTCCTCGTGATACTCCTTCTCCGTATTCACGCTCCAGATATTCTTCTTATCCTCCCTGCCGCTTAAGATATTCCCCACAGTCTCAAAGGAGGTTGCCATCGAGTGATCCATGTTGTTGTAGCGGTGCTGACCGTTGCGGCCTACGCAGTAGAGGTTGCCAAAGCCGTTCAGATAATCAATCAAATCATCCATATGCTCATAGGTATCAAAGTACGCCGGATAAGCCTTTTTTACCCGCTCTCTGTGAGAATCAAGCACATCGCTTTCACTGGAAATCACACCCATTTTTAAAAGCTCGGCCGTAGCGTATTTTACCCATTTTTCTTCGCTGAGCTTCCAGTACTTGTCACCCTCGCTGCAGAAATATTCGAGACCAATCCAGACGGTTTTCTCCGGCTTTGCCACCATATAGGGGGACCAGTTATTAAAAATCTGGATACGCCCCAGCTTGACGCCGGTGTCCTGAACATAGATCCAGCAGTCGGGAACGATATTGTTCAAGGTCTTGAGCTTTGTCTCATTTTTCAGATTCAGCTTTTTCACCAGAAGGCCGACCGTGACGAAATCACGGTAGGGAAGTCCCGCCGCAATCTCCGCCTTATCCTCCGGCACATCGTTCATGCCTGCCACCAGATCCTTCACGGGCATGGAGGAAATAAATACGTCGCCCTCCACGGTCACTTCCTGGCCGTCACATTGATACACAAGGCTCTCTACGCGGTTTCCTGCGGTGTTGATCTTCGTCACCTTACAGCCTTTTCGAATCTCTCCGCCCATGCGCTCCACCTCGGCGGCGGCTGTCTCCCAGAGCTGGCCGGGACCGTATTTGGGATAGTTAAATTCTTCGATCAGGGAGGTCTGCACATGCTTCTTGTCCTGCTTTCCGGGAAGGAGCTTTACCACGTTATCCTTCAGGATTCCCATGATGGAAAGCCCCTTGGTCCGCTGTGCGCCCCAGTCGGGAGCTATCTCCCGGGGATGACGGCCCCAGAGCTTTTCCGTATAGCCCTCGAAAAACATGGAGTAGAGCTTTCGGCCAAAGCTGTTAATATAAAAGTTTTCCAAAGAATCCACCGGCTTTTTGACTGCCGCTGTTTTCAGATAGCTGCAGCCTGCCACAACCGTATCCGCAAAGCCCATGTTAAGGAAGAGCTTTGCATTGAGCTTGATCGGGTAGTCAAAAAACTTCTTTTTATAATAGATGCGCGATACCCGGTTCCGGGTCAGCATCACCTGATCCTCTTTTTCCGGGTCCGGTCCTCCCTTTTTCAGCGGTATGGTGCGGCCCAATACTTTATCATCGTAGGAGGGCTTTCCCTGAAGGGGCATAATCTGGTCCCACCAACGCGTCACCCGGTCGTCCTTGGAGAAAAAGCGGTGGCCGCCGATATCCATGCGGTTGCCGTTGTAGCGCACGGTTCTGGAGATTCCGCCTATCTCCTGGCTTTCCTCAAGGACCAGTACTTCGTATTCCTTTGACTGCTTTAACAATTCGTAGGCTGCCGTCACTCCTGCCGGACCTGCGCCGATGATGATTGCTTTCTTCATTTGAAGCTCCTTTTTCTTTTTCCTGTTATTATCTGCCGATATTGGGGTTTGTATCCAAGTTATTTTTCTATTGTACATGATTTGCCGGCCTGCGTCAAACATAACAGGCGATTCATCCGTATACTCGTTTTATGTTCGGTTAATGCCGAATCGAGAAATAATTAATCAAAATCTCCTTAATGTGATGATACCGTCTTGCATAGGCATTCTCCACCCGGATAATCTGCATCCGGTGAGCCTCGCAGATGGCATTCTTTTTCCTGTCCCGCTCTTTTACAATCTCGTCCTCGAAATGCTCTTTCCCGTCAAGCTCAATGGCAAGCACCGGCAGCTCCTTACTGCCCTGACGCTCGTAGACCACAAAATCGAAGCGGCCGGAATAAAACAGGTCGTCATGGCTTAGATTGTCCTGAAATACCTGCGACACCGCCACTTCCCTGTGAACGGTATAGCGGCTCTGGGAAAGCCAGATATTTTCCAGGGCATGGGTGAGATTGGCAAGAAAGGCTTCCTCCATAGCCGTACTGAAGGGCTTAATCCCAAGCGCGCGGGAATTGGCCTTTTTCCGGCTTACCTGTGATGTTCCGTTGGCTTTCACATACTCCACAAGCTCATACAGGTCGTCGCTGCCCTCCCGCTGGTGAAGGCGGTTAAGATTCCCGGAATCGGACAGTACAATCAGCTGATCCCGGGGTCTGGAGACCGCCACATTGATAAGCTCCCGGTTATTTTTCAGCCATTCATAGGTGCCTGCCTGGGTGCTGTCCGAGATAGCGGTGGAAAAGAGCACCACATCCTTTTCATCTCCCTGAAAAGCATGGACCGTTCCGCAGGCCACATGATCCAGGCCCTCTTTTTTCAATGCCTCCTCAATCATTTTCCTCTGATTTACAAAGGGCGTAATCACGCCGATGCTTTTGTCACGATGGCAGGATGCATAGCTTACAATCTCCTGCACCTCGCAGGGAGCCGTATTTTTTTGATCTACGGGAGCATTTTTCACATCTATATAGATAAGCGGATGCGGCTCTCTGCTGTTGGAGCGTATGTTCAGCTTGGAGTTGTAATATTTCCGGTTATTGAACTCGATGATCTTCTCGTTGCACCGGTAATGATTGTGAAGCAGCACTTCGTCGCTGACGGAATCGCAGGAGAGAAAAGTCTTGTAAATGGAGTTCTCCCGGTAGTCGTACTCGTCGGATACGTTGTATTTTTTGCGAAGGCGCTGATTCACCAGCGGGTCCAGAAGAATCACGGGATTGAGCTGCTGGGGATCACCCACCAGCATCAGCTGTTCGCCCCGTATAATGGGGACCAGGGAAACCGCCGTATTGCACTGGCTTGCCTCGTCCATGATCACCATGTCAAACAGGGCTTCCGGCGCACCAAGGCGGTGTGCGGAGATGCAGGTGGTAATCATCACCGGGAATACCCGCTGGAGGCGCCGCACATTCTCCGTTTTGCTCAGGTATTTGGAAAATGCTTTAAGCTGCTCCTCCCCTTCGGATTCAAATAAGATTTTCCGCAGCTCGTCGTATTTCGGCTCGTCCAGTCTTTGGATGTATTTTGCCGAGGTGTAGTAGAGATATTTGTAAAGCTCCTCCTCATTGTCATCAAGAAGCTTCAGGGCTTCCTCGTCGGTAATCTGGCCTTTGCCGCTGATTTTCCGGTTGACCATCTCCAACTGCCTTCCCTGCAAATCCGCCTGGAAGGGGAGAAGGCCGATGGCTCCCTTTAAATGGCTCTGGTATTCCGTCATACGGTGCAGGGTTTCCCTCCGCTCCCGGAGATCCAAAACCTCCTCATAGCGTCCCAGGAGACCGGAAAGCTCCTTTGCTCTTTGGATGCGGTCGCCGCGCCGCTTGTCCAGTGTGGATTCGTATACGGTGACTGCCTTTGTGGTAAGGTACAGCTCTTTCAGGTAGCGGACAGCTTCCTTCTGTTTGTCTATATTTCCAAGGCGGAGGACGGGGAAGGGAATGTTCCGGCCGTGGTATCTGAGCTCTGTCAGCTTTTCAAATACACTGTTGATGGGGTGATTGTTGTAGGAGGTGAAAAGCACGGTCTTTTCATTGAAAAATGCGGTCAGCAGGGTATTGAGAATGGTATTGGTCTTGCCTGTTCCCGGAGGCCCCTGGATATAGGCTACGGAGTATTTCATGGCATTGTTGATGGCAAGGAGCTGATCCAGATTGATGCGTCTGTTTAACAGAGTTATGGGACATGCTTTTTTGCGGACGGGGCGGTTGAGCAAATCTCCGAAAAATGCGCGGATGGGTATGGGGACCTTGTCTTTTTGATACATGTTTAAAATGGCCTGGTATTCTTTGCGGAGATCGAGAGCAATGTCCATTCCCAGGCCGATGATGTAGGGCATATCGTCTGCGCTCAGAACAGCCCGGTTGTAGTGGGTGATGCAGTCCTTGATCCGCTCCTGGTTCTCTTCAAAATGCTCCAAAAGCTCGTACTCATCCGCATCCAGATAACGGCGGATGCTCTCTGCGGCGCCGTCTACGGTGTACTCCGTGCAGATGGTAATGTCCTCGTCCGGGCGCAGGACACGCCGTTTTACATCCAGGCGGAGACGGCGGTATGCCAGGACATACAGGCCCTTGTTGGTGTGGATACTCAGGATGTTCATGGCCAGCTGCTGGATGGTAATACGTCCGTCGGGGCGGTTTTCTTCTGTTTTCTGCTGAAAATAGGTGACAATCATGCGGAACTGCTCGTCGCTCAGCTCGTAAAATTCATCCCGGAAGCTGTCGCTGTCAAGGTAGCGGATTAGTTCAAAGTCGGAATAGTAGGGCACGCAGTCCATGCGGTTGCACATTTCCAGGTAGTTGAGGATCTTTAGATTGGCTACGTGGTCGAAAAGGCTTTTGTATTTGTGAGGGTGGAGGTAGATGTCTCTTACCAGATCTTCGTTGATTTCACAGTAGGAGCCTTCGATGATTTCGGAAGAGAGGATGGAGTCTATGTAAATGCGGTCGTAGGAGCCTAAGGTGTATTTTGTAGTGTGCAGGCCGTCTACGGAGAGGGTGCGGGCGGCAATGTTAAGATCACGGATGCCTATCCAGTAGTTGGTGATCTGGTTTTCTACGTTTTGGTATTCGATTTTGAGCCATTTTCCTTCGTGGATGGCTTTGAAGATGTTGCGGTGGGTGTTGGTCATGGGGTTTGTTCCTTTTTCTAAACATGGTTTGCAGAATAGTCGTTCGCGGCTCATTGTTTGCTTCATACCCGATAATTCAAATACCATAACAGCAGACCGAAATTTTAAGACTTTAATTTCTTCCATTGAATTTTAATCATCTACATTCAACATATATTTCAATTGGTTCAGCATCTCCAAAGATTCCGGACTTCTCTTTGCTTCCTTTTCCAAAAGTGTGAGAAGCTTGGGACTGCCAGAAATCAGATAGCAATGGATCTGCAATGCTGTTGCCAATTCTGAGCATAAATGCTTTTTTGCAGCTTTCAGCATGCGCTTTTCTGAGAGTTCCGTTCCGTCTTTTATAAAACGCTCTGCACTAAGGTACAACTCATATTGCTCCTCAAAGGGCTTACCGAAAATGCCTATGCATTCCCAGTTTGAAAGAGAATTTTTCTGATCATTCAAAATCAGATAGGGATTGGGAAGCTGCTCCTTTTCAGCATATTCCATGCGGGAATAACCTCCCAAACCGGCTACCGGGAGATGGAGGTAAAGCTTGCTCAGCTCGTACCAGAAGCACATGTGCATGGGTGAGTCTATATCTTCCAATAGTTCTGCCAAAAAATCCAGATAGTCTTCCCAAGTTTCATTTTGCAGAATACAATAGATGAGCTGCCCGGAGATATCAGCCATCATGTATTCATCTTCCACATAGTTTGATAAAAGATGGAGCAAATCTGCCACTTGTTCCATCAGCCAGACTTCATACGTATTCAGTTCTTCTTTCTTTAAAGGTTTCTGCCGCTCAGGAGCAATCGGTTTTTCCTGTACTTTAAGCGCATAGGCAATGTTCAGCTCCCTAGGACTTACAAGCCGCTGCCGAGTTCCCAGAAACTGTCCTGTATATACGATTTCCAGCAGACGCAGATGAAGCAAAAGATATCTCTTAAATTCGGTCTTCTCAAAATGATACCCATAACAGCTACACAGCTTTTCCCACAAATCCTCTACGGTAAGAATCCCATAACAGTAAAGCAACATGGTTGTCCGGTCATCTAGCTTTGTATAGCCCTTGACAATTTTCTGCCAGCTTCCTGTTTTCTGCTCCGGAGACAAATAACAGGTACACTCTGATCTAGGCGCAAAGTTTTTGGAATTTTGGAAAAATACCTGAAAATATTTCTTAAAGTCTGTCGGAAGCTCCAGGCGAATATCCGTTTCTCCGGCTCCAAAGAGTAAATCTGTCATTCCCAGATATATCAGAAGCTTCAAGGCTTCTGCATCTTTCTCCAGGTTAAGAGAACACTTCTGGTTTTCCTTTAAACAGCACAGACGCAAATAAAGGTCTATGGCTTCCTTGGGAAGGAGCACCATCGTAAGCCACATATTTTCCCGTAAATTGGAAGTGAAGGCTTCTGCCAGCTCCTTCTTTCTCCAGTTGGCTGATATTGACAGCATGGAATAACGGCAATAGTTTACCAAATTTTCCTTTTTTGAGGCTTCCAAAAGCTCTGATTGGGAATACCTGGAGTTTCCAATGGTTACTCGGATGGTTTCGTCAAATTTATGTATCAGGCATGTACTATCCCAGATTCGTTGTTTTTGTTCTATGGTTTTGGAACGTAAGCCGGCAATACATTGCGGTTCTGCAGTTTCGGGATATGAATTAAGCATATTGATTTGCTTTTTATTTTCTGCCTTGTACTGTTTTCGGAAGAAGTCTTCATTATGGTATTGCCAGCCTTCCGCAAAATAGCAGTATTCCTCTAGCCGGGTGTTTATTTGGCTGTCATTTTCCGTTCCGGATACGAAAGGATGCCTTGCACTTTCTTTATTGTCTATGGATTCAAGCTCCAACAGGCAGGCTAAGGTTCCGGGATAGGGATTTAGATAGCGAATCCTAGGATTTTGCTTGAAGACTGGGGCTGCTTTGCAGCCAGCGGCCGTATTGTCTTCAATGGCACGGTGGGTGGCCATGAGCATGAAGCTGTAGCAGTTGCCGCAGCCTGTATTAAGGATGAGTTCCAGGGCGGCGTGGAGTTCATAAAATGTTATCTGTGGAGGGAGGGTTAGGCGGGCAGAGTTAAAATAAAGGGACGGGAGTTGAAGGGTGAGATTTATAGTTAGCATGGGTAATGTCCTTTCAATCGTTTTATTAATTTTTGCAAAATTCCTCTTTACCATATTTCTGTTTTTCTAAACAGATTTTCTCACAGGTTAAAGCATGTTTTAGATTTTATTGTATTTTTACTATTATTTCTCCATATATCGCCTGCGATAATATTCCATAGTACGGTATTCGATGATATCCTTCATATGCTTACGAAATGCATCTTCTTGTATAACATCCTTCATTTCTTCACGTAAGGCCAAAGCATAGCCTTCCTTCTCCACAAAAAATTCTTTCCCGGACTTTTTCAAAAAATGAATCGGCATTTTCTTTGCTTTATTTAAATGTTCACGATCTGTTATTTTTTTATAATCTTCATAAGAAGCCACATCGTCCCAATCTCTCCAATTAGTCCCTGTAGAAAAAAATTTCTTCCAGGAATATAAGACTTCCTCATCCGTTACCGCAAGCCTTACTTCTCCATCATTATAAAACGCCTCTAAAATCGGCATTTTATATGATTTCTGCATATTGGTTGTCTCTAAGGTCTTAAGGAACTCCCTGCCTATCCCATTAAATACCCTGTATTCCTCCGGCGGCAAATCTCCCATTTCTTCGAGATACTCCAAATATCTGCGGAAAGGATTCTCACCGGAATGTCCCATACAAAGCTCATACACATTGTTGTCCATATAGGTAAACAGCTCCATACGGCCGGGTACTTTCTCCAGCAGTTCCTTCACGCGAAGATATTCTTCCCGTATCCGCTCCCGAATCGTCTGATTCCGTTTCTCCATTTCACGGAACAAATCAACCAAACGCAAATCAAAATCTACCATACACTCATCTGGAAACTCAAACTCCTGTAAAAATGTTTGACTTCCCATTGCCTCGTTATATGGCTTTCCGCTGAGAAGATACGGCGCTTTTCCTGCCTTTTCATAATTTCCTATAAAGTCCAGAACATTGAGATATTCTTTTCCCCCGGAACGCCGAAGCCCGCGCCCTAGCTGCTGAAGGAATACAACCGGTGACTCCGTCGGGCGCAAAAACATTACCATATCCACTGATGTAATATCCACACCCTCGTTGAACATGTCCACTGAGAAAATTACCTTTATCTCCCCGCTTTTCAGCTTTTGAATTGCCGTCCCGCGGTCCAGAGAATATTGGCCGTCCGCACTGCTGTAAACAGCGGCGGAAAGGATGCCTCTTTTAGAAAAGTCCTCTGCCATAGCTTCCGCATGAATCCTTGAACAACAAAAACCCAAAGCTCTTTTTGAGCGGTATTTCATATAATGGCGGTAAATCAATTCGCTGCGATCTTCATTTTCTATGTAAATACGGTTTAAATCCTGTTCTTCATAATGGCCTCTTTTCAGACGCAGGCCGGAATAATCTGTTTTATCATAGATTCCATAATAATGAAAGGGAACAAGCATCCCCCGGTTGATAGCATCCTTCAAGGTAATCTCATAGGGGACATTATAATCACAAATCTCATAGATACTTCTTCCGTCCATCCGCTCCGGCGTTGCCGTCAGGCCCAGCAGAAATTTTGGTTTGAAATAATCTATAATATGTTGATAATATTCTGTAACTGCGTGATGAAATTCATCTATTACAATGTAGTCAAAGTAGTCCGGGGCAAAATATTTCTCATTGAGATAACCTGCTCTTCCCAATGTGGAAACAGATGCAAAAATCACAGCCTTATCCGTGTCCTTCTGATTGCCGTTAAAGAAACCGTAGTCATCAGAATTTCGCACATTTTGAAAGGATTTGGCTGCCTGCTTCAGAATTTCTTCACGGTGAGCCACGAAAAGCACATGCTCATAAGCTGCGGAATCAAATGCTGCCAGATAAGTCTTTCCCACACCCGTTGCCGCCTGCACCAGTCCTTTTGCCGCACCTTCTTTACGGCTGTCTGCCAGGGCATACAGAGCTTCAATCTGCGCTCCTCTCGGCTGAAACAGCGGTTTTATATTTTCTGTATTCTGCTCCTCTGCCTCTTCATATTTTTCTAAATCTTTTGCTACGGCAGGTTTTTTCCACGTCTTTGAATAGCGTTTTAGCTCTTCATCATTGATTATGATGGAGTGATTATAAAATAAATCCTCAAAGGTCTCATAAAACTTCTGAAAGTTGCTCTTGTCCGCATGGCTGCCGAATCGGTAGTTCCATTCAATTCCGGATGTCAATGCGCTTCCGGAAATGTTGGATGAGCCTATATAGATCTCACTTTCTGTTTCGTAATGGAATATATAAGCCTTTGCATGAAAGGAACGGCTCTTTTCACTGTAAAAGCGCAGATCAATCCGATTATCCAGTTCTTTTTTAAGAAGATACAAGGCGGAGGGTTGTGTAATGCCAAGATAATTGCCTGTCAGCAGGCGCACCTGTACACCGCGATCCAGTGCTGATTTCAGGTCATTTAAAATCATTCTGACTCCGGATTCCATTAAAAACGAAACAATGATATCAATTCGTTTTGCCTGGCGCATGCTCATTTTTAACTGGTAATACAGATAGCGCATCTTGTTTCGGTCGCCGGTCATTACATCGGTAGGTTCAATATTCAATTCTTCCGCAAGATTAAATTCAACCACTTTTCGTCTCCCCGATCTGGTCTGGCATCGGAAGTAACCCATTGCTCTTCTATGTGGAATACTTCGATTTCTTGTAAAAGGTTTTCAAATTTTTCTTCTGTCATGTCTGTAAAGTATCTGCCGTTTCGCTCCCCTTCAAAGGTTCCGTATTTGAAGGAAGTGTATACGATTCCGTTTTCCTTCAATGCCTGTGCCATCTTTTTGAGGACCGGCTTTAATTCCCTGTACGGCAGATGCAGAATGGAGGAACAGGCCCAGATTGCGTCATAAGTGTCTTTCTCATCCAAATCCTGAAACAGCATTTGTTTGACAGGAATGCCTGTGTATTTACCGGCAAGTTTGCATAGTTCTTCTGAACCGTCTGTTGCCGTTACGCTGTGTCCCTGAGATAAGAAATATTTTGTATCCCGGCCGGAACCGCAGCCGAAATCTAAAATCATAGATTGATTATGCAGTTTTTTCAAAAAACGCTCCTGCATGGCCCCGAAATCAACATCTATTGTATTCTGATTGAAAGCTTCTGCGTTTTGATTATAATAAATAATAGTTTTTTCCATATCGTTATTTTCAAATTCTTCAAAATGTTTCATAATACTTCTTTATTTTATAAAGCTTTATCCATTATTTTTGATATCATTATATTAAAATGTTCTACAAATTCCGCTAAGCGTTCAGCGCTCTCATCAAAGAAGGCACATTATCAAAGGGGTCATAAAGCTCTTCCTCCTTTTCCGCAGAATCCATTACAGCCAAAGTAACCGTATTCTGTACATTACAGCTGATTGCAAAAGGAATCTGCTGTTCCCTTACTGACTGCCTCAAAAAAATATTAAATGCAGTAGAAAGACTCAAACCTAAATCTGCAAATAAAGCATCCACCTGTGCTTTCAAATTTTCATCCACACGAAAAATAACATTTACATTCTTCACTATTCCTTTCCCTCATACCGCCTATCCGTCTACTTTCTATATTAATCATATAGAATCATCAAATAGAAGTCAATTATATCATGTATTGTTTATGTGCAAAAACTGTGCATTTTAAATCAACCAACTAACAACCCTATTTCATTTCTCCCCTGCAAAACCCACTTCCACATAAAAAGGTATCCCGCAAGTCCGTTCAATGACTTTCGGAATACCTTTTTATCTCAAAAAAGTTTCATCCTAAAACACTTATAGCTATTTCATTCCCCTTTATCCGGCACAAATACTCTTTCTTAATATTTCACCTCTATCACTTCTCCTGTCTGACTGGACTTCTCAGCCGCAAACACCACTCTCATCGCCTTAAGCGCTTCTTCCCCCGACGACGGAGGAACCGTATCCTTTATAATACAGTCCGCAAACCGATCAATCACCCCGGAATTGAACAGCTTACCGGATGTCTGTTCCTCGTTAGTTCCCACCGTATCCAGTTCAAACTTCTCTGTTTCTCCCCCTTTCCTTTCTAAAATCAGTGTATATCGAGAATCCGTATAACACCGCAGCATTCCCTCACTTCCCTGAATAATAGTGGAATTGCACTCCTCTCCATATTGGGTCCAGCTCACATGCATGGTTCCCGTCACACCGCTCTTCGTCTGGTAAATGCAGTATGCATTGTCGTCCACCGAAATCAGCGTACCGTCAGGATACCTCTTGTCCACAGTCGATAAAATTGCACTGACTTTTGTTATAGGCTCTCCCAACAGATAATGGATAAGATCCGTTTTATGAACACCCAGATCCGCCATAGCGCCAAATACGGAGCGTTTTTTATCAAAAAACCAGGGATTGGCCTGTCCGGACCAGGCTTCCGGTCCGGAATGTTCAAATCTTGTGTCAAAAGACAAAACCTTTCCGACAGCCCCCTTTCTAATCAATTCTCTGGCCTTTATATGCGCCTGGGCAAACCGCTGATTTTGTCCTATCATCAATTTTCTGTTATTTTGCTTTGCCGCCTCTGCCATCGCCTCACATTCCTCAAGAGTAACTGCCATAGGCTTTTCACAAAGGACATGCAGCCCCGCCTCCAAAGCCCGAATCGAAATGGATGCATGCATGGCATTTGCCACACAGACACTGACCGCATCCACTCCGCTGTGCAAAAGCTCCTCTAAATCCGTGTAAACCTTTCCCCCGTATTTGGCTGCCATTTTTTCGGCAGTCTCGGTCTTTATATCATAATAAGCGGCAATCTCGCAATTTTCATTGGCTGCATACTCGGGAATATGACGAACCTGAGCAATCGTTCCGCATCCAATAATTCCCACTTTCAGCATAAGCTTTCCCTCCAATCCCATACATGTAACCGTTTCCGCCAAGCTCCCTATTAATCAATCACCAATAGGTCCGGTCTTTCCATAACAATTCCATTCATATTGTATTCCAGCTTGGGGTAAGAAATAGGACGCGTTATAAACACAGGTCCATCCTCCGTTACATAAAAGGAGTCCTCTGATTTCGTTCCGTCAACAACCGGATTAAAACAATAGGCCTGATTTTTTTGGATTTTATGATGGCATGCCGGCGTTATCATATAATCCCTGGGCCAATATCCCTGACAGCCTCCCTGCCCGTGCTTTTCAAACATTCCCGGATATCCCTTATCCAAATATGCCTGCTTTAATGTCTGATACAGCTTCAGCTCATCCACACCCACAGCCGCTTCCGCAACGGTCCTGCATTCCATTTCGCAACAATCCCTGTATTGCTCCGTAAATGCTTCATCCGGCTTGCCAAAATAAATCATTCTCGAAACGGTCGTAATCAGTCCTTTATATCTTCCGTTGATGGATACAATCAGATTGTGCTCCAGCTTCTTATTTGTCGGAAGCCCGTGACGATAGCTGTAGCTCCTTTCATCCGCAGACACCAGGTGCATTACCTGTTCAATGTTGTATTTCCACAGTGCATTTGATATTCCGCCTGCAATTTCCAGCTCTGTCATACCCGGTTGAATCGTAGGAAGATATTCCTCAAGAGTTCTGGAAATGCTGTCTCCCAGATAGCGGTATCGCCCAAGTTCATTTTCCGTCAGACAATAACGCAGCGTGCTAATTCTGCTATTATCTACTGCCACACTCCCGCACGGCGTATCAGAAAGTACTTTTTCCATTGATGTTACGTGTCTTTTCACAAATTCCTCCAGCTTATTTTCTTCCCAGCCGTACACAAATAATTCAAACCCAAGCTCAGGAAGCTGCTCTTCTTCCAGAATCCGCGGTTCTTCTATTACATTGCAGGCGGCATAGCATTGGGTTTTTGTAACTAAAACCGCAACCGCGCCATTATCAAAACAGTTTGCAACAAAATTTTTTCCCCCTGCCGTAACCCAGCTGAAATTCGGGTGTTTCATCAGCAAAAGGGCTTCCATCCCCATTTCATCCAGCAAATCATAAATCCGTTTCTTTTTAATTTCTATTTCCGCAATCCTTCCTTCTAAAGAAGCGTCTTCTTTATACTTAAAATAATTCATTTATTTTCCTCCTGCAGGCAGGGATCTATTAAAATTTCAACCCCTTCCCCTGTTTTCATAAGTTCAATTCCTTCTAAAATTCCCTCTAACGGCAATGTGTGTGTAATTAATTCCTCCAGATGCAGCACGCCGCTTTCCAACAGTCTTACTGCCCGCGGAAATGTTGCGTTTGCGAGCCAGGTTCCTCTGACGGCTATCTCATTCTGCGTAATCCGGCTCTGCGCAATCTGACATTCCGCCTTCTTATTCACACCGAACAGCAGCACCGTCCCGCCCTTCCGGACCACATTTACCGCCTGACGCATCTGACTTCCCACTACCTCCGCACAGTAATCTGCCCCCATGGGAACCTGGCTGTGCACAACCTCTTCTAAGCTCTGCTCCAATGGATTTACAGTTATGTCTGCTCCGCATTTTTTCGCCAATGCTCTTTTTCTTTCATTCGGATCGGACACAATAATCGGATACGCGCCTGCTGCTTTCATCATCTGTACAAACATAAGACCAATGGTTCCTGCTCCAATCACCACCGCACTCTCTCCGGGCATTACTCGTATCTTTTGAAATCCATTCAGAAGACATGCCAGGGGCTCTGCAAAAGCCGCAATCCTGGCCGGAAGCGCCGGGCTTATCCTATAAACCGTTTTTTCCGATGTTCTGACAAACTCCGCAAAGCCGCCGTCCACATCTATTCCCATTGCACGGATATGTTCGCAAAAGTTGGGATAGTTATTTTTACAATAATCGCAGGTCCCGCAATAATCATTGGGATTCAACACTACTCTGTCCCCTGGCTTTACCGTAGTCACCGCACTTCCGATCTCCACAATTTCTCCGCAAATTTCATGACCCAATACGGTCCCCGGTGTTGCCTCATATCCGGGCGGAACGCTCATAATATGTACATCCGTACCGCAGATACTGCACAATTCCACTTTTATAATAACATCATCCGCCCGTATAATCTCGGGCTTTGGAATCTCCTTTATTTTTAAAACTCCCTCTCTCTCAAATACCGCAGCTCTCATATGCTCTCTCCTTTTTTATTTTCCCTCTGATACCGGTTCTGATTTATTGGCTCTTGCAATTTCTTTTTTCTGCTGATATTTCATAGCTGCATAGTCTAACAAAATTCCGATAATAAGCAGAATTCCATATGTTGAAGAACGGACAAAGCTGCTGATTCGAAGCAGGTTAAATCCCGAATCCAACATCTGAAGGGCTGTTGCGGACAATAAAATATTAAGCATATTTCCTTTTCCTCCCAATGGAGATATCCCCGCAAAGACGGATGCCAGCATAGCCTGCAGAACATAGGAAGAACCATAATCATATTTTGCAGAATTTGTTCTGGCCAAAATCAAAATTCCCGTCAGAGCACCCAGCATGGAGGAAATCATATACGTTTTAAACACTGTTTTTACATTATCAATTCCGCAATAAAAGCTTGCCGCACGGTTAGATCCGAAGAGCTGTGTGCGGATTCCATGTACGGTATGATGAATTACAATGCATACTGCCGCAAGCGCCGCGAGAAAAATAACCAATGGCATCGGAATGATGCCCAGCACCTTTCCATTTCCAATAAACATAATCTGTTCCGGGAAAACTCCAAATACCCCCTGCCCCTTTGTCAGAACCATACTAACGCCCATAAAGAGATTCTGTGTGCCCAATGTTGCAAGAATCGGAAAGATTCCCATATGCGCCACCAAGAATCCGTTGATCATTCCGCATACCAGTCCTATCAGGACCGTAACAGCCAGACACAAAAACAAATACGGCCAGGCTTCTCCTGCTGCTGTCCCTTCCGGCATCATATATAACAAAATCATGCCGTTAACTGTAGCCGTAAGATTCGCAACCGCAACAATCGACAAATCCGCGCCTGCCGTCAGCATGGTAATGCCGATTCCCAATGTCAGTATCCCGGCTTCCGGAAACTGAAAGCACATGGATTCAAAGTTATACCCTGTCAGAAAACGCTCCGGCCTTAAACATGAAAAAATCATAAAAATTACCAGATTAATTCCAATTAACTGTTTCACTTTTCCCATACATGCGCCCCCTTTATACAGTCCCTTCTTTCTTTGCCCTTGCAGACTGAATCAGCACGGCAAATATAACCAGACAACCAAACGTAAACTTCTGCCAGTAAGAGGGAACATTAATCAGCGCAAGGTTATTATTGATCACATTGGTCAGCATCAATCCCAGAAACACGCCTGGTATTGTTCCCTTACCTCCCGATATGCTCGTGCCTCCCATAACCACGGCCGCTATCACTGTCAGTTCTTCTCCCTGAAAACTCATGGGATCTGCCATCCGGTTGTTGCTGACGTAAATAAGTCCGCCGATACCTGCCATAACACCGGCATATCCGTAAATGAACATGCGGACCCCTGTCAGGTTATACCCTAACCGCTGGGCGCTTGAACTGTCTCCACCCAATGCATACACTCCGCGGCCAATGATTGTATAATTCAAAATCAAATGGGTAAACAGCATAATCCCCAGCATAATGAATACGGAAAAATGCAGTCCGTAGGTCGAGCCAGTCCCATCCATTCTGTTAAACAAATATGTTTTTGAGAATTCAATGGTACATTCCGGCATTTCCGTGCTTGCCACATATTCATTTCCCACAAAGTTTAAGACAAGTCCTCTGATTGTTGTTGCCAGGCACAGTGTAACAATAAAGATAGGAATCTCAAACGTATTTACCAAAAATGCATTGCAAAAACCAAACAGCATGCCAATCAGAGCCGATATCAGAAATAACGGAAGAATCGGCCCTGTATAGTCAAATGCCAGCGCCAGACGTATGGTCATATATGCCGAGCAGATTGCAATCGCCATAAACGACATGTCCACCCCTCCATTGATAATCACCATCATTACCCCGCAGGCAAAAATCCCCGTAACAATCATTGTGCGAAACAAATCAAACATGTTTCTGACTGTCAGAAAGGCAGGATTTATAACAGAAAATGTTATCATTACCATTACCAATATCACAAAAACAACGCACTCATTGCTTTTGTAAAACTTATTTATCTTTGTTTTCAACATCTTCCGCTCCTCCTTTCTTCTCAATATTCTGTGTTATTTTTTCATTCAGAATATCTGCCGTAATCTGCTCAGTCATATTTTCATAGACCATGCGACCGCTGTTCATTACTATGATTCGGTTTGTTGTGCTGAGCAGTTCTCCGATATCATCTGAAATTAATACAACTGCCAGTCCGTTACGGGCTAACTCCTTTAAAATCCGGTGAATCTCACTCTTGGATTTGACATCAACGCCGACAGAGGGACCATTCAGAATTAAGATTTCCGGATTTGTCGCAAGCCATCTGGCAATAACTACCCGCTGCTGATTTCCCCCTGAAAAAGTTCCGGCCGGCACTTCCGGTCCCGAAGCATTGATGCTTAATTCCCGAATCCGTTCCTTTGCTTCCGCCTTCATCCCTGCATCATCCAGCCAGCCGTTTTTCTTTTTCTTCCGATCCAAAACCGCCGCATTGATATTATCCGTGAGGCTTCTTTCCATAAAAAGCCCTTCTGTCAGACGGTCCTCCGGCACGTATGCAATGCGGTTTTCCATGGCTGTCCGTATATTTTTCAGATGCTTTTCCTCTCCATGAATCTTCAGCGTACCTGTATCGATCTTCCCTATCCCGAATAATGCCTTGGCAAGCTCCGTTCTTCCTGAACCAAGCTGCCCTGTAATTCCAAGGATCTCACCCGCCCCCAAATGAAAGCTGATGTCCTCAAAACTCCCCTCCTGCGTCCAATGCTCTGCCTCCAGTACTGTTTTTTCCTCTTCTGCTTCATAAGAAAAGCTGTCTTCCTCAATTTCCTGCCCTGTCATATAGTAAACAAGGCGTTCTTTCTCAAATTCATCGGCCCTTTTATCTACAATCATATTGCCGTTCCTGATTACCGCAATCCGCTGGCAGACCGTAAAAACTTCATCCAGCTTATGGCTTACAAAAATAACGGAAATACCCTTTTCCGATAACCCGTAAATAATTTCATACAGCCGTTCAATTTCCTTTTGTGTCAATGCCGTTGTAGGCTCATCCATAATAATCAGCCTGGCTTTCTGTAAAATGGCCCTTGATATAGCCACAATCTGCTTTTGAGCGACCGAGAGATACCGCACCTCCTGTTCCAAATCCATTTCAACGCCAATTTCTTTCAGGGCATCCGCCGCTTCCTTCTTAATCCTTTTCCAGTTTACCAGACGCTTTCCTTCCACAAGCTGTGTTCCCAAGGAAATATTCTCCGCTACAGTAAGGTTTGGGAATACTGAAAAGTCCTGATAAATCACCTGTACGCCTTCCTTAATGGAAACCGTCGGAAGAAGCTCTGTATAAGCATGACCATTCAGCTCTATTTGGCCGGAGTCTGCCTTATATACGCCGGATATGATCTTTATCAGCGTTGACTTCCCGCACCCGTTTTCGCCTACCAGGCAAAGCCTTTCTCCCGGAGCAAGTGTCAGATTGATATTTTTCAGTACACGATGGCCGGAAAAAGATTTGTTAATTCCTGTCACTTTCAAAACCGGAGTTTCCATAAGCCACACCCCTTTACTCTTTCATGCAAGAGGCTGCCTCAAATATGCTTTGAGGCAGCCCTGTTTCTTTATCTGCAGACTAAAAATCATTCTCAGCCAATGTGTCCGCCGTAACGTCTCTCCAAGCCTCACCAAGAATTACATTGCCGTCTAATTTGATAGAATGGTATCCCTCAACACCCAAATCCATTCCGTCCGTAATCTCTCCGCCATTTTTTAGAATTTCTCCAACCTTAGCCATAATGTATCCGCTGTCTGCCGGGTCCCAGCATCCAAGGAAACTCAATGCACCGGATTCAATATAATCTTTATTCGCACTGGGAAGTCCGTTTCCGACAACGGCGACAGCGCCCTGCTTTCCGGCCTCCTCTACTGCAAGCGCATATCCCGGAAGGTCGGTAGCTGATGTAACAAACATTCCTTTCAATTCCGGATATGTCTTCATAAGCTCCGCCGCCTTTTCCTGAGATGCCTTCTGATTATAATTCGTTTCTACAAATGCATCCTCATTTACACATACCATATTGGGATATGCCTCTTTCTGTCTTTCCACGGCGCCGTTGGCCCATGACATATGAGATTTTGCCGTGAGAGAGCCTACACACATTACGTATTCACCCTCCTCGCCCATCGCTTCCGCCAGTTTATCCATCAAATGTGCTCCGTAGGCGGCGCCGTCAAATGCCTCCACATCATAATCTACATTTACAATTCCCTGTGCCTCATGAGAGATTACAATAATTCCCTGCTCTCTGGCCTTTTGAAGCACCGGTTCTACCGCTTCCGGAGAAACGGGTACAATTGTCAGTACATCAACGCCCTGTGTGATGAGGTTCTCTACTTCCTTAACCTGCAATGCTGCGTCTCCCTTATCTGCTCCGGTCTGGAATGCCTCGTTCCCCGTCTCTTCCCCATAGCGTTCAATTCCTACCGCCATACGGTTAAACCATGCACCGCCAACTGATTTCGGCAGATTGGCAACCACAATTTTCGCTCCTGTCTCTTCTTTTGCTTCCTCTTTCACTTCTTCGGATTCCGCTTCTTTTTCTTCCCCCTGTACAGGCGCCGGCTCTGTCACTTCCGCTTCCTTTTTCCCGCACCCGGACAGTGCACTTGCGCACAGACACATCCCCAGAAGAACTGCTAACATCTTTTTCATTTCTTATCCTCCTTCTCACTGTTATTTAATTGTTATAGCAAATTACGATTTCATTATAACAGCTTACAACTTCTAGTCAATACCATTTCTTTAAATTGTATACACTTTGTTTATATTGTACACTTTTTTATAATTTTTTTGTATATATTTACCTAAACAAAAAAGCATAATCTATTTATTTTATTCATTTAGGCCAAAGCGAAAAATTTAACAGTGTTTTGGTCGGATGAACAGCATCTGCTCCAAAGCGGCAGAAACCGTGAGCAGAGATTTCATTTCTGCATAAAAATTACGCCGAGTGCAACTCTGAAAATGAGTTGCACTCGGCGCTTCTTACATTCTGCTTAAAACAGCAGTTATTGCCTTTATTCGATTGTTATTTTGCCGATATCAACCAAACCTCTGCTATGACCAGAATGTTCCATTATAATCTTTTTCCAGATCATGAAAATGCAGGTTATGCTGTGTCAGCAGTTTTAAAGCCCGCTTTTCATCCCGTTCCATCAAAGCGTCAACAATCTCTTCATGCTGACGATACTGTTCCTGGGGATTTTCCAGAAAATTTGATCGCCAGGACTGCAAAAATTCAATTTTTAAATATAATTTTTTTTGAAACTCTATCAACTGCCGATTCTTACTGATAATACTAAGCTCCAGGTGGAATGCACAGTCCTTTCTTATTTTTTCAGCAATATTCTCTGTCAGTCCTGCTTCCAGACAAGCTTTCGAATACTCTCTCATCTTTCCAAACTCTGCATTGCTTCCATAAAAAACAGCCAGTTTGACTGCCAGATTGTCTAACTGAACACGTGTAATTCCAATCTCTTTAATAAGAGATTCATCCCAATTAGCAACCTCTGCGTAACGATTCGGATACATATTAATAATGCCGTCATTTGCCAACTGTTTCATGGCCTCACGGATTGGTGTTCTGCTGATTCCAAATTGTGCTGCAATCCTGGCCTCCGGCACACGGCATCCCGGTTTAATCTCCATAGATAAAATCATATCCAACAAATATTGATATACAGTCTCACTCAAACTGACGCTGTTTTCCTGCTTCATTTCTGTTCCCCTTTTATGCGCTGTATAAATATTTACTTACTTATATTTAACCTTTTTAACTATATCAAATTATGGTTACATTTACAATTATTAGTTAATAAAGGTGGTTTTTCCGTTAATTTTTCTTCCCACGCTTTTTTCTCCCCCGAAACTCCTCAATCCTCCCCTCAATCTCCGTATAGTCCCTCTCAAACAACTCCTCACTAATCAACCCATTCAAGATCTCTTCCGGCACCCGCTCCACGATCCGCTCCCTCACAAACTCCTTACTCTTCCCCCCATACCTTGCCATCCCGCAAATCTCCTGAATATCCGCCAGCTCCGGCCGCCAGAGAATCCGTATCTTACACCTCAGCTCCACCTTCGGATTCCGCGCCGCCTCCCGAATCACATAAAAATCCACGCGCCCATCCAGCCATTCCGCCGAAATAATCCCCCAATACTCCGGCACATGCTCCCCGACATGCAGGGCATGGGTAGACCCCACCACCACATAATTCCGATCAAAAAACCGATCATAATCCTTCACCTGCCGCTCCAGCCTCGCATAAGTATCCGCATCACTCTTAATCTCAATCCCCGCAAGCTCCTCCGGAAGCACCATCACAATGTCCGCCCGGGATCTCCCCATCTGCTTCTCCTCAATCATCCGAACCTTGCCGTACCGCTCCTCCAGATAATCAAACAACGGCTCCCGAATATCCCTGTCATACAGCATCAAAATCCACCGCTTTCATACCCATTTTCCCAACCCCTCCACAGTTTCCGCATGAGCGCCCTCCTTAGCCGTATCCATCTGATGCGGCTCCGCGTCCAAATATTCCGTATCGTCATAATCCTTCAAAATCACCTTGTGCTGCTCCATCTGCCCCACACAATACATATAGAAGGCAAAAACCGACGAAATCACACCGCAGGCAATCTGCAGCCAAATCTTGCCGCGCAGTCCGCCCAGCCACAGAAACACCAGAATCAAAATCCAGATAATATTTACAGCCGAAGTAATCACATGGTAAAATACAAAATCCGGATTTTTCCCCTTTCGCTTATTCACAATCTGCTTTACGAAATCCTCTGCCAGAAGCGACGCGCAGAGCGATACCGAATAAGTATAAACAATGCCTTCCTGCAGCAGCCTTTATGCGGATGTCCTGCCGTATTTCAGCAAAATCTGCTTCAAATCCTCTTTCAATTCCGACAACTGCCTTACACTCTCAAAATCCGAAGGCGACAGGGAAGATAAGGATACCGCATCCATACGCCCCACCAAGCTGTGATATTGCCGTTCCAAAACAGTAAGAGTTTCTTGTTTCATTTCCTCCAGACATGACATGCCCCGGTTATCAGGCTCAAGATCAATGTCCATGTTTAGTATATCTTCTATAACCGGCCCGTGTGTCAGTTCATTTAACCGATACACTCCCCGCTCCTCTTTTTCCAGATCCTTATTGGTTACGAGCACACGCAGGACGCCGGCCAGATGACCTTCCCGATAGTCCTCCCCATATTTAAAATCCTCTTTTACTGCCAAACTCTCTTTTATATCCGAGATATCCCGCTTTTCTCCGTCATTCATGATATTCATAATCTTTCTCTGCAGCACTCTGCTTGTGGATTCCATTCCTTCACCCCTTTTTTATTTCTTTCATATTCTTCCATTTTTAATTATAATACACCTTTTTCTTTGGAAAATCAAGCAGAATCATTAAATTCTTTCATTTTTTAGCAGAACTTCATGAATACCAAGATTTAATATCCCCTTTTGCCATTTTATGCGGTGCGGAAGACTTCGTCCGGTAAGATATATTCAAAAAGAGGCGTCAGGCACCAGGCCCAACACCTCTATTTCCACACATTATATACACCGAAAGTCCGCAGCCCGTCTCACCGGTCCCGCCATGCATTCAAATACATCCGCACGCATCCCGAATACCGGCCGGATATAGCTTCCGCTTCCCCGCTACACCTTCTGCTTCTTCCCGATATAAACAGGAAACGTATCCGTCCCCTTCAGCTCTTTCCCTGCGCTCACCGTCACGTCCTTGTCCGCGATCACATACTCCACATCCGCGCCGGCTTCCACCACGGTGCCCTGCATCAGAACACAGTTCTTCACCTTCGCGCCTTTGGCAACCTTAACACCGCGGAACAATACGCTGTTCTCCACTTCACCTTCGATAATACAGCCGTCCGCAACCATGATATTCTCTACCTTGGCTCCCGCAATGTAACGAGAAGGATTGTCGTCACGAATCTTTGTATAAACAGGCGCCTCCGAGAACAATGCATCCAGGTTGTAATCATCCAAAAGCTTCATATTCTCATCAAAGTAGCTCTTCATATCGAAAATACGCGCCACATAACCGTCATACTTATACCCCTGAACATTCAGCCGATCAAGCTGATGCAGCAGCACATCACGCTCCAGATATACCTCTCCCCGGACATAAGCCGTATTGACCAAATCAATCAGCAGCTCCCGCCGAATCAGCATAATCCCCATAGCAAAATTCTGTATGCCCTTTGCCTTGGAATTTACATACATCTTGGTAATCCGGCCATCCTGAAGAGCAAAGGTATAGTAAAATCCCTTATCATTGGAAGTGGTCTCCAGAACACTCTCCGGTATCTCCTGCTCATTGTAGGCCATCGTGACATCAGCCCCGGTGGAAATATGCGCGTCAATCAGTGCTTTGAAGTCAAAATTCACCACAACATTCGTATCCGCCAAAACCACATACTCTTCCTTCTGATCCTGCAAAAATTCCAGAATACCGGCCAGAGCGCCCACACGTCCCACAAAGGGCTTGTTGGTCTTGTCCGCAAAGGGCGGGAAAATCGTCAGGCCGCCGTTTTTCCGCACCAGATCCCACTCACGTCCCGAACCCAAATGGTCCATCAGAGAGTGATAATTATTCCGCACCATCAGCGAAACATTGTTGATGCCGCAGTTTGTCATACTGGACAAAATAAAATCAATCAGACGGTAACGGCTGGCAAAAGGAATGGAAGCCATCAGCCGCACATTCACCAGCTCCGGAACAAGCGTGTCGTGACTGTTTGGGAAAATAATGCCGAGAGCACTTTTATTTGCATTCATCATACCTCTTCACCGCCTTCCACATTTTTACTGACCATAGCTTTTGGACCAACCTTGGCCCCGTCTCCCACGGTAATGCCTGCGCCAATCGTAGCAACGCCGTTCTCATCGCCGGAAGGCATAGCGCCCACAACGGCATTTTCACCGATGGTTACATTTTCAGCCACAATACAGTGCTTTACAACGGCACCCGACTTAATGAGGGTTCCGCCCATCACAACCGCATCCTCCACAATCGCCCCTTCCTCTACCTTGACGCCGGCAAAGAGGATGGAGTGCTTCACCGTACCCTTGATCCGGCAGCCGTCCGTAATCATGGCATTTTCCACCACGGCACCCGGGCAGATCTTGTGGCCGGTCATACCGCTGTTGCGGCTGTAGATCTTCCAATTGGAATCAAAAAGGTTGATACCGCTGTGCTCCGGGTCCAGGACTTCCATATTGGCTTCCCAGAGGGAAGAAATGGTTCCCACATCCTTCCAGTAGCCGCTGAAATGATACGCATACATTCTGCGGCCGTCGCGAAGCAGATTGGGAATGATATTATTTCCAAAATCATTTTCGGATTCCGGATTGGCTTCATCCTCCTCCAGATATTTGCGCAGAATATCCCAGTTAAAGATATAGATGCCCATAGAAGCCAGATTGGACTTGGGATTCTTCGGCTTCTCCTGAAATTCCGTAATCTTATCATCCTCGTCCGCCACCATCAGGCCGAAACGGGAAGCCTCCTCCCAGGGAAC
Source organism: Clostridia bacterium (assembly GCA_910576325.1). Classification (GTDB taxonomy): domain Bacteria; phylum Bacillota; class Clostridia; order Lachnospirales; family Lachnospiraceae; genus Laedolimicola. The sequence continues at coordinate 79,462 of CAJTIM010000012.1, forward strand.
TTCCATAACCGCCACGCTGAACTCCGCATCCTTTTCCTTATGGAACCGCAGGAAATCGCTGTAGTCCTGCTTGCAGATCTGGTCGCCGGAAAGGATAATGACATACTTGGGATCATACCGCTCAATAAATGAAATATTCTGGTAGATCGCATTTGCCGTTCCCTTGTACCAGTCGGAACCGCTGGACTTCTGATAAGGCGGAAGCACATGGACGCCTCCGTGAAGACGGTCCAGATCCCAGGGCTGTCCGTTGCCGATGTACTCATTCAGTACCAAAGGCTGATACTGGGTTAAGATGCCCACCGTGTCTATTCCCGAATTAACACAGTTGGACAGCGGAAAGTCAATGATGCGGTATTTTCCGCCAAAAGGAACCGCAGGTTTTGCAAGCTTCTCTGTCAGAGCATACAGGCGCGAGCCCTGGCCGCCGGCAAGGAGCATTGCAATCATTTCTTTTGCCATAAAAATTTCCCCCTTTTTCTGTTTCAGAGAGTACTCTCTTTTGAGATTATACTACAAAGCGGCAAAATTTGGTATAGTTTATCAAAAGAAATATGCTTTAAAAGCTTTTTTCTATCCAAAAAATAAACTTTTCGGCATTTGCGGAACCTCTTTTTGTCTATATTTTACATTTTATAGATCCGTATGCCCTTCAGCGTTATCAAAAGAAGACCTCAGCATCTTCCCCGGGAATGGTAAAAGCGCCGATCACCTCCAATAAAATCGGAAACCTTCCTATATTCAGCCTTCCCGCCGGAAAAATCAACTGGTTTAAGCCTGTTTTCTGTTATTACACTATTTCTTGACACCGCAGGAAAATTGTAATATTGTATTTTTAGCGTCATATATCCTGCGGTATTTGCCGTATGTCATGGGATTCGGGCATTCGGCCGCTGCCAATGGAAATAAACAAAAAAGCCATTATGTCGGCCGATAAAGCCGCAGACACACGGGAAGGTAATATGGTAAATTTCGTTATTCTATTGGAATGTTTCGGCATATGCCTGACAATTATCGCACTGCTTCTTCTGCTCAACGGAGAAGGCGCCAAAGAACAGAAGCTGCTGATCCTCATTATGTGCGGAACGATGGTCCAGAACATCGGCTATCTGCTGGAGCTGACCGCTCCTACGGTAGAGGCCGCCGTAACAGCGGTGACTGTGGAAAACGTAGGCTCCACCTTTGTACCGTTATGTTATTGTTGGTTTATCTACATCTATTGTTATATTGCGCCGCCGAAAACATTTTTAAGGGCGGTGGGCGCCGTCAGCTTTTTTACTCTGCCCTCGGTCTTTTTTAACTGGAACGGTCTTTTCTACCAGGATGTTCAGTGGTTAGCGGATGCCAATGGATTTTATCATGTCAGCATCACTTACGGCCCGCTGTATGTATTTTTTCTGTTCAGCCGTATTATCATTCCTTATACCCTCTGCATTTATACACTGGTGAAGGCTATCCGCGAGCGTTCGGATCGGCAGGTCAACCATCAATATTGGACCATACTGGGAATCTCCACCCTGCCTGTTATTATGCTGATAGTTTATGTGTTTAAATTGGTGGTGGTATTCGATCTCACGCCAGTAACACTGGCTATCTCAATGTCCCTGGTGGTTATTGTGGTTTGGAGCCGCCGTAATTATGACTTCCGTCATCTGGCAGCGGAAAAGGTGCTGGAAAGTCTGGGTGACGGCGTTATTGCACTGGACGACCACGACCGTCTTGTCAGCTATAACAGAGCTGCGGCCAATATCTTTACCCGTCTGCCCTCCCATAAGCTGGGGGAAAATATCCGTGTCGTGGAGGGATTTCGGGAAGAGATGCTCAACGAGGACATTCCCCAGAGCTTTTCCATCAATGAGCAGCACTACGAAAGCCACAGCAAGCATATTATAGATGAAAACGGCAAGATACAGGGCTGCGTTATTTTGATTCTGGACATGACCGATATAAAAGCCTATATCAATGAGATCAAGCGCGTCCGGCGTCAGGCGGAGAAGGCCAGCATTGCAAAAAGTGAATTTCTTGCTAATATGTCCCATGAAATACGGACGCCCATGAACGCCATTATCGGACTGAATGATATTATAATGGAGGAATGCGGAGATACCGAGATCTATGCTCATGCCAAGGATGTGCAGTCCGCGGCTAAAAATCTGCTGGCGATCATCAATGATATTTTGGATCTCTCCAAGGTTGAGGCCGGCAAAATGGAACTGGTGTATGTGGATTACTACATAAAGGTTTTGTCCGACGAGATCATGGGCATGATGGATATGGCCGCTTCCCAGCGGGGCCTGATCCTCAAATACGAGTGCGACAAAACGATTCCCTGCCGCTACAACGGCGACGACGGCAGAATCAAACAGATTTTAATCAATATTCTCAGCAACGCCGTCAAGTTTACGAACAAAGGTTATGTGCGCGCATATATTACCGGAAAGCCCGGAAGGACTGCGGACGAAGAGATGCTTATTTTCTATGTGGAGGATACTGGCTGCGGCATCCGGGAGGAGGATCTCGGCAAGATTTTCGAGGATTTCCGTCAGGTGGACTCCAAGCGGAACCGAAATGCGGAGGGCACCGGACTGGGGCTTGCCATTGTGAAGTACCTTGTGGAGCTGATGGAGGGCACCATTGAGGTAGAAAGCACCTACGGCAAAGGGACGACCGTTACAATTATGATCCCTCAGAAAATTGTAGACGCCTCCCCGGTTTCACAGATGCCGGAGCTTCCCCAGGAGGAGCAGAAAATCTCCGACAGCTTTACGGCTCCCGGTGTGAAGGTTCTTATTGTGGATGATAATGTCATTAACCGCAAGGTGGCAAGAGGCTTTCTGAAAAATTATGCCTTTGATCTCACCGAGGCCGCAAGCGGACCCGAGGCTGTGGAGCTGGTGCGTGACGTTCGGTTTGATATTATTTTTATGGATCATATGATGCCCGGTATGGACGGTATCGAGGCGGCGGAAATCATCCGAAGAGACTGCGGGGAAAATGGGACCGCTCCTGTTATGATCGCTCTGACCGCTAATGCGATGGAAGGTATGCGGGAACATTTCCTGGCATGCGGCTTCCAGGATTTTATTGCCAAGCCCCTTGACCGAAGAGATCTGAACAATACCCTGCTGCGGTGGGTTCCTGAAAAATACAGGCAGACGGACGGAATCGAGGAGGAGGTCAAACCCCTTGATCCGACGGCATTTCAGATTGACGGGATTGATATGAAGGCCGCAATGCAATATTACTCCGGCGACAACGAAGGCTTTGCCGATCTTCTGGAGCTTTACTGCATCGACGGCAAGCGCAAGACAGAGCTTCTGCGCGAGCTTGTGGATTCGGATATGCTGCGTTATCAGATAGAGGTCCACGGGCTTAAGAGCGCATCGGCCAATATCGGCGCTATGGAGGTCTCCGCTATGGCCCGTGAGCAGGAAAATGCAGCCGCACAGGGGGACCAGGAATTAATCACTGAGAAGTTTCCTCTTTTGCTGGCGGAATATGAAACTCTTCTGGCTCATATCGGGCAGTTTCTGGAATGGCGCAAAGAGGAACACGCAAAGAAGGAAAAGCTTCCCTGCCCGGACATACAGGAATTGAGGGAGCAGACGGCGGCCGCTTTAGAAGAGCTTAAGCATTTCCGTTCTCAGGAGTGCGCTGACAGAGTGGAGACATTGCTGCTTCACGAACTGCCGAAGGACACGGAGGAGCACCTTCGGCGGATACGGGAACAGCTGCGGTTATATGAGGATGACAATGCGGAAGAGCTGTTAGGCCAGCTTCTGGAAATACTTGAATAGTGCGGCTAAGCAGCTTTACCCTTTAATGCCGCGCGCAGCGATTATAGATAGGAGGAAGATCAAAATGAGTCAAACAGAGAGGGGAACTTCAAGAAAGCGCATTTTAGCAGTGGACGATACGGCCATTATCTTAACCAGAATTTCGGATATCCTGCGGAATGATTTTGATGTAATCACGGTCAATTCCGGAGCGCGGGCCTTGAGATATCTGGGACAGGAAAAGCCGGATCTGATTCTGCTGGACATTCAGATGACGCCCAAAAACGGCATTGATACACTCCGGGATATACGCGCTATGAAAGGCCGGGCGGACATACCGGTGATTATGCTCACCGGTGTGGAGGATAAGGAGTCGGTCCTTGCAAGCTTTAAACTGGGAATCTGTGATTATATACTCAAACCGTTTAGTTCCGATGATCTGCTGAAGCGAATCCGCATGGTTTTTGATCCGGAAAACCGAACGGATACGGAATTATATTAAAGAGAGGGGATTACAAGATGAATACTGCTTTGGCGAAGGAGGAGCTTGCACAAATACTGGATCAGGCAGTTCAGGATGTGACAGAGCGCACGGCAGGCGTGCGTCTGCGTCAGATGGAGCAGTCGCCTGGGGAAGACCTTTGTACGGTTCAGATCACGTTTGACAAAGGGTTTCGCACCAGCCTGACCCTCTGTGCCGATACCGGACTATTGTACCGCATGGCATGCAATTCCTTTCACGAGGAATCCGTTAGTCCTGAGGATCTTGAGGAGTTCAGCAAAGAATATTTCAACGTGCTCTGCGGAAGAATAGCAGGGGCAATGTTTCGGGCCACACAGGTTCCGGCCCATTTTGGCCCGCCAACGTTTTATCACGGGCGCTATGAACCGGAGGGACGTGAGATACAGTTTGTTCTTACGTATTGCGACGAGTACTGCGGAGGCGCACAGTTGATTCACCATGTCCCCTGTTCCGATGAGGACGGGGCTGTCTCAGGCGAAGGCCAAGAGAAGGGAGTATAGAAAATGAGCAAACGAATTATGGTGGTTGATGATTCACGGCTGGTTCGGGTTCAGCTTGGTGATGTTCTGGAGGGTACGGACTATGAGATTGCGGCTTACTGCCGAAGCGGTGAGGATGCGATTGCCCGGTATGATGAAGTGAAGCCAGATCTGGTGACTATGGATATTATTATGCAGGGGATGGATGGTTTGGACGCTTCCGAGATTATTCTGAAAGAGCATCCTGAGGCCAGGATTGTTATGATCTCGTCTCTGGCTTATGATGATACGTTTGAGCGGGCTAAGGCTATTGGTGCAAAAGGGTTTGTGGATAAGCCGTTTCATCAGGAGCAATTGCTTAAAGTATTCGAAGAGGCATTGTCTTAACGGCAAGGCCTCTTTTCTTAGATTTGGCCGGGAATTTTGACAGCCGTTGCAGGGGGAAGCTATGGAATATAGGATACGGGAAATACAAAAACAGGAATATCCGTTATTGGAAGATTTTTTATATGAAGCAATTTTTGTTCCTGAAGGCGCAGCGGTTCCGCCCAGGACGATTACGGCGGCTCCCCAATTGCGGATTTATGTTGAGAATTTTGGGGAATCACAGGGGGATCTGGGGTTAGTGGCTGAGATTGACAAGCGGATTGTCGGAGCTGTGTGGTGCCGCATTATGGATGATTATGGGCATGTAGATGACGAAACGCCATCTTTGGCAATCTCCCTCTATGAAGAATATAGGGGCCTTGGTATCGGAACAGCTATGATGAATGAAATTCTTGCTCTGCTTAAATCACATGAATATAAACGTGTTTCTCTCTCCGTTCAAAAGGCTAATTATGCGGCAAAGTTATATTTAAAGGTTGGTTTTAAGGTTATAAGGGAGAATGAAGAAGAATATATTATGATGAAGTATTTATAAAGAAAATGCAGCTTCGGAGGCTGCCGCAAAGTATGGCTGCCTCCGTTTAAATGTGCGGATTATGCTTCTTTTTCTTTTTTCTTATGGCTGAAACCGGCCAATATTCTCAGCACAGCAAAGCTCATAATGGTAATGCCGATAAAGAATTTCGCCGCAGCAGGAAGTATCTGCTCCATTGCCGCCCCCAGTCTGGCATAGTAAAACGCCAATACTGCGGAAAATATGCTGCCGCACACTCCGCTTGTAATAATATCCGTAAAGGGAGTGCTTTTCACTTTTGAACCTGTCTCCCAAATCCCATTGTAGACCATGATACCAATATAAACGGCTCCGCCGGCAAGCAAAATTATTGTTTCTCCAAGGACAGCCGCTAATTCTCCTGTAACAATCAGCTGAATTACTATGGTCAGCGCGCATACGGCAAATGTCAGACTAAATGCTAAATTTCCGGCCTTTTCTGCTTTTTCCTTTTCCAGCTTATGGTAGTCTGCTACTTTTGATAATGTTTCTTTTAATTCTTTTTCCATAATCTCACTTTTCCTTTCTCCGTCTAAAATTTCCTTTACTTCTACCTCATAGAACTCTGCCATTTGAATCAGGATACTTAAATCCGGCATATTCGTTCCTGTCTCCCAACGGGAAACGGTTCTTCCCGATACGGAAAGAATTTCCGCAAGCTGCTCCTGGGTCAGTCCTTTTTCCTTGCGGAGCATTTTCAGAAATCTTCCTATCTTTTTGGTATCCATTTTTGCTGCCTCCTTTCAACTTGAGAATAGCAGTATTATTTCCGTAAAAACACGACGTAAAGCGAGAAAAATTATATTTTTGCTGTTAGACGTCCTTGTCGGTTTAGAAAAGGTCCTGCCAAATTGATATTTTTCAATTTGGTAAGACCTTTTATTGGCTTTGAATCATTATATACCGGATAACAGCCGGCGCACTTTAAAACATCACTTTTTTGTTAGTGTTATTCTATAATTAGAGTCACCCGGTTCGTTATCAGAAGTGATGAGCAAATCATTTTCCCAAAAACAAACAGGGTAATCACTCAATCAAATCAATCCTTAAAAGCAAAAAGATAAGCATAGATGCTTTCTTCGCATCCCTCTTCATATCTTTTCAAGCATCTGATAACAGGCCAGATAACAATCCCATTGCTTAATTTAACAGAAATATTTATTTCTCCTTGTGGATCGCTGTCATCCGTAATCCATTCCCCTCCGTACAATTTAATAGCCGTTTCACCAATATATGAAGCCAGACTAAATAAAATCATACCGCGATTTTTTGAGAGCAGCTCTGTTTCGGAACTCTGTTCATCAAAAAATTTGTCAATTTCTTTCATGCTTTCTAAAGAATGGTCAGCTTTATAGCCAGACGAATTTAGTGCTTTTGTTACCCAGTCTGAAGCCAGATGAATATCTTCTTCAAGCGTATTGCTGCTTTTTTTCTTGTTTCCATTCTCTTTCTTCAAAATTTTATTGAGAAACCGCATATTAACCACCCTAATTGCCATTTATTTTTCTGTTGTGCCGCTCTCCGGCAAAGTTCAACCGGAATTTATACACCAAATCCATTTGTTAATCCAATAAAAACTAAAACCATTCCCGCTATTCGTATTCCCTTTTTCGCTTTTTCTTGTTCTAAAGAAGTTATGTTTTTAGGATATACCGGGTTAATGAAAAAAATAAGACCTGTAAAAGCCCATGCAAGATTGTAATACATATCCTTATTAAACCATAAGGAACTTATAAATCCCACAATAACTAAAATTATAGTAACGATTATTTGTGTTCGAAAGGTTAATCTCATTTTCATCACCTCCACAAGCAAGTTTTTCATTAATAGAATCTAAGGTCTTTAATTTTCGCAAATAATATAAACCCCTGTTTTCTTCATTCGCTTGTCCTCATTACATTTTTGCACTTCTAAAGCCTTATAAAACGAGCATTTCACGCACCCTAAAGCGTAACAATACAGCATATACATTTCATTAAGAAATGCCGGAACAGGTGTCACCTGCCCCTATGCTTTTCTTTCCTTTTATGCTGTTTCAGTTCAAACTGCCGCCGTTTCTCTGCTTCACATTGTTCTCGGCTCACAATCTTGCGTTCAGTTTTCAACTGCTCCTGTTGTAATTTCAAAGCCTGTTGCGATTTTGTTCCTATCCCGATATTCTGTACTTGCTTTCTTACTTCACGTTGTACCCGTTTAGGATTACGCCCTGTTGCTTTTACATCAGTTGCCACAGCCGGACTAAATCGCAGTCGATAGTAATTTTTCAGAATGAAATCAAATATTTCATAGTCTTTGGGTTCTGCACCAAATGTAACTTTACACACAGATAATTTACCCTCTGATATTCGTTCAAAAACGCCTACCCAAAATTGTTCCTCAAAAAATACTGTCAATTTTCCCGATACTTTGTCCATGACAATTCCTCCTTAAAATGGTTGTAATAAACAAAGAACGGACGACCCTAAGGAGGGAGGGCTACTTACACCAAAATGGTGCGACTGGACTACCTACCAGTTCTGCAAGATTACCTTGCGTTGTGTTTTTATCTTTGCTCCTACTATATATTACCACATAACCGCTTATTTTGCATCAAAAAGTAGCAGTTTGCTTAATAGTGTGAACTGCCACATTACCACATTTTCTTTATCCTAATTAACTCACGTGCTACCAGCACCATGTTCAAATCATTACTAAAGAAAAATATTCTGCCTTTCTTACAGACGAAAATTTGATGCTAATTTTTCAGCTTTCAGAAACACCCCTTTTCCTTTTCTATAAATCTGCACTGTTTTAAATCCACAACTGTAAAAAATTTCCTCTAGTTCCTTTTTGCTGTATATTCTTACATCTCCGCTTTTTGAAAAGGGAAACCAAAATTTATTTGCTATAAATCTGACTATTGCTCCAAAATTGGGATCAGCTATATACACTGCACCGTTTTTCTTTAAAACTCTTTTACATTCATTTACGAAACCTTGCGGATTGTCAAAATGATGGAACGCACAACAGACAGTTATAATATCAACACTTTCGTTGCTCCATTCAAGCGGATAGCACGGTTTTACCTCAAAACTCATATTAGGGTATCGCATCTTTGCAGAACAAATCATGTTCTCAGATATATCTATTCCATTTGCTTGGATTTTTGCTTTTTTCGATAATTCCCGCAGCAGAGTTCCATTTCCGCATGCAACATCAAGGACAACATTACCCTCATGCAAATCTATAGTATTAGATAGTTCCATAATGTGAAATCTTGTATATTGTCCTTCCCTTGACGCATCATATTCAGATGCTATTTTATTGTATGCAATTCTTGATTCTTCTGTTTTCTTATTCACGCTATTTCTTCGCTCCTGATTTCTCCATTTGATTATACTATTTCTATTCTCTGTTTGCCATTATAACATATGGGCATAGCAACCACTAAAAGAAGAAAGACCAAGATCGCTTGCAGGTCTCCTTTGCCTGTTCTGGCTCTTTAGTTTCCTCCACCAAAGAAAAAGGACCTGCCAAATTGATATTTCCCAATTCGGCAAGACCTTTTACTGACTTTAATCTCCTATATACCTGATAACCGCCGGCGCACTTTGGATAATTCCTTTTTTTCCAGTGTTATCATTTTGTTATCAAATAGAACCTTTAATCCTCAAAAATCCTTTATTTCTGCCTGTTCCAGCATTTCTTTCCTTATTCAAATTCAATAGTCGCCGGCGGCTTCGGACTCATATCATAGCAAACGCGGTTCACATGCTCCACCTCCGCCAAGATCCGATTAGTAATCCGCTCCAACACCTCCCAATCCACCTTCTCGATAGAAGCCGTCATAGCGTCAATGGTATTGATCGCCCGGATAATCACCATATACTCAAACACCCTTGCATGATTCTTCATTCCCACAGACTTAAAGTCCGGCACCACCGTAAAGTATTGCCACACCTTCTTATCCAGACCAGCCTTGGCAAATTCTTCCCGAAGAATAGCATCCGACTCCCTAACAGCCTCCAGACGCTCCCTGGTAATCGCACCCAGGCATCTCACGCCCAGCCCCGGCCCCGGGAACGGCTGACGATACACCATCTCATGAGGAAGCCCAAGCTCCACGCCGCATGCCCGCACCTCATCCTTAAATAACTGCTTCAAAGGCTCTACCAGCTCAAACTTCAAATCCTCCGGCAGTCCGCCCACATTGTGATGAGACTTTACCATTTTCGCTGTCTTAGTACCGCTCTCAATAATATCGGGATAAATAGTCCCCTGTCCAAGAAAATCAATTCCCTCAAGCTTCCTTGCCTCTTCCTCAAACACGCGGATAAATTCACCGCCAATGATTTTCCGCTTCTGCTCCGGGTCCGCTACCTGTTCCAGCTTACTGAGAAATCGCTCGGACGCATCCACATAAACCAAATTGGCATGAAGCTCATCCCGAAATACCTTTACCACACTCTCCGACTCATTTTTGCGCATCAGTCCATGATTTACATGAACACAGACCAGCTGCTGTCCAATGGCCTTGATCAGCATAGCGGCCACCACAGAGGAATCCACACCGCCGGACAGAGCCAGAAGCACCTTCCTGTCCCCAACCTGCTCACGAATGAGTTCCAACTGATCCTCAATAAAATTCTTCATATTCCAGTTTGCTTCCGCCTTGCAATCCTCAAATACGAATTTCTTCAATTCCTCCCGGCCCGGAAGCTTGTCAAACTGCTTCTCACATTTTGACTGAGGATAATCCACAGAAATCATAGGATATCCCAATGCATAAAGCTCCTCGCTAATCTCCACGGCCTGTCCATCCACGACGCGGTTCTCACCGCCGTTTAAAACAATACCCTTCACATTATCAAATGCTTTCAGCTCCTCCGCTGTAATATCATGAGGATGAATCTCACTGTATACGCCAAGATCACGAATTTCACGGGCAATTACCGTATTCTGTGTACTGCCCAAATCCAGAATTACAATTAAGTCCTGCTTCATGGGAAATAGTCTCCTTATCTTTTTTGTAAATAATCAATTTTACCGGCTTTATTATAGCAGACAGAAGGGCGGCTTGTATAGCATTTCTTAACAAATCAACCCTGATGTTACGCCAGAGTTACTTTTCACACCCACGCCAATCACTCCGCTGATTGGCGTGAAGCCGATACAGTTATGGGGCCGAAGGGACTGCCCCTCGCCGATGGCGACTTTAAATGGGCAGTCCCTGTTACAATTCGCACCCTTATCAAATAAAAACTTTTCAAAAACTGGCGTGGGTGTGAATTGTAACACGCCAGATTCTCTTTTCATCCTTGAAACGCTTTAAATACCTCATACAATTAAACCGTTCTTCTTTAACCTTGCCCTGACAGCCCCGCTCGTCCTGCCATGCTCTCTGGCAATCTCCGCAATTTTCATGCCCGACAGGTATTCCGTTGACAGCCTTTCATCCTCTTCCCCGCTCCAGGCTGTTCCAACATTCGGCTGCTTTTTGGCAATATTCCCTTTTTCTTCCTCAACGCCTTCCTCCCGCGGTCCGGTAAATGCCTGCACAATCATTCTCTGAACCGCCTCCGGATACATAAGCAGCTGATAATGATAGCCTGTGGCCCCCACTTTGTCCACGAGCTTAATTCCCGCCTTTGCTCCCTCTTCCGTTGGAACCTTAACCACTTTACCCTCCTGCTCATCTTCCGCTGTCAGTCCGGCAAGCACAAGCTGATCCCAGATTACGGCTACGGTAACCTTTTTTACGTTTTCCGCACTGCAAATGCTGTTTAAACGTTCCTTCATATCACTTATATAACAATACTCCGTATAGGAAAACGCTTCCCCATCCTGCGGGTTTAAATAAAACTCTCCCTTTTTTCTCCTCTGCTTCTTCTCCGAAGCCTCTGGTTCCGCCTCCGTCTCATCCTCTATTTTTGTACTGATAACGGCCCCCGAGTTATCTGCGATAAATTCCCCAATCTCATCCAGAAACCGCTGACCATATTTTTGAAATTTATTTTCCGCCACACCGGACACTGTGAGCATCTCCTGCTTGTCCCTGGGTATCTTGGCGCACATATCAATCAGGGTCTTGTCATTAAAAATAATATACGGCGGCATCCCCTCTTCCCTGGCTATCACCAGCCGAAGACCCCGGAGCTTCTCAAACAGCCGGTAGCCTGCGCTTGTAAGAACATCTGTGCTTCGCTTCTTTCCGCCTTTGATTTTTGTCTGCCCTTCCTTTTCCTCAAAGGTTCTGATGACAACATGCGTGTCCTCATTTTTAAGTCTTGCAATATTGCCCATCCGCAGAACACTGTATTCCCCGTCTGTCTGAATAATGTATTCCTCCAAAATCATCTGATCGATCAGCAGACGTACCTCCCGCTCGCTTCGGTGTGAAAGCGCACCGTAGGATTTATAAGCCGTGGCTCCTATCTCTCTTAACCGCGCCCTGTTCGCTCCCAGCAAGGTGCCGGTTACAATGCTCTGCCCGTATCTCCCTTTTGTCTCCGCCAGACAATTAATCACCCATTTCGCATCTGCCGTCATATCCACAGCCGTGTACTCCCGATGGCAGTTTCCGCAATTGTCACAGGGCGTATTCATTTTCTCCCCGAAATAGGTAAGAATATACTGTCTCAAACAGGAGGTAGACTTGCAATAGCCCTCCATCAGCCGCAGCCTCTGGGCATCCCTCTGACGGATCAGCTCCATATCCTCCGCATCCGAGCCTTCCAATTCCTTCTTCTCCAGAAGGAACTTATTGATCATCACATCCTGTGGGGAAAACAGAAGAATACACTGGGAATTTTCACCGTCACGGCCCGCACGCCCGGCCTCCTGGTAGTAATTTTCCATGCTCTGAGGCATGTTGTAATGAATCACAAATCTGACATTTGACTTATCAATTCCCATACCGAAGGCATTTGTGGCTACGATAATCGGCGTTCTGTCATAGATGAAATCATCCTGGTTTTTCTTGCGCGTCTCATTGTCAATTCCCGCGTGATACCTGGTCACCGCCACGCCCTGTTTAAACAGATTTTCATACAGCGTATCCACATTCTTCCTGGTTGCGCAGTAAATGATTCCGCTCTCGTCCCGGTGCTTTTCTATGTAGTCCGTCACAAAGGCATCCTTGTGTTTTCCGGAAATATGTTCTACACGGTAATAGAGATTTTCTCTGTCAAAGCCTGTGACAACGATGTTCGGCTCCTGCAGCTTCAGAATACATTCAATGTCAGTCTTAACCTCCTCCGTCGCCGTTGCGGTAAATGCGCTTACAATCGGCCGCTCGGGAAGGCGCTCAATAAAGTCGACTATCTTTAAATAGCTTGGCCGGAAATCCTGTCCCCACTGAGAGATACAGTGTGCCTCGTCAACCGTTATCATGGAAATAGAGGCGCCTTGCGCAAAGTCCAGAAATCCGGCGCTTTCCAGTCTTTCAGGGGCCACATAGATGATTTTATACGTTCCCCCGGCAGCCATATGAAGCGCCTTTGAAATCTGCACTTCCGTCAAAGAGGAATTAATAAAGGCGGCGTGAATCCCGGCTTCATTCAGTGATTTTACTTGATCCTGCATCAACGAAATGAGGGGCGAAATCACCAGCGTAATGCCCGGCAGAAGCAGAGCCGGAACCTGATAGCAGATAGACTTTCCGGCGCCGGTAGGCATCACGGCCAGAGCGTCCCTTCCTTCCAAAATGGATTGGATAATGTCCTCCTGTCCGCTTCGAAAGGAATCATAACCAAAATAGGTTTTTAAAATACTTGACGGGTTCACTTCGGCTCTCCCTCCTTTTTCAGCTCCTCAAACATCTCCTTCACCGACGGCGCATTCTTTGTCAGACGCTTAATGCTTAAATCCTCGGCCTTATTGTTGGCCAGACGAAGATTATTTTCTGAGGAAAGAAGGGCCTCTTTTGTTTTTTGCAGATGGGAGATGGTTTTGTCTATCTCTTCAATGGCTGTCTTAAATTTTTCGCTGGCTATCCGGTAGTTTCTGGCAAAGCCTTCCTTGAATGTGTTCATATTTTCTTCAAAATGAAGAATGTCCACCTGCTGATGCCTTGCAAGCTCCAGCTCCTGACGGTATTTCAGAGAGTTCAGCGCCGCGTTGCGCAGCAGGGTAATCATGGGAATGAAAAATTGAGGACGGATGACATACATTTTTTCATATTTGTAGGAGACGTCCACAATGCCGTTGTTATAAAGCTCGTTGTCAATCTCAAGGAGGGAAACAAGAACCGCATATTCACATTTTTTCTCGCGCCTGTCCTTGTCAAGCTCTTTTAGAAAATCTTCATTTTTATGCTTGGTGGCAGTCTCGTCCATTTCATTCTTCATCTCGAACATAATGGAGATAAATTCCGTTCCGTCCACACATTCCCGGAATATAAAGTCGCCCTTGCTGCCCGTCCGGGCATCGTTGTCCTTTTCAAAGTAAGCGGTGGGAAATGCGGTCATACGTAGGGCATTGAACTGATTCAGGCAATGCTGCTCCAGGCTTTCGCCTATCATTTTCGTGGACTGCCGGGCCTTGAAATCCTTGTAATACTCGATCTGCTCGTCCTTTTGCTTAAGCTTGTCCTCGTATTCCTTCTGTAATGCCTGTTCTTTTAGCTCGCGCTCGGTATCCTTGTTTGACAGCTTGCTTTTCAGCTCTATGATTTCCGTTGATCTTTGGGTAAGCTCTTTTTCTTTTTCCTGGAGGGCTTCCGAGACAGCAAGCCTCTTTTCGGTTTCGCTGTTGTGAAGCTTTGCTCTTAGCTCCTCTATCGTTCGAGCCTTTTCCGCAAGCTCGCCGTTTTTTGCTTCCAGGGCTTTTTCTCTTTCCTTATCTTTCTCATTGACGGCTTCGCTTATGGCAAGCTTTTTCTCGGTTTCGCTGCCGGAAATCTGAGCCTTTAGCTGTTGGATGAAGCTTTCTTTTTCAGACAGCGCTTTTTCATATTCTTCCTTCTGCCTCATTCCGGCAAGCTCCAATTCGCTTTCCTTCTTTTCTGCAAAATCTTTTTCCCGCTGTTTCAGCGCTTTCTCAAATTCCTTATCACGAATCTGCCGTACTATCTGTGCGTAGCCGGATTCGTCTAACGCAAATATCTCTCCGCAATTGGGGCATTTGATTTCCTGCATGATTTTTTGTCCTTTCTATTTTGTATTGCTTATTTCGGCAGCCCGGAGCCTGGAGGCTTCATGTTACCTGTTTATGATGGCTGTTTGTTTCAATGCTCTTCTTTCGTCTTTCTTTATCTTCCGCATCCGGTGGGTTTCGATATCTGCTAACCGGGTCGGCTGTGGGACGTGGCCTTCGCTGTGGATATATGAAAGGACCACTTTGGTTGCCGTCTCCAAATCAATATAATTTCCGGCGGAGACAAATACAGGTCTTACGTTTTTACAGGTGCGCAGGGCGCGTCCATATATTTTGCCGTTTATGGTGATATCCGTATAGGCATTTCTTTCATTTGGCGGCTCTTGATATCTGGCATTTTCAATTTTGTAATAGCTTTTTGCAACGCCGATTGTGGGTTTGTTTAAGTAGAAGGATGCATGAGTGGCTATTCCCATATGTCTTGGGTGCAGATATCCGTTGCCGTCAAACATGTATAAATCCGGCCGAATTTCCAGCTTTTGAGCAGTTTCCAATATAAGGGGCAGCTCACGAAACGCAAGGCAGCCGGGTATGTATGGAACTTCTACTTTGCCGAAAGTATATTTGCTTTCCAATACCTTCATGGTTTCCTGCTCCAATACGACAATGCAGCATACCGCATATTCGACGGTTTCCTCTGTCCAATACGCCAAATCTACGCCTGCTGCGGTTTGAAATGCGGTTTTCTCGGAGGATAGATTTATTTGGGCGCTCAGATTCTTTTGAATTTCTATCATGGTGTTTAAATCCAGGTTTGTATCATTTAACTGTTTCATTTTTGCCTGCCTGCATTTTTTATTTCCCTTTTCAGAGAAGTGTTCCCATTGCTCCGGGAACTCGATTGCTCTATTTTTTTCTTTCAGGTTCGTTTTTTGTCAAAAGGAACTTGAACAACGTTGTTATAACGCTAAGACTGAAAGCTAAAACTGTACCTATCTTCAATATTGTCTGAAACACCAAAACGCTTTCCGCATCCTCTATATTTTCTGCGGATAACAGAAACAGCCGTGTGGTACGTTCGCTTTCAATCTCTAGGATACGGAGTTTTCTGAAATACGTCAAGAGTTACTGGGGAAAATTCCTGCTGTAATTTAAGGGGCGCTACTGGTCAAGGAGTAAACCGTAACTAGGGGGACATCTGTATCAGATTTAGTTTCTCTATAATGGATATGGCTTTAAATTCATAGCATTTTTCCTCTATAGTCAAATACCACGCTGTAAGTTTGCAGCGCAGCAAGCCGCAGAGTATTTGATCCTCACCTTCGCCGCAGTCACCAAATAGACATGCCGCTATTGTCCGCTTGGCTCGTTGTCCGCAGGAATAAACATTTTATAATCAACTCTGGAAATATGGTGTGAATCCACCGGGATCCGAAATTGAAATAATTGGATGGACTTAGTATAGCAGGGAATGAATTATATTGCAAGAAATTTTTTACATTTTTTTCTTTTCTATTACAGTTTCGGAAATGCTTGAAAGCGCAGTGCTTCTTGATGGCAGAAACAAGATGGAGCAGTAAGAGAATTTCCGTATTTTTCTGCGTACTTCAAAACCATCCATATCCGGCAGTATAACATCTAAAATAGTTGTGTCCGGCTGATAGCCCCGCAGGTGCGCAGTATCTGCGCGCCTGCGTATGCTTTTCTGATGTCTTTCAGGCTGTCTTGGAATCTTGGCATAAAGCTTTTTTATCAAATCTACAATATCTTTTTCGTTGTCCGCTAGTAGGATTTTATTTGCCATTGTCAGAGGCACTTTATCCTCCCACTTCTTCTTGCTTTCCATGCCGGAGATTTTCCAGACCCAAAATGCTTTCAAGCATTAGCTGCATGCTTTAAGTCAAACAAGATTTCATTTTTTATTTTGTCAGTAATTCTGCATTCCGGCGCGTCCGAAATCTGAAAGTCGTAATGTATGAACGGCAATATATACTGCTCTATGAATCTGCTAACGGAAAAGTCACCTGCCAATTGCCCTTTATCGCTCCTTCATTGCACGTCCAAAATTCACCCCATATTTCATAACCGTTTAAATCGTCAGCAGGGATATTAAAAATGTATTCTTCATAACTGTCTGTTTCATTATCATGCCAAAAAGAAACACTATATTGACAAAGGACTGTTTCTCCATTTCTATTTTTCAGATAAATATTACCGTGATTATCTGTCTTACGGATATCGGTATATTTAACTTGTATATGCAGCTCATTATCCAAAACGCCATAGCCGGTTAAGGCAACGCCTGCTTCTAAAACAATCGCGGATTCCTCATTTGGTTCCATAAGCCGTGCCTGATCTTCGTCGAAAGAATCCAGCTCCATTCCGCCGCATCCCCTGATATTAGGATTCTCTTTGATATTGTTTATTACCGGTAAATGATTCAAATCGATGTTTTCAAGCTCTGAATTGCTATGTTTCTTTCCATTCAATATTTCCCCTACGGAAAATGTAATCTTGTCTCCGGGAATCAAGGCCTGATTCATCTGTTCAATCTCCAGCATAAATGTTGCCGTTGCTGTTTTTTCATCATAATCAACGAAAAAGCAGCCTCCGCTTTGAGCATATGGTGTATGAATACTATAGCTGTCAAATAAATCTGCGGTTTCATCAAGGCGGTTTCCTTTTAAATCCTGCATGGAAATTAAAATTAACGCCCTATTCTTCTCAATATCTGCCGCTATCAACTCCATTTTAATCCCATTATCTTCGCATGAAAGATTGACAGGCTTTAATTTTTGAGCTGTAGACGGCGAAATCTTATATAACAGTTCATATGCAATTCTGTTATCCGCAGCCGCTAAAACGGGTACAGTAGTACCGCAGCAGGCACAAATACATGCCGCGGCCGCCCATTTTTTCCATCGGAGCGGCTTTTGTGTTCTATAGGAATCGGATTCCTCTAAATACTCCGGGCGGATTTCTGATATTGCATGATACAAATCTTCTTTTTTCATATGTTTACCCCCTTTTCGAATAAAAATAACTTCAATTTTTTTCTTAACTTCATCATCCTTTGGGCCATTTGATTTTCCGTACAGCCAATCATTTTTGCTAATTTTTTTACCGCATCGCCGTAATAATATCTTTTGATAAACAAAACTCTGTCTTCTTTCGGAAGCTCCCCCAGCCAATGATTCAGGAAGTCTGACAATTGCTGATTATCAAAATTTTCTTCCACATCAAAATCAGAGGGAATACATTCTTCGAGTTCATCGAAAATCACTTCTATTCCTCCGTATCTTTTCTTTGCGTGATTTGCCCTATATTGGCTGATTGCAATGTCTCTGACAAGCTTTCCGAGAAATGACTTTAATGATACCGGAATCATCGGCGGGATCTTATTCCATAATAGATTCCATGTGTCATTAACACATTCTTCCGCATCTTCCCGGACCGTAAGAATATTCTTCGCTATGCGGTAGCAATAGGGGCCGTACTTGTTTTGTGTTTCTTCTAAGGCTTTTTCGCTGCGCTTAAGATACAATTTGATAATCTGTTCATCCTCCACTTGCATTCTCCTTCTATTTCAGTGCCGCAAGTCTCAATTCGTATGCGGGTATTAGAAGAATTTCCGGCCGCAGATGCTTGTGTCCGTAAATTCTTTTGTACGCGGTTCTGAATTTGCTGTCTGATGTTTCTGCTCAAAAATTCACCCACACATATATAGCCGCAAAACAAGGGGAAATATTGGGGTGATTTTATTTTATTTTTTTATTAATTTTTTTCATGATTATATAACATTTCAGATTATTGTAAAAGAAAATGGTGATATCTTTGGAAGAAAACAGAACCATGCTAAAAAGCCCTGCCAAACGGATTGTACTTAATTTGGCAAGACCCTTTTTACGTTTTTATAGTATCTGATAATTACTTATTCGAAAACTTATTTTGGAGAATTTACTATAATGAAATCCAATACCTTTGTATGATACCGCTTTTACTTAACCCTGCTGTATCCGCTGCCTCATTTTCCAACACGCCGCCATTTTTCGTAATTACTCTTTTGGAAGCTGTGTTCTCTTTATCACAAGTTAATAAAACCTTGTTTTCTCCGAAATCACGGCATATGGGTAAAATTAGTTTGAGCATTTGAGATGCATAACCTTTTCTTCTTTCTGACGGGCGAATACTATATCCAATATTGCCGCCAAAGCTTTTTAGAAAATCAGACAGTGGATGCCGATAATCAATGATACCGACAACGAAATTATCATTTTTCCTTACTGCTAAGAATACTTCTGACGGAACATATCCGGCTCCGTATCGTTTTTTTAATCTTCTTTCAAAATCAAGCCATTCATCAAAGGAATTAACATCCTCAAGTCCTGCGCAGCCGGCAAAGCTATCTCCATTTTGCAGCATTTCTTCTTTATATGACATTACTTGTTCTTCATATACTTTAGATGGCCTGATTAGTATTAATTCGCACATTATATTTGTCCTCTTATATGCTGATTTTCTCTAATATCCATAACAATACATTTTTTGTGCTCGAACTTATCATAAATGTTTTCTGTTTCGATAAATTTCACCCCCCTTTTAGGAAACATATTTCCACTGTTCTTCTGCTAAAATTTGGTAAATATTCATATATTTTTTAATTTTTCACGCAATTTAAGTAACCGTACTTGAAAAACCATCTACTGAATATTGCGAAAATTCGGGTTGAGAATTGAAAAAGGCTACCGTTTTGATTGGGCAGCCTTTTGGATTTAATTTGACTTATCTATCGTTTATTTTCTCATTCGGATTCTTCCTGTTTCGGCGGTTGCTCTTCATCCAAGTCCAGTCCCAGCATATTTCGTACATTGCTTATGTATTCCGGGTCTTTCACCATATCATCCGTGACCATATAACTGGAAATGGGGTTCTGCCATGAAATCACAAAAATATCTCTGTCTTCTATGTCAAAGGTAGACAGAATCAATGCCATTTCCTCTGGTGAGGCACCTTTTAATGCCATCAGCTCTTCCAAAGTTTTCTCACGGTTGGTTCCCTGCATCAGCCCAAAACGATAGTCACCCTCTGCCATCTGCCAAACATAAACCTCCAGCCCCTTGAAGGTTCCAAGTTCAAAGTATTCTGGGTATTTTTCACGCAATTTCGCTATTTCAGGAGAGTTCCACTCATATTCTGATTCAAGACCATCGGGAATATGTGTGACATTTACTTCTTTAAACAAGATTGCGCCCTCATCCGCCATAAGGTGATTCACAATCCACTCGTCTGTTGGATAATCTTTATATTCACATATCCTGTCATCAGTTTCTCCATTCAGATAGCCAATTTGTGTTCCGCAATCATTTTTAGATATCGCGCAAAAGGGTATATATGTCCTATCTTCCCATATAATAGCCATATACGCATCACCTTCAGCAGTGCTCATATCAATTAAAGCTGTGTTTTTTCCACATGCACACAACACAATTGAAACAAGACTGCATAAACAAACAATACCGTATAATTTCTTTTTCATGGCTATTCTCCTCAAAAATATATTTTATATCATACTATATTTTACTGCATATTTCAATGCAGGGTAAATAGCCTTTTCCAAAGCGTTCATCAACAGAAATCTTCCCGATAAACCGGAATTTTTTACTTTCTAAGACGAACTAAAATCCATGATGTAATCGGCCTGAAAGCAATATAAAGAACATAACCGACCATTCCACCGATTATATTCGTAATTAAATCCGTGATGTCCGAAGAACGGGAGCCACTAATGAGCGGTTGCAATAGTTCAATACTCAAGCTAATTAAAAAGCAGGAAAATATAGTTTTACGGAATCCAACGGCAGGATTTTGCGTCATAGGAAACAGAAAGCCGAATGGCGCCATCATAATGACGTTCAACAAAATTTGTCTAATAAAATCCCCGCGACCTGTTATCACATCTATGAAAGGAACCATATTCATAAATTTGTACGGATGATTCAGAATAAACGGCAGAGATACTATGATAGGCATGAGGGTGAAGTAAAGCACAAAGGATAGATATACATACATCAATGTGTTGATAAGCAGTAGATCCTTCCCTTTTGTTTTCCATTTTTTGAAAAAAACGAAAGCGTATAATAAAACTAATGCTATGAAATCTATCAAATATTTTATTGTGTATTTCATTGTGGCTCCTTTACAAATTCCGATTGTGATTTGATGATTTTTAAGGGAAACAGAATCACATAAAACATTATAACACAAAACATACGGGAATTGTGAACTGATTGAAATGCTTTCAAAAAAACAACAAAAAGAGGACAGATAAAAAATGAATATCATTTATGCCACATACAATATCCACCATAACAGTATTGACATATACGCCTATGCAGGCTATTTTTACGGATAGACTGCAACAAAGCAGAAGAAGATTTGAAAACTACTACCTGCTCTGAATGTGCCTTAAATGCTTTGGCAATAGATGAATTGCTTGAATACGTAAGATTGTACCTTGAAGGAAATATGCAGATGTGGGTGGATGCGGAAGACAGTCTTGAACTGTGGTAATTTTATTAAGTTTTATTAAGCGTTCTTTCTGGTTCAGCCCATCTTCAATCAGGACTGCATTGATGTTTTCCATGTTTGACAGGCATATCAATTCATTTATGCTCGCATAATCCCTGATATTGCCTTTTTTATCCGGGTTCTTATCCCGCCATTGTTAAGCTGTCATACCAAATAATGCCATATTCAGCACATCAGCTTCAGATGCGTAAATAATAGAGGTCTGCTGCGGCGTAAGTTCCGGCGGAATAAGATTAACCTTAATGGCATCTGTATGTATCCGGTAGTTAATTTTTTCCAATTCCCTCTTAGCACTCCACCCAAGTAAAGCCTGTTCTTATTTCGTAACCATTTTTCTATCAGGGCAGATCTGTTATCAATTTTCCTTACCATATCAGTTAATGAGATGTAATCATCCTCTTCAATTTGTAAGACCTGTATTTCTGTTCCGTCAACATTTAGTTTCCCCATAAGCAATTCCTTCCGTTTTATAAATAGCCTCGTTTCTTTGCCTCTTCCATCAAATGGGGTTGAATATTGGGATATGTCAATCTTTCTGGCAATCCGTCCATCATGGCGATTTTTTCAATTTCGCTATGTAACTCTGATTCAAAACACTTTACATCGGCAAAGAATAGCATTCCAAAAGATTCGCTGCCATCAAAATTATCTGGCGCCGTAACAGAATATACACAGACAGGCTCTATATCAAATTCCAAAGCTCCTGTTTCCTCGTATAATTCTCTTTTTGCCGTGTCCATAATATTTTCCCCCTGTTCCCGATGACCTCCGGGAATTTCCCATGTGTCCCTGTCCTTGTGTTTGCAAAAGACATATTTATTTTTGGCTTTAGTTATTATCACAGCAAATTTTAGCAGTTCATCGTCCATATTGTCATAAAATTTTACCTCTGTCATTTTGCCATTCTTCCATCTGCATTCTTAATTCATTCCATTTTGTTATCAAATAGAACTTTTATCCCTCAAAAACCCTTTATTTCTGCCTGTTCCGGCATTTCTTTCCTTATTCCAGCTCCATACAGACAGTGCCGTATATTAAGAGAGTACAATGAATTTACGGCGATTTCAAGATGTATAGAGCAATATAAGCAAATATTAGAAACTGAAAAAATGCAATTTTAATGCAATGAATGCAATCATTCTCATTGTCAAAACACAATATCCGCAGGCACCCATTTGTGGGTGTCTGCTTTTATCAAAGGAGGACTTTATTTTGGACTATCAATTAGAAATCAAACAAATCGTGGACTATCCCCGGTGCCGCATCTACCGGGAATTCATCCGCACACTCATGGAGGATAGGAACATCCGCACAAACGGAAGCTCCTATCTTTTTTATTACATGACACTCTGCTCCTATGCAAACTTCCGCTCTTCCTATCAGAGACTGGAGGGCATCTCCTATCTGATCGGCCCCGGAGAATGGATCTGCAGGACTTCTGAGCTTTCGGGATGGTTCCGCACACGGTTCCAGCACCAGGCACTGTCCATCCTAGATTTTCTCCAAAAACAGAATTACATTACCTATACCCGCCTCGGCAGAGGCCATCTCATTAAATTCTGCATTACCGGATGGAAAAAGCATAATACCGCACTCGACTACAACTACCCATGTCAGAAGGATGTGGGCTTTTTCTTTTTCCCGGTAGCTGCGGTCCATGAACTGATCAGCATGGGAAAATGCTCAGAGATGGATATTGTACTGGATCTCTGGATACATGCCATTTACAACGATAGCCAAGTCCAGGGCTCCGAACTCGGCCCTGTGGTCTATTTCCGCAACTGCACCGGCAATCCGCTGACCAGTTGTAGCGACCTCTCCCTGCGCTGGGGCATCTCGAAAGCGACTGTCAGCCGGATACTTAATAAACTGCAGGAAAAGGAATATCTTTCTCTGGTTTCCTTTACCGGGCGGAATGGTAGCGTGATCTATCTATGCAGCTACCTATCCACCACGTTCAATATCAGTGATGTTATGATCGACAAAGAGGAGGTTTCCATGGCATTTCAGGTTCCCATCCATATTACAGAAAATACTCATACACCAGAAGCTACCACTGTCAGGGAAGACCAGATTTACATTATAGAAGAACCGGATACCGTTTCATCCCTGTCCGGTAGCGTTTCAAAATCTCACATCTGCCAGATTATCCGAAAAACGGCAGAAATCCTTGCAGCACAAGGGATTCCATGCTGCGAATGCTCCGAAACGCTGTATAAGTTATATCCTTTATCCGACTGCAAGGAAACAGATTTAAGGTATTCGATGAAGATATGCTGTCCGGATGGAGGAACCCCTTATCAGTTTGAGCTGACACTTTCCCCTGCCGGCTCTGCTGAGGACACCACTTCCACCATTCAGGAACAAAGTCCCAATTTGTCAACTAAAAACACAAGAGAGAGGAGATAAATACCATGGCAAACACAAGACCGAATAAAAATATCCCGACACAAGAGGAGAACCCTCTGTTTCATGATACCTGGAAACTGCTGAAGAATTACAGGGATGCCGTCTGGAACCTGGAACTGGCGGTCCAGCAAGTACGAAACACTTTTGAGATCGAGTATGGAAGCAGCATTGAAGAATTTCTGGATTCCATGTATATCGCAGGTGCGGATGTAGGAGGAACCAAACTGGAGAACTATGCAAAGAGCATTGAGCGCAGTAATAAGATGCTCACGCTCTTAAACTCTGCTGTGGACATCCTGCGGAATAAACACAAGCATGGAGAACAGTATTACTGGCTCCTTTACTACAGCTACCTGTCTCCCCAACAGCTTCAGAATACAGATGAAATCATTGAGAACCTGCGTCCGCATATTGCGAATATATCCCCCAGAACCTACTATCGGAAGCGGCCGGAGGCAGTACAGGCACTCAGTTCTATTCTTTGGGGATATACCTCCAAAGGTTGTCTGGAGATGTTGGATAAATTCTTTCCGGAAGGGAAATGATAGACATTTCATAGACTGGCACTCATAATGGTCTAAAAAACAGGAGCGTGTCAGACTATGAATACTTTAAATGACTATGTTGCAGAATACATTGAATATTGTGAATACAGGAAGCGTCTTGATCAGAAGACATTGAAAGCGTATCGGATTGATCTGAGGCAGTATGCAGATTATCTTCAAAATATCTCGGAATTTCATTCCAAGGATAAGCTTGATAATTATATTACCTATTTGCATAAACAATGTAAGCCCAAAACGGTCAAACGCAAGATTGCCAGCTTAAAGGCCTTTTTTCATTATATGGAGTACAAAGAGGTGATCACCGAAAATCCCTTCTCCAAACTGGACATTCGTTTCCGTGAAGCAAAGCTTTTACCTAAAACAATTCCTTTTCACGCTATGCAAACTTTCCTGTCCACCTTATATCAGCAGAAAGAACAGGCAGCCTCAGAATATCAACTCCGGTGCTGCATTCGGGACATTGCTGTTATTGAGCTTTTATTTGCTACTGGAATGCGCATATCCGAATTATGCTCTTTGCGCCCGGCAAATATAGATTTTATCAGTAACAATATCTTGATTTATGGCAAAGGAGCCAAGGAGAGAATCCTGCAGATTGGTAATCCAGAGGTTCTCTCGGCTCTTTCTTTATATCATGAGACTTTTAAGTCCGATATTGATACTTGTGGATATTTTTTTGTAAATAGACTGCAGAAAAAATTGTCAGATCAGTCTGTTCGCTATATGATTGCACGTTATGCCAAACTTGCTGGGATTGAACAGCATTTGACACCACATATGTTCCGACACTCTTTTGCTACCCTGCTTTTAGAACAGGATGTGGATATTCGATATATACAAAGAATGTTAGGGCATAGTTCTATCAGTACAACAGAAATTTATACGCATGTGTCAAATATTAAACAAAAAGACATTTTAATACACAAACATCCAAGAAACTTTATGAAAACAAAAGTCTAACCTTTGCTGACATCTAATCCATAATCATTGTTAAGTGCTGATATATGCACTTCCATTCCTATTAGTGCGTTTAACCGCTGTTTGCTCATTACTAACTGCTCTATTACTACATTATCATCGTTGCTCAACACGCATTGGTATATACGATATCCTACAATCTCTAATGCTATGTTGATACTATAATAATTATGCTTTATACACAAATATCCAAGTGTTATAAAAAAAACCAAAAACAACACAACCTGATACCATAGTGTAAAATTAAATGCAAACAGCGGTAATATATAAGATAATAGATACTCAGCTGTTATCGCCTTTTCTTCCTTTGCAATTTTTAGTGTATATATTTTAGATCCTTCCTTTCCTTGCCTATGAATCTCATAATATATAACCACAAGGCTTATACACATACCAACTAAAATACAGGATATACTAATATACTCTGTCATTTTACTTGTTGTGTTATCCAATATACTTAATATATCTAAAAATAGCACTGAAATCCATAAGGGAATAAACGAAACAAAATACAAGCTGACCGAAAATAATCTTGACATATACTACACCTACCTGCTCATTTCCACTTTCTTGCACTCGAAACCTCGACTGGCTGTTCTTCAAACGGATCGACCATTCCTCTATTACATAATAATCTCACCAGTTTATCCGCTGCCTCAATAATTGATGTATCAAACGCTCCATCTTTTAATGGGATTTCAAATAATTCAGCATATTGCCTTCTTGCACTTTCATCTCTCAGTTTCTGAAAACGTCTTTCATTGAAAGAAACAAACATCCTCGGATGATGTCCCGTCCTAGCAACATTTCCAAAAACATTACTATCAGAAAGAATCCCACTCTGTTCCAACATGTCCACTTTACTATCACAGACTGCCCTATATGCCCGCTCCATATTAAATAATCTTTCTCCAGACATTGTTATAAAAAATATCTTATCATTCAAAATCATAACATCAATGGCTGGACGCAATGAAAGCACCTTCGTTTCAATTTCTTTAAAAACATTTTTCTCATGTAGAAATTTGTGTTTGAGTGTAGTAACTGGGTTCTGCATCGAAATTAATTTTACCCTTATTTCTTCAGTATCTATTATCACTTTCCCCTGTATAACGTATGCCTGCAATCTTTGCCTTAATGGATCTGCTTCCTGCTCAGCATTGGCCAGCGCTGAAACAAAAGCCGAATATTCTTCAGCAATTAACGAATCCCGTGTTTTCAATGTATAAATGGTATTACCATCCATAGTACCATCATACTCCTGTACCCTTAAAGAAGTATTTAATTCACACTTATCTCCCTTAATATAATGAGCCGAAATTTCTTCAACAAATTGATTTAGTTTTCCTTGAGGAGATAAATTGACTGAAAAAGCCGCATACTCTGTTCCCTTAATTTTACTGGTTTTTATTCTTAATAGCTGAATTGACCAGGCCTCGCACCTATTCAAGCATTTAAAAGCTGACTGTAACCTTTCCAGTGACATTCGCCTTTCCCCCGTATCTTTAGTATTGATAGGAATAATATAACACAATTATTTAGTTTCGTCATTGAAGAAAAGTCTAAATGATTATCTTTTGAAGATAATTCAGAGTTATCTGTTGGATTTGATGATAAATAGAAACAAAAGATAATTATTTATTATCGGTCAATTAGGATAAAAAAGATAATTCCAAATTATCAGTCCCCAATTTATTTAATACATTGAAAATACATATTAAGGAGCCTTTATGAAAATATTAACCAAAGAGAAGTGGTACTTATTTAAAGATGACGGCAAACTGTTTGAATCATTAGTTGAAGAATTGTTACACGCAAAATATCCAGATGCTGACTTTAAACATACATCGTGGACAAGAGACGGAGGAAAGGACTTTGAAGGCGGCTTTCCTTTTTTTGATGGTAAGACGAAAGCATGGGCTGAGTGTAAGTACCATAAAGATTCTCTGCCTATAAAGGATGTTTCAATGACATTATTTATGGCTTATATTGAATCTGTGCATGCCATTCTTTTCTTTTCATATTCTCCTATTAACACTGAATTTCAAAAGTACATAAATTTATATCAAAATAAAAGCGAAAAAATAATCAAAATTTATGATGATTTGGCATTGGAAGAGCTTATCTTAAAGAATAAAGATAAAATAAACTTTAAAAATTTTTTTGGAGATTTTACTACAAATGAACTTGTTGAATCAAATGGTATAACATTTAAATATTGGGTACATAGTAAAAATCAATCCAGATCATTGCATATAAACGAGTTGGTCAGACTGGAATTTTGTGCGGCAAATCATTCTTCTAAGGAGAAAAAA
This sequence comes from Clostridia bacterium, assembly GCA_910576325.1. Lineage (GTDB taxonomy): Bacteria > Bacillota > Clostridia > Lachnospirales > Lachnospiraceae > Laedolimicola. The sequence continues at coordinate 107,111 of CAJTIM010000012.1, forward strand.
ATTCAAATAAAAATATGCCACAGCAAAAGATCCAAAAGTTTTCAGATAATCAATTCGACAATCAATATAAGCGATCAATATGAAGAATTAAGCATTCCACCCAACGGGATAGCGGGAATTTCTATTGATTTAAAATTATCCGAGTTTAGTGATAGTTTAAGGTACCCTTTTATTTGTGCTAAAGATGAAAACTCTGAAAACAAACTCCAGATACAAAATAAAGTTGAATGTCTATGGCTTGCAGAGACTCCTTTATTAGGTGAGAAAAACAAACTATTTGTAGAACAAATCCCATCTTTTCTGAATACGGAATATGGATCTTTTGGAATGCTGATTGGAGGAAGCGGAACCGGAAAAAGCAGGATTATTAATGAAATTACAGCGATAGCCACCAGACTGAACTATAAAAAAATATTATTTGATGCAGATGTCTTGTCGTATTTGTCTGCCGAAAGCTTTTTCAAAGAACTTATAGCAGAAATAGAAAATATTCCTGAGTTGTCACATATAACCACCGAAGAGGTAAAAAAAAGATATATAACCGAAAATGGAAATAGTGATTATACTAACTTTGCTTTGAAGCTGTTATTCGATACTGGGCTGCAATTTAGTGATTTAAAAGACGAACTGGCAGATTATCTTTTATACTCTTTATCCAGAAAAAAATATTATATTGTGTTAGACAATATACAATTTTATGATGAAAATATTCTGTCAGTTTTTCAAATTCTGATAGAACGACACGATAAGCTAATGTCTTCTTTTATACTCTTTTCAGCTAATACAGACTATATATATGAGGACACATTATGCGACAAAATAACTAATCAGATGGAACTAATGGAAAGCAAGTTTCATCATCAGTTCATATTTAAAAGGACAGAAAGCTTCAGTGCGTCCGAAGCATTTGATTATCTACAAAAATGTTTAAATAATGTAACTGATTCCGGTAAAGAAATTTTTGAATATAAGCTGGCCTTAAATAAAATAATTGAAGTATATGGCACAAATCCACTTTTTTTACAGAACTATATAATCTATCTTTATCAAGAGGCAGTCATTAAACAAACGGATCATTCTTCGTATTATATTGAGGATATTGATAAGTTGCAGGAAAGTTTTGTAAAAATACCGCCCAAAATACAAAACTTGCTGGCACTGCGTGAAGAACGGTTTATTAAGGATATAGTGAATGAAGAACTACTTGAAAAATACATTTTATTTGTGAGTTATCTGGCTTTTGCCAAATGGATGTCATACAGAATGATAGCACTATTGATTGATATGCCTGTTAGTATAATAAATTCAATGGAAAAGGTCGGCTTAATTAAGAAAAATGATAAGGATGAATATGGATTTTATCATCAACAGATAGAAGAATATTTTAAAAGAAAATATCCATATAGTAAAATGTCAAATGATGCTTTAAAAAAATTCTGTACTGTTGCCCAAAAGCAAATTAACAAAAAGGCATATATGGAATGCATATTTCTTGCACAATATATATTAAACGAGATAGATGATGAAATATGGAACGAGATTGTTTTAAAGATTTGTACAGATAATATAGATTATCAAAAAACATATAATGTCTGTATAGCCGCAAGCAATTTTTTAGATAACTCTTCCTTGGTCAGATTACCTGAAAAATATATCGAGCTTTATACACGTATGACGAATCTAATGACTGATCGTGCCGGGATTTTTCATGCCCAAGAATTATATAAATCAGTCTATGACAGATTTTGCCTTATGCCATCATCGTTTTCGTTTCATTTAGTTGATTTGGTTGACATGATGAAAAGTTATATAATTAATGGATTACATTTAAATCAATCGCAAGATAGTCTGGCAATATGCAAAAAAATCATATCGCTATTACAAGAATATTTCAGTGCTTGCGAAATGATAAGCATGCTGCTTTTAAACCTTTATGAGTCACAGATTTTTATTTACAATGAGCTCCAAGATCTGGACATGGCTTTAGCCATTAGTAATATTGCGATAGACATGGCAGAACAGTCAACGGATATATCGAAGCAGGTAAGCGCCTGGTATATCCGAGGGGATATATATTACTCTAATATTTATTCATGTAGATATATTGAAGAGATTTGTACATGTTGGGATAAAGCTTACAGAATATATGAGTATAATGATATCTATGATGAAAACGAATACTCTTCGACTGCTCTATATTTGAATGTTCTTATGCGTGAAACTTTGTTAAATATAATGCAGAGAAATTATAGCGAAGCAGCGGAATGTATGTTATCCCTAAAAAAATATATTGGAAAGACAAAAATGGTATTTTTTGAAATAAAGTTACGACATCTTTATGTCTGCTTTGAGATTTTTGCACAAAATGGCCATTTAAAATTATACTCTGAATATGATGAATTGGATTCATACATAAGGGAAAGCATAGACATATGTGCGGTATACGGAAGCCAGACTCTATATCTTGACTGTTTTCATATATTGGCAATCCTGCAACGCCTTTATGCGAAAAGTGAATATGCAGTTGATAATTATCAGAAAAGCTATTCGATTTTCCAATTATTGCTGAAAAAGCAGGGTAATGCTATCCATTGGGCACATTTTGTATTGGATTTGGTGATCGCTATGCGGCTAATGAAATGTAAGGATCAAATTCCGCCACATATTTGGAGAGTCTTTGACTCCTGCCCTGATATAAGAGAGATTATCAAAAAAATACATGGTATCAGCCAAAAAGAGCTTACGGATTATTTGGAGGATTTACAATATACTGGTCCGCTTTACTATAGTGAACAATATATCAATTTTCCCAAAATTTAGGGCTACGCATTATGCTTTCGGGAAGATTGGGCAAAACATTTATTTTATTGCCTTCTTCCTTAAATGAATAATCCATAGTGTCTTCGGATCGATATGCAATTTTATGATTTGTAGATTGGAATGGAAAGAATGTTTTGCCATTCCAATCTATTCGGATGTTATCAGTTGTTTTTTGAATATAAACATTTTGGCTGACGCGCAAAGCTTCCTGCAAAATTCTACTGACCAATATTGGCGGATAAATGAAAATATTTTCTGAAATGCAGGCCATATTAAAGGATTTGCTCTTAAATGGCATAGCTAATCCCAATAGATTGTATTCTTTTCGCTCATTATCTATATTGGTTATCAGGTTGCCCTGCGGATATTCTTTAGATATTGAGTTTATAATCATATAATTCTCACACTTGATGCTATTGATAAATGTAAGCGATAATGTGCGCATCTGTTGTATTATATTATAAATACTTTTATGTATACTGGGATTTCCATTGAAGGCATATAGGGCTTCAAATTCCCATGTCTTGTATTTTTCTAACATATGAAGAGTATTTTGCATATTACTTGTTTCAATAGCAAATGCGTCACGGTCATGAGGTATATGAAAGCTGTGAAAATCTTTTAAAAAACCGATATCGCAATATTTATCGATTCTATATCCTAAATCTACATCCTCGCTTCCCCATAATGTGAATTCTTCATCAAATCCACCGCACTTTTCGAAAATTCTTCTGTTCACAGAGCTGGCACCTGTATAGTAATGCATCCAAAAAAATTTTTTATTTGATGCATCTGCAAAAAAATCCTCTCGTTCATCCTTTGAAAAGAAATCTTCAGATATTTGTTTACGACCTTCCGGTGTATTTAACAAGTCTATATAATTTTTAATACCCGTAAAAAGTTCAAAATGTATTTTATCGTAATGTATATTATGCTTGGGGCCAATAAATGCTTCCTCGGTTCTATACGCATGTGCATTACGAAGCGCTAAAAGCGCATTATCGATCAACACCATATCCCCATCGACAAACAATAAAACATCTCCTTTGGCATATTTTGCACCGATGTTCCTATTATGAGACCGATTGCCAATCTTATTTGCTTTAATCAGTTTAATATTATTACTGGCACTAAATACTTCTAAATTCTTGAAATATGGTGTTTCTGAATGGTCATCAATAATAATAATTTCATCACAATCTTCTATCTGCTCTAAAATGCCATTTAAAACTAAACAAATATATTCATTATTATGGCTTAATACAATTATTGAAAAGCTGATATTCATAATATTTTCTCCTATATAAAGATAACATATTTTGGACTGATAATTTGGAATTATCTTTTTTATCCTAATTGACCGATAATAAATAATTATCTTTTGTTTCTATTTATCATCAAATCCAACAGATAACTCTGAATTATCCTTTATATAGCTATATTATATCCTCCCCCTCCCCTCATTTCAACCAACATTTACCAAATTGGCACAAAAAAGGCGTTATTTCCGTAAAAACTGGCACAGCAATGCGATTTACAGGGAAATTTCCCCATGCTATAATGGTCATGCTTAAAGCTGTACCCAAAAGCGGGTATTCCTTTCATCCAAGGAAACATCTGTCAACTGCAGGTGTTCTTTTTTTGCCCAAAACCATATCACCCATGCAGCATCTGCATGGCAGGAGCCGGGAGCCTTTCATAGGAGCTTCCGGCTTTTTCAATCCAACTTACAGGAGGTAGATCATTGAAAAACAAAGAAAATCGTCAGCCCACCAAAAAACTGGGACCTGGCAGGAAGAAATTCCGCATTCCCCGCCAGAAACTCTTGACAGGAGCCGCAGCCTTCACCTACTTCTTCGCCCTGTGTACCAACCAGGCCTATGCCACGGACATGTGGACCAAAGCGGATACGATCATGAAGGACGTCTATGGAAAGATTGTAGGGATCTCCACCATTGCCGCCATTGTAACCGCATCTGTCGCCCTGCTCCTTATGAATTTTTCCAAATCCGGGAAAACCGTGGATGAATCCCGCGCATGGCTCAAGCGTATTGCCATTTCCTGGGTCATCTTAAACGGGCTTGGCTTCATCCTCGCCTATGTCAGCCCGTTCTTCGCAGACGGCAAGTGGAATGGATGACCGGAAGGAGGGATGAACCATGGGAATTCTTGACGGCATCGTGGAATGGATTGCCGAACAGGTAATGAACGGGCTTGACCTGATCTCTGTTTCTGTACTGGGCGCCCTGGGATGTGACATGGGCACGTTCCTGCGGTATTTTCCTGCGGCGGAGACCATGTACCATATTTTCGTAGCCACTGGCATAGGACTTGTGCTATTAAACTGGGTATGGCAGCTCTTTAAGAATTTTGGCGTGATTGCCGGCGTGGAAGCGGAGGATCCCGTCAAGCTGAGCATCCGTTCCGTTCTTTTTATCGGCCTGATCTATTACTGTGACCAGATCACGGATATGATACTTGCCATTGGCGGCACGCCCTATTCCTGGATTTTGTCCTCGGACCTGCCGCCCTTAAACTTTGCGGACTTCAACTCTGTCCTGCTGACCATCCTGGGCGTCTGCGCCAACGGCTCCGTGGCACTGATCGCACTCATCCTGATACTGATCCTTGCCTGGAATTATATCAAGCTGCTGTTTGAAGCGGCGGAAAGGTACATTCTGCTGGGCGTAATCATCTATACGGCACCCATGGCATTTGCCACCGGTTCCTCCCAGTCCACATCCAACATCTTTAAATCCTGGTGCCGGATGTTCGGAGGCCAGCTCTTCCTGCTGGTCATGAATGCATGGTGCCTGCGGCTTTTCACATCCATGGTGGGCACCTTCCTTTCCAACCCGCTGTCACTTTAGGAGGTATCTATGAAAAACTGGAAAAATAAATTTTTAGTCTGTACTGCACCAGCCATGCTGCTCCTTTCCCGGTCCATGACCGTCCTCGCCGTTTCCGAAGCAGACGTGGAGGCTGTAGGGAAGGAGGCCGCTTCCGGCAACCTGCTGATCTGGTTCCTGTGCGCCATCGCCTTTCTGAAGGTGAGCCAGAAGATCGACAGTTTCATGGGGAGCCTCGGTGTCAATGTGGGGCATACGGGCGGTTCCATGATTGCAGAAATGCTGATTGCAGCCAGAGGTATTACCACTGTTAAAAACATTTCCGGGGGTGGAAGTTTCCATGGCGGTTCCTTCCACGGAGGCGGAAATACCAGCAGCATAAGCAATGCTTCCTTTTTATCCGGAGGCCTGGCAGGTGCTGTGGGACGCCAGTTTGCCCAGAGCGCCATGCAGACCATGACCGGACAGTCCAGCAATCCCATCAGCAGGCGGGCATTTGAATCCTCTGTCAAAAAGGGTGGCGATTTTGCCAACAGCGTGACCGGGGCGGTTGCCCAGGGGAATATCAACTATACTGGCTCCATGACCGGACTGCAGGCAGCCCAGGCACTGACCTCCTATATGGGCCAGACCGGGATCCCGGATGCCCCCAGCTATTCCGGAGTAGAGATTGGTGGCGGACGCATCATGGGAACGGAAACGTCCGTGGAACATCCCAACGGGACTGCCTTCGGCATGTATCATGCTGACCAGTACATGGCTCCGGAAGGCAGCTATGAGACCGTCACCATGGCGGATAACTCCACCTGGTACAGACAGTATGCCACGGACACGGTGGAGCGCACACCCTACATGACCGGGGAAGGGAAGATCGCCTACCATGAAAATATTGTACAGAAGCTCCCCGGCATGCCCAAAAGAAAGGACCGTGTATAAATGGCAGAAAATACCGGAAACAATAACAATTCCGCTGCCGACAGCATCTCTGCTGTGGTAAAAGGCGCCGGTGTGTCAAAAACCGGAAAGGCACTTCTTGACAAGGCTGCCGGGCCTTACGGCACACTGGCTGTCGGCGCATGGGAAAACCGCAGGAGCATTTTTGCCCTGCTGTGCGCCCTGCTGTTCCTTCTGATGCTCCCTGTCCTGTTCATCCTGATGCTGCCCTCCCTGATATTTGGGAACGGCGGCCTCGATGATGTCCCGGAAAATGTCCTGAACGACAATGAGGTCATCATGGAAAACATCGCGGAAACGGAAAGCAGCATAGAAGCCATCCTGCGGGAAAAGCATGATGCCGTACTGGATCAGATACAGGCGGAAGCGGATGCCCTTGGCTCTGACTGCGAATACAGCATCACGGATGAATTTGCAGACCAGATCATCTACGAAAGCGCCCTGATCATTTCCCAGTTCTGTGCATCCCAGGATGATTTCCGGGAAGTGAAGCTTGCTACCCTGGAAGGGATACTGCGGCGGAATGCGGGCGGCATCTTTTCCTATACAACAGAAATTACCAGCCGGGAAGAGGAGGATGAGGAGACCGGGGAAACCCATACCATTTACCACTATGAATATATCGTTTCCTACGCCGGGGATGCCTATTTTGCCGGGAACGTGTTCTTTCTGTCTGAAGAACAGGCAGAGACCGCCGCACAGTATGCATCCAACCTCCACCTGTTCCTCTTTGACACAGTTTACAGCGTGGAAGTCAATCCGGACCTGGTTCCCAGCGAAACCGGCAACGCAGCCGTGGACCTTGCCCTCACAAAACTGGGCACCCCCTACAGCCAGGCCAACCGGGACAAGGAAGGCTACTTTGACTGCAGCTCCTTCACCTACTGGGTTTACCGGCAGCTGGGAGTAACCCTTGCTTTTGACGGTTCCAATACGGCAGCCGCCCAGGGCAGGTACATTGCAGAAAACAATCTGGCCGTCGCCTATGAATCCCTTGCCCCCGGAGACCTCATTTTCTACTCCTTCGGGGTAAACAAGCGTTACCTGAACATCGGGCATGTGGCGATCTACGCCGGGAACGGCTATGTGGTGGATGCTTCCTCCAGTAAAAAGAAAGTCGTTTACCGTCCGATCTACAGCACCGGCAATATCGTCCTCTGCGGAAGGCCCTGCAGCGGCTGAGGCCGGTAAAAGATTGATAATCCATACATGAATTTTAGGAGGTATACCAGAAATGTCCACAAGACAAGAAGAAAACGATATCTATATCATCCCGCCGAACTTCATTGAAACAGGGACCATTTTCGGCGGAACCATAAAACTGCGGAATGCGGCTGAGGCACTGCTCCTTTCCCTGCTGATCGGGTTTCCGGTGTTCCATCTTCCGGCCACCCTGACCACAAAGATTATCATCTGCTGTCTGACCGTTCTGCCGTCAGCCCTGTTCGCTATCATCGGCATCGACGGGGAAAGCCTGTCCTCTTTTGCCGTCAACTTTTTCATCTACCGGAGGAACCGCCGTGTTGTGGGAATGCAGGCGGATGCGGAAGAGACGGATACCAAAACGGCGCCCAATAAGCAAAAGAAAAAGAATACATCTGAGAAAAAGGTAAAGCCCCGGAAAGAGGACTTCTCAGAGGAATTTGGGCAACGGAAAGAGCGCAGACAGTCAAAACAGACCAGAGGAGCCTCCCCACATAAGGACAGGCGTGCTGCAAAAGGACGGAGCCTTGCTTCGGAAGAACAGGAGCCATCCCTTCTGAACCCTGCCGCCTCCTACCTCCCTATCCGGAAGATTGAAAACGGCATCATCTACACAAAAGACCACCGCTATGTAAAGGTCATTGAAGTCGTCCCCATCAACTTCCTGCTCCGCAGTGCAAGGGAGCAGCGGGGCATCATCTACTCCTTTGTCAGCTATCTTAAGATCAGTCCGGTAAAACTGCAGTTCAAGGTTCTGACCAGGCGAGCGGACATCAACCGGCACCTGGAGACCATACGGGAAGAGATGAAAACGGAAACCGATGAGCGGTGCCTGGCGCTCCAGAAAGATTATGAGATGCTGATCCGCAGGATTGGCTCCAGGGAAGCTATCACCAGACGCTTTTTTATTGTCTTTGAATATGAACCTTTCAGCACAAACCGCGGCGGCAATGAGGAAAGTGATGCCATTTCTGCCCTTGCCACTGCCGTGCGCACGGCAAAAACCTATCTCCAGCAGTGCGGGAACGAACTGATGATTCCGGATAATGAGGATGAGATGGCAACGGAAGTCCTCTATAATCTCCTGAACCGGAAGTCCAGTGTGGCAAAACCATTAAGTGTCCGTGTCAATGAAGTGATCGGACAGTACATCAATGCCGGCAGGCGGGATGACATCGGGCATATCCCGGCCATGGAATTCCTGGCACCGGAGTCCATCGACTATACCCACAGCAATTATGTGATCATGGACGGCATCTACCATACCTACCTGCTGATCCCCTCCAAGGGCTACCGCTCCCAGATATGCGCCGGATGGATCTCGCTTCTTGTCAATGCGGGGGAAGGGATTGATGTGGATATCTTTTTTGACCGCCAGCCAAAGGACCGCATCCAGCAGAAACTGGGCCAGCAGCTTCGGATCAACCGCTCCAAGATCAAAGATACCTCCGACACCAATTCGGACTTTGACGACCTGGACAGCGCCATCCGCTCCGGCTATTTCCTGAAAGAGGGGCTTGCCGCCAATGAGGACTTCTATTACATGAACATCCTGATCACCATCACGGCGGACAGTCTGGAGGAGCTGGAGTGGCGCGTGGGTGAGATGAAAAAGCTCCTGCTTTCCCAGGATATGGAGGCAGTCTCCTGCCACTTCCGGGAAGAGCAGGCGTTACTCTCCGCCCTGCCCCTGGTGTCCCTGGAAAAGAAGCTTTTTGAGCGTTCCAGGCGGAATATCCTGACGACCAGCGTGGCCAGCTGCTACCCCTTCACGTCCTTTGAGATGTGCGATGACAACGGCATCCTCTTAGGCGTGAACAAACACAATAACTCGCTGATCATTGTGGATATCTTTAACTCCCATGTCTACAAGAATGCAAACATGGCAATCCTCGGAACCTCTGGCGCGGGCAAGACCTTCACGATGCAGCTCATGGCGCTGCGGATGCGGCGCAGGAATGTACAGGTATTCATCATCGCCCCCTTGAAAGGGCATGAATTCCACCGGGCCTGCAGCAACATCGGCGGGGAATTTATCCAGATATCCCCTGCCTCCAGAAACTGCATCAACATCATGGACATCCGCAAGGTGGATTCCTCCGCCAATGACCTGTTAGACGGCCCGCAGACGGAAAAATCGGAGCTGGCGGCAAAGATACAGCGGCTCCACATCTTTTTCTCCCTTCTGGTGCCGGACATGAACCATGAGGAACGCCAGCTTCTGGATGAGGCGCTGATACAGACCTATAAGCAGAAGGGTATCACCCATAACAATGAAAGCCTGACGGATCCGGAGAACCCACAGTGCTACCGGGAAATGCCGGTTCTGGAGGATGTTTTCAATATCCTGAAAAAGAATCAGGATACCAAAAGACTGGCCAATATCATGAACCGTCTGGTACACGGCTCCGCCTCCACCTTCAACCAGCAGACCAATGTGAACCTGGATAACAAATATACGGTGCTGGATATTTCGGAGCTGACCGGAGACCTGCTGACCGTTGGCATGTTTGTGGCACTGGACTATGTATGGGATAAGGCAAAGGAAGACCGTACCGTGGAAAAAGCCATCTTTATTGATGAGACCTGGCAGCTCATCGGCGCTGCCTCCAACCGCCTCGCTGCAGAGTTCGTCCTGGAGATTTTTAAGATCATCCGTGGATACGGCGGTTCCGCCATCTGTGCCACCCAGGACCTGAATGACTTCTTTGCGCTGGAGGACGGGAAATACGGGAAAGGCATCATCAATAACTCCAAGACCAAAATCGTCTTAAACCTGGAGGATGAGGAGGCCATGCGCGTGCAGTCCATCCTGCATCTTTCTGAAGCAGAGACCATGGCCATCACCCATTTTGAACGGGGCAACGGCTTAATCTCCACCAATAACAACAATGTCACCGTAGAGTTCAAGGCTTCCGAGCTGGAAAAGGAGCTGATCACCACGGACCGGCAGGAACTCAAAAAGATTCTGGAGAAGGAGAAACAGCGCCAGCAGATGGCACAGGCGGGATAATACGGAAACTTTGCATACAGTTTAAGTACAGGAGGAATATAACTGCCGACAGCAGACAGGTATCCGTACACTTTAAGTATGGTTTACGCAAAATATTCCTGTTTCCATACCTGTCTCCCATTCTGTAAGTATGGTTTATGCAATCCCTGCGTAGAGTTTCTTCCTAAATTATAATACAACAATCACCTGCGGCCGGAATCTGGCTGCCACAGGAACAAAGGAGGCTGTCCCATGCAGCACAGAAATCAACAGAAAAGCCATCTGTCGGAAATTACCCGGCTGCTTTCCACATACCACGCCCTCACCCTACTGCAGGTTGAGGCGCTTTACCCGGAACTCACGCGGCAAAAACTGCTCCTTCTCTTAAAAAAGCTGGAAAGGAGCGGACGCCTTACCCTGATGCCGGAAAGGGATCTTGTCTTGTATACAGGGGGCTGTGTTCCGAACCCGTCCATCCTTTCCGCCTTCTGGATACTTTTGGATTTCCGGGAGGACATTATCTATCATACGGCCAGTGAGTTTCCGGTAGCACTGACCTTCTGCACCCAGTCGGATGCTTATGATGTCATCCACATACCGGAAGATAAAGAGATACTTATGAATCATGCACTTTCCGTCTATAAAAAGGATTCGCCCCGCCGCATAGCCGTTGTGGATGACGCAGGGCAGATACCGCTCCTTCACTTTCCCGGCATTACCGCTTTCTGTACGGTCACGCCTGATGGAAAAGTGCAGTATTACAGAAAACAAGGAGTGACAGATACTTAATGGACCGACACACTTTATCATCCCGCCTTGCGCGGATAGGGGATGAACTTCCCCGGCTGTCAAATACCATAAACGCCATGGCAGCCAACACCGGAACCTATGGGAAAAACTATGAAGAGCTGAGTCTGGACGCCGCCAGACGCGCGGAGCGGATCGCCTGCTCCCTGCGCAACCTCATCTATGCGACAGACCTTGTGCCGAAACCTGTCCTCATGGAAGCGGCGGCCCAGATACACGGCATCTCCATAGAGCATACGCAGGACTGCGTGGAGATTATCCTGCCGGGCCTGATGCCCAAACGGAACAAACGGATCAACACTACTTTCCTGACTGATCCGCTGTATGCAAGCCTTGAATCATATACGCGGGAACACCATCTGCCCCATTTTACGCAATGTGTGGTCTGCTTTTCCCATGTGTTCGACAGGAACCTCTCCGACAGGCGGGTGAGGGACTACGACAACCTGGAGTGCAAACAGCTTTTAGATACCGTGGCAGGCTTCCTGATGACCGATGACAGCGGGCTGTTTTGCGACGCCTACCACACCACGGAATTCGGGGAGCGGGACTGCACCATCCTCGCCGTCATGGAAAAGAATCGCTTCCCCGGATGGCTGAAAGAACGGGAAGACAGGGAAAAGAGCATATCGGATTTTTAGACAGTTTTTCAGAACAAAATCCGACTATGGTAAAAAATCCTGCCAGACCGCCTGCAGACAGACAAAATTCGGTCTGGCTGCCTGCCTGTTTTTACCGGAGATGCAGGCGGGTATGGTAAAAAAATCCGGAAAGGAGGCTCACTGATGGATACTTCGACCAGCGCATACCGGCTGATGGAGCTTATTGCCATTTCCGGGGAGTGCAGCCCCCATGCACTGACACATTTACATCTGAGCACCAGTTATGGGGAAAAACTCACCACCCGGCTGAAAAAGGAAGGCTATATCAGAACCCACTATAAGGACGGTCTGCGGGGATACAGGCTGACAAGCAGGGGGAAAAAGCTCCTTCTGTCCGAAAACGCTGCCCGCTTCTCTTTTTACCTCTCCGGCAGCTCCGACACCAACCGCCCCCGCAGCGACATCCCCAGGAGGCTCAGGCTCCAGCAGGCATCCATTGCCTATGCTATGCTGCAGGGTGCCGGTGTGGAAATATTCCGCGACAGGAAGGCCCCATTATTCCAGCCGGGAACCAGAACTGAGGCATCACCCTGTAATATGACGCTGCCGGCCTTTTACCACTCCCGCGAAGTCAAGGAGCTTGGCGCGGAAGCCGTAAAGATCAACAATTCCAGGACCACCGGCATCCTGCTTGCCCCGGAATGCATTTATGCCGTATTCTGCACAGGCGGCGCACTGATGAAATGGGAATACCGGACGGAGCTGAAGGTAAAGGCGCTGCTCTCCTACCATGCCAGCCGGGGAATCCTCTCCGGCATGGGTGGCGGATCCCGCTACCACCCGGATACCCCCATCAAGGCCCTCATCATCGGGGAGGGCATGGATACGGCACTGAAGCTGATGGAGAGCACTGGCGGCTTCCAGAAGAGCTACTTCTATCTGGACTCCAGCTTCGACTTTTTCCATTACATACCGGATGACGCTGCAGGGATCACCATGATCCGGCTGCTCTGCTCCCCTGCCCTGCTGAAGGGACTGAAAAACCTGCTCCTGTCTGACCTGCAGCCGCCCTGCAGCGATTACGGTCTGGAACACGATGCTCTGTGGGACGGCTGTCCTGTCCTGCTGGCCTACGATTTTGACATGCTGCGGATTTCCCGGTTCCGCACCGCCCTTTCTCTCCACGACATCACGGGGCACCTGATCTGCTTCGATTTCCAGAAGGCTGTGCTGAAGCAGTATTTCCGGGAAACCGTATCCATCGAGACCATTGGCCTGAAAAAATTTGAAGGGAGGTTTTTACAGTGAAACTGTCTGACAATGCCAGAAAACGAATTGGGATCTTCCTGATCCTGCCTGTCCTGCTCATCACCCTTGCCTATGCAGGCGGCTATCTTTCCCAGTTCATCATCAATTACAAAGTATGGACTGCTGCAGGCGGGACTCCGGGGAACGGTACTGCCCCGGAATTTCCTTCCGGTTCCCCTGCCGCATGCTTCCGGGCACTGACCGTATTCCCTTACAGCCTGTACGGATTCTTACTGTGTGTGGGCATCTTCGCCCTGTTAATCTTCCTTGTGATGCGCATGGGATATGGGAACCGGGGCACCTATGACCGTGACCGGAACCTGATTTACTCGGACAAGGGAACTTATGGGACTTCCGGATTTATGACGGACGCCGAAATGCGCCAGGTACTGGAGGTTGTTCCAGATATTTCAAAAAACCGGGGCGTTATTTTAGGAAAGCTGCAAGGAAAAGCAGTCTGCCTTCCGGAAAAGACACGGATGAACCGAAACGTGGCAGTCTTCGGCGCCAGCGGAAGCATGAAGAGCCGCGCTTATGCACGAAATGTGGTATTCCAGTGTGTGAAACGTGGGGAAAGCCTGATCATCACAGATCCCAAATCCGAACTTTACGCAGACCTGTGCCTGTATCTGCAGGACAATGGGTACACCGTGAAGGTATTCAACCTGATCAATCCGGAAAATTCCGACAGCTGGAACTGCCTGGCTGAGATCGAAGGACAGGAACTGATGGCCCAGCTTTTCTGCGACGTTATCATCAAGAATACCGGCTCCGTAAAAGCGGACCATTTCTGGGATAATTCGGAGATGAACCTGTTAAAGGCGCTGGTGCTGTATGTAGACCAGGGATTCCCACCGGAGGGCCGCAATATCGGGCAGGTCTATAAACTCCTGACCATGAGTTCGGAAAAGGAACTGAACGGCCTGTTTGATCTGCTCCCCGTCACCCATCCGGCAAAGGCACCCTACAATATTTTCAAGCAGGCCTCTGACACGGTGCGCAGCGGTGTCATTATCGGACTGGGCACCAAGCTGCAGGTGTTCCAGAACCGGATGATCCGGCAGATCACCAGCTACAATGAAATCAACCTTACCCTGCCGGGACGTGAGAAATGTGCTTACTTCTGTATTACTTCAGACCAGGACTCCGCTTTCGACTTTCTCTCCTCCCTGTTCATGTCCTTCGTCTTTATCAAGCTGGTACGCTATGCAGACAAATATGGGGAGGATGGGATGTTGCCGGTCCCGGTACATATCCTGGCAGACGAACTGGCCAACGGCGGCTGTACCATTGCAGACCTGACAAAAAAGATCAGCACCATACGCTCCCGGAAGCTGTCCATCAGCTGCATCTTCCAGAACCTGCCCCAGATGCAGAACCGCTACCCCTTAAACCAGTGGCAGGAGATCATCGGCAACTGTGACACCCAGCTTTTCCTGGGGTGCACGGATGAGATGACTGCCGAATTTATCAGCAACCGTACCGGAGAAGTGAGTGTGGCAGTCTCCAGCCGGGCGAAGCAGTTAAATACCTGGCGGATTTCCGACTATACGCCGGAATACCGGGAAACCCACTCTATCGGGAAACGGAAGCTCCTGACTCCGGATGAGGTGCTGCGCCTCCCCCTGGACCAGGCGCTTATCATCCTGCGTGGCCAGAAGGTGCTGAAGGTAGAAAAATACGATTATACCCTTCATCCGGAAAGCAGCAGACTGAAGCCCTGCAGGGCCAGTGAGCATACTCCGGCATGGCGGCAGAGACCGCAGGAGGAGGAACCGGAGTTTTCCAAACTCACCAGACCGGAAGCCGCTCCCAGGAAACCAAAAGCTGGCAGGAAAGCATCCTCTGCAGCCGCACCTTTAAAACCGTCTGTTCCGGCACCTGCAGAAACCATTCCGGAGGCAGCGCCGGCTCCATATGAGGAGGACTGCAGGATCATTCTGACAGATAAAAAATCCATCATGTCATGAAAGCATGAACACAAAAAGAAAAGGAGATCAACTATGCCCAGAAAAACAAAAACTGAAACAACTGTAACTGAAAACGTGGAACTGAAGGAAGAACAGATCCAGACACCGGAAGCACCGGAACCCATGGAAGCTGCATCGAAAGAAACATCCCCGGAGACTGAAGAGAGCCCTGATAAGCTGGAAGATGCCGGAAAATCGGACGGCATTGCTGCCACAGAGTCCTCGGAAGCAGGCGCTGCAGACGAACATCATCCGGATTCTGGCATGATTCCCACTATTGAACAGGACGCAGCCAGTGATGAGAAGGAACCCATACCTCCTGCTAAAGCAGCTTCCCCTGAGTGAATATTCTTGTGCGGTGAAACCGCATATCCGGGCTGGCGGAAACCGCCAGTCCGGCATATGGGAAACCGCTATTGCGAGTTTACTCGCGTAATGCTTTATCTAAGCCATATACCTCACGCATTGATTTGTCATTTTGGGGATCAATGCTGGTGATGTTG
>CAJTIM010000013.1 GCA_910576325.1 Clostridia bacterium
CAACATCACCAGCATTGATCCCCAAAATGACAAATCAATGCGTGAGGTATATGGCTTAGATAAAGCATTACGCGAGTAAACTCGCAATAGCGGTTTCCCATATGCCGGACTGGCGGTTTCCGCCAGCCCGGATATGCGGTTTCACCGCACAAGAATATTCAATAATTCATCATATAAGTTTTTTCCTCCTTTTTCCCACCTACAGAACCTGCCATTGGCAGCTTTCGTAGGATGCATGGCAACAAAAAAGCCAGGGACTGTGCCTTGGCTTAATCTTTGTTTCATATTCTGTTTTATAGATTTTCAAATACTACAAACACATCGCCCTGTAAATTGAACAAGTTATCAAAAGGATTCTCCTGCTTTTTTAGCTTTAAGATTCTGTAGGGGCACCAAATGGGTGATCACTTTTTCTCCGCCATGCCAAGTCAAAGCCTATCTATCATTTCTTTTACAATCAAACAACATTTCTGAAAGGATTAGTCCCCTGTTTATACGTGGCTGCTGGAAAAAATTGCTTTCTTTGTGCTTTATGTGCAGTATCCATCTTTTTGCTTTACTATATCATCGGAACATATATTGGTATCATGGCATTTTGTTATTGCTATGGTGGAATGCCACGCTGGATAATTCTCATAAGGATGTCCTCCGTTTGATGTTTTTTAGGCAAAAGAAAAGCCGGGGATTTTGGCTCCTCGGCTAAAGTATTGAGCATATTTAAAATATTACTTCTACCTTATAATTATATTTATCATCGATTAAAATAAAATTTCCTAAATATGCAATACGTATCTACTGCTTAACTAATTTTCTTCATGTATTAAATCATCTAATCTCTTCTGAATTACTTCTTCAACAATGTGATTTCCCATTATACTTTTCTTCCCATTATCTTCTATAGAAATCAAAAATGCAACAGCATCCATCTGCTCCTCTTTCATAAGCTCTAAAAACTGGGCACTTTTTGCAAATATACAAATACGTTGATAGGCATCATCTATATTAATAAATTCTTCAATTACTTTAAGATTTACCCCCCATGTCTTGGAAGTTATTCGTCCTGACCTTGAGCCATGCGATGTGCAATAAGTGATAACTCTTATAAGAGAAACATCATCTATAATAATTGATTTCTTTTTATTAGCGGCCAACTCAGGATCTATTTTCTCTAACATCCATAGAAAACTTAATCCATTATATTGTTCTAAAGCTTTTCTTGAATCTAGTGCTTCTTCAGCACGAACTTTAAAAATTTGCTCCAATGACAAAACCTGTTCAATTGACAACAATTGCCGACCCTGTTCTTTGTTTGAATTTTCTTCAGTAAAGCGCCCCTGTTGTGTTTCAAATTCATCAAGTAATAATGCTAATATTGTAGTTTGTATATTGCGATCTTCAAATATCTCACAGATAAATGCAAAGCGATCAGGTAATTCCATAACTTCCAGCAATGGTTCAACACAAAAAATTAACCTCCAAACAAATGGAATGGATAAAAATCTATTATCATCAACCTTAAAAGAATCCCATTGTCGAACAAGGCATTTTATAATAAGAGAGGCTCGTTCTGCAGAAATATGGGCTGCATACCTTTTATCTGCATATGCCTGAAGTTCTTCAAGCATACGTGTAATTTTCCCTTCTCGATATATCTTCTGAAGTTCTTCTATAAATTCAGTTTCATTCGCTTCATAAACTAAGTGTTTTATTATAGATGTTGAAATTGCATCTTCTTCCAATGTCAGAGAAAAATATCTATCAAAGCATAAAGAAACAGCAATATTATTGTTTATTAAAAACGATCTGTAAATATAACTTCTACCCATATAATAGAATTTATGAATTGCAGGCCGTACTTTGGGAAATAAAATCCCAAGTATTTTTTTCGCTGCTTCTGCATTTAGGGACATTTCACTATCAGGGATAAGAACAGCTATAGTTTTTTTAATGTTTTCTTCCTCTTCTTTTTGTCTTTCATATGAATAACTTTCATATGTACCACACAATGTATCTTTATAATTAGGCAGTTTAGAATAAATAACCGGTTCAAAAACTTGCAGGCATGTAAGTCCCAATAAATCAACCGGATTTGTTTCATGTTTTAAAAGTTCATATTTTAAAGAAAAAACATTTGTATAACGTATTACATCTCGAATTGACCGGATATATTCTTTCAAGCCATATTGAAATAATTCAACCCATGTTTCCTTATCCCATCTATCATCTGGAATATCTCCAAGTATTTTATTAAGCTTTGAGAAAAGGTACTCGTGAATACTTGTCATGCTTGGTGCAGGTATCTCAAAAGGCACTTGAATTACTTTCTCTAAATACTCCTTTCCGTCGCCATACTGTACCTTGCTTAGCGCATGTATTACAACCTTATAGTCAAACGCAAGCAGATAAATTGTGTTTGGAAAATCCGCTAAGGCTTTGACTAGCTGAAACACTGCAATAATCTCTTCTTCAGAAAGGCGATCAATATCATCTATAGATACAATAATTCTTAATCTTTCTTCTTTCAGTCTTTTGACAATTTGATTCTTTAAATCTTGTAGATCTTCACTTTGCTTCTCAACATGTTCCTTTGCCTTTTTGTCCAGTATTTTACCCACTGTTGAAATCAAAACACCAGCACCAGGAATAAGACCTGCTAACTCAAAAACGTCTCCAAATTGATCAATCAAATCCCATGCCTGTTCTGCTGTCGGTTTTTTCAACTTTATTGCTGTTGACAATTGTTTAAAAAATTGTGTAATAAGTTGCCTTGGATCAGAACAAAGCCACGGATTAAACCTTAAAATTACAATCGTATCATCAGCACTCTCTACAGTTTCTAGGATCATATTCAGAAGAGAGGTTTTTCCACTTCCCCATTCACCATACAATCCAATTGTAAGTGAAGACGTAAAAGAATATTTCAGTAATGTTTGTGCAAGACTATTAGCAAATGAACGCCTATTTAATTTATCATCTTGAGATTTAGTAATTGGCAAATCTGGACTAACCATTTAAACACCTCCCGATTTCATATTTTTTAAAAATTATCACTTATTTTATAACAATATTTTTAAGCTAATTGACATAAAAAATGAAGCTTTTCTTATCCAAATTTTTATTCAATTTCATTTATATTGCTAATAATATCATCAATAATGTAGAAATCATCAACCCTTTTTACTACAACGACAATCTGATTTTCTTTATCATAAATATTTTTAGTTACTCCATCTTCAGCTATTTTAAAATATTCCAAAAAAATCTTATCCCAATAGATATTATTATTTTTGTTTTCAATTAGCCAATTCGTGGCATCAATTCCAAAACAAATATTCTCATATTGCACATGACTATCTATATTACTATCATTATTAGATGTTTCAAACGGCAGAATCGTTAAAATAAATATTACAATAAGGCAAATTACAGAATTGCGAATCGAGCAATATGCCGTATAAATAATATTATTACGTATTAAATTCTGATTGATATTTTGCCGTGTTTTAATATAAATTTTTTCCTTATTTTGTTCTGTCCTTTCTGTCAATGTAATCGAATATAACAAGTTCTCTTTAATCAGTACTTGTATTGACATTATTCCAGCAACCAACATATACACAATAGCCAATATTGCCAATATAAAAATCATCCACTCTATAATCAAAAGATCATATTTACTGGCTATGGCTTCTATAATTTTAGAAAGATTTAGTATAAGAGTAATAGCTATAGTCAATGCTGCAATTATTGTTTTTGCCTTATCCTCAAATCGGTTCTTTGCTTCTAGCTCACTTTTATAATCTTCTTCAAGATATTTAATATCAATTTCCTCAATATTTTCAGGAATTTCAAAATCTTGAGCCGTATTCTTCTCTTTTAATATTTTATTTGCTTTTATTACTTTTACAACCGGAATAATCTCTCCAATCATAAGCTATCCTCTCCACACAACGCCGCTTTAATTGCGGAACTGATTTTCATATCAGTCTTCACCTCTAACCAACCCCATTCTCCAGTTGGATTTACTTCAATAAAATAATATCTGCCATTTGAATATACTAAATCAATTCCTCCAAAATTCAAATTAAGTTCATACATTAATTTAGTTATTACACCTTCTATACTTTTAGGAAGTTGAAAAGGTATATATTCTAATTTTTCTTTATAAAATTATGGGTGAATTTAGATTATCTCTTTAGAAGTTCTTATATGTCGGTATAGCCCGTATTTTCGGGCTTTCCCGGCATTTTAGATATGGGGAGAAGTTCTCATATATCCTCAAAACCTTTTAGGTTTTCCCTCTCAATGGTAGTAAAAAAAGTAGTAAATTCTGCTGGCGGCTATGCGATCAACCTTTCCATTTCAGCCCTTGCGGAAGCGAAAATTGCGTGTGCGTAATAGTTCAGTGTCATGGTGATATTGGAATGTCCCATGATATACTGTAACGCTTTCGGGTTCATACCCGCATTGGCTAAGTTGGTGCAGAACGTATGGCGTAGGGTGTGGGGTGTCATTACTTTGGGTAACGCTTCCTCATGGCACTTGTTGTACTTCTTTGCAAGTCCCCGAAACATGGTAGCATAATTCACATTCGTTTTCGGGCAACCGTCCCGGTTGAGGAAAAGAAAATTGCTGTAACCGTCAATGGTGATCTGCTTCGTTCCTTTGCGGTTCTCCAACACGCGCCCCAACGCTTCATACACTTTTTCACTCATTGGAATTTGTCTGATACCGCTTTGCGTTTTGGGCTTCTCTATGTAGTAGCCTGTTTCTGCGCTCCGTAAAAGCTGGTGGTCTACATTGATTACCCGGTTTTCAAAATCAAGGTCGGTTTCAGTCAGCCCGCAGAGTTCGGAAATCCTAAGCCCCGTTCCCAGCAGTATGATAACCTCGTCACGGTATTTCTGATAGACGCTATCACTTTGCATAAAGGATAAAAGGCTTTCTTCCTGTTCCGCTGTGAGGGGTACTTTTGGCTCTGTGTCGTCCTCGATCACGGTGTTGAGCTGGAAGTCGAAGGGGTTCTTCCTTATACAGTCGTCCTGTATCGCTGTGTAAAAAGCAGCTTTCAGAGAACGCTTGTCGTTGCTTATGGTCTTATAGGATATTCCCTTTTCTTTCATGCGCAACGCCCATTCTTTCGCGTCGGACAGCTTCACACTGTCAATGGGGCAGGAACCAAGTTTATCCGCTTCTAACAGCTTCATCAGCCGTTCGCGCCCCTTTGTGGTGTTATGCCTTACATTCCCCCGGTGGCGGTTCTGCTTTGCGTAAAGCTCGCAGACAGTCATTTTCTTTCCGATTGTGTCTATCCCGTCGTCAAGGTCTTTCTGTATCTCTTTTTCCTTTTCTCTAAGGGATATGTCGTCACGCTTCCCGGCTGGGGTCTTGTCCGTAGGCACTAACTTCCACGCATAGACAAATTGCACTTTACCAAAAGTATCGGTATATTTGTAAGCATATCTCCCGTCTTTTCTCTGGCTCTCTCCCGAACGCAAAATGCGGTTTCTATTGTCACGTCTTTTCTCCGACATTGTTTTTGCTCCTTTCCGTGTCGGAAAGAGCCTTGATATGTCTACATCTATTATAGCACATTCAAGGCTCTTTTTCACTATCTTTTTCGCTAAATTGCGTCCAGCGTGTCAATGACTTTTTCAAACTGTTTCCTCTTGATCTGAATACGGTTGCCGTTCAAGATTACCCAGCCCGCCGTAGGGTTTTCCTCTGCAAGTTTCCGCAGTTTGTTTTCCCCAATGCGGAAATATTTTGACGCTTCCTCAATGGTAAGCGTGTATTTTTCCCAAATAGGCACATCAGCATTGTTCATTCTATAAATCCCCCTTTCAAAAAATGGGTAAATGGTTAATAGTGAAAAAGGCTTAAATCGGACGGTTAGCAGCATAACCTCACGGGAGTTTCACCCCTGCATGGTTCTCATGCAGCCCTACCCATTGCCTGCGACGCTTTGAACGCTCGGACTGTGGCGGTAAGGGAGTATCATTATATATTCTGCGCTGTCGTCGCCCGCAAGCTGCTAAACTTGCTCCCCGGCGCGGTGTTGGTCGCTCGGCTATTCCAGCGGGGAATAGAAAACCCCGCCGAAATAGCGTCATGGCGCACCCGCCGTATGGCTCGGCGCAAAAGGGACGTATCCGATCTGCCCTATGCTGCGCCGCCGTTATCTTGCGCCGCTTTCTTTGTCAAGGTTCAAAATTAAGAGCTTGTCGGCTCACGGAAGCATACCGCGCTGGGCGGTATGCCCCGGTGAAACGACAAGCAGCCCATAAGCGGAAGCGCGGAAAGGGGGACGCGCCCCGCTGGGGACAGCCTGTGTTTAGCCTACGTTAAAGGCAAGGGTGCGGGTAATCAGCCGCACTTGCAGCCTGTTCTTCATTTCCTCGTCAACGTAGGAATAAGTATTGCCCGCGTCGTCTTTCAGCGTCCGGGTGCAAAGTGTCGCTATGTAACCCTCGTAATGCTTCAAGACTGCGCACATGGCTTCCGTGTCGCCGCCCGCCGCTGCTGCAATAACAGGGAACGGCAACAGGGCAACGGATTTTTTATTTCTGTTCATCTGTTTTTCCCTCCATATACAGTTTGATTTTTTCAAGCGCGGTTTTCCTGTGCCGGAAAATCGTACTGCGCACAACATTCAGCAGACCGCCTATTTCCTCGTCGCTCATATCCAAAAAGTATGACAAAAGGATAATGTCACGCTTCTTTTCGGGCAGGGCTTGTAAGGCTTCGCCAAGCAGCTCATTTTTCACAAGCACATCATAGCCGGACACTTCAAAGCGGTAGTAATCGCTCTCGTACTCGTCCAGCGTGTAGAGCTGTAAGAGTTCCGCTTCGCTCATTTCCGAAAAATTCACTTCAAGGGCGGCGCGTTTGGAAAGCTCCCGGTAATAACTTCTTGCTTCGCCTTTGAGGACTTTTTTCGCAAGTGCGTCATACTGATGTTGGATAGTTTTCATTTCAGAAGAAGATAGCTCCATAGAGTTCACCTCCTTCCTTCGTGGTGTAAAAGACAAAAGGCTTGTCCTTCCGTCCCCTTTCACACCCTATCCGTATGGAAAAGGCTCTTTTGTTGCGCTTTCCAAGCAGCTTTTTAAGAAAACCAAAAGGCGCAAAAAAAGCCTGCCCACAAAAAAAGCGGACAGGAAAAAAGGTACTAAAAAACTTATTAAGATGATTAGACAGTTCATACTTATGGGCGTAATTTTCCCCGGTGGTGGACGGGCTTTTTTTAATGTGTCAATGACCGTCGGATTTTGTCGATAAGCTATGTGCTTCATGGCGGCTACCTCCTTTAGCCGCCGCTCTTATTAGTGAAACCGCGTCATTTCTTTAGAGGGTAAAAAAACGGCGGCTTTGATTTCTCAAAAGCCGCCGTTTAAGAATAAGCGTGTGAAAATACCTCTGCTGGACGACGGCTTTTTTTCTTTTGCCGTCGTACGGCAGATTAACTTTCTATTTTTCTTTTATGAGCAAAAAGCCCTACTCCAATCAACAGAAGAATAATAAATGCAAGTAACGAAATAATGCTGCCACCTATTGTAGCTCTAACAGGATTGTCGTAATAAGATGATTTGTCAGAGAAGTATAATGCGATCCGGTATGCAAATCCATTCGGCACAATAAATCCGATTTCTGAACCAATGAAGAAGCAAGATACAAACCCATATATCACACCCGTTACACTCGCTATAATAATGTTTCTGCTTAAATTGATTACGATTGCTCCCGCACAAACAGTTACAGGAATTATTATGGCAGTTTCCAACAGAAAACCAGTGGTTATCGTCAGAAGTTCGGAAATGTCTGCGGTGGTTTTTCCTGTAATCTGTAAACCGAAAATCAAGCAAAAAAACAGAAACAGAAGCATCAATGCAAAACAAGTACCGATTATAAGGGCAACCAGAACTTTGGTTAAAAACAATTTATATTTCGGGTATCCGTAAGTTATCCAGTTGATATAAGTTTTGTTTTTATACTCTTGATAAAACAAAAAGCCCACAAGAATAAACAAGACCATTGGGAAAAACATTGCAAACTGATTATTCATAAAAAAGAATAGATCAGTCAATGCTTTTGTGCTGTCATTAAAAATAGCTCCTGCCCCTCCTGTTAATACCGGAAGCAAAGATAGCATCAAGAGAAATAAGAAAGACCATTCCCGCTTCTGTTTGTAAAATTCATTTTTTATCAATGTAATCATCAGACACCCTCCTCACTGGAAGTCATTATTTTTTCATAGAGGGCTTCCAATTCCTGCTCGTTATAGCTGTTTTCTAAAATTTCTACAATACGCCCATTCTTAATGAAGATCAGACAATCGGTAATAGCCGCAATCTCTGTGAGGTTATGACTTGATACCAAAATACAGTGATTTGGCGATTTTAGCCGTTCTTTCAAAAGAAGCCGGATTTCTTTTATTCCCATAGGGTCAAGCCCATTTGTTGGTTCGTCCAGCAACAAATACGTTACGTTCCCCAAAAAAGCCCGTGCAATGCCCAGCCGTTGACGCATACCAAGGGAAAGTTGCGAAAAAAGTTTGTTTCTTGCTTCCCACAAATTTACCTGTTCCAGTGCTGTCCTAATATCGGGATTGTTGATCTGCAAATATTTTGCATGTAACCGTAGATTTTCTTCTGCGGTCAATTTAGGATAGAACGCGGGATATTCAATCAGACTTCCAAATAAACGGCTGGAAACAGGCTGATTATCAGAAAGAATTTCCCCGGTAAAGTCTGTCAGTCCCAGCATTGACTTAAACATTGTTGTTTTGCCCGCGCCGTTTGAACCAAGAACACCATATATTTTTCCCAGTTCTAATGTAATGTTGATGTTATGGAGCAAAACAGCATTGCCTACCTCTAAATTCACATTATTAACCTGTAACATTTTGCACCTCCATTACTGTGTGAAAAGAAAAGTTAAAAAGCATAATACATAGACAATAAAAGCGGCTATGATAGGTTTTCCCTTTTGTCGTAACCCTTTTATTCCGTCGCTTAAAATTCCATTGATAGCAACTAAAAAGCAGACAGCAAGGGCAATCAAAGAAATAATTAAAGCAATCATAGAAATCATATAATTTACCTCCTTGCTGAATATGGTATCAAAAAGGTATAGGATTTCTCTATGAAAAGTCTAAGGAAAGTCTAAGGATAAAAAAGAGCTGCCAAAGCAGCCCTTAATTAGTAGGAAATGTAATCTGTATGTCAAAGGTTTTGTTATGCAGATTTGCTGATATGCAGCCACCCATTTTTTTTGTCAATTTTTTTGCGATTGCTAACCCTAAGCCTGTTGTCTTTTTGCTGCGTGACTGATCCGTAGTATAAAAGCGATCAAATAGATACGGAATATCTTCTTTACATATCGTTTCAGAGTGGTTAGAAACAATTATTTGATAAGTCTTTTCTGTAAAGGAAGATATAATTTTATATTCTTTGTCACCGTGTATCAAAGCATTATATATGATATTAGAGAATACACGGCAAAGGGCTTCTTTATCAGCCCATATTATAAAAGGCGTATCTGGAATACGAATATCCAATGTAGCTGATTTTTTTTCAAAGTCACTATAATACATTGCAAGAACATCACGCAGACAACTATTTATATCTATCCTCTGCTGCATAAGTTTTAATTCATTTGCTTCAATCCTTGCAAATTCAAATAGCTGGTCGAGTAAAATTTTTACAGCAGTAATTCTTTCGTAAGCTATTTCAACATACTCCTTTTGTTCCGGCAACAGGTCTTGTTCCATAAGTAATTGAATATATCCATTTGCCGTTGCAAGAGGTGTACGAAGATCATGTGAAAGGCTTGTAATCGTGTCTTTGAACAGCGCATTATTTTTTTTGATTTGTTGTCCCGTATCACGGTATCTTTCCAAAAGACAGTTGATACTTTCTGCTAAATGTTCCGTGCTTCTGTCAATCCTTTCTAACGTTATTTCTGTCCCCGTATCACGACTACATAAAAAATCAATTTGATTTTTAATACGGTTAATCTGCTTTTTTTGTATACCCATTTTAATAAGTAATCCCAAACAACATATCATCAAAATCAGACAAAAAATCCACATAAACTCACCTTCTTTCATGTTTTCTTAAATCTGCTTTCTGATAAATCCAATATGCCGCCCCTGTTGGGAAAAGAATATATGCTGCAATCGTAATCAAAGTGGCTGATAACTGGATCATGGACAGGTTGATCTCCATTTGATCAGACAATCCGACAATCCAATACTTATAAAGTGAATACTCCAAATCTAAAGCGGTACTTATCTTAGTTAAATATAGATACAGAGTTCCCAAAAGAAAAAATGACACAACTAATACAATATTGCGATAAGGAATTAAACAGCTTAACAGCCATAGAAATGAGGAATACCCGATAAAACACAAAATCTGTAATATCAAATATCCACATATTCCCGTAAGTGAAAATTCAATATATGGCTGTTTTATCCATGTAGATAGTATAAATAAATACGCCATAAAAAAACTGAAAATGAGGTAAAAGAGCGTAGCTATCCATAACGCAAGCAATTTTCCAAAGAAAAAGTCGAACCGGGAAACACCTTTCATAAATAAGATTTCATGTATACCTTTCTGATAATCTTCTGTAACATAAATCAGTTGGAAAATGGTCATAGGTATTACAAGGCTATAATCCGAAAATAGAAACTCTGTAAAACCATTTAGCGAAGCAATGCCCCCTGTCAATCCGGCAGTTTTAACTGTATCATAATGATAAGTCAAAGCATATGCAAACATAAAAAAAGTAGATAGCAAAAGGCAGAGAAAAAAAAGGCGGTTTTTACGAATACGGTATAACTCACTTTGAATAATCTGAAACATTTTTTGCTTCACCTCCTGCTAATGCTGATAGGAACGTTTGTGGGTTCATTCCAGCAATTCCAATTTCGCATACTTCAATACCGGAAGATACTAATTTTGTGTTTATTTTCGACGAATAGGACACGGGACAAAATACTCTGATTAAATCGTCCCCCAAGACTTCATACTGCGGAAACTCATTTTGAATAACTGTAATGGCTTTCTCTACCTGTGGTGTTCTGATTTTTATGCACCGTTTACATTCTTCATCTATTTTATGGGGCGTCAATTCAGCCTTTAACTTTCCGTCAGCAAGAATACCATATCTTTTTACAATCCGGGACGCTAATTCATAATCCTGTCCAGTCAATAAAATCGTCATATTTCTTTCTTCATTTAGTGAAGAAAGAATTGACAAAAGATTTTCACATTCCTGTGTGTCAAGTCCTTGAAATGGGTCGTCCAATAAGATGAAATCCGGCTTTCCTAATAAGGCTATCCCTAAATTTATCTTTTTTTGTACATATAACGGCAAGTGACAGACTGCCTTTTCTTCAGTAAAGTTTAAATCAAGCTCTTTGTCAAAATTCTTTTGCAGCACTCCATATGACAGCGCAAAATAATGTAGCATATCCAAAGCCGACATTTTACCAATAGAGTACGGTTTTTGCGGAACATAGCCAATTCTGCGCTTTTCCTGTAAATAGTCAGAGTTTCCAAACAGTTTGATTGCTCCTGTCTGTGGAATGACTGTGCCTGTCAGTATTTGCAATAACAAGGTCTTTCCAGCATTATGTCCGCCGTAAAGCATATATATTTCCCCACGTTTTACTTGTAGGGATATATCGGTTATACCCTTGCAATCGGGAAAAATATAAGATATATTTTTCAATTCTAAAGCAGTTTCCATTTGTATCATTCCTCGCTAATCCTGCATTTTAAACCCTAATCCCCAAACAGTTTGTATATACTGTCCCTGCGGATTGGCTTTCAGAAACTTTTTGCGCAAATTGCTGATATGAACATTGATTGCGTTATCATCACCAAGAAATTCTTCATTCCAAACACTTTCAAATATATTATTTTTTGTAAACACCTTGTTTGGAGAGGACATGAGTAATTGCAGTATCAAATATTCATATTTTGTCAAACTGATTGGAGTATCTTTGATTTTTACTTCTAAGGTGTCAGTATTTAAAGTCAAATCTTTAAAACATAGGACAGTTTCGCATATTCTGTTTTTCTGATAACGTCGTAATACAGCTTCTATACGAACAAGAAGCTCTGCATTATCAAAGGGTTTCACAAGATAATCGTCTGCACCATTTTTTATTAAATTGATCCGACTGTCAATATCCGTTTTAGCAGATACTCCAATGACGGGAATATCTGCTTTTTTTCTAAGTTCTTCCAATACTATTTCCCCAGAAAGTCCGGGTAACATTAAATCAAGCAGAACTAAATCAAATTGTTGCTTTTCTAAAATCAAAAGTGCTTCACTTCCAGAGTAAGCAGAAACAACTTTATAGTTATTTTGAAATAGTAGCCGCTTTATCATATCACTAAGCAATATATCATCTTCAACAATCAAAATATTTGACATTTGATTACGCCTTATCCTTTCTTCGCTTATCCATTGGCTTCTCTGCGTCCTTTGGTATCAGCCACAAGCGACTAAACTTTGCCACACCGGGTATGCGGTTTTCCTCGCATAACTTCTGTACCCGTCGTTCTGAAATTCCCCATTTTTTGGCTGCTTCCGGGGCAGAAATATATTCTAACATCTTCATTCACCCTTTCTCTAACCTCTATCAGTATAATTGTATGCGTCTAACCGAATAATTTCAAGATACTTTTTGTTAAGTTTGGGAATTATTTTAGTTAACCAATAGAACTGTGTAGACATATCCAAAAAGAAAGGTGAACAGTAGAATGTAAGAGGGTGAATGAATATGGCAAAAAGACCAGTACCACAATATGATTTTAAGGCTTTTGGTGAAACAATCAAAGCGGCGCGTAAAGGGCGCAAGGAGAGCCGAAAAAAGGTATGCGACGAAATGTATATATCCCCGCGTTACCTTGCGAATATTGAGAACAAGGGGCAGCACCCCAGCGTACAAATATTCTTTGAGCTTATGCTCCGCTATGATATATCCGTAGACCAGCTCCTTTTTTCGGAAAAGGAAGCGGAAAAATCCACGCAGCGGCGGCAGCTTGATACATTGCTTGACAGCATGGATAAGAAAGACTTAACGATTATCACCGCTACGGCTAAAGGAATACAGGAAGCCAAAGGGACAGACGATTAGACCGCTGTTCCTTTTTCCGTTGCTGTTTAGGATAGTTGCAGCCGTTTTTGTGCTGCAATATTTTTTTGCGCCAAATTCAGAGAAAAATGCAACAAATAAGCTCTTTTCAAGGGGATAGTGAGTAGAATAGCAAGCATAGGAAAAGAGTACCCTTTTCCGTATTTCTGCCCGCCCTGTCGGTCAGAAATTGCTTGTTGGGAAGTGTCCCAAACCCTCTATGAGAACGGAAAGGAGCGAAAAACCATGAACGGACGCAAAAGGACGGTACAGGTCAAATTCTATGTAACAGAGGAAGAACGGAGCTTGATTGAGGAAAAAATGAAGCTCGTCCCCACAAACAACATGGCGGCATATCTGCGCAAGATCGCTATTGACGGGTACATTATCCAAGTAGACCACACGGACATAAAAGCAATGACAGCGGAGATACAGAAAATCGGGGTGAATGTCAATCAGATCGCACGTCGCGTAAACGCGACGGGGAACGCCTACAAAGAGGATATAGAGGAAATCAAGGGGGTGCTTGCGGAAATATGGCGGTTACAAAGATTAAGCCTGTTAAAAGCACTCTAAGCAAAGCCCTTGACTATATCGAAAACCCGGACAAGACAGACAATCAAATGCTCATATCCTCTTTCGGGTGCAGCTATGAAACGGCAGATATTGAGTTTGGCTATACCCTCTCGCAAGCGCGGGATAAGGGCAACAACTTAGCCTTTCACTTGATACAGTCCTTTGCGCCGGGGGAAGTGGACTATCAGAAAGCCCATGAGATCGGGCGGCAGCTTGCCGACGCGGTAACAAAGGGGCAGCATGAATATGTACTCACGACACACATTGACAAGGGGCATATCCATAATCACATTATTTTCTGCGCGGTCAACTTCGTAGATCATCACAAGTACGTTTCCAACAAACGGACGTATTACGGCATACGGAACATGAGCGACAAGCTGTGCAGGGACAACGGGCTTTCCGTGGTCGTCCCCGGTAAGGGCAGCAAGGGAAGGAGTTATGCGGAGTACCAAGCAGAGAAAACCGGGACAAGCTGGAAAGGCAAGCTAAAGATCGCCGTGGACGCGCTCATTCCCCAAGTGTCCAGTTTTGAGGAATTATTGCAGCGGTTACAGGCGGCGGGCTATGAGATCAAGCCGGGAAAATATATCTCATGCCGCGCACCGGGGCAGGAACGGTTTACCCGCCTAAAAACCCTCGGCGCAGATTATACAGAGGAAGCCATAAAAGAACGGATAGCGGGCAAGCGCACCCGTGCCGCCAAAGCTCCAAAGGCAGAACGCAAAGGCGTTAATCTTCTCATTGACATTGAAAACAGTATCAAGGCGCAGCAGAGCCGGGGCTATGAACAGTGGGCGAAAATCCACAATCTGAAACAGGCGGCAAAGACTATGAACTTCCTTACCGAAAATAAAATCGAACAGTACGCCGATCTGCTCACCCGGATAGAGGAAATCACGGCAGCAAGCGAACAGGCGGGGGACAGCTTAAAGGACGTGGAAAAGCGGCTTTCCGATATGGCGGTGCTTATCAAGAATGTCACTACCTACCAAAAGACAAAGCCCCTCTATGAAGCCTACCGTAAAGCCCGGAACAAGGAGAAATACCGGGCAGAGCATGAACGGGGTATTATCCTCCATGAAGCGGCGGCAAAGGCACTAAAGGCGGCGCAGATCGGCGGCAAGCTCCCCAACGTCCCCGCCCTGCAAGCAGAGTATGAAAAGCTGCAAGCGCAGAAAGAAAGCCTTTACGCCGACTATGGAAAGCTGAAAAAACAAGTACAGGAATATGATGTTATCAAACGGAACATAGACAGCATTTTACAGGCAGAGAAGCAGCCGGAACGGGAAAGGCAGACAGAACGGGAATAGGAATACAGACTTGCAGAAAAGGTACAGACGCGCAGCGGGTGTATCTTTTCTGCAAGTGCCACAATAGGGCAACGCCCTATTGTGTAAAAAAAGAACCGGGACGCGGCAGCTATCACATAGCCACCGCGCCCCGGTTTTTTGTGGGTGCAGAGATTGGATTGTTACGCAATAGGACGGCATTTTCGGGGGTAAAGGTATAAATCCCTTACTGTTTCATTTTCCCGCCCGGAAAGCCGGATAAATCAAGGCTTAATTCGCTCCTATCGCGTCACATTCGCCCGCATTTTTCTCATGCGCTCGGCGGTCTGTCTGCGGGTGATACGCTTCCGGCAGTCCGGGCAGTAAATAGCCCGGTTGGAGCTGGACGCAAAGGGCGCACCGCACACGCTACACCGCCGCATATCCTCCGCATGGTAAAGCTCTGCGTACAGTTCCTTATCTGCGGGCAGTACGGCGATACGGAACCATTTACAGAGCAGGGAATAGGAAATAAGCTGCGGGCATACGCAAGTGTCCCCGTCGTCAAGCAAGATACAGTTTCCGCTATCATAATTGCAGCACGTCCGGCGTACAAGGGCGTTGACTTTCCGGCTTTGGGGCGGCGTGAGCCGCTTGATCTCGTTCATACCTCGTCGGCGGGGTAAACGGCAAGCCCCGCAAACTCCGCTTCGGTCATGCGCCCCACTTTGGCAAGGGTGCGGGCGGCAAAGTCCCGCATTTCCCCGTCCATAAAGGGCAGCGCGGCGTTCATAGCCACGACAAGCCCCTCCTTGCTCCCGGTCATGTAGATACTCAAAAGGTTGGTTTCCTCAACCGTGAAATTATTATATTTGTTCATGCTCATACCTCCAATCCGTGATCTTTCTTTTTTGCCGCCGCCTTTTTCGGGACGGTTCTTTTTTTATCCTGTGCAAGCTGCGCCCGGACAGAGGGGCGGGGCTTCCTTATCTGCCTGTCCCGGTTCTCGTCCTTTCCGATCAGTGCGTATGTGCCGTGCCTGTCCTTGATCTGCGAAAAGGAAAGTGTCTTATAGGGCAGCATGGAAAAAAGGCGGTCGGTGTCCTTTGTGGTAGCAATCTGCGTAAAGTAGGGGGACAGTTCCACCATGAAATGAGATTTATCCGGGCTGTTCGGGTCGCTTAACTCTTTCATTTTCCCTACAATGCGCCGTGCTTCCGTTTCGATCAACCCGTCGCGCAATGCTGCGGTATGCGTTTCCAAGTCCCCCGGAACCGCCGACTGCTCCCGGCTGCGCCTTTCCTCCCGTAACAGGGATTGCAGGGCTTCCGGGTCATTGGGGATTGCTTCAAAGCGTTCAAACTTTCCAAGCTGCGGATTGGGGGAAGCGTCAAAGGGTCGCGCCGCTGGCTGCTCCCGTTCCCCATGCTCATAGATAAGCATATAGTTATCAGCGGGTAATGCCCGTTCGGTGACGTGCTTATAATGCTGCTGGTAGTCCAGCTCATAGAGATTGCCCGTGATCTTCCCGTCCTGTATGCCTGTAAGCTCCACGGCATAGGCAAGTACCCTGTCGCGGGTCTGTTCCCCGTAAAACTTCCATGTGTTGTGTTCCCGCGTGTCTTTCAGAAAAGCGTCGCGCTCCTTAATGCAGCACGTCCCGGACGGGCGGGAAAACCACAAAAGCCTTTTATCCCCGGCATTAGGGCTTTCTGCCGCCCGCTTTATAATCTCTTTGTCAATGTCAAAATCACTCTGATAAAAAGCGGTGTTCTGCTTCATGATCGCTTCAAGGGAAGCGGTCACGTCCACGTTTTCAAATTTATTCAGTTTCCCCATAATCAGCTCCTTTCCAAGTCCTGTGACTTATTCCTTGCCTGTTTCTTCTGCGCCGCCCGTTCCTTGTCGGCTCTAAGCTGCGCCCGGATAGAGGGTTTCTTTTCCGGCTTTTTCCCCGGTTTTGTTTCCTTGCCCTGTCCCTTTTCCGCTTTCAGTGCGGCGGCATATTCGGCAAGGGAGATCTGTTCGCCGCTTCTCGCCTTTGCTTCCAGCTCGTCAGCGGTAGGCGTGGGCGTATTGTTGATGATACCGTCAAAATTGTTGTCGTTCTGTTCGATAGCGTCCTCGACGTGCTTTAATGGGTTCACCTTTTCCGGCGGTTCTGCGGCAACTGCAAACGCCTGTGTCCCGTTCCCCATAATGAGATACTTCCCGTCCTCCGACGTATGGTGAAGCCCGTACCCGGCTTCTTTCATCTGCTCGGCGGTCATATCGGTTACAGAAAAGCTCCCCCGTGGCGTTCTGATCTGCTCCCCGGTCATGCGGGTGTCGGGGGTAAGCTGCGGTGTCTGCTCCTGCAAAAACTCCGGCACTTCCTTATAGCCGAAACTGTCAACATAATGCGCCGTGTCCTCCCCGTTCTGATGAAGCACCACTATATCCGATACGGAAAGGCTGTGTCCCTTAAAATCTTTCGGGTGGTCGATATTGAAGCGGGTATAAATATCTTCAAGGGAAGTCCCCGGCGTAAGCTCTGCGGCATAGATCAGATTATAATTCGCCGCTTCCACGGAAAGCCCCGCCGCCTGTAAGCGGTCGTAAGACTCAAAATGATAGTCCCGCATACCGTCCCCGTCCTTTAGCTGGTAAATGGAAAAGGTGTCTTTGTCCGGCTCTTTTTTGTCGGCGGTCTGCTCCGGCGCGTCCTGTCCCGGCTCGGCGGCGGTCTGCGCTTCCTGTGCCTTTGCATAAAGGTCTTTCACGTCGCCCTGTGTCAGCTCCCCGGTTTCCAGTTTCCCCAAAAGCTCCCGGCACTTCTCCGGGGTTCCCGTGTATAGAATATCCCCCAGCTTCGCCATGCCGTTATCCTGTGCCACATACTCCTGCAAGAGATAGCTGTTTTCCGTGCTGTCGCTGTATGGGTTCTGCCGCACCTTGTAAAAGGTTTCCGGCGTGGAAGCGTCCCCCGGTTCCGCGCCCTGTGTTTCTTCCTGCGGCTGCTCCGGGGCTGCTGCTTTTTCTGCGGCGGCTTCCTGCCTTGCCCGTTTCTGTAACTCGGTGGGGCGTTCCCCGGTAAGGGGCTGTATGCACTTGATACAATCGGCGGCATAGATCGCATTGTCGTTTAACTGCCGCTGCCATGCTTCCGTGCTGGGCGCATAGCGGAAGCCGTTCCCTTTCAGTTCCTCCCGGATTTCCTTATCCGGCTTTTCGTCAAAGAAAATCTGCAAGCGGTTATCCGCTGTGTTGGCTTCCACACGTCCCCCGTCAAACTCCCAGCCCACATATCCAAGCTCTTTCCTCCGGGTAAGGGCAGTAATGCGGTTTTTTAATCTGCGGATTTCCGCGTTGTTGTTGGATAGCTGGTAGCTCTCAAAGGGTTTCGGGTTCGCCCGGTAGCTGCCGGACATGGACGCTTTCAGCTTTTCGATCTGTTCCGGGGATAAGTGGGGGCAGCCGTCAAGGGTCTTATTCTTTCGGTAATAGGCGTTGACCGCTTTCATGGTTTCCTGTGCCTGTTCCAGTTTTGCAAGTTTGCTTTCCAGCTTAGAAACGGCGTTCGGGTCGTCGGCACTGATACCGCCCATGCCGGTACTGCGGATTTTATCAAGCAAGCCCTGTATCTCCCGGTATTCCTCCATGTTCTTATCTGCGGCGGCGTTCTGCTTCTCCTTTTTGCGTACAGGGAAGTTGCTTCCCCCGGCAATCATGATCGACGGGACGCGGGCGGTGATCTCATAGCCTTTATTCATGTTCGCCGCCAGCTTCCGGGCGTAAGCGTCAAGCAGCCCGTCAATCTTTTCATGGAAAGAGGGGTCAACACGCTTTTTCTGCCTTGCGGCAATCTCGGCGGCTTCGTCTACATAGTGGCGGTATTCTGCCGTTGCGCTTCCGGGCTTGTAATCGGAAAAACTGATTGCTTCCTTTGCGCGGCGGGCGGCGTTCTCATTGATCGGGTAGTATGTAACTGTTGTTTCCGTCGGCTCCGGGGTGGAAGTCTGCGCTGCTTCGCTGGCGGGCGGCTCTGTCTGTTCCGGCGTGTCTGCTTTTTCAGAAACGGGGCTTTCCGGCTCCTGCGGCTTTTCCTGTGCTTCGGGTTCTCCCGGCTCCTGCGGCTCGGCGTTCTGCGCGGTTTCCTGCTCCGGCGCGGTGTAAGGCTCATACCCATTGGCGGCGTATTCCTCCACGGTCATTCCTGCGTCTGCCGCTTCCTGTGCGATTTCCTCCTTGACGTGTTCCTTGTAGGCGGCAAGCTCCACGTCAAAATCCCTAAGCTGGGGGACGGGCGGCAAGTGATATTCGCCTTGATTGACAAGCCCCCGGCACTCGGAAACATAGGCTTGTATGGCGGTATGGTAGGCGGTTTCCGTAGGTGTCATATTGTCCCCGGCTTGCAGGGCTTTCCCGGCGATACGCTCCATTTCGGATAAATTACAATGCAGTTTCAGATAGGGGATAAACTCATTCAGCAGCATTGCCCGGTGTTCCTTGTCGGCTTCCAGTGCTTCCCTGCCCTCGTTGCGCAAAAGGTAATTTTCCCATTCTTTATCGTTCAGATAATAGGTATGGTACTGTTCGATATGCTCCACAAGGGAACCGTCCCCGTCGCCCAAGTCCTGCCGCCCCTCGTAGTGGTCGGGCTGTCCGTTCATCACATAATCAATACGGAAAGCGGTCTTGTCGTAGCCGGGGCTTGCAAGGTTGGCTTCGTCCAATTCTGCGATAAGGGTATTTGCACGGGACAGGGGGATTGTTTCGCCCTCCCGTAGCTGGCTGCTTTCGCTCCAAAGGATTGTGACGGTCGGCTCTGCGGCAAGGTCGGGTATTGGCTCTTTTTCCGCTTCCTGTGCTTTTGCGGCTTCCCGTTCCTTTTGTAACTCCGCAAAGTGTCCGTCAATGCTGTTGATGATCTCGGCGGCGGTGGCGCGGATTGTTTCAAGGGAACTTTTCAGCTCTGCAAGCTCCCGCCCGCTGCTCCACCCGGCGACGTACCCAAAGGAATAGTCGGACGTGTCAAGCCCGTAGTGCTGGCATACCGTATAAGCGACACTTTCCGCCTGAACCTCACGGGTGCGTCGGTCGGGTCTGTCCGGCTGTTCCTCCTGCGGGGCGTTTAAGTCAATGTCGTGCAGCTTCGCATGGGCGATCTCATGGATAGCGGTCTTTAGGTTCTGAAGCTCGCTCATTCCCTCGTCTATGGCAATGCGTTTTTCCTCCAAGTGGTAGTAGCCGTGTGCTGTCCCCTCGATCTTCTCAAAGCCCATAGGAACGGGAGAGGTCTTTTCCAGTGCGGCGAAAAAATCCTCGTATTTTTCCACGTCCCCGGTCAGCTCATTTGCGGAAAGGCTGGGAAGCTCCCGCCCCTCGGTCTGCGACACGTCAAAAACAGCGACGACTTTATAGGCGGGGATTTGGATTTCCTTTGTTTCGGTGACGGGCTTCCCGTCTTTTCCGATCACCGTCTTTCCCGTCTGCGGGTCTTTCTTTTCTACCTCCTGCCGGATTTTATACGGCGACGGGGCAAGTATGCGTATGCCTTTTTCCCCGCGCATTACGTTCCGTCCAAAGTTATTTTTCCATGCGTTAAATCCGGCGATAAGGGAAGCGTCGGGCTTCTGCATGGCGATCAGCAGCGTATTGTTGAAGCTGTAATTATGGAACTTTGACATGACTTGCAGATATTCCTTGTAGCGTTCGCTGTCAAACAATTCCGTGATACCCTGCTCCAAGCGGTCTGTGATCTCTTTCAGCTTTTCAGCGGGCTTGTCGGCGGTGAGAATGATCGGGTTGACCGGGCGCGGCGGTGGCGGGGAACCTGTCGGCGTTTCCGGCTGGGCTTCCTCCTGCTCCGGCGCGGCTTCGTCCTTTTCCAGCTTATCCGGGGCGGGGCGTTCCGGCTCCGGGAAGCTCATAACGCGGTATTCGCCCGGTATGTCATTTTCCCGCCCGTTGTACCACGGGGAAAAGGTGTTGCCATTGTTGTAGATATAGCCCTGCTCCGTAAACTGTCCCCGGTCTTTTTTAACTGCGTCCCGCCCGTATTCCTCGTACTTGAAATATTTCTTTGCTTCTTCGGGCAGCTCCAATTCGTCCAGCTCGTCAATGAGGTAATAGCCGTAGTCGGCTTCGGTTCGGACAGCGGGGTATATCCAGTAGCAGTCAAGGTTTTGTGCAAGGTTGATAAGGTCTTTCACGCTCCCGGCGTGTTCCCCCAGCGTTACCGCCGCCGTGAATTTATCCCGGTCGCCGTCGTCCTGCATTTCCAAGAGTTTTCCAAGATAATTCAGCTCGTCAATGGTGCTGCCCTGTACTACGGAAAGCGGCACGTCAAAGGGGTAGGCTTCTGTATTGGAAAAGCCATTGATAAAAAAGTCCTGCGGGTTATCCGCTGTAATGCCGACGCTTTTCATAGCCGCGTGAAGCTGCTCCATTGTGGTCGGCATGGAAAGCCATTCGCCGCCCGGCTGCCCGGTTTCAAAGCGGCTGCGGCTGTCGATTAAAATTGAAAATGTTTCGCTCATGCGCTTGCTCCTTTCTTCGTTCATCATGCGGTGCATAAGCTCGAAATCCTCTACGCTCATGCTCCCGTTAAATACATAGGGGTTAAAATCCTCGTCGTCCCGGTAGGGCTTTTCCGAAAAGGGAAGCCCTGCGGCGTGGGCGGCGGCTCTTGCTTTCTCTAATAGCTCCGGCGGTAAAGCGTCGGCGTGGGCTTCGATAAAGTCAGCCACATTGTTATAGCCGTTCTCATAATGGCGGCGCACCCCGGCGGTCAGCCCCGCAAGGTTCATGTCCTCGCCCAAGTAGCCGCAATAGTAACCGTTTAGGACAACGGCGGCGGGGTCGGTGTCCTGTATCTCCTGCAAGCGTCCCCTGTCCTCCGGGGTAAGGGTGTCGTCTGTTTCAAGGTAGATATAATCGCTGTGCCATGAACGCCCCTCCCGCCAAAACGCTATCCACGCAATCCCCGCTTGCAGCTCGTCCTGATAGTCCTTTACGGCTTCCCGTAAACTTGCCATAGCTTCATTCCTCCTTTCCGTTGGGGCAGAGAAAGGGTGCGGCGTTCCGGCTCCTATGTCCGTCCTACACCGCGCCCGCGCTTTCTGCCAAAGTGTTTTATTTTTTCAAGAGGGTTTGGGACACTTCCCAACAAGCAAAATCCCCGTCCGGCGCGTCAGCGGCGAAAGGGGATTTACGGAAAAGGGTACTCTTTTCCTATGCTTGCTACGAAACTTATTTTTTCTTCGGTATCTCTATCTTGTAGTTGACGTACTTCCCGCCCGTATCAGCTAAAACAACGGTTCCGTCATAGGTTTTGCCTGTTTTCGGGGAATACAAGCCCTTGACATTCGCCTTGCCGGATTTTAAGAGGGCGGCGGCAATCTTCGGGGTAAAGGTGACTTTCCTTTCCTCAAAGAAACGGTCGTTTTTCCACATGGTAAAGGCGCAATCCCGGTTAGAGCAGTAGAAATTTTTCTTGCCCTCATGGACGGGACAGCCGCACCGGGGGCATTTGCCGACAGAGGGCTTTTCCTCCCCGCCCGTGAAAGCCGCCTTGCCTTTGTCGGCGGCGGTGTTTTCCTTTACCAGCTCCCGCGCCATAGCTTCAATGCGCTGCATAAACTCCCCAGCGTCGGCGGCTCCCTTTGCGATCTGCGTCAGATTGTTTTCCCATTCGGCGGTAAGCTGCGGGGAAGTCAGCATATCCGGCAGGACAGACACAAGGGCGGCTCCGTTCTGCGTGGGGATAAGCTGCTTTCCCTTGCGCTCTGCAAAGCCGGACTTCACCAGTTTTTCAATGACGGCGGCGCGGGTGGCGGGTGTGCCAAGCCCCCGGCGTTCCGCGTCCGGGTCGGTGTCCCCGTTCCCGGCGCGTTCCATTGCCGAAAGCAAAGTTGCTTCGTTGTGGGGCTTCGGCGGCGTTGTGAAATGCTCCGTCACCTTTGCCGTAGGGCTTGTAAAGGTCTGTCCCTCGGAAAGCTCCGGCAGGGTGTTTGCTTCCTCCATATCCTCCGGGTCGGGCTTGCCTTTGAGGGTTGCCCGGTAGCGGCGTTCAAGCTCTTTCCAGCCGCCCGCAAGCACTGTCTTTCCCCGTGCCGTAAACTCCGTACCGGCGCATGAGAAAACCGCCGTGACCGCTTCAAAGATATGCGGCTCGGCGGCAGCGAAAATAAGACGCGCCCCGGCAAGGGTGAGGATATTCCTTTCACTTTCCGGCAGGGCGGCAGGGTCGGTCTTTGCAAGCTCCATAGTGGGGATAATGGCGTGGTGGTCGCTCACTTTGCTGCTGTCAAGCGTCCGGGAAACGTCCGGGGTAATTTCTGCACCCTCCATAAAAGGCAGCTTGCCGGACAGCATGGTAACAGTCTTTGCCGCTGTGTCCCCCATGTCGTCGGTCAGAAATGCGCTGTCTGTCCGGGGGTAGGTAAGCAGCCGTTTTTCATACAAGGTCTGTGCAAGGTCAAGGGTCTGTTTCGCCGTGTAGCCGTAGATTTTATTAGCTTCCCGCTGTAAAGAAGTGAGGTCAAAGAGCTTCGGCGGGGCGGCGGTCTTTTTCTCTTTGGTAAGGGAAACACAAACCGCCGTTTCCGCTTCACAAGCCGCTTTCAGTGTGTCGGCTCCCGGTTTATCTGAAATCCTTTCGCTGGCGGCTTCCGCGCCGGATAAGTCAAGGTGTACATGGTAGTATTTTTCTTTCTTGAAATGGGAGATTGCTTCGCCCCGGTCAACCAGCATTTTCAGTGTGGGGGTCTGCACCCGCCCCACGTTCAAGGTCTTATGATACAGGCAGGAGAAAAGGCGCGTTGCATTGATACCAATGATCCAGTCGGCTTTTGCGCGGCACAATGCGGAAGCATAGAGCGCGTCATAGTCCCGCCCGTCCCCTAAGTCTGCAAAGCCCGCCTTAATCGCCGCGTCCTCCATTGAGGAAATCCACAAGCGGCGCATAGGCTTGTTACACTGTGCCACGCCGTACACAAAGCGGAAAATCAATTCCCCCTCGCGCCCAGCGTCGCAAGCGTTCACCACTTCGGAAACGTCGGCGCGGTGCATAAGCTCTTTTAAGGTTTTGAACTGTTTCCCCTTGTCGGCGGCGACGGTGTACTGCCATTCCTCCGGCAGAATGGGTAAGCTCTCATAGCTCCATTTTTTATACTGCTCCCCATAGGCGGCAGCGTCCGCAAGCTCCACCAAATGACCGACACACCAAGAAATGAGGTAGCCCCCGCCCTCGATATATCCGTCCTTTTTCTCTTTTACCCCAAGCGCGGCGGCGATACTTGCCGCGACGCTGGGCTTTTCTGCAATCACTAATCTATGTGAAGTCAATTAGAAAATCCTCCTTTCATTTTCCCGTGTTTTTCTTCTCTGTCAGCTTCTTGATACAGTACCCCACGCAGGGCGGCTCCCGGTTGTAGGGACAGCCCTTGCAGCGCGGGGGAATGGAAGCGGGCGGCGGTTTCCCACGCTGCCCGTCGCCCGGTTTCTGTATCATCATTCTTTCTAAGGGGTTGTCGGTGAACAGGGTCATGCTTCCTCGTCCTCCGTTTCCCCGTCGTCCCCGGTTTCGTCGGGTTCCGGCTCGTCCTCGTCGTAATCGTCAAAATCGAAATCGTCAAGGTCTGTGCCGCCCTTTACGTCCTGTTTGGGCTTCATAATCTTAAAGTAATAGAACGCACCGCCGCCCCCGGCAATGGCGACGATCAGAAAGAGCAGCAGCCCGCCCGTGCCTGTTTTCTTCTCCTTTGGTTCCTCCGGCTCGCCTTGTTCCGGCTCCGCTGCCTTGCCGCTGCAAGCGGTCATGTTGTCCTTGCAGACGGGGCAGCTTACATTTACTTTCCCGGCTTCGCATTTCTCCGTACAGTTGCAGACTGCGGGCGGCTCCGTCTTTTCGCTCCCGTCCTCCATGAGTGCCATAAGGTCGGCTTCGTCCACTTGATTGAGGAAATGCACGGTGTTTTCCCCCTCGTCGTCCCGGTCAATGAGGATATAAAAGTAATTGCCGTTTTTGGTCGTCACGGTGATAAGCTGCTTGTTGCCGCCGAAATCGTCAACCAGCGTCGCGTTCCCGTCCGGGGTGAGGGGTTCTTCCTTTTCGGGTTCCTCGTAAACAACGCCGCTGTCGTCGGTCGCGTCGTCCTGTCCCTCCGGGGTCTGCGCGTAGGCGGTGACGGAAAAGCCGCCCATGAGGATAAGGGCGGCGCAAAGGGTCAACAGCATTTTAAGGGTTTTCTTATTCTTCATCTTCGTTTTCCTCCTGTTCGTCGTTGTCTGTGCCGTAAGAAGCGGGCGCGGGGGTCATGCCGGGGATTGCCCCGTTTTGCAGCATGGCGGTAAGCTCCTGCGGGGAAAGCCGCATAGAGCGCACAAGCTGGACGATCTGCAAATTCTCCGCTTCGGTTTTCTGCGCTTCCAGCCCTTTGAGCTTGTTCTGATACTCGGTGATCTTCTCGCGGGTCTTTTCAATCTCCCGGTTGATACGGTCAATCTTGTTTGCTGCCATAGTGTAAAACTCCTTTCATAGTCAAAAATGTGTTCAGTTCCAATTCATCAAGCCGTACCCTTTGATACAGCCATAGTCAAGGGGGTAGCTTTTTATCTTGCAAGCGTCGCCGGAATTGCCCTCGACGGTGTAAACGCGCTGCCCATCCGTGCCGATTACAAGCCCCACATGGTCTGCGCTCCCGTCCCCGTCCCAGTCAAAAAAGATCGCGTCGCCGGGGGCGATATTCTCATAGCCCCTCGCGCCCCATTGCCCCCGTGACTGGAACCACGGTACGCCCTGTGACTGGCACGCGGCAAAGCGCGGCTCGCTTTTCCCGGCTTGATTGTAGCACCATGAAACGAAACAGGCGCACCATTCCACGCGGCTGTTGAAGCCGTACCAGCTCCAATAGGGCTGTCCCCCTACATTGCCTACCTGTGACTTTGCCCGGTCTACCACGGCGGTATTTCCGGGGCGTGTACCGTTGACAAGCTGCACCCCGCTTAAATCCTCCGACGGGTTCCCGTCCGGGGAACCGCCGCCGAAAATAAGGGGTTTGTTTCCGCTGGTTTCCAAGTACACCCGGAACATTTCAAGCTGCTCCGGCGTAAGCAGTCCCGGCGCAAGCTCGGATATGGGCTTGTTCTCCAGCTTGATATTGAGGATAAAATACTCATAGGGGACTTCCTCGGTGGTGGTTTCCCCGGTGTCCGGGTCTGTGCTTGTTTCTGTGCGGTAACGTATTTCCACTTCCTCCGTCAGAGTGAGGGTATATTGAAGTTCAAAGATACGCTGTATTTCTGCCTGTGCGGTCGCCGGGGTGTAGGTCTGTAAAAGCGCGGTCAGATAGGACGCTAATTCATGGGGGTTATGCCCGATACTGTCAAGGTCATAGCGGTACTCGTCATAGCCGGGATTGTCGCGCTCGATATTGTCAATCCTGCGCTGCAAGTCCGTTTCCAGTGCCGCATAGTTGTTTTCCACGGCGACTAAATCCGCGTCCTCCGACGTGTAGGAAGTCCCGACAATGCCGTTAATCATGCCGGAAAACATAGCTCCACAAGAAGATAATGCGGAAGAAATCATAATGAAAAGCAGCAGCGCACCTATGGCGATACATACGCCCGCCGGGTGTCGCCCCACAAATGCGATTGCCTTTTTGGTTCCCTCGGCGGTCTTTTTGGCGGCTTTTCTTGTGTTCTCCGCTGCGTTCTTGACAGACTTTGCGCCCTGTGCCTTGACAGACTTTGCATACTGCTTTTTGATACGCTGCTTCTGCATATACCGGGAGAATGGATTTGACGCTGCGATCTGCGGGTTGTCATGGAGTGCCTTTTGGTAGAGATAGTTGGCGTTTGCTTTCTGCGCCGCCTTTTCAGCCTTTGCCGCCGCCCGGTAGGGTTTGAGCTTGTGGCTGTGGTAGCCCTCCTTGACTTTCCGCGCCCCGTACTTCGCGGCTTTTTCGGCGGTTTCCTCGGATTTGTGCGCACCCTCCACGCCGGAATTGTCCTTTTCCACGGAATGTACCTTGTTATGGACGAAAATACCCGCTTCCTGCGCGGGTCGGGATAACGGGTTTTTATGTGCCTTGCCGTAGTTCTGCGGCTTTTCCCGTTCCTCAAAACGTAGGCGGGTCTTGCCTTTCCCGGTGGCTTCGTCAAAGGTTCGCTCCCCCACAAGTTTCTTTTCCTTTGGGATTTTCCCCCTTGCTTCGTCCAGCCTGTCAGCGGCTTTGTCGGATTTCTTGATATAGGGTTGCAGCTCCGGCGTTGCCCGTTCTTCCTCGGTGAATTGCAGCCGGGAAGTGCGGGCGCGGCTTTCGGCTTCTGCCTGTGCTTTCCGTGCTGCCTTTTTGCTGGCTCTGCGGGTGTGCGCCCCGTCGATATGCTCTAAGACGCGCTCGGCGGTTCCCGTGTCCTGTGCGGCTTCCGTCCCCGGCGCATGGGGCAGGGGCGGCGCATTGGGGGATATGTCCGGGGCGGGACTGCCCGGAATGGGCTGCGCTGCCTGTGCGTCCTGTGCTGCCTGTTGCTCCGGCGTTTTCAGTAAGGCAGCTTCCCGCGCCCGTTTGCTGATCCGCTTTTGTTTCCCGGTCGCCGCGTTTACCTCGATAGCCCCGTCACGGCTCATTTTCTGCGTGATTTTATCGCGGGCTTTGTACTGCTTCATGGTGGTTCACCTCCAAACTGCGCCCCAAGAGGGCGCAAGGCTGATAAAATAATCTGCGGGTTACGCGCCGCCCACTTCCTCCGGCTTTGTCGTCATAACACGGTACAGCTCGGTATCTTTCGGGAAACGGTCTACAAAGGGCAGAATGACATTTCCATAGAATAAAAGCCCCTCGCCCGCTTCGGAATGGGTGACATAGCTCATTTGCTGCGGGGAGATGTTGAGCTGCTTCGCAAGGATAGCCCGGTCGCCCGCCGCTTGATTGAGCATGAGGACAAAATCGCTGTTCTCAAAGATATTTTCCACTTCCCGGCTTGCCAAAAGGTCTTTGACGTTCTGCGTGATCGCGGTGGGTATGCCGCCCCATTTTCTGAAACGCTTCCAGATTTCGACGCTGTAAGCGGCGGTCTGCTCGTCTTTCAGTAACAGGTGAAATTCGTCCATGAAATACCGCGTGGATTTCTTCGCCGCCCGGTTCACGGTAACGCGGTTCCACACTTGATCCTGCACAATCAGCATACCTAACTTTTTGAGCTGCTTCCCAAGCTGTTTAATGTCAAAGCAGACAAGGCGGTTGTTAAGCTCTACATTTGTCCTGTGGTTAAATACGTTAAGGCTCCCGGAAACGTAAAGCTCCAATGCCGCCGCGATACGCGCCGCTTCCGGCTCCGGCTGCTTCAAAAGCTCGTCGTAAAGGTCGCCCAAAATCGGCATTTTTGCCGGGTCGGGGGCTGCAAGGAAAGGACGGTACACGTTCCTAACAGCGCGGTCAATGACGGTCTTATCCACGGGCTGCAAGCCCTCCTTGCCGCCGACGATCAGCTCACAAAGGGAGAGGATAAAATCGCTTTTCAGCGCAAGCGG
This sequence comes from Clostridia bacterium, assembly GCA_910576325.1. Lineage (GTDB taxonomy): Bacteria > Bacillota > Clostridia > Lachnospirales > Lachnospiraceae > Laedolimicola. The sequence goes on from CAJTIM010000013.1 coordinate 28,523, forward strand.
GTTGTCGTCCTCGGAATAGTTGAGGTTTATATCCATAGGGTTGACGTAGTGCGGGCTGGTGGGGGAAAGCCTTATCACCTGTCCCTGTAATCTTTGCACAAGGGGGTAATACTCGGCTTCGGGATCGCAGATAATAATGTCGTCGTCCGTAATAAGGAAAGCGTTTGTCATTTCCCGCTTTGCCGCAAAGGATTTCCCGCTTCCCGGCGTTCCCAAGATTAAGCCGTTGGGGTTTTTAAGCTGCTTGCGGTCGCATAAGATCATGTTGTTGGAAAGGGCGTTCAGCCCATAATAAAGGCTTGCGCCCCTCTGAAAAAGCTCCTGCGTGATAAAGGGGATAAAGATTGCCGTGCTGGAAGTCGTCAAGCCCCGCTGTATGGGGATAAGGTTCTCACCGATAGGGACGCTTGACATCAGCCCCGCTTCCTGCTGGTAGTCCAGCCGGGTGAGGGCGCAGTTATATTTCTGTGCAATCCCCGCCGCCGCGAAAATGTCATTTTCCAGCTTTCTTTTTGTGTCCGCCATGTTCACCACAAGGAAAGTCAAGAGGAACATTCTTTCATTGCGGCTCTGTAAATCCTGCAAGAGATTTTTCGCTTCGCCGCCAAACGTGGCAAGGTCGGACGGGATTATATCCATGTCGTACCCTGCGCGGACGGCTTTCTTCTGTTCCTCGATCTTCATTTTGTCAAGGTCGGTGATTTTGCGCTTGACGGTCTTAATGGCTTCCGTCTGGTCGATACTGTGGATATGTAAGTTTACAATCACACCCGTTTCAAGGTCTAACATATCCGCTAAAATGCGGTCGTTTAACTCCGGCGCAAGTATCTGTAAGAACGATACCGCGCCGATCTTGCGCCCCATGCGGAAATACCGCCCCTCGCCAAAACGGAATGAGGGCGGGGCGATAAAGTCCTTTGTGGTAAGCCCGGACGGGGCAAGCCATGAAAAATCAAAATTGAACGGCTCCCCCTCCGGGTGGAATACCCCGTGCATGGTCTGTAACCGTTCATAACCTGTCTGCGGGCGGGCAGATACCCCCAGCACCTTGAAATTGTTCAGTATGTCCGTTTCAATACGGGAAAGCCGGGATTTTGCCGCGCTCATGTTGTCCGCTTCGATACTGAACGTGATATATTTGTGCTTCACAAGCCCGTTGTTCCCTTTGGAAAGCTGGCTTTTTAACATATCCCCGTACTCCGTGCGGATAGAGTTGAAAGCGTCCTCCTGTGCCGGAATGTTGATTGCTTTTTCCGCTTCCTCCCGCTGTGTCCCTTGATTGATGAAAGAGAGCTGCACCGATACGGAAGCGTCAAAATAGTTGAGGAAGTCGCACCAGTTTTCAAAAATGGCGGTCTTGTCGTCTGCCTGTGCAAGCTGGTAGTTTATATCCTCGTAGACAATGCTCTTGCTGTATTTCTTTTCCGTTATCCGGCATATCCCGTCCGGGTACAGGTTGATGTAGGGGATTGTCTGCTGGGCGGTGTGCGCCTTTCCGTCCCCCTTTGCCTGTCTGATTGCGGCGGCGATCTGTTTCTTCTCGCTGCGGGTCAGTTTCCGCTTCGCCTTAGTTCCGGGGCTTTTTCCCGGTGCGCCGCTTTTGGTTGGTTCCTTTGACAATCGCTGATACCTCCTTTTCCAGTTTCCGCTGTCTTTCCAAGACAGCGTATAGATTTTGTGTCTGATAGGGTCGCTCCTTTGGTCGGACAAATTTTGTCTGTATGATGTTTTTCACCACGGTTTCAAGGGGCTGTCCGTGCTTCTCGTACATTGCCATGAGGAAGCAGGGGAGCATGACGACGATCATCACAAATGCCGCCGCGCTGGTTCCCGCGCTGTCCTTCAGCAAGAAAAAAAGCGGCAAGCCTATAATGAGTGCTGCCGCGAAACAAACGATCTGCCGCTTTGTGAGATTAAAGGCGACTTTCGTTTTTATCTTTGATAAATCCTTTGGTACGGGTACATACGCCATACCGAAAACCTCCTTTCTGTCAGAGTTCTATGCTGTTTTTGGTTTCGTTCCCCCATGTGTCCCAGCCCGCCGTTTCCTGCCTTGCGAAAAGCTCTATCCGGGGAATGTCGCCCATAAGGGCAACGATTTTGTCCCGCGTTATATCCGGCTTTTTGCTGTGCTGCTCGATAGGGGAAATAATGAATTGATGTATTCCCGCAGACTTCCGCTTTGGGTGTCCCCGTGTGGCAAATAAGCAGAGTTCCGCGTTTCCCCGCGTCCAAAATCCCAAACCGTAAAACCATGTATAGGATTTTTTATTGAGTTTCAGCCATACAAAGGCGGCGGTCTTATAGGTAAAGCCCCAAGCCTTGATAAGCCGCAGGGCTTCGGGAAGCTGGGGGAATGTCGCCCACAAAAAAAGTGCGCTGTCCTCTGCCGCAATATCCGCGACTGAAAGCGCACATAATTCCTCTATGCTCATGGTCGGGTAGTGGTGTTCTGCTGCGCCGGAAAGCCGCTTCTGTGCGTACTTCCACGGGGGATCGGCGTAGATTATGCCGTATTTCTTTTCAATGGGTTCTCTTACCTCCTTTCGTCTGTGCTTCCTGCAAGTCCCCCATTATGGCAGTCAAGGCAAAGGTCAAGATATGCCCTTTGCCTGTCCCTATTGTATGGGGTTCCTCCCGCGTCAAGGTCGGGTCGTATTTTGCTTCGCAAAATCTCCACCCTACCCTTGACACGCCACTAATGCGCTGAAAATATCGACTTCGCAAGTGCGCCGGATTTGAACAGGGAAAAGCAGAGGATCACCGTATAAGCCGCAAGGGAAAATATCGCGCTGTGTAGGTTGTCTGCCACGGTGATATTGTTCACCAGCACCGCGTAAATGCCGACGCACACCATAATGAGGAAGCCTTGAAAACCGATAGCGAACAGGGCTTTTAAGTAATTGTTTCCGATCTGCCCCCATTCTCTGTTTGTCATTGTTGCAAATGGGATAGGCGACACGGAACAGTAAAGGTAAATTTCAATCATTCTGCCGTACAGGATAACCGTGATAAGCACCGACATAATTTTCATGCAAAGGCTCACAAGGCTTGTTTCCATAACCAGCAATAAAAGTTCGGGGATTTCCATTGCGTCAAGCCCCTCCTGCATGGAAGCAAGGGCGGCGGCAACATCAATATTCGTGCTGCCGCTTATCACCCCAGCCGCGCCGGAAACGACGTGCTGCGCAACGTCAAATACTGCCATAGTAATATCAAAGGTGTGGGTGACAAGGTACACCGCCACCCACGCCTTGAAAAACCACTTGAAAAACATAAATGTGTCAACGTCGTGCATATTGTTCTTTTCCGTAACCATGCTGATAAGCTCCACGCATAGGACGTAGGTAATGACAAGCCCCGCAATGGGGACTATGACATTTTCTGATAACGTGCGTATCATGCTGAAAATGCCCGCGTTCCAGCCCTGCGGGGTCTGCCCTACCTCTGCGGCAATGGTGCCGACTTTCTCGTTTACGTCCCCGAACATAGTTGACAGGTTCCCGTTAATGGCTCCTATGAGGATTTCCTTTATCCATTCCGTGATCGCGTCAAGTATGCTCTGCATAGGCTCTTACCCGTGCTTTTTAGCCGAACAGCCCGGAAAGCAGGGGTACAAGGGTCATGCCGATCAGCGCAACGCCGCCGCCCGCCATGAGCTGCTTCATGCCCTGTGATTTTGCTCATGTGAGATAAAGAAGTAAAAGAAGTGTAAAAAATTTTGCCGTTCCCTGTCCGGCTGACTGCCGGACGGGTCGGGCTTTAGTCGGGCAACTCTACCTTGCCGACAAAAGAGTAATAGATTTCGATTTCCTGTCTGCGGAGCTTCCCCCGGCGTTTCCCGTCAAGGGCTTCCGATTCGTGGATAACGATTTTCTCCACAAACTCCCGCAACAGGGTAGGGGTGAGTTCCTCAAAGCTGGTGTACTTGCGTACTACTTTCATAAATTTTTCAGCGTTTGCCGTGGCTTCCAGCGTTTTAGAAAGTTCGCTCTGCAAAGCGGCGGCTTTCTCTTTCAGTTCCTTTTGCTCGGCTTCGTAGTCTGCCGAAAGCTCCGTGAAACGCTCGTCCGATATGCGCCCGGTCACGCTGTCCTCATACAGCCGCTTGAAGATAGCGGAGAGTTCCGCAATCCTTTTTTCTGCCGCTTCCAGTTCTTTCTTCTTGGCGGCGTTGCGGCGTTTGCTCCCGTCCTCGGTCTGGTCGGTCAACAGCTTCATAAACCGGGCTTCGTGCTTGGCGGCGTAGCTGGTGACTTTCCGTAGGTTCTCGGTCACTCCGGCGGTCAACAGGTCGGTGCGGATAAAGTGCGCCGTACAGTCTGCCGTGCGCTTCTTGTAGCTGCCGCAGATATAGCAGTCCTGCCGCCGCTTGTCCGTCTGATAGCGTTGCTGGTACATGACGCTGCCGCAATCCGCACAAAACAGTATGCCGGAGAACAAGCCCACTTCATCATAGCGGTTAGGGCGTTTGCGCTGCTTGCGTAGCTCCTGCACACGCTCCCATGTGTCCCTGTCGATTATCTGCTCGTGGTGGTTCTCGAAGATTGCCTGTTTGTCCTCGCTGTTGTAGATAATCTTGCTGCACTTGTAGGATTGGGTGGTGGTCTTGAAGTTCACAAGGCAGCCTGTGTATTCCCGGTTTTCAAGGATATGTACCACGGTGTTCGCCGCCCACTTGCACTCGTAGCCGGGGTGGTAGCGGCGGGTTCTCCCTGTCCGGCGGTATTCCAGCGTTCCCGGCGTGGGGATTTCCTGCTCCGTGAGCATACGGGCTATCTTGGTCGGTCCGTTCCCGGCAAGGCAAAGGCTGTAAATCTGCTTCACCACGGGGGCGGCTTCCCCGTCAATGATGAAATTTTCGTCCTCGTCCATGAGGTAGCCGTACACGGGCTTGCTTGTGACAGGCTTCCCACTCATGCCTTTTGAGCGTTTTACCGCCCGGATTTTCTTGCTCGTATCCCTCACCAGCCATTCGTTAAAAATGTTACGCAAGGGCGCAAAATCGTTGTCGCCCTGTGCGCTGTCAACGCCGTCATTGATAGCAATGAAGCGGACGCCGTTCTGTGGGAAAATCATTTCCGTGTACATTCCCACTTGTAAGTAGTTCCGCCCTAACCTTGACATATCCTTTACGATAACCGTTCCCACAAGCCCCGCTTCAATGTCGGCAAGCATGGACTGGAAGCCGGGTCTTTGGAAATTTGCCCCGGAGAATCCGTCGTCCGTGTACCATTTGAGGTTGGAAAAGCCGTTCTGTTTGGCGTAGGCTTCAAGGATTCGCTTCTGGTTGCTTATGGAGTTGGATTCGCCTTGAAGCGTGTCCTCGTGCGACAATCTCGGATATAGGGCGGTAATCAGTTTTTGGGTGGTCTGTCTTGTCATGGTTTCCTCCATTTCCGACAGCCAGCCCCACTATTCCGTAGGTCTATTATACCATAGGGCGGTGCTGGCTGTACAGTCCTTTTTGCTACTTTATGTCGAAAAATTTCACATTATTTCATTAAGGCTTATCGCATTACATAGCGTGTGCGGCTGTTCCCCCGGCTGCGCTTTCCGCTTCCAGCACTTTCATCATCTTGTCGGCGGCGGTGGCGGTAGTGCCTTGTTTGAAATAGCCGGAAACCACAAGGACGGTGTTCCCCCGGCGTACCTCGGTCACACAATCCGGGCGGCGGGTGGGACGGTCTTTCTTCGTGGTGTCGGTCATAGGCAAATCTCCTTTCCGTTCAGCAGCTTTTTAAGGTGTTCCATTTTCTCCCTTGCTTTGGCTTTCCTGAAATTCTCCCCGGTAATGCGGACGGGGGTACACATTTCAATAAGGCGGTCATATATCCGGGCGTGGGCGGTGTCCTCCGGGTTCTGCAATTCTTCCAGCGTCAAATTTGTTGTCACGATTAGGGGCTTGCCGCTGCGGTATCGGCTGTCAACCACGTTGTAAACCTGTTCAAGCCCGTATTCCGTGCCACGCTCCATGCCGAAATCGTCAAGGATAAGCAGGGGGAAGCTGCAAAGGCGGGCTATGTATTCGTTGCGGTCTTTGAAGCTGGCGGCAAGGTCGTTGAGTATCAAGGCAAAGTTTGTCATGCAAACGGAAACCTCTTTCTCCATGAGAGCGTTGGCGATACACCCGGCGAAATAGCTTTTGCCTGTGCCTACCATGCCCCATAACAGATAGCCGATATTCCCGGCTTTCATTTCCTCCCAACACTCCACATAAGCATGGGCTTTGTGCATTTGGGGGCATTTCCCGTTGTCGTTTTCAAACGTCCATTCCCGCATAGCCGGGTCGGTGAAGCCTGTCCGTTTCAGCCGTTCCACTTCCTCCCGGTGCTTGTATTCCCGGTGGCTGGCTTCCAGCGTTTCCCGGCGTTTTCTCTGGCAGTCACATTCTTTGGGGTGGCGGTCACGTCCGAAAATAACCTTGCCCTCCGGGAAGTAGGCTTCTTTGGGCTGGCGGCAGCTCCCGCAGTATAAAAGCCCGTCCTCCCCGGTATAGTCCTCTGGCTCTGCCTCCTGTGCCGTGGCAAGCCGGAAAATAGCGTTATCGTAATCACTCATAAAATCGTCCTCCTTGTTCATGGTCTTTTACGCCCTGTTTACGGGGCGTTGCTTCTATGCGGTTAAAGGCTCTCGCCCTCCTTGTAGGAATAATCGGGGATTCCCCTTTTCGGTTTCTCCTTTTTCTCCCGGTTTAACCAGCGGCGCAATGCGGCGGCATGGCACACATAATCATTCCCTGTGGCAGCTATGAACTCGCTCATTTCCTCAATGAGCCGTTCCAGCCTGTCCGGGTATTCCTCTTTCAGTTCCGCATATTCGCTTTCAGAGAGTAAAACATTCTGGTATCTGCCAAACGGGGCGGGCGGCTTCTCACTCGCTCCTTTTAGTTGGTTCTCTTTTAGTTTGTTTATAGTAAGTTGGTTAGGGGTCGGTTTTCCGTCCAACGCAAAGGTTGGTTTTCCGTCCTTATGAGGGTCGCTTTTCCGGCTATCAGAGGGTCGGTTTTCCGGCTGTATGGCGGTCATATGGTCGGAAAACTGTACCAATGGGATTTGTGGCACTTTTACATAAAGGCGGTTCGGTGCGGAAAAGCCCCGGCGTTCCCTCACCAGAAGCCCGGCAGCGTCCAGCTCGTTCAGTGCGGCTTTTATGGCGGTGCTGCCTTTATCCAGCATTTCCGCTATCTCCGAAACAGGGTAGACAATGTATGTCCTGCCCTCATTGTCCTGCCAGCCGTTCTTCTGTGAGAGTTCGGAACGGTCAAGGAGCAGCGAATAAAGCAGCTTTGCGGTCTGTGACAAGTCCATTTTCAGCAGAAAACGGGGGTATCGGAAAAACGGCGGCATGATGGTGTCGGCTGTGATGTATTCGGTTATGGTTCTCACCTCCTGTCTGTGGCTTCTTGTTACGCAGTTAAAACGGCTTTTTCTGGGGTAAAGGATAAATGTATCGCATACCCGCCCAGGGCGGTCTAAAAAGCCTTGATTTACGGGGGTCTGGAATATCCTAAAGCGTGACATTTATCCCTCTGTTTCCGCTTGCGCTGTGCGGCTCTGATTCTTTTCATGCGTCCGGCGCACTCCGGGCAGTATTTCCCCCGGTTGGACTTGGGGAGAAAATACCCGCCGCACTCGGTACAGCGTTTCCTGTCTGCCCGGTGCAAAAGGGCGGCTTCCAGTTTCCCGTCCAGCGGCAGCACGGCGGCAATGAACCAGCGGCACAAGAGGGAATAGCTGATACTCTGGACGCATACGCAAGGCTCGCCGTTATCCAGCAGGATACAGTTGCCGTTATCGTAGTTGCAGCACTCATGCACAAGACGGCGGGCGGCTCTGTGTTGCTGGTAGTCCATGTAGGGGCGTTTACCGTTCATTTTCCCGCCCCTTTCCCCGTTCCGGCTCCCGGCGTAAGATTCGGTCAAGATTGCTTTTCACGGTCTGCAATTCCCGGACACTTGCTTTCTTCTCCCGGTACTCGTTGTAAAGGGCGTTTTTCTCTTTGGTTAGCTGCTCAATCTCGGTTTGTAATGCTTTGGACGCTGGCAGCTTGGAGAGTCCCTGTGCCTTGAAATACCGGGCGGCAGATTCGGAAATGATAAACTCGCTTTCGTGCTGCTCCCGGTAGGCTCTCCGGGCTTTTTCCGTTTTCTGCGCCCGCAGTCCGTCACGGGCTGGCTTGGTCTTGATGTACGCCAATAGCTGTTTCTGCAAGTCCTTTTTCTCCTGCAAGGTGCTTTCCACGGTTTTCAGTTTCCCGGTCACTTCATGCAGCCCGGCACTGGCAGCAGCAAGGGCGGCTTCCAGTTCCTCCGGGGAAGAAAAGCCGGATTCCTCATAAATGCTCATGGTCGCCGCCATTTGCTTTAGGTTGTGAACAGCCGCCCAGCGGTCATATCCGATACCCTTGCCCTCGGCTCGTTTCGCTTCCCGGTCTACCATGCGCTGTACGCTGTCCTGTTTCGGGGCGTTTATAGCGGCTTTATTCCGCTGTAAACGGTCTTTTATGCTGCGGGGGTATTCTTGTTTGGGTGTGAGTGTTTCGACGGCTCTGGCGGCGTTCCGTGCGTTTATGGTGAGTGCTTCCAGTATGGCGGCACGGTCAAAATCATCACCTAATTTCCGGGCGGTGATGGGCTTCGTCCTGTCCGGGGTGAGATAGCTCAATCTTCCCCGGCTCTCCTTGACGGTCACGCCCTCCCGGAGAAGCAGAGAGGAAAATTCCTCAAAGGTGGTGGCGGCAGAAACGGCTTGACCTATGGTCTGCCTTAGCTTTTCCTTGTCGGTTTCAAACTTGGTCTGTCTGGGCGGTTCTCCTGTGGCGGCATGGGAAGCGTTCTCTTTATCCAGTGCGGCTTGTCCTTTCCGCTTCGCCCAATACTCACGCTCGGTAACTCTGTTTTTGCTGCCATTGAGTAAATCAATCTGATAGAGGTTTTCCCGGTGGCACATCTCCATGACTTCCGCTTTGAAATACTCCATAGCTGCGTCCGTACAGCGGTGCTTGCAGCCCTCCCTTGTGTCGGCTGGTCTTTCCATGTAGGGCAGTAGCGGCACTTCTGCAATCCGCAAGCTGTTTATAACGATATGCACATGGATATTGCCGCTGTGGTTATGCCCGTCCGGGTGGGTGCATACAAGGGCTTGGTGTCCGGGGAAATGTTCTTTACAGAACTGCTCGCCCAACTCCTGCGCCCGGTCTATGGATAGCCCATTGTCGGTAGCGTCACGGGGGTCAAAACTGATAATGTAATGGTGGCTCTTTACGTCCTCCCGTTTCTGGTTCTTGCCGTATTTCAGATTGGAGCGCATACACGCTATGGCGAAATCTTCCCCGCCGCAATTAAGGGAAGCTATGCGGTAATCGTCACGGGGAAGAAGCCGCCCATTTTTATCAAGAGTGGGCTTCATAGTAAACTCGTCATGCTCAAAAGTTAGGTACTGTTCAGCCGCCCCATAGTCGGCATTTTTAGAGCTGATATGTTTGAACGTTGCCAACGGCTTCACCTACTTTCTGCAAGACTTCAAACTTCAAGGCGGCAAGCTCCGCTATGGCGGCTTGTACCTCTTTTGAGAGTGCGTTATAAGGTGCGCCGTACTCGTTCAGACAGCGGGCAATCTGATTCAAGTTGCCGCCGATTTTCCCGTACTCGGCGGTTAGCTTCCCAACGGCAGAGAGCAATTCATCATTGACCGGGGAAACGGTGATAACCGGGCGTATGCTTGACTTAATGAGGGCTTGCCGGATAAATTCGGCTTGGCTCATTTTGCAGAGGGTGACACGCTCGGCAAACTCGGCGTATTCTTCCTCGGTTAAGCGTGTCTTGATTACCCTATGGCGGTGGGGCGTGTTATATTTTTTCATGGCTGTGAACCTCCTTTCGTGGGTGGATTTTTTCAAGCGGCTCAAGCCGCAAAAAGGCGGGCTTGGGGTGGCAACCCCAACAAGATTCCCGCAGGACAAAATGAGCCGGTAGGCGAAATTTGGTACTGTGGTAGAATCTTGCTCTAAGAAAGTGGCGGCTTCCTCTGTGTGGGCTTTTGCTGATACCCCCGGCTTGCTCGGCGTGGATTCTGCCAATTATGCGGCGGTATTTCTCCCTCTATTACTTACTACGCACGGCAAGGCAAATCTGGCAAAGTTCCCCGGAATTTCTTTTCGTGTTTTCACAACAGCATTTGACAAAAACGGAAAACTGGAAGCCTTTTTTGGCTTGAAATCAGTTCCGTTTTGTAGTGATATACGGACAGTTTCAAAAAACGCCAAACTTTCCGGCAATTATTTTTCCCCTTATTACCTACTACGGGAAAAAAGGAAATTTAGGCAATGTTTTCAGAAAGTAGTTGAATTATTTTATTACGGTGCAAAATCCGGCTTGGTTTTGGGCGCAAAAAAACAGGAAACCTTTTCTTGATTTCCTGTCTTTGGCTGCCGCTGATGGGCGGCGGTTATTCTGTTATCATTCCCCGGAAGCAAACTTGTAGCCCACGCCTAAAACGGTTTTTATGTAAGTGGGCTTGCCGCTGTCCGGCTCTATCTTTTTCCGTAGATTGCATATCACATTTGACACGCTTGACTGGCAGCTTTCGCTTTCCATGCTCCACACGGCTTCAAAGATTTGCGCCTTTGTGAATACCCGCCCCGGACTGGCGGCAAGGTAGCAGAGTGCGCCGTACTCTAAACGGGTGAGGGGAATGTCTGTGCCGTTTTTTAATACCCGGCGTTGGTGCAATTTTATTTCCAATCCCGGAAAAGTAAGTGCCGGGGAGTGGGGCGGCTGCATGGCTTCCAGCGGTATCATATCCGCAAGGGCGGCTATGGCTTTCTCAACCGCTTTTTCTTCTGTGTCGTTAAATATAAGCATGACTATTTTTGCGACAAATCTCACCTCCTGTTAGGTAGGCTGTCCGTCAAAGCGGAACTGGAACAGGGCAGCGATAAGCCGCCGTTTGATATTGTCCTCGGTGTCCTTGTTGACGTGTCCGTTTTCAAGGGAAGCAAGCCGGATTCGCTTGCTGTAATGCCGCAAAACCTCGTCAATGGCTTCCGGCTCGCCGCTGGTCGCCCGGACAATCGTTTCATACGGCACAAGTTTAGGATTCCTCACGGAAAAGCACCTCCATTTCTTTATGCAGCATTTGCAAGGCACTGTGTATGTGATGCCACGCCGTACTCCGGCAGCGTCCGTACATTTCCCCGATTTCCTGTTGTGTATAATCTCCGAAAAAGTAAAGGAAAATAATTTCCCGCTTTCTTTCCGGCAGAGATAACAGGGCGGCGGCAAGTTCCCCATTGGTGAGGATAACTGTCTGACCGCATATCGTAATGGGATATTCTTCATAGGGTGCTTCAAAATATTCGTCTGTCGTGCCTAAAGGGTAAAACTTTTCTTCTGTGAGGTATTCAAGGGATATTTCTTTTTGCCGCCGTCTGCTCCTATCACGCCATGCGTTGAGTGCCGCAAAGCGTATGACGGTCTTGCAAAAGCCATTGAACGTATACATGATATGTTCCTTGTATGCTTCTGTGCAAGGCATAGATGATTCCCCCTTTCTCCCACATAGGGCGGTGCATGGTTTACGGTTGCTTGTTTATAATTCAAAGTAACAACAACTCTATGCGCAGGTCTTAACTCGTTTCGCTACTTTAATTATCTTCTCCCGGTATCACATTTTACCATTCACAAAAAACAATTTCAGCATTTTCGTAAATAGGACATATATCTTTCAAGATATTCCTTTTGACAGTTTGTATTTTTTTATAATCAATATTATTGGTAATATAAATGCAAACTTTTATGTGCATACCAATTTTATATATGTCACATTTTTGCAATGTCATAATACCGCTAAGATTCTTTTCTACAAATTGGAAAACTGTTCTTTTTAGTTCCTGATTCGTTGTCAACCCTCCTGACAATTCGCGGAAAGAAGATATGAAAACACTTATTGGTTCTTTTATTGCAGGCAAGACTATAATTGTCGTAATGAAAAAATCTCCAGTATAATGAAGAAAACCCAAACTTCCGTTAATATCTATCAGTTTTATCAAGAACGCAGACAGTGCTACGCCCAAAGATAATATGCCGTCGATAAAATTTCCTTTCGATTCTGTTGCTAAAAGTGTACTGGAATCATTAGTTTTACGGCTCTGGCTTCTGTTAAAAAAAGACAGCCCAAAACATATGATACACATAAGTATCTCATAAGGAATTACAGGTTCAATCATCAAAGGGGTTCCAACGCCATATGCAAAATACCCCCATGCTGCTTTTGCAGTACGAGCAACAGAAGAAAACAGCAGCACCAATGTTAATAAAGTTCTAAAAATAGAATATAATGGCTCTAAAAAATAAAGACCGTCCGGGTAATTCTTTGTCTTTTTATTACTAATTTTTGAAATTTCCAATGCTGCCAAACAAGAGCAGGAAGCAATCATTGAAAAGGAACAGTCTAAAAACAGAGCTTGAATATTTGTTATCGAAAAAATCCAAAACCCACCTATTGCCATTATTAAGTTTACAATGCAGCTTACTATCAGCGATTTGCGTTCAATTTGTTTTTGTGTCATGGTTACCTCCATTGCCTTGGAATTTTATAGTATTCAGATTGACATATCCGTACAACAAGCAGTATACTATAACATGTGTCGTTTTTCTATCTTCAATTTTATCTATAATTGTTGCCTAAACGACACTGCCGCTCGAAACTGTTGTTTAAAGGAGAAAACTATGAATAAACATGATAGGCGGGTCAAAAAGACAATAAAAGCATTACAGTCTGCTCTTGCTGACGCAATGCTTGATAAGGAACTTCAAAAAATTACAGTACAGGAATTAGTCAACAAGGCAGACATACATAGAGCTACTTTTTATTCGCACTACCATGATGTGTATGACTTATATGAGCAAATGGAACATGACGCTATATCTGAGTTCACTAAATTTATTAACGATAATCCAGCAGGTCATTACGAAAATATTTATAATTCCATTATTGATTATATTTATGAAAATCCTGCCCTAAGCCGTTTGCTTTTTTTCGGAAAGGGAATTGACCACAAATTTCAAGAGCATATGTATGACATCATCGAAGAAAAATATCTTGAAATATGGATGCAAGAAGAAAATATATCTTCCGTTTCAGAAGAAATGCTCTATATGGCGACATATCATATTCAAGGCTGCCTCTCAATAATCTCACTTTGGATTAAGAATAATTTTTCTACCCCAAAGGAAAAAATAATCCAGCTTATTTATTCTATTGACGCAAGTTGGAATATGCCATAAAAGAAATAATCTGTGTGGAGATAAAGAGGGATTCCGTAGTAGTCGGCACTGTGGGAATGTGCATAACTTGCTGTCTTATGGAGTTGTGGGAAAGTCCGTTTGCAGAATGTGGGAAAGCTGCACTTTAGCTTTTCCATGTTCTGTGAACGGACTTTTCCATGACGGAATAGCAAGTTATACACATTTCCACGGTGCTTGTCTTTTGGTCTTTAGTTCTTTTGTTCGGAATAGTGTGGTGCTGGCGGTCTATCTCTTGTTTTCGGTTGCTTCTTTACCGTACATGAGCATTCGCGCCGGGGTTGTCGTTGCCGTAGCCCTCCATGAGATTGATTACGCCCCAAATGCCAAGCCCTGCTCCAAGTGCGATAACAAGTGTCTGCAAAACGTCTACTGCGCTGTTGAAAAATGCCATGAATATATCCTTTCTGCCGCGTCTGCGGCTGTCCGGCAAGCGGACAAAAGGCGGTCAGCGATTGGTCGCCGCCGCATAAAAAAACCGCCCTGTATAAAGGCGGTGTCCCCACGCTGCGTAACTTCTGCGGCGCGGCGGTATTCAGTTGTAAGGGTTTGGGCGGTACGCTGCCCGGTAGGGGCGCGTATCAGATAGCCCGTGTTTACGTTCTTGATTTCAGATCAGCTCCTTAAAAATATTTTTTATGAATGACAGGTAGGAAAGGGTCTTTTATCCGTAGCCGTCGGCGGTGTGGGAATGTGGGTAACTGGCTGTCTTATGGGGCTGTGGGAAACGCTGTTTGCAGGACGTGGGAAAGCCGCACTTTGGCTTTTCCATGTGCTGTGAATGGCGTTTTCCATAGCCCCATAGCCTGTTATCCACATTTCCATGCCGCAAATCTTTTAAGCCCTGTCACTGTTTCGGGACAAGCCCCATGCGGCGGGCTATTTCCTCCGCGTAAAACTCCACATAGCGGCGTTCCATTTCTTCCCGCCACCGCCAATACTCCTGTATTGCTGCGTCAATGGCGTTTGCCGTATCCAGCAGCCACTTCATTTCAAGCTGTTTCCGTTGCTCCCGCTGCTTCTGCTGTTTCTTTCTGATACGCTTATTCATTTCTTGCGTCCTCCTGTAAATGCGCCCGGTTCTTCTCGTAAAGCCGTTCGCAATCCTTGATAAATTTCCGCAGGGCGGCTTGCCGCCGCTGTTCCTCCCGGATTTTCGGGTTGACAAGCAGGGTAAACCGCCCTTTGTCTGTGCCGGGGTGTTTATTCACTGTCTGCGTCCTCCTGTAAATCCTCCCCGTCGATCTCGTAAACGTCAAATTCCTCGTCCGGCTTCACAATGGCGGGGCGGCGTTTGATGTGCTTTTCCATGTCAAAGGCGTTCTTCGGGTCTGCGTCGGAGAGGTACTTGTATTTCGGGTGCTTTGTTATGTCGAATTTATCCGAAAAGAACGGGCGCACCCCACGCACTTGCAAGATACATTTTCCCCCGTCCATAACCGCGATTTCATCTTCGGTCATAAGCTGCTTTCCCAATTTCTGATAGTTCAGCCCGTGGGAAAGCTCCCGCCCCCGCGTTTCGGACGTGTTGAAGCTGTCTATGGTTTCTTTTCCTAAAAGCTCCGACATTTCTTTGAGCGTCGTTTTTTCCTTGCCGCCTAAGAAAAGCGTCGTGTCGCAATTCCCGCTTATGGTGTCCGCGTTGTCCTTGTAGATTGCCTTTAGCTGTGACTGGCTCTGCAAAATGATGGAAGCCGATATTTCCCGGCTCCTTATGGTGGCTATGAGTTTTTCAAACTTCGGTATCCGCCCGATATTCGCAAATTCATCAAGTAAGCACCTTACATGGACGGGAAGCCGCCCGCCGTATTCATCATCTGCCTTGTCGCACAAGAGGTTGAATAGCTGGGTGTAGAGAATACTCACAACAAAGTTAAAAGTGTCGTCGGTGTCGCTGATAATGACGAAAAGGGCGGTCTTTCTGTCCCCCAGCGTGTCAAGCTCCATTTCGTCCGTTTCCATAAGCTCCCGCAGCTCCCGTATGTCAAATGGCGCAAGCCGCGCACCGCAGGAAATGAGGATAGAGCTTCGCGTCTTGCCCGCCGATAACAGGAATTTCTTGTACTGCCGGACAGCGAAATGCTCCGGGTCTTTTTCTTCCAGCCGTTCAAACATGAGGTCAACCGGGCTTTGAAATTCCGGGTCGTCCTCGCGGGCTTCGCTGGCGTTTATCATTTCAAGCAGCGTCGTAAAGTTCCTTTCTTCCTCTGGGGCTTCATAGTGGATATAGCCGATAAGGGCGCAGTAGAAAAGCCGTTCCGACTTCACCCAAAAATCCTCCCCGGATTTCTCCCCGTCGCCTTTGGTGTTGGCGATTATGGTATTCACCAGCTTCAAAATGTCCTTTTCACTCCGCAGATAGGCAAAGGGATTGTACTTCATGGATTTTTTGAAGTTAATCGTATTCAGCACTTTGATACGGTATTTGTACCTCTGTAACATTTTTCCTGTTTCCAAAATCAGTGTTCCTTTCGGGTCAGTAACGATATATGAAGTTGGAAAATCTTTTGAGCTGCACTGCATAAGCGACGGTTTCACAAAGAACCGGGTTTTACCGCTGCCGGAGCCGCCGATCACAAGGATATTTTTGTTCCTCGCATATTTCGGCTGCTTCGGGCGGCTGTTCATGGTGAGCCGTTCCGTCTGTGTTAAGGGGATATTGTTTTCAAATACCGGGTCGGTGTAGGGCTTAATATCGTCGGCATTTCCCCAGCGGGCGGAACCGTACTCAATGCCTTTGCGGTATTTCTTCGCGTTCTTGCCTTTCATGTAAACGGCAAGCCGGATAATCACCGCGCCCACAATGCCGATCAGTAAGTCGGCGGGGTGGAAGCTGGGGGCAGCGGAAGCAAAGGCAGCGGTGAAGCCCTCCCCCAAGTGTAAGATTTTTTGGCTTGCGTCCATGCCGGGGGAAAGCCGGACAGCCGCGCCCACCTTGTCAAACAGGTACACAAAGAGCAGATAGGGCGCGTTTAGGATAAGCAGCTTCTTTACTTCCGGCTTCATAGCGATACCTCCCTGTCCTTGTGTTTGGTCTGCTGGCGGCTGGCGTTCAGCTCCTTTGCCTTTTCCCGGAAAGCCGCTAATGCCTTTCGGATTGAGGGCTTTTTGTCCTGTGTCAGCTTCTTTGCGGAAAACTCCTTGAAAGCGGCGGTCAATGCGTCTGCGTCCCTGCCCTTGAAGAATACAAGATAGCGAGGCGGGGTTTCCGTACTGTCTTTTTTCAGCGCAAAGTCGATACCGTATTTTTTGGCGGTACTCTCAAATGCCTTGATATTTTCTTTTGTGATCTCAATGTTGGAAACGCCTGTGTTCTGCTTCATAAGCTGCTTTAGGGTCTGTTTCCCGTGGGGCTGTTTGCCGATCTGCTTCTTTGACTGTGCAAGCGCGGCTTTCATTGCCTTTTGCAGCACTTCGGCGGTCAGCTTCCCGGTCTTGATATACAGGGCAACGGTTTTCTCGTTGATCTCGTCCTGCATGGGGTCTGTCCCTCCTTTCGGGGTGTCCTATGGGGCGGCGGTCAGATACGCACCCGCAGCCCGTTAAGGTCGTCGGCTCTGATACCTACCAAGTACCATTCCTGTTTCATGTTCATTTCAATGCGGGTAGGCTTCCACTTGCCGCGGGTGAACACGTCGAAACAGTCCCCGCAATGCAGCCCGCCGTAATAGCTGGCAAGGTCAAAGCGGATGTCGTAGCGGTCTGTGCGCTCGTCAAATACCAATGCTCCCGTCATTTTCTGTGCCATAATAAAATCCTCCTTTTGTGGTTACAGGCTTTCGCCCGGTTTGAATGAATAGGGGTCGTGCGGCTCCTGTGGCGCAAGTGCGCCGCTTGCCATATCATGAGCCACAAGGGACGTGTAATAGT
The DNA here is from genome assembly GCA_910576325.1 of Clostridia bacterium. Lineage (GTDB taxonomy): Bacteria > Bacillota > Clostridia > Lachnospirales > Lachnospiraceae > Laedolimicola. Next base: position 45,699 of record CAJTIM010000013.1, read on the forward strand.
TGCCGATTGTGGACGGGGCATTGAAAAGCACCGCCCGTAAATACTGCTTGATGTTGCGGATTTTGGTGGTGTTCTCCCGCATACAGTCCAGCACAAAGCGGATATGTTCGCCGTCCAGCTTCATAAACTTTGCTTTCACCAGCTCGGCGGGGTAGTCGTCCCCGGCAATGCGGATCGTCTTTCTCCGGGTGCATACGGTTTCAAGCATGAGGTCAACAATTTCGTCCAGCCTGTCCCCGTCAAACTTCATATCCTGCATGAGAATGTCATAGGAGATATTGTCCTTGATGATCTCCCGGTAAATCTCAAAAGCTGTCTGTGCGTCCGATTCCTTTCGTTTCCGTTCCGGCGGCATAGCCGCTTCTCTGTCAGAGGGAGAGGGGTTAGGGGAAAGGATAGGAATGGAATGGGTACTTTGTTCATCAGTAATTCTTTTTTCTTTTTTTGGTAAGTTAGTCTTTTGTATATCTTTATTTAATTGCGTTGGATTTTCCGTCGTCGGTTTACCCGGTGTCGGATTTTCCAATATCGGGTTTCCCGGTGTTGGATTTTCCAATGTCGGGTTATCCAATCCCGGCGGGGTGTCGTCCGGCGGCTGGGGCTGCTCGTAAATGGTGTATTCAATGGCAGTCATTTTGCCCTTTGCGTCGCGCCCCTGCTGCCGCTTGATATATCCGGCTTTTTCCAGCTCCCATATGGCGGTGCGGATAGCGTCGATACTTTCCCGGTTGATCTGTGACAGCCCCGCAAGGGTGTAGTCCCAATCTTCGGGAAGTGACAGCATTTGCGACAAAAGCCCCTTTGCCTTTAAGGTCAGTTCCTTGTTGCGTAAATGGTGGTTGCTCATAACGGTATAGCCCTTGTTGCGCTCCACTCGGAAAACTGCCATAGCTTCATCACTCCTTTGGTTGTGGATTTGTTACGCGATAGAACGCCATTTTGCCGGGTTTAGGTATAAATCCCTGTCCCTGTTAAAAACGCGCCCGTAAAGCCGCTTGTAGCAAGGCTCTTTTTGCCCCTACTGCGTAACATGAGGGCATAAAAAAAGCGGCGTTCCTGTTCTCCCGTGTAGGGATAGAGAAACGCCGCGTTTGCGTCGTATTCAGTTTTCATTTATTCTTTCTCAATGCTGTGTGCTGGTGTTTGGGCTTGCAGGGTTCCGGGCGGCATATCAAGGCTCTTTCCCTCAAAAGTAGTAAATTGGTAGTAAATTCAGCTTGAAATCCTGCTTGTATGCCCGTAAATCAAGGCTTTTTTGAGATAATCAACCATTTTCTTCTAAAATCTCCAATCTCCATAAACGCCTTCATTATCTTTTTGAATTTTAACCGAAAAAATCTTCCCCTTAATAAAAGTTATCCTGCAATCAATCTTTGGCTCTAAAAATTCTTGGACAAAGATAGGTGCCTGCCTTAAATTATACTCTTTTAATTCAGAACTATTAACAACATTTGAATAAGTAAACATTTCCTTATTATTCTCTAAATCATAAAATAAGGCAGTATCTAAGGCCTTAATGACAAATTTCTTTTCTTTCTCAATATTAATAGCAGAAGTATTTGTGATTAGTGTTTTGGGAATATTAAATCCACATTCTTCAGCCTTAATTAACTGGTACATTTTATTTTCTGCCCTATACACATCAACAGGATTGTTGATCCATATGGCTCGCTGAAAAATAATTAGATTTCTCAAAAATGAACTCCATTGATTTCTTTCTAGCTGTTCTTCTAATGATAATTCTTTTTTTGATTGCGTGCGCAAAAAAACTGGCGCACGAAAATATATCCCCTCTAAATCATCGAATCCCACATAATACTCTTTATCATCAATGACTATTTGCATATATTTTTTTTGCAAATCAATCTGTATTTCATGCTTAAGAAACTCATCTCTATTTAATCTATAAAAATTTTTATTATCAGACAACAAGCGATAGCAGACAAGATCAGTGGAAAAATCAATAGTTGATGAAATAATCAAATATTTAATTTTATTCACCTTTTTGATCCTCTCCCGTTTCAACGTCACACTTCTTAGTCTCTGACCTTTGCACATGATTTCCAAGCATCATAACTTCTCCCGTACTATCAACTCTCCATAATCCGCAATGTCTATCATAGAAACATCCTTTAGGAGATAACTCTTTTGCTACATCCTCATAAACATAAGCTTTATCTAATAAAATGTGCTCTTTCATTTTATCCTCCGTAATTATTTATTCTTATTCTTTATTATATTCAATTTTATGAACAAGCACAATATTATAAATTTAAACTTACTTTTTCTTTTTTGTATTATAGCCTTTCCGTTTCAATAAAACTGGAAAGGCTATAATACTTAAATCATTTTACTTTTCTTTTGCCTTTTTTCTTAAAAGAATACCGAATGTCATAATTAACACCCCTACACATCCAATCAGCCAAAGATTCAAATTATCCCCGGTCTGCGGCAATTTCGGCTCTGTCGGTGTATTCGTCAGCTTCAAGGTATACTTCACCAAATCCGGCGCATCTCCCTCATATTTCAACATTACCTCATGGGGCGTGCTATCCAGGATATACCTGTCTGCTGCTTTCGTCTCCACAACAAAGTATTTGATATCCTCCGCATAATTCCCATCCGTAAATACTGCAATCGGAAGCTCTTCTGATTCCGCATGTCCATCTTTATCCGTCACAAGCGTTTCTATCACTTCGCCATCCTTATCACGGATCTCAAACTCCACGCCCTTGATGCCTTTCCCGGTATCCTTATCCGTTTTCTCAATCAGGATCCTGCCGAGCACAACCTCATCTTTCATGGATACCTTTTGGATCTCCTTCGTATCCTCCACGGTAAACTTCACATCCGCAGCAATCTTATATCCATAAGGCGCAGTCTCTTCACGCAGGGTATACTCCCCTGTAGGAATACGCTCAATATAGTGAGGCGTCCCATTAGACTTCCACGTTTCCACTACATGGCCATCTTTATCAATAATGGACAGAACAGCATCATCCAGCTCATGTTCCCCGGTAATATCCGTCTTAGAGATTTCAAGCTTTGTGGGATAATTCTCAAACTCCGCCTTAAGCTCAATCACCTTGACATATTCTCCCTGATAAGAAGCATCCAGATTAAACACCTCCCCACTCAGTACATACCCTTTCGGAGCCTCCATTTCCTTTACATAGTACCGACCAAGGGGAAGATCATTTAAGAATACACATCTTCCATCTTTCCAGGTTACGGCCTTTCCCACAAGGCTGTCCTTAGAAGTTACGACCTTGCCATCCACATTCACAATGTCTTCTGCCGCATAAAGACCAAACACCGCGCCTTCCAGTGCTTCCTTTGTCTCCGCGTCTGCCTTTGTTACCGTAATCTGCACTTTCTGTCGCTCATTGGTGACATTCATACCGGCATAAACTACCTTTGTGTCCTGATCCACATAAGACAAATCCGCTTCAGTCGGTTCCTGATTCAGCACAAAACCTTCCAACGTCTTTGTCTCCACAAGATAATATTTCCCTAAAGGAAGCTCCTCCAGCTTGGCAATTCCTTTCTCGTTCGTGGTAATCACTCCAACAAGCTGATCCTTTTCATAGTAAAGCGTGTCAAGCCCGTCCGGACTTACAATATCCTCCGCCGCATAAACCTTGAAAGCCACGCCTGCAAGGGACTTTTTGAAATACTGGAAAATTACATCATACCAATGCTCCTCCAAAACCCTGGCATCCTGTAAAAACTCTCCATCCTTATTCACAATGATCGTTCCGGTGGGAACCGCATCCTGCATCACCACGCTCCGGACTTCCCCCGTATCCTCTACCGTAAATTCCACATCTTCTGCTTTCAGATAGCCGTAAGGAGCATATTCCTCACAAAGAATATAAGTTCTTCCCACTTCCAGTCTCTTAATGACATGCTTTTCCCCTGCCCGAGAAGTCCATGTGTCAATTACATTTCCCTCTTTATCAAGAACACTTAAGGCTGCACCAGACAGCTCCACACCACTGGTGATATCCTCTTTCGTTACTTCCGTTGTGGTAGGAATATTAAAAAATTCATCACTATACTCCGCAATCTCAACATCCTGTCCCTGATAAGCCGGCTCAAATACCACCATTTCCTCATTGGTAATATAACCCTTCGCTCGTTCCAGTTCTTTCACATAATAAGAGAAAAACGGATAATCCTTTGTGAAAAGTACCTGCCCTCTTTCATCCGAAGTTACCGTTTCCAGCAAAGTATCCGCTTCCACAATCACCTCTCCCAGACGGTTTTCAATAGGTTCCTTAGCATACAGTCCAAAAACTGCGCCCGAAACCGCTTCCTTTGTCTCCGCATCTTTCTTCTCAATAGAAAGGGACACTTTCTGCCGTGCATTGGTGTATGCCATGTCCTCATAAACGACACAAACCTCCTGTCCTGCATAAGAAATGGTGAACTCCTGCACTTCCCTGTTCAGGACAAATCCGTCTCCTGCCTTTGTTTCCATCACATAATAGGAACCAAGGGGCAGGTTCTCCAAATATCCTTTCCCATCCTCCCCGGTTGTAATGGTTCCTGCAAGCTGATCCTTTTCCAGAAGAACCGTCCCCTGATTATCCGGGGACAAAATTTCATCCCTTGCATAAACGGAAAACTCCGCTCCCTTAATTCCGGCAAGAACATACTGAAACTCCCCATCATAAGAATCCAGCATCTCTCCCTGTTTATAAAGGCGCAATGCTCCCAACTGCCGATCATTTTTCTGTACCACCGTAATGACGGCTTCCTTAGTATCCCCGTCAATCTGATAGGCCTCTCCCGTACTGATCCGGAAAATCACCGCATCCTTTGGAACTTCCACAATCGTTCCGTTCTCACTGTATCCCTCATATCCGTTCAGCACATAACCATCCGGAGCCTCCACTTCCTCCAAACGGTAAGTCCCTACCGGAAGTGTGTCCGGCGTCAAAAGATATCCCTCCTTTGACACGGCATAGGGTCTTTCCTTTGTACCATAGCAGACCTTGTTGGGATAGGTGATCCACTGTTCCACGTATTTCTCCTGTTCCATGTCATAGATGCGGTACTTTGTACCCTCTTTCAAAATAGTCTCGCAAGAAGTACTGTCACCTTTCACGATTTTGATTTTGGCAGTAAAGGCGTCATCCATAAACACTCTCCAGGTCTGTGCCGTCCGGCTGTCCTCCGTTACTCTTACGATAAAGGGCTGAATCCGCATATATTCATCCGGTACGGTTGTTTCAACCACCACATAAGAACCGTATGCCAGTTCCGGGCTGCGCAAAAATCCTTTCCCGTCTGTGAACAGCTCCGGAATCACTTCTCCCTCCGGATTTTGAGCGTAGTCGATTGCGGCTCTTTCCCCTGAAAAATCATAATCCACAAAATCCTCCGCCTGATAATTTCCGTTTTCATCCGGCACAATGGTTCCGTCTTTTACCCTGCTCAAATCACGGATAAGATAAATGGTAAAGCCTGCCTGTAAAAGTTCCGCTTCTGAATCTTCACCGTCATCCCCCACCTTAATCATTTCAAATGCCTGCTTCTTTACCTGCTCAAACACATCTTTATTTTGTATCACAACCAGCTTTGTTTCATCGCCATAGGCCAGGACCACATCATATTTTGTAGTATCCAGAAGATACCCCTCCGAGGGAGCAATTTCCTTTAGATAATACTTGCCAAGATACAAGCCATCCACAGATGCCGTACCAGAAGCATCCGTTTCCAGCCGTGTTACCAGTTCATCCGCTTTATAAAGGACTCCCGTCACACCGTCCGGATGCAAAATATTCTCTTTCGCATACAGGCCATAGACTGCATGTTCCAAGGTTGCGTCTCCCTGGCTCTTGTTGGTTCTCCTTTCCGCATCCTTTTTGATAATGGAAATCTTGCCTGTTACATGTTCATTTATAAACTTTCCGCCTGCATTTGTAATGGACACCGTCTGGCCGTGAAGCCCCTGATTCACCTGAAAGCCGTATTTCACCTTGTTCACATTGCTGCCTGCTGTTTTACCTGCTCCCTCATCGGCCCAGTCTCCATAGTAGCCTGCAGGAGCCTTTGTTTCCTGGACGTAGAATTTCCCTGCGTTTGACTCGTTAAAATATACTCTGGAAGAGAGATAGCTTCCATCCGCCTGCTTTTGGAATGTCACCTGCTCGGAAAGATTGCCGTTTTCCGCTGTCACGGTAAATACCGCCTGATTCACAATCTGCTTCCCTGTCTCAGCATCTGCCTTGGGGATCCGGATTCTTACCCAGTAGGGATCATTGACAAATACTCCGCCCCCGGCATTGCTGATCACCTTTTCCGCATTGGAATCTCCCTCGGAAATAGAGAAATGATAGTGATTGTTGTCTGTAAGATAGCCGGAAGGCGTTGAAACCTCCTTAACATAGTAGCCCTTTCCCGGCGTTGTGGTTGTAATAACGGTGGAAGTATACGTGTCCCCACTACGGTTAAAGACAGCACCCGTATCTTTCCCATTATCCTCATAAATCTTAAACCGCACGCTCTGGGAAATGCCTGCTCCTGTTATGGTGTCTTTCTTATTCAAAACCACATAAGCGGAATACTCTTTCGGCTTTGACATCCAGGAGCCGGCCGTTAAAAGATACTGATTCGGTCCATTAGACCAAAATTCTATACCGCTTGTGACACGGCCGTCATCCGCATCACGCACCCAGTCAGCCATTGATTTAAACAAGTCCGTCGCAATCTGTGTATTCAATACGGATACCTGACTCAGCATAGGGCTGATGGCTGCCGCCATGCTCTCCGCACTTCCCCAGCGATTGTTCCGCACCAGCCACATAGCCGCCTGTGTAATCGCATAATTTCCTGTATTATCATGGATAGCCTGTGCTTCCCGATACCAGCCATAGATTTTAACCAGAAGATCCGCCTGCTCATTGGAAATCCCCAGTTCCTCCGGAGACACCGCCGTATATGTCATGCCTGTTGAGCAGGCTCCGCCGTACAGGATGCAGAACGCTTCCTCTCCATTCAGACGTATTTGCTTCATGGGACCATGATCACCGGAACCAAATGCACTGATTGCCCCCAGTCTGCCGCTGGAAACATTGGAGGAAAAAGATACTGTCGCCGTATCTCCTACGGAAGCTGCATCAATTCCGCTCTCGTTCATTTTCATCAGAATCTTTGACAGCCCCTCTGCATATGCATCATACCCGTCCGCTCCTGCCATAACCGCATACAAATCATCCAGAGTAAGTCCATTCTCATTCAGGTACTCCAGATCTTCCACGTCAAGAAAATCCCAGATCGAATACCGGAAAAAGGAATCCTTGTCCACATCCGTGCTCAAAAGACGGATCATTTCCTCCATACTCTGCTCGCCGTAGAAAATACCGGTACGTCCGCCGGAAGCCTCCGGCTCTTCAACAGCTTCCTCTTCCTTTTTCGCTTCCTCTAAAGTTCCATCCGGCAAGCCCTCTGTCAAATCAGAAGCCGCATCGTCAGATATGATATCCTTTGTATCTATGCTGTTTTCTGCCTTATCCGTGTTCATCTCTGTGCTTTCAATCGTGTCTTTAACCGTTCCTCCTTCCATTGTCTCTTCCGCTGCTTCTGTTATTGTTTCTCCCGTTACTCCCGGCTCGGATGCCGCCGCAGGCAATCCGCAGTTCATCATACAGATGGCTGCTGCCAATATGCCTGCAATCATCCGTTTCCATCTTACATTTTTCATTCTGGCCTCTCCTTTCTGCCCACAAAAAAGACAGCCATATTCGGCTGCCTGATACTCTGCTCCTATTCTTTTTGGACTGTCTCTTGCCCTTGCCATTTTTCCTACCCCTTTCCGGCTGCTCCTGTCATTACCAGCACCAATCTAACTGCCAGGACAAACAACACCAGAAACAGCTTTGCCATTCCAAGCGTCAGCTTCAGTACCCACAATAACATCTGCAATCCCCATTTCAATACGGTTAAAAAAAGGATACCTGTCTTTTGCAAAACGATTTTTGTCATATTGCTTTCCTCCCCAAAAAGATGATTCTCCTCAATTAGCTTTCCTCTTATCCCCAGCCATCCGCAAGGCTTTCTATTACCGGATCATTCTCCGTTTTCTCTTCTCTCACGCTTTTATAAGCGCCGGATACCTGCCCATCCCCAATCCCGATTCCCTGAATGATTCCCGTCCCTTTCGTCAGAGCCGTCCCAAGCAGTATGATAATTTCATTCTTCATTTCTTCTCTCAATTCCCTGCGGACGTTCTCCAGATCCTGCCGTGAAATGTACTTTGTTTCCTTTTTACTCTCCTTAAAGAGTCCCTCCTCCTGAAAGCTCCGGATATAAAAATCTGCCGCATCAATCAAAAACTGGTTTACGGATTTGTGAATCTCCGTATTCAGCTTTGCCAGAACCTGATGTATCCGCCTGTGCTGTTCGTTATCCAAGTTCATCCGCAGATTATGATAGACAATGTTCCCCTTTGCTATTTTTCTCACCCCAATCCAAACTCTTTTTTGTGGGCAGAGAGATACATCCTGCCGAGATATTCATAACCCTTTACGTTTGCTTTTACATCCTCAATGTATTGGATGTTGCTCTCTTTACGGCTTCCAAAGCTTTTCATTACCTTAGCTCCGCCTCCTACAAACACAATTTCAGCAATATCAAGGTTGTATCCGTGTTCAATCAGCATGTGATAGACTTTCTCTGCGTATTCTCTCAGAGATTCTTTCACAATCTCCAGGTACTTCTGCGGCAGGCTTCCTTTTCCGGTTTTTATAATCTCCTGAATATCCTCTTCCTCAATCTCATTGCCAAGCTGACGGACGCATTGCTCATTAATGGTTCTCATGCACTTAATCAATCCCTGTTTAATTGTGATACATTCCGCTTCATTTGGTGCGGAATTTTCAATAGGCATGATGTCTATGGTCCAGCTCCCAATATCTACGACTACCACCCGTTTCGGCAGCGTCTTAAGCCTGTCCGCTACCGCCGCATAGCATTGGGGAAATACGGATACTCTGGCAATTTTCATCTGATACTGCTCCTTTTCAAACCGGAAAGCAATCTCTTTATTTCTTGCCAGATAGCTGATGAAGTCCTGCTTTTCGGCTCCAAAGCGTGTGAGAGGCAGGCCGACGGATAAAAGAACATTTGCATTTCTCATTCCTCTTCTATTCAATTCCTTTGCAGCCGCCGCCAGTGTGAGAATATAAAAGCTGTCATTTTCTACCTTTAAATCCCTTACCTCCAGCCGCTTGCCGCCTACTTTATAATAAGAACCCTGAAACTCCACCACGTCCTCATAAAAGGCCGGCTCTGTTGTGATTTCCTTTACTCCGGTGGTGAACACCTGGCTGACCGTCTTCATTCCGGACCAGCCGTGGTCTATTCCAATAACCTCGATGTGTTTATTCATACTGTTTCTCCTCTTCCTTTTGTTTCTCAACATGTTCCCAATAGAATTGATCCAAAAAATTTCTTTGAACCTCCTTATCCTGTAATTCCTCAAACTTCCTTTCAGCCATCCCTGCTGACTTTGCAAGTGAAAAAGACATAACTATCATAAACGCAAGGAATATTCCAATCCCTATCATCTACATTCCCTCCCTTCCTGCTTCGTTTCTCTAAAAATCTTTTCGCACACAGAATCCGGAATCGTTGCTCTTGCCCTGCCTTTTTCACTGTCTGGCTCCATCAGCTTGTCCAGGAACCAAATCAGCTTCCGCTTTGTCACGGCCACACTTAGTACCTCCTTTTCCGGGCGAAAAAAATAGGACCAAGTCAGCGCTCCAAAGAACAGCAAATACTGCTGCCAATACTTTGGCCGAAAGCTAATTTAGTCCTATCTAAATCACAATATTCAGTTAGTTTTTAAACATAAAAAGCCGGATGCCGGCAGTCTATCCACCGCATGTTAAATAAATGCAAAATTTGTTATTCCTATGATAAAACGGGCCCGTCCTAACTGAAAATAACCATCCAAACCAGCTTTTTTCGTAGGACTAAATCAGCGGAAACCCTAGATTTTATTGGGTTTTTGCTAACCTGACATTATAATAACAGGTTCCCCCGTATCGATAATTCCCACAATGACGCCTTCTCCCCGAAGCCGTAGCACCGAATGTTCCAAAAGCTGCATAATCCCGCTCTTCTCCAGATTTTCATTTTCCAGAAGCGTATAGAGGATGGGAAATACCTCGTAGCTGTAAGGAAGGCGATTCTGCTCCAGAATACGCGATTCCACATAAAAAACAGCGTAAAAATCATTGAGAATCTGTACGCAATATTGAGGAAACAGACGCTCAAGCTCTCTCACGCTGTAATCAGACTTCCAGATAAAGTCCACATAATCCTCCGACATAATTTTCTCTCTGCAATCTTCTGCCATAGTATGCCCCGTTTCACAGCTGTCCGCCGTGAACGGACAGCTGTCTCATGTTATTGCTTCTACTTTATTCATTGAGCCGGTTGTCTTATGAATATATAACATCAGCTATATAAAAAGAATAAAGCCTGAGCAATTAAGCCCAGGCAAAACCTTTCTTTATCAAATTGGAATCTACAGCCTTTCCACCACTCCCCGAATCGCCTCCGAAGCCGCCCGCGCCCTCTTATGATCCATCCCCCCCGCCGTAACGCCCGCCACCAGATCATCCTTAACGGCAAGCCCCGGAAAATAAAAATCACAAAGGCTTTTATCACTGCTCACATTCACCGGAATCCGTTTCCCCCGGCACTCCGCGGCTATCCGTGCATTTACCTCCTTATCACTCACTGCCGCCAAAACCAGACACACATCTTCCCCAATCTCTCCCGGATGATAAACAGCCCTTTTCAATAAAATCCTGCCTTCCTTTGCCAGCTTTTCCACTTCCGGCAAAGCCCCTGGCGCAATCACCGTAAGCTCACAGCCGAAGTCCAGGAGAGCCAAAATTCTACGGGACCCGACAACCCCGGCCCCGTAGACAACAATTTTCTTTCCTTCCAGATTTACAAACAAGGGAAAATACCGGCTCATACCTCCTGCTCCTGCCAGCCCTTGCACACATCAATCCATTCCTTTGCGCGGGAATACCGCATAAGCTCCTCCATATTAAGCTCTATGGCGCTGTTGGAGCTACCCGCCGCCGGAAACACAGTCTCAAACCTTTTCATGGATTCATCCAGGTAAACGCTTACCGTGTCCGGAATCCCAAAGGGGCATACGCCGCCCACGGCATGGCCAATCTTCTCCGCCACTTCCTCTTGGGACAGCATAACTGCCTTCTTTCCGAACTTGTCCTTGTATTTCCGGTTGTCAATCTTGGCGTCTCCGGCCGCCACAATGAGAATCGGGTCTTCGCCCACCTTAAAGGACAAGGTTTTTGCAATCCGCGCCGGAATGCAGCCCACGGCCTGAGCCGCCAGATCCACCGTAGCACTGGAGACCGGAAATTCCAGAATCCGTTCCTCCATTCCATAGGAAGAAAAATACCTGCGTACAATCTCTATCGACATAATAAAAACTCCTTTATTCCAGTTCCGCTGTCCCTTGTACAGTACCCTTTAACTAGTAGTCCGTATCGGAAATATGCACAAGGATTTCCGGTACGGACTACTAGAACGATTTCCAGCCACTAACTGCTGTGTCTGTAAATCGTTCCGGCACTGTACAAGAGACAGCCGTTTTAAAAATCTTCTTCCAACTCTTTAAGCGCCAGCTTCAAATCCTCCCGCGCCTCCTCAATCTTTCCCCGGTCACGTGTGTTCAGCGCTTCTTCAAACTTCCGAATCTCCATATCAATGATCCGCCTGGTATCCCCCATGCTCTCCTCGTAAAGCCGCTCGCAGCGCAGAAGCAGAAGCTTGTTCTCCTCCTGATCCCTGGGATGGATCTTCAGATAGGACAATTCCTCCATGCGCTCCTGGATTTCCTCGTCGGTCATCTCATTTTCCTGACTCTTGATAATCTGCTTGCGCACCTCTCCGGTGGAAAGCACCTTCACTTCCACCTCCAGAATGGAGTTGATATCATAAGTATAAGTTACATCCACGGACTCTTCGCCCGCCCGGTTCTTGGGCACATTCACCGTCAGCTCTCCAAGAAGCAGATTGTTCGCCGCAAAACGGCTCTCCCCCTGAAGAATATTAATAGTAATCTTGCTCTGATCATCATGAAGGGTATAAAACCGCTCCGTGCGGCTGGCCGGAATCACCGTATTCCGCTCAATAATCGGACAGTAATGTCCCGACTCATAGCGCCCGTTTCCGCGGTTCACAGTCACCTCCGTACCCAGGGTGAAAGAACACACATCCGTGAGAATCACTTCCTTCACCGCCTGGTTCCGCTCCTTCATGGCAGCCTGGATAGCCGCCCCCAGAGCCACCGCCTCGTCGGGATGGACGGAAGTATCCGGGAACTTCCGAAACAGTTTAATAATAAAATTTTTCACCACCTGGAGACGGGTCGCCCCGCCCACAAGCACCACCACATTGATATCCGACAGCTTAATATGAGCATCCGCCAGACTTCTCTGAACTGGCTTTCGAATCTTATCCAAAAGAGGCTCGCACTGTTCCTCGTACTCCTTCTGGGTAATCTCCAGCTCTTCCGCCTTTCCGTCAATGGTACAGGTAAATTTTGACTTGGCACTGTCCGCAAAGCCCAGCTTACATTCCTCCGCCGCTTTGTGAAGCATGCCTCGGGTCTTGCTGTCCAGCGTATCCACATCTATTTTCTTCTTCTGGAGAAACAGCTTTTCCAGTACATCCGTAAAGTCCTCGCCTCCCAGATAATTGTCCCCGGCCACGGCCCGAACCTCCAGAATATTCTGAAACAGCTCCAGAATGGAGACGTCAAAGGTGCCGCCGCCCAAGTCAAAAACAAGAAACTTCGTATTTTTCGTCTTTTCATAAAGGCCGTAGGCAATGGCCGCCGCCGTAGGCTCGCTGATAATACGCTCTACCTTTAAACCCGCCAGCTCCCCGGCGCGCTTGGTCGCTTTTCGCCTCTTGTCGTCAAAGTAGGCCGGAACGCTGATCACAGCCTCCGTCACCTCTTCCTTCAGATAAGCTTCCGCATCCTCTTTCAGAGAACGAAGCACAAAGGAAGACAACTCCTCCGCGGTAAACTGCTTGTGTCCCAGATCAAACTTCTTGGTGCTTCCCATGCTCCGCTTAAACACCTGAGCCGTCGTACCCGGGTACAAAAGCCCCCGCTCACGGGCCGTCTCGCCCACATAGATCTGGTCGTTCTCGTCCACGCTTACAATAGAGGGCGTCAGATTCTTCCCTAAACGGTTGGGAATAATTTTCGGCCCGTCCTCCGTAAAGTAAGCGGCCAGACTGTTTGTTGTTCCTAAATCAATTCCAATAATCATTCCATGTTCCTCTAGTCTCTTATATATGTCTTTTTGTTTCAAATCCGAACTGCTCTCATACATCCTCCCAAAATCAGTATCGGAACAGAAGCATGTTTCCGAATCCGTTAACGCTTCTTAAGCTTCTTTGTCAGAAACTCCATTTTTGCAATGCTCAAATCATTGCGCACGGACTCCCTGCATGCCTTTTCATAGCAGTTCAGAGCTTCCGCAAGATTTCCTTCTTTTTCGTAAAGAAATCCCATAGCCTCCCAGTAATCTTCACACTCTTTAAAGTTGCAGTGACGGCATTTGGCTGCCTTTTCAATCTGGTTAAAATACTTCTTTGCCATCTCCAGATCGCCAAGGTAGAAATACATGGCGCCCATATTGTAAAGGCGGCTTCTTCTATAATAGAAATCATTTAAGTATTTGTCAATATGCCCGAAGCGTCTGCCGATAGATTCCAGTGCAAGCTTCTGATAGGGAATGCCCTTATCCGGAGTTCCCAGCTCATAATAGCACTCCATAATACTGCGGCAGCAGCGATCATAGCCGTAAGCATTCTTATTCTTCAGATCCAGAGCCTTCTGATAGCACTCCAGAGCCTTCTTTGTATTTTTCTTATAATACAGATACACATCCGCAATATGGCTCCATGCATCCGAAGCATCCCCGTCATTTTCCGCCTTCTTCCGGGCGGTCTGATAAAGGGAAATGGCCTTGGCAAAGCGCTTCATCTGCACATATACCTCGCCTGCCTCCAGGTAATAGGAAACCGTATCCTCCCCGTAGAAGCTTTTGATCTCCTCCATCGCCTGATCCAACAGGTGCATCTTCTTCAGCACCCGGATAATATCCTTGCGGATGGCGCGGTTCTGAGGAAACTCCTGGCTTCCCTTCCGATACCATTCCAAAGCCCTTGTAAAATCACACATGCGCTCATAGGTGCCCCCAAGGTTGCTGTAGGCGATGATCGTCTCATTTTCCTCCATCACCTCAATGGACTTTTTGAACAGCTCGACAGCTCTCTCATACTGCTCCGTGTATTTGTAAATACAGCCCTGGTTATTGTAGGCATACGTATTATTCGGCTCCAGCTCCGCAGCCTTTATAAAATCAGCCTCAGCCAAATCCCACTCTCCTGCCTCCAGATACAAAAGGCCGCGCTCAATATAATAGTAGGCACAGGGATCTAATTCCAACTGCCGGGTGGCAAAGGGAACAGCCTCTTTATAATACTTCAAATCGCCCGTATCCTTTAAAATATCCGTATAAATGTCCACGATCCGGCTGTTGGCCCTGGGATTCTCCTCATTGACCTTTAAAACCTTTTTGTAATACTCAAGAGCCTGACTCCGCTTGCCCATGCTGGCGTAGCAGCGGGCCATATTTTCATATACGAGTTCATTTTCCCCGTATTCCTTCTCGCAGATCTGGTAATCGGCCATCGCCCGGTCATGCTCCTTGAGATCCGCCAGGGTATTGGCCCGAATCCACAGATACAGCTTATCATTATGAAAACCGCATGCTTTTTCTATGTACTTTAAGGCGTCTCTCTGACGGTCAAGCCCCCGGCAGCAGCGTGCAATCTCATAGTACAGCTCCGCCATCTGCTCGTCGGTTACGCTCTCCCGGTACTCCTTAAACTTCTCCTCCAGTTTTTTCGCCTGCTCATAGGCTGCCTTGAACTCCTCATCCTTTTCCGCCGTCTCTCTTGCAATAGTCAGCTCAATCAGATCCAGCTTGGGACTTCCGACCTCCGCTTCCTCCGCCTGTTTTAAGATTCCTCTGGCATCGTCATACTGGCCGTAGCGGATAAATACATCCGCAGCCAGCTCATAAATCTGAGGATAACCGTTATAAATATCCTTGGCACTGTAAAAGTTGTCCACAACGCCCTGTCCGTTATGCATCTCATAGCAGCATTTCTGGCGCAGCACATAGGCATAAAAATCATTGCGGTCCGTCTCGATCATCTGATCGCACACATCCACGGCCTTCTGATATTCCTCCTGATCCATGTAAATCTGTGCTTTTTCAATCTGATAATTCCGGGTATTCGGCTCCTGCTTCAAAGCCTCATCAATGGACTCCAAAGCCTGCTCATAGCAGGATTCCTGTTCTTCCTTCGGAAGCTCCCCTTCCTTTGCAAGCATATGAAGTGCCTTTGCAATAATCTCGCAGGCTCCGGCAATCCGCCCCGGAATCCGATCCAGCTGCTTGCCCTTTTCCTCTTCCTTCGCCTCGGCT
Source organism: Clostridia bacterium (assembly GCA_910576325.1). Classification (GTDB taxonomy): domain Bacteria; phylum Bacillota; class Clostridia; order Lachnospirales; family Lachnospiraceae; genus Laedolimicola. Next base: position 61,271 of record CAJTIM010000013.1, read on the forward strand.
TCCCTGGCCTCCGCCTCCGTTTGGATACAGGGAATACAGGCTCTTGCCGCGTCTACGGCCTTTTGGTACTGCTGCTCCATCAGATAGCACTTGGAAAGGAGACTGTAGTATTCCGCCCTTCTGCTTTCGCCCATACTGCGGCCCTCCAGAAGAGCCGTACCCTTCCCCGGGAGATCATTTTGAAGGTAGCACCAGCCAAGCTCCATCACATCCTCGTCCGAAGCCTCCTCCTTCTCAATCCGCTCCTCATAAAGCTTCATAAGGCTTTGATTGATATCCCGCATCGTCTCCAGAAGCGCATCCTCCTGGGAACTGATACGAAGAGCCTCCACGCAGTATTCCTTGGCCTTTATGGGGTCTCCCTGCTCCTGATAATGCTTCGCCAGGTATTTATTTGCCATATAATGCGTCGGACACTCCTTCAGAATCTTTTCAAAGCAGTCCTTCGCCTCTTCCTTTTCTCCGTTTTCCCAGAAAATCTCGCCTCCGTAGGCAAGACTGCGCATATCGTCCTCCATCAATGCCAGAAGGCCGTGTATCCATCCGGAAGCCTTGGCAATATCCTCTCGGTTCCGCTCAAGCCGGGCCTCCTCCAGCATCAGATAGGGATGGGAAACAGGCAGATGCTTCAAAGTATCCAGAATACCGCCTGCTCCCTCTACGTCCCCGCTGTCATTCTTCCTGCAAAGCTCGTAATAATGGTACAGAAACGTATCATAATCCCCTTCATCCGCCCCTTTAAACGCCTCATAGGGAAAGTCGTCGTCACTCTGACACTGATGCATAACAAAATCTATAAAATTCGGATGAAATTTTTCCAGAAGCTCCGTCCGCTCCTCCTGGAGATTGAACGTCTTGTCAATCAATTTCCAAATATCGGTCTTAATCCGGTAATTATCTGCCAGAAAATCAAGGAGTGCATCCCGAACCTCCACGCTGGTATCCAGATCCAGACAGATATCATCCCGCAGAAGTTCTTCCCACAAAGAGGCATCCAGACGCTTAGAGAGCGAAAAATAAACCTCCCGCACCCGTTCGATCCAAAGCTCCACCGGCGTCTCCGGCGCCTTTTTCAGCTCCTCCGGGCGATCCGCATAGGCATTGGCCGCCTCATAAGCCTCCCGAAGCCGCTTAAACCCTTCCGGATCATCCTCCGGATTCACCTTCACCAACAGCCGCCGGTAGGCATCCTGAATCACCTGCTTATCTTTTGTCTTTTCAATTTCCAGAATGGAAAAGCTAATGGTTTCGTCCATAGATATCATCCCTTTCGCGCATTTGTTCACACTATTTTCAAGTATAGCACAAAAGGCTAAAAATGTGAAGAACATGGACAAAAAATAGCATTACATACCCCTCACCCCTTCGCCCTCCAAAGTCAGGATAAGCGTCTGGCGGCAGACTGGCCCTATGGTTTTTCCAATATCCAGTGTCCGGCTGTTCACGCACAGGCGTCTGATATGGGCGAACATTGACAAAAAATCCATCACATCACAAAACAAATCAAGTCAATGTACGCTCAGAGCAGACGCCTGTACGTGAACCGTCCGAACACGGATATGGAAAAATCATAGGGCCAGTCTGCCGCCAGACGCTTATCCGTCCCCACCTACTCCTTCAGCCGCAGCCTCAAAAACCTCTTCTTAAGCTGCGTCAGATTCAGCGGCAACAAAGGATAAATATAACTCTTCCCCGCAATCGTCTTATTCCCCACAATCGCCACAACCGTAATCAGAAGCCCGATCAAAAATCCCCAAAGATCAAACAGAGAAGTAAGCACAAGCATAATCAGCCGCATAAACTTAAGCGCATAGCTCAGTTCATAACTGGACTGCGTATAATTTGCAATCGCCACAAACGCCATATACATCATAATCTCCGCATTAAACCACCCGGAATCCACCGTAAACTGCCCAAGCACAATACCGGCCACCACACTCAGCGGCGTGCTTAACATACTCGGCGTATTAATCGCCGCAAGCCTTAAGCCGTCAATGGCAAGCTCCAGCATCAAAAACTGCCACACAATGGGCACATTAATCGTGTCCTTAATCTCAATAAAAGAAAGCCAAGGCGGAACCCACTGCGGATTCTGAAACAGCAGCAGAAACACCGGTGTCAAAAGCAGCGTAATAAGCGCAATCAAAAACCGCGTCAACCTCAGATAAGATCCGGTCACCGGCGGGAAATAATAATCATCCGCTTCCTCCACAATATCAAAAATCGACGTCGGCACAACCATCGCCTGAGGAGAATTATCTACTAAAACAACAATATTCCCCTCCAGGATAGCCGCAGAAGCCGCATCGGGCCGCTCCGTAAACTTGAACTTCGGAAAGGGATTAAACCATTTCCTGTCATAAATACATTCCGCCAGACTTTCCTGATTCATAGTCAGCGCATCCACCTTAATCGCATTGATCCGCCCCCGGATCTCCCGGAGAAGCTTCCGATCCACCCGATCCTGCATATAGCAAAGTACAATATCCGTCCGCGACGTCCTCCCCGCCGTAAGAATCTCCATAGACAGCTTGGGACTTCGGATTCTCCGCCGGATAAGAGCCGTATTAAACACCACCGTCTCCACAAATCCATCCTTAGAACCCCGAAGCGCCTTGTCCTTGGAAGGCTCGTCCACCCCGCGCATGGGATAAGAACGGCAGTCCAGGCCGATACAGGTATCGTAACCGTCGATCAACAGGCAGGTAATACCCGAGAGCAGGCTCTGAACCAGCAAATCCTCCTCTTCAATGGCCGTCACCTCCACATAGGGGACCACATGATCAATCATCTGCTTTGCCGTCATAGGCATTTCCTCCGGCTTCAGCTTATAGAAAAACTCCAGAAGCTTTTCCATAATCGCCTCCTCCAGAAAGCCGTCAATAAAATAAATGCAGGCATCCCTTCCTGCTATGGTAATTCCCTTGCGGATAATATCAAAATTACTGTCCAGATTCAAGATTTCATTCAAGTTCGATACATTTTCATCCAAATGCTCGGAAAGCCTGATTCCCATCCTTCAAGCACCTCCTAATTTTAGTTCCGCAATATCCCGTCCATATTACGGAATCATATTTTTCATAGTATGAGAAAAATCGGGAAAAACTATACTTCCTATTAAATTTCTGCTATAATCATTCAGGAAAAGAGAACGAAGGCGCATATACAAAGCCGTCGCTCCCGGATATGGAATAACATCATACCAGAAAGGAAGTTACTGATTTTATGGAAGATTTTAACCGACTGATTCAGCTCTGTCAGGGAAAAAACGTCTACATACAGACCCACAATTTTCCTGACCCGGATGCTATCGCTTCCGCCTTTGGACTTCAGCGCCTCTTTGCACACTTCGGTCTGAAAAGTACCCTGTGCTATGCCGGGCGTATAGATAAGCTGAGTTCCTCCAAGATGCTGACGGCTTTTGATATCGAAATGCTTTCCTATGAGGAGCTGCGCAGCCAAATGGGAGAACAGGACCCAATCATCTGTGTGGACAGCCAGAAAAACAGCGGAAATATTACGGATTTTATAGGGGACGAGATCGCCTGCATCGATCATCATCCTATCTTTGTGCGGACAGAATATCTCTATCAGGATATCCGCATTACAGGCGCATGTTCCTCGCTGATCGCACAATATTTCCAAAGGCTTGGAGTTACGCCCGATGAAAATGCGGCCACCGCTCTTCTCTACGGAATCCGCATGGATACCCTGCAGTTTTCCCGCGGCGTTACACAGATGGATATTGAGATGTTTTCCTATCTCTTTCCCCTAAGCAACACGGAAAAAATGCTGGAGCTGGAGCGCAATAACATTGAACTCACGGATCTGCGAGCCTACAGTGAGGCTATCAATACCATTACTCTCTATGATACTACAGGCTTTGCTGTCATACCTTTCTCCTGCCCTGACGGGTTGATTGCGGCATTGTCCGATTTTATTCTTTCACTGGAGGAGGTTCTTGTTTCTGTCGTTCTGTGCCACCGCAAGGATGGGATTAAGCTCTCCGTGCGCTCGGAAATCTCCCAGGTACATGCCGGACAGCTGATTCGGACAGCCCTTGAGGGAATCGGTGACGGCGGAGGCCACAGTGAGATGGCAGGCGGTATGGTGAGGCAGGAACAGCTTTCTATGCTGGGGCAGTATCCGGATGATCTTCTGCGTGACCGGATTCTTAAGGCTCTGGAGGATATGGAACGGGAAACTGTTAAATAGTATTTTGATAAGAATTTTATACAGTTGAGAAAGAGACAGAATTTTTAAAAATTATGATAAAGGGAGTTCATATAATGGAAAAAAAGATTTTATTTTTAGATCTTGACGGAACCCTGCTGACTGACAGCAAGGACATTACGGAGGAAAATCTGGCCGCTATTCAAAAAGCCACGGAGCTTGGACATGCCATTGTGGTCTGCACCGGGCGGCCTCTGGTCAGTACCGCAAAGCAGGTGGAAAAGCTGGGACTTACCGCTCCGGGCTGCTATGCCATCACCTCCAACGGAGCGCTGATTTATGATGCTCATGCACAGGAAACCATCTTTTATAAGGGCGTACATAAGGACTGCATCCGGGAAGCCTTTGATGAAGCCTATAAGTTTCACCTTCATCCCCAGACTTATAATCAGGCCGGAGCTTTGTGCGAGCACGATACGGAAGAAATGCATTATTATTCTGCTTCTACCATTCTGCCCTATGAGGTGGTGGAGGATGTAACCAAGGCTCTTGATAAGGAACCCGATCCCATAAAAATGCTTTTCATTGATCTCCATGACCGAAGCCGCCTGGAAGCCTTCCGTCAGCATATGGAGCCTTGGGCGGAAAAAAATCATCTTGATATGTTCTTTTCCTGTGATCAATATCTTGAATTTCTTCCGGAGGGTATCAACAAGGGAAGCGGTGTGCGTTTTATCAGTGAATATCTGAATATTCCTTATGAACACACGCTGGCAGCCGGCGATGCGGAAAATGACATTACCATGCTGAAAGCCGTAAAGCTGCCCTGTGTTATGAAAAATGCCCGTCCGGAGATGCATGCTTATGGAGCCTATATTACGGAGCGGGATAATAATCATTCCGGGATTGCGGAGATTATTGAGAAATTTATGCTTTGATACATCGAAAGCAGATCTCTTACCGTAAATGCACAGCCTGTCCGAATGTCCGTTAAAAAAGAGCACCGGTTTTCCGGTGCTCTTTTTTGTGTCATTCATATGTAAGTAACGAATTACTCAACCTTTGTGTATCCGCCTGCTTCCAGAGATTCTCCGGTAGCCTTTAAGGAAAGCTTACTTCCGTTTCCTTCAATCTCCAAAAGTCCCTGAGATGCCAGAGTCTCTACCGCATCACCGGTTGCATCGATGGTAATGGTAATGGAGTAGCTTCCTGTTCCTGCGGAACCTGTGCACTCTACGCCTTCAACAGCCGCATACTGCTCTACCAGAGCGTCGTAAGATACGTTCATCTGCTCCTGTGTAGCCTCATCGAAACCGGACATATCCATCTCAATTGTCTCGGTGATCTTCACAACCTTGTCACCCTTTGCGTCCAAAGTCATGGTATCAACCATCTTCAGACCCTGCTGCTCCTGCTCGGAACGATAGCTTACTGTCTGCTCCTTGCCGCCGCATGCTGCCAATGCAAGAGTCATGCAGAGAACCATTACTACACTTAAAATCTTTTTCATTTTTCTTTTTCTCCCCTCTATCAGGTAATAATATTGTGGCCCGCTCCAATGAATGTAATGTCACGTACCATTAAGAAATTATACTCCTATTTTTTGTGTATGTCTAGCATATTTTCCCCTTTATTTATTAAATATTTCTTAAATTTTTATCAAACGAAAAGAGCGTTTTTATCAATAATTTCTTTGAGCATAATATGTCACATCTTCATAAACAGGAAGTTCCACATAAAACGGCCGCCCGTCTCTAGCATTGTGCCACCATTCTCCTTCACTCAGAAGGTACTCCGGGGTTACCAAAACCACTTCCGCATCCGAAATCTCAAAGCTTTCCGTCTTCATTTTTCCAATGAAAGTTATCGTATGCAGTTCTCCATTTCCCTCCGGCTCATAACGATTATCTTCTCCTAACCATTCCTGATCCAAAAATCTCAGCCTTCTCGCCAGAAAATACTTCATATATCTCACATTGTTATCAAAATCAGCATAATATCCCGCACGATAGTCGGTATAAGACCAACGCGCCATATCCATCGCAACAGAATTATGAATAGAATTCGCATATTCATCAATTCTGCCTTTCTCTTCAATCATATCCAGTACATAAGGTCTTACTGTTTCTTCATAAATTTCCACTGCCCGTTCATAAAAAATATCATTTCCATACAGATTCGGATACCAAGTAATCGTTCTTTCCCTTAAATAATCTTGAATCTCCAGAGCCGCAAGAATTTTTGAATCCGTAAAACCCATGCCGTATGCGCCATCATAATCCCAAATCGGCCCTGCGTATAGCTTTTGATCTCCTTGTTCTTTATAAAAATACATACTGTTTATCCCGAAGTCACGGTTCAAAACCACTTCCTCCAGTAAATATCTTAACACAAAAGAGTCTAAGTCAATATAATCAAACAGTCTTTCATCTCCGGACGCAATCATGTCCTCAATCTGCTGAATATAATCTGCAATATAATCCACCTGTTCCTTTGTAGCATATTGGGGCGCCTGAATAGAAAAGGAATTATCCTCTTTCGTCAAAAAACCACTGATACTATCATAAGAAAGATCCTTTTCCAAAATATAGCCGCCGCTGATATCCTCAGGATTGCATTCGGCTAAAATTCCTTTTCTTGTTCCGGTATTAAAAGTCTCATTCGTTTTCAACTCACCATTTAACAGCTTGGTTTCTTCCTCCAAATCTGTTATTTCCACCCGATTTTCATCGATCTCTATTTTTTCGCAAAGTAAATAATTTCCTTTGTATTGTCCATTTAAGTATAACTCCACCCACTCTCCTTTCGGGGTAAAAGACAACCCCCAATCAGAAGCCATATCCATACAAATTTTATTCTGAAGCTTATTTCCGTCATAAACATTTGACAAAAGAATCCAATTTTTCCCTTCTCCCATCTGAAGTAACTCTGCTGCCCTTGAAAGCTTTATCTTATAAGATTTCTTTTCCGCTTGCCAAGTAGTATTCCCCCTGCCCTTAATGGAATCCAGAAGCCCTGCATAGCAAATATTACCACCAGAATCCGTTACCAGAATCAATCCTCTCTCCTGATATTCCTTATCCTGATCAATGAGTTCCATAGAACCGCTTTCCGTTTCAATATAAACAGTTCCTGTATTCTCGGACTTCATAAACTGCAGACGGCCCTTTTTCTCTGTTTCTCCCCAGTGAAACCGATAATCATAAATGGTATTCAGAGCATAATTCCGCCCCCCCCCGATAGAAGAATCGACAATCTCACCATTCAGCTGAAGCTCCGCATTTAAAACCATAAGCTCTGCTTGCTCCCACTCAAAAGAAGACGGCAGGAAAAAATAAAGATCCCCGTCCTTTTCCCACGGATAAATCTTAACCTCGCCATAAGAAACAAAAATCTCGCCTACAGGCTGTTCTGTTTCATTTTTTGCATCCATATTTCTCTGGGAATATCCCATAAACGCCGTAAGCAAAAAGAGACTCATTATTCCAATCAATATTGAATAGATACGTTTCATTTTTCCCCCCTGTAATGCAGTTTATCTTCCCTCAAATATTTTTTAATCATGACACAAAAACTGCCAAGCAATATGTTACCATATCGCTTGACAGTTTCCAACAAATTATACCTTATTAGGCAAAGTATGCCATGTTATCCGTTACTGTTCACTCCGTGCCCAGTAACACGCTTCGCGATGCACAGAAATCGCAAAAAGATGCGATTTCGCGCTGAAAAACTCGGGATTTCCGCACAAAATGTGCGGAAACACCTCGCGGAACAGTGGCGAGTGAACAGTAACTGTTATCCTACTCCTCCGGCTCCTCCGGAATAAACACCCGCCCGGTGTAGACAGAAGAATCCACCCTTACTTTCTCCTTCGCCTCCTCCGCAAAATAATCCTGCGAGCTTATGGAAACCTTTCCTCTCCGATCCGCCTTCACATACGTATCGTCCGGCTGCAGAAGGTGCGCCTTCACATTATCCTGGAACTCCATATCCAGAATGTGAATCACTTCCTTCTTCAAATTCTCCTGCTCAATGGGAAAAAGAATCTCCACCCGCTTCTCCAGGTTCCGGGGCATCCAGTCCGCACTGGCACAGTAAACCTCCTCCTGCCCCCCGTTATGGAAGTAGAAGATCCGGCTGTGCTCCAAAAAATTCCCCACAATGGAACGCACGGAAATATGCTCGCTCACCTCCGGGATTCCCACCTTAAGACAGCAGATTCCCCGAATCAGCAGATCAATCTTCACCCCTGCGGACGAGGCTTCATAGAGAGCCGCAATCACGTCAGGATCGCAGAGCGAATTCATCTTTGCCATAATATGCCCTTCCCCGCCGTTCTCCGCATGCTCCTGCTCGCGGCGGATCAGCGACAGAAACCGCTCCTTTAACCAGATAGGCGCAAGAGAAAGCTTGTTCCACCCCACCGGCTCCGAGTAGCCCGACAGCATATTGAACACAGCCGTGGCATCCTCGCCGATAGGCGCGGAGCAGGTCATAAGCCCCAGATCCGTATAAAGCTTCGCCGTGGAATCATTGTAATTTCCCGTACCCAGATGCACATAACGGCGGATGCCGTCATCCTCCCGGCGCACCACCAGCGTAATCTTGCTGTGCGTCTTAAGACCCACCAAACCATAAATCACATGGCAGCCCGCCTTTTCAAGCATCTTGGCCCATAAAATATTGTTCTCCTCGTCAAACCGGGCCTTCAGCTCCACAAGCACCGACACCTGCTTCCCGTTCTCCGCCGCCTGTGCCAGAGCCGCAATAATGGGCGAATTGCCGCTGACACGGTAAAGCGTCTGCTTGATAGCCAGAACCTTCGGGTCCACGGAGGCATCCCGCACAAGCTTCACCACCGGATCAAAGGTCTGGTAGGGATGATGAAGCAGCACGTCTCCCTTGCGTATTTCCTCAAAAATATCACAATCCGCCGGAAGCTCCTTCACAGCCGCAGGCACATGCCTGGGGAATTTGAGGGCGTCAAAGCCGTCCATACCGTACATTTTCATAAGGAAGGTCAGATCCAGCGGTCCCACAATCTTGAAAATGGAATCCTCCTTGATATTCAACTCCTTACGCAGAAGCTTTAAGAGGCGCTTATCCATCTTGTCCTCCACTTCCAGACGGATAGCCTCTCCCCACTGACGCTTCTTTAACTGCTTTTGAATCTCCTTTAAGAGATCGGAAGCGTCATCCTCGTCAATCGTCAGATCCGCATTGCGCATAAGCCGGTAGGGATGGGCGCAGACAATGTTGTAGCTTAGGAATAGCTGCTGCATGTTGCGCTCAATAATCTCCTCCAGCAGAATCACAACCTTTGAGCCGTCCTTATCATCAGGAAGGCGTACAATCCGGGGAAGAACGGAGGGCACCTGCACGGTGGCAAACTCAAGCTCCTCTGTCTTTTCGTTTTTCTTTGACAACAGCGCTCCGATATTCAGAGATTTATTGCGGATCAGCGGAAACGGACGGGAGGAATCCACAGCCATCGGTGTCAGCACCGGATAGACATTCTCCCGGAAATACCGGTCCGCATACCGGGCCTGCTCTTCGTTTAAATCCTCATGCTCCTGCACTACCGTCAGCCCGTGCTGGCGCAGAAGGGGCAGCAGGGATCGGGAATACGTGGAATACTGAGTGCTCACCATTTCCCGGGTGGCCTTGATAATCTCGTCAAGCTGCTCCTGAGGCGTCAGGCCGGCAATGTCCTTCTTGGTATACTTTGCGTGAACCATGTCCTTTAAGGAAGCCACACGGATCATAAAAAATTCGTCCAGATTGGAAGCCGTAATGCTCAAAAACTTTAACCGCTCAAAGAGAGGGATGCTCTTGTCTCTCGCCTCGCTTAACACGCGCTCATTAAATGCCAGCCAGGAAAGCTCCCGGTTCCGATAGTATTCGCTTTTGGTAAAATCCTTCTTTTCCATTTCCTACACCTGCCTTTTCTGCCGGATTACGGGCCGGATACTGAAAATTGTCTCGAAAAATTCCGCTTTGTGGGAGAAAAGCCCCTGCTCTAAGGTAATGTCCTCCACCGTGTCTACCACAACGATAAGCTCCCGCTCCTTTAAGGTGACCTTTACATTCTTGAACTTCTGGTTGTGGCTTCTGTCCATAGAGTTTGCCACCCGCAGGATTGCACTCAGCTTGGCGGTCAGAAGATAATCCTGCCGGTCCAGGCTGGAGCCGATGGAAAATTCCTCAAAGGAAGCAAATTCCTCCGTGTTAAAACGGATGGCGCTGGCAATAATCTCCCGTTCCCGGTGAGACAGACCGATGATCTCCGTGGACATCACAATCTCGTAGGAGCACTCCGCCGTGCGGTTCATGCTGATGTACTTGCCGCAGTCGTGAAGAAGCACCGCAATCTGCAGCAGAAGGCGCTCTCTTCTTCCCATGCCGTGAATCCGCTTCATTTTATCAAAAATGGTGAGCGCCAGGTATTCCGTGCCCGCCAGATGGGTTTTGTTGCTCTGATAGCGCTTGGCAATATTTTTGGCCGCCTCCACAATGTCATTTTCAAAATTGTGGGAGGACTTGAAGATCTTTTTGCGCTCCGCATAGTCGTAGGCCAGGCCGTCGCTTAGGTTCAGGCCGGGAATCCAGATAGTTTCCGCTCCCGTCTCTTCGATAAGGCGCTTGTAGATAATCAGCGCCGGCATAATAAGGGACACATTTTCCGAAACCAGGCCGAGGCGCTGAACCATTGCCTGAGGCGTCCGGGTCATAATCTCCTGGTAGAGCTGAATGTATTCCTCCCGGCTCAGCATGAGACTGTGCTCCATTGCGTTTCGCTGCATAAACTGGGTAATATAGTCTCCCACCAAAATGATATTTTTAATCTCACGATCCTTTAAGTACAGCCGCTTGTAGCTTTTCAGCTCGTTGTTGATCATTTCCTCTATGATATCGCCGAAATGATTGGTGCGGCTCTCCACCTCCGCCAGACGTTCCCGGATACGCATGGTGCCCAGGCGCATATTCTGGGTGGAAACAAGGGCGTCCTTGTCAAATAGGGAAATCTGGATACTTCCCCCTCCCACGTCCACGATGGCAGTTCCCTTCTGAATGATTTTCTGAAAGGATTCCTCGTTGGAGGCTATGGACTTGTAGCCTAAGAAGCGCTGCTCGGAGTTGCTTAGAACCTCCACCTCCAGGCCGGTACGCACGCGGATTTTATCCAGAATCAAAAGACAGTTGCTTGTCTCCCGGATGGCGCTTGTGGCGCAGGCCCGGTAGTCGTCTACCTGGTACTCCTTCATAATCCGGGTGAAGTCCTCCAGTACCCGGCATAGCTCTTCTAACATCTCATTGCCGATCTTCCCCTTGTTGTAGGCATCCCGGCCAAGCTCGATGCCGTGGCGGATGTAGTCTATCTCCCGGATGCCTGTCTTGGGCACCAGCTCCAAAATCTTCATTCCCACCTCGTAGGAACCAATATCAATTGCTGCAAAGGTTATTATCTGCATATTCTCACGCCTTTCCGGTACTGCCGAATCCGCCCCGGTCGCCGTTTAACAGGGCGTCGGTTTCCTCAAAAAACAGCTCCGGCTGATGCTCCATAATGCGGAACTGGCAGATCCGGTCATTGACATGGATCCGGGTGTCCCGCAGGGCATAGGCCGGCATAAACCACTGATCGTTGTCGCCGCAGTAAGTTTCGTCTATCACTCCCATGCTGTTTGTCTGAATGATTCCGAAGCTTTTAAAGGTGCTGCTTCTGGGCACTACATGGGCCTCATAGCCCTTTGGAAGCTCCATAGCGATGCCTAAGGGTATCAGCCGAAATTCTCCGGCTTTCATGGTTACTTCCTCGGCGGCTCTCAGATCGATCCAGTCGGATTTTCCTCCGATGTAGGCAAGCCGTTCGATTTTGTCCGTAAAATATTTGATCCGTATGGTTATATTCTGCTTTGGCATGTAGGTCCGCTCCTTAAAATTTGATGGTTTCTAATATGCTGGTGCGAAGAAGGGTCAGAGCCGCTACCACGGCGCTCTCCCGGATCTTCATGCGGTTTCCGGTAAAATGATATTCCTCCACACGCATTGCTCCCTTTACGGACACGGCAATGTATACAAGGCCCACGGGCTTTTCCCTGGTGCCGCCGTCGGGACCTGCGATTCCGGTGATGGATACGGCCGCGTCGGAGCCTGTGGTCAGGATGGCGCCCTTTGCCATTTCCTTTGCCGTCTTATCGCTGACTGCGCCAAATTCCTTCAGGGTCAGCTTTTTCACGCCGATAAGCTTGCGCTTTGCCTTGTTGGAGTAGGTGATAAAGCCCTGCTTCAATACCTCGGAGGCTCCCTGTACATTGACCAGGCGGCCGGTAAAAAGTCCGCCGGTGCAGGATTCTACGGTGGTCAGTGTCAGATCCTGCTCTTTTAAAAGCTGGACTACGGATTCCTCTAAGGTCATCATTTCATTGGTGGTGTAGATGCTGCCGCCGAAGCGCACCTTGAGTTCCCGGATCACGGGCTTCATCAGCTTCTTTGCCGCCGCCTCGTCCGCTGCCTTGGCGGTGAGCCGCAGGTGGACTTCCCCAATCTTGGCGTAGGTGGCTATGGTGGGGTTGGTCTGCTTTTCTATGAGATCTGAGATCATGGTTTCGACCTTGCTCTCTCCCATTCCGCAGATCTTTACCATTTCCGATACAATTACCTCCGGCTGCTTCTTATTGAGATAGGGGAAAATGTCCTTTTCGAACATAGGCTTCATTTCTCCGGGCGGTCCCGGCAGAAGAATGACGATTTTCTCCCCTTCCTCCAGAATCAGTCCCGGGGCGGTTCCGTTGTCGTTGTCTATGACGATTGCCCCTGCGGGAACAAGGGCCTGCTTCCAGTTGTTGTCGGTGATCTCCGCGATTCCGCGGGTGTCAAAGAATCTCTGAATCAGCTCCCGGCTGTGGGCGTCCTCCACCAGATTTTTGCCCAGGACCCTGGCGGTAACTTCTTTTGTCAGATCGTCCTGGGTGGGTCCTAAGCCGCCGCCTAAGATCACCACGTCGGAGCGGTTAAGGGCTGTTCTAAGGGTTTCCTCCAGACGGTCGGGGTTGTCGCCCACTACGGTCTGATAATAGAGGGAAAGGCCGAGCTGGGCGCATTTCTCCGAGAGGTAGGCTGCGTTGGTGTTTACGATGTTGCCCAAGAGGATTTCGGTTCCCACGGAAATCAGTTCTACTATCATGTCAGATATCTCCTTCCAGTAAGACGCCCTTATTTTTCAACAGGTAATCCGCCAGGGATACGACGGTTAAGATGAGGGCAATCCAGACTACTATGGTTTCTACTAGCGCAAATGCTTCTCCCAGATCCAGGATCAGCAGTATGATCATCAGCATCTGAAAGGTGGTTTTAAACTTTCCCCAATAGCTTGCCGCAATTACCACTCCATTATCCGAGGCTACCAGGCGAAATCCGCTGATGATAAATTCCCGGGCAATGATGATAATGACAATCCAGGCGGCAAGGCGTTTCATTTCCACCAGGCAGATCATGGCGGAGCAGACAAGGAGCTTGTCGGCCAGCGGGTCCATGAACTTTCCGAAGTTGGTGACTAGGTTGTACTTTCGGGCGATTTTTCCGTCCAGAAGATCCGTAAGGCTTGCTATGATGAAAATGGCAAGGGCGTAGTATTTTCCATAATCGCCACCCAGATCTGTCAGAAGAAAGAGGACGAAAAAAGGAATCAGCAGTACGCGCAGGACGGTTAGTTTGTTTGGCAGATTCATATCAGCTCTCCTATTAAATCGTATTCGTAGGCTCCGGTGACGCGGACCTTTGCGAAGTCTCCGCTTACCAGTGTTTCTTCGGTGTTGATGAAAATGTAGCCGTCTACGTCGGGGGCGTCCCGATAGGTGCGGCCTACGTAGGCGTTTTCATCGGATACGCGGCCTTCGATCAGGACTTCCAGTTCACGGCCTGTCATGGCTTCGGCTTTTTCGAAGGCTATTTCCTGCTGAAGCTCCATTAACTCGGCCTGACGGTCTTTTTTGACTTCTTCGGGAATCTGGTCCGGCATCAGGGCGGCCGGGGTGTCTTCTTCCTGTGAGTAGGTGAATACGCCGAGGCGGTCAAATTCGCAGGCGTCTATGAAGGACAGGAGTTCTTCGTGATCCTGCTGTGTTTCTCCCGGGAAGCCGGTGATCAGGGTGGTTCTAAGGCAGATGTCGGGGATGGCTTCTCTTAGATCGGCGATCATTTGCTCCAGATCGGCCCGGGTGGTTTTTCTTCCCATGCGTTTTAGGATGGAATCGGAGGCGTGCTGAATGGGGAGATCCAGGTAATGGCAGAGCTTTGGTTCTTCTTTGAATACTTCAATAAGCTCTTTTGTGATTTCTTCCGGGTAGCAGTATTGGACGCGTATCCATCTGAGGCTTTTGATTTTACATAGCTCTCTTAGCAAGGCCGGGAGGCGTTTTTCTCCGTAAAGGTCTAAGCCGTAGAGGGTTGTTTCCTGGGCTACCAGGATGAGTTCTTTTACGCCCTGAGATGCTAACCGGGAGGCTTCCTCTAGCAGAGCTTCCATTGGGATGCTGCGGTAGGGGCCGCGTATCCTGGGGATGATGCAGTAGGTGCAATGTTTGTTGCAGCCTTCGGCAATCTTTAGGTGGGCGTAATGGCCGCCGGTGGTGAGCTGACGGGATGTCTGCGGTTTTATCAGGCGATCCAGGGGTTCGAGCTTTTGTGCTTTTTGGCCATTTAGGGCATTTTTCAGGATCCCCGGGAGGGCGTCGTAGGCGGTAGTTCCGAGGATGGCGTCTACTTCGGGGATCTCTTTTTGTATCTCCTGATGGTAGCGCTGGGCCAGGCAGCCGGTGACGATTAGGGCTTTGCAGGCGCCGGATTTTCGGTGTTCGGCCATTTCTAGGATGGTGTTGATACTTTCTTCTTTGGCGTCGTTTATGAAGCAGCAGGTGTTGATGATGATTGCTTCGGCTTCGGTTTCGTCGTCGGTGAAGGTGTGGCCTTCTTTTTCTAAGAGGCCGAGCATTTGTTCGGAATCTACGAGATTTTTGTCGCAGCCGAGGGATATGAATAGTAGTTTCATTGTTTGGTTGTCCTTTTTGGTTGGTCTTGTTTTATTATAGTGGATTGGTGGGGGAAATTCAATATGTGGGGGGATTTTTTGGCAAATATGGGGGTAGACGGGGATGCAGCAGGCTTAGGCGGCAGACTTTTCCATATCCGTGTCCGCTCGTTCTCGTACACTCTGTCTGCTCTGGACGGACATTGCTGGTTGGTGTTGTATTTTTGGAAGTTGTCTTGCAATGTCCGGCCATATCAGACAGAGCGTTCGCGAACAGGCGTGACACTGGATATCGGAAAAGTCTGCCGCCTAAGCCTGCTGCATCCCCTGGTTGTGGGGTGTGAAGGGTTCTTATGATTGATGTGCTATTCTTTTTGTGTTGTGTTGATGACTTTTGGAATTTTTTTTAAAAAAAGGGGGCTGGTTGTTAAGATAAGTGTTCTGCAAAGGTGAACTATATTTGATTTTTTATTTTGTCTTGGAAATGAGAGTTCTTCTAAAGAAAAGGGAAAAGAAACTCTATTGTAGATTTCATGGGATTATAATGCATTATAATTTGCGGATGACTGTGTAGCGGTCGTGGGGCATGGCTATGCCTTTATATTGTTTGGTCCAATGGTCGGTGGGGTGCATTCCGTTTCGGAGGGCTACTTTTTGGGAGGGTATGTTTGTGTCGCGGATGATGGAGCAGACTTCGGGGGCTTTTAGGATTTCGAAGGCGTATTTTTTGCAGGCTTTTGCTGCTTCGGCGGCGTAGCCTTTGTGCCAGTGGGCGCGTTGGAACAGGTAACCTATTTCCAGTACTTCTTGGTCTTTCCAGGGCTGCATGGTAAGTCCGCATTGGCCGATGAAATCGCCGGTTTCTTTTAGTATGACGGCCCATAGGCCGAAACCCCATTTTTTGTAGCGCCGGATTTGTCTGTCGAGCCATTCTTGTACTTCTTTGTCGCTGAAGGCTCCCTCATAGGCGTACATGGTTTCTTCGTCTTGTAGGATTTGGCTTAGGGCTTTGTAGTCGGTCTGGGTTATTTCGCGGAGGCGGAGTCTTTTGGTTTCCAGTATCATGTCTGCTCCTTTTTGGGTTTTCTGAAGTTAAATGGATAGAGGTGTTATCTTTTTTTGTACAGTATGATTTCCGGATCTTTTCCGCTGCATCCGTATTCGCATACCAGGAGAAATTGGGTGTCTGCGGTGAGGCCGTAGCATCTGTCGCTGTCCGGAAGCTCTATCTGGTTTCCAAAATAGATGTTATTGTCTTCGAGAAGCTTTACGGATTGTCCGTTTGGCAGGCGGTATTCCAGGTTTATGTAAAATCCGTTGAGCAGGTTGAGATCGTTTACTTGGAGGTTTTTGATTTTGAGGGCGTTAAATTCGTTTATGAGGGTGTTTTTTAATTTAGTCAGTTCGCCTGTACCGCCTTTTTTGATACATTCGGCAGCTATACAAATTCCTCCGAAGGGATGTCCGTCGTTTTTCACACAGCCGCCGCAGGCTTCTTTTTTTTCGCATTGGCTGCAGCAGTCCGTACCGCAGATTGATAACATGTCTTTTCCTCCTATAAAAGTCGCTGCGCGACGGCACTAAAGGGTAAAGTCGCTTCGGCACACCTGTAATGAGAGGAACTTTCATTCGAAAGGACACTCATGAAAGTTCCTCTTGTGCGCCTTTGCGACTTTACCATCCAGCGGAACATCCAAGAAATATTTCTCAAAAACACTTGATATTTCTTAGCTGAATTTATTTGTTGAATGGTTGTTTTCTTGTAAAGCGTTATGAGGCTGCTAAAAATATTTTTATAAGGATGTATTCTGTGACAGCTCTTCTAATTGCCTTTTTAATGCCTCGTTTTCTGTGCTTATTCTGTGGAGGGCAGAGCTTTGTTCATTTATTATGGTGTCTTTTTCATTTATCGCTGCTTCTTTTTCCTCTACCTTCTTCTGCAGTTCTTCTATCATGTATTTCACTGTATTTTCATCTAATATCTGCAATGCCTCTGAAAACATCCCCAGCACCTCCTCCGGATGTTGTCTCAGCATGGCTGCTTCCTCGTAGATTTCCTCCAGCCAGGGGTATTCTCTGACCAGAGCTTCCGCATCTTCCAAATGCTCTGTGGTTAATAAAGACAGCCATGCGGTACATTCGCTTCTGTCTCTATGATATGGGATTTTCCGGAATACGTCAAGGGCTACCAGGTAAAATTCCTGCAGCAGTTCCAGGGGAAGCCCCGTATCGAATTTGGTTTCTCCGTGATGGATGTAGTGCTCTCCCATCTTGTGAAATATTCCCATGCTCTGCTCAAAGATTACGATTACATATACCTTTTTGATATCGCGGTAGGTAAAAGTGTTCCCTTTGCATCCTTTTACTCTGACATACTGGCGCATAACCAAGTCGGAGGAATAACAGGTAATTCTTTCTGCCGGAAATGCATAGCTTTGTTTCCGGATCTCTACATTTATGAGTGAGCCGTCCTCCAGTTCTCCAAGCATATCCATAATCAGAAGCGTGTCTCCATCCATCATGCTATCCTCATTGGGAAGAATATGTACCACCTTTACCTCCATACCGAGCAGACTGGAGATCAGGCGGGAAAGGCGGTCCGGATGGATATCCGGGTGAAATATCCGTTTAAAAATTTGTAAGGATACCTGATCTGTGGAGCCGTCATCCACTAAAATGATTCTTTTCGGCCTTATTGTCTGACTGCATAAGGAATAAACCGCTTCATAAATCATAGTTCTTTGATTAAAACTGGTAACGACGACCTGCCGCACTTTATCTGACTCTGCCACAAAGAGCAAATGTCTTACGGCTTACTGCTAAGTATTTTGGGTCCGGCCTATAGTTTTCTTCTTCTGCGGAAGCTGAGCCAGAATAATTGCCGCAAACATAAGGGCGCATCCAAACAGCTCACGGCTTGTCAGATGCTGATTTAAAAACAGCATCCCCGCCAGTACCGATACCACAGATTCCAAGCTCAGGATAAGAGAGGCCACAGTGGGATTCATATCCTTCTGCCCTACGATCTGCAAGGTATAGCCGGCTCCGCTGGAAAGCACGCCCGCATAAAGAACAGGTTTCCAGGCAGCAAGAAGTTGTGTCAGTTCCGGCCTTTCGAAAATAAGCATAGCTATACCCGATACCGCTCCGCACACAAAAAACTGAATACAGGACATCTTTACACCATCTACATACTGGGTAAAATAATCAATCACCAAGATATGTATGGAAAAAAGACAGGCGCAAATAAATACCAAAATATCGCCGGTCCCAAGGCGCAGACTTTCCGTCATGCAAAGGAAATAAAGCCCCGCCAGCGCTAAAACCACGCCTATCCACACAAAGGGTCCGCATTTTTTGCCAAAAAAGAGTCCCAAAATGGGAACAATAATAATATAAAAGGCCGTAAGGAATCCGGCCTTTCCCACACTGGTGTATAGAATACCGAACTGCTGAAAGCAGCTTGCGGTACAAAGAGCCAAACCGCAGCAAATCCCGCCAAGGAGCAGCCTTTTCGCATCCGCTTTTTTTTGCATAACCCTGCTGTCCCCCATACTTTTACCATCTACACCATTGTTCCCTTCCTTACTCCTTCTTCCGCCTGCCGAAGCAGTTCCGTCCTGCCGTCCATTTAAGCGGTCCAACAAAGTAATGCACGGAAGCAGCACCAACCCGCCGATAAGGGAGCGGACACAGATAAATGTAAAAGGCCCAACATAGTCCATGCCTACGCTCTGAGCTACAAAAGCCACCCCCCAGATGACAGCAGTCAATAATAATATAAAGGATTGTCTTATCTGTCGTGAGTTCATATCAGTTAATTCCTTGTACTATTTTAATTCTTTTCTATTTTAGTTCTTTCCTAATTTTCACATTTTTTCTGACTAATTCAAAAATCGAAACTTCCGGATCATCATTCACAACTCCCTGAATATACAATCCTACGCCTCATACCAAAGCTTATTTTTATATAGCTAAAACATCAACCTGAAAGCAAAACGCCTTCCAAGCTATACCAGCTCGCTAATACTCGCAACCGTCCCGGCGGAGGGGAGGAGGGCCGCCCCGATCAGGGGTGGCGGTTCTTGCCCGCAGCCTTCACCGCCTGCCGTACCCCCAAAATGACACACCTCTACCGTTAATCATCACATAAAAATAATCCACCCTCTACCGTTAACCATCACATAAAAATAATCCACCCTCTACCCTTCATCAAACCTCAACGCAGACAAAATACTCTCCTGTTTAGCCCCCATTCCTTCATAAGCTTCTACAAAGCAATCCATCTGCACCGTATACAATTTCTCATTATACCGGAAAATATAAAGATCACAAGTCCGGCTGTTATTGTCCGTCCCTTCGGAATAGCTGATCCAAGTAGCCGGATACTCGCCCTCGCCTATAGTTACTTCTTCCACCAGACACTCCTCATTGCTGTCAGCCACATACTGATCCGCCAAACTCTCCGCAGAATCTCCGTCTGTCTCCGAAATTTTTACAAATACCGGCGTTTCCGAATCTGCCCCATAAGAATATGCATAAAAACACAGCTCTTTCTCCGACGCCTCCAGCGAAAAGGTTTCCGGGTCATAAGCTATGGTAAATCCATCCATTCCCTGGATTCTGTTATAGGGAACGCTGACCGACTCTCCCTCCTGCATGAGAATCACTTCTTCCTCACCCAGCACGGTTCCTGGTTCGGTTCCCACAATAACCGGGGCCGGCTGTTCTTCTGCCCCGCCGTTTTCACCGCCGCTCTCTTCTGCCTGTTCTGTCTGATCCGCCTGCTGTACTTCGGGGACGGTCACCTCTCCTGTTTTGTCTCCTTCCCCGCCGCAGCCGTACAATACGGCTGAAAGAATCAGACAGGGCAGGAGTATCCGTCTACGCAAGAATCTCTCCTACTAACTTATTTACCAGGGAACCGTCCGCTTTTCCCTTTACCTTCGGCATCAGCTCTTTCATAATCTTCCCCTTGTCTTTGCCGGAAGGCTCTGCTATGCCCAGGGTTTCGATTACTTCTTTTATAACGGCGCGGATAGCTTCCTCGCTCATTTCCTCCGGCGCAAATTCGGAGAGAACGGCCAGACGTGCCTTGCACTGTTCAATGATATCGGTGCGGTCTGCCGGCGCCAAATCCATTGTTTCCTTTGTCTGCTTTATTTCTTTTTTAATAACCTCATACTCTTCCTCCGGGGTGAGGTCTGCGCGCTTGTCAATGGCTTTGTTTTTCAGAGCCGCCAGAAGCATAGACAGGGTTTCTTTCCGGTCCTTTTCCTTATTTTTCATGGCTTTCATCATTTCTGCGCGGATTTCATCAATTTTGCTCATCATTTTTCTCCTATTTCCAGTTTCCTTATTCCGGTTTTGTTTTGTATCTGCAAAACCTCTCTCTATTTTAATCATATTGAAAATAGATTTCAAGACTTAAAATCTTGCTTCAAAATTTTCTTTCTTAACAATACCGCAGCAACTTAACAGCAAACAGTCTTTATTGATATTCCCGATTTGTATTTTTCCATTGACAACTCCCCACGCAGCCATTTAAAATGCTGTTTAATATGAAAACCCACGGCAATACCAGCAAAGGAGAAGCATCATGGCTAATATTTTAATCGTAGAGGACGAAGCCCCCATGCAGGAAATCCTGACGGAATATATGAAAAAGGGCGGCCACACCTGCTATACCGCCGACGACGGCATCGACGCCTTGGTGATTTTGAAAAGCACCCCTATGGACCTGATGATCCTGGACATCCAAATGCCCCATCTGGACGGCTTCTCCGTCTGCCGGACCGCCCGGAGCCTAAGCAATATGCCCATTATCCTGCTCACTGCCAAAAGCCAGGAGGAGGATAAGCTAAAAGGCTATGACTGCGGCGCGGACGATTATGTTACTAAGCCCTTCAGCCCCAGAGTCCTGCTTGCCAAGGTAAATGCCCTGCTGCGCCGCTCTTCCTCTGTCCCCGGAGATACCCTCCGGGCCGGAAACCTTATGCTGCTTCCCGCCTCCCACAAGGTCTACGCAGATGGCAGGGAGGTTACCCTAACTCATAAAGAATACGAGCTGCTCCATTTCCTAATGACAAACCCCGAGCAGATATTCAGCCGGGAGCAGCTTTTAAACCGCGTCTGGGGATACGACTTCGAGGGAACAAGCCGCACCGTAGACACCCATATCAAAACTCTGCGTCAGAAGCTTGGAGGAGAATGTCGTCACATCGTCACCCTCATCCGCTCCGGGTACAAATTCGAGGTAGCCCCATGAACTTAAAAAACGCTCTTTCCCTTCGCACCGTGCGAAAAAAAATATTAATGCTCTCCAAACTGGCCGGTCTGGCTCTGCTCTTATCCTACGGACTTTTTTCCGCCCTGCCCTTAGAAGAAAACCTTTCTTTCTGTCTCTGGTTTATATTTGTGCTTCTTTTGGTACTGCTCATTGATTTTCTCATGGGCCATTTTATCACAAAGCCCGTTTCCCGGCTGAATGAATCCGCAAAACGTATGGCAGCCCTCGATTTTTCCGCTCCCTGCGCCATTGCCGCCAGGGACGAATTTGGAGAGCTGTCCCAAAGCCTTAACACCCTCTCGGAAAATCTGAAAACAGCCCTTCTGGATCTGACAGACGCCAATGCCCGGCTTGAGGAGGAGGTGGCAAAGGAACGAAAGCTCATGGCCGAACGCAAAGATCTGATTGACCAGCTGTCCCACGAAATGAAAACGCCCCTCGGCATTATCCAGGCTTACGCCGAGGGCCTCCAGGATGCGGACTCCGAGGAGAAAAAACAAAAATACACAGAAGTCATTCTCTCCGAAACCGAACGCATGAATCAACTGATACATGCCCTCCTTGATCTGTCCGCCCTGGAAAACGGAGCCGCACAGCTTACCATCACCCGTTTTGACCTAGTAGAGCTGGCAGAGCAGACAGCCGGCCGGCTTCTTTTTGATGCCCCTGACACAAACTTTTCCCTGGAATACGAGCTTCCCGAGCAGAAGGTCTATGTCCGGTCCGACAAAGCGCGCATGGAACAGGTTTTGGAAAATCTCATGCTCAATGCCCGAAAAAATGTACGCCCCGATGGAATAATAAAGCTGTCCCTCATCGAAAAAGACGGCTTTCTACACTTTTCTCTTTTTAACAATGGCCGTCCTATCCCCCAAGAAAGTCTGCCCCATATCTGGACAAAATTTTACCGGGCCAAAGATGCTTCCTACTCCGGATCGGGCCTCGGGCTTTCCATTGTGGCGCAGATCCTATCCATGCAGCAGATCCCTTACGGCGCAAAAAACCGGCCTAACGGCGTTGTCTTCTATTTTTCCATACCCGTCTCCTCTCCCCGGACGGAATGTTCTGCGGATGGAAAATAATTATTACACAGGCTGCTAACTCTGCTCCTCAACCGTAAAAACTTCTTCAATTGAAACATGAAAAACCTTTGCAATATTCCAAGCCAAAACCAATGAGGGATTGTATTTACCCTTTTCAAGATTTCCAATAGTTTCTCTTCGGACTCCTACAAGTTTAGCCAAATCTTCCTGTTTCATATCATATTTAGCCCGATATTCCTTTATCCGATTTTTAATCATTCTCCGCTCCCTTTCGTTCTCTCCACTCTAAAAAAACAAGAGCAGTCGTAAACGCCAAAACAGTTACCGCAAAACTTAGAGCAAAAGCAACAGGAACAGCTTCCGCAGCACCATAAATAAAGGTACAGACAAACATAAAAGGAACAAGCAAAATCATTTCCGACATAAATGCAAATGTAGCAGCCTTTTGCACATTAAGCCGGAAAAATTCATCCGGTATTACCCAAAAATATCTAAAATAATATGCAAATCCAAAAAAGCCATATAAATCTTTATTCTCTGTCCGCCACCCCAAAATCGCTATCAATGCCACCAAAGATAAAAATCCCAAGTAATTAATCCTATATTTCATAAACTTCCTCCTTACATATGTGGTGTATTTCACTCTTTTTGTTATAAATATACCACGCACAATAGTAAAAGTCAAACTATACGGTAAACTATATTAAAAAAGGCCATTCTCATTATCCTTTCCCCCCACATGAACATTCCCTTCCATGATATCACAAAACAAGCCGGCAGACGCTTCCGATATCTAATATCCCATTCCATCATACCCTCACTCTCCACCACACCACCTAAAATCCCCCCCAGTCACAAATACATATACCTATAAATTGATTTATACACATCGAAGAATATCACCAACATCCTGTTCCATCATCCCCCACCCCAAAACACAAATTCTCCCCCCCAACCCCAGGCGCTGCCGCTGTGTAAGCCGGAAGGCTTTTCCTATATCCGGTGTCCGGCTGTTCGCGTACATCCTGTCTGAAATTGGCGAACTAACGCCCAACACCTCCAATCAGGCGCAGCCTGTCACACCAAAAAAAGCGTTAGTCCGACAAGAGCAGACAGGATGTACGCGAACCGTCCGAACACAGGATATGGAAAAGCCTTCCGGCTTACGCTGCGGCAGTCGCCGTCCCCCCTCTGTGACGATTCACACCTTTTGTTACAATTGCCAACCTCAAGCCCCCCATACCGGAATCCCCCCATCATATTGCATTTCCCGCCCCAACCTGATACGATAATTTCACCACAAGATATCATTCATGTACATCATCCCGGGAGAATGATATTAGGCAAAAGCACCAAAACAAAAAAGAAGGGAAGTGTTGTAACAATGATGCAAAAGATCCAAAAGTTCGGCGGCGCCATGTTCACCCCGGTACTATTGTTCTCCTTTGCAGGTATCATGGTCGGAATCGGCACTCTGTGCACCACGGAAGCAGTTCTCGGCTCCTTAGCCGCCCCGACCAGCATGTGGTATTTAATCTGGAATGTGATTCTCCAAGGCGCCTGGTGTGTATTTAACCAATTGCCGCTCCTGTTCGTAATCGGACTCCCCATCGGCCTTGCCAAAAAGCAGGCGGCCCGCTGCTGTATGGAAGCTCTGGTACTATACCTTACCTTCCATTATTTCTTAAGCACCATCCTCTCCCAGTGGGGAAATGTATTCGGCGTAGACTTCGCCGCAGAGGTTGGCGGCACCAGCGGCCTTGCCATGATTGCCAATATCAAGACCCTGGACATGGGTATGTTCGGCGCCCTCCTGGTATCCGGCATTGTAATCTGGCTACATAACAAATACTTTGACACAGAGCTGCCCGAATGGCTCGGCTCCTTTAACGGCTCCACCTTCATCTTTATGATTGGTTTCTTCGTGATGCTTCCGGCTGCGCTGGCATCCGCCCTTATCTGGCCGAACATTCAGCGCGGAATGCAGCTTTTCCAGGACTTTGTTATGAACGGAGGAGCAGCCGGCGTGTGGGTATTCATCCTCCTGGAGCGTTTGCTTATCCCCTTCGGCCTGCACCATATTCTGTACAGCCCGTTTTATTATGATAACCTGGTATGTCCCGGCGGTATTTACTCCTACTGGGCTACACAGCTTCCCACACTGGCAGCTTCCACGGCATCCTTAAAGAGCTTATGTCCCGAGGCCGCATTTACCGCAACAGGCTTTTCCAAGCTCTTCGGATGTCCGGGTATCGCCCTTGCCTTCTACTCCACCGCAAAGCCGGAGAAGAAGAAGCAGCTCAAAGGACTTCTCGTTCCCATCGTGCTGACAGCCATTGTCTGCGGTGTTACGGAGCCGATTGAGTTCACCTTCCTGTTTATGGCGCCGGTTCTCTTCGTAGTCCATGCCATACTGGCAGCCTGCCTGTCCACTACCATGAATCTGTTCGGCATCGTAGGCGTATTTTCCGGCGGACTGATTGAGATGAGTTCCCTGAACTTCATCCCCCTGATGACAGCTCACTGGAAGCAATACCTGCTTCTTCTGGTCATCGGTCTAATCTATACGGGCATCTGGTTTGTGGTATTCCGGTTCCTGATTGTCAAGTTCAACTTTAAGACACCGGGACGTGAGGATACGGATGAAACGAAATTCTACTCCAAAGCGGAGTTCCGTGCAAAGCAGGCCGGCGGCGCGGAAATGGACAAAAAGACTATGCTGGCCGCTCTTATCCTGAAGGGCCTTGGCGGCGCCGACAACATTGTGGACGTGACCAACTGTGCAACCCGCCTCCGTGTCAATGTCAAGGACGAGACGCTTGTAAAGGACGACGCTTACTTTAAGGGCGTCGGTACACACGGTATTTCCAAAAACGGCAAGTCCATGCAGGTCATTGTAGGCATGACCGTAGCAAGTATCCGTGAAAGATTTGAAACCATTCTGGCCAATCCTTCCGCTTATGCGCTGGATATGGCAGAACCGGGAAATCAGCAGGAAGCTTCCGGCCAGACCGAAAAAGCTGTTGCAGATGAAGCAAATCTGACTTTGCATGAGCTTAAGGCCGTAGCGGACGGCGTGGCTATTCCGGTCAGCGACGTACCCGATGACGTATTTGCCTCCAAAGCTCTTGGCGACGGTGTGGCTGTGATTGTGACGGACGGCAAGGTTTATGCCCCGGCCGACGGCAAGATTTCCATGATTGCGGAGACACTTCACGCCTTCGGCATCACCACGGCGGACGGACTGGAGCTTCTGGTTCACATCGGCATCAACACCGTGGAGTTAGGCGGCGAAGGCTTTACCCCCAAGGTAAAAGAAGGGGACGAGGTAAAGGCCGGCCAGCTTCTCTGCGAGGTTGATATGGAACTGATGAAGAAAAAAGGCTACCCCACTCACACCCCCATCCTTCTGACCAACGGCGATGAGTGCGCAGATGTAAAGCTGATGCCGAATAAGGCTGCCAAGGCCGGAGAAACTACTGTCATAACCTATCGTAAGTAATATTTAATACCCATAAAACAGTAATACCCCTCGCTATGCACAAATTAAATTACAGACACATGCTCTTGTGACTGGAAATTGATTTAGGCTAAGTGTACTGGGAAGGATATTACGGAACTATAAATAAGGAGGAGTATATTATGTCTAAAAAATCATTTGCCGTAACTGTTGCCGGAGGCGGAAGCACCTTCACACCCGGAATTGCCCTTATGCTGCTTGCCGAGCGGGGCCGTTTCCCCATCCACAAGATTATGTTCTACGACAACGACGCGGAGCGCCAGGAGATCGTGGCAAAGGCATGTGAAATCTACCTGAAGGAAAATGCACCGGATATTGAATTTGGCTACACCACAGACCCCGAAACCGCATTTACCGGAATCGACTTTGTCCTTGCCCATATCCGTGTAGGAAAATATGCAATGCGTGAGAAGGATGAGAAGATCCCCTTAAAGTACGGCGTTCTCGGCCAGGAAACCTGCGGACCGGGAGGACTCTCCTACGGAATGCGCTCCATCGGCGGCGTTCTGGAAATTCTGGACTACATGGAGAAGTACTCTCCCAACGCCTGGATGCTGAACTACTCCAACCCGGCTGCCATTGTAGCGGAGGCAACACGCCGTCTGCGCCCCAACTCCAAGATCTTAAATATCTGCGATATGCCCATTGACCTGGAGGAAAAAATGGCCAACATGGTAGGTCTGAAATCCCGGAAGGAAATGCGCGTGGGTTACTACGGACTCAATCATTTCGGCTGGTGGCACAAGATCCATGACAAGGACGGCAACGATCTGATGCCGGAGATCAAAAAGCATATGGCCGCCAACGGCTTTGCGGACGGTCTTGCAAAGACAAATCAGCATGTGGACGACAGCTGGAAGGAAACCTTTGCCAAAGCGAAGGATGTATATGCGGTAGACCCCTCTACCATTCCCAACACTTACCTTAAGTACTACCTGTACCCGGATTACGTAGTTGAGCACTCCAATCCTGAGTACACCCGTGCAAATGAGGTTATGGACGGCCGTGAAAAAACCGTGTTCGGCGCCTGCCGGGAAATTATTGAAAAGGGAACCGCCAAGGACTGCGGCTTTGAGGCGGATGCACATGCTACCTACATTGTAGACCTTGCATGCGCCATCGCTGAAAATACCCAGGAGCGTTTCCTTCTGATTGTTCCCAATGAAGGAGCAGTTGAGAACTTTGACCGGACCGCTATGGTAGAGATTCCCTGTATCGTAGGCTCCAACGGCTATGAGCGCATCTGCCAGGGCGCTATCCCCCAGTTTCAGAAGGGCTTGATGGAGCAGCAGGTCAGCGTAGAAAAGCTGGCTGTGGAAGCTTGGATCGAGGGCAGCTACCAGAAAATGTGGCAGGCGCTGACACTGTCCAAGACCGTACCCAGCGCACGTGTTGCCAAGCTGATTCTCGACGATCTGATTGAGGCAAACAAGGGATATTGGCCGGAACTGAAATAACTCTGTTTTCAAAATTAATGTTATAGGCAAGACAACCCGGATACCGTAAAAGGAACTCTTTTACGGCATCCGGGCCAAATAGATATACGAAATAGATATGCAGGCAGGCCCCTTGGCTCATTACCTGCAGGAATAAAAACCGGGAAGGAGATTCAAACATGAATGCAGCACAGATATATGCCCCCACGGACTATCACAAATATGATAAATGTTTTACCATCGCAAAGGTACTTCTCGTACTGGCGCCGTTCGTTGCACTTGCTTACCTGAATCTGTTTACCATGAGCAGCAACATTTCTCTGATGCTCCAACAGAATCCGCAGATTACGCTGACCTTCCTGATAGCTATGGCCGGACCCTTTACCGCTTATCTTCTGAGCTTTGCACAAAAGCACTACTATGAAGGGGACGCCGCCTATATGATGTCTTACCTGTCTTTGCTCTTGACGGCCGAGCTGCTGCTTCGCAACGGAATGTACATCTTCATTGTCGCCTGCCTGATGTTTCTGGTATACCGGCAGACAGGAATGTCGCCTTTCGCCGCACTGGGTAAGAAATGGAAAGAGCACTTCTTCCGGGAGCTCTCCGGCTGTATCGTACTCATTGTGTTCGGCATATTTTGTCTGTTCGTTTCTCTCCGTCTTGGCATGTAAGGACGATAACATCTTTGTTTTTGAAAGCGTAAAACTATGTAAGGCACATTCATCCTGCCCGTAATCCTGAAAAGTCCGCCTGTTGCGAAAGGGTATACCAAAAAACCGGAGATATTTGGTATATTTTTTCGGAATAGGTGGACTTTACCAAAAAATTTATGCTATGATATTCTCATAAAAAGGCAGGGGGAGAATATCATTATGAGTCTTGAAGCGCTTGTAAATGAAAAGTATAAAGCTTTCAGCGAAAGCGACCGGGCGGTCTGGAAGTATCTTTCCGAACACCGGGCGGAATGTGAAAACATTGCCATCAAAAAGCTTGCCCAGAAGTGCTGCGTCTCCCACTCTGCCGTGATGCGCTTTGCCCAAAGATTAGGCTTCCAGGGCTTTGCGGAGCTTAAACTCTACCTGAAAATGGATGGACAGAAGATGCGGCCTCACAGCGAACTCAAGTACATCTGCTCTCTCTACCAGAAGGTTATGGACAGCATGTGCGAAAAGAACTGCGATCCCATTTTTGATGCTATGGGCACAGCCAGACAGCTCTATATCTTTGGGGAGGGCATGGTTCAGGCTTCCATCAAAAAGGAATTTAAACGTATCTTTATGAGCGCCGGCCACATGTTTTATGACGTTCCAAGCGGCGAGGAAATCTACAATCTCCTCCACCTTATCGGAAGCAATGATTTCTGCATCCTGGTTTCCGTATCCGGCCAGAACAAAAAGATGGTGGAGACTGCCGAAAAGCTCCGCATCGCCGGAGTTACCCTTATGTCCATCACCAAAAACCGTGAAAATACATTGTCCCATTTATGTGATTTTAATCTGTATGTGGACGAAAGCAGCCTGTTTGAAACGCCCACACACTGGCAGTATGAGTCCACAACGGCCTATTTTATTCTCATTGACATTCTGTTTTTCAAATATCTGGAGTATCATCAGCGAAAGGAGGCTGACCATGAGGCTTGACGACTTGGTACAGGAGCATTACGAACGCATGAGCGCCAGTGACCGCCGCGTCTGGCAGTACATCTGCCGCCACAAAGAAGAATGCAGAAAAATGACCCTTCATGAGCTTGCGGATGCCTGCGAGGTTTCCCATACCACGGTATCCCGCTTCCTGCAGCTAATTGGCATGGACGGATACAATGATTTCAAGGCATTTCTCAAATGGGACAGCTTTCGTCCGCCTGTATTTAACGAGCGCAGCATTGAGGAAAACAGCTTCAATCTCAACCGGACCATTTCCTCCATTCAGCAGGCCGACTGCTCGGAATTATTTTACCGGATGGAGCATGCCCGGGGGATTTATGCCTATGGAAGCGGCGCTGTCCAAAAATCTGCGGCAAAGGCTATGAAGGGCTATCTGCTTTTGGCAAAAAAGCTGCTTCATGTGATTGAGGGCGCCGAAGAGCGCATAATGGCCATGCAGCAGATGTCCGAGGGCGACGTTGTATTTCTCTTCTCCCTGTCGGGCAATAATTCGGCCATGAACGAATACGCCAGAAAGCTGAAAGACAGCGGCATGTACCTTACGGCAATCTGCCAGGACGGGGCGAACGAGCTGTCCAAGCTGTGTCACTTCTGTCTTCCGTTTTTTACACAGAAAATCGACATTGATTCACATGGACTTTCCTTCCACAGCTCCGCCGGTATGCTTCTTATTGCGGAAATCCTGATGCTGAAATATACGGCCTATCAGGCGGCACGACATCGGGGGGCGCTTTCTTTGGAGTGAGCGTTCCCTTTAAACACACCTTGTCTTCGCAGATTTTCCTTAAAAGCTGTGTCCCCTGACCGAGCCACACATAACCTTTCCCGATCAAAAATCCAGGCAAGGTATCCGGAAAAATACCTTTTATTATTTCCTCCTCAAGCTCATAGGCAATCCGGTTTTCCAGTCCCAGACTTTTAAAGACAAGTCTTCCTTCTGCACAGCAAAAAAGCCGTATCAAACTCCATATTTTCTGTAATGCTATGGTATGTCAGAATCATTCTGTCCTGCCTGTCAAAACATAAGTATGCAACCTCATAGTTTACAGGTGTACAACTGGCGCAGATAGCGAGTGTTGAATTCACTGTTATTTGCACAAGGTTGTACTAAGAATACATAAAATCCGCCTTATTCATTTTCTTATAAGAATGTTTACTGTTAAAATAGTCCCGCCGTCTTTTTATCATTTTTAAAACCATGTCTTGTGCGGATTCTTTCGCGGTTATGGCAGGCAGTATCGTTTCCGTACAATGATTATAAAATTCTTCATGCCATTCAATGTAAAAATCCCCATTATAAAAGGACTCCTTCAAAATACACATAAAAATGTCAAAATAATTTTTCCCTTCTTCAAAATCACCTTTTAAAAAGCACAGCATTGCCAGATGATAAGGCTCCCAAAAACATGAATCTTCTGAAGTTTTCTGTAATTTCTCTATAAGCCGTTTCTTTGCAAAAGGTATTGGAATATCCTCAAATTGACGATATTCCAATACCTTTTGCAAAGCAGCCCTGGAAAAAGATTCCATTTCTTTTTTAAATTCTTCATCATTCCCTTCATAACCAGTAAATTGTTTCCCTTTCACCATTACCCGGTATCCATAATCAAACGCAAGTGTTTTTCCGTTGCGCTTTACTTATAATATACCTCCAAGCGGTACAATCTTCTGTCTATATAACGTTTGTATACCAATACCTTCTCGCTTTCCGCCGCTCTGCTTGTATACATTTCCATACAGTACAAGTCTTTTTTCATAGGCTCTCCTTTAAACGGTTAAACTCTTAAAAACCGTGCCCTCCACCGCCGCCGCTGCTTCCGCCTCCGCTTCTCCCACCGCCGCCTCCGCTGCTTCCGTGAGATACCGGGTCATAAATCTTTGTCTGATAAGAATAAGTCCCGACGATATTGGAATACACAAGCTTTCTGTGAATATGGGCGAGAATGACGTCCTCCCTCGGTTTTCTCAGTCTGGTAAAGACAATAATAAGGCCGAAATTGGCAAGCAGGGACAGGATCATAGCCAAAAGAGCGTTGCTGATGTATTTCATAGGCCGGCCTATCTTCTGGCCCTCAAGCAATTTATTGATTTCATAAAATGCTTCCGCCGCACAGTAGTAATAGTCTTCCTTGGAGGCGTAGCGGTATACATTGTCCGTTATGGTATTGGCATAGGCTTTTGTAATGACTTTATAAACCGCACCGTCGCTGAAAATCCAGATATTGCGGTTATCCATATCAATGACAAATACGGTGCCGCTGTCAGCGCCGAACAGTCTTCGGTAATTGTCCCTGGCAAACTTCTCGGTGGAACCGCTGTTTGTGTTCGTAGTAAGAAATGCCGTGTTCCCATAGGCTGTGATTTTTTTCATGGATTCCAAAAGGCTCTGACAGTCTCCTTCCGTAAGAAGCTCTGCCTGATCTTCTATCAAAGCCCGGTAGCCCGTATCGGGATTTTCGTAAACATTTGGCAGCCCTTCCTCAAAATCTTGATGCTCCTTACCATAGCATTTTGGCATACCAATAAGCAAAATTCCGCCCAAGAACACAAGGAGGCCCGCAAATATACGCAGCGTAAAAAATCTTCCTTTCCTTTTCTTTTTGCCAAACTTCCTATCCAACCTCATCACCTCCCCGTCTGCCAAGCTGTATAAGCTTACGGGTAGTCAGAAGATTATGCTGCCTGATGATATCCATAATCGCCCAGAGCACCGTTCCCATACACACGAAGGCTCCTATGTAGTAAAACCAGTCGGACACCGGATTCAGTACCAGTATTACAACGGCAAACAGGATGCCGGACAGGGGCTTGATAAGCGTAGGCCATTTTTCCCTGAAATGCTCTCCTGTAAAGACCTTTTTCTTCTGCCGTTTTCTTTGAGAAGTTCCCCTTATCACACCCAAAATCCCGTCAGCAAGCATACCAAATATGATAAGCATGATAAGCTCCTCCCATATGGCGGCTCCAACAATGCCCAACAATTGCAAAACAAGCAAGCCCAGTACCACATACAAGCCTGATCCCGGAAAGGACTGCCAGAAGTTCTTTTTGCGTCTCTTTTGTGCCCATTCCGGAAGCGGCCTTTTCCCTGCCTGGTTTTTGAAGGCCAATCCCTTGTCATTCTCCCCCGACTCCCTTTCCAAAATATAGGTAAGCTGAAGATTGGAAATGTAAACACAGAAAAGGGCCAGGGCAATCGACATCAGCAGAAGCCTTCCCGGGATTATGGTAAAATTGAGATTCAGCCAGAAAAACAGCGGAACGGCCAGAAGCAGGGAGCCGAACAGATACCGCTTTTTATCTACGGGCAAATCGGCCGCCGCCTTTCCCGTCTGGCCGTTTACCACCGCATAGCTGACCCTGCCGCCGTTTCGGTAAGACAAAAACCAGACCGGCAGCATGGCAAGCTCGGCGCTGCTCTGTGAGGGACGCAGGGCATTTTTAAGAGCATCCTCCGTCTCTTTGCGGCCTGCGCCGCAATCTCTGCATACCGATTCCCTGGCCAATGTATCACATGCATCTTTAAGAACAAACTCCTCTGCGTCACTTAGATAGACCTCTTCCTCCACATCACTGGTGTCGGCATAGAAGCCGCTCAAAAAGGAAGGGGTAAATACCTTTTTCTGTTTCAGATCAAAGGGAGCAATAGCGCCGCTCAAATCGTCGGAGAAGGCAGAGGAGGCGTCATAGGCCAGGCCGCCGTACTCGGCATCTATCTGGCAATTCAATTGGTAGTGATCCGTGATACGGTAATCTCCTTTCCGGTGAGTCCGCCTTCCCGGGAATATAATATGCTCCTTCTTTTCAAAGGAATAGACCCAGTAAGGCATGTAGATGCCTCTGAACTTTTCAATAAGGGCTTCATCCTTCAATTCTTTTGGGGCGAACCAGGCCCGGCGCAGCATTTTTCCATAGGCGGCCCGGCAATCCTCCTTTGTCTTGGTAAACGGAATGATGGAACCGGGACGGCGCTCCCGGCTCACACGGCTGTCTAATACGGTGGACGCGCCGCAGAAGCTGCAGAAGGTAGCCGCTGTGGTGTCCTCGCTGATAAGTTCGGCGCCGCACTGGGGGCAGGTGAAAATCGTCGCCTCGTACTCGCCCGACGGGGATTCCTTTTCTTCCGCATCTTTTTCCCTGCTGTAGCCGTATGGATCTATCCTGGTTTCGCAATAAATGCAGTGCAGCATCTGACTGGCTATGTCAAAGGTCAGGTTTCCGGCACAATTGGGGCATTTGTACATGATATTCTCCTTTTAAACATTCTCCTGCCTAGTACAGCATTGTACTAGTTAAGAGCATTTCCAGAAGCTTCTGCACTTTTTCTCTTTCTTTCAGCTTCCTAAGCCATCTCTGTGGGATTCCCGAAAGACCGTAACGGATTCCGGTGAGGCCGCCTGTGATACAGGCCGTTGTGTCGGTGTCATTTCCCAAGAGAACGGCGCGTTTTACGGAGTCTTCAAAACCGGAAGTCTGTAAAAGTAGCATAAAGGCGCTTCGCAGGCTGTCTGCTACATATCCGCTGCCTTGTCCCTCCCAGGGCTGATCCGGGCGTATGCTCCATTCCAGTTCCCGTTCGTGCTCCGGCATATCCCGGTATATTTCACGAAGCTCCGCAATGCTCCTTTTTATGGCCTCCGAAGCCGGCGCATCTTCCAATAAGGCTTTGGCCGTAAGGCAGTACAGGGCACAGCAGACTTGATTGCAAGGATGGCCGTGGGTAATAAGGCATTGACGGTGCGCATCCAGAACCAGGCTCTTCGCATCATGATGCCAGAGAGCAAGAGGAAGAACCCGCATAAGGGCTCCGTTTCCCTTGCCCTCCGGGTTTAAAAGACCACACTTTTCAGGAGGCAGGCCGTTTTTATAGGCGTGAAGCGCCCGGCCAGTCTGAACACCTACGTCAAAGACTTTATTTTCTACCGCCCATAGCCCCTTCTCATACCAGGACAAGAGCAGGTCAGAGAAATGCTCCAGGGAAAATGCATCCTGTGCCAAAAGGCTGTCAAGCAGGCAGAGCGCCTGCGCTCCGTCGTCCGACCAGGTTCCCGCCTCTACCTGGGGGTATGTTTTCCGAAAGCCCGGGGGCGGCGTCATTTCTATCTGATCATAGGACGGCAAAGCCTCCGGCTTGTAAAATTCATAGGGTACTCCCAGTGCGTCACCTATGAGCAGGCCATACAGTCCGCCTGCGATTTTGTCTCGATCTTTCATGTTGAACCTGCCTTTCATTTCTGAGGTTCACTGCCGGTTTCAGAATATAAGAAAATACATTTATTTCCCACCTGAAGCGGTTTCTATTTCCGCATAGGAATCTCCCAATCATTATTCAGCATCTTCACCAATGCCTGATAGGTAATTTCTTTGGGTACTATTTTCGCAGAAAATTCGCTTGTTTCGGAATATGGACAAACGGTTATTATTTGTTTGTGTGCATCAAAGCTCAGCTTGTATGGCTTCATGGTAATCGCATCATCGGAATGATTGGAAACGGCATCCTTTAACCGCACCATAAACTGTGTGTTATGCTGTGCCAGTGCTATAAAATCAAAAGTCATAAGCATTTTCAGTGCACCCCCTTTGGCATGGCAAGCTCATAGCTTACAGCCGGTTTCTCGCTGAACCGAAGCCTTGCCGCTGCAATCCGCAGACCTGCTCCTAACTCATCATACACCTTATCACATATTTTAGCAATTTCATTATAATCCCTTTTTACCCCCAACACAATTCCATATTTTCACCCACCGCCCGCCATATACGGCACTCCCTTCCGCCCCCACAGCGTAAATGGGTCTGTCACAAAATAAGACAGCAGGCTTTTCCGATATCCGGTATCCGGCTGTTCGCGTACATGACGTCTGATATTGGCGGACAAACGTTCAAAGTCTCCAACAGGCGAAGCCTGACAAAAACCAAAAATCGTTCGTCTGACAAGAGCAGACAGCATGTACAAGAACCGTCCGAACACAGGATATGGAAAAGTCTGCTGTCTTATTTTGTGACAGACCCCTTCACACACACCTTAATTATCGAGCAGCTTATCCTCTCCATTCCAGCTGTAAAGCTTCCGGATCTCCTTTCCAACCTTCTCGGAGGGATGCTCCGCCGCCAATTTGCGCATAGCCTTAAAATGCGCCTGTCCGCCGGCAGAGGACATATCAAGCAAAAACTCCTTGGCAAAAGAACCATCCTGAATCTCTTTCAGGATCTTCTTCATCGTCTTCTTCGTCTCTTCCGTAATCAGCTTCGGCCCGGTCACATAATCTCCGTACTCCGCCGTATTGGAGATGGAATACCGCATCCCCTCAAACCCGGACTGATAAATCAGATCCACAATCAGCTTCATCTCATGAATACACTCAAAGTAAGCATTTCTCGGATCATACCCGGCCTCGGTCAAGGTCTCATAGCCTGCCTGCATCAGTGCACAGACGCCGCCGCACAAAACTGCCTGCTCGCCAAAGAGATCCGTCTCTGTCTCCGTTCTAAAGGTCGTCTCCAAAACGCCCGCCCTTGCGCCGCCGATAGCTAGAGCATAAGCCAGAGCCTTTTCCAGAGCCTTACCGGTCGCATCCTGATGTACGGCCACCAGACAGGGAACACCCTTACCGGCCTGATACTCGCTTCTCACTGTGTGTCCGGGTCCTTTAGGCGCAATCATCGTAACATCCACATTCTTCGGAGGCACAATCTGACTGAAATGAATATTAAAGCCATGCGCAAACATCAGCATATTGCCCTCTTCCAGATTCGGCTCAATATCCTTCTTATACATAGCGGCCTGCAGCTCATCATTTATCAGAATCATAATAATATCTGCCTTCTTCGCAGCCTCCGCAGCCGTATACACCTCAAAGCCCTGGGCCTCGGCTCTGGCCCATGATTTGCTTCCCTCATAGAGACCAATAATCACATGACAGCCCGATTCCTTTGCATTCAAAGCATGAGCATGCCCCTGGCTTCCGTAACCAATCACCGCAATTGTCTTACCCTCCAATAAAGAAAGGTTACAATCCTCCTGATAATAAATCTTTGCCATTTTTTCATTCCTCCATCATTATTTTATATCTAAAGGTTCATCGCCTAAAGTATCACATGAAATCAGCTGAAATCATAATCCATCAGCTGTCCTTCCTCATCGTACATCTTCACATCAAAGACACCCCGGGACAGTCCCGTAATTCCCGTCCTGGCAAGCTCCAGAATCTCATACCCGTTCAGCAGATCAATGAACGCCTCAATCTTAGATTGATTCCCCGTAAGCTCAATGAGAAGAGACTCCTTCGATACATCCACAATCTTAGCCCGGAAAATATTTGCCACCGAAATAATTGACTGCCGGTTCTCCTCATTTACCTTAAGCTTAATCATAATCAGCTCCCGGCAGATAGAACTCTCCGGCTCCAGCCGCTTAATATCAATCACATCCACCAGCTTGCTAAGCTGCTTCTCAATCTGCTCCAGAATCGTCCGATCCCCCTTAGCCACCACCGTAGCCCGGGAATATCTGGGGTCCGCCGTCACGCCGACCGTCAAACTGTCAATATTATAGCCGCGCCGGCTGAACAGCCCCGCAATCCGGCTCAAAACGCCGGATGTATTGTCCACTAACATCGAAAAAACAACTTTCCTCATGCCACATTTCACCTTCCTAATCATAATCCCGCATCAGCCGAACCTATTCCTTTAAAACCGCAAAGCCTGATGTTCAAATGAACGAATATCGCCTCAAAGCCAATGCCGCATAACACTCCCTCAATTCTAACAAGATCTCCATCCCTTGTCAATCACGAGAACTTTGCGTTCACTGGTTAATACTTAAGTCAAAATCATCCGATCATTCGCAAATTCCCCTCCGCTGGCCTGCTCAAACTTCGCCAGCAGATCCGCAACCTTCAGCCTCTTCTTCTCCTCCCCGGAAACATCATAAATCACATTTCCCTCATACATCATTATAAGCCGGTTCCCATGTGCAATGGCATCCTTCATATTGTGGGTAATCATCAGGGTCGTAAGATGATCCCGCCCCACAATCCGCTCCGTAGCATCCAGCACCTTCGCCGCTGTCTTCGGATCAAGCGCCGCCGTATGCTCATCAAGGAGCAAAAGCTTCGGCTTCTTAAGCGTCGCCATCAACAGCGTCAAAGCCTGCCTCTGACCGCCGGAGAGCAGTCCCACCTTACTTGTCATCCGCTCCTCAAGTCCCAGATCCAGAACCTTAAGCTTCTCCTGATAATCCTCCCGCTCCGCCTTGGTAATTCCGGACTTTAAAAACCGGAAATTCCCTCTTCGGAGAGCCAGAGCCAAATTCTCCTGAATCTGCATATTAGCCGCCGTTCCCGTCATAGGGTCCTGGAACACCCGTCCCAGATAAGCCGCCCGCTTATGCTCGGGAAGTCTCGTTACATCAATATCATCAATAAAAATCTTTCCTTCGTCCACCGGCCACACCCCGGCAACCGCATTGAGCATGGTAGACTTTCCGGCTCCGTTTCCGCCGATAACCGTTACAAAATCCCCCTCCTTCAATTCCAGGGACAGATCCTTAAGGGCCGTCTTCTCATTTACCGTACCCACATTAAAGGTCTTCCAGATATGTTCAATCCTAAGCATTGGACGCACCTCCCCTTTTCACCGGTTTTGCAAAATATTTGCCCTTCAAATAGGGAATTGAAAGAAAAACGGCAACCACAAACGCAGACAAAAGCTTCAAATCATTCGGCTCCAGTCCCAGCTTCAGCACAATTTGAAGCACCAGATAGTAAATAATCGCTCCAAAGGCCACGGACAAAAGCTTAAAAGCAAAGTTTCCGCGTATCTTTCCAAATACCACCTGGCCGATGATCACGGCCGCCAGCCCGATTACAATAGCGCCCCGGCCCGCATTGACATCCGCAAAGCCCTGGTACTGGGCATACAGGCCGCTGGAAAAGGCTACAATGCCGTTGGAGATTACCAGACCCAGAATCTTGCTGATATCCGTGTTGATTCCCTGCGCCCGGGACATATTTGCATTGCACCCGGTGGCGCGGATGGAACAGCCAAGCTCCGTGCCGAAGAACCAGTAAAGAACGGCAATCAAAAGAACCACAAAAAGTCCCACGACGAAAATCGGATTTTTATAAAACGGCACATCCTTCACCCAGCGCAGGGAAACCCACAGATCATACTGATCCACTCCGATCGACTGGTTCGCTCTTCCTCCCATAATCCGCAGATTAACGGAATAAAGGCCAAGCTGTGTCAGAATCCCCGCCAGAATCGCAGGGATTCCCATAACCGTATGTAAAATTCCCGTTACCAGACCTGCAAGCATGCCGGCGCCTACCGCCACAAGCAGGGAAAAGCCTGCGGAGTGCCCATTAAGCATCAGCATTACACAAACCGCTCCTCCGGTAGCCATCGTTCCGTCTACCGTCAGGTCCGCCAGATCCAAAACCTTATAGGTAATATAGACGCCAATCGCCATAATGCCCCAGATAAGGCCCTGGGCGCAGGCTCCCGGCAGCGCGTTTAAAAGCTTCATAATTTCCATAACAAACCTCCTCTATTCCAGTTCGTAATATTCCCGGTTCTGTGTATCCCAAAAAGGCACACAGCTTTCATAAGTATAACAAAAAGCGGCAAAAAAGGAAAGTACTTTTTTGCCGCTTTCTATGAATTTTTTCAAGGAGAACCAAATTTCTAAGTGCCTTTCTCAGACACTGCCGCCCTGCTTACTGAATCGCTTCGTAGCCCTCCGGAATGGTAATGCCGAGAGAGTCGCACAATTCCGCATTATACTTCTTGGTAAACTGAGGCGCATACTCAATGGGCATGGCAGAGATATCAGCTTCGCCTTTCAGGATCTTTGCCGCCATCTTGCCGGTAGCAACGCCCAGATCGTAGTAGCTGATAGACAAGGTTGCCACGCCGCAGCCTGCACAGATGCCTTCCTCTCCTACTACTACAGGCATTTTAGCCGGCTCGCAGATATTACGGATAACCTCTGTGTTGTTTGCAGCCGTATTGTCCGTCGGAATGTAGAGTACATCATTTTCATCCACGGCTGTCTGGGTTACGGATGACAGGTCATTGGAGTCTGCAAAAGAGTACTGCTTGCAGGTATATCCAAGCTCTTCTAAAAATCCCTGAACCGTATCTACCTGGTACTGGGAGTTGGCCTCTGCGGAGCAGTATACCAATCCTACGTTCTTTGCATCCGGGAACAGCTCTTTTACAATCTGTGCCTGCTGATCCAGAGGCGCCAGGTCGGAAGTTCCGGAGATATTGGTTCCCACGGTTCCGTCAAAATCACTGATATTCAAAGCTACGCCGTACTCGGTTACGGATGTTCCGAGAATCGGAATGGTCCCGGTTCCTGCCTGTGCTGCCTGAAGCGCCGGGGTTGCATTTGCCAGGATCAGATCCACTTCATCCGATACAAACTGATTTACAATGGTAGAGCAGGTCGGCACATCGCCGGAAGCATTCTGCTCATCAAAGGTTACCTTATCGCCAAGCTCTTCCGTCAGCGCATCCTTAAAGCCCTGAGTTGCCGCATCCAGCGCGTCGTGCTGTACAAGCTGACAGATACCTACCACATACTCTGCACCGTCAGCCGAAGCCTCTGTCCCTGCCGCGTCCTCTGCTCCTGCCTCTTCCTGGGAAGCGCCCTCCTGGGTCTCGGAAGGAGCCTCCGCCTTCTCATCACCCTTACCGCCGCATGCTGTCACAGATACTGCCATCGTCAGCACAAGCAGCATTGCCAATAACTTTTTCATACTTATTCCTCCTGATTTAAGTTCAGCCATACCGCTCTCCATATACCTCAATCCAAACAGACTTCCGCTGCAGGAGCATGTGTCCGTAAATTCATTTGTACATGGTAAGGATATTGCTGTTACCTATTATGATTTCCGCAGGTTTCACTTTTTCGCCACAACGCTGTGACGCATTAAAGTGTTAACCCACCTTAGTGATTGTATAACAAAGAAAAAGATTTGTCAATCGTTTCAAGTTATTTTTTGATTTTTTATTTCTGAATTGTTATGGTTCTTTTTGTTAAAATTTGCTGGTTATTCCTTCAGCAAAAGCTCCATAATCACTTCATCCTCATTCCAAGAAGGATAATATCTTGCCGTTAATTGGTCCACTCCCTCCTGCACCTCAACATAATAAACCAGCTCCATCTGCGATTTTCCGGGCAAAATCGGAATTGTGGTGCCATAGGCTCCTGCCGGAATAATATCCGGCGGACAATATTTTGAAGGCACCAGCTTACGCTTTACCTCCTCATAGCTCTCCCCTTCTATCGAGATCAGATAATCAAAGCCGCTGAAGCAGACCTTACTGCTTACATTTTCCAATTGGAATTTCAGCTTATAGAAGCCGTAACCCTCTTCCGCCTGTTCCTCATTTCCATCTAACTCCATACGGCCGCCCAGATATTCACTGCCCAAATATTCTGCCCGGACACTGGAGGACAGCTTGTAAGCCGCATCCTCTCTGGCGTCTGTTATCATCAGGTATACGCCCAGGAGGTAGAACGCGGAAATACCAAGCAGAATCACGCCCACCGCAATTTTAATCACTTTACCCATTTTCCTGTCCTCCCTAATCAATGATTTCCGGATGAATGTCTATGGTATGTATGGCCTGAATAAAAACAGACTCCTGATCCGCCCGCTCTTCCAGGCAGAGTGTAAAATCAGACGCATCCGCATCCACCCAGAACATCAGACAGCCTTCCGCTTCTTTGTCCATGCACAGAGAAACGGATTCGAATGTCGGAACATCATAAGCTTCTCCGCATTTTCTGTTTTCTTCTATCTCGTAGGACGGTATCTGCTCGTAATAAAGGCCGCCGCAATTGATATAAGCCGTGGACAGGCGGTTCTTATCCGCCCACTCTCCATCACTCTCTCCCCGAAGCTTTATGGCTGCCAGCCTCTTTCCTTCCGGTGCATTTGGATTTGTCCCCTGGCCTTCGTCCACAATCCACGCCTCTTCCACCGTCAGTGTCATGCCTTGAAGCGTAAATGCTTCTCCTACGGCATGGTCCTCTTGTTCCACCCGGGACTCAGCCACATCCTGTAAGAGCTTTCTTTCCTGGCCTCTGCTGTACAAAAATCCAAAAGCCGTAAAGCCGCAGGTTACAATCAGAAAAATCACAACGGAGATAATCAGAAAAATGGTGCTTCCACGCCCGTTTTTTCCTTTTTTCACATTTTCCTTTGCCAAAATCGGACTGGCATATGTGTGTTCCGTATGCTGATAGCCGTTGTCATATTTATCATGATACCGCTGATGCTGCTCCTCCCGAGTTTCCTCTTTGTTAAAGCTTCCGCATTTGGGACAGATTCCGTAATACTTCTCATAATCAAAATTTTTATCGCAGTTAGAACATTTCATAGCTTTCTCCCTATTTCAATTCCGTAATATCCCTTACCATACACTTCATAACAAATCAAATCCGGTTCCCTCGTTACTCATGAAGTTTAATCTCCAAATCCTTCATCTCAAACCATTCGGCTTCATAAGAGGCATAAATGGTGTCCGTTCCTTCCCGTACCTCAACATAACAGACAAAATCCGCACCTGTTTTTCCTGGAATCACAGCTCCCTCCTGCCGGAAAATCTCAATTT
The DNA here is from genome assembly GCA_910576325.1 of Clostridia bacterium. Lineage (GTDB taxonomy): Bacteria > Bacillota > Clostridia > Lachnospirales > Lachnospiraceae > Laedolimicola. The sequence goes on from CAJTIM010000013.1 coordinate 103,058, forward strand.
TCTCATCTTTTCCTTTGAATTCGGTCCGCCGTACATTTTCATCCTGTTTATCCGGAGCCGGAATACGGATAGGATTTCCGCTATAATATTCGCATCCCAGATTCTCCACATGGAATGTCAGCTTGTAAAATCCGAAATATGTATTTGCCGTCAATACACGCCCTTCTGTGCCTATGGGAGCCTGCCGCCCCACATATTCGCAATCCGTAACATCTATCTGCAAATAAGGATGTACGTATCCCGCAGCCTTTTCTCTGGCGCTTTTCATACTTTCACATGTTCTGAAAATGCAGACTGCGGACATTAACAGCAGTACAAAGCTAATTGTCATCTTTATTTGTTTACTCATCCGCCAGATCCTCCTCCAGCCAAACGGGAATTGCATGTACCGCCCGGATCACTACCAGATTTACGTCCGCGCGCTCCTCCAGACACAGCGTAAATTCCTCCGTATCCTTATCTACGAGGAATACAATCCATCCCTCGCCTTCCCGCTGATCCCACAGCTCACAGGAATCAAAAAGATGCAGGGAATACCAGCTTCCATAGACAGTCTCAAACCTGCCGTTTTCCATCTGCCGGTAACTGCCTCCGCCATATTGCACATATGCATCCGAAAGCCTGTTTCCATCCGTTCTCTTTCCGTCGCTTTCCCCGGAAAGCCTGACTGCTGCCAGCTTCATCCCTTCCGGACATTTCGGCGTCCCTCCCTGTTCTTCCTCCAGAATCCGAACCTCCTCTACCGTAAGCTGCATATCCTGAAAGGAAAAGGCCTCTCCCATGACATGCTCCTTCCTTTCCGCCTCTGTCTCCAGAATTTCTTGCTTAAACTCCTTTTCCACTTTTTCTTCGTACAGGACACTAAAGGCTGTTACGCCGAAAGCAGATATAAGAAATACTGCAATGGAAAAAATAAGGAAAGCTGTGGTTCCTTTTCCGCCCGTATCGGTTGCTGCCCCTCCGGTCTCTTTCTCTCCCTGCTCTTTCCAGTTAAAGCTTCCGCACCTGGGACAGATCCCGGAATTTTTCCTGTAATCAAATCTCTTGCCGCACTGAAAGCATTTCATGGCCTTATCCCCTTATTTTATCAAATAGTTCTTTTCTGCGCATTTCCCTTGACTATGCATCAACGCTTACCCTGTCCAACAGTTCCTGCTCTTTTTTTCATACCATTTCTCATTTACATGATCCAGCCATTGGCCTGATTGCCAAACAAACAGTATTTTTGCTGCCGTATTTTGTCCAAAATATACATTTACTCAAGTTATACAATAACATACTGTGCCATTGATTGCAATTGTCTTCCATTTGTTCCTGCTGAGGGAAAAATTCTTATGAATAACGGCGATACAGCGCCTACAGTGCTTAATTTTATCACTTTAAAGCGAAACAGCATTGACATTTCATCAAAAAAAACGTAAACTGATACTTGCATATGCCCCACCGGACATGTGCCTAATAGCTGTCATCGGCCCGGTTTTGCCGGCTTTTTGGCATGACGGCTTTTATTTTGAGGAAATGAGGAATTTATCATGATTATTGTAATGAAACCAAAGGCGCCCAAAGCTTCCATTGAACATGTGTTGAACATTATCCGCGAAAACGGTCTGGAAACCCATCTGTCGGAAGGAAAACAGGTTACGATTATCGGTGTTGTGGGAGACAAGACACGTCTGAAGCTCTCCAATCTGGAGATCGCGCCGGATGTAGATAAAATTGTTCCCATTACGGAGAGCTATAAGCTCAGCAACCGCAAATTCCATCCCGATCCCTCTTCTATTCCGGTAGGAAATACCGTTATCGGCCCGGACAATCTGACGGTTATGGCCGGTCCCTGTGCCATTGAGTCGGAGGAGCAGCTTCTGTTAATCGCCAAATCCGTAAAGAAGGCAGGAGCCACCTTCCTTCGCGGCGGAGCCTATAAGCCCCGCACTTCGCCTTACTCCTTTCAGGGACTTGAGGAGGAGGGCCTTCGTTATATGAAGAAGGCCCAGGAGGAAACGGGGCTTGCAACCATCTGTGAGGTCATCAGCGAGGCTTCCATCTCGGCGGCTGTGAAATATGTGGATATGCTTCAGATAGGCGCCCGGAATATGCAGAACTTTCAGCTTCTACGGGAAGCCGGCCAGTCGGGGCTTCCGGTACTCTTAAAGCGGGGGCTCTCTTCTACCATTGAAGAATGGCTCAACGCGGCGGAGTATATCATTGCAGAGGGCAACCGAAATGTGGTTTTGTGTGAGCGGGGTATCCGTACTTATGAGACAGCCACACGAAACACCTTGGACATCAGCGCTGTTCCGGTGCTGAAATCAAAAACCCACCTGCCTGTGATCGTGGATCCAAGCCATGCCTCCGGCGTCCGGGCTTATGTGAGTCCTCTTGCCAAGTGTGCGGTGGCCGCCGGTGCGGACGGTCTGATGATCGAGGTACATAACAATCCGGCCTGCGCCCTCTCGGACGGCCCCCAGTCTCTGACCTTTGCACAGTTTGACGAGCTTGCAAAGGAGCTGAAGGCTTATGCGGCTCTTTCCGGGCGAAGCTTTTAAGATTGAGTAGACAGTCCAGCTAAGAAATGTCAAGTAATTTTAAAAAATAATTTCTGCCGACTGGTAAAGTCGCAAAGACGCACGAGAGGAACTTTCATGAGCGCCCTTTCGAATGAAAGTTTCTCTCATTACAGGTGCGTCGAAGTGACTTTACCCTTTAGCGCCGTCGCGCAGCGACTTTTATAGGAGGATACTATGAAGATAGAAACCGTAGGATTTGTAGGCTTGGGACTGATCGGCGGCTCCATTGCCAAAGCGATCAAAGCCTTTCATCCGGAAATTCAGATTATGGCTTATATGCGGACTGCAGATACGCTGATTGAAGCTGCCAACGAGGGAACCGTGGACATTGCCTGTACTGCGGTGGACGGCCAGTTTGCGGCCTGCGACTGTATTTTCCTATGTGCGCCTGTTGCTACCAATGCCATGTATCTGGAACGGCTGAAGCCGGTGATCAAAGCGGACTGTATTCTTACGGATGTGGGCAGCACCAAGACGGATATCCATGAGCGGGTGACGGCGCTTGAGCTGGAGGAGCATTTTATCGGCGGTCATCCTATGGCCGGCTCGGAGAAAACAGGCTACGCCAATGCCAAGCCGCATCTCATTGAAAATGCTTACTATATTATAACGCCTTCATCTAAGGTGCCTCAGGAGGCAGTGGATCTGTTTGTGCCTTTTATTGCTTCCCTGAAAGCTCTGCCGCTGGTGCTTGATTATCGGAGGCATGACTTTATTACGGCCTCCGTAAGCCATCTGCCCCATCTGATTGCTTCCTCTCTGGTCAATCTGGTACAGGAGCTTGACGGTGCGGATGAATTGATGAAGCGTATTGCCGCAGGCGGCTTTAAGGATATTACCCGCATTGCCTCTTCCTCGCCGGAAATGTGGGAGCAGATCTGTATGACGAATAAGGAAAACCTTATACGTGTTCTGGACTGCTACTTAGAGCAGCTTACCTCGGTGAAAAAGCAACTGGAGGAGGCGGACGGGAACGGACTGTACCGTTTTTTTGAGACTTCCCGCAATTACCGCAATTCCATTCCTGATTCCTCTTCCGGACCTATCAAAAAAATGTATGCCTTTTACTGCGATATGGTGGACGAGGCAGGCGGCGTCGCGGTTCTTTCTACTATTTTGGCAGCAGGCGGCGTCAGCTTGAAGAATATCGGGATTATTCACAATCGTGAATTTGAGGAAGCAGTGCTGAAGGTGGAGCTTTATGATGAGGCTTCTTATGAGAAGGCTATTGCTTTGCTTCGAAAGTATCGGTATACGATTTATGAGCGCTGAATTGGGATATTATGGGATTGGAAATCAGTAATATCCCTTTTAATGCACAAATCCATTTACAGGCGCATGCTTTATGTGACTGTAAATGGATTTCATACAAGTGTATTAAGAGGGATATTACGGAACTGGAATAAGAGGAATAAGACTGGAATAGGAGCTTGAAAAGCTATGATTTTTACGCGTACAAAAAATTTAAAAGGCAGTATCACGGTCCCCGGCGACAAATCTATCTCTCATCGGGCCGTTATGTTCGGCGCCTTGGCCGAAGGGCTTACGGAAGTTGAGGGCTTTCTTCCGGGAGCGGACTGTCTCTCTACCATTGACTGCTTCCGCCGTATGGGTATTTCCATTGAAGAGCAGGACGCCGCACGTCTTCTTATACACGGAAAAGGACTGCATGGGCTGAAAAAGCCGGCGGATATTCTGGACACCGGCAACAGCGGCACAACCACAAGACTGATTTCCGGCATTTTAAGCGGGCAGGACTTTGAAACCACCCTCACCGGCGACGCCTCTATTCAAAAACGCCCGATGGGACGCATTATAGAACCCCTATCCCTGATGGGCGCGTCCATTGAAAGTCTGAAGGGAAACGGCTGTGCCCCCCTTCGGATTCAGGGGCATCCTCTTCACGGCATCCATTACACCACTAAGGTTGCCTCGGCTCAGGTAAAATCTGCGATTCTGCTGGCCGGCCTGTATGGCGACTGTCCCACTCTCGTCACCGAGCCTGCTCTTTCCCGCAATCACACGGAGCTGATGCTTCGCTCTTTCGGCGCCAAGGTTCGCACCGAAGGGACCACAGCCTCCATTGAACCGGAACCGCAGCTTTCAGGACAGAAAATCCGTGTACCCGGCGATATTTCCTCGGCCGCCTATTTTCTTGCTGCGGGATGCATCACCCCCGGTTCCGAGCTTTTGATTCAAAATGTGGGCATCAATCCCACCCGGGACGGTATTCTCCGCGTTCTGAATGGGATGGGCGCCGACATAACGATTCTTCCCACGGATAACCATGACGGGGAGCCTGTGGCGGATCTTCTGGTAAGAACCTCCCATTTGCAGGGCTGCGTTTTGGAAGGGGAGCTGATTCCCGCTTTAATTGATGAGATTCCGGTGATTGCGGTGATTGCCTGCTTTGCTTCCGGGACAACCGTTATTCGGGATGCGGCGGAGCTTAAAGTCAAGGAATCCAACCGGATTGACGTTATGGCGGAAAATCTGTCCGCTATGGGCGCGCATATCACCCCCACGGAGGACGGTATGATCATCGAGGGGGGATATCCTCTTCACGGCGCTGTGATTGACAGCCATCTGGACCACCGTATTGCCATGTCCTTTGCCGTTGCGGGGCTGAATGCGGACGGGGAAACCGAGATTCGCGGGGCGGAGTGTGTGAATATCTCTTATCCTGGATTTTACACGGATTTGGGATATTTACATTCATAATATGCATTTTTATGGGACCGTCCGATTGGCGGCGGTCCCGTTTTTCTCCGTAATTCAAAGCTTGTTAAATTTTCCGGCTTTTTCATACTGTAGTAATCTCGACCTGTTTCCCGCTGAAGGCAACCCCGTACTTAAAAATCGTTTTAACGCCCTTGGCCTCCATATCCGTATCATACTTACGCTCCTCAATCTGAGCCAATGCCGCCTCTGAGAGCCGCTTTAGTTTATCTTTGGAGAAATTCCTGGCCGCCTTCAGTTCAATCAGAATGCCCGGCATATTCTCTGCCTTAGGCAATAATTGAATGTCGTATCGCCCCTCTCCTGATTCTCCATTCGAGCTGATATAGTAGCAATTATCCATCATGGCGCAAAGTCCCAGAACAAAACCATGATAAAAATTTTCTCCGGCCGTATCATAGCAGCTTACTGATTGAAGAAGAAGCCTGTGCATCTCCTTTTGCAGCCTTTGTGCATCATTAGAATACAATGCTTCCTGAATCGAGACCGCAGCAGCCTGGGGAATAATACCGGTCAATTTTTGCAAAATCTCTTTGTTATAGACAAAGGCAATCTCCTGGTTGGGCAGCGCCACCTCACACATGTAATCACCGCCGAAAGCCGAATCTGCCTTTATGGCTTTTAGATAACCCGCAACTAGAAGAAAGCTGTACACAGAAGAAGGATTATTTCGAATCTGAGGATAAATAACTCCGGTATCAATATATGTCAGAAAACTCTTACCCTGCAGTAAAGCATCGAGGCGTTCATACATCTCCTCCCCTGCATGTGCCAAAATTTCACCGATTATCTCATTGCTTCCCGTTGACTGCCAAAAAGCCTTAGGTTGACAGCCATTGCTAAAATAGTTGATTACGGACCAAGGGTTAAATATATCCGAATCTCCAAACTGATACCCGTCATACCAAGCGCATATTTCCTCATACTTTTCCTCCGCACGATAATAACGTGCCATCCCTTTTACTTCTTCAGACGTAAAACCAAAATATTCACTATATCGGTCATCTAATATCGTATTGACTTTTAAATTATTTAAGCCGCTGAATATGCTTTCTTTGGCCACACGAAGAATCCCTGTTAAAAAGCCGTAAGAAAGATGGCGATTATCCTTCAGGCCGCCTGAAAAGAGATTGCGCATAAATAGAATTACTTTATCATAAAACCCCCTCATATGTCCCTGCTGGATCGGCGTGTCATACTCATCAATAATAATAATCGGCGGAATACCGTAGTGTTCGTCCAGCATTTGAGAAAGCCTTTGCAATGACATCATCATATCCGTATTGTCCGCTTTCTCTTCCAGAACATTTTTAAAGTATAATTTCTCATATTTGCTGCATCGTCCGCTTTGCAAAAGCTCGCTGTGACGTTCAAACTCCTGTCTCAAAATCTTTGAGATCTGATCATAAGTCTCTTCCCAGGTATCCCGCTTTACATCTTTAAAGGTAATGAAAATCACCGGATATTTTCCCTGATAATCACGATATTTTTTACCGCAAGCCCAAATCTTTTTATCTCTGAAATAAACAGAGGTATCTTCCCCCGTCTTTTCAAAGAAGGTACGTATCATATCCATATTTAAGGTCTTGCCAAAACGGCGCGGGCGGGTAAACAAAGACACCATCGGCCGTTCATCCAGAAAATCCCTGATCATCATGGTTTTATCAACATAATAGTACTCGGATGCGGCCAGACGATAATCTGAAATTCCCACCGGCAGAGGCAGGTCAGGTGATATTTTTGTTTTTCTATATGCACCGGTTTTAATCCGGCTGTCCGCAGGTTTTTTGGCATTTGCAGGAATCGACCAGCTGCGTTCTTTCTTATAAGCGCCTTCTATCCGTCCTTCTTTGCATAGAACGGTTACCCAACGTTCCGTTACCCCCCACAGCATTGCCGCTTCTTTTACCGTCATTGTGTTAGCCATTGCCGCGTCGAGCAGACTTTGCCCCGACTTTTCACATCCTTTCATTTAAGCCTAATTCTTTTAACAGAGAATTAGACTAAAAATTTTCACTCACGATATAAGCATCGCATCCCCAAAGGAGAAAAAGCGATACCTCTCCCGAACCGCCTCCTCATAAGCCGCCATCGCCCGCTCCTTCCCCGCAAATGCCGACACAAGCATCAGCAGTGTAGATTCCGGCAGATGGAAGTTGGTGATCAACGCATCCATCATCTGAAAGCGATACCCCGGATAAATAAAGATATCCGTCCAGCCGCTCCCGGCACGAAGAAGCCCGTTCTCACCCGCCGCCGACTCCAGGGTGCGGCAGCTCGTAGTTCCCACGCAGATCACACGCCCGCCTGCCGCCTTTGTCTCATTGATAAGCCTGGCCTGCTCCTCCTCCACCACATAAAATTCCGAATGCATATGGTGCTGCGTCACATCCTCCACCTTCACCGGCCGGAAGGTGCCCAGTCCCACATGAAGGGTTACATGAGCAAGCTTTACGCCCTTTTCCTCAATCTCCTTCAAAAGCTCCGGCGTAAAATGAAGTCCGGCCGTAGGCGCGGCCGCCGATCCCTCATGCCTGGCATATACGGTCTGATACCGGTTCTTATCCTTCAGCTGATGCGTAATATAGGGCGGCAGAGGCATCTGTCCCAGCCTGTCCAAAATTTCCTCAAAAATCCCCTCATAGGTAAAGCGAATCCGGCGGTTTCCTTCCTCCACCACCTCCAGCACTTCGCCCACAAGAAGCCCGTCTCCAAAGGAAATCCGCGCTCCGGGCCGGGCCTTTTTCCCCGGCTTCACCAGAGTTTCCCACACATTGTCCTCACAGCGCTTCAAAAGCAAAACCTCAATGCCTGCCCCCGTTTCTTCCTTTACGCCCATAAGCCGGGCCGGAATCACTTTGGTATTATTCACCACCAGGCAGTCCCCGGGATTCAAAAACTCCGCAATCTCCCGAAACACGCAGTGCCGCCTCTCTCCCGTCTCCCGGTTCAGCACAAGAAGCCTGGAGCTGCTCCGATCCTCCAAAGGGTCCTGGGCAATCAATTCCTGGGGCAAATCATAATAAAAATCACTCGTTTTCATATAAAAGCTTCCTTACATATATTTTTTCTTTTTAAAATAGAATAAAATCCCGGCCACCACGGTAATGCTGAGTACAATCACATAGATATAACCAAATTTCCAGACAAGTTCCGGCATATTGGTGAAATTCATTCCGTACCAGCCCACAATCAAGGTCAGAGGCTGGAAAATAATCGTCACAATCGTGAACAGCTTCATGGTGTTGTTCAGATTATAATTCAGCGTGGCGTCCAAAGCCTCCCTCAGATGGATAAGATTGTCGCAAAGGAGCTGGGTATTGTTGCTCAGGCGTTCGGATTTATCCGTAAAAATCTTAAAATAGCGCAGATCCTCCTCCTCGAAGAGATCATTTTCATTCTCCTGAAGAGCCTCACCGATGTCAATCAGCTGGTCATAATAGTTCTTCAGGGTGGACAGACGGTTCCGCAGATCAAAAATCTCTTTATTCAGATCTTCATCCATCTTCCCGTTTACGACCTCCCGCTCCATCGCAATGATTTGCCGCTCCGTCATCACCAGTCCCCGGTTGCCGCTGGAGAGAAGACGCTCCAGCACGCCGTAGATCACCTTTTCCATCGTAGCATTCTGCCGGAAGCGTCCGATGGCATCCAGGAACATCTGGCGGATACTGTCGCCCTTGTCAATGATTTTTATTATAATAAAGAGATTTTTCTTGATAAAAAAACCGATGCGGTTGCGCTTGCTGCTTAAGTTCAGGATATCCACAATGTTGATCATGCCGAAGCTAAACTCATCATACACATCAATACTTGTCCGAAAATGAGTAAAATCCGTCATGCAGTCCTTTACGGCCACCTCGGACAGACCAAGCTTGTCATAGCATTTGCGCAGCTCATCCAGTGTCAGATAGCCTACGCAGATATCGTGGCTGTCGATCTGCTCCAGGGTTACCTCCTGAATTTCCTTTTCATGTATGGAATAAAACATTTCGTTAAGCCCCCCTGAAAGTATTTTCTATATCTTATCATGTATGGGCATCAGATGTCACGTTGATTTTCGATCTTTTGTATATGAACTCTTTTAGCATATAACAGTTCCGGCGGCGATGTTGGGAAATTGCCGTCTGTGCCGCTGACATTTTAACGATTTTCTTAAAAATATGTCTTTTCTTTTTATTGACCGGCCTGACCGAGATGGTATAATGACTGTAATTGAATGGATTTCCGGTCTGATGATGGGATGCCGTTTAAAATAATGAAGGGAAAGGATTTGATTGATTATGAAATGGGATTTAAAGGATTTGAAATGGACCAGAGAGCCGAAGGAAACCTCCATTCAGGAGGACCGCATCACCATTATCACAGAGCCGGGAACGGATCTCTGGCAGAGAACCTACTACGGCTTTCAGAATGACAATGCTCCTCTTCTGCAGCTTACCACAGCGGAGCCATATTTCTCATTTGTGGTAAAAACGGAATTTGCCAGTAAGCGCCGTTTTGATCAGTGCGGGATTATCCTCTATCTGGACAGCGAAAACTGGCTGAAGGCTTCGATTGAATATGAAAACGACATGTATCAGCGTCTCGGCAGCGTGGTGACGAATCACGGTTATTCTGACTGGGCGACCACCGATATTTCCGCGGATATCAAGTCCATGTGGTATCGTCTGAGCCGCCGGGAATCGGACTACCGTATCGAATGTTCCGAGGATGGGGTGAACTTTAAGCAGATGCGGATCTGCCATATGTGGGAAGGCGCTAAGGAGATAAGTTTCGGCATCTATGCCTGTTCTCCGGAGGAATCCTCTTTTGAGGCCGTATTTTCAAATATGGAGATTACGGAATGTAAATGGCTGGCGCATGTGTAACATATTTTTCAAAACTATACGGGGAATAAAATGGCAGATGACAAAAATACTCATAGACCTTTTGCCGAAGTTGTCTTGGAAATCAGTGGTTCCTCACTACTACATTAAAAGCTTTCGTTTTTGTCTGTAATGCAGTTGGGTATGCTGATTGTTGGGTATTGTTTGACTTTTTATGTAGGTTTTTCTTTCTTGGTGGGGGCGTCTTGATACATGATGGCTTATTCGGAAAACTGTGTAGGCTGCGGGCAGGAACCTCCACCCCTGATCGGGGCGGCCCTCCTCCCCTCCGCCGCTCAGTTGTCCGTATTGTAAGCTCTTATGCGTCTTAATGGTTGCATATACACGGTCTTTATCCGTGAACAGGAAAAGATCATTTGACAAGCACCTCTATTTTCACTATACTAACCATTGCCAGCCTCAAAACAAGAATCTTGAAAGGATATATTTCATATGAACATTAAGATACGCTCCTATACCCTATCCGATCTTCCTTCGATGATGGCCATCTGGAATGAAGTAGTGGAGGAAGGCGTTGCTTTTCCGCAATTAGATCTGCTGAACGACGCAACCGGCCCGGCATTTTTCGCCTCTCAGACCTACTGCGGTGTTGCGGAAGGCAGTATTTCGGAGGCTTCCCCTGCCGGTAATATTCTGGGGCTTTATATCCTGCACCCCAACAACGAAGGCCGCTGCGGGCATATCGCCAATGCAAGCTATGCGGTCAGCGCTAAAGCCCGGGGACTGCATATCGGCGAGCAGCTTGTTTTGGACTGTATGGCCCAGGGAAAGGCCCGCGGCTTCCGGATTCTTCAGTTTAATGCCGTGGTGCGTACCAATACCCATGCCAGACACCTCTACGAGCGCCTTGGTTTTCAGCAATTGGGCGTGATTCCGGGCGGTTTTCTGATGAAGGACGGGCATTATGAGGATATCTGTCCTTATTATCACTTATTATAAAGATTTTCCTTTGCCCGCTCCTTCGTGAAAACCTCTCCGCTTCTACAGCCCTTGATTTTCCGAATCCCGGGCCTGGTCGAGAATCTCCATCACCATCAGGCTATGGCTGAGCCGCTTGTCAAAAGCCTCCCAATCCTTATCCTCATAATATTCCGCAAATGTCTGAAGCTCATAGAACAGCCGCTGCGGACTGTCGGCCAGATGATAATGCTCCGGCTGGCACTTATTTTCCTGGAAGGAAAACTCCGCCAGGATACTGGAAGCATAATCGCTGTGGATGAAGCCCTTATTTCCCTGAACGCTGACACTCAAGGGCGCTCCGCAGTCCTTGGCCGCAATGCAAACCGCCTGAAAATCAGGATACTCCATCACAAGAATCCCGGAGGTATCCACATCACGTTCCATATTTGAACAATAGCGCACCTTCAGAGGCTTTCCAAACAGACCCGCCACAAAATGAATGTTGTAGATATTCAGATCCATCAGGGCGCCTCCTGCATTATTCGGATCAAAGGAGGGGCTTATGACGCCCTTTTTAAAGTTATCATACCGGCTGGAATACTGGGAAAAATTCAGGGCTACCAGCTTGATATCCCCAAGCCTCGGCAAAAGCTCCTTCATCTTATTATAATTGGGGTTGTACTGGGTAGTAATGGCCTCAAAGAGATACAGCTTCTTCTCCCTGGCAATCGCCGCTATCTCCTTTGCCTCCTCATAGGTAACTGTAAAAGGCTTCTCCAGAATCACGTGCTTCCCGGCCAGAAGCGCTTCCTTTGCAAAGGAAAAATGCAGATTGTTGGGAAGCGCCACATAAATCACATCTACCTTGGAATCCGCCAAAAGTTTCTCATAGGAATCGTATCCCACGGGAATCTGATATTTCCCGCAAAATTCCTTCCGCACTTCCTCCTTTCTCGCAAAGATAGCGTAAATTTCCATCTCCTTTACCAAAGCCGCCGCATCCAAAAAGGTCGGCACTATCATGCCGGCGCCTGCAATACCTACTCTCATCGCTCTTCTCCTTTTGCATCGTAAATTTTCTATTTGATATTTTGATTGTACCCTACTTCTCCTAGTATTTCAATCCCCGGAAGCAGAACCGAATTTTTTCAAAACTCCCATAAAAATCTGAATGATCGGCCCGACTGCCAGGGCCGTAACCACAGTTACCACTCCGAGCTTTCCTCCCAGTACCGTACCCAGAACCACCATAGCAAGATCAAATCCTATCTTTACATATCGGTATTCTTTCTTAATCACTCCCCACAGCACCAATACCAGCCCGGTAAACGGGTCCACGCCGATATCTACCGTAATGTAAATCGCCACCCCTAAGCACAAAAATGTACACCCAATTACGCTGAATACAATCCGCAAAAGAAATGCATCGGAAAATGCAAGCTGATGATAAAGAAAAGTTCCCAAATCCACACAAAATCCGTAGGGTATGAGGTAAACAAAAGTTCCTACACTCACATAGCGCCTTCCTGCAAAAAACAGAAATACCAAAAGAACTACATTCACCACATTGGAGGCCATGCCAAGCTGCGCCTGATTCATGCCGGTTATGCTCCGGATTCCGTCATAAACGATTCCAATGGGATCATTTCCAAATCCGGTACAATTGTTGAAGGCTACTCCTATACCCACAAGCAAAACTCCGAAGGTAGCGGCGAGTATCTTTTTTCCTGTAATCTTATTCCATTCCATGTAACACCTCTTATGTTCGTTTTTCCTCTTATTTTTCCTTCCGCAGCGTTGGAATCCGCCGTCTATGATTCATTCTCACACATAAAATAAGTACTTCTATATTTTACTACAAACGGCAGGTTTTGAAAAGGTCACGGTTTGGCTGCCGGAAAATTTAGCAGAGAATTGGTTACATGAACAGCCTGCTTTCTCAGAACCAGGAAGCAAAAAGACCGGATATCAGAAGAAGGCTTCCCGGCACCACGTATTTTCTGGGATGATGCCAGAGATCGCTTTTGGTTTTCCAGCTTCGTATGGGAAAATGCCATTCCATTTCCGCGGAACCCAACGCTCCCAAGCCTGCTATGAGTATGGCCATAACCAAATCTCTTCCGCTCCCGCCGCCTCCCTGCATTTCAAAGCTCAGGAGAAAAATAAAAGCTCCAATCAGATTGAAGGTAAAGAGAAACAGGCCGTAGGGAAGAATAAAGCTCCGCTTTTGTCCGGGCAGCATCCGTACTGCCTGCTCCAGATGGGGATCTGCGGACAGAAGGATGCAGATGGGCGTATTTAAGGTGAGCAGGGAGAGGCCGATGGGAAGGGCAAAGCTTCTATCCGTCTGTCCAAGGCACAAAGGCAGACCCGCGGCAACGCCCCAGAGAATCAGGGTATTGACGAGGTAGTTTTTATGATGACTCAAATATCGCAAAAAATAAGTCCAAATCGAAAATTGGCCAAAGTTTTTGAGCTTTGTTTCTTTCCGTGCTATTCTGCTTCCTTCATAAAAAGCATAGGCGTCTATTCTTATCAAAAAACATACCGCGACAAAACAGCTTAGAGCCATCCCTGCGGAAAAAAGCCAGGTGCTGCTGAAGAAAAGGCCAAAGACTATAGTAGCCGCAATCCATAAAAGAGTTCTTTTCCGATACTTCCTTTCTCCATAGATCCAGGCTGTCAGCAGGCTTCCGTACAGAGCAGAGAGCAGGCTTCCCGTCAGCTCCGCCGCTCCCCAAAAGGAAACGGCCAGAGCCAGAGATAAAACCAGAGCCGTGCGTGTAAGAAACGTATAGAGACTCAGAGCGCCTACATAGGAAACTATGAGCTTCCGTCCGGAAAAAGGAAGCATAAAAAGATTCTTTCCTGCCATTGCTTCATTTTCAGCGGATAAGTCCTGCCACATCGAGCAGGCGGTAACGGCTCCTGTCATCAAATACAAGATGCCGGGGGCAATTTTAAGAGAAATCTCCGCCTGCCTCAAGCCCCAGAATACAAACAGGCAGATAAGCCCGCTCTTTACGGCCTTCTCATACCGCAATCCGAATAAATAAACCACAAATCCTTTCCACATAATCATTCCTCTATTTTAGTTCCGTAATTGCTGTTTTCAAGTTCCGCAGTCCCCAAAGCTCTTCGAATCTCCTCCGCGTCCATTTCCTCACTGGAAAAGCTCCTGCTGATCTGCCCTTCCTTAAGCACCAGCACTCTGTCTGCCGTAAGGGTGATACTCTCCAAAATATGTGACGAAAACAGCAGGGTCCCATATGCTCCATACCCTTTTATCAGCCGATATAAAAACTCTGTCCCGGAAAAATCAAGCCCGTTTACCGGTTCGTCCAGAAACAACAGCTCCGGTTTCAGGGCAAATGCCGTTATCAGAAATGCCTTTTTCCGGTTTCCCATAGACAAATCCCCCAAAAGCTTATCCGTATACGCTTCAAATCCAAAGCCTCCAATCAAATCCTCCACATTGGGAACCTGTTTTTTATAGGCCCGAAATACATAGGAAAGATATTCGCGAAAGGTAAAAAAGGAAAAGGAGTGATCCTCCGCAAATACGGTATAACGATATCTTTTAAAGCGCTTATCCCGGAAGGATACCGGTTTTTCGTTACTTCTCAAAGCATCCGCATGAAAATTCCTATGAAGACCTGAGAGGATATTCAATAAAGTTGTTTTTCCTGCTCCGTTCAGCCCAATCAGACCTATTGACTCATGAGAGCGAAGCTCCAGGGAAAGTCCGCTCAGCACCGGCTTTTTGGGCGTGTACCATGCATTTAAATTTTGAATAGACAGTGCTGCTGACATTCTACTTCTCTCCCTTCCCGTCCTTATCCTGTCTCCATGTGGAGAAAGCGGAAACAAGAAATACCATACCTAAAATCACATATAAGGCTCCGCCGCTTACAATAGCCGCTGCCAGCCAAACCAAAGCCAAAATTCCACGAATCCAAACATGACGCATAATAAAGTCCTCCTATTCCAGTCGCTGCGCGACAGCACTAAAGGGTAAAGTCGCTTCGGCGCACGTAACATCTGTTGTTTTGTTGTGCTTAAAGCATAACCCAAAAACAAACTCTCTGCCCAAATGTCCGCAATCGGTTGGTTTTTGACCACGATTGGAATGAAAACAAAAAAAGAGCCTCACCTATTCCTATAAACAAGTGTAAGCTCTTTCAAACAATCCCTTTCCCGCCTCAATCAAAAGGACACCCGCCATTATAACAAACTTATACTCCTTGATAAACAAGTGTTACCACCGCCCGAAACTGTTTTCCCTCCCAGGAGGTACAAAGGGTTCCTTCATACTTCTCCGCCGCGCTTCGGACGCTTTTCAGCCCCCAACCGTGGAGACCCCCGTCAGTCTTTGTGGTCTTCAGCTCTCCGTCATGCTCCTCTACGTCCTCTGCAAACGTATTTTCCACCTTAATCACAAGCATTCGGTGAATCCGGCGGATGGTCAGAGCCGCCTGTCTCTCTTCCGGCTCCTTTACCTTTCCTGCCGCCTCCAGAGCATTGTCCAGCAGATTTCCCAGTATGGCGCAGAGATCCGCGCTGCGGATATTGGTATGCCGGGGAAATTCCGCCTTGATCTCCAAAGAAATCCCCTCCCTGGCCGCCGCTGACATCCGGCTGTTCAGAAGATAATCCGCCGCCTCATCCCCGGTATAGACCGTTTCCGCCATTTCCCGGACAGGCGTCCGTAAATCCTCCACATAACCCTTGGCCTCCTCATAGCACTTCTGAGAAAGCAGCCGGTAAAGCGCTTCCAGATGGCGGTGCATATCATGAAACAGCCGGGCATTCGCTCCGTAAGACTGATTTAACGCCTGGTAATCACGCTCTAAAAGCTCTGCCTGCTCCGCCTTAAGCCTTGCAAGCTCCTGCTCCATCCGGTACTGCTGGTTCATATGAAATATCAATACCCCCATCAGAAGAACAAGCGACAGCATCGTCCAGATATCCAGCACATCCTCGGAAATAAAAGGAGCTTTTTGCTCGGACAAGGTAATGATTCCCAGAAAGCCGCCAAGAACAGGAAGCGACAAAAGGCGGAAATGCTCCTGCTCCGTCATCTCCTGCCGCTTTGCCCCATAGAGAGCCACAAGTCCCAGAAGGCCAAAGGCCAGCCAGGAACCCGCCTGTCCCTCCGGGCTTCTCCCGTCCAAAAATATTTCGGAACCGCGCCATATTGCCAGCACCGCTGACAGCAAAAGCTGCCAGAGGGAAAAGGCTATCTCATAAAATGCCCCCACAAAGAGGCTCATCCTTACCTCCGTACCCAAAAGATAAGCTCCCAAGCCCCCAAGCAAAAGGGCTTCCATACACATCCTTCCATAGTCTGGTATCGGCAGCCAAAAAAACAGTACCGCAGCTGCGCCTGCTGCCGCCCCTCCCAGAAGAATTTTTCTCTGCTCCCATGAACCTTTTTTCTCCAATATGCAGCCTGCCAGAAGAAAATACAGCCAGGCCCGCAGACCTCCTGTCAAAAATACGGATACTGCAAGCATTCCCTGTCTCATATGTGCGTCCCCCAATAGGCGTTGATCTGCTCCTTTACGTCTTGCAGGTGAGAACGGCTGACAGGAAGAGACACACCATTTTCCAGGAAAACCATACTGTTTTTTACCTGCATCACATGGATCAGGTTGACAATACAGCCCCGATCTATAAAAATAAATTCCTCCGAAGCCAATTCCTCATAAATCTGCTGTAAACTGCCGCGCACCTTTGAAACGCCGTTTTCCCAGGTGATGCTTGCGTTTTTTCCGTCACGCTCGATATAGTAAATCGCCCGATAAGGGATTTTCTCCAGGCGGCTGCTTGTCTGAATGGTATAGACCTTGCCGTCTTCTATCATAAGAAGGCGGATTGCATCCTCCAGGGCCTGAGTAAGACGCTTTCCTTTGTCATTTTTGGGAACGTATCGGAAAATAGACAGCTCATAGGCGTCGATGGCATATTCCACATGTGAAGTGATGAAAATAATTTTTACGTTGGGCAATGCGGGACGAAGCTCTTTTGCAAGCTCCATCCCGGTCTTTCCCGGCATTTCGATGTCAAGGAGGATTAAATCAAAGTGAAAGCCATCCTCCACAATGTCGCAGAACAGGTTTGCGCTTTGGGTGTAGGTGACAATCTCCCCCACGGCGCGGCAGGCTCCAAGAGCCGCTTCCGCGGCCTGCCTGTGAGCCGTAACCATCTCCTGTTCGTCGTCACAGATTGCTATTTTCAGCATTTCTTTTTCTCCTAATTCAAATCGCTGCGCGATGGCACTGAAGGGTAAAGTCACTTCGGCGCACCTGTGATGAGAGGAACTTTTATTCGAAAGGACACTCATAAAAGTTCCTCTCGTGCGCCTTTGCGACTTTACCGGACGGCAGAAATTAATTTTTTAAAACTTGATATTTCTTAGCCGGACTAACCAGGTAAATCAAAATTGGAATTTTGTTATTTTAACTATACTACACTTGTACTTTTTTGAAAAGAAATATATGCTGTTCGTAACTGTTCAGGACACCCATTATCCAAAGATGAAATCTGGATTTCCTGAAATTGCATTTTTGATTGCTTCATAAGCATTGTAACCCTGTTTGTGTGCGGTACCGATATAAGACATGATTTTCAAGTAATCTCTTGCACCTTCTTCGGTA
>CAJTIM010000014.1 GCA_910576325.1 Clostridia bacterium
TCAGGGGAGGCGTTTCAAGGCGTTACCCTATCATTCCACCTCTCGAATTATCAGTTCACAGAACTGATTAAGAACAGCGCTGTGCGCCGCCTTTTCAGCGGCGAACAAGTCGCACGGTTGTAGTGCATGGACTTTTTAAAGTTAATGGTATTCAGTACTTTCACCCGGTAGCTGTTCTTTAAGAGCATTTTTCCGCACTCTACTAATACTGTACCTTTCGGATCAGTGACAACATATGATGAGTGCATCTGCATAAGGTTCGGTTTTACGAAAAACCTCGTCTTGCCCGAACCAGAACCGCCGATAACAAGAATATTTTTATTCCTCGCATACTTCGGCTGTTTTGGTCTGCCGGACATCATCAGTCTTTCCGTTTCTGTGAGTAACACGTTGTTCTCAAATACCGGATCGACATAAGGCTCAATATCTTTCGCTGTCCCCCACCTCGCAGAACCGTACTCCATGCCATGCCGGAACTTCTTGGCGTTCTTGGCTTTGAAATACACCACAAGGCGGAGCATGATGCCGCACCCTATCCCTATCAGCAAATCTTTTGGGTGGAAACTTGGTAACGGGTTGGAAAATAAATCCTCCATCCCCGCCATGACCGCCATCATCTTTTCAGAAACGTCCTGCCCCGGCGATACCCGCCACAGCCACGCTATTTTGTCGCAGAAATACCCGGCAAGCACATAGGGGAGATTCATAAGGAAAAGTTTCTTTTTGTCAACATTCCCCGTCTTTGCCTTTAACTTTTCGGGGATTGATTTTAAGTCTTTGGCAATGCCCTCTACGATTTTACTCATAATGACTGCCCCCTGTCCTTTAAGTGTTCCCTTGCCCTCTCCCGGTTCTTGCCCTTGCCTAACTGCTCCCGGAACTCCGCCAGCTTCTCCTTTACAGAGATGCGGTTATGCTTTTTCTCATTAACTTTTACAAACTCCTTAAATGCCTGCGTTATCACGTCGGCATCCTTGCTCTTGAATAATACAATGTGCTTCGGCGGTTTTTCCGTCTTATCCTTTTTTACAGCAAACTGTACGTTGTATTTCTTTGCCACTCTCTCAAAGGACTTAATGTTGTTATCCGTCACCTCAATGCTCGAAGCGCCCATACCCTGACCGACCAGCTCTTTCACTGATATTTTCCCATGCGGCATCTGCTTTCCCTGTTTATGGTGTTCCAGATACATTTTCATAGCCTTTTTCAGCACGTCGGCAGTCAATCGGGAAGATTTGAACACAAGGGCAATGGTTTTCTGTGTCACTTCCTCCTGCATGGTTTCCCTCCTTCTTTTTTTATTGCTGTACCCCCGTCAGGGTGGGACGTACAGCCTGTGGATTAAATATTTCATAAGCTCTCCTTCCTGACCGGGTTATGGCAGATAAGGTTCTCTCCCTTCTTTTTCAGCTTCAATTATTTCTGCAAAACCGCTTTCCAAATCTTCAAAGCAGATAGGAATATCCCCCGGATTTTTGATACAGGTATCCACAAAGCGGTAACTGAGCCGCCCTCCGTCCTTTCCAATACTGACACAGTAGACAGACGCAAACTCCCCGTTTTCCAGTATCCACATCTCGCTTTGAAGGCACAGGACAAAGTTGTCTGAAAACAGTTCCCTTATCTCACAGCCTATCTTGCAGGCTGGATAACAGAAAAGCACGTCCGTCATGGCGAAGGGTTCTTTCCCCGTACCGTCATCCCCCTCCATCATCATCACGTCCTTCATGTTCCTTTTGATATAAGGGAATAACTGGCTGGAATAGTTCTCCGCCTCATATTCCCTCGGATCACTCCCATTGCCCAAAAACTCCGCAGAATCACCAAACTCACTGTCCTCATACAGCCGGAACAGACGGAGAAGGCACTCCCGCAGCTTCCCTTCCGTCAGACCTTCTTCCTGTAAGTCCGGCTCCCGCCCCTTTTTCGGTTTTCTTTTCCCCGCCGCATAAAGGATTCCGGCTAATACCGATGCGCCTGCCACCGCCGCTGAAAGGGCGGCTGCTACTTTTTTGTGTTTCATTTTCCTTCTTTCTCCTTTCCGCTTCTGGACTTTTTGTCCAAAAGTTTTATAAACGCAAAAAGGGCAGCTACAAACCGCTGTTTACGGTCTATAACTGCCCTCACGCTGTTTCTGATATTTAATTATCTGTACCGGATTACCGGACACTGCTTTGTCTTTTTCCCTGCTTTCCTCCGTTCCAGAGCGAAAACCATATCCCCGGTACGCTCAAAATATCCGATGTCTTTTTTCCAACTTATGCCGCATTTGCAGTGCTGTAACCCGATAAACTGCTGTTTCATCTTCCTTCCGCAGTTCGGGCATACTTTTTTGCTCCTGCCTATCTGCTTTACTTTCGGCTTGTCGGCATCTTCTTTCTTTTTCTCTTTCTTTTCCGGAAGCCCGTTCTCCGCTATTCTCGTTTCATAACGTGGCAGACGGTAAAGGTACAGGCTGTATATTTCATCAAAAGAAGCCTTTTCCGCTATCCCCTTTACCCTCTGGTAAATCTGCCCCACAATTTTTTCACAGTCCTCTCCTTCCGGCATCCTGCCATGCTCCCTGTAATAATCACAGGTCTTTTCAAACATACCGTCTGCTATTCCTGCTTTCTGCTTCTGCTTTAAGTCTTTATATGTCCTGTCTGCCCTTTTCAGGCGCTTCCTGTTTCCCAAACACACCACTCCTTTACCCTGATACGGTCTATTTTAACAGAAAACGCCCCGAAATTGTAAAAAATATCTGCCACCTAAGCGAAAGCATCTTCACACCGGGAAATAAAATATTTCTTCTTTTCCAAGATTTCCTCCTGCCTGTCTTTGGAAAGCGTCTGGAATATCTCGTCATAGTCAAGCTCCGCAAGCGGCGTACCCAAAACAGGCGTTAAGACCTCATGTTCATACCATATCCGCCAGAGTTCCTCAAACAGTTCCATGCTGTCCGAAAATGCCATTGCCGAATCAAAGCCTTCTCCCTCACTGAACCATTGCAGACGGACAAAGCCGAACCTCCCGGCATCCGCCACCATTACATCTGCCAGCTCATACAGTTCCGCAAACGCATCCGCCACTTTCCGGCATTTTGCCCGCTGTTCTTCCGTAATATATTTTTCCGCCATAGCGCACCTCCTAACTCACTTCTGGACAAAAAGTCCAAAAGCTATTGATTCTATTTTAAACAGTAAATCGTGCAGAGGTCAGCATATAACACGCCTTCCCCGCATTTTATCGTGTCAAACAAAAGGCACTGGAACAGCACGTCACGCACACTCTCAAGGCTTGCAATTCCCTGTTCTTTTTCTGAAAAGCCTGTGCCGGGAATATCCATCTCCGCCGATGCCGCCCGCCTTGCCGAGATGCAGTGCGTGTAAAGTCCGAGGATATATTTATCCGACATAGGGAAAGCGAATGTTTCCTGCCCGTCATATGTCACCCTGTATTTATCCTGTTCCCCTTCCGGCAGTTCAAAGAAGCACTGCACTGTTTCCAGATAAGTATGCCCGTCAAAATCCGGCTTTATTTTCTTTCCGTACCTGCGGATTGTGGAAAAGAGGGTATTCCGGTCAATAAAGGAACGGGTACGCTTAAAAGCCGGTTTCCTGCCTTTGATGTCCATGTAAACATTATTCCCTGTCCCCTTCCCGGCAAACCTGCCATAATCGCCAATCCGCAGCAGATAGGACAGCACCTCCAGCAGCTTTTCCCTTGACGCAATCTCCTGATAAGGGGAACTGCCAAATTCTATCCTCACAAACCTTAACGGGCAGCTCCCCTTTGCAATCTCCCGTTCCATTACCCGGTCAATATCCCTCATGGATTCCATTTATCCATCTCCTTCCGCTTTGGGCTGGAACATCCCTTTTTCTTCCCAACCGCCGCCATACATATCATGCTGCACCAACTGCTGGTAATAGTGGTTCATGGTGTTAGGCGCATTGTAGAGGGCAGTCACCATGTACGCCCTGATGTTGGCTATCTTGGTTGTGGTTTCCCTCATGCACCCGATAACATACTCCAAATGGGAGCTGTTCAGCTTTAAAAACTTTGATTTTACAAGCTCATAAGGGTAATCTTCCCCGTTGACCTTTACCGCCTTACGCTTCACGCACACAATCTCGCAGATAACCTCATACAGTTCCTCATACAGCCCCTTATCCTGCCAGTCCCCATATTTCATGTGATGCTCGTATTCAATATTGTCACGAATAATTTCCATGTAGGCAGTGGCATTATCCATCACATCAATCATACCATTATCCAGCTTGCCCGGTTCCTGTTTTTCTGTTTCTCTATTTGATTGATTGATAGGATTGGTATAACTCAGATCAGTATAATTAGTATTGTTATAATTAGGGTTCGGAAACCGAACTTCCGCAAGTTCGGTTTCCGAACCTCTTGAAGTTTGATTTCCGAACTCCTGCAAGTTCGGTTTCCGAATCTCTTGAAGTTCGATTTCCGAACTTCTTGAAGTTTGATTATCGAACCTCTTGAAGTTCGGTTTCCGAACTTCTGCGGAATTGTCAGCATTATCAGGGTTTTCCAGCTCTCCGCCCGGTTCTTTCCCGGTATCCAGTGTCGCAAAATTCTTCACATAGATGATGTCCGGCTTGCCCAGTCCCCTCCTTTTCTTCTCAATCAGACCGATTCCCTTTTTGCTGTCAAGCTCCGCAATCACTTTGGCGCATTTCTCCCTTGCGCATCCCAAATCCTCCATTATGTTATCCAGGGTGTAATGGATATACACCCTGTTTTCCTCGTCAAGCCAGCCATTCTTGATTGACAATGCCAGCCTGTCAAGCATCAGACCATAAAGGAGCTTTGCATCGCTGGACAACTCTTTAAACCTTGCGTCTTTTATCAGCAGCCTCGGAACCCGGTAAAAAGAAAACTGTTCCGCTTCGATGCCATAATAATAGTCAAATTTTATTGTGCCATCCACGCTGATGCACCTCCCCTCTATTGTCTTTTCTTCCATTCATCCAATAGTTGAATGATGATGCCCTCTATTTCCTCACTGCTGCAGTCCTCCGCAAAATATTCGCTGATTTTGTCCGCTTTCAGTGTTACCTTCCGTTCCTTCGGCTTTTCCTCCGTCAGTATCAGGCGCACCATTGCAAGGGTAAGCTCCCCGGTCTTGCCATATTCCTTGATTTTTGCCGACTGCGCCATGCTGACGTTACAGCCTTTTTCCTCTATGACTGCCTGCACCCACTGCTGCGCTTCCTCCGCCAGAAAGGAAATGTCAACGCCCTGTGAGAAACCGAGTTTTTTACCGTCCACCATAGTAAGAAGTTCATCAGACAGCCGGGAAAGCCAGATATACCGCTGTACTTTTTTAGCGTTCTCCCCGGCAGCTTCCCCGATCTCATCCAGTGTGTTTCTTCCTGACTTCTTCCCCTGATGCTTCATGGCTTCATATTTCATCTTGTAGGCTCTCGCCTTCTCACTCGGTAAAATATCTTCCCTCTGGATATTGGAATCCACCATGATTATCGTAGCTTCATCATCGGTGTAGTTGCGGACAACCACAGGCATCTCCGTCTTTCCGGCAAGCTCCGAGCCACGCTTGCGGCGGTGTCCGGCTATGATTTCATAGCCGCCGCCCGCCCTCGGTCTTGCAATCCCCGGCACAAGCACCCCGTACTGCCGGATACTCTCCGTTGTTTCCTCCATCTTCTCATCGTCCTCCACCCGGAAAGGGTGGTCTTTGAACGTATAAAGCTCTGCCAGCGGCGCATTGATAATCTGTTCAACGCCGCTTTCCTGTGCAGCACTCCCGCCGAACAAATCATCAAAACTTTCCAGAGCAACCTTTGATGCGCTTCTTGGTTTTGCGTTACTGCCCATCTGCGCTCACCTCCTTGCTTTGCGGAGCAGAGGTGATTACCTCCTTTGTCAGAGAATCATAGGCTGACGCTACTTTCCCCTTTGGATCATGCTTGTAGATGCTGACACCCTCCGCTGAAATCTCCGCCGCCCGGACGGAAATGGGAATGACATTGGCAAATATCCTTACCCGGCTCCCATAGGCTTCCTTCAGCATGGAGCTGATGTCCTTTGCGTAGTTCGTCCGGCTGTCCACCATTGTAAGCAGAATCCCCTCAATTTCCAGTTTCGGGTTAATCTGCCGCTTTACCTTGCCGACCGTCTTGATAAGCTGCTGTAAGCCTTTGACGGGCAGATATGCCGCCTGTACGGGTATCAAGATGCTGTCGGCGCTGGCAAAGGCATTTATGGTAATCATACCGAGGGAAGGCATACAATCAATTAAAATGTAATCGTAATTCTCCCTGACAATCTCTATGTATGACCTCAACACCGTTTCCCGGCTCATCACATTCACAAGGGAAACCTCCAGACCGGAAAGCTCAATGTTCCCCGGCATTAAGTCTATCCCTTCCTCATGGTGGAGGATACCTTCCCCCGGCTCTACTTCCCCGTCATTGATTAAGTTCCCCATAATGGTTGCAAGCGTGATTTCCAGACTGTCCGGCTCTGTAAAGCCTAAACTTGCGGTCAGACTGCCCTGTGCGTCCGCATCAATCAAAAGCACTTTCTTTCCCTGTTTTGCCAGCCCGATTCCTAAATTGCTTGTGGTGGTGGTCTTGCCCACACCGCCTTTCTGGTTTGCGATTGCGATTATTTTACACATGATAATTCTCCTTTGCTTCTACTAATTTTCTTTTACGTTGCTTTTCCTGACTTCCACATAAGTCCTGTAATATTTCTTTGTCCCTTTGTTTGGGAACATATCGGAAAACTCCGTCACCTCGATTTTCGGGTTACGCTGTAAAATCTTCCCGAACCACTTAATATCGTTCTTCGTTCCCATAAGCCTGACTTTTAACATCAATCCCGTCCTCCAAGCATGGCGTACAAGTTGTGGTTATATGTTACATATTCCGGATAACGAATTTGTACCGCCTGCCAAAAATAAGGCGCATAGGCACAGCAGAACAGTTCTTCCACTGTGTACCGTCTGCACTCGTCCACCTGTTCCTCCGCATCATCGTAATCAAAGACACTTGGCGTACCATTGCAGTAAAGGTTAAACGCCATCCTGACTACTTTTAAGCTCCCGCTGGTCTGCCATCCTTCATGCAGGCACTCCGTTTTCACGCAGCCTGTCTTAAAATCATAGATACTGTAAATGTTCCTTCTCGTGTCATCGCTGATACCAAGACAATATACAAGTGCTTTATGGTACACGTCCTGATACCTGACCTCTTTCAATTTCTCGTAGTAGAATTTTTCATGTGCATCGCTGATAAAAATAATCGCTTTCTCTGCTCCTAACGCTGTACTACTCATGTTCATTTCCTCCATTTCTTATTTTGTTTTGACCATAACAAAAGGACACTTCCCTAAAATTTTCTTTTAGAAAAATGTCCTTATCGTACAAAATATTGAATTGGATTTATGAGTACAACTATTCATTAACGCTCATTATTCTTCAATATGCGTTGTAAAATTGTTGTAAATTTGTTGTAGTTTACAAGTTCAAGTACCGCAAACCCTTGATTTTACTGGTCTTTTCCGCCAAGCGTTTTCATTGTCGGGAAGAGCAAAACATCCCTAATCGCCGCCGAATCCGTAAGCAGCATACACATCCGGTCAATGCCGAAGCCAATTCCTCCCGTAGGCGGCATACCAATCTCCAGAGCATTAAGGAAATCCTCGTCCGTTGTATTGGCCTCCTCATCACCCTGAGCCAAAAGCTCTTCCTGAGCCTTAAAGCGCTCCCGCTGATCAATGGGGTCATTCAGCTCGGAATAGGCATTGGCCATCTCCCATCCATTCATAAAGAACTCAAAACGCTCCACATAATCCGGGTTGTCCGGCTTTTTCTTCGTCAGAGGCGAAATCTCAATGGGATGATCCATCACAAAGGTAGGCTGAATCAGATGTTCCTCCGCAAATTCCTCAAAGAACAGGCTTAAAATATCACCCTTCTTATGGCGGGTCTCAAACTCCACGCCCTTTTCCTTTGCCACGGCCTTTGCCTCCTCCGTGGTTCTGATTGCATCAAAATCAACCCCTGCATACTTCTTTACCGCATCAACCATGGTAATGCGCTCAAAGGGCTTTCCGAGATCCATCTCCACGCCGTTGTACACAATCTTTGTAGTTCCCAGAACCTCCTGAGCCACGTGGCGGTAAAGATTCTCGGTCAGATCCATCATGCCGTGGTAATCCGTATAAGCCTGATAAAGCTCCATCAGGGTAAACTCCGGATTGTGTCGTGTATCCAGCCCCTCATTCCGGAATACGCGGCCAATCTCATAGACACGCTCCAGACCGCCTACAATCAGCCGCTTCAGATAAAGCTCCAAAGAAATACGAAGCTTAAAGTCTTCATCCAATGCATTAAAATGCGTTTCAAAGGGCCGCGCCGCCGCGCCGCCCGCATTGGCTACCAACATAGGCGTTTCCACCTCCAGGAAGCCCTGTCCGTCCAGATAACGGCGGATGCTGCTTAATATGCGGGAACGCTTTACAAAGGTATCCTTCACCTCCGTGTTCATAATCAGATCCGTGTAGCGCTGGCGATAACGCACATCCGTGTTGGTCAGGCCGTGAAACTTCTCCGGAAGAATCTGAAGGCTCTTACTGAGAAGCGTAATCTCCTCCGCATGGACCGAAATCTCCCCTGTCTTGGTGCGGAATACCAGTCCTCTGATTCCCACGATATCACCGATATCAAACTTCTTAAAATCCTTGTAAGACTCCTCTCCTACGCTGTCTCTTGCCACATAAGACTGAATATTGCCCTTCAAATCCTGCACATTGCAGAAAGAGGCTTTCCCCATCACACGTTTGGACATCATACGTCCCGCAATGGTCACGCTCTTGCCTTCCAGGCTGTCAAATGCATCCTTGATCTCCTGGCTGTGATGGCTTACCACATATTTCGTAATCCGGAAGGGATCCATGCCCCGCTCCTGCAAATCGGCCAGCTTTTCACGCCGCACCTTGAGAAGCTGCTTTACATCCTGCTCCTGGACAGCTCCGCTCTTTTGTTCTCCCATAATCTTCCACTCCTCATTTTCTATATGTAACACTCCAGATGACTGAACTGTTACTTCTCTATCTCTTTGGAGAGCCATATCCGGACAAATCGTTTAATTTGACCGCTGAATCTCCAATACCTTATACTCAATCACACCTGCCTGGGTTTCAACCTGCACGGTATCCCCAACCTTTGCGCCAATCAGCGCCTTGCCCACCGGAGACTCGTTGGAGATCTTGCCGCCGAGACTGTTCGCCTCGGAGGAGCCTACAATCTTGAATTCCTCTTCCTCGTCAAACTCCACGTCCAGAACCTTTACCTTGCAGCCCACGCTGATCTTATCCAGATCAACCTCATCCTCTACAACTACCTCGGCATTTTTAAGAATCTTCTCTATCTGCTCAATTCTGGCCTCAATGTCGCGCTGCTCATCCTTCGCCGCATCATACTCCGCGTTCTCGGACAAGTCGCCCTGTTCTCTGGCCTCCTTAATCTTCTGTGCGATTTCCTTTCTCTTAACAACTTTCAAATTCTGAAGCTCGTCCTCCAGTTTTTTCAGTCCTTCATAAGTCAGTAAGTTTTTTTTCTCGCTCATTTCTTTTTTACATCCTTCCTATGTTTCTTGTTGCAAATTTATTGTTACACTTCACGGCGTGAATTGCAACGATCTATATTTAGTAGATTATATCTTCTTTTGTATAATTTATGCCTCCGGATTCACCTGATTTTGTCCAAAAACAGGCAAACTTCATTCGTTAAAGTATAGCTTAACGGTCACTTCTTGTCAATATTAATTCCTCCAGCTCCGCAAGACTCTCCACGCTGTTAATCTGCGCCCTTAGCCTGGCGGAATGGGGGCAGCCTGCGGTGTACCAAGAAATATGCTTTCGCATCTCCCGGATTCCCGTATAGTCTCCTTTATAATCAATCTGCATCCGCGCATGGCGCAGCATCATCTGCCGGATTTCATCCAATCCCGGGCGCAGCTCTGTCTTCCCTGTTTCCAGGTAAATCCTTATCCGGTGAAACAGCCAGGGATTTCCTCTTGCCGCCCGGCCAATCATAACTCCGTCGCAGCCTGTCTCCTTTAAAAGCCTCTCTGCCTGCTGCGGAGAATCCACATCCCCGTTTCCAATCACCGGAATCCGGACAGCCTCCTTCACCCTGCGTATCATCTCCCAGTCAGCCCTGCCGGAGTAATACTGCTCTCTGGTCCTCCCATGGACCGCCACCGCAGCCGCCCCGGATGCCTCCGCAATTTTTGCAATCTCCACCGCATTGATATGATTGTCGTCAAATCCCTTGCGTATTTTAACCGTTACCGGCTTTTTTACCGCCCTTACGGTTTCAGCGACAATCCGCTCCACCAGTTTGGGGTCCTTCATCAGCGCGGAGCCCTCCCCGTTTCCCACAATCTTGGGAACAGGGCAGCCCATATTGATGTCCAGAATATCAAAGGGGCGATCCTCTATTGCTTTTGCCGTCTCGCTGATAATCTTCGGGTCCGAACCGAAAAGCTGCAGAGAAACCGGCCGTTCTTCCGGAGCCGTCTCCATCAGCCGTTCCGTATTCCGGTTATGAAAAGCAATGGCCTTGGCACTGATCATTTCCATACAGACCAGGCCCGCTCCCTGCTCTTTGCATAACAGACGAAATGGCAGGTCGGTAACTCCTGCCATAGGCGCCAGAATCAGCGGATTCGAAAGCTCTACGTTTCCTATTTTTAAGCTCATGCATCTCATTCCTGTCATGCGGCCGCATACATTCACTCCATAGCGTCCGTTTTTTATTTATGTTTATTCCGGCGCCCTGTCACTCTCGGCCGGGTCTTCTTTCCAAAATAGGCCGCCGCTCCAAAGCAGCCGCCTATAGCCGCAAAAAAGGTGCCGTAAATCAAAGGATAAAGCTCCTCTCCAAGCACCTGGTTCCCCTGAGGGCAGCGGCTGGCATACCAGTGCCAGTCCGCCAGCAGTACCAGAAGCAGCGCCCCCAAATATAAGCATACCTGAAAAATCCGTTCCTGTCTATTCATCCGACCGCTCCTCCAGAATATGAACAAGCATCCAAAAGCGCTCCGTCCCCTTTTCCTTGTCTTCCTCCGTCACACCGTAGTATTGGTAAATGTCCTTCACGATCTCGTCCGTTTTCTTTTTTTCATCCTCACCGCCACACCAGGACACCTGAAAAACTCCGAAGCTCTTTTCTATCTGCACATCCAAATAACTGTTCTGCGCCGCTTCCTCCTCAGAACCGAAGCGCTCATCTCCGCCCGGACAAATACGGTAGATCCGAAAGTCCATGGGGAATTCTTCCGCCTCAACCCTCTCGGCCTCCTCAAACCGTTTTTGTATCTGCTCCACAAATGCCATCTGTTCCTTCTTGGATGATTTTCGATCTATCGCCTTCGGTTCCGGTGTGGCCAGTAACTCCGGCTTATGGGTAAGCACCAGGGTTGAACGCATGGCCTGTTCCATATGGACATATTCCGGGGTTTCCTTCCCAAGCCGCTTTGCCTGCCATTTTTCCGCCAGATACCGTTCCACTTCCTCCAGGGTATGAGGCTTTGCCGAAAGCTCCTCTCTCCACTTCTCCAGTTTTTTTTCTTTGCGGCGCCTGCTCTCGTCATTTCCCGCAGCTCTGTCCTTTCCTGCCAGAAAAATGCTTGTGGGACCGGAAGCTCCTCCAATGATGCTGATAGCTGATGCCCGGTTTCCCTCCTGTCCCCGTTTTCCCAGATAAAAGAACAGCAGGCAGCCGAAGGCAAACATAAAGATTGCGATAAACTGGGAGGTTGACAGGGAGCCCACATTTCCGCGCTCCGCATCTCCCCGGAGGAATTCCAGGAAAAAGCGGCCGGCGCTGTAAAGTGCAAAGAATAAGCCCGCCACCTGGCCCTCGCCCTTCTTGTATTTTTTTGCAAATACGAGCAGAATGGCAAAATGGACAAAGTTCAATGCGCTCGATATAATCTGTGTTGGCATCAGCGCAATCCCGTTGGGCGCATACTCGGATGTATGAAACACAATTCCAAGAGGACTGTCCGTCTCTCTTCCATAACAGCAGCCGGCCAGAAGACAGCCAATCCGGCCAAAGCCCTGGGCCAGAGCAACGGAAGGAACAGCCAGATCAAAATAGCTTAAGCAGTTCAGCTTTTTATAATGGCAGAACAGTACCACGCCCAGTACGCCGCCTATAAGCGCTCCGTAAATGACAAAGCCGTCGGCAATTTCAAGAAGAAGGGAGGGATCCGCAAGAATCTCACGAAGGGTCGTAATATAGTAAAGAACCTTTCCTCCGATCAGGCCGGCCACTACCGCCCAGCAGGTCAGCCCGAAAACCGCTTCCGCGTCAAGGCCGATCCTCTCAGCTCTGTACTCTGCCAGAAAATAGGCCAAAAATATACCAATTGCAATCATCAGGCCATAGCCGTAGATGGTTATGGGACCGATGGTAA
This sequence comes from Clostridia bacterium, assembly GCA_910576325.1. GTDB lineage: Bacteria > Bacillota > Clostridia > Lachnospirales > Lachnospiraceae > Laedolimicola. Next base: position 12,465 of record CAJTIM010000014.1, read on the forward strand.
TAATCTCATTATGCATGTTCCATCTCCTCATTCAGAAAAAACACCCTGTAGAAAAGCTCCAGGGACGCAAGAAGCTCCTGTTTTTCCTTCCGTATTGCTTTAATCTTCAATCCGCTCCCTATCTCGTCAAAAAAGAAATCATTTTCCTGACTGCTCACCTGAAAGCACAAAGTTCCGTCCTCCTCAAATTCCAGAGTCAGAATCCCTCCCACTTCCGACACAAAGAGCACGCAGAGAATCTTAAGCTCCTTTCGGATATCCTCCGGAAGCGCCGCAAAATCTTCATTAAAATAATATTTTTCCTCATAGGAGCTCGCTCCGCAGAGCACTATTTTTTCCTGGTACATCTGTCTCTCCTACACATATCCGTAAATTCCGCGCACAGACACCTCACCCGCATACACGGCCGTTACCTGCCCGTCCTCCCTCTTTACCAGGAGCTCTCCGCTTTCCCGAATCCCGAGAGCTGTTCCCGTATAGGTATGCCCCGGCTCCAGAACCTGTACCTGCCTGCCTTTGTTCACCAACAGACTCTCGTATTCTTCCTTGAGGACGCTTAAATCCTCCGTCTCAAGAAATGTGTCATAGCACGCCTCAAAGTATTTCATGCACAAGGCTGTCAGCTCCGCTCTGGAAAATGTTCTGCCTGCGGCAATATACATGGAATTGGCCGTGGCCGCAATTTCCTCCGGAAAAGCCTTCGTATTTACGTTGATGCCGACTCCGGTGACTATGTGATTAATGTAGTCCACCTCGGTGCTCAGCTCCGTAAGAATTCCGGCCACCTTCCGCCCTTCTATTACCAGGTCATTGGGCCATTTCACCAATACCTTTGGAGCCTTGTCTCCCAGACTGCGCTCCATTACCTCATTGCAGGCTTTGGCCGCCGCAAGTCCCATAACGAGCGTCAGCATGGAGGTATGAACGGGATTGATGGGCGGCCTCAGCAGCAGGCTCATATAGACAGCCTCGCCCGGAGGAGAGCTCCAGGCTCTTCCTCTGCGTCCCTTGCCCCCTGTCTGGGCTTCCGCACAGACCAGTGTTCCATGGGGCTTCCCCTCATCCGCCAGCCGTTTTGCCCGGGTATTGGTGGAATCCGCCTCCTCATAGCAGACACAGCACCGCCCCATCACCTTTGTTTCCAGGCGGCTTCCAATCTCGGCCTCCGTCATAATATCCGGTATGGAAGAAATATGGTATCCCCGGTTCTTCACCCCTTCAATCCCGTATCCCTCTTCCTTTAACTGACCAATCACCTTCCAGACGGCAGTTCTGGATACGCCCAGACGTTCGCAAAGCTCCTGGCCGGACACATAGCCCTCCGTCTCTCTCAGTATCCGCAATATCTTTTCTTTCATTCCCTCACCATATCTGAATTATGCTTACAATCAGCGCCACTGTCAATATACCTGCAAAGACCGAACAGATATATCCGGCCACTTTTTTGTTCCTGGCAAGCTCCATAATTCCTGACAGGCTACACATGACAACTCCCAGAAAAAAAGTGGCCGGCGTCAGGAGGCCGCCTTTTCCGCCCGGAATAATCAGAATTGCCAGAATCAGAATCACACAGGCCAGAATCATATTTACGATCTTCCAGTAGTAATAAGAATCGCCGCCGGGCGGTTTATTCTGCTTCATCGATCTCTGCTCCTAAAGTCGCCGCCATTACGGCCTTTATGGTGTGCATCCGGTTCTCCGCCTCATCAAACACCACGGACTGAGAGGACTCAAACACCTCGTCCGTGCACTCCATCTCCGTAATACCGAATTTTTCACTAATCTCTTTTCCGATTTTTGTGTTTAAGTCATGGAAAGCAGGCAGACAATGGGTAAAAATCGCCTGGGGACCCGCATTCTCCATCACATGTCTGTTTACCTGATAGGGCGTCAGATCGCGGATGCGCGTCTCCCACACCTCATCCGGCTCTCCCATGGAAACCCATACGTCCGTGTAAATCACATCCGCTCCTTTTGTGCCCGCTTCCACATCCTCCGTGAGTGTGATGGAAGCGCCCGTACCTTCCGCCACGGCCCTGCACCAGTCTGTCAATTCCTTTTCCGGAAAATACGCCTTCGGCGCACAGGCCGTAAAATGCATTCCCATTTTGGCGCAGGCAATCATTAGGGAATTACCCATATTGTAGCGGGCATCTCCCATGTATACAAGCTTCACGCCCTTTAAACGGCCCAGGTGCTCCTTTACGGTCAGAAGTGTTGCAAGCATCTGGGTGGGATGATATTCATTGGTGAGGCCGTTCCAGACGGGAACCTCCGCATATTTTGCCAGTTCCTCCACGATCTCCTGGCCAAAGCCGCGGTATTCAATGCCGTCATACATTCTCCCCAGTACACGGGCCGTATCGGCAATGCTCTCCTTCTTGCCAATCTGGGAGCCGGACGGATCCAGGTATGCGGTCCCCATCCCCAGATCATGCGCCGCCACCTCAAAGGAGCAGCGGGTGCGCGTACTTGTTTTCTCAAAAATCAGGGCAACGTTCTTTCCCCGAAGAGGTTTTTCGGTGATCCCCTGCTTTTTTCTTGCCTTCAGCTTCCCGGCCAGTTCCACCAGATAAGATATCTCCTCCGGTGTAAAATCCCTCAGTGTTAAAAAATCCCGTCCCTTCAAATCCATCACATACGTCCTCCTATTCCAGTTCCATAATATCCTCTCAATTTAAAATAATCCGCACAAATCCCGGAAGCCCCTCCGGCGTTCCGTTGTCGGCCGCCTTTTTCCGCACGGCCGCCGCCAGTTCCTCCACGGTATAGATCCGAAACTTCCCGATTCGCATCAGCCGCGCGGAAGCCTCCAGTATGGCCAGATAAAGCGTCTTGTAATTCCATCCGCCGCCAAGCTTCAATTCCGCGGCAATCTGCGGAAGAACCATCTCCATATAACTCCGAAGCACACCTCTCGATTCCCGTTCCGGCCTGCAGTTCTCAAAAAGAAGCTCGAAAACTTCCGGCCGCAGCTCTATCAATTGCTTTAAATAATAACACTCTTCCTTATTTTGTTCAATATAATATATTTTTCCTTCCAGTCCGTAGAGCATCCGCATGGCATCATAGTATCCAAGGCGCATATTCCGCCGGCTCTTTGCTCCGTCAAACTGCAGCATGCTGCCCAGACTGGTCCGGGGCGCTATCTCGAGAATAGTCGCCTGCTCCGGAATGGTAATCTTTTTCTCGCGGCCTACGCCGAAGATTCTTATCAGAATCAGATTCTCATAACCCCGCTCCAACAGTGCGTTTACCGGAAGCACATTCGTCACACCGCCGTCCACATAGGTTTTTCCGTGCAGCTTCTCATTTTTAAAAACAGGAAGGTAGGAGCTTGCCAGGAGCATATCCTGCATCTGGCCCTCCGGTACGGTCTTCATGTCCACATCCAGTTCCTTCCGGTCTGTTACGGAATAAGTGCAGGAATAGAATTCCACCGGGCTGTTCCGAATCCGATCCTCATCCACATTTTCCTCCAGTAAGCGTCTGAGCGGTGCAATATCGGCCCCGCCCTCCCCCAGTACCTTAAAAATATCCCTGAGAGTGGTACGCCAGTCCTCGGATTTCATTCCTTCCTTATCGAAAAGCTTCCTCATCAGCTCGTCGTTCACATCCATAACCTTGGAGTAGGCTATGGTCTTCCAGAGCCGTTCCGCCTGCTCCAGATCGCCCATGCAGATCAGGGCGCCGTTTAATGCTCCCACAGAAGTTCCCGCCACCCCACGTATCCGGACACCCACCTCGCGGAGCGCCTTCCAGGCTCCGATTTGATAAGCTCCCTTGGCGCCGCCGCCCTCCAGTACCAGACCATATTCCTTTAATAAATCAATTACCGGTTCCATGAACTGCCTCCCGCAAAAGAATTCCGCTCACTTTTGTCTCCCCTTCACAGCAAAAACAAATAGGGGACACTTATGTGCCCCCGCATGCTCCTTGTCTTAGCTGTCCTTTGCCACTTCCGTAATGGCCTTTATGGTGCCCGCCAATCCCTGTATATCTGAGGGAATGATGATTTTTGTCGCCTGGCCGTCCGCCGCCTTGGCAAATGCCTCCAGGCTCTTAAGCTGCAGTACCGCGCTGTCCGCCTCTACCTCTTTGAGCATCCGCAGACCGTCTGCGTTGGCCTGCTGTACCTTCAGGATTGCCTGCGCCTGACCTTCGGCCTCGCGGATGGTGGCTTCCTTCTTTGCCTCGGCGCGAAGGATAGCGGCCTGCTTCTCAGCCTCGGCATCGAGAATTGCAGATTCCTTCTGTCCTTCCGCTACAAGAATGGTGGATTTCTTCTCGCCTTCCGCACGGAGGATGGCCTCACGGCGCTCACGCTCCGCCTTCATCTGCTTCTCCATGGCATCCTGGATGGCAGCCGGAGGAATGATATTCTTAAGCTCTACGCGGTTTACCTTGATTCCCCAGGGGTCCGTGGCGATATCCAGAGAGGCGCGCATCTTCGTGTTGATTACCTCACGGGAGGTCAGTGTCTGGTCTAACTCCAGTTCGCCGATGATATTACGAAGGGTGGTAGCCGTCAAATTCTCAATAGCCATGATCGGATTCTCCACGCCGTATGCAAACAGCTTCGGATCCGTAATCTGGAAAAATACTACCGTGTCAATCCGCATGGTAACATTATCCTTGGTAATTACCGGCTGCGGCGCGAAGTCAACAACCTGCTCCTTTAAGGTTACACGCTTTGCCACGCGGTCGATAAACGGCGCTTTGAAGTGAATACCTACGCCCCAGGTTCCCATGTATGCACCTAAACGCTCAATAATCAGCGCCTGTGCCTGCGGTACAATCTTGATACATGATGCAAGTATCAGCAAAATAAAAATTACCAGTATAATAACGAGTGCAATTCCAAGTCCCATTACGCTTCCTCCTATTCAAGTTCCGTAATATCCTTCCCGGTACGATGCCATGAAAGATATTACTGTTTCCGGTTCCCTGCCATTCTTTCCGAAACCATCGTCAGCTTTTAACCTCAACAATCAGCTTCACACCCTGCACGGCCGTAACCATAACGTGCGTATTCTCCTTTATTACCAGGGAATCCTCCTCCGTACGGGCCGTCCAGGTCAGTCCGTTTACAAAAACCTCGCCTTTTCCTTCCAGATTCCGAATCTCGGATGTAACCACAGCCGTCTTGCCTATCAGACTGTCCACATTTGTCTTCTCCTTCTTCTGGTTGTTAAAATAGCGCACGGCCCACGGCCGTGTGGCAAACAGAAGAATGAGAGAAGCAGCGCAGAATACAGCCCATTGCAGCACCGGCGATACCTCAAGCATAGAGAGCACAAAGGCAATTAATGCTCCGCCGGCAAACCAGATGGTTGTAAGCCCCAGTGTGATGATCTCAATCACGAGCAGTACTATGAAAAGAATCAGCCAATATATGGCATCCATTCAGGTTCATTCCCCCTTCTTTTTGATTAAAGATTAATTTGTATATTAAAGTTTATCATACTATAATTTTCTCCGAATTACAAGTATTTGATTCATGGTTCCAATGATGCTTCCGATAGATTTTGCAAAAGATGCCGTATTATTACGCCAAAAAGCTGCGGAGCATAAAATCTCCGCAGCCTCCTGTTTTTTCTTAATAAAATACATGGCTTCCAATCACGATGCTGTTTGGTCCCACATCGGAACCGGCCCGTCTGAAATGGGTATAGCTTCCGATTGTGGTATATCCGTTGATGGCCTCCTGCGCCGCCTGCATGCAGCTTGCCTTCGGCCCTCCGATATACCGCATAATGGTTCCGTTGCTTACCGGTCCGAATTGCCCCGGTGCATAGATGACATCCGCAATGCTGTTGGGATACCGCGGGCTCTTCACCCGGTTCATCACCACCGCGCCGATGGCTACCTGGCCGTCGTAAGGCTGATTGCCTCCCTCTGCCTGAATCAAAGCCGCCAGAAGCGTAACCTCGTTGCCATTCGCCTTAATCGCATCCAATTGCTGTTTCAGTTTCTCCCGCTTTTCCTCAGCCTCTTTTTTCTTAATCTCATCCATCGTCATCGCTTCGCCAAGCTCAAATTCCACGCTGACGTATTCGGCTGACACATAACCTGTCTTTTCTTCCGCATACTGGATGTGAATCCACTCCGCTCCTTCGGTTTCCTCACCTTCTACCACATCAAGCTTCGTGCCCTCACCCACATTTTTCAGAATCTTTGCCTCCGTACTGGCTTCGGAACGGATACGCAGCCCCCCTGTCAGGGATGTGGCTGTCAATGTAACCTCCTCCTGTGCCTGTTCGTAAGCTTCATAACCGAACAAAAGATAATCATTGTTCACATAGCCGTTCACATTGCCGGACTGTACTCTCGTCCAGCCCTCCAAGCGTTCTACCACCTCGCCGCCGTCGCCCTTGAACATCCGCCCCAAAGCGGTTGATTCCGCGTTCGGCTCTGAGCGCACCGTAACATAATCCTCAACATTTGCAAGTACTTTTTCTTCCCATTCTTCCTCAATCTGCAGCTTCTCAAAATCTTCTCCCGTTAAATCGTCCATCACGGACTCAATACCGGCCGTCGTCTCCACATCCAAATCCTCGATTCCCTCAAATCCGGATGCCGTCACCCAAATCAGTAGCAGGCTTAGTAAAACCGGTAGCTTTCTGCTGATCGCTTTCATAAGAACCTCCCTGTGTAATATCTGCAATCTGTTTTCTCCCGATTGTTCGGCTCTTCGCCTTTGTATGCCAATCATTATATTACAAATATGATCACAAATATTACAATTTTGTTACGATGTCATTTTAGCAGGAAGCACAGCTCTTGTCAAGGGTATAAACGCAAAAGTGGTGGCTGCGGGAACATTTTCAGCAAAAAACACAAAAAAAGTGGGGCTTTATGTATCGATATCCCATTGTAAGGGAGAATCTGCGCGCCAAATATTACTTATCGGCTTCTCTGGCGGTGGGCCTCATACAGCAGAACCGCAGAGGCCGCCGACACATTTAAGGATTCCAGTTTTCCCTCCATAGGAATCCGGATACAGGTATCGGCGCAGGCAGCAAGCTCCCGCGTAAGGCCGTTCCCTTCATTTCCCAGGAGAAAGGCCGTTCCCTTCCGGTAGTCCGGTTCGCCGTAGCTTTTGGCTCCGTCCAAAAAGGCGGCATAGGTACTCACTCCCTGCCCCTTAAGCTCGGCTATGGTCTCTTTCAGATCCCCGGCCTGTAAAAACGGCACACGGTACACGGAACCCATCGTGGAGCGGATGGTTTTGGGATTGTAGAGATCCACACAGCCCGTGCTTAAGATCACGCCGTCCGCCCCGGCTCCCTCCGCCGTCCGCATCATGGTACCCAGGTTTCCGGGATCCTGGATATTTTCCAGAATCAGCAGCAAGGGATTTGTTTTTTTCAAAAGATCCTTCAGCGTATAGTGATACTGTTTTACCAGACAAAGAATCCCCTGGGGAGTCTGCGTGTCGCACATGGCCTTGAATACGGAATCCTGAACCACCTCATAAGGTATCCCCGACCCCATTTCCTGCCGCTGATTTTTAAAATAGCTCTCCGAGATGTAGATCTTCTCAATCCGTTCCTTCGGAGCCTCCCGAAACATCCTGGGGCCTTCTACCACAAAGACGTCCTGGGCATCCCGCAGCTTTCCCTTCTTATTTAATTGAATCAACTGCTTCACCTGCTGATTGGCCGTACTGGTTATCATATGTCCGTTCCTTTTCCGGTAAATAAGAGTCCATTGCATACTGTTTTCTGTTCTGCAACGGACTCCAATCATCAACTGCTCTCTTTATTCCCACGGGCGCAAGCCAGGCGGACATGGCCCGGGGGTGTACTAAACAAATTTCAAACGCTCTAATGCTTGGAAAGCGCCTGGGCAATCTCATACTGATAAGGATCGATTCCCTTATCCATAGCCAGGGCCTCGTTGATATCAAAATCCTGGAACCGGCCATGCTGATAGCCCACTACCCGGTTGGTCTTTCCTGCGCAGAGGAGATCCGCCGCCATTGCCCCCATCATAGACGCATAGACGCGATCCTTGCAGGTGGGGTTTCCGCCTCTCTGCATGTGGCCCAATATGGTAGCTCTCGTCTCAATTCCCGTAGCTGCCTCAATCCGGCGGGCCATACTGGTTGAATGTCCCACGCCCTCGGCATTTACAATAATATGATGCTTCTTGCCGCGCTTGCGGTTGGCAATGATGTTGTTGATAATCTCCTGCTCGTCATAGTCGTAATTCTCGGGAATCAAAATATCCTCCGCACCGTTGGCAATGCCGCACCAGAGGGCAATATAACCGGCATTTCTTCCCATTACCTCTATAATGCTGCAGCGCTCGTGAGAAGTGGAGGTATCACGGACCTTATCTATCGCCTCCATAGCCGTATTGACCGCCGTGTCAAAACCGATGGTATACTCGGTACAGGAGATATCCAGGTCAATTGTCCCCGGCACGCCGACCGTGTTAATTCCCAGATTTGCCAATGCCTGAGCGCCCTTAAAGGAGCCGTCTCCGCCGATAACCACGATTCCGTCGATTCCATGCTTATTGCAGATCTCCGCGCCCCGCTCCTGACCTTCCTTTGTCATAAATTCCTTGCACCTGGCCGTAAACAGGATGGTGCCGCCGCGCTCAATGGTGTTGGACACATCGTTCGCCGTCATATCTATGATCTCTTCATTGAGAAGGCCGGAATACCCTTTGCGGATTCCCTTGACCTTCTTTCCGTTGGCAATGGCTTTTCTGACTACCGCGCGAATTGCCGCATTCATTCCCGGGGCGTCGCCGCCGCTTGTCAATACTCCGATGGTGTTAATCTCTTTTGTCATGTCTACTCCTCCCCATAAATTGCCGCATATGCGCCGTACCGTCCGATTACCGCACAGGCAGTACGGCCGTCTGTGAACCGCAGCACAGTTCTATCGGTATCTGCTTGATATTTTAATGCATTTTTTTCAGCTTTTCAATACGTTTCTCTACAACTTTTACATTATCTGCGCCAAAACGCGCCCGAAGCCTTGCAAGAAGCTCTCCCTCCGCCCGGACGCTTCTTCCCGCTCCCAGACGCTTTGTGCTCCGCTCCGCCGCCGCGAAGAGCACTACCGCGTCATTGCCGTCGCTGTCATGAAGAAGCGAAAGAAGCTCCGCCTCCTGCTCCACGCAGGCCGCCTGGTTGGGAAATTGTATCCACAGCTCCCGTTTGCCTTCGTCAAAGGAGAAAATGCGGTCGCAAATAAGCTTGCTCGCCTTGTCCTCCTCCCCGTTTACATGACCGCTGACAAAGACCTTGGACTCTTCCGTGAGCATTCCGGAATTGCGCTCGTAGATATTGGGGAACACAATCACTTCCACGGTTCCCACCAGATCCTCCAGCTGCAGAAATGCCATCACCCGATTATTTTTCGTATACTTAATCGTTTTTCCTGTAATCATCCCGCCGATAATCACCAGTTCCCCGTCCCGAACCCGGCTCTTGTTGGTTTCCTCGTCCAGTTGGAAATCCGTAGTCACCGCCGTAATATTTTTCCGCCAGCGCTCCTCGTATTCCTCCAGGGGATGTCCGCTGATGTAGACGCCCAAAACCTCCTTTTCAAAGGACAGAACAAGCTCTTTTTTGTACTCCTCCACCTTAGGAAGCTGAATCTTGAAATGCTCCTTTTCCTCTTCGTCCACCAGGTCAAAAAGGCTCATCTGCCCGGTCATGGTGGTCTTGCGGCTTTGAGCTACACTGTCCATAATGCTCCCGTAAGCCATCATATACTGCTGGCGGTTTCCTCCCAGGCTGTCCAATGCTCCTGCCTTAATCAGATTTTCCAGGGTCTTTTTGTTGACCTCCTTTCCGGACATCCGCTCTATGAAGTCCGTAAGGCTCTTGAAGGCTCCCCCGAGATTCCGCTCCGCCACTATACACTCCACCACGGGCCGTCCTATGCTCTTGATGGCAGACAGTCCATAGCGGATAGACTTGTTTGAGATGGAAAATACGGCTTCTCCCTCGTTGATATCCGGCGGCAGAATGGGAATATTCATCTGGCGGCAGGATAAAATGTACTCGGACACTTTGCCCGGATTTTCAATGCAGGAGGTCATAAGCGCTGCCATAAACTCCACCGGGTAGTAATATTTGAGATAGGCGGTCTGATAGGCCACCACCGCATATACCACGGCGTGGGACTTATTGAAGGCGTATTTTGCAAAATCCGTCATTTCGTCAAAAATTTTGTGGGCGGTCTTTTCCGGGATTCCGTTGCTGATACAGCCCGGCACCCCTTCCTCCGGATTGCCGTAGACAAAGTTCTGGCGCTCTTTTTCCATAACGGAGGCTTTTTTCTTGGACATGGCCCGGCGCACCAGATCGCTTCGCCCAAGGGTATAACCGGCCAGGCGCTGTACAATCTGCATAACCTGCTCCTGATAGACGATGCAGCCGTAGGTAGGCTCCAGGATTTCTTCCAGCTCCGGGCAGTCATAGACAATGGTTTCGGGGTGATCCTTGCCCCGGATATACTGGGGTATAAAGTCCATAGGCCCCGGACGGTAGAGAGCGATTCCGGCTATGACGTCCTCCAGATTTTTGGGCTTTAGCTCCTTCATAAAGCTTTTCATGCCTGCGCTCTCAAGCTGAAAGATACCGTCGGTCTTTCCGCTTCCGATAGAGGCAAATACGGCTTTGTCGTCATAGTCAATCTGATCCATATCCAGTTGAATGTGAAAGCTCTTTTCCGCAAGCTTTGCCGCGTCCTGAATCACGGTCAGCGTCCGCAGTCCCAGGAAATCCATTTTCAGAAGGCCAAGTTCTTCCAGGGTCGTCATGGTAAACTGGGTGGTGATGGAACCGTCGTTGGCCCTTGACAGCGGCACGTATTCGTCCGCCGCCTTCTGGCAGATCACGACGCCGGCCGCATGCATGGAGGTATGGCGGGGCAGTCCTTCCAGGCGCATGGACATGTCCACCAGTTCATGAACCTGTGGGTCCTTTTCATAGCTGTCCCGAAGCTCCGGGTTCATTTTCAGAGCATCCTTTAAGGTCACGGTTCTTCCCGGCTCGGCCGGTATCATTTTGGCAATGGAGTCTACAAAGGCATAGGGCAGATCCATTACGCGGCCCACATCGCGGATCACGCCCCGGGCCGCCATCGTTCCGAAGGTTACTATCTGAGCCACCCGGTCCTTGCCGTATTTTCTTACTACATAGTCTATTACCTCCTGCCGGCGTTCGTAGCAGAAATCAATGTCGATATCCGGCATGGAGACGCGCTCCGGGTTCAAAAAACGCTCGAAAAGAAGCTGATAGCTCATGGGATCTATGTTGGTGATGTGCATAACGTAGGATACAATACTTCCTGCTGCGGAGCCGCGGCCGGGTCCTACGGCAATGCCGTGATCACGGGCGTATTTGATAAAATCCCACACGATGAGAAAGTAGTCCACATAGCCCATCCTTTTGATAACATCAAGCTCGTATTCCAGGCGTTCTTTTTTGCTTCCGTCGTCCTCGGGGTAGCGTTCTTTCAGGCCCTCGAAGCAGATTTTATTGAGGTATTCCCAGGAGGTGTAGCCTTCGGGCACGTCGAATTTTGGAAGCTTTGTGACGCCGAACTCAATGTCTACGTTGCAGCGCTCGGCTATTTTTCCCGTATTTTCCAGCGCTTCCTTTGCATAGGGGAATAAGGCCGCCATTTCCTCCGGGGACTTTACGTAATACTGGCCGCCCTCGTAGCGCATTCTGTCCTCGTCCTGCAGCTTTTTGGCCGTCTGGATGCAGAGGAGGATGTCGTGGGGTTTTGCATCATCTGCGTTGGTGTAGTGGATATCGTTGGTGGCTACCAGAGGGATATCCAGCTCGCGGCTCATGCGCAGAAGTGCCTGGTTCACGGTCTTTTGTTCCGCAATGCCGTGATCCTGAAGCTCCAGGAAATAACTTCCTTTTCCGAAGACTGCTTCATATTTTAAGGCTGTCTTTTTGGCTTCGTCGTAGAGGCCCTTTATGATGTAGCGCTGTACTTCTCCGGCAAGGCAGGCGCTTAAGGCGATGATTCCCTTGTGGTACTGCTCCAGGACTTCCATATCTACCCGGGGGCGGTAGTAGAAGCCTTCTACGTAGCCTTTGGATACGATTTTGACCAGGTTGGCGTAGCCTTCGTTGGTTTCGGCCAGAAGTACAAGATGATAGTAACGGTCCTCGCCGCCGGTAAGCTCTTTGTCGAAACGGGAGTTGGGGGCTACATAGACCTCGCAGCCCAGTATGGGCTTGATGCCTTCCGCACGGGCGGCCCGGTAAAAGTCGATGACGCCGAACATGGCGCCGTGATCGGTGATGGCGGCGGCTTCCATGCCAAGCTCTTTGACGCGGGCTGCGTATTCTTTGATTTTGTTGGAACCGTCTAAAAGGCTGTATTCCGTATGGGTGTGCAAATGTACGAATGACATGCTGCTTCCTCCGTGGTAAATGTTTGTGTTGTAGTTTCTCACTTTTTTTCGTCTGTAAAACTTCTGCAAAGTTTTTCTAATGCCTTATATTCTAATGCGGCTCTTACATATCCTGCCGATAAGTCATTTTCTGCTTTTTGTTAATATGATATTTTTTATCACCTTTTTCTCACCGGCGATCATATTCGTCCGACACACTATACAGTTTAAATTCTTCCATTCCATACCTTTCTAAAAAAATAAGGGAGCATTGCTGCTCCCCATGAGTTTAAAATCTCCCACTGTCTGGCAGGGACTCTCCCGAATTTAAAATCTTCCACTATCTGGCAGGAACTCTCCAAAGATAGTTTCCTATCTGGTTTTATTATATGCAATAATAGTGTAAAAATCAATAAAAATATTACCGAACTCCTGAAAATTTATTTATTTTATTTGTTACTAATACAGGGTTGTTATTGGGCAAGCTCGTAGTGAATGGCATCCAGGATGCGGTGGGCTGCCTGCTCTTTTGTCATAAGATCTAATTTTGTCTCTGTTTCCCGGGTGAGTAAGGTAATACGGTTGGTGTCGGTTCCGAAGCCGGCGCCTTCTTCGCGCAGGCTGTTGGCGCAGATGAGATCGCAGTTTTTGGATTCCAGTTTTTTTCTGGAATTTTCTAACAAATTTTCTGTCTCCATTGCGAAGCCGCAGAGGATTTGGCCCTCTTTTTTATGCTCGCCCAGGTATTTCAGGATGTCTTTTGTGCGTTTCAGGTCTATGGTTAGATCCTGGTCCGATTTCTTCAGTTTGTGATCGGCTGCGGACACAGGGGTGTAGTCGGCTACTGCGGCGGCTTTGATTACATAGTCGGCAGTTTCGGCTTCTTTTGTTACCGCTTCGAACATGTCTTGGGCTGTTGTTACGGCCAGGGTGCGTACGAACATGGGGGGCGCTGTGTCTGTGTGGGCTGATACCAGGGTGACTTCTGCTCCCCGGAGCATGGCGGCTCTTGCTAAGGCGATGCCCATCTTTCCGCTGGAATGGTTGGTGATGAAGCGGACGGGGTCGATGGGTTCGCGGGTTGCGCCTGCGGTTATCAGAATTTTTTTGCCGGTCAGGTCTTTTTTGCAGGCGACTTCTTTCAGGATGTATTCTAAGAGTATTTTTTCTTCGGGCATTCGGCCGTCGCCCTCGTCGCCGTTGGCCAACATGCCTTTTTCCGGGGGGATAATTTCGTAGCCGAAATGTGCAAGCTTGGTCAGGTTGTCCTGGACGATGGGGTTGTGGTACATGTTGTGGTTCATGGCCGGAGATATGAGTTTTTTGCAGGGGCAGGCCATAACGGTTGTAGTGAGCATGTCGTCTGCTATGCCGCCTGCTATTTTTCCGATGACGTTGGCGGAGGCGGGGGCGACTAGTACCAGGTTGGCTTGCTTGGCTAAAGCGACGTGTTCGACGCTGTATTGAAAGTTGCGGTCGAAGGTGTCGATGAGGCATTTGTTTCCGGTTAGGCTTTCGAAGGTTATTGGATTAATGAAGTTGGCGGCGTTTTTGGTCATTAGGACCTGGACGTTGCAGTTTTGTTTTTTCAGCATGCGGGCCAGGTTGGGGATTTTGTAGGCGGCTATGCTGCCGGTTACGGCTAGGATTATGGTTTTTCCTTTTAACATGGTGGCTCCTTTTTTGTTATGGTGGGTGACGGACGGGGATGCCGAAAACGGAGGCCGCAGGCTTTTCCATATCCGTGTTCGCACGGTTCTCGTACACGCCGTATGCTCTGTTCGAACATTGCACTTGATGTTTTTGGGAAGCTTTTTTGCTTGTGCAATGTCCGCCCAGCTCATACGGCGTGTGCGCGAACAGGCGGACACTTGATATCGGAAAAGCCTGCGGCCTCCGTTTTCGGCATCCCCTGTTTCTTGGCCGTGGTTTGTTGTTTGTTGTTTGGTTGTTTTTGTATTGTGTCTTTGGTGATTGTTGTTCTGGCAGTTCGTAAAGTTAACGCCATCAAATATATTTAAATGGGAAGTTATTCTGTTTTTATCTGAATGGTATCATCCAGAAATACCAGTTCTCCTGATTCAATGTTTTCATGTTGCATGTATGCACGCTTTTCAACTATAAGAGTGTCTCCTTGCATATTGAACATATAGTCAAAATTGCCCCGATCTGAAAGTTCGTAGCTTGCACCGCCGGCATAATCGTAAATAATGATTCGATTATCTATTATTCCTGAACCATAGCTTATCGTTGAACATATTTCCGGACTGCCGTCGCCGGTCAAATCGCAGAAATAGACGCTCCATATTGGCATTCCAGTATAAAGTGTAACGGTTTCCTCATCCGTCACAGCTTCCAAATGACCATAATGACAACGGAATGTAACTCCTGAAAATTCGTCTGAATTATACTCTCTGATGTCGTCCCAAACCATTTCATCACCATTAAGGCAATCAAACCATTTGATTACAGGGTTAGGGTTTGAAGATTCACTGCTATCGGATACGGAGGCTTTCTTACAGCCTGTCAATGACATTGAAAGTGCAAAACAAATTATGATTGCAATTACCTTTTTCACTGTTTGTCTCCTCTCAAATCCCGATTATATTTTTGATTATGAAATCTTTATCTGCCGTTTACAATGTATCTGTTAGTGATTCCCTGGTGGGTGCATTTTTCTTTTGCTCTTTTTGAACTGTTTTTAGTATAGCATAAAAAGTTTATTTTTTTGTATATTTTTTTTTGGATTTGTGGTATAAAGGTAGTTGTATTGTATCTCCCTTGGGAGAATAATAACATTTAGGAGGAAAATTGAATATGGAGAAATCAAGAAAAGACACTCGTTGGATGGTCAGTGTTGCACTTATGGCTGCGATTGTGATTCTGTTGGCGAATACGCCGCTGGGGATGATTCAGCTTCCGATTATCAAGGCAACAACTGTGCATATTCCGGTTATTATTGGGGCGGTTCTTTTGGGTCCCTCGGCCGGGGCGATTCTGGGGGGCGTGTTTGGGATCTGCTCGATGATTAGTAATACGACGGCTCCTACCCTGCTTTCTTTTGCTTTTTCGCCGTTTCTTGCGGAGGATTTGCTTGGTGTTGTGAAGACGCTCTGGATTGCCATTGGCTGCCGGATTTTGATTGGTGTTGTGGCCGGATGGGTCTGGATTGGGCTGCGTAAGCTTCGTCTGTCGCCCTGGGTTGCTCTTCCGATTACCGGGTTTGTCGGGTCTATGGTGAATACGGTTTTTGTGATGGGGAGTATCTATGTGCTTTTGGCTTCTCAGTATGCGGCGGCTAAGGAGGTTGCCTTGGACGCTGTGTGGGGGCTGATTATGGCTACCGTGACGGCTTCGGGGATTCCGGAGGCTATTGCGGCGTCTGTTCTGGTGACGGCGCTTGGAAGGGCGCTTCTGGTGTTTTTCAGGAAGCAGATGGCGGTGGCTCGTTAAGGGTCTGTGTTTGGGAGATGCTCTTTGTGTAAGCTGTGCCGGAGTTTTGTTGATGGATTTTTACCCTCTGTGGGCGGTGGTTTTGCCCGCGGAGGGTATTCGTTGTTTTGCCTTGCCGGATATGGGCCGATTTATGGAAGTATGGTTTCTGATGCTGCTGTAATACTTCTTTGAGGAATGTGATTGATTTATTGTGGGGGATTTTGTTATAGCCCATGATTTTATTTTAAATGAGGAATATTTTTAAAATGATTTTGACGATTGATATTGGAAATACGAATATTGTGATCGGGTGTTTTGACGGAAAACGGCTGTGTTTTCTTGAGCGGTTTGAGACGAATCAGCGGTCGGCCAGCCTGGAGTATGCGGTGATTTTTCGGGAGACTTTTTCGTTGTATGGGATTGATGCTTCTGCTGTTGAGGGGGGAATTATTTCTTCGGTGGTTCCCTCGGTGACGGATACGGTGAAGCTGGCGGCGGAGCGGTTTACGGGGTCGCGGTTTCTGGTGGTGGGGCCTGGAATTAAGACGGGTATTAAGCTGGCGGTTGATAATCCGGCGCAGCAGGGAAGTGATCTGGTGGTGGCTGCTGTGGCGGCGGTTCACGATTATCCGGCTCCGCAGATTTTGATTGATATGGGGACGGCTACTACGGTGTCAGTGATTGATAAGTCCGGGGCTTTTATCGGGAAAATGATTCTGCCGGGGGTGATGGTTTCGCTTGACGCCCTTTCCAGCCGGGCGGCGCAGCTTCCCAAGGTTTCGCTTGATCCGCCGAAAAAGCTGATTGGGAGTAATACGGTGGATTCTATGAAGAGCGGGATTCTCTACGGCAATGCCGGAGCCTTGGACGGACTGATTGACCGTATTCAGGAGGAGCTTGGGGAGCCTTGTACGCTGATTGCTACGGGCGGGCTTGCCGGAGTGATTGCTCCCCTTTGCAGGAATCGGATTTTAGTGGATGAGGATCTTTTGCTACGGGGGCTTTTGCTGCTTTATGAAAAGAATCATTGGGCTTGAAAATGATATCTTTAAAAAGATAGCCCTTTTCAAGTCTGATACTAAGATTTTGTACGTATTATTTCATATGATTGTGCGCGATATCATTTGTATAAAGAAAGTTTACACCACAAGATTTCCTTTCTTATCCGCGATGCCAATCTCGATCTCGCTTCCGGCGTTAAACTCTATGGCGTCGCTCTCCATTCCGTCTGAAAATACTACGCCGCTTACCGCCATTTTGGAAACAATGCGGAAGGTGTCTGCCTTTCCCAGCTTTCCATAGACAATCTCTGCCTGGGTGGATCTGCTCGGATACGGCTCTCTTACCACAAAGGTGAGGCGGTCTGCGGCCCAGTCCGGCGTCTCGCAGGAAATGGCGCTTCCTCCTTTGAAGGCCCCGGCTATCTGTTTTGCCTGGGTCATAATGGATTTGTGCCAGCCGGTGGCGCCAAGGCCGGTAGACACGATAATGCCGCTCGAGGACTGAGATTCCGTTTTTTTGTTCCACCGAAGGTCGTATTGAGCCGAGGTGTGTGTCCGGGGGCCTATGAACAGGTCGTTGACCGCAAGCATTTCCTGACCGTCCCGGGAAGATGCCTTTGCCATAGTGACGGCCTTTTGGCGATAATTTTTTCCCAGGACAGCCGGAAGAATCCCTGCCAGATCGCCCGGCTCAAAGGGCAGGAGTACGCCCTCCCAGCGCCTGATATCGGGATTTACCCCGATTAAAGGGTGGTTGTTCAGGTATTTCATTACATTTGCCACCAGTCCGTCTTGGCCTACGGTGATGATAATGTCCTCTTTGCCAAGAAGGAGATTGGGGAAAAATGTTCGGTCTACCTCCTGAACTCTCGCATATTTTTCGACCTGGGCGACGACTTTTTTTACGGCCTCCCGATAGGTTCGGTCCTCCTGAATATAGTCTGAAAAGTCTGCTCCCAGATGTTCGATGTAAAATTTCGCCTGCTCGAAGGTGTTGTATTTTTGTATCAGCTCTGTGAGCCTTGTTTTTCTGGTTACTACGATCACCTTGTTCATGCTGCGCTCCGGTATCTGCTTCATGTTTTTCACCATCCTTTTGCCTGTTGTTTTACTGATTTAGTGTGCCAGCGCTTCCAGTAAGTCGGGGGAAACGTTTAGGACGCCGATTTTGTCCGCTTTGTCGCCTATCTCCGCAAATGCTTTTGCTATAAGGGCTTTGCTGTCCATTCCGCTGACTGCCAAAGCCTTGATGATTTCCGTGTCTACGCCTGCAAAGGTACGGAGCAGCACCTCCGAATCGTAGGCTTTGGCCTCGGATTTCTTTTTTTCGTTTTCGGTCTGAAGCTCCACAAGCTTTTGATTTTCTTCCTCCAGTGCAATGTCGTTTGCGATTCTTCCGGCGTCAAGCTCGGCCTGCTTTTCCTGCATCATGCGTTTTGTTTCCATGCTTTTTTCCTGCTTTTCTCTTTCCTTCTCGGCGATCTTGATCTCGGTGTTCAGCTCATTTTCCTTGATAATGCGCTCCTGCTCGATGGCGGAATTGCGGCGCTTGTAGACGGCATCGTCCTGCTGCTTCAATATTTCCTCCCGCGTTGCGGCTTCCAGCGCTCTCCGGGTGTCTGGCTGCGGGGATATGCCGAGTATGGAGATGGCGATAACCTTAAGGCCCAGCTCCTGAATGGTTTCATCTTCCTTTAGGGCCGTCTTTAGAATATCCGCAAGCTCGTCGGCGGATTTTATCACCTGGCGGATATTTTTGGTGCTGATGTATTTGGTAGTGTAGACCTTTGCGAGATTCATTACGCGCTTTGCCATCTTCTGACGGGCTTCCGTTAAGGTGTGCTCCTGATCCCTCTTCTGATTCCGGTAGGAGAAGTCTACCATCTTGGCTGCCTTTTTGTAATCCGCAATGGTGTAGGAGATGTCGCCCTGGACGTTGATCTTCTGAAAGTCTGCGGTCATAATGTCATCGTAGACAAAGCTGGTGTCAAAGGCTGTTGTCGGGAGAACCATCATACTTGTTGTCATGGTGTTGTAGAAAAAGGAGAGGCCCAGACCTTCCTGGATGATTCTTCCCTTTTTGATTTTCATTACGTATTCGGTGGGTTCGAATTTTTTGTACTTGATTGCCATAGTTATCCTCCTTTTAAATCGCTGCGCGATAGCACTAAAGGGTAAAGTCGCTTCCAACTTTACCGTCCAGCAAAATGTATTTCTTATAAGCACTTGACATTTCTTAGCCGGACTTTTTACTTATTTGTTATTATCAATTAGATAATATCTTTTTGTTGTAATTATGATATTACTATTTTGATAATATGTCAAGAGGTTTTTTATTATTTTTTTATTTCCATGAAAAAGGCATTGCAAAAACCATTTGGCGTTTGCAATGCCTGTATTTTTATGTGATTCATATAAAAGTTATATTGACGACACTTTAGCAGGAAAGTATTACTTCTTCTTTTCTTGCTGTAATTGCATATCCACATAAAAGAAGGACTGCCACAAAAATATTTCGCAGCAGCCCTCATGGGTAATCCTATCTCAAATATTTTTTCAACTTCTGCGCAACAACCTCAATATCAATCGGCTTTGCCAAATGATCATTCATACCGCACTCCAGGCACCTTTGAATGTCTTCCGAAAACGCATCGGCAGTCATGGCAATAATCGGAATATCCGCATCCCCGCGTTCCAGCCCCCGGATCGCCCCGGTAGCCTCATATCCGTCCATCAAAGGCATCCGCACATCCATAATAATCGCATCATAATATCCAACCGGAGATTCCTCGAACTTAGATAAACATATCTGCCCATTTTCAGCCCAATCCAATTCCAGTTCAAGATCCGAAAGCAGCTCTCTTGCAACCTCCCAGTTAAGTTCATTATCCTCCGCCAATAAAATGCGCTTCCCTTTAAGCTCCGAATCACTCTCTTCCCTGGCTTTTTCAACCTTTTCATCCGATGCCCCTGCAAACGGCATCAGGGCCTCCAACAAAGCCGACTTAAACAAAGGCTCCGAAACAAACCCGGAAATTCCCGCTTTTCTTGCCTCATCCTCCATCTCGCTCCAATCACAGGCCGAGATTAATAAAGCCGGACTGTCCTCCCCGTATTTCGAACGAATTTTCCGCGCCGCCTCAATCCCGCTTATGCCCGGCAATTTCCATCCCAGAAGAATTATCTGATAATCATCCTTTTGGCAACGGCGTTCCGCTATCATTTCCATTGCAAGTTCAGCGCTTAAGCACCATTGAGAATTGATGCCGATTGACTTTAAGGTGTCAGCCGCATTTCTGCATAACCGTTCATCCTCTTCCACTATCAGCATATTCCAGTTGGGAAGCCTTCTGTCCGGTTCCTGCTCCTTTGCCCTTTCCATATCAAAAACAACGTGGAACTCCGTACCCCTCCCCTGCTCGCTTTGGACGGAAATGCTTCCTTCCATCGCATCTACAATATACTTAGTAATTGTCATTCCCAGACCGGAGCCTTCTGTCTTCTGCACACGGGCGTTGTCCTCTCTGCTGAAGGATTCAAATATTACCTTTTGGTATTCCTCCGACATGCCAATTCCCGTATCCTTCACTATAAAATGGGTCCGAACCCAGGAAGGCTTCTCCGGCACAGCCTCCTGATACAGAGCTACCCGGACAGAACCATGTTCCGGTGTAAATTTAACGGCATTGCCCAGCAAATTAATCAGCACTTGATTCAGGCGCACACTGTCGCAGCATACATCTTCCGTCAGAATTTCGTAGACCGCCGCGCTGAACTGCTGATTTTTCTCCTTGGTCTGAGGCTGCACAATATTTACAATGCTATCCATCACCTCCCGCAGCGACACCGGCACAATGTTCAGTGTCATTTTGCCGCTTTCAATCTTGGACATATCCAGCACATCATTGATAAGCCCCAGCAGATGCCTGCTGGATAATGCGATTTTGCGCAGACATTCCCGGACCTGCTCCTGATTATGTGTGTTGGCCATAGCAATCGATGTCATACCGATAATCGCATTCATGGGCGTCCGTATATCATGGCTCATGCTGGACAAAAATTCCTGCTTTGCCGCATTTGCCTGTTCCGCTTCCTTCCGCGCCTTTTCCGCCGCCTTGCGCGCCGCATCCATTTCCGTATTCATATGCTTCAACTCGGAAACTTGTTTTTTTAACACTCTTAAATATTGAAAGAATATGTACAGAAGCATAATAACTACGGCAAATGAGGCGGCATAGACAAGGATAAGCCAATGGCTGCTCATACCTGAGATTGCATGATCCAGCTTGTCAAACGGCAGAACTGTCACCAGATACCATTCACAATAGGGGAGACTGGTACAATACAGATGACGACGCGACTCACCGCTTTCCAAAATAACGGAGTAATCTTTGCTTTCATTCATCGCTGCTGTCATTTGATCAATATAATATTCCGCTTCCTCATTCTGACCGTCAAAGATCTGATAAAGCCTGTCAAAATAATTTTCGTTTGCACCGCCCTGGTCCCGAATCACATAGCTTCCGTCTTTGCGTATCACATAGGAATAAATCATCGGACTGTCCGATTCCAGAAAAAGGACCTCACCCATATACTGCGAAGAAAGCCCTGCAACAATCGCAAAGCTATTGCTGCCGTCGGACATCGGATATTCACAGGGAACGCCGAACAAAATCACATTATTCCCGCTGCTGTCCACTGCGGAGGTTGCTTTTCGCTCCCCCTTTTTTAAACTGTCCAAAAACTGATCGGGATTGTTCGGCCTCACCGGATCGCCGTAAATCATTTCAAATTCACCGTCAGAAGAACATAAGGCAGCACATAAAAAGTGCCTTGCCCTCGCGCCGTATTCAATTTCTTCCCTTGAACCGTATTCGGAACTATCTTCATTTACTGCAATGTGTGCAATGGATTCCGCCATCGTCAGGCGCAGAGCAATGATTGTTTCAAAATGCAGAGACACCTGCTCATTCATTCCGGCCATATAAGTTGTGCCTATATTTTCAATCGTGTTTTCACTCATCCTGTTTACAGATATTCCCAAAAATGAAAATACGAAAATATTCAAGCAGATTATAATGGCTATACTGATTTTTAAAAAATGCGGCAAAGCTATGCTTTTCATACTTTTTCTGTCTCCATTCTTTAGGGGGTATTCCGGGTGCGAAACAAAAGGGGCGTGTCATGCCTGCAAAAATGCTGCCGGTATAATACGCCCCTGAAAATAAAATCAACTACAAAAGGGTACAAAAGCAAAACAGATTCTGTCTGACTGTCTGTCCTAAGTATATTGCGATTAAGCATAACGTGTCAATCCCTATCCATATAAAAATAAAATACCAGCCTTCTTTTGTTTCTTCATTATCCTGTCACCGTCTGCATTTCAAACGGCTCATAGCCTGAAACATTTTTTTCATATCTACCGGCTTCGCTAAATGCTCATTCATTCCGGCAGCCTTCGCCATTGCAATATCCTCTTCAAATGCATTTGCCGACAGCGCTATAATAGGCACAGATTCCGCATCCGAACGGTCCAGGCCGCGGATCACACGGGCCGCCTCATATCCGCTCATAACCGGCATCATCAAATCCATAAGCACGCAGTCAAAGGTCCCCGGTTCGGACGCCGTAAATGCATCCACAGCCTCTTTTCCGTCGTTTGCGGTCACGACCTCCACATCTGCCTCCTTAAGCATAAACTCCACAATTTCGCAGTTGATCTCATTGTCCTCTACCAAAAGGACATGCATCCCGGCAATCCTGCTCTGTATATCCTGCTCCCCATCCTCAGACGACGTACTCCATACCTCATCGACTTGAAGGGGAAGCATGATCCGAACCACGCTGCCCTCGCCAACGTGACTGTCTACCTCTATGCTCCCTTTCATCTGATCTACCAGCTTCTTCACGGTAGACATGCCCAGCCCAATGCCGTTATAGTTGGTTCTTGCATCCTGATGTTCCTGGGCAAACGGTTCAAAAATATGCTTTTTAAAATCCTCGCCAATGCCGATCCCGGTATCCCGAATCACAAACCGGAAGCCTGCAATCCCGTCCTGACACGAATTTTCCCTTACCTGAATAAATACGGAGCCGTGAGGCCGGTTATATTTGATGGCATTGTCAACGATGTTAAGGAGAATTTGCTTTACATGCAGCGGATTCCCAATCAGCCTGTCGTGCTGCAGCTCCATCTCCTCCAATACCAGACGGATTCCGTTCTCCTCCGCCTGAGGGGACAGGATTGCGGTACAGTTTTCCACCAGCTCATGAAGCTCAAAGGGTTCCTCAACAGCCGCCAGGCTTCCGCTATCCAGCTTGCTGACCTGAAGAACATCGTTAACCAATGACAGCAAATGCTCTGTGGATACCTGAATTTTCTTCCGGCAATCTCTCTGCCGCTCAGGATTATGCGGACTTTTCTCCATAATAGACAGCATCCCCAGAATCCCGTTGATAGGAGTGCGGAGATCGTGAGACATATGGGAAAGAAATTCGCTCTTTGCGGAGTTTGCCCGGCGGACCTTTTCCAGAAGCTCCATAATCGCCTGCTCCTGTTTCTTTCTTGTCAGCATTATCTCCGTGATATCCTGATGGTATCCGTTCAGGCACGCACCCTGTTCTTTGAAAGACTTATCCGGCACACCGCCGCAGCGGACATAGATTTTTCCAAGCTCCGGGTGATTCCAGGGGTAAATCACTTCGGAACGGCCGGTCTCCAATATCTCCCGCACCGCTTCCTGCACCATCACCACATAGTCCGGTTCAATATGCTTAAACCAATGCCGGTAGCACTCTTCTGGTTCTATCTCATCCGTTACGCCCAAAAGACTGCGCATCGTCCGGTCCGTATACATCCTTGGCTGGCATCCCTCCTCCAGCTCAATCGTCCAGATCCCGGTTCTGGCGCCTTCCAGAATGTCTTCCAGGCCCCGCCTTGCCTCCAGCTTGTATTTCTCTTCCTGCTCCACTACGGCGTTGACATCCCGCTGGGCAAAAATCGCACAGTTCTCTTCCGCCGTTTTCTCCGTGGCCGAAAAGTGAAACTCCAGGTATTTCAGTCCGCAGGAACCGTCTTTTTCCTGATAACGGACGGAAAACTTCTTCTTTTTTCTGAGCTGCGCCAGCACATAGTCTTTTTTTGTCATGGCCCGCAGCCGTTCCTGATCCCGGGGGATCACATACTGGGCAATGTACCGCTCCATTGCCGTCTGATAGCCGTCCGCAAAGTGAACGGCCCAATCCATATTCATCCGCCCACTGTTTCGGTATGTCTCACATTCGCCCGTATCAAGATTCACCTGATAGATCCCCAGATAGTCTACGCTGAGGGCATGAAGAACATTATAGCTTCTCTTTTGAAGCTCGCGGACCAGGTTCCGCCGTTTCAGAGAGGATACAATAAAATATGCCGCAGTCTGAAGCATATTCGACGCATATTCCAGAGATTTCACAGGCGGATTGTCCACACCATAAAAGCCGATCACCTTTTCCCCGTTATAAAGCGGAACCACCACAAGGGAGTGAATATTCTGACGTTTCAGATTCTCATACTGGAGGGGTTCCGTCTCCCGAATATCCTCTATACTCTTGATAATGATATGCTTGCCGACGCTGAAATTCCGATACCAGCTTGCACATACCTCCGGGGGAACATTTTGAAGATTCTCCCTTTCCGGCTCCACTCCTTTTGCCGCCCACTCATAGGTATTATCATCTCCGCCGGATTCGTTCTGCTCAAAGATATAAGTACGTTCTCCGTTCAGCGCTTTCCCCAGGTACTCCAGCAGCACCTCAAGCGACCTGTCCGGCGTCTCCTCCAGCAGTGCAACGCGAAGGCCCTCATTAATAACAGCCTCCAGATTCTGAACGCTCTGTATACTGCTGTGCTGCTCACGATCTCCGATACCCGGCAAACCTTCACCTGCCATTTTCAAAAGCTCCCTTGAATTATCCATATACCCGCCCTCCGCATAGACCGCCGGCCATAATTACCGTATCCGCAGATTCTAATGCAGAGAGGCTTTCCTCTTCTTCATATACGGCCGCAGGTCTTGTGTCATCATACCATATGCCCCTGATCACGTCAATACAGAGTAAGCCTTAAGCTTCCCTTTTGTCCCGGCATACGCCGCAAGCTCCCGAAGCTCCTTTGCCCACTCCCCTGCTCCGTCCAGATCCGGTGTGCAAATCACGCTCCCACAGGCATCAATCAGCTTCTTGGCTCTCTCCACCTTTTCCTGCGTAATCGGAGAAAAGGCTTTTTCCACTACCACCTCAAAAGCCAGCGCAGACGCAGCCGGACAATCCAAATCATTCTCCCACAGAATCCCCGCCGCAAAGGAAATCCCCTCCCGCTGCAGCTTCCGAAATAGGGCTGTTCCCGTTCCGTTTCCGGCAATCACAAAGATCTCCGGATCTTTCTTCACCGCCTCAAGCTCCAGATTTCCTGTGGCCTCATCGTAGCTCCCGGCCGTCATTCCGTACAATTCGGAAATATACCCCGGCGTAAACACCTCCTCCGGCGTGCCGAACCGGTCCACCTTATCCCCCTTGACGCAAAGCAGCTTATCCGAAATCCGCCCGGCTAATTCCAATTCATGAAGCGACATAATCACCGACAGGTTCCTGCTTCTGGACATCCTTTGAAGAATGGACAAAAATTCCAGCTTATACCGGATATCCAGAAAGGAGGTAGGCTCATCGAGCACTATAATATCCGGCTCCTGGCAGATAGCACGGGCTAACATCACCCGCTGCTTCTGTCCGTCGCTGATCTTCGTAAAATCGCGCTCCCGAAGCTCCCCCACATGAACCAAATCCATAGCCTCCCATACCAGATCCCAATCCTCCCCGGAAAGCAGACCAAACCGCCCTGTATAGGGATAACGTCCCGTAGCCACCACATCCTCACAGGTCATCAGCTCCGGGCGCACCCGATCTGTCAGCACTACGGAAACCTTTTTAGAAAACGCATTTCCGGAAAGCTTCTCTATCTCTTCTCCATCAAGCCAGGTCACGCCGCCGAGAGGCGCAAGCTGGCGAATGATGCTCTTTAAAATAGTTGTTTTTCCCGCTCCGTTCGGCCCGATAAGTGTGAGAATCTCTCCCTTTTTCAGCCGAATTTCTATATTTTTGATCAGCGGAACTCCGTGATAGCCCACGGTCAGTCCTTCCGTATAAAAATAGAACTCCTTCATAGGCTTCATCCCGCTTTCTCCTTCTTTTTGCGAACCATAATCAAAATCACAATGGGCGCTCCGAATACGGCCGTTACCGTGCTGATGCTAAGCTCCGTAGGCGCCAGCAGTACCCTTGCCAGAAGATCGCACAGCAGGCAGAATACCGCTCCTCCCAGAAAGCATCCGGGAATCATAAGCAGGGGCTTGGTGGTTCTCAAAAGGCTTTTGACCAGATGGGGCACCGCAATCCCCACAAAGGATACCGGACCGGCAAATGCCGTTACGCAGGCGGACAGCACACTGGATAACAGCACCAGAAGCGTGCGGAACAGCTGAATGTTCACCCCCATATTTTTTGCGTAAGCCTCTCCCATCTGATAGGCGCTGATGGGCTTTGACATTAAAAACACAAAAAAAGAGGTCAGAAAGATCACTGCC
Organism: Clostridia bacterium; assembly: GCA_910576325.1. Classification (GTDB taxonomy): domain Bacteria; phylum Bacillota; class Clostridia; order Lachnospirales; family Lachnospiraceae; genus Laedolimicola. The sequence continues at coordinate 38,908 of CAJTIM010000014.1, forward strand.
GCCATCAAAGCTACATTTTCCCAGGTAATGCCGGAAAAGCTTCCCTTGGACCAGTTATGCAGATTTACAATGTTGGAGTCGTCCGCAAAGGTCACAATAAAGTCCGTTACGGCCGAGCAGATGTAACCGATCATTACACCGCTTACAATCAGCATGGACATATTATCCATAACCCGGGACATCAGAAGTACGAAGCCCATAGATATCATAGCCCCAGCAAATGCGGCTGCAATCATCAGAAGAGCGCTTACATGTATGGACCTTCCCAGGGCAAATACCATCACCAGGGCTACTACCAGCTTTGCCCCGGAGGAAATTCCCAGTGTAAAGGGTCCGGCGATTGGATTGTGGAAAAAGGTCTGGAGCAGATAGCCGGACAGAGCCAGGCCGCCCCCAAGGATGGCTGCCGCCAGAGCGCGGGGAAAGCGTATGGTCATTATGATATCCTGAAAGACTTCATCTGCTTCCCTGCCCAGAAGGATGCCTGGGATCTCCCGTAAGGGCACCGCTACGCTTCCTGCACACAGATTCAGGACAAGAAAAAGAAGTACCAGGCTTGCCAGTATGAAATAGGAAAGCATATATCGTTTATTTTTCATGGTTTACTCCAGTTGGTACAGGTAAGTCATGTTGTCCTCGCCTGTGAGCATTTTATGCATATCGGAAATAATGGTTCCCAGCTTCATGGAGGATTGATACAGATTTTTGGTGGTACAGTAGACCTTTCCCTCCTCCACGGCCTTGAATTTCTCCAGGAGGCTGCTTTTGGCAAGCAAATCCTCTATGGAGTTTAATTCTTCTGTGGTGGTACTGTTGTAGATGATGTAATCCGCATCCTTGGCTGCTGCGTAAAATTCTTCCATCTGCATTGTTACGTTGGAGGAGGCGGTCTCTTCCTCGTCTCCTATCTTGTCAAATACGTAGCTGCCCCCGGCCATTTCTATCATTTTGGGCAGGTAGTCGGAGGAACGGCGCACGTTGACTTCTCCGTTGGCTGTGATGTAGAAGAAAGCTACGGTGCTTTCTGTGCTTTCTGTCTTTTCTTGCTGTTCTACGGACTCGAAGGCTTCTGCTTCCGCTGCAAAAGCGGCCTCTGCCTCCGCTTCTTTTCCTGTGAGGATTCCGTACAGGCGCACCCATTCCGTTCTGCCCAGGGGATGTTTTTCGTAACTGGAATAGTCTACCAGGACGGGGATGCCAAGCTTTTCTAACTGTTCTTTGACTTCCGGGGTGTGATAGATCATGGTGTTTTCGATTGCCAGACCGCAGCCCTGGGCAAGTATCTGCTCGTAGTCGGGCGCTCCGTAGCTGCCGGCGTGGAGGATGTCGCCCTGCTGCATGGCTTCTCTGGCTTCGTCTATGTACCAGGAATCTGCCTTTAGACCGGAGAATCTTACTGTGTCCAGGGCGTCCAGTGATACAAACATATCCATTGCGGCTGATGCTACCAGGTAGATCTGCCGTACTGGCTGCTGCAGTACTGTGATGTCGCTGCTTAAGTCGGTTGGTACGTCTTTTTGTTCGGGAACTATCAGGTAACGGCCGTCCTGAGCGATGGTGATGAGGCGGTAGCCGTCGTTGTAATAATCTATGCTAAACTCGCTGGCGTAGCGCAGCTCCATATTGCTTTGCCAAGTCAGATCGGTGCTGATTTCTTTGTTATTGTTTGATGTTTCTTTGCTTTGCTTGAGTTTGCAGGATGTAAATGAGGTTATGAGGAGGATGGTTAGTAGGGCGGTGAGGAAATAGCAGGGGATACTTTTTTTCATTTTTTTATATCCTTTTTGATTGGGGTGTTGGTGTGTTGCCGGTCAGCTTCTTCGTTTTCTTTTGTTCAGATAGGATACCAGGGCACATACGAGCATTATGGCAAATACCATGTATACGACGCGCCTGGCTGCTGCCTGGGGGGTCTGGTTTTTTGACATGATGGCGTCGCCGTGGAAGATGAGCTGATATGTGATCTCGTGGGGGGTGCTCATGGCTGTGGTGTCTGCTATGACTTCCATTGGTTCGTTGAAGATGGTGATGGGTATTTCGAAGGTGGAGTAGCCTTCCTCGTTGAGTGGGAGGTATTTTTTTCCTCCTACCAGCATGTAGTCGTAGCTGGTGCTGCTCCATTCGATTCGGGCATATGCCTGGCCGTCTCTTACGAGAAGACCGGCGGGGGAGCTTATGGTGGTTCTTCCGGTTCCGCCCTTTACTTCTACTTCTATGGCGTATTCTCCGTCTTCCATTTCAATGAAGGCGGGCTGGGCAGATGTGCCGCTTGGATCGTTCGCGGTTTCCTGCGCGCCTGCGGTTTCCGGTTTTTCTGCTGTGTCGGAATTGTCTGCTGCTTTTGCTTCCTCTGCCGCTTTTTGCTCTGATTCTTCCCGAAGGGCTGCTATCCGCTTTTCTTTGGCTGCCTGCTTTAATGCCTCGTAATCGGGAAGGTCCACTAGGACGGCTTCTTTTGGCAGGCTTTCCGCCTCGAAAAGCAGGAAACGATCATACCATTTTTCCCGGTTTTTGCTGAATGCGGCGCAGGCTATGGGCTGGTCCAGGGCTTCTACGGGTATTGTGAAGGTATGTTTTCCTTCTTCGTTTACCTGGAAGTCTATGTACTGGGAAGGGTCGCTGGATGCTGCCTGCGTGCCGGTGCCGGGATATACCTTCAGGTATCCCTGGCCGCCCATCGTGAGAACGGCTGTCATGCTGCCGTTCTCAACTGTTAACAGGGCCTTTTCTATGGGAAACATGGGGGAGCTGGATTCTACTGTTACCTCGTAGACGCCGTCTGTGATGTCTGTTCCGTAGATTGGCGTCATTCCCTCAATGCCTACCTCTGCGGAACCGGCCCGTTCGCTTTCGGAGGCTACCTGATCGTAGGAGATCTCGTGCTCCTCTTCTTCTTTTGCCAGACCGGTTATTCCTGATATCCAGAAAATTCCTGCGCCTATGATTCCTGCTAATGTATATGCTATCCGTCTCATTTTCCTGTTCCCATCTTTTTTGATTTTGCTTGTTTTATTTTTTACTTATTATAAAACAGTGTTTTGAGTTTTTGAATTGTCCCCCCGTTTTTTATGTCTTAGTTCATGCTGTCGATGGCTGCCTGTGTATGGCTTACATACACCTGCTGTATTTCAGGAAGCTCTCCCAGCCCCTTGAGCACACATTCTACTTCGTAGCCTGCTTCTGTGAGAATGGTTTTCCAGGAATCTTCCTCGTCGCCGGCCATGTCGTTGTTGGCGTGATCGCCGGATACTACCATTAATGGCTCCAGAATTACTTTTTTGTAGGTTCCCTTTTCCTTTAGAGCGGCCATGACGTCCTCTAAGGTTGGAGCTGCCTCAACGGTTCCGATGTAGTAGTTGTCAAATCCGGCTTCCGTAAGCTTTTCCTGCATGGTGCCGTAGATCTGGTTGGACTGGGCTTCTGTTCCATGTCCCATGAATATGATTGCTGTTTCTTCGTTTTGGGCGTACTCTTTTGTGGCGTTTGTGACGGCGCTTATTACCGCTTCGTAATCGGCGTCACTGGTGAGCAGCGGATCTCCAAGTACTATTTTGTCAAAATCACTTTCGTAATCTTCAAGTTCTTTTACCAGATCTCCATACTCCAGGCCGTCCATCAGATGGGTGGGCTGTACAATCAGGGTTTTGATTCCGTCCGCTACCGCTCTGTCAAGGGCTTTGGTTACATTGTCTATCTCCAGATTATCGCGCTCTGCCAGCTTGTCTATGATGATCTGTGCCGTGAATGCCCGGCGCACCTCATACTCAGGAAATGCCTTGGCTATGGCTTCCTCCACGGCGCCGATGGTGATGTCACGGCTGTCGTTGTAGCTGGTGCCGAAGCTTACTACCAGGATTGCGGCATTTTCGATCTGCTTTGGTGTGCTTTCCTCCGGCTGTGCCGCTTCTTCCGGATCGGCTGTTTCCGCCGGTTCCGCTTCCTGTTCTGCCGGGGCCGGCTCTGCGGCAGGCGCTGCTTCTTTCTTTGCGCATCCACTGATGGCAAGGGCTGACGCCAGCAAGACTGCCAGCATTGTTGATACTTTTCTTCTCATTTTATCCTCCTTTTCTGATTGTGTATCTGCCGGTATTATGTGCGGAAAAATAGTTCGGCCATAGTCTGCAAGTCCGCTGCATTCGTGAATATTTCTGCGCACTATATGAGCAAATACATTTGGGGGATGTCGCAGGCCATCCGCATTTGATGTTTTGCGGTCGCTTATCTCTGAGAGAAGCAACAAAAAATGCCTTCCACTTATGGACAGGCATCAGTAAGAGGACGCAATGATGTTCTGTTTTTCCTTCATCTGCGACCAATTACTCGTGGCCTCGGGAGTGGAATATTCCCGAAACTTCCTATAGGCAGGTCTCCTGGCTCATAGATCCTCACACAAATGCCGCCTTCCCAATCGCTCAGTGGCATAATGACATTCTGCTCCCTATTTACAGTGACGAGTTCGCACAGGTTTTTCACCTGTTTCCCTTTTCACCGCACCGCCGAAACGGTGCGACACCTACGGATCGCTTCCTGCGAAGCTACGAGTGTAATATAGCATATCTCTTATGAAAATGCAATAATATGCGAATTGCTGTTGAAAAATATTTTTCTGGCACTTATAATAAAGCACGTGTACCTGCACAGGTGCAACCTTAGTCTGCCGATACATAGATTCGCTTTCAATTATCTGGCTTAGTGATCTAAAGCGGGTCCATCCCCCTGTGCTTGGCAGACTGCTGTATAAACGAAAACAGTATTATCGCTCACAGTGCAGATTTCATACAGGTGTACTGGGAGAGGTATTACGGAACTGGAAAACAGTAATATCCCTCACAGTGCACAAATCAATTTTCAAACGCTTCTTTTTGCGGTTGGAAATTGATTTTATACAGGTGTACTGGGAGGGATATTACGGAACTGGAATAGGAGATGCATCATATTATGACCGGAATTTTATATGGAGCAGGCGTAGGACCCGGAGATCCGGAGCTTATGACCTTGAAGGCTGTGCGCCTGATAAAAGAAAATGAAATTATTGCCCTCCCCGGACCTGCGGCAAAGGAAACCGTAGCCTACCAGATTGCCGTACAAGCCGTACCGGAGCTGGCCGGGAAAACACTTCTCTCCGTGGACATGCCTATGACCCACGACAGGGAGGAAATGCACCGCAATCATGAAAAAGCGGCTGACGCTATTGAGGTTTATCTAAAGCAGGGGCAAAATGTGGTTTTCCTCACTTTGGGCGATCCCACTATCTACTCTACCTATCTCTATGTACAGAAGCGGATTCTGGCCCGGGGCTATCAGGCCGAGCTTATCAGCGGCATTACTTCCTTCTGCGCTGCTGCGGCCCGGAGCCGTACGCCTCTGGTGGAATGGGACGAGCAGCTTCACATTCTTCCCGCCGTTCACAAGCTGAACAGCGATCTGTCTCTTCCGGGAAATTACGTTTTGATGAAATCAGGACGGAAAATGCACCAGGTAAAGGAAATCTTAAAGTCCAGCGGACGCGACGTCATTATGGTGGAAAACTGCGGCATGGAAAATGAGCATATTTACCGAAGCGCCGAGGAGATCCCCGATGATGCCGGATACTACTCTCTCATTATCGCAAAAGAGCCGGGAGGCAGACATGATTGAGCTTCACAATCTCACTAAGCAGTTTGAACATTTTACTGCCGTGGATTCCATCAGCCTGCGGATTGAAACAGGGGAATTTTTCGGCCTTCTGGGTCCGAACGGAGCCGGCAAGACAACTACCATTGGTATGCTTTCCACTCTGCTTCTTCCTACCTCCGGGGAAATCCGCATTGACGGCGAGCTTTTGACCCGGAAGCGGCAGGATCTGAAACGGAAGGTGAGTGTCATTACCCAGGAATATTCCATGCGTCAGGATATGGATATGGACGAAATTATGGAATACCAGGGACGGCTGTATTTTATGCCGGTTAAACAGATTCGGGCGCGAACGGAAGAATTGTTTGCCTTTGCGGGCTTATCGGAGCACCGAAGGAAAACGATCCGCAAGCTTTCCGGGGGAATGAAGCGCAAGCTTATGGTCTGCCGGGCGCTTTTGACGGAGCCGGAGATTTTGCTCCTGGATGAACCTACCGCCGGCATGGACGCTATTTCACGGCGGCAGATGTGGAGCCTTCTGCGGCAGCTCAATGAAAAAGGTCTGACAATTCTTCTGACCACTCATTATATTGAAGAAGCTCAATCCCTCTGCGGACGGGTGGCTTTGATGAATGGGGGAAGGTTAAATGAAATCGACACCCCAGGGCAGCTTATCGAAAATCTCGGAGCTTATGCGGTAGATGAACTGCTTGACGACGGTATCCACAGCCGTTATTTCCACGAGCGTTCCGAGGCGATTGCCTGCCTGAGCGATCTGACCGGCCAGTGTACGCTGCGGGATACTACCCTGGAGGATGTTTTTGTGGAGCAGGTAGGGAAACGTTTGTCTTGATATGGTTTATTCTTCGCCGTATATGGAGTATATTATGGGAATTATTACGATTTTATGGGAAAAATGGAGAGAATTTGTACGAGACTTCTCACGTATTACTATGGCGGCATTGATTGCGCCGCTGATGTACCTTATTGTATTCGGCTGGGGTATACGGACTACCATGAATGGTATGCCCTATCTGAACTTTCTGATTCCGGGAGTGGTGGCTCTTACCACTATGAACGGAAGCTTCAACGCCATTGCGCAGAATCTGAATGTGCAGCGTCTCTATGAGAAAGCCTTTGATCAGGTGATTATCTCACCCACTCCCCTCTGGCAGTTTATTGCCGGACAGATTCTGGCCGGCGCCTTTCGGGGACTCTATGCGGGCGCGATTATTCTGCTTCTCGTCTGGCCCATTGAGACGGGACTTGTTTTTAACGGAATATCCATACTGATTCTATTTTTAAACGGCGCTGTTTTTTCCGCTCTTGGTATCGTGGTTTCCTTCCTTGCCCGAAATCATGCGGATGTGCCGCGGTTTTCCAATTACTTTATTATGCCGATGGCTTATCTGTGCAATACCTTTTTTTCCACGGATCGGATTCCCCACGGCCCGCGGGAATTGATTGCGGCTCTGCCTCTTTCTCAGACAAGCCGGATGGTCCGGGGCATTGCGGCAAAGGAGCCTGTTAATCTTCTGGGGATATTGGTATTGCTTGCTTATTTGGTTGTACTTACGGGGATTGGGCTTTACTTTGTGTATAAGAAGAAAAATCTGTAGAAGGCGGTGCATACCGGCGATATGAAAAACGCGGCAATTGTTCCTCACCGGGAACCATTACCGCGTTTTATCTAACCATTGATCATGAATGAAACTAATTTGTCGATATCTTCCTTCTCGTATGCGATAATCTCAAGCTCCGGAATCTCACCGTTGGAAAAGATGTTCGCCATAGACACGTACTGAGAAAGTTTGGACTTCAGATTCAGTCTGTCGCCTTCACCTGTTACCAGCTCAACCTTACCCTGGCAGCTGTCTACTACCTCAAAGAATTTCTCGATGTTAGAAATGTTTTGAACTTTCATCTTTTTTTCACTCCTTTCTTCTCCCCTATTATAACTGCTGATCAGCACTTTGGAAAGCACTTTTTTCCATTTTTTCTAAATTTGTTAAATTTTCATCATTTTCGGAGTATGCGTTTCTCGGTTATCTCTATTTTGCCTTCCTTCAGCAAGCGGCCTACTGCCCGTTTGAATGCATTTTTACTAAGGTGCAGCTCCCGTTCTATGATTTCCGGCGATACCTTGTCGTTGAAGGGGAGAACGCCGTCGTACTCGTCCAGTACCCGGAGTACGTATTCCGCATCCTCGTCCATCTGGAGATATGCCTTCTCACGGATGCTTAGGTTCAGCTTTCCGTCTTCCTTCACCGATGTAACCCGGGCCTCCACCTGATCACCGATTCTGCCGTTTTCATGAAATTCCTTTTTGGGAATGAGCGCGGAATAGCGGTTGTCCACGGCTACGAAGGCGCCAAATTCACGGCTGATTTCATAGATTGTGCCCGTTACTCGGTCCTCTGCTTTGTAGGGAGCGTCTGTGTCCAGGTATTTGTATACGTTCATAGTGGCGCATAGACGGCTGCTCTTGTCCTCGTACAGCGCAATGAGCACCTCTTCTCCTGTGCTTACACGGCGGGTCTGCTCACGGAAGGGAAGAAGAAGCTCCTTTTCCAGTCCCCAATCCAGGAAGGCGCCGATCTTGGTTACTGCCGTTACTTTAAGAACGGCTATGCCGCCCAGCTCCAGTTTCGGATCCTGGGTGGTGGATATCAGCCGATCCTTGGAATCCTTATAGACAAATACCTCCAGGCTGTCCCCTGGCTTTGCGCCGTCCGGCACCTGTTTTTTCGGAAGCAGAACCTTTTCCTCCGAGCCTTCCTTTTCGGACAGATATACGCCGAAATCTACTTTCTTTACTATGATTAGTTTCTGCTTTTTTCCAAGTAAAATCATGTGCCGTTGTCCTCCGTTTTTGTTTCCGAGAGTGCTTTTTCAGTTCCGTTTCCACTGCTTAAAGCTGTACCTGCAAGTTCAATACTCCACAGCAATCAGATATTCCGCAGGAATCAGCTTGTCCGCAAATGTTCGGATGCTGTATTTTTTATGTTTTATGCTGAAAATCTTATAAGGGTTTACGAAAGCTCTACTACCGCATACGGGCGTCCAAGCTCGTCGCAGAGCGCCGTCATGTAGCGGTTATCTTCTTTTTGCACTACCGGGTAAATCATATCTCCCAGGAGGGCTGATTTCTTATATTCGGCACGCATCTGCCGGATGGGGAAGTCCTCCGGAATATATTCCCGGGCCATCTGGATGTACTGGCCGTTGTTGACGTGATGGTTGGTGTCCAGATGATGCTTCTGCACGGGGAAAGGTTCCTTCTGCTCTCCTTCTTTTGGCATGGGCACCTTTCTGGAGGCGTAGTTCATGTCCAGTTTTTCCTCCAGGATGTAGACCTTTTCAATCTCCTCCGGCACCCGTACCGGGCGGCCCGTATCTGTGTCCAGGAAGCTCCAGAGTGTATTGGCATAGGCAAGCATCTGTCCTTTTTGATCCTTCATGACAAAATTACGGTAGCCGCAGAAGCTTTGGAAGTAATACGGCCAGGTGGAGATTGTGATCTTCTCGCACAGATCCGGGTAGCGCTCCACTACGATCTGCCAGGAGGAAAGCACCCAGACACGATGCAGCTTTTCCAGTACGCCGACTCCTACCTGAAGCTCCTCGGACTGGAAGGTGCTGCAGTCTTGAAAGTAGTTGATAATTCCGTTTAAAGATAGCTTTTTATCCTCGCCCACTTCGCTGTAGCGGACTTTGCTGTTGAAAGAATACATTTTGATTTTCACCTCTGAGGGGTATTGTAACATAGATTTTGGTAAATGACCAGGAAAACGGATCTGACGGCACAAAATAAATCCGTTCAGCCAATCAAAACTGCTGAAGGTTGCCAAAGCTGCCTTGCGCTGATATTTCCAACAAGATTGTCATTTCTATTTTTCTTTTTATATCAATTTGGCAAAAAGAAAACTCAAACTATACGAAAGCCCCGTATAATTTGAGTTTGTCCGAATCCGATAACATACCCTGTATTACATTTAGTCATTTAAACAGATACATAGTTCCCAGCATATCCCTATTCTTTATCCGATATAGAGCATCTGCTCCATATAATTCTCCTGCGCCGCAAAAGCCGCCCCCGCTCTGCTGTTGTCCCTCTCTGCCACACGTTCCAGTTTTAATCCTCTCCACAGATTCTCATGCAGAAGTCCTGCTATCTTTTTTTCCGTAACTTCATACAGTTCCGGAAAGTCGGATAAGATCACGCCGCCTACAAGAATATGCCGTGTATTATACATATAAACCAGGTTTCGAAGCAGCGTTGCCAAATATTCCGCCTGTTTTTCCACAAACAACATAGCCCATTGCTCCTCCCGCCTGTATGACTGATAGATCTCAGCCACATCGCAGAACTCATGTCCCTGCTCCCTGGACTGCTCCAGCCAGTTATTTTTTGTCAAATAAGTCTGAACACAGCCGGTACACCCGCAGTCGCACAGTCTTCCGCTTGACTCCAAAATGATATGTCCGACCTCTCCCGCCGCATTATCGCTACCGCGTACAATATTACCCCCGTACATGACTGCGGCGCCCACTCCGGTTCCTATGGACAGATAGGTTACATCCTCATAGCGGATATCCTGCCTTCTGTGAGAAAGTCCTATCAAAGAAGATTTCATATCATTTTCCACGAATACCGGAAGGCCGAATTTTTTCCTTGCCATCTCGCCCAGTTCCACCTTATGCCATTGAAACTGCGGAGCAAAAAAAACGGTTCCTGTCTGGTAATCAATATTACCGATACATGAGATTCCCACCACGCTGATATCCTGAGGATTAAAATCCATTTCCTTACACAGCTCCTGAAATCCCTTATAGGCAATCTCCAGGATTTCTTCCGCCTGATATCCGCATGCACTCAATTTTATTTTTTTATTGCCGATAAATTGATCCGCAAAATTCAGGATGCAAAGATCAATATAATCCGAGTCGATGGAAATTCCAAGCGTCATGACTGCATCTGCCACAACCTGCAGACGGATTCCGTTTCTTCCTACCGTACCATTGGTGATCGTTTCCGCCTGTCTGATCAGTCCGGATTCCATTAAAAAATCCGTAATTCTGGTAATGCTGGTGGCGCTCATTCCTGTGCTTTTTGCAATATCCGCTCTGGAGATATCAGCCTTCAGGTTATCACGAATCATATTTAAAACCAGTTTGCAATTATTGGTTTTCATATTACTCTGATTCTGAGCTCTGCGTTTCTGCAAATTCTTCACCCTTTCCATGTTTTTCCTGATAACATTTTAACACATTACCAATTGATACACAAACCAATTCTAAGGCATTTGAAGAACATGGGAATTTCCGAGCTCTTTATTTATCATTCCCCTGAAACGGCCATAAGGTCCACGGCAGCTTGGTATACTGCTCTCTGATAGCCGCCAGATCCTGGTAGGTCGCTCCGGGTGTCAGGGCTATGATCTGCTTCTTTGCGAATTTTACCAAATCCGGAAACTGATACGCCTGTTTTACAACAATAATATCATAATCCTCCGCCTTAAAATTTCCCACCTCACACTGTTCCATGTCCGTAAAGGAATCCGCAACCTCACTGATCGTAATATCCAGATCCCCGATGCTCACCGTAATCAGGCCGCCGGCAAAGGTTCTTAATCCGGAGCGCATCGGATGATAAACCAGTGTAGCCCCCTTTGCCTTAATTGTTCCTCTGATTGGAACAGGCTGAGACCATTCATCCACTCCCGCTCCCAGCATAATATCAAAGTCGCTCCCCACCTCCCTATCCTTCAAAAGCATATAAGCCCTCTTATCATAAATTGTAGAAATTAAAACCTTTTTTCCATGAAAATCTCCCTTATCCAAAAACAGCTTCAGAAAATATGTATTCATCCCCGTTGCGCCCGCCGTTGTATTGTCACCCGAATCGGAAATCACAACCGGATATGCTTCACTGTCACATGCCATATCAACGGCCTCCTGCGGCTTAACCAAATCGCCCTCAAACCGGAATTCGTGACGTCTCTCATAGATTTCTTCCGCTATTTCCCGCGCCCGAGCCATCGCCCTGTGATAATCCTCCGGTTTTCTTGGCACGATCACAACAGCCGGGTAAGTATTTTCGGTGTTTGCCGAATGCATGGAAATAAAAAAGGATGCACATGCCGCCTCACCTTCCGCTTCCATCTTCTTAAACCGCGCAATAACGGAACGCAGGGGTTCATCCCTGGTAAGCGCCGTATCTCCGCACAGCAGCATCGGAAGCCGTACAAAAGCCGGCGTAATTTTAACTCCCCTAAGAGCAAAATCAATCAGAGCCTCTGCCGTTATACGATAGGTATCCTGCTGATCCTCATGGGGCGCCGTATGGTATGCACGCAAAATGTTCGCATATTTTGTAATATCCGGCGAAAGATTGCCATGGGGATCCATACCAATCGCAATGGGAATCTCATATCCCACCGCCTTGCGGATCTTCCGCAGCATAAACAATTCTCCGCAGCCAATATTCTCCGCATAGATTGCTCCATGCAGCTGAAGCCAGATTCCGCTGATATTTTTCTGCTCCCTGATCTGTGCAACAATCTTATCCACATAATATCGGTAAGCCTCTTCCTCAATAACTCCGGAGGACATCCATCCGGCAAAGGTACAGGGAACTACTTCGGCCCCGGCCGCCCGGAATGCATGGACCGCACCCGGAAAATAGTCCAGCAGCTCCTCTCCTTCCACCTCAATGAAATCCTCTTTTTTAGTTAAAATCGGACTGAATGTATTGGATTCATGATAAAATCCGGCAATTAAAAACTTCATATTTCCGCCTCCCCTGCAGCTAAATTTTTTTATCTTTATTCTCAATGTATTTGTCAGCAACTACTATCACCAACAGTATTCCGCCTTTTATCAGATTTTGTATATTCACATAAATGTTGAACATGCTCATAATATTAAATATCAGATTCATAAGAAGGATTCCGGATAAGGTCTTAATCATTCCTCCCTTGCCTCCTGAGATCGAGGTCCCTCCGATCACTATCATAGGCAGCACGGACGGCATTGCGTCCTCTCCTACCGAAGGAGAGCCCGAACACATGCGGATCGCCAGCAGAATTCCTCCCACACCTGCCATAAAGGAGCAAAAAGTCAAAGAGAGGCATTTATACTTTTCCACATTAAGTCCATAGGCCGCAGCAACCTCCGGCGCCCCTCCCACCGCATACATATTTCTCCCTGTCTGTGTCCTTTTCAAAAATATTTCCAGAACAAATACGCAGAATAAAAGGAACAGAAACAAAACAGGTACGGGTCCAAGGCTCATTTCTCCGAGTCTTTCAATCAGCTCTGATGTAATTCCTACCGGCGCTTCTCCCGAAACAGCAAGGGCAATCCCTCTGACAGATACCATAACGGCTACCGATACCATAAAAGCCGGAAGCTTTTTATAGGCCACAAAATAACCGTCAATAAGACCGAACAGCGCCGCCCCTGCAAGTGCAATCATCATGGCAATCCCTATCGGAAGGGTCTTCATCGCTTCCGCAAAAGCCACGCTGGAAAAGGCCATTACGGCCCCAATCGAAATATTGATTTCCCCCGTAATCAATGTCATTGCAAGCCCCAGGGCAATCACTCCGTAAGTAACCATGGACATCAGAATTCCCTCTATGTTATTTGCTGAGATAAATGCCGGCTTAATAAACGGAACAATGATAAATGCCAGTAAGCTTATTAACCAAATTCTGTACTCATCAAATATCTTTTTCGCGATTGTCATATCCGGCATCCTCCTAACCCTTTTTCAGACGGTTTGTATAGAGTGTCAGCAGCAAAATAATTCCCTTTGCTATTGTCTGTATCACCGTACTGATGTTCATTATGTTCATAATATTTGTTATCAAGCCTAAAATAAGCACGCCTGTCAGGGTTTTTAAAATATTTCCGCGTATACTTCCCTCCCGGTTTCCTCCGATGATAGCCGCCGTAGCCGCATCTACTTCATAGCCGTATCCCGTGGAAGGAGATGCCACCCCTGTTCGTGCCGTCAGCATAATTGCCGCAATCCCCGCACACAATCCGGTCATGGCAAAGGAAAACAGTTTAATTCCATGGGCGTTGATTCCTGACATATAAACGGCTGTCCGGTTGCTGCCGCTCAGCTTCAGCTTCCTTCCCAATGCGGTTTTCTGCAGTATCAATTCAAAGACTGCCATAACAAAAAACATAATAAGTACAAGAACAGGGATACCTGCCGCAGAGCCTTTTCCGATATGGCGGTATGCCGTCAGCGTATTATCGCAATAAATATTAAACCCGCCGCTATAGGTGTAGGCACAGCTGGAAGCAATCAGCATAGTCCCCAGTGTAATCAAAAACGAATCGCTGTTATTTCCTTTGATAAGGCGTATCAGAACCCCATTAAAAATGCCGAATCCAAGACCGATTGCAAGGGATATCACAACGGCCAAGGCCGGACTACGCGTGGAATTCAAAATCCCAACCGCAGCCACCGCGCATATGGATATAATGGAGCCAATAGATAAATCAAAGCCATCCGCCAAAATAACAATTGTAAAGCCTGCTGCCAAAACACCGTTGATGCTCACCTGCCTTAAAACATTTGAAATATTGCTCCATGTAAAAAAATTTTCCGTAAATATCATCCCGAACAATATCAGGAAGGCCAAAAGAACCCAGTTTAAATTCTCGATCACAAGCTGTCCCGCAGCTCTAAGCCTTTTCCCGGATAATCCTTGCATCACTTTTTTCTCCATAAGATTCTTTCCCTCCCCCTTTATATTGCATACCCCATCACGGATTGGGCATTCATATTCTCACCTGTCAATTCCGCTGCCAGCTTTCCTTTGTTGATAACAAGAACCCGATCACACATTTCCAGAACCTCCGGCAGCTCCGAAGAAATCAGAATCACACTTTTTCCTTCTTGGACGAGCTCATTGATGAGTACATAAATCTCATATTTCGCTCCAACATCAATTCCTCTTGTAGGCTCATCAAAAATAAATATTTTTGCATCCGTATTCAGCCATTTTGCAACCACGATTTTCTGCTGGTTTCCTCCGCTCAAATTCATTGCATACTGTTCCCGGGAGGGTGTCTTTATCAGAATTTTATCAATCATTTCATCTGCGATTGCTTCATCCTTCTTTTCGTTTACCATACCTACGGACAGAATACGGCTCATATTTGCCATGCTGATATTCCATTTAACCGGCGCCTTTAACACCAGTCCCTCCTGTTTCCTGTCCTCGCTTAAATAGGCAATTCCGGATCTCAATGCATCCTTGGGACTGCGAATCCGCGCCCGTTTTCCCTCTACGTAGATTTCCCCCATATCCGTATAATCCATTCCGATTACTGCCCTTGCAATTTCCGTTCTTCCTGCCCCCACCAGACCGGCAAAGCCCAACACCTCTCCTTCCCGAAGAGAAAAAGAAATATCGGAAATCACCCCATGTCTTGAAAGTCCTTCTACCCTTAATATCTCTTTATCCCCCGGCTTTGAACTCCTTGCAGGAAATTTATCCGAGATCTCCCTGCCTATCATTTTGGAAATCATATCATCCTTTGTAAAATCTGAAACGGCTCCGGTATCTATGATTTTTCCGTCCCGCAGGATTGTGACCCATTCACACAGTTCCGCTATTTCCTCCAGCTTATGAGAGATATAAATGACGGAAATTCCCTGTTCCTTTAAGCTCCGAATCACCTCGAACAGCTTCTCACATTCCCGGTTTGTCAATGTGGCGGAGGGCTCGTCCATTAAAATAAGCTTTGTATTGGAATAAGAAATTGCCTTTGCTATCTCAACCATCTGTTTCTGCGCCACACTTAATTTTTCTACAGCGGTCCGCGTATCAATCGGATACCCTATCCGCTCCATAAGGGCGCCTGCTCTTTGATATACCTGCTTCCAATCAATCAGTTTTTTCCCCTCACGCCGCAGGCGCCCCATAAAAATATTCTCCGCAACGGATAAGTGAGGCACCAGGTTTAATTCCTGAAATATAATGCTGATACCGAATCTTCTTGCATCATCCGGGCAGCGGATTTCCGCTTCCTTTCCATCTATATAAATGCTTCCCGCATCCTTTTTGTAATTTCCGTTCAGTATTTTCATTAACGTGGATTTTCCCGCTCCGTTTTCTCCCACTAAGGCATGGATTTCTCCTTTCCTTATCCTGAGTGATACCTGATCCAATGCCCTTACTCCCGGAAAAATTTTTGACACATCCCTTACCTCTAATATAAAGTCTCCCATATACGCCTCCGTACCTTTAGAAGAAGGAGAGGATGAACCTTCATCCCCTCCCCTGTCTCCCCTGCATTTTAATAATCTGCCAAATCGAAAGAAGCATTTTCCTTTGTTATATAAGTGGGCTCCACAGGATAAATCTGCTCCTGACTTTCGCCAGACAGCAACTGATTCATCATTTCAACGGCCGGCGCCGAAAACCCCTTTGGAGGACACCCGATGCAGGCATACATCTCTCCGTCCATAACCATCTGAACCGTCTGCGAGGATGCGTCTATGGTTACAACTTTGATATCCTTTCCCGAGTTTTGTACCGCTTCCAGCACTCCCCAGGCCATTTCCTCGCCCATGCAGTAGAAGGCGCCAATATCCGGATTCCCCGTAATCAATATCCTCAGCCGCATTCATGGCAACCGCCCGATCCCAGTCGCAGTTTATCTCATTTACAACCTCAATATCGCTGTAATTTTCTTCTATCCGTGTGCGGAAGCCCGCGGAACGCTGGGTTGTATTGTCCGCTCCTGCAAGCCCTGCAATGATACCGACCTTTCCCTTTTTGCCAAGAGCCTCCGCTACCGCATCCGCACAGTTTGCACCGGCCGTCTTATGGTCGTAATCTGCAAAGAAACAGTTTTCATAGGAGCTTAAAGCCTCCTTCATATCTGTCATCGTAAATACATAAATTCCTGCTTCCGCCGCCTTTTTCAAAATCGGAGCAATCGCCTGACTGTCTACGGTCTGGATGTAAAGTCCTGTCACCTCCTGGCTGATACAGCTTTGTACCAAATCCGTCTGCTTCTGAATATCGTTTTCGGAGTTCATGACAATATGTTCATAACCATATTTTGCACAGGCTTCTTCCCCGCCTTCCGCAAGCTTCATTGCCCAGTCGTTATTTGTTACCATTATGGTTGCAAACTTCACATCTCCGGCCGAAGCTCCGGTTTCATCCTCTGTCTCTGTGTTTTCCCGGGGCTCCTGGACCTCCGGTGTCTGAGGCGCTTCTGCCGCTTCTTTAGAACCGCATGCGGTTAACTGAACCGTTAATGCCAGGATACACATCAATGCCGCTATCTTTTTCATTCTTAATTTCCTCCTTAAAATTGTTATAAAGTGGGTACAGTTTCAAATAGCTAATTTCACCTCCATTGTTATGAAAACTGCAAGTTTATGATTTTCTTAAATACAGAGCCTTGCCTCTGGCCAGCAGGTAAGGTCTCAAATATCCACATAGGCCGGAAAGCGGAAGAACCTCTTCCGAAATCGGAATTCCCAGTATCTCTGTCATATAATTTCTTCTTTTTTGTATACGCTCCCAAAGCCCGGGGTATTGTTCCCGTATCTGTGTCCTCAGTTCCTGATCTGCCAGCAGAATTCCATCCTCTCCGTTGATTCCAGGGTATCCCGGAACCGAGAAAATAATATCCATCTGAAGCATCATCCCGCTTTTTAACACGGCTGCGGAATTTGGATAAAAGGGTGAGGAAATCCATTCCTCCGTTGCTGTCAAATGTCCCGGATTTAAGTACCATCCGTAGATCTGCTTTGGAGCGCTCTTTTCGATTGCCTGATAAATTTCCCCTCCTAAAGCTCCTATGCGTACCGCGGAATACCATGCCGCAACCGCTGAAAAGTATGGCTTTGCCACTCTCTCCAGATATTGTTCCTGCGCTGCGGGCAATTCATTTTTACCGCCTGCCACAACTCCTGCCCGGCAGGTCAGGCCGCCTCGAAGCCCCATTGTGGCGGAAAACGCCTCTCCTCTTTCCACGCGTTTATTCCTTGGTGCAATCACCCCGTTCGTAAACCGTTTTCCCGAAGCACAGATGGTCTGTACCGAAAGCGGCTGTCCGTCCGCATTTAAATAACGGGCCAATTCCATTTCTGTCTTTCCCGGCTCCAAATGATCCAGTACTCTTTTTATGCAGGCTGCCGCCTGAGATGCGCCGTACTCGTAAAAAGCCGCTTCATTTGCGTTGACACATATACGAACTCCGTTATCCGGATGAATAAATAAGGCGGTTTTATTCCGCAGTTTCCCGGCTTCGCCAATGACCCTTTTTAAAGCATCAACCAGAAATCCGGGAATATCAAACAGTTTTTCGTTATCCTCCAAAGAGGAGTTAAACATTTTCCACCCTGCCGTTCCCCCCTTCATTCCTTCAGAAATACCTGCTTTTTGAATGAGCTGTTCCAGAGTGCTTTCCGTGTCCATTGGCTGATTGGGCAGCGAAAAATGAGGCACATGAATGGCTTCTGCCGAAATTCTTGCATACTGCGCCATTTTCAGATTTTCATTTCCCAGTAAAAAATAAGCCTGTCCATTTCCATGCAGAACCAGCACCGCCTCTTCAAAGCGAGGCTCAAAGCCTGTTAAATACCCAAAATTTCCTCCATGCTCCCTGTCGGCATAGATAAACAGGAAATCCAGATTATCTCCGCGCATTGCTCTTAATACCTTATCCAGACGTTCTTTCATAGTCCGTTCATTTAAGTCCGCCGGATACTCTGCTGCTTCTGTCTCCGGTTCCGGAATTTCTCCATAGAATACCTGACTCGCCTCTAACCGCATTTTCTTTCTCCATTCTTTCTTTTTCCTGCGTTATTATCATCTTTGCCGCTCCGTATATTCCCGCGTCGTTTCCCAATTGTGCGGGGATAATCGGTGTTTTGCGCTTTGTTAAGGATAAATTATTTTCATAATGTCTCTGAATCATATCTGTCAAAAAGCTTCCTGCCTGTGAAACACCGCCGCCTATTACAAATACCTGCGGATCTAAGATGCATCCCGCCTCGGCCAGACATTTTCCCAAAAAGCTCATGCAATAATCCAGCGACAAATATGCCAGCGCATCACCCGTCTTAGCCGCATGGACTATCATCTTTGCATCCAGCCGCGGTTTGTCTCGCAATACGGAAGGCGCGGAGGTAAATCTCAAAATCCGCTCTGTCATGCGGACGATGCCGGTTGCGGATGCTATCTGATCCAGGCATCCCCGCTTGCCGCAATTGCAGAGCTCTTTCTCGTCCGGCTTGACGACTACATGCCCCAGCTCTCCGGCCAGCCCCCTGCTTCCATATACAATCTGACGCTCCTGTACAACGCCTCCACCCACCCCGGTTCCAAGGGTTACTATCAGTATACTATCAAATCCCCTTCCGGATCCCTGCCACATTTCTCCAAGTGCGGCCACATTGGCATCATTCCCTACTGCAATCGGCATTTTGCCCAGCATTGCTTCTAAGATCTCCTGCGGATTGATATTTTGAAAATTCAGATTCACACAGTTCTCCACATAGCCGTCTTTTAAAACCGGCCCCGGTATTCCAATGCCTGCTCCTATAACAAAGCCTTTCTTTTTTGTAAATTCTTTTTGTATTCTTCCGATTTCTTCCGCAATATCCTTTAGGATCCGCAGCTCACCCCTGCTTTTGCCCGTTGGTTTTGATATTTTTTTCAGGAGCTTTCCCTCTTCTGTTATAAGACCATATTTGATACTTGTACCGCCCAGATCAACTCCAATTGCCGCCCTCACATTTACCATTCCTCATTTTATTGTTCTATTAATTTCTCCTCTGATGTTATTATTATATCATAGGAAAATGGAATGTCAATTATATATATTTACTAATTTTCGCGGGTGATTTTTTTGCACTTTGACAATAAACCGGATTTTTTCAGAATATTTAAGATTATATTCGCTTCTTTCTATTTTAAAGCATAAAATTCCCCGACAAATATCTCTGCCGGGGTTTTGAAAGCAGGGCTACAAGGATTCGAACCTTGAAATGACGGAGTCAGAGTCCGTTGCCTTACCGTTTGGCGATAGCCCTTTGTTTTTCAGCGAATATTACTATAACATAACTTTTTCTAAAAAGCAAGTACTTTTTGATAAATTTTCGCAATTTTTTCGCCTTTTTAGAAATAGCACTTTTCTCATCTCTAACTGCCCCTCACTCCGCAGCTAACCGTAATGTGCTTTTCAGCCTTGGGCCACATACCCTTTCTCCATCGTCATCACACACTGATATCTGGTATCGAGAAGGCTCACCCGTTCCGAGATATCCTCCTTTAGCTGCTTAAGCTCCGCCCCCTGATAAGCGAAGGGAACTACCACATCAAAAATCAGATTGATCTGCTGCTCACCGTCCACCAGCCGAAAATCATGCAGGGTCAGCCGGTCGTCAATCTCTTTTAATACATCCGTTACTTTCATGCGCACATTCGTCACCCGGTCGTCCCTTACCTCAACCGGGTCCATATGAATCACCAGGAAAATCCCCAGCTTTTTTGCCGCCTCCCGCTCGATTTTATCAATAATCTCATGAGAAATCTCTATACTTACATCATTGGGCACCTCCGCATGAATAGAAGCCAGACTTCTAGTAGGCCCATAATTGTGAACAATCAAATCATGGCTGCCCAGAATCCCCTCATAGCTCTCCACAAAATCCGTAATCTGCCGGTAAAGCTCCGGGTCCACAGCCTTACCTATCAATGGCTCCAATGTATCCCTGGCAATTCCCACACCGGCCCACATAACCACAAGGGCCACCGCCACGCCCACAAAGCCGTCAATATTGATTCCCGTAAAACGGCAGAACAAAAGCGACAGCACCGTAGCGGAGGTCGTTACCACATCTCCCATAGCGTCCGTGGCCGTAGCCATCATCACACTGGAATGAATCCGTTTTCCAAGCTTCCGGTTAAAATACGCCATCCAAAGCTTTACCCCGATGGAGGCCAGCAGGACCATGACGGAAATCGCACTGAAGGCCAGCTCTTCCGGCTCCCTTATCTTCCCGACGGCAGTTTTCAGAAAGCTTAGCCCCACCTCTATTACAAGAAATGAAACTATCAGCGCCGCAATGTATTCAATCCTTCCGTGACCAAAGGGGTGATCCTGATCCGCAGGCTTACTGGCCATCTTGACACCCACGAAGCCGATTACGGAGGAGGCCGCGTCCGAAAGGTTGTTGAACGCATCTGCCAGTACGGATACGCTGTGCAAAACCAATCCTACGGTAAATTTTCCCGCAAACAGCAGGATATTGCAGAAGATGCCTACCATGCTTGCCATAACACCGTAGCTGGTGCGCACTTTGGCATTTTCCGTATTTTCGTAATCTTTTACAAATTTATGTACTAAAAAATCAACCATTGCTTTCTTCCTCTTTTCACATTCCCACTATTGTAATATATTTTCTTGAAAAATGGAAGAGTGACTTGTTATTTTCCCATGAATGTGCTATTGTTAAACTATTCACAGACATTGCCCGGCATGTGACAAGACAGCTTGCGTCCGCCTGGTTTGTTGCCTGCTGAAATCAAATTCACGCAATGAGTTGACAGGATATCAGGCTTGCTGCGCAGGAACAAGGAGTGGAAAATATTATGAGTACAATGAAACTGACGCTGCTTACGGATCTTTATGAGCTGACAATGATGCAGGGCTATTTTAAAAATCAGTCCAATGAAACGGTTGTGTTTGACGCTTTTTACCGGAAGAATCCCTCCGGTAACGGATTTGCAATTGCAGCCGGTCTGGAACAGGTAATTGATTATATTAAAAATCTCACCTTTGATGAAAAGGATATTGAATATCTGAGAAGCCTTAAGCTTTTTGAAGAGGATTTTCTTGAATATCTGAGTAAATTCCGATTCTCGGGAGATATTTATGCGATTCCGGAGGGAACGGTTGTGTTTCCAAGAGAACCGCTTGTGAAGGTGATTGCGCCGATTATGGAGGCTCAGTTGGTGGAAACGGCTATTTTGACGATTGTCAATCATCAGAGTCTGATTGCTACCAAAACCGTGCGTGTGGTTCATGCGGCGAAAGGGGACGGCATTATGGAGTTCGGTCTTCGCCGGGCGCAGGGACCTGACGCCGGAATTTATGGGGCCAGGGCCGCGATGATCGGCGGATGTATCGGGACTTCGAATGTATTGGCCGGGCAGCTTTTTGATGTTCCGGTGAAAGGGACCCATGCACATAGCTGGATTATGAGTTTTCCGGATGAGTATACGGCTTTTAAGAAGTATTCGGAGCTTTATCCGGATGCGTGTATTTTGCTTGCGGATACGTATGATACGTTAAAATCGGGGGTTCCCAATGCTATTCGGGTGTTTACGGAAATGCGTGAGGCGGGGATTCCTCTGACCTTTTATGGGATTCGGCTGGACAGCGGGGATTTGGCTTATATGTCGAAGAAGGCCCGGAAAATGCTGGATGAGGCCGGGTTCCCGGATGCGGTGATTTCAGCTTCCAGTGATCTGGATGAGTATTTGATTACAAGTCTTAAAGGGCAGAATGCGGCTATTACTTCCTGGGGCGTTGGTACGAATATGATTACTTCGGCCGATTGTCCGGCTTTCGGCGGAGTGTATAAGCTGGCGGCAGTGATGGATGAGGAAGGGGAGTTTATTCCTAAGATTAAGCTTTCGGAAAATTCGGAGAAGATTACAAATCCGGGGAATAAGACTGTTTTTCGGATTTATGATAAGGAGACGGGGAAGATTCGGGCGGATTTGATTTCTCTTGCGGATGAGACGTTTGATATTTCGCAGGATCTTTTGATTTTTGATTCGGTGGAGACCTGGAAGAAGACGAAGCTTAAGGGGGGCACTTATAATATGCGGGAGCTTTTGGTTCCGGTGTTCTTGAAGGGTGAGTGTGTTTATAGTTCGCCGAGTGTGATGGAGATTCGGGATTATTGTGCGAGGGAGCAGGATACGCTTTGGGATGAGACGCGGAGATTGACGAATCCGCATGAGGTTTATGTGGATCTTTCGGATAAGTTGTTTCGGATTAAGGCGGGGTTGTTGGCTCAGATGAATCAGGAAGGGTAGTGGGGACGGACGGGAGAGACGCAGGGAGAGGCCGCGGACTTTTCCATATCTGTGTTCGGACGGTTCGCGTACACCCTGTCTGTTCTGTGCGTACATTGCTTTTGTATGGTTTTGATAATCATTGAGTTTTGAAGCAATGTTCGTACAGCTCAGACAGGGTGTACGCGAACAGCCGGACACTTGATATCGGAAAAGCCCGCGGCCTCTCCCTGCGTCTCTCCCTGGCTTTTGAAGGGGGCGTTTTGGGGGCATTTTGGGGTGATGTGAGGGGGGGCTTTTGGGGGTAATTTTTTTGTGGTGTCTGTTAAAGGTTGTAATTAGTGTAAGTACTTAAAAACTATAATTAATATAAGTAATTGGTTTATTCGTTGAAGTAGATGTTGTACCAGATGCAGAAGGTGTAGATGGTCCATAGCTTTCTGCTGTTGTCTTTGTGTTTTTTTAGGTGTTCTTCCAGAAGTTCTGTTAGTTTTTCCTGGTGGAAGTATAGGTGGGCGGCGGGGCTGCTGAAGGCCTGGCGCAGCCGGGCCTGGCCTTCTTCTTCGCAGATCCAGTGGCGGATGGGGACGGGGAAGCCGAGCTTGGGGCGCTCGCTGGTGGCGGTGTCCAGTTTGGAGGCGGCGGCTTTGCGGAGGATGTATTTTGTTATGCGTCCTCTTTGCTTCATGTGGGCCGGGAGGCGGCGGGTGAGGGCAAAGACTTCTTTGTCCAGGAACGGGACGCGGACTTCCAGGGAGTGGGCCATGCTCATGCGGTCGGCTTTTTGGAGGATGTCTCCGGGGAGCCAGTGGCGCAGATCGATTTCCTGCATGCGGTCGGCGTCGCGAAGTCCTAAGGTTCGGTCGTAGTCTTCTTCCAGGAAGCTTTGGGGGCTTCTGGCTCCGGGGTTTTTGCGGAGCAGGGCGCGGCGTTCTTCCAGGGTGAAGATGTTGGCGTTTCCGATGAAGCGCTCTTCCAGGGTTTTGCTTCCGCGGATGAGGAAGTTTTTGCCTTTCAGGTTTGGGAAATGCTTGGCTATGCCGGCAAACCATTTGCGCAGCTTTAGGGGCAGCATTTGGTAGCGGCGGAGGGCTTCGGGTTCGCAGTAGATGCGGTAGCCGCCGAAAAGCTCGTCGGCTCCTTCGCCGGAGACTACTACTTTGACGTCTTTTGCCGCTTCCATTGAGAGGAAGTAGAGCGCTACTGCGGAAGCGTCGCCTAAGGGTTCGTCCATGTAGTAGAGGACTTCGGGAACGGCCTCCCAAAATTCCTGTTCGCGGATTCTTCTGCCTTTGTGGTCTAAATCGCACTGTTCGGCCGTACTTCTGGCGTATTGAATCTCGTTATAGCGATTTCCTTCCTGGCCGAAGCCTACGGTGTAGGCTCTCTTTCCGCCAAATTCGGAGGCTATCAGGCCCGAGTCTACGCCACCGGAGAGGAAGGTTCCCACTTCTACATCGGCGATTTCATGGGCTTTTACGGAATCTTTTATCACCTGATCTACGGATTCTAACCATTCTTTTTCGGTTTTTCCTGTTTCCGGCCGTAAGGAGGGTTCAAAGTATTTCTGAATCTCCAGAATGATGCTGCCGCTTTTCCATCGAAGGAAGCTGCCCGGCTCCAGGCGGTAGATGCCCTTGAAGAAGGTTTCCTCCAGGGCGGAATACTGAAAGGAAAGGAACTGCTCCAGAGCCTGCTCATTAAGAGCTTTCCGGTATTCCGGGTATTTGAGTATGCTTTTTATTTCGGAGGCGAAGATGAGGCTTTCGCCTGCTACGGTATAGTAAAAGGGCTTAATACCAAAAAAGTCCCTTGCCGCAAAGAGTTCTTTTTTCTCCTCATCCCAGATAACGAAGGCAAACATCCCCCGCAAACGCGAAAGCAAATCACTGCCCCATTCCTCATAGCCGTGAATCAGTACCTCCGTATCGGAGCGGGTCTTAAATTGATGCCCGGCTTTTAACAGCTCTTCACGAAGCTCCTGATAATTGTAGATCTCTCCGTTAAAAACCAAAACCTTATCTCCGCTTTCATTTTCCATAGGCTGCGCGCCTGTTTCCAAATCTATAATGCTGAGACGGCGAAAGCCCAGGGCTGCATCAGCGCTTAACCAACTTCCCCCATCATCGGGACCGCGGTGCCGGATAGCATCCTTCATCTCCTCCAATACCTGCTCTCTATCCCAATCTCCCGTTTTCTTTCCCACAAATCCGCAAATACCACACATATGATAACCTCCTGTTTAAATCGCTGCGCGATGGCACGAAAGAGTAAAGCCGCTTCATATTACTATTCCCAGCTCCACACTCCCTGGTCATACACGATGTTCTCTTTTGGTTACCATAATCTTAGCATCGCCTTATTTCGACAAATTTTCTGACTTGTAACAAAATTGTATCCTGATGTTAATATTAATGCACAAAAAAGCGGGGCACACCACCCAACGTGATGAACCCCACCAAATCTCAAACTCCCCTGATTTTAAGCCGTTCTACTATACTTTTACCTTTGTATAACTTGATTATACCCCATTGGAAAATTAAATTGTATACATTATGATTTAAGCCCAAGCCACTCTCTTACGGTGTCTACCGCATACCCTACACCCTGAGCAATCTTTTCGACATCAATTCCAAGGTTATAAAAATTTCTGGCTGCTTCTCTGGCTTTCTTCAATTCGCCATCCTGCTCACCGATTTTCCGCTCTTCCATCCGAATTTCCCGTATTGCCTGGCACACATTAACCACCTCTTCACTTTCATCATATTTTATTCCCGCATTTGTGATTGTTTCAATCACATCTGCCGCCCTGCGCTCCACTTCCCGAAAACGCTCTTCATTGGCCTCCAGCACCCTGCTTAAGTTCTCCCTGTCTTTTGAATACTTGATGAACAACATAACTTCTCGCAGGCTGGACCGGAACTTCATAATCTCCTCATCCAACATCTGCGCCGGAGCAATCAGCCGCACATGATAATTGTCCATACAGGCAAGCACATCAGGGTCTGACACATTCATCATTTCAAACAGGCTTAACGGCCCATTCCACTCTTCCGGACCGAAATATATGGTCACTGTAATAGATGGTATCAGTCTGTCTTCCGACCAAAAACCGCTTAAAAATTCACCTGTGTTTGGCGTTTTTCTGTCTTCTTCAGCAGAGGTTTCCCCCTGCTCTTTTTTCCGCTTCATTTCCTTCCGGTGTGACTTTGCCGCTTCTTCCACCTGCCCCGCATACTCCAGCGCATCATAGAGATTATTCTTCACAGCCATAGCATAATGAATTTCTGTCTGGTTCTCCGCTCCATAAAGAACATATTCCATCTTCCCATCCGTCATTGCCGCATACAGTTTCTGTACATCACGGAATTTTTGGACCGGAACCGCAGCCCCATCTGCACCATATGGCAGCGCAATCTTAGTGGAATCGCGCTCCGTAAGCTGCTCCGGCAGAATCACCTGGCGCCCGCCGTAAATATAGTAATTAAAAATATCGGCAAACACACCTGCATCTTTTACATAATCCTTTGTAACCGTATCTGCTTTCAACAGCATCTACCGCCTTTCTGCATAAATGCATAACATATATTCCGCCAGATTCTTTCCTCTGCCACGGCTTCATTATACTAAAAGAACCGCTTTTTTTCAAGCGTATCTAAGCCGACTTCCAAAAGCAACACAGTGGCCAAAGGTGAACATTCCCTTTGTATCAATATAAGCGGTTTATATTTCCATGAACTGGGTAGGATTTAGAAAACTGCTGCGTCCGGCAAAGTCTCCACCTCAAAACTCCAAAACCAAAGCTCTCCGCCCCGATTCCCACCGTACCCTAGATTCCGAAAAATAACTTGACGATGCCTGCGAATACTTCTCCGTCGTCATCATATCGGGAACGCCGGTTTCGGCCAGAATCCTCCGGTAAACCGGATCATACTGAAGGCGTATCACATATCCTGCATTCTGATACAGCACACGCCTTGTCATAGCAGGTTCCTCTCCGTCATCACCCGAAGGCTCCTCCGACAATGTATATAGGCAGATATCCTGCGGTCCCATATCGCCTATATGATCCCGGTCATACTCCGCCACCACAAAGGCTTTTCCCCCGTCCAGCACGCAGAAATCCCGGATTCCCCGCGCCGGTCCGATAGGCATGGTATTGATATAAGGACCGTCCGGCAATGCAAGGCTTATGATTCCTTCTCCTTCCGAGGTAAAGTACAAGCATCCGCCCTCCGCATCCAGATACAGCTTCGTATCCTTCGGGCATACGGTTGCATTGGGCATCACTACCCCTTCCGTCTCCATGCCGGGCTTCGGGATCTCCTGCGGGAAAAAATCAATGATCGCCTGTTGTGATTTTGCTGTATTGCTCTCCTCGCTCTCCTGGCGTTCCGATACAATAGCCGTAACAATCTTCTGCCCGTCCCAGTCCACATACATCCGGGTTTCCTCCAGATTTTTGGGTTTCCCCTTAGCGCCTGAATAATAGTAATTCAGACGGTTGACAATCTCCCCTGTCTTCATATCGCGAAAATACAGCACAAATTTATCGCCGCTATAGTCGTCCCATACGGAGGAGTATCTTGGATAAAACCCATAGCATAGCAAAGAGGCATCTCTGCTCCATGCCGTAAGTATCATAAAGGCGTCCATTGGAAACTCCTCGCCGGTATCTCCTCCGTCTCCGTCAAGAAGAAGTTCCTCCTCTCCGCTCTCCAGATCCATCAGATAGAGATGGCCGCCCACAAAGGACAGATCCATTCTTAGATACAAAAGATATTTTCCGTCGGGAGAAAAAAATTCCGTCACCATATTCTGCTCATCCGCCGTACCGTTTTCCCTGGCTGTTGAAACTCCTGTAGCCGCCATGATTTCTCCCACCGGGAAAAGCCCTGTATCATAAAAGCCGTAGCGATAGTCCAGATTCCGCACACGCAAACCGTCCGTACCATTCTCCGCCAGACGCACCTGATGCTCCTTGGTTCCCGGCAGAAAAGCCGTATATCCCCCATACCAGAGAGTTTCGTAGTCCTCATTGTACATCTTTCTAACTGCGTAGCGATCCCCTTCCTCTCCTCCAAGGGCAACACCCTGTTCTGTCTCCTCCTCCGGGAGCAGTATGGTTTTTGGCTCCGGAACCCTCCGGCAGCCTGCAAAAAGAGACAGGATAAGAAGAAATGCACATATTTTAAAGCTTTTATGTCTTCCGTTCCTCATATATCTCTCCTTTCTCTAATCTGCGCATCCCGCCGTTCCTCAAAGGCCGGAAACAGCAGGAAAAACCCAATTCTTCCCTCCGGCCGGTTTTCCGCCCAAATCACACCCTTATGCTCCCGCATGATCTTCTGGCAGATAGAAAGCCCCAAGCCGGCGCTTCCCTGTTCTCTGGACGCCTCTTTATCCGCCCGGTAAAACGGCTCAAAGATGTGCTTCAATTCCTCCTGGCTCATCTGCTGACCCTTATTTGACACAGAAAAAAGCACATGCCCCTTTCGGCGTCCTCCTAAAATCCGAATTTCGGTTCCTTCCTCCCCATACTTAACCGCATTGTCAATGAGATTAATAAATACCTGGCGAAGCCGCTCCTCCTGGCCCCACACATATAGATTCTGCTCCAGCTTTAACCGAATATACGCCCCGTAGCGGTTCGCTTTGATTTCCATAGCCTCGGAAACACTTCGGAGCAGATTTCCCATATCTATCTGTGCTTTTTCCTCCCACTTTGCCCGGTCAGCCATCTCCAGCAGCTGAATCACCATTCGGTGAAGTCTTGTACTCTCATGGAGAATATGTCCCACACCCTTCTCAATCAGTTCCTCGTCGTTCCCCTGGTCTGCCTCAATAAGCTGGGCATAGCCCTGGATCGTGGTGAGAGGAGTTTTCAGCTCATGGGTCACATTGTTGTAAAATTCCTGGCGGCTGTTTAGAAGCTTCAGGATCTGATCCCGGTCGTCCTGCATTTTCTGGATGTACTGCCCCACCTTGCCGAGCATGGCGCTGTAATGTCTGGACAGCTCCCCCATCTCATCCCGCCTGGCGGAAGAGACCAGCCCGGCCAAAAGCTCTGTGTTGACCTGGTCCTGCTCCAGATCCAGGCTCATCTGCCGGGATACCTTGGTCAGCCGCTGAACGGGCTTGATAATCCGGTTTAACAAAAGAAAAATCAACACGAATGCTGCTGCAAATACGGCCGCAGCAGCCCGGATGATGATGCCCTTCATCTGCTCTCCCTGCTGCCAAAGCTCCGTGTAATCCATGCAGTAACGGATAATTCCCACATTTTTATCCGCAACAATGACCGGCATGGCAAACCGGACCTCCAAAGTACCTGACTCGGAGTATATCAGAGTGAAAGCCGTATTTCCGCTAATTGCCTCTTCAAGCTCCGCTGCTTCTCCCTCCTGGTTATCGCTGTGGTTCTTCCGGTAGTTGTAGGCCAGTAGCTCCCCGTCCTTGGAGTAGGCGGCAAGCTCGTAGCGCCCGGAGGAGCCGTACATTTCCTGCACCACGGTTTCCGCAAGATTGTCGAAGCTCTCCTCGTCGTTATTGGCGTCATTTAAAATTAAAAGCTGCCGGACGTAAATCTCCGTATTTTCCCGAATGGTCTGGAGCTCTCTTATGATCTGATCTTCCCGGCTTTTCTGCAGCTGCCGGTCCGAGATCCAATACAAAAAAATCCCGCTGATCAGGAACACGGCAATAAGCCCCACAGTCATCTGCATGCGGAGTCCAAAGCGTATCCTTGCTCTGTTTTCACGAGATTTTTTATGGTACATATTTATATCCTACTCCAAATACGGTGACCAGCTTGTCGCCCAGCCCCGTCTTGCGGCGCAGACGCTGAATGTGTATGTCCACGGTTCTGGTGTCGCCTGCATAGTCGTAGCCCCAGATCTGTTCCAAGAGTATCACCCGGGTAAATACCTGTCTGGGATGTTTCAGAAAATAGAGGAGCAAATCATACTCCTTGGGGGTCAGCTCCACAGCTTCCCCATTTCGATAGACCATGCGCTCCTGCTCGGATACAGTCAGGCCCTCCGCCGCCGGTTCCTCCTGGCGGATGCCCCTGACACGGTCGAAGCGGCGCAGAATGGTGCGTACACGGGCTACCACTTCTCTGAGATCAAAGGGCTTGGTGATGTAGTCGTCCGCCCCGGATTCCAGGCCGTAGAGCTTATCCTCCACATTGCCCCGGGCGGTCAGCATAATGATAGGAATGTTGTACCGCTCCGTGAGCATCCTGCACACGTCCACACCGGCGATGTCCGGGAGCATCCAGTCTAAAAGCACCATGTCCGGCTCATATTCCTCCGCTTTTTCAAGGCCGCTGCCTCCCGTATGGGCGCAGGCTACCTCGAACCCTTCCTTCTCAAATCCGTATTTTAAAATGTCTGCTATAGGCTTCTCGTCCTCAATTACCAGGATTCGTTTCTGCTCCATCTTTTTTGCTCTCCTTTTTATGGGGGCCGATAACTTTTGCGGCAGCCCCGGGAATCCTGTATATCGTAGAAATTCATACTTTCTACCATATAAAAATATGCTACACCATTGGTATAGCATATTTTTATCAAAGTTGTAAACATATTGTATCAGATAAATAGTTCCCTAATTTTTTCGACTACTGCATATTCCCTATTTGGGGGCAGGATCTCGGAAGCCGCTGCTTTTGCTTCAAAGGATGCATCTGCCGGAGCATAGGAATGCGGAAATATACTGAGCATCTCCACATCGTTTCCCCCGTCCCCAAATACGGCCACATCCTCCCTTCTCCATCCCAGGTGAGAGCAAAGCCAGAGCAGGGCCTTTGCCTTGGATGCATTTTGATCTGTCACTTCGATAACATGATCCGCAAAGGGTGCATTGACCGCATCCACAAGAGATTCTTCCAAGTCCTCAAGTATTCGGCCATAATGCTTATCTCTAAGCTCCAGACCGTTAATTTTGAGCACCGAAGCCGTGCGGATATCTTCTTCGGTACAATCAAAGGAAATTCGTGCCATATAGCGTTCATAATAGCCGCTCTCTTTTTTATCCAGTACCTTTTTCCTCCACATGTCCCAGGCTCCGTATTCCCGGATGTAGGTTTCCCTGCTTAGCCTTGTGAGGGTTCTCTCCTGCGTGATAAATTCCAGATTCGCTTTTGGATATTTCTTTAAAAAATGCTCCTTCGTCCCCGGGGAAATCTCTTTAACCAGGATAGGTCGCCGCTTTGGGTCAAGAATTAATGCGCCGTTCATCAATATCAGGTATACGGGCATGTTCCAAAGTCCCGGGCAGTTCTTTACGCCCTCCTCCGTCCGTCCTGTGGCAGCTGCAAAATCATAGCCTCGTTTCAGGATTCGGCTGATTTCCTTTTCTATCACCTGATCCCACTCAAAGCTGCCGTTTAGCAGAGTTCCGTCCAGATCGCTTACTGCGTGCCGAACCATAGCTTAATACTCCAGATTTTCGCCGTTGCTCTCAATCACTTGTTTGTAGTAGTCAAAGCTGTCCTTCTTAATGCGCTTGTAGGTTCCGTTTCCATAGTCGTCCACATCCACATAGATAAAGCCGTAACGCTTGGACATCTGCCTTGTGGATTCGCTGACCAGATCAATGCAGCCCCACCAGGTATAGCCCCACAGCTCCACACCATCCTCGTTGATGGCATCGCTCATAGCTTTTACATGATCTCTTAAGTATTCGCAGCGGTAGGGATCGTGAACCCTGCCGTCCTTTGCAACCACATCCTTTGCGCCCAAACCGTTTTCTACAATAAACAATGGCTTGCGGTAGCGGTCATACAGGTCCACCAGAGAAATACGAAGTCCCGTAGGATCTGTCTGCCAGCCCCATTCAGAGGACGGAAGATAAGGATTCTTAACGCCGTTTACCGTGTTTCCGGGAGCCATGTCAAGTCCCTCCGTATCGGCAGCCATGCAGCTTGTCATATAGTAGGAGAAGGATACAAAGTCTACACAGCCTTCCTTCAGGATCTTGGCATCCTCCGGCTCCGTTTGAATCGTGTAGCCTTTATTTTCAATTTCTTTTTTCAGATACTTCGGATATTCTCCGAATACCTGGATATCCACATAGCGGTAAATGCCTCTCATTCTCTGCTGATTGGCCAGGTTGTCCTCCGGCTTGCAGGTGAAGGGATAGAAGCAGAGCTTTGTCATCATACAGCCAATCTGGGCTTCGGGAAGTATTTCATGTCCGATTTTTACTGCTTTTGCACTGGCTATCATCTGATGATGCATTGCCTGATAAATAGCCTGCTCAAAAGGCATATCCGTAAAGCGGTCCTCTACCAGTCCTCCGCTGGTAACCGGGTGGCGGAGCATGGCGTCTACCTCATTAAAGGTCAGCCAGTATTTCACATATTTTCCGAAATGCTCAAAGCAGACACGGGCGTATTTTTCAAAGAGATCAATTACCTCCCGGGAATACCAGCCCCGGTAATCGGTAACGAGAGCTACCGGCGGATCGTAATGTGACAAAGTTACCAGAGGCTCAATTCCATATTTTTTACATTCCCTGAACATATCCTCATAGAATGCAATTCCGGCTTCATTGGGCTTCTCATCTCTTGGGTCGGTAAAAATCCGAGACCAGCAGATGGACATGCGGAATATCTTATAGCCCATCTCCGCAAACATTTTTATATCCTCTTTGTAATGATGATAAAAGTCTATTCCGCGGCGCTTCGGATAGTTGGCTTCCGGGCCTGCCGCCAGTGCCTCTTCCAGATCCTTGCTTGAAAATGCAAACTGCTTGGTGAAATCCGCAACTCCGACCTCCCGGTAGGGCAGGCAGTCTTCGATGGTCATGCCCTTGCCGTCTTCGTTCCATGCCCCTTCAATCTGGTTGGCGGCGGTTGCGCCGCCCCAAAGAAAGTTTTCGGGAAATTTTAAAGGTGATGTGTTGTTGTACATGCTTGTCGCCTCCTACTGTAAACTGATTATTATTTGATAACTGTCAATAAAATCTCGCTCTTTGCAATCATACCCTCTGTTTCGTTAGGCAGCACATCCAGATATTCATCGGAGTTGGTTACCAGAATGGGTGTTACCAGGGAATATCCCTCCTTCAAAATGGCCGCCAGATCTGCCTCCAGCAGAACATCTCCTGCCTTTACCTTCTGGTTCTCCTTTACCTTTACTTCAAAGTGCTTCCCCTGGAGATTGGCTGTGTCCACTCCTACGTGAATAATGCACTCCACACCGTCCTCGGAGGTGATTCCCACCGCGTGCTTGGTGGGATAAAGTGCTGTCACCGTTCCGTCAAAGGGTGCCGTCACTACGCCGTCCTCCGGGTCTACGGCAATTCCCTTTCCCATCGTTCCGGATGAGAACACCGCATCCTTTACCTTATCAAGAGGAATCAGCGTTCCGGTAATCGGTGCATAAATAGCGATATTTTTCTTTTCTCCAACTGCCGGCTGCTTCTCGGCCTTTGTCTCTTCTTTCGGTTCCTCTTTTTCCTCAGAAAGCCCCAATACCATAACCAGCACAAATCCAAGCCCCGCAGCAACAGCCATCCCTAAGCATACGGCCCAGAAGCCTTCTCCCATAAATACCGGGAGGGACAGAATACAGGAGTTTACATAGGCGGTTGCGCGGCCTCCAAAGGCTCCTACAATGGCTCCGCCTGCTGCGCCCGCTATCATAACGGCAATCAAAGCATTCTTAAATTTTAAGAGAATACCGTAGATACCCGGCTCCGTAATTCCAATGAAGGAAGAAATAGCTGTGGATGCTCCTACTGATTTATTTTCACTCTTCTTTGCTCTTACCATAACGCCCATGCAGACACCGAACAGAGCCAGTGTTCCCATTGTATTCATGGGAAGCAGAAAGTCATAGCCAAACTGATTCAGATTTTCCATACAGATAGCGCCCAGAGACAAATGCATACCGGTAAGCACTACCAAAAGACGGGTTCCGCCTACAATTGCTCCCGCAATAATCGGGGACAAATCATAGAGGAATTTCACAATGGTTACAAGGATTCTTGAAATGTAATTTGCCAGGGGCGCGATGCCTATCAATGTCAGAGGCGCCATAATCAGCATAACCAGCATGGGTGTAAAAACCAGCCGAAGTACCTTGGGTACTGCCTTATCAATCCACCTATACACAAAACTCAGCACCAGCACGGTCAAAATAATCGGAATACTGCTGGCCGCATACTTTACAAAGGGAATCGGCACTCCCAGGAAATGCAGCGGAGCTGCTCCTTCCGCAAGACCGGATGTCATAGTCGGATATAAAAGGCATCCGGCAAGTGCCATAGAACAGGCCGTATCAGTCTTAAACCGCTTGGACGCGGACCATGCTACCAGGAACGGGAAAAAATAAAATACGCAGTCACCGGCAATGGTCAGCACCGTAATAAAATCCGAAGCCGCATCAAATCCACAGTAAGAGGTCAGAATCGTAATAAGTCCCTTAATCATACCGGTTCCGGCCAGCATCGGAATGGTAGGAAGAAAAATTGCAGCCATCGTTTCAAACAAGCCCGTTGCCTTGAATCTTTTCTTCTGGGCAAGGGTTTCTTCATTGTGAATAAAGCCTGTCTTGGCAATCGCCGCATCGTATACGGCATTTACCTCATTTCCAATAATAATCTGAAGCTGTTCCGTTTGGTACTGGGCTCCGATAACTCCATCCAATGCTTTGATCTTTTCCAGATCAACGGCTGATTTATCCTTCAGATAAAACCGCAGCCTTGTTACACAGTGAAACATTTCCTTAATATTCTCTTTGCCGCCCACTTCCTTCAGAATCTGACCGGCCAGTTTTTTTGCATCCATAATCACTCCGCCTTTCATAAAAATTAGTAAAACAGAAAAATAAAAAGACCCAAATTAAAATATCCCTGCCGATACATTAATTCAGGTCTTGCCTCCATTACGAGTCACAATCCTAAGCATTATGTTCTCTCACCCGTTCAATATGAATTGTTAAATACATCTTTTCTTCGTCGCTTACCTGATATCCAAATTCCAAATAAATATATTTCGCAATCCGCCGTACACATTCATAGGATTTCTTATAATTGTTTTCCACAAGCTCCAAAAGCTGTCTGTCTCCGTCCGTAGCAGTCAGAGGCTTTTTATCCATCATTCTCTGTACAAAGAACTTCAAATGTGTTACCAGACGGTAATAGTCAAGAGAATCCTCCTGAAACTCCATCTTGAAGTAGTTGCGGATAATCATCAAGGTATCCTGCACAATCCGCGTTCTCTGCACGGTATCCTCCATAGAGCCGTTCATGCCTGCATTTACAAAATGAAATGCAATGAAGCCTGCCTCATCCTCCGGAAGTTCTGTCTCAAAAGTCTTGTTAATCAGTTCAAGAGCCTCCAGAGCAGCCTCATATTCTCTGCGGTACATCATCTTTGTTTCCGTCAGAAGCTGATTCTTTATCAACATTCCTTCCCGGTATCTCTGTACGCTGAAGTGAATATGATCCATGAGAGAAAGATAGATATTATCATCAAAATCGTGTTCCAGCTTCTTTCTGGTATTTTCTATGATTTTCTCGGTAATTTCCAGATATTCCCCGGGAATCTCATGTAATATTTTTTGAAACTTTGCCGCCAGATCCGGAACCTGCTGGGAAAAGATACGCTCAACTTTGTCTTTTTCTATGGTATCTCCCCGTTTTTTCTGAAAAGCAATTCCGCTTCCCATGACAATAATGTCCTCTCCCTTTTCATTCAGGGAAATAACCACATTATTGTTCAGTACTTTCACTATCTTCAGAACCATCCCTCGCTTTCTGAAGTTTCCTTCTCTGCTTGTTTAGCCGATAAATATTCCGACAAACAAAAAATACAGGCCACCAAAAGCAATCTACTTCTGCTTTCGGTATTGCCTGCTTCACAGTAACAATCCTCATCAAGCTGTTTTATTCTTGTAAACGTCTACGTGAATATAATAACACAATAAATATTTCTGTCAATCTATTTTTATTTTTTTGTGACATTTCACAATTTTTGTCCTTTGTATTTGTGATATATTACTAAATAGAGTTATTTTAATGTTCAAAGTATCCGATCCATTAACAGAAAGCTCTACCCTCAGCAGACAAGGGGACACACGCCTCTTGTCCACTGAGGGTATGGTTTATGTATAGAATGTATATGACAAAGCTGTTGAGGAAGATGAAAACATTCCCTTATCTGTTCAATTATTTAAATCATTTTCAAACAAATATTTAAGGATGCTTCCTTTCTTCTCCTTCAACAGCCTCAGCTATCAAGAAACTATTTTACTCAAATTCTTTCCGCAGGGTATCCTCCATCACCTTAAGGGACGGCTCCACCCCTGTCCAGAGCTTGAAGTTCAGCGCCGCCTGGCAAGCCAGCATCCCCAGGCCGTTGACTGCTGTTGCTCCCTGCTTTTCCGCTTCTTTTAGAAAGAGGGTATCCACCGGATTAAATACCACATCTGCCGCTGCCATATGAGGTGTAATCCCCTTATAATCAATGTCCGGCTTCTGATCCCCGTCCGGGTGCAGACCTATGGAGGTGCCGTTAATCAGAATATCCGTATCCTCCGGGATTCTGTGGCAGCTCTCCCATTTTTCACAGGATGCCTCTGCTTTGGTGTGCTTTTTCAAGGTATCCGCCAACTCCTCGGCCCGTTCCAGAGTGCGGTTCACAACCCGAATGGATACGGCTCCCGCCAGGGCACATTCTACCGCAATGGCCTTTGCCGCTCCGCCTGCTCCGAGTAAGGTAACTTTTTTACCCTCTAAAGAAATCCCCCGGTTACGCAGCGCCTGTACAAAGCCCTTGCCGTCTGTGTTCTCGCCGAACAGGGTTCCGTCCTCACGGAGCGCCACCGTATTCACCGCTCCAATGATGCCTGCTGCTTCTGACAGTTCGTCCAGAAGAGGAATCACCTTGATCTTGTGAGGCATGGTCAGATTGATTCCCTTCATATGCAGGACACGCAGGGAACGCATGGCATCCTCCAGATCATCCGGCAGCACTTTCAGGGTCAAATAGCGATAATTGAGTCCCTTTTCCTCAAAGGCGGCCTCCATCGTTACGCCTGTGGGATTGCCGTCTACCGGGTCTCCGAATACTCCTACCAGATCTGCGCGATAATTTTTCATATGATTCCCTTCCTTTCCCTTCGCCTGTTACATGTGCTTTTCTCTATTGTACATCGAAACGGTAAAAATGGCATCAATTATTTTCCGCCAGCCATTCTTCAAAATAAGCACGCATAAACGGGAACATACTCTCTGCTCCATTTTCCGTAATCACAAAGGATTCCTCCACCCGGTTGGAACCTCCTTTTAATCCAAACAGGCTGATATCCGTATTGCAGGTCATTCCTGCCTCGAAAACATCCTCTGTATTCTCATCGGGATAAGGACTTTCGGCCTCCGCACACCCGATGCCATGCAGCGGCGGATATACATCGTACTCGGAAAGACCTTCCCTGCGGAAATAGTCCCGAACCGCTCCGACGAAATGCTTCATTGGCTCTCCTGCTTTCAGATAGGGCAGCCCGGCGGCTCCCGCATGAATCAGCACATCAATTACGCGCTTTGTCTCTTTACTGTAATTTCCGACCGCAAAGGGAATCTCGCAGGTGGACACATAGCCCTCATACTGAACGGCCAGAGCGCACATAATCATATCTCCGTCCGCAATTATTTTATTCTCCGGTCTGCCGACAATTTTGGCTGACCGCTCTCCCGAGCCGAAAACAGTAAAGGTAATGTCCTCCGCCCCTTCTCTGCGTGCCGTCCCTTCCGCGATTCCCGCCGCATAGCGCTCCGTTTTGCCTATCAAGTCCGCCTCCATCATTGCACGAAATCCTGCCTCCGCAATACGGGCCGCTTCTTTCAGGCAGGCAATTTCATTTTCACTTTTTTTCTTTCTCATATCAAAAAATATTTGAGAGCAGTCTGCCAGCTCACATGCAAAGGAATCGGAAATATTCTTAAGAAGCGCTGCCGGCATATCGCCCATTCCCACAATGCCCAGACGTTTTAATTCACCCACATTCCGAAGTTCCCCGGCCAGTTTATGAAAGCTGGTATAGGAGGCAAAGGGATAGTCAATTGCATCCGGCACCGTAACACACAGGAAATCCGGCACAAGCCTCACATCCTCCCACACACTCATTTCCCGGGCCACCTGCTCCCCCTCAGGTGCGCAGAGTACAACAGGCTGTCCTGTTTTTCCCATCAGCATGGCGCCGCGTTCAAAAATCGGCCAGTAATTAGAAACATACCGCAGATTTTCTTTCCGGTATTCATCTCCATAGACAAAAATACCGTCCATATGCTCCTTTTTCATTCGCTCCCTTATCTTTTCAATCCTCTCTTGAAATTCACTTTTGGGGATACATATTTTGTCCATTCTTTGTCTCCTTTCCATGCGAGCGCTCACATATTTCGTCTTATTCCGCACTCCTCATTTCCCGTTCCAGTTCCATCAGCTCTCTGCCGTAATCGGAAAATGATTCCGTTCCTTCCTTTGTCACCAGAAAGCCATCCTCGAACCGCACTCCAATCCCGTTTTCGTTGTCCCCCAGATAGATACAGGTGCAAAAGGTCATTCCCTCCTCCAGAAGAAAATCGGAATTTGATTCAATCCACGGAAATTCTCCTTCCATCAGCCCGGTTCCATGCACCGGCCCGTAAAGAATATGCCGTTCCTGTCCATGGGCCTTCACCGCCTGGTAATAGGCATTATATACTTCCTTCACATGAACGCCGCTTTTTGCCGTCTCCAGAACAGCCCTCTGTCCTGCCAGGCTTGCTTCGATCAATGCCTTTTGCTCCGGCTTTGCTTTTCCCATAATTACGGCCCGCCCCATGGTGGAAGCATAGCCCTCATACCGGGCTCCAATCTGAATATGTACCAAGTCTCCCGGCTGAATGACTTTCCCTCTGCATCTGCCGATAGCCAGATTGGATCCTTCTCCCGCAAGGATCCAGCAGGGATAGGCTTCTCCCTCCGCACCCTCCCGGTACATGGCGCCGACCGCAATTCCTCTTACCTGTTCTTCCGTCATTCCCGGCCTTATCTCGTCCAGCACCTTCTTCATGGCACACTGGGTAATGCGGTAGGCCTCCCGCATACATGCAATCTCAGCAGATGATTTGTTTACCCGCAGCCTGGCCGCCATCATATCCGCCTTTACCAGCTTCGGATTTTCAAGCTCCCGAAGGGCCTCCTCCAGCGCCAGGTGCACCACATGGGAGATCAGACAGCTCCCCGCAATTCCAATCCTGCGGGGCGCTTTTCCGTTCATAGCCTCCAGAATCACTTCTGCCATTGTACAAACCCGAGCCTCCGGGTATTCCGGCTCCGAGGATTCCCGAAATGCCAGCACTCTGCGTATCCTTGAGATACGTGATACACTCCCTGCAAAAGTCTCACTCTCCGGTCCTATAATCAGTGTGGGCTCGCCCTCTGCCGGAATCAGCACTCCCGCCAGCTCAAAGCTTGGCCAGTAATTGCTGTAATAGCGGATATACTGAGGCTCCGCCTCATTGCCGCAGGCAAACAGCAAATCCAAATCTTCGGACTTCATGGCTTCCTGGGTTCTTTTCACCCGCTCCTCAAATTCTCTTTGTTCAATTTTGGGTTTCATATATCCATATTCCTCCATTTCTTATGTATAATGGCATACCCGCAGGATGCTTTTTATACTTTTTTATAGCTTCCGCCTCTCCAGGCATCAATCAGTACCGCCGCCAGTAAAATAACTCCCTTTATAATCTGCTGCCAGAAGCTGGAGATTCCCAGCATTGTCAGCCCGTTGGAAATGCTGGTCAGAAGCAGCACGCCCACCAGCGTACCCCAGACATTGCCTTTTCCTCCGTTGATTGAGGTTCCCCCCAGTACACAGGCGGAAATAATGGTCATTTCGTACCCGTCGCCGGCCGTAGGCAGTCCTGCACCTGACTGAGCCGCCATGAGAATCCCTGATATTCCGGCAAACAGACCGTTAAGCACATATACGCTGAGTATTACCCGATCCGTGTTGATACCGGCCAGATAAGCCGCTCTCTGGTTGGATCCCGTTGCATAAAGCTTTCTTCCATAGGCCGTATATTTTGATATGTAAAACATAACGGCATACACCATTGCCATAACAACCAGGATAAAGGGAACCGGTCCCATATAGCCTCTTCCCAGCCAGGTAAACTGCTTATTGCTGACCACAATGGAAATTCCGCCGTTGGTAAGATAAGCAATTCCCCGGGTAATGGACATGGTGGCCATGGTTGCAATCATAGGAACAATTTTACCTTTTGCTACCAGCAGTCCGTTGATCACGCCCACCAGAGAGCCAAGCAGAATTGCGGTCAGTATGGCTGCTCCGATGGGTACACCGGCTTTCAGCATCAACGCACTTGACATTCCTGTCAGTCCCATAATGGCACCTACGGAAATATCAATGCAGCCGCAGATCAGGACCAGTGTGGTTGCCGCTGCCGTAATTCCCATAATTGCCGAGTAAATACCTATGTTAATAAAGTTCTTTCCCGACAGAAAATTCGGCGACAGGAGGGAGAAAATGGCACACAGCGCCACATAAGCTATGCAAATGGTGATTTCGCTTCCTCCGCCCTTTTTTATTCTGTCCTTTAATGTCATACGCTTCTCCATATTATTGATTCATCCCTTTCTCATCCCTTGCCTCCTACCGCAAGCTTCATCAGATTTTCCTGGGTTGCTTCCTCTCTCGGCACTTCTCCCGTTACTCTCCCTTCACTCATAACAAGAATCCGATCCGCCATAGACAATGTCTCCTGCAGCTCCGAGGAAATCATTATGATCCCCATTCCCTGCCGGCAGAGTTCCTCCATCAGACGGTAGATTTCCGCTTTTGCACCTACGTCAATTCCCCGGGTAGGATCGTTTAAAATCAGGATTTCCGGTTTTGTCTCCAGCCACCGGGCAATCACTACCTTCTGCTGATTTCCTCCGCTTAAGGAAACAACCTTTGTTTCTCCGGAGGGTGTCCGTATGCCAAGCTTTTCAATCCAATGCTCCGTGATTTGCTCCTCCGCCTTTTTGTCCACCTTCAAAAATTTCTTCAGTATATCCACAACGGAAATGCTGATGTTAAACCGAACCGTATCCGTCAGCATCAGTCCCTCCAGCTTCCGTTCGTTCGGCACATATGCAATGTGATTTTGTATGGCCTCCTTAGGAGAACGGTTCCGGGTGGTTTTTCCCAGTATCTCTATGGAACCGCTCCGGATATACCGATCCCCGAACAGTCCCCTTACCATACTGGTACGGCCGGCTCCCATAAGTCCGAACAGGCTTAAGATCTCGCCTCTGTGAAGCCGGAAGCTTACATCCTCCGCTTTCCCGCAGGTCAAATGCTCCACCTTTAAAATGCACTCCCCCGGCGTCTGCTTTGTGTGAGGATACATGCTGTCCAGCGTCCGCCCCACCATCTCCCTTACAATCCGTTCCTCATCCGCCTCCGATGTCAGGAAGGATGACACGCTTTTTCCGTCCCGCATAACCTGAATCCGATCTGAAATCTGAAAAATTTCATCCATCCGATGAGAAATGTAGATAATGCCGATTCCCTCAGCCGCCAGATTTTTCACAATCTTTAGTAGCTGCTCCGTCTCAACACGATTCAGTGCGGAGGTGGGTTCATCCATAACCAGCACCTTCATATTCCGGCTCATTGCCTTGGCAATCTCCACCAGCTGCTGCTGGGCCGCTGTCAGTGTATTAATTCTAGCCGTCACGTCAATTTCATCCGTTATGCGGCGAATAAGCTCATCGGCTTTTGCATTGGCAGCCTTCCAATCAATAGGGCTGAATTTTCCCCCTTTTCTCGGCAGGGCATTCACAAGAATATTCTCCGTTACGGTCAGCGTCCCATAATTATCCAGCTCCTGATAAATAATGCTGATCCCCATATCAATGGCCTCATTCGGCGAATATCCGTCTATCACCCGGCCGTCAAATTCAATTACGCCCTCATCTTTTACATACGCACCGGAAAGAATTTTTAAAAGCGTGGATTTGCCTGCGCCGTTTTCTCCCACCAGAGCCAGCACCTCTCCCCGATCCAGTGAAATGTTTACCTGATCAAGCGCAAGCACTCCGGGAAAGCGCTTTGTAATTTGCTGCATTTTGAGAATCGTTCCGCCCACTCGATGTCTCCCCTTTCTACCAGTCCAGCCACCGGGCCGGATTTGCTTTCAGCATTGTTTCGATCTGCTCCTTCGTTACGCCTGCTTCATCCAGCATGGGTAGAATATGCTTTAAAACATGATCATAACCCCAGCCGCCGTATTTATGGAGAAGAGACTTTAAGCATAAATCCGTAGATAAAAGCATCTGTTCCGCATACCCTCTGTCTGCAATTTTCTTTACCAGCAGTACTCTTTCCCAATCGCTTGCAAACCGGCCGGAGCCCGGCTTCACATCCCACCGATCCGTGAACATCTCTTTTCCCCAGTTGTCAAACTCTATGTACACCCCCATATCCAGCAGGCGGAAAATATAATCCTCCCTGTTTTCCACATCGCTGTGACAGATAATAACCTTTTGGGGCTCAATCTTATGTTCCTTTACAATCTCCATTGCCGCAATTCCCTGGGTGGACCAGGGATTGATGTGAATCATCAGAGGCGCTCCCGTGCGGACCTGTGCCCTGCAGGCTCCTATAAGAGATTTTTTTTCAAAGGGGAACATCTCATGGCTGACTCCAATCTCGCCGATATAGCCGGCGCGAATCCCCGTATGTCCAATCTCCTTTTCCAGATCCCGCACGATCTCTTCCTCTATCTGTTCCGGAGTCAGCTCCAGTGTCTCCGGTTTCTGCGCCCCTTCCACATAATAGCCGCAGCCCGCAATGATATTTAATCCCGTCCTGGCCGCCGCTCTTGCCAGAAGCTCCGGATCCCTTCCCAGACCGATATTGGATGCATCTACAATGGTATTGCCTCCGGCACTTTTAAAAGCAAGTATCTCTTCAATCTGCGTTTCCTCATCCGTCAGAGAAACGTTGTCAAGAACAGCAAAGGGATTTCTTTTCAGTATTCCCAGCGATTCCATGGAAACAGGCTTGTATGCGAGATTTTTCATCCCTATTTCTTCCGGCGGAGCAAAAAAAACGTTCATATCTATGTAAATATGCTCATGAGGCGCACAAATCCCTACCTGGGAGGCTTCTATAGTTCCTAATACGGTTTTTACTGACATTTTTCTTTCCTCTCTTCTTTTTACTACACCCGGCAGAGCTTCCGCTTCTGCCGGGTGTCTATTGGTTTATTGTGCCCATTCCGCCTGTGGATACCATTCCTCAATATTGTCCGTATCAATAAAGATATGATCCATTAACAGACTGTCCGCGTCCGGTGTATTGCCCTTCGCAAGCTCAATACAGCCCGGAACAATATATTCTCCATAACGCTCCAGGAAATAGGAAACGCCGCCTCTCCAGCAATTCTTCTCTCCGGAATCTATCTGCTGATAAATGTTCTCCCTTGTAGAGACGGATACGCCATGGTTTACAATAAATACATCGTCCTCTCTTCCCGCCGCCTGGGCCGCCGCAAAGGCTCCCTGTGCTCCGATATCATTGATGGAGCCGATAACAATATGATGCTTGTCCGGGTTCGCCGTCAGAAAGTCCGCGCAGAGCTGCTGGGCCAAAATTGCATCATCTCCCATGGACACCGTAGTGGTCATTGCTTTCAAATCGTCTACGGTATAATCGGTTTTTTCCGCCAGGCCGTCCAAAATGCTGTCCATCCGAATCTGGACAACCTCTCCGGCCTCCGGCGTATGCTCAAAAAATACTGCATCTATCTGCCCGTCCCAGTTCTCATTTACCAAATCTGCAAGAGCATCGCCGCACTTCCATCCGGAATCATAATTATTGGCTCCCATAAACGGGGCGTCGCCCACAGGAATATCAATGGCCATAACCGGGACACCCGCATCCTGACATTTTTCCCAAATGGTATCATTGACTGCGGAATCAAGGTTAAACTCCGCAAGTACGTCAATCCCCTGGAGCAGAAGATTGTCCACATTTTCTACGGCCTTTGCGCCGTCCCCGGCATTGTCTACCCGAATAACCCTGATCTCTATCCCCAGCTCTTCACTCATCTCCTTCGCTACCTTTTCAATATTATCTCCCACCGGAATCAGGTGTTCCTGCGACTCGTCCAGCGCCGCATAGCCAATCGTAATGGATGTAAGCTCTTCCTCTTCGGTTTGGCTGTTTTCAGCCGGAGGCTGTTCCGCAGCCGGCTCCGCCTGCTTTGAGCAGCCGCAGAGCACCATTGCAAATATCATAGCTCCCATAAATAAGCTTAACCATTTTTTCATTTCATTTCCTCCATTTCCCCATAGCTAAGTGGTCTCCCCCTCCTGCAGCCGCGGAGGAAGTACCAGATTTACTTTTTCCTTCTTTTTTTCAATGCATTGAA
This sequence comes from Clostridia bacterium, assembly GCA_910576325.1. Lineage (GTDB taxonomy): Bacteria > Bacillota > Clostridia > Lachnospirales > Lachnospiraceae > Laedolimicola. The sequence goes on from CAJTIM010000014.1 coordinate 83,043, forward strand.
CCAGGGTCTCCGCCGCCGTCTTTCCTAACTGATACCTGGGCTGGGCAATGGTTGTCAGATGAGGATGCACAATCCGGCAAAACTCCAAACCGTCATGCCCCACTACAGCCATATCCTCCGGGATGCGGATTCCTCTCTCCTGCAGCACGCCGATGGCTGTCATTGCCATAAAATCATTTTCACAGTACAGCGCCGTCGGCCGTTCCTTCTCTGCAAATATCTGATCGATTGCCAGATTGGTAAGAGCCGCATCGCCAAAACCCCTTCCCGGATACAAATAGTGATCCGGCAGACCCGCTTCCCTCATAACCGACCGAAAGCCCTCGGTTCTCTTTTTCCAGATGTTAAACTGAAAGGTTTCCTCATAAGTAAGCGCTTCTCTTTTCACCGGATACAGCGCACCATGGATGCAGGCGATTCTTGTATGTCCTTTAGAGAGCAAATGCTCCGCTGCCAGGCGTCCTCCCTGTTCATTATCCGTATTCACGCTGCTTGCATCCTCCAGATCCGTCTCATTATCCATCATCACACAATGGATTCCGGCTCCTTCCAGTTCTCTCACCTGAGCCTCCGTAATTGCAAGATGATGCAGCAAAACTCCGTCTATACATCTCTCCTGAAGCATATTGATGTAATCCGTAACGCGGCTTTCCGTATGGGCGTCACACATCATGGTGGTATATCCATGTTCAAATGCCTCCGCCTCAAATCCTTTGCTGACCATATTGTGATATGGGTTGGATATGTTTACCATAACATATGCTATGCTCCGGCTTTTTCTTGTCACCAGACCCTTTGCGAACATGTTGGGCTTAAACTTTAATTCCTCTATGGCCTCATTGATTCTCTGTCTGGTCTCCTCCTTTACATAACCGCTATTATTAATGACTCTTGATACTGTCATGCGAGATACGTTTGCCCGTCTTGCAACATCATCCATTGTTGCCATGTGATTACCCCCTTCGAATTCCCTTTTCTATAATTTTTCTTTCATTTTACCTCCTTTTCATAAAACCTTCTACCTAAATAAACCCTTTTCATTATGTTAGCGCTAACATATTTGTGCTAAAAATAATCCCTGTTAGGATTATTTTGATCAAATATTAATACGTGACGTTATATATGTTAGCGCTAACATATTTTATGTATTTATGATAGATCATTTTTTTATTCTTGTCAACTTGTTTTTGTTATTTTGTTAATATGTGACGATCTTTTCTTTCCGTTTTTGTACCTATTGCACAATTACTTTTGTATTTTTAAAGAAAAGGCTGCCGTACAATAAGACGGCGGACTTATTGTGCGGCAGTCTTTTTTCGGACATTTTTTACTGCTCCATCTGTCTTCCCAAAAATCCTGCGGCGGAATAAGCAAGCTTCTGCTCCGCCTCACCCATCTTGGCCTTGGGGTCCTTACTGAACAGTACAACCGCTCCTATGGCATCGCCTTCACAGAGAATGGGACTGATTGTCTGCGCATAGCAGTCCTCCATATCCTCGTCCACAATCTTCACATACCGTTTTTCTCCTGCGGACGCCTGGATGTTCTCCCGCTCCTGAATGGCATCCTCCAGCTGGTGGCTGATGGCCTTGCCCATGTAATCCTTTTTGGCTCCTCCGGCTGCCGCAATCACTGCGTCACGATCCGCGATGCAGACCATTAAACCGGTTGTCTGAGCCAGGCTTTCCGCATACTGCTTTGCAAACAATCCCAGCTCTCCGATGGGAGAATACTTCTTCAATATAATTTCCCCCTCCCGATCGGTAAATATTTCCAGGGGATCACCTTCACGGATGCGAAGTGTCCTTCTAATCTCCTTTGGGATAACTACCCTTCCCAGGTCATCAATCCTTCTGACAATTCCTGTAGCTTTCATAAAAATATTCCTCCATTTACTGTACTGACCATTTCTGGAAATAGTATTTGTAGGCAGAAAATTTTTATACCATAAAAACACATTTTTACATTCTTCCGGTACTTCTTTTTCAGGAAAGCCTGAGAGGCCCGTTTATTTTTATTGTGCTGATATCCTGTTTTTGTTATACTTATAAAAAACAGCTTAAGATACTGTGAGGGATATTACGGAACCGAAAAAAAGCTGGAACAGGAGGTTTTATGAAGCTTTTAGTTTGTAATGCAGGAAGTACATCATTGAAATTTAAATTATTTGTTATGCCGGGCGATGAAGTGCTGGCCGAAGGCCGGGTTGAACGTGTGGGAAGTACGGACAATGCTGTTTTTCACTTTAAAAAGCCGGATGGTTTTAAAATCTTTCGGGACGGGCTTTCCATTCCCACCTATACGGAAGGAATCCGTATGTTTTTGGACTGTCTGCTGCATGCGGAATACGGCGTTCTTTCCAATCTACAGGAATTGGAGCGTGTAGGGTTTAAAACTGTGCTTTCCAAGGATCATTACGGTATTCACGAATTGACGCCGGAGGTATTAAAGGGCATGGAGGAATATCTGGTAGTTGCCCCCGCCCACAACATTCCCTATCTGGAGGCAATCCGTCAGTTTCGGGAGCTGACGCCGGATGCTATGCTGGTGGGCGCCTTTGAGACGGCTTTCCATACTACCATTCCTTTGGAGCGGAAGCTCTATGGAATTCCCTATGAATGGTATGAGAAATACGGCATTGAACGTCTGGGTTATCACGGCGCCTCCCACAGCTATGTTGCGGAAACCCTGACAGACCTTTATGGCTCCACCGGCAAAGCCATCTCCTGCCACCTGGGAGGAAGCGGCTCTCTGTGTGCCATTGACAACGGAAAAAGTATGGATACCAGCTTTGGTCTCTCTTTGCAGGTGGGCCTGATTCAATCGAACCGGAACGGCGATATGGATCCCTTTATCATTCCGTTTCTTCTGGAAAAAGGCATGAAGCTGGAAGAGATTATGGAGGGGCTCACAAAGAAGGGCGGTCTTCTGGGTCTCTCCGGTGTCAGCAATGATCTCCGCGACATTGAGGAAGCTGCGGATGCCGGCAATGAGCGGGCAAAGCTGGCCATTGACGTATTCTGCAACGGAATTGTCCGTTACATCGGATCCTACTATGCGGAGCTGGGCGGTCTTGACCATCTTGTTTTCACCGGCGGTATCGGAGAGCACGGCTGTACAGTACGCAGGATTGTCTGTGATCAGCTGAAGCATATGGGAATTCTTCTGGATTACGAAAAGAATCTGGATTACAGCGAGAATGCGGTGATTTCACTTCCGGAATCTCCTGTTATGATTCATGTGATCCCTGCCAATGAGGAGCTGGGGGTTGCGCGGAAGACCTTTGCTTATGAAAGGAATTAGGCGGAGCGGTCCGAATGTATGCAAACCGGTCCGACACGGGACATAAGAAGAAGGTATCGCTAATCATCAAAGCCGATGATTGGCGATACCTTCTTTTTTATTCCCTATTTTAATTTTATTTATTCAAATTCTTTAGATAGAGCTTACATTCATATCCACATTGCCGCTTACACCGTCCACGCGTCCCTTGGAGGTATTCTGCCACATATCGTAGCGTCCTGTATAGCCGCACTTGTTAGCATAATGGGCCACCCAGATGCGGTAGCTTCCCGGGAACTGGGATACGTTCAGGTGGTCTGAGAACCAGCTCTTGCTTGCATATACCATCGGTGTGTGGCCGGAATTGGCAACGGTATTGCAAAATGCAATGGTAACCCGTGTACGCGCCGACTTGGAAAGTCCGTCCGCACGGCCGCGGCCGCCGTTGGCGTACTCGCTGTCAATGGCGATAGGCATATTGATACCGTAACGGTTAGCCAGCTTTACTGCCATACTTGCCTCCTCTACGGCCTCCGCCTCGTTAATAGCCTGGCTGAAGAAGTAGACGCCTACACGCAGTCCTGCTGCCTTTGCCCCGCTGATATGAGATGCAAACATGGGATCCTCTACCAGAACGCCGGAGCCGTATCCGCGGTATCCGCAACGGATAATGGCAAAGTTGATGCCCGCATTCTTTACCTTCTGCCAGTTGATGCTGCTCTGGAACTTGGATACGTCGATTCCGATGGTTCCCGAACGCACGCCGGAACTGCTGAAGGTGTACTGGATGCCCTGGATAACCTGAGTCCCTGTTACCTTGTTGCCGTTTTTGTCGTAGTAGTAGGTTGCACCGTCAATGGTCTGCCAGCCAGTGTACTTGTATGTACCGCTTCCCTCCATAATCGGGGCGCTGGTTGTGTCGTATTCAATCTTGGTAGGCTCTTTGGCCGTACCGACCAGGGTCATGGTCCTGGTTCTAATAGAAGCTGTTGGCTCTGATGTAGGTGCAGCGGATTCATCGGGCTTTTCTGTTTCACCTGGTGCCGGATCCGGGTTAAAATCCGGATTAGTCGCTGTACATTCAGGATTTGTACACTTACCGGTAGCAGAATCAAATGTATGTTCTGACATCGGAATCGTACCTCCTGCTTCTCCACAGCTGCACTTTCCTACTCCTTCCTTGGTACAGGTAGCCGGTGTGGAAACGCCCGCACTAAAATCATGTGCCTTTTTAGGAATTTCTTCCGTCTTTGTTGCCTTACACTTCGTACACGTAAAGGTCTTAACGCCTGTCTCTGTACAGGTAGCTTCTTTCGTCACATTCCCGGCATCATAAGTATGTTCACAGGCCATCTTAGCCCTGCACCGGTCACAAACACCATCCTTATTATCATCCCGATGATCCGCCGCCGGCTCTCTCAGGATCTTCTCATACATCGGTGTCCCATACTTATCAATCTTCTGCTTCATAACCTCTGTCTTACTGGAAGCCACAAACTCAACCGTATCCGTCAAGGTCTGGGCCGTACCTGCTCCGGCATTGCCGTTGGTGTTGGAATCCTCCTTGGATACGTTGATCTCGCTCTCTTTCTTGATCTCATCGCCGATATCCACGACCTTGTATTCCAGATTTGCTTTCACCTCTGTCTTAATGTCCTGAGGCGCGCTGTAGCCGCCGGAAGATTTCATGGACACGGTACAGTTTCCCGGTGTCATATTCTTTATGTAAATAATTCCGTCCTTATCCTCATCCGTGTAGGATTTGGCCTTCTTATTGGAATCCGTTACGGTCACTTCAAAGGCTGTTCCGGTAATAACCCTGTCATTCTTTTGATTGACGATCTTTACCTTCAGATCCTTATCCATAGAAGTCGCCTTCAAAACAACGGGGATCTCCTTCGCGTCTACCGTAGCCGCCTGTGTATTGTCCCCATCCAGTCTGGTAAGCTCCGCCATATAAGACTTATTCATAGATAAGCCCATCACCTTGGCTTCTTCCTCCGCCGCTTCCGCATCCATTCCCAGATCCGTTACCGTGGGAATCATGTCATCCGTGATCTGCGGCCGGATGCAGCCGCTAAGCATAGACACCGTCAAAACGGCTGAGAGTGCAATTGCCCAAAATCTTTTTCCCTTCATAATCCTTCTCCTCATTTGCTGTTTACACACCCATATACATAAATTTTTTCAGTGGTAGTTTTTAGTATAGCATCCTTTTTTTCAGTTTTCAACTGTTTACATAAAAATTTTGTAACAAAAAAATGGGATATTTGCTAGGATATCCCATTTTTCTGATGTTTTCTTTGTTCTTTAATTAATATTTTCTTAATTTTTCCGTAACAACTTTATTTCTCTCTGCATGCTATGTTTTTTTAAGTTCCATTCATCAGCATATTCGTATACATTTGCCTGCTACTGCTCCGTCTTCAATACAAACGTCTGATCAAAGGTCAGCTTCGCCATTACCTCGTCCACCATGGTAAAGGTATGAGCCGCCATAAGCTCCTCGCACTTCTCATCATAGAGAACATCCCGGCGCTCCTGTACGATGGACTCCTTCCGGCTGTCCGTTGCATCACGGTCAAAGGTACTGACCATCTGCACCGCATAATAGCCGCTCTCTACCTCAACAAGCTCCGCAAACTCGCCGTCCTTCAGAATATCCGCAGCCTTGCGGACTTCCTCCGACGGAGAACTGCTGTCCGCGCCGTAGGATGTTGTATTGACCGTAATATTTTCCTTGCCCTCCGCTGCGGCATTTAAGTCTCCGCTCTCCTTTGCCGCATCCAAAACCTCCTGAAGCGCAGCTTTCTTCGCAGCCTTTTCTTCTTCTGTCAGGGGAACGGTATTACCCTCGCTGTCGGTCTCTGTCCCCGTGGTAGAAATAAACGCATACGTAATGCGCTTCTGCGCCGCTTCCTCATCGGTAACCGCCGTATCCACATTCGCTGTCAAAGCGTCATACATCTTATTCTGAATCGTAAGCAACGTCAAAAGGTGCTCCACATCCGCCTGTTCCGCACCTACCGCCTTTTTGAATTGAAGTGTGTTAGCATCCAGAAAGCTCTTGGCCGCCTCGGCAACCGCTCCCTTCTCCTCCTCTGTCAGCGCTACTTCATAATTAGGCGCCTCCGCCTCCAGAACATACAGAAGATTGAATTCCTCCATCTGGCTTTTCTTTGCGGTATCGCCGTAGCGTTCTCCCGTATCCGGCATCTCCTGCTGATAGATGCCTCCGCCCAGCATGCTGCCGTAATAAGTCTCCATCTGCGCCTGCTGGTAGCGCAGCATCAGGCTGAATTCTCCCAGCCTTATATTCGTACTCTCATCCAGCACCGCAATGGTCTCGGAGGCGTTCAAGCCGCTTCCGGAACAACCTGTCAGCACAAAGGCCATTGCAAATACCAAAGATAAGATTGTTCTCATTCTCTTCTTCATCCTTCTTGTCTACCTTTCCGTTTTCCAAAGCCCGTACCGTTTGGCGCGGACTTCTGTATTTACTCCTTGTCCATTATAATCCGTTTCCTGCCCATAGGCAAGGGTTCTTTTATAAGAAAAGAACCGAATCACAGATATTTCACAGTTACGGCAGATTCCGCAGCAACCCTTACGGAGAAGTCAAAAGCCCGTCCACCCGAACAGTGCTCCAGAGCTCTTCCTCGATAGCTAGCGGTGTCTCCTTCTTCCAGGTCTCTATCAGCTCCGCGCAGTAATCCTCCCTTGCCAGGTACTCCAATTCCTCCCTCCGCTCCCGGGAGGCTTCTTCATCGTACTCCGATACCTTCTGCACAATATAGTACCCTTCCTGTGTCTCAATCACGCCGGACACGTCACCTGTTTCCATCTCGCGGGCAGCCCGGGCTACCAGCTCATGTGCGCCTCCGTCCGTGTGTTCATTAAAGTAAACGTCAATCACCGTATGGGAGATTTCGGCGCCCGCCGCCGTAATATCCCCAAGCTCTTCGGCCCGCCCGGCAAATTGTTCCGCATCCCTCTGCACACAGGCAAGCTCTTCCTCCGTAAAAGGCGTCTGATTTCCCTGCGCGTCAAAGGTTCCTGTTGTAGCAAAGAGACAGTAAGTCAGCTTCCCCACCTGCGCCTCATTTTCATCAATCTGCGGTTCATATTTCAGCTTCACATACTCCGCTGTCTTTGCTGCCTGCTCATTGAACAGGAGAAACTGCTCCACCGATTCCCGGGTGGCTCCCGCCGCCTCCAGTACTGCTTCCGTATTGTCCTCCATAAAAGCCTTTGCCCGCTTTTCCACCACAGCCTTCTCTTCCTTTGTAAGCTCCGCTCCGTACTCCTCCGTATGAGCACAGAGAAGATGAATCTCCGTCAGGGCATCCATCACATCCAGCTTAAGGGCCTCCTCCATGGTCCCGGCCCTTCCCCCGCTCTCTCCGAATTCCGGCTCCTTCTGCCACATATCCGCACCGTAAGAATCGTAATAGGCCAGCTCCCACTGTTCCTGAAGCATCCTTGTATAGAACAGCGCCTCCTCCAGATAGATGGTTTCCGATCCCACGCCTGCTACCGGCGTTCCCTCCTGTTTGGGCTTGCCGCAACCTGCCAGCAGCCCCGTCACCAAAAGCCCTGTCAACAGCACTCCCCATCCTGCATTTTTCTTCATTCGTCCCCTTCCTCCCGCAAAGCCTGCATTTTCTTCAAAATATTCCCTACAAGCTTCATTGTATCTTCCTCTTCCCGGCTGTTTTTCACTCTGCGGTACAGAAAGCTTGGCTTTTCTCCTGTCAGAAACCGCATCCTGCCGCCGAATCCTTCGATAAATGCCGGAAACCCTGCCGGATTAAGCCCTGCCTTCTCATACAGAAACAGGCGTATTTCCTCCGGGCGTTCCGTTATCTCTTTTACATAAACTCTGTGAGCCCTTACCTTCAAATCCGCCACCGCCAAAAGATTGAGTACGGATTTCGGCGGATCTCCGAAGCGATCCAGAAGCTCTTCCAGCATATCCTCACCTTCCTCCGCCGACTCGATACCTGCAATCCGCTTGTAGATATCCAGCTTTTGGCTTTCGCTGCGGATATAGGTATCCGGAATATAAGCATCCAGCTCCATATCCACCACTGTCTGAAAGTCTTCCTCCGCCGTACCGATTCCCTTTTGGCGCTTTACCGCCTCATTCAGCATCTTACAGTAAAGGTCGTAGCCGACCGCCTGCATATGTCCGTGCTGCTGGGCGCCCAGAAGGTTCCCGGCTCCCCGGATCTCCAGATCCCGCATGGCAATCTTAAAGCCGCTTCCAAGCTCCGTGAATTCCCGGATGGCGCCAAGGCGCTTCTCCGCCACCTCTTTTAACATTTTATTTCTTCGGTACATCAGAAAGGCATAGGCTGTCCGGCTGGATCGCCCCACACGGCCCCGGAGCTGATAGAGCTGCGACAGCCCCATATTGTCCGCATCGTGAATTATCATGGTATTGACATTGGATATGTCCAGTCCCGTCTCAATAATGGTCGTAGATACCAGCACGTCAATGTCGCCGGCAATAAAATCATACATGATACGCTCCAGCTCCTGCTCCTTCATCTGCCCGTGGGCAAAGACAATGTTCGCCTCCGGTACCAGCTTCGTAAGCTGGGCGGTAATTTCCACTATGGTATTTACCCGATTGTACACATAGTAAACCTGTCCTCCCCTGGAAAGCTCCCTGCTGATGGCTGCCCGGATCATCTCCTCATCGTACTCCATCACGTAGGTCTGAATAGGCATGCGATCCTGAGGCGCCTCCTCCAGCACGCTCATATCCCGAATTCCTATCAGGCTCATATGAAGGGTCCGGGGAATCGGCGTGGCCGTCAGGGTCATTACATCTATATTTTCTTTCAGCTTCTTAATCTTTTCCTTATGAGCCACCCCGAAGCGCTGCTCCTCATCGATAATAAGAAGTCCCAGATCCTTAAATACCACGTCATTTGACAGCACCCGATGGGTTCCTATCACAATATCCACCAGTCCCTTTTTCAAATCCGCAACGGTCTTTTTCTGCTCCGCAGCCGTCCGGAAGCGGGACAGCATATCCACGCGCACAGGGAACTCTTTCATTCTCTGGACAAAGGTATTGTAATGCTGCTGGGCCAATATAGTGGTAGGCACCAGATAGACCACCTGCTTGTTCTCCTGCACGGCCTTAAAAGCCGCCCGGATGGCAATCTCCGTCTTTCCGTAACCCACATCCCCGCAGATCAATCGGTCCATAATACGACTGCTCTCCATATCCCGCTTCACCGCCTCAATGGCAAGCTGCTGATCTTCCGTCTCCTCAAAGGGAAACAGCTCCTCGAATTCCTTCTGCCAGACCGTATCCGGCCCGTACACAAAGCCGTCCTTCTCCTGGCGGGCCGCATAAAGCTCTACCAGATCTTTTGCAATCTCCTGAACCGCTCCCCGGACCTTTGACTTGGTTTTCACCCATTCGCTTCCGCCCAGCCGGTTGAGCCTGGGCTTTCTGGCATCCGAGCCAGCGTATTTCTGAATCATTTCCAGCTGGGTGGCCAGAATATAGAGATTGCCTCCCTTGGCATACTCGATCTTAATGTAGTCCTTCATGATCTTGTCTACCTCTACCTTTTCAATTCCCCGGTAGATACCAAGACCGTGATTTTCATGAACCACATAGTCGCCGACGCTAAGCTCTGAAAAACTTTGAATCTTCTGGCCTTCATATGTTTTATGGCGTTTCCGCTTCTTTTTCTCCCTGCCGAAAATATCTGTCTCGGAGATAACGGCAAACTTCACCATAGGATATTCATATCCTCTGTGAATATTTCCGTGCACCACCATAATTTCCGTTTCCTGAACAATCCGGCTGGGATCCTCCGAATAAAAGCTGTTCAGTTCCTCCGCCTGCAGATCTGCAGCCAGACGCCTGGCTCTGGTCCCTGAGGCGCACATCAGCACAACGGCATATTTTTCCCGCTTCCAGCGCTTCAAATCCTTCACCAGAAGCTCAAAGCTGTTGTTATATGGGTTGATAGATCTTGCGTCTATCTGATACCGTCCCGTAATCTCCCATTGTGCTGATTTCTGTTCCAGCATGCAGAGGGCCACGCAGTTTTTTCCGTTCAGCCGGGCCGTTACCTCGGCCGTGCCGCAGAGAAGCCCTGCCTCCTCCGGAAGCGCCTCCCCCTTTTCTGCCCGATTTGCCAGGCTTTCCCGAAATTCCTTTTCCACCGCATTTCCCTTTTCCAGAAGACGCTGAGGCTCATCCAGAAAAAATACACTTTTATCAACCGGAAAATAATCCGGAAAGCTTACCGCTCTTTCTCCCTTGCCGGGTATGGGCTCCGCCGCCGGGTAAATGACAATTTCACTTATGTTTTCAATGGAACGCTGACTTTCCGCATCAAAGCTTCGGATGGAGTCCACCTCATCATCCCAGAGCTCAATTCTCCAGGGATTGTCCTCCGTCAGCCCATAGATGTCTACGATGCCTCCGCGAACGGCAAACTGGCCGGGAGCATCCACCTGGCCGGTCCGCTCATACCCCAGGCGAACCAGCCTTTCGCTCAGCGCCTTCACTTCAACCACACTTTCCGTTCCAATATGGAGAAGCTCCTCTCTCACCCGCTCAAGGGGCTTCAATTGGTCCATGCAGCCGTCATAGGTGGTTATCACCGTCAGCTCCGGGCGGGTAAGCAGCGCCTGCAGCGCCCGAATACGCTGCCGGACAAGAAGATTCCCCTGAATATCTGCATGAAAAAAGAGGAAATCCTTGGCCGGATAAAGCACCGCCTGATGATCAAAATAACGGCAGTCCTCATAGATTTCCTTTGCTTTCTGTTCACTGTAGGTGAGAATAACCCGGAAGGGAAAGTCCTGTGCCAGCCCCCAGGCTATGTGAGCCTTTTGCGAGTCAATACAACCCGACAGCTGCAGCACGCCCCGATTCTTCTTAAGCTTTCCCCGAATCTCCTCATATGCACTTAATTTTTTTAACGGTTCCTGAAAGGCTTTCATTCTTTTATAACCTTTTTATTATACTGATTCATGGCGGCATCCGTCTCTCCCCGTACCATAAGGCCAACCGCAGCCGCAGCGCTTTGTATGGCATCCTCCACCAGCTCCCGCTCCTCTCCGGAAAAGCGGCCCAGTACATGATTGACCAGATCCTGTCCCTCTCTCTTTGCTCCCGCGCCCACCCGAATTCTTAAAAACTCCTGGGTTCCGAGATGAGCAATAATATCCTTCATACCGTTATGTCCCCCGGCGCTTCCTTTTTTACGAATCCGCAGGCTCCCGGGAGACAGATCAATATCATCGTAAATCACAATCAGCTCCCGGCCCGGATCCGCTTTATAGAAATCCACGGCCTCCCGGATACTGTTTCCGCTTAAGTTCATAAAGGTCTGAGGTTTTAAAAGAAGCACTTTATTTCCTTCTACCGCGCCTGTTCCGCAGATGCCCTTGAACTTCTTGGTGTTCATACTAATATTATATTGTGCCGCCAAACAGTCAATTACATCAAATCCGATGTTGTGCCGGGTATGTTCATATTTCTTTGTGGGATTCCCCAAGCCTGCAATGATATACATGATATAACCTCTATTCCTGTCCATTTAAATTCCAACGCTTTTCTTATACTACAGGAGATTGCCTCATTTTGCAAGGCATAACAACGGGGATGCCGCTAAAAAACGGCATCCCCTGCTTCACATAACTATCTGTATCCCTGTCAGGCTTCCTCTGATGCTTCCAACAATGCTGCTTCGTATTTTTCCAGAATAATTCTCTGGATCTGATCACGGGTCCCGGAATTGATGGGGTGTGCAATGTCCCGATATTCTCCATCAGCCGCCTTCCTGCTTGGCATTGCTATAAATAATCCCTTTTCCCCTTCAATTACCTTGATGTCATGTACTACGAACTCGTCTGCAATGGTAATTGACACGACGGCCTTCATCTTTCCTTCCTTTGCCACCTTACGCACGCGTACATCTGTGATCTGCATTTCTTTTGTTTCCCCCTTTTGTCAAAGGCTTGAATCTACTTGTAACTCTTTTCTGTTGACTGCCTGTGTATGCTACAGGACGTACCGCTCATTTTTTTCCACAACAATCTTGATTCCGTTCTCGCCTATATAGCGGGAATTGGCTCGAATGGTATCCCGGCTCTCCACGATACAATTTTCAATGTACGTATTATCTCCGATGTATACCTCATTCAGGATAATGGAGTTCTTAATCACGCAGTTGTTTCCCACAAAGACCTTCTTAAAGAGAACGGAATTCTCCACAGTTCCATTGATAATACAGCCGCTGGCTACCAGGGAGTTCTTCACATCTGATCCGGGATTGTACTTGGCCGGAGGAAGATCCAGCACCTTGGAATACACATCCGGATAGGTCTTAAAGAAATACTTCCGCACATCCGCTTTCAGGAAGTCCATATTCGTCTCATAGTAAGACTCTACGGAAGAAATGCTGTTCCAGTAGTCCGTGGTGCGGTATGCATAAATGCGCTTCAGATTCTTATAGCGGATCAGAATATCACGCACGAAATCGTAGCGCTCCTCCTGCGCACACTTCTCGATCAGCTCAATCAGCTGTCTTCTGCGGATCACATAGATACCGCAGGAGATCGTGTTGGCCTGAGCTTCAATGGGCTTCTCCTCAAACTCCAGGATTCTTCCTTCATCGTCCGTCTTCAGCACGCCGAACCGGGAGGTATCGGATCCAGCCGGGAGCTCCTTGCATACAACGGTGATATCCGCCTTCTTATCAATATGGTACTCCAGCACCTTGTTGTAATCCATCTTATAAACCGCATCACCGGATGCGATTACCACATACGGCTCATGGCTCTTCTTAAGCCAGTCCAAATTCTGATAGATGGAATCCGCCGTACCGCGGTACCAGGAATTATTATCTGCGGTAATTGTAGGAGTAAAAATATAAAGTCCTCCCTGCTTTCTTCCGAAATCCCACCATTTGGAGGAGCTGAGATGCTCGTTTAGGGAGCGCGCGTTATACTGCGTCAGCACCGCTACTCTTTGAATATGAGAGTTGGACATATTGCTGAGCGCAAAGTCGATTCCCCGATAGCTTCCGGCCACCGGCATCGCCGCAACGGCTCTCTTATTAGACAGCTCTCTCATTCTGTGATTATTCCCGCCTGCCAGTACAATTCCAATCGCTCTCATTATCTGTCACCTGCCTTTATCAATGTCTCTCCGCTTTCCAGAACGCCTTCCTTGTAATCGTCCGGTGTGGTATCTCCGGAAATTGCCGTGTTCTTTCCAATCTTTACATTCGGCGGTATGTAGGAATTCTCTCCGATGGTCACAAGTCCGAAAGAATAGATCTTCGGCTGCACCTTGTTGGGAATGTCCTCTCCGATGCCGAGAACAACATTGTCGGAGAGCTCCACCTCCTCGGCAATAATGGCCTTCTCAATGGTACAGTTCTCGCCGATATTCGTATTCTTCATAATAATGGAGTCCCGTACCACCGTGCCCTTGCCGATGGTCACTCCCGATCCGATTACGGAGTTGTATACGTCTCCGTGAATCTCGGATCCGCCGCTGATAATGCTGCGCTCAATCTTGGAATCCGTGGAAATATACTGTGGCGGAACCGCATCGCTCTTCGTATAGATCTTCCAGAACTCCTCATACAGATTGAATTCGGGAATGATATCGATAAGCTCCATATTGGCTTCCCAGTAAGATCCCAGGGTGCCCACATCCTTCCAGTAGCCGTTGAACTCATAAGCAAATAGACGGTTGCCGTTCTCATGGCAGTAAGGAATAATGTGTTTTCCAAAGTCACAGCTCTGCTGGCCTGACATCTCAATCAGAGCATTGCGCAAAATCTTCCAGTTGAAAATATAAATTCCCATGGAAGCCAGGTTGCTTCTGGGATGCTCCGGCTTCTCCTCAAATTCCGTAATCCGATTCTCTCCGTCCGTGATCATAATACCGAAACGGCTTGCCTCCTCAATGGGCACCGGCATAACCGCAATCGTTACATCCGCATTGTTCTCCTTATGGAAGTCGAGCATCACCTCGTAATCCATCTTATAGATGTGATCCCCGGACAGAATCAGCACATACTCCGGATTGTAGGTATCAATATAATCCAGATTCTGATAAATGGCATTGGCCGTACCGGTGTACCATTCGCTGTTCGTGCTCTTCTCATAGGGAGGCAGAACCGTAACACCGCCGATATTGCGATCCAGATCCCACGGCATTCCGATTCCGATGTGGGTATTCAGACGCAGAGGCTGATACTGTGTCAGCACGCCTACGGTGTCAACCCCTGAATTAATACAATTACTTAAGGGAAAGTCAATAATCCTATACTTTCCGCCGAACGAAACGGCCGGCTTCGCTACCTTGGCGGTCAATACCCCAAGACGGCTTCCCTGGCCGCCTGCCAAAAGCATGGCAATCATCTCTTTCTTAATCACGCAATCACCTCTTGTTGTAATATTAGTTCGTCTATCAAATGAATTATATCATATCTCTTGTAAATAGTGAACATTTTTTTGTAAAAATATGAAATTATTTTAAACATTTTGCGACAAGTTTTTCACAATCTCCTCGGCATTTTCCATATATTAAACCAATTTATCATCCACTTCTTGTTAATTTTACCTTTTTTCTGTATTTTTTCTACAATTTTGTTCTCAATAGCCTTCCCCACTGCACCTGCTTCCGAATACATCCGCCGTATTTTTTCTTGCATATTCTTTGCATTTTCATAAAATAAGGTTATACTGATAAATAGAAACAAACATGGAAAATAATAATAAGGATAGGATGTGCAACCGATGTATCATATTGATTTTCATAACCCGATTTTCATTCACTTTATTGGCATTGGCGGAATCAGCATGAGCGGCCTGGCCGAGATTCTCTTAAAAGAAGGCTTTACCGTCTCCGGTTCGGACAGCAAAGCTTCAGAGCTGACGGATCATCTTACGTCTCTGGGCGCCCGGATTCTTATCGGACAGAAGGCATCCAATATTCCGTCCGACTGCCGGCTGGTTGTTTACACGGCCGCCATTCACCCGGACAATCCGGAGTTTGCCGCTGCGAAGGAGAGAGGCCTTCCCATGCTCTCCAGAGCCGAACTGCTGGGGCAGATTATGGCAAACTACAATCCCGCCATTGCCGTAGCCGGAACACACGGCAAAACAACCACCACCTCCATGATATCCACCGTTCTTCTGGCCGCGGATACGGATCCCACCATTTCCGTGGGAGGCATCCTTCCTGCCATCGGCGGAAATATCCGGGTGGGCGGCTCCAAAACCTTTCTGACGGAAGCCTGTGAATACACCAACAGCTTTCTGCACTTTTTCCCTACCGTCGGGATCATATTAAATATAGAAGAAGACCATCTGGACTTCTTCCGTGATCTGGAGGACATCCGCAGCTCCTTCCGGCGTTTTGCACAGCTTCTTCCCAAGGACGGACTTCTGATTATCAACCGTGATATCGACCGGTACGAAGAAATCACGGAGGGACTTACCTGCCGGGTTGTAACCTTCGGCATGGATCCGGAAAGTGATTACTGTGCTGCGGATCTTTCCTTTGACGACCTGGCCCGCGCCTCTTTTCAGGCCGCCAGCTTAAAAGCTCCCGCCCCCTTATTCCGTTTGAGCGTTCCGGGTGAGCATAACGTATCCAATGCCCTTGCCGCCATTGCTTTGGCCGATCAGCTCGGCATTGCGGCAAATACCATACAAGAAGGGCTGTTCTCCTTCACGGGCACGGATCGGCGCTTTCAATATAAAGGAGAGATAAACGGCTTCACCATCATTGATGATTATGCGCATCACCCCACGGAAATCAGAGCTACCCTTGAAGCGGCCATGCATTATCCCCATCGGGAGATCTGGTGTGTGTTCCAGCCCCATACCTACAGCCGGACAAAAGCCTTTCTGCCGGAATTCGCCAGGGCCCTGTCTCTGGCCGACCACGTGGTTCTGGCCGATATTTATGCCGCCCGCGAAACGGATACCCTAGGGGTCAGCTCCGAAATCTTGGCCGGAGAGCTTAAAAAGCTGGGAGCGGATGTCCACTATTTTCCTTCCTTTGAAGAAATTGAAAAATTTTTATTAAAAAAATGTTTACACGGTGATTTGTGCATAACTATGGGCGCCGGAAACGTGATAAACATTGGGGAAAATCTTCTGGCGCAATAGTTATCCACATTATCCACATGCTTTTGCACCGGATCGGTGTAAAATGCATGTGGATTTTTTTGTGGACAACCTGTTGACATAAATTTTCTCCAATTTCGTGCCCTTTCCTTTATTTACGGCATTATCCGGCCTATTTCCCGGTTGCAAATAATACTTCTCCACAAAGTTATCCACATTATCCACATTTTTAATTCAAGCGCCCGGCATGGAAAAAGAACATTTGCAATTTAAATCAGTTATGTTAAAATGTACAGGACAGCAGTAAACGGTACAAAAAGGAGCTGAACATCATGACCCATTTCCAGCTGCACGGTCCCGCCGGAGGCGGCCACACACTGGTCTCCGACCTGTTTTTAGATGAATATATGCCGTCGGCCAACGGAGAGTACGTAAAGGTGTATCTCTATCTTCTGCGCTGCCTGAAATCGGACGTTCAGGATCTCTCCATTTCCCTGATTGCGGACAAGTTTGAGCATACGGAAAATGATGTCAGGCGCGCTCTCAAGTATTGGGAAAAGCTGCATCTCCTAAAGCTGGAATACAACGAGTCCAAGGAGCTTACCGGTATCCGCCTGACGAATGAGGACGCCGGCAGCCGGCCGGCAGCACAGCCTCCCTCAGATCCCCCACAGCTCTCCCCTAAGCCTTCTCACAAGCCTATGAGCCGGGAGGATACGAAGCAGCTGCTTTTCATCTGTGAGCAGTATCTCGGGAAGACCTTAAGCTCCTCGGAAGTCTCCAAAATCATGTATTTCCATGATGTTTTGGGCTTTAGCGCGGATCTCATCGAGTACCTGGTGGAATACTGTGTATCCAAGCGGCACAAGAGTCTGCGCTACATAGAATCCGTTGCCTTAGGCTGGCACAAAAGCGGCTATACCACCGTCAGCCAGGCCAAGGAGCAGACAAATCTTTTCAATAAGACATATTTTTTTGTATTGAAGGCCTTTGGTATCTCCGGACGCAATCCGGTGGAGGCGGAGATCGCTTATATGGATAAATGGATGAAGGAATGGGGGTTCTCCGAGGAGCTGATTGGCGAAGCCTGCGGCCGCACCATGGGCGCCATTCATCAGCCGAGCTTCGAGTACGCGGACCGTATTCTGGAACGCTGGAAGGAAAAGGGCATCACCCGCTTTTCCGAGCTCGAGACGCTGGACAAGCAGCACCAAAGCGCCAGGCGCCCCGCAGATACCGCAGCTCCCAAAAAATCTCCCGCTCCCAACCGGTTCCATAATTTTGCAAAGCACAATTATGATATTCAGGAGCTGGAAAAAAAGCTGATTAATCATTGATGGGAGGATAAGCTTTTGCCTTTGATGAACACACAGTACGATGCCATTATGCGCTCCTACGCGCAGAGACAAGCCGTAAGCCGCAGGAAGCTGGAGGAGCGCCTTGCGGACATTCAACGGCAGATTCCTGAATTATCCTCCCTGGAATCCTCCCTTGCCTCCCTGCAGGCCCGGAAGGTGCGGACAGCCATAGAGGGGAACCGGGAGGAGCTGAACCGCCTGAGCTCGGAGCTTGCACTTCTTTTGGCCAGGCGCGAAGACCTTCTTGAGGAGCACGGATATTCCCTTGAGGATCTCAGGCCCTCCTACGTCTGCCCGGACTGTCAGGACACTGGTTATATCGGTGCGGAAAAATGCCACTGTTTCCTTCAGGCCGAAATCAACCTTCTTTACCACCAGTCTCATCTTCAGGATGTACTGGAACGGGAGAACTTTCATGCCTTCTCCTACTCCTGGTATGAGGCTTCCGACAGGGAGATTATGCGGCATCACGTGATGGATGCCAGGCTTTTTATCGAAGGCTTTGAGAAAGAGTTCCGCAATCTGCTTTTGCTGGGGAAGGTTGGTTCCGGCAAGACCTTTCTCTCCAACTGTATTGCAAAGGAGCTCATGGATACCGGACATTCCGTCGTGTATCTGACCGCCTTTCAGCTGTTTCAGCTTCTCTCCAAGGCCGTATTCGGCGGGAATGACAGCCGGGAGGAGCCGGAAATACAAGCATATCCCTATATTTTCGACTGTGATCTGCTCATTATTGATGATCTGGGAACGGAGCTGCCCAATTCCTTTACGGTATCTCAGCTTTTCCTCTGTATCAATGAACGGATCCTGCGGAGACGGTCCACCCTGATTTCTTCTAATCTGGATATCGGCGCTTTGGAGGATCTCTATTCGGACCGCATATTATCCCGCATCATCAGCAGCTATACCATTTTGCAGTTTCCCGAAACAGATATACGAATTCAAAAGAAATTACGCAGCACTACTTAAGCAAATGATTAAAAATGGAGGACATTAACATGTTATTGCAACGCAGTCAGCGTGTATTGGAAACAATCCCTGTAGGCTCACTTGGCCTTATCCCCCTGAAAAGCTGTCAGCAGCTAGGACAGCAGGTCAATGATTATCTGGTAAAATGGCGCCATTCCAGCGAGCTGGAGCACAAGTCCAACATTGCATTTACTGGCTATGAGCGGGATTCCTATTTGATCGAAGCCAAAACTCCCCGCTTCGGGTCCGGCGAGGCAAAGGGCGCTCTTGCGGATTCCGTCCGGGGAAATGACCTCTATCTGATGGTAGATGTCTGCAATTACAGCCTGACCTACAATCTTTACGGGCACACCAACCACATGTCACCGGATGACCACTTTCAGGATTTAAAGCGTGTAATCGCCGCTATCGGCGGAAAAGCCCGCAGGCTTACCGTGATTATGCCTTATCTCTACGAAAGCCGCCAGCACCGGCGAACGGCCCGGGAATCCTTAGACTGCGCCCTGGCCCTTCAGGAGCTTGTGGAAATGGGCGTGGAAAATATTCTAACCTTTGAAGCCCACGATCCCCGCGTTCAAAATGCCATTCCTCTTCACGGCTTTGAAACAATCACCTCCGCCTACCAGATGGTAAAGGGACTTCTGGGGAGCGTGCCGGATCTGGAGCTGGACAGCGATCATATGCTGGTTATCAGCCCTGACGAGGGCGGAATGTCACGCTCCGTCTACCTGGCCAATGTTCTGGGCCTGGATATGGGTATGTTTTACAAGAGAAGGGACTACACCAAGGTAATCGACGGCCGCAACCCCATTGTCGCCCATGAATTTTTGGGAAGCGATATCGAAGGAAAGGACATGATCATTGTGGATGATATGATTTCCTCGGGCGACAGTATGCTGGAGGTTGCAAAGGAACTGAAGGCGCGCAAAGCAAGACGCATCTTTGTCTTCTCCACCTTCGGCCTTTTCACCAGCGGTCTGGACAAATTCGACCAGGCTTATGAGGAGGGTGTTATTGCCAAGGTCCTTACAACCAACCTGATTTATCAGACGCCGGAGCTCCTGAAGCGTCCTTATTATATCAACTGCGACATGAGCAAATACATTGCTCTGCTCATTGATACCCTGAATCATGACGTATCCATCAGTGATCTTCTGGATCCCTATGAGCGTATTCAGGCCCTTATCAAAAAGTACAAGGAAAGATAAGCGATCATAAAAGGGCGCCTGAAAAAGCCGAACGGCTTTTTCAGGCGCCCTTTATTGCAGGACTCACGGCCTTATACCTTAAACCGGTATCCCACACCCCATATGGTTTCAATATATTGAGGCTTTGTGGAATTAAACTCTATCTTTTCACGGATTTTCTTAATGTGCACCGTTACCGTGGCTATATCCCCCACGGAATCCATATCCCATATCCTGCGGAACAGCTCCTCCTTGGTAAATACGTGATTGGGATTCTCCGCCAGAAAGGTAAGAAGATCAAATTCCCGGGAGGTAAAATTCTTTTCCTCTCCGTTGACCCATACCCGGCGGGCCGTTTTGTCAATCTTAATTCCCCGAATCTCTATGACCGCATTCTCCCTTACATTGCTGCTCACCAGCCGCTCATAGCGGGTCAGATGGGCCTTCACTCTGGCTACCAGCTCACTGGGGCTAAACGGCTTCGTCATATAATCATCCGCTCCCAGTCCCAGTCCGCGGATCTTATCAATGTCATCCTTCTTGGCAGAAACCATGATAATGGGGGTATTCTTCACCTCCCGCAGCTGGCGGCAAATCTCAAATCCGTCCACTCCGGGCAGCATCAGATCCAAAATCACCAGATCCAAATCCTCCGCCAGCGCCCGCTCCAGTCCCTTTGTCCCTTCAGCCTCTATCTCAACCTCGAATCCGCTCAGCTCCAGATAATCCTTCTCCAGATCCGCAATGGACTCCTCGTCTTCAATAATTAATATTCTGCTCATGTCACCGGAACCTCCTGATATTTTCTAAGGACAAAGTACATAACCGTTCCCGTATGCTCCTTACTGGTGGCCCAAACCTGGCCGCCGTGATCCTCAATAATCTTCTTCACAATGGACAAACCGATTCCGCTCCCGCCCTGGGAAGAATTGCGGGATACGTCGGCCCGGTAAAAGCGGTCAAAAATCTGAGGCAGATCCTTGGCTGCAATTCCCTTTCCATTATCCTCAATCTCAATCTGAATAAAATCCCCCACATCCTTCACCCGGATATTCACCATTCCTCTGGGCTTATCAATATATTTTATGGAATTTCCCACAATATTATTAATGACGCGCTTAATCTGCTCCGCGTCCGCAATGACCACAACATCCTCATCCACATAGTTAAAATAGGACAGCTCGATATCCTGCTCCTCAAGCTCAATGGACAGCTCTTCAATACAATCCGCAAAGTACGCATTCACATTAATCTTTTCAAAGGTATAGGGAATACGGTTCGTATCAATCTTTGAATAAAAGCTCAGTTCATTAATCAGACGATCCATGTCATTGGCCTTATTGTAAATGGTGCGGATATATTTTTCCTGCTTTTCCCGCGTATCGGCCACCCCGTCCATCAGTCCCTCCACATAGCCCTTCACGGCCGCTATGGGCGTCTTCAGATCATGAGAGATATTACTGATCAGTTCCTTGTTCTGGCGTTCGGATTCCACCTTTTCCTCCGCAGATTCCTTAAGACGCCTGCGCATCTCCTCAAAATCCGTACAGAGCTCCCCTATCTCATCATCTCCTCCGGCCGGCATCTCAAAATCCAGATTTCCCTCCGTAATCTTTTTGGTAGCTACCTGCAGGTGATGAATGGGAGTTACAATACTTTTGTAGATCCAAGCAGTCAAAAGCAGGCTGGTAAAAACCAGCAGCAAAACAATGGTCAGCGTCATATCCAGGAAAAGCGCTTCCGCCTCCACGCCATACAAATCTTTTATGGAATTAATCCGGTATCTTCCAAACCCGAAAAAGGCTGCTCCCGCAAAGCTAACCGGAACCAGAATCAGGGTCAGGAATGTGATAATTAATTTTGTACGAAGCTTCATAATACATTTATTATAGCATGGATGCAAAAAACATGCACAAAAAAGTATTATAAAAAATATAAATTTTTTATAAATTCTGCGTCTCTTTTCACTTCCTGCGCACCTGTTTTACAGATCCAGCTTCATATCTCCATATCGGATCCAGCCCCGCTTTCTCATAAACTCGGATACGGCCAAAGTCACAATCGCTGGAAGAATAAAATGCATTACAAGAATCTTAATCAGAGTAACCGCCGGCCCTTCTATGGGCGCCATCACCTGCCAGGTCATAATCTGCCCTACCAGTCCGCAGCTTCCCATACCGGAGCCGGAGGCATTGCTCTGCATATTCATCAGCATGGTTCCCACAGGCCCCAAAACGGCGCTGGAGACAATGGCCGGAATCCAGATCACCGGCCTGCGGATGATATTGGGAACCTGAAGCATGGAGGTTCCCAACCCCTGAGCCAAAAGGCCGCCCGCCTTATTTTCGCGCCAGCTTGCCACGGCGAAGCCCACCATGTTGCAGCAGCAGCCTACGGTGGCCGCCCCCGCCGCGATTCCGGACAAATTCAGAATGATTCCAAGGGCAGCCGAGCTGATAGGCAAAGTCAGAATCATCCCCATCAGCACGGACACAATCATTCCCATAAGGAAAGGCTGCTGAATCGTTCCCCAGTTAATCAGGGCCCCCAAAGCTCCCATAAAGCGGCTGATCGGCGGTCCCAGAATCAGACCTACCGCCGAGCCGGACAGGATCACCGTCAGGGGCGTCACCAGAATATCAACCTTCGTCTTCCCGGACACCAGGCGTCCCAGCTCAATTCCCACCAGAGCGGCAATAAAGGCTCCCAGAGGCTCACCCGGGCCGGCCAGGACAATAGCTCCCTCTACGAGAACCTTCCCTGCCAGAATATTAGAAGCAAAGGCTCCTGTCATACCTGCCGTGGCCGCCGAAAAAATCACCAAAGGACTTGCCTTGAACTTGCAGGCCGTTCCCACACCGATCCCGGCTCCCGTAACGGCTGCCGCCATTTTGCCAAAAAAATAAACGGTATCCCCTGCGCCGCCTCCTATGAGAAGTCCGATCTGCTGGATGATCGTACCTGTCAGCAGGGTGGCAAACAACCCCAGGGCCATACCGCTTAAGCCGTCAATAAAAATGTGATTCCCTATCTTTTTCAGTTTTTCCATAACCGCTCCTCTTTTCCGCGTCCTGCGCTATGTAAAGTCAACTGTCTTGTCAGCTAATCAGGAGCTTATCACATTTGCGGCGGGAAGTCAAGCTTCCATTAAATATCCCCTTTCCCGCAGCGCACACTCAATCTGCTCTATGGTCTTTGCGTCCTTTGCTACAATTGTATGGTAATGGACATCCTCCGTCAGCTCCTTCAAGGGCTTCACCCGGTTTTCGCTCATTCTCTCATAAAATTCATCCGCATCCTGCCGGCTGGCTATAATGAGGTCCACCGCTATCTGTCCATAAAGCTCATGCTCCACTACGACATCCAGGATCTTTCCTCCCATATCCACAATGGTATAAAACTCGTCCGGCACCTGCTCCGTCGTATGGCGGACACGGACCGTTTTCTTTGTCTCTCCCGCACTCCGTTCCGGTTCAAACAAAAGATAACCCTTGTTGGTGGAAAGAATATTTTTGTTAATTGCCCGCAGAAGAGCCACATCCTGCACAATCACCTGCCGGCTCACCTTCAGTCTTCCGGCCAGCTCCGTGCCCGATATGGGGCGACTGCTCTCTTTCAGAAGCCGTATAATTTCCTCTCTTCTTCCCTCTCCGTCCAGTATCTTTTCCATGCCTTACACCTTTCTACCTTATTCCGGTCAAATCCTTTACTACTTCCCCCGCCAGAATCAATCCGGCCACAGCAGGAACAAAGGCCGTACTTCCGGGAACCCTCCGCTCCTTATCGGCCGGCTGTCTCGCCCTCTCTTCGGAGTATACCACCTTAAGGCTTCCGATACCTCTGCTTTTACATTCCCGCCGCATCACCCGCGCCAGAGGGCACACACTGGTTTCATAAATATCCGCCACCTTAAAGGCCGCGGGATCAAGCTTATTCCCCGCCCCCATGGAGCTGATAACCGGCGTTCCCGCCTTCTGCGCCTCCATCACAAGCCCAAGCTTGCCCGTCACCGTATCAATGGCATCCACTATATAATCATAGGAAGAAAAATCAAATTCTCCGGAAGTTTCCGGAAGATAAAAACAGTTATGAACCCTTACTTCCGCCTCAGGATTGATATCCAGGATTCGTTCCCTCATTACCTCCGTCTTGTACCTTCCTACGGTACTTTGAAGCGCTACAATCTGCCGGTTCAGATTGGATTCGCTTACCCTGTCATTATCAATCAAATCAAGGGCTCCCACACCGCTGCGGGCCAGCGCCTCCGCCGCATGGCCTCCCACGCCCCCTATACCGAATACGGCCACCCTTGCATCCTTCAGGCGCCTCATAGCCTCCGCTCCAAGCAAAAGCTCCGTTCTTGCAAATCGCTCTGTCATACCGCCTCTTCTCCGTTCCTGTCCTGTTGCCAGCGGGCCGCCCGTTCCGGCGCCATCATTACGGTGCCGTTTCCCTCATATACGACCTCGTAGCCCTGCTGCTTAAAAGGCATTGATAGCTCACAGTCCAGAAAAATATCCGCCCAATGCGCCATATAGAGCACGTCGGGAAACTTCTCCGGATGCAGGGCATAATAATCATGGATATAAGTACTGTTTTCATGCACCTGCCAGGTGGAATAATTGCCGCAGCCCGCCTCCGTATAAAGATAGATCCAGGGTGCCACTCCCACCACCATCAGCTGATCCTCCTTCGTAAGCCCAAGACCGTCAAGCTCATCCAGCACTTCCCCATACCACCGGGCCGTCTCCGGCGTTGTGTAAACTCCTTTTAAAGGTCCGCGCTCCATTTTCCGGGTCAGTGCCGGAAGTCTTTCGTCCCCCCAGGCATAATTCATCCGAAGGTGAAAGGTTCCCAAAAACTGCACGCATATCACCGTTAAAACAATGGCCGCGCCAGCCGCCGCACCGAGCCGGACACGCGCTGCGCCCCGGTTCCGTTCCCGCAGCTCCGCAAACCATCCAGCCGCAAAGAGCAGGCCCGCACAGGAGCACAGGCTGTAAGCCACACTAATGGTAACAATCCCCGTGTTTGTGGCATACTGCACAATCATGGTGAACAAAAGCGCCGGCAGATACCAGCCGTAAAACAGCCGCTTTTCCTTCCTTTTGGTGACAAAATAAGCTTCCAGACACCAGAATGACAGGGGCAGCATCTGATAATTCACCGGAATATGCTCCGCAATAAAGCCATAGTAGACCATACCCGGAAGTACGGACAGGGACGCCAAAAGCATGTAAATCACGCCACGCTCACAACGCTTTTTATCAATCAGTGTCAAAGAATATGTCAGCCCCAGGCCGCAGAACA
Source organism: Clostridia bacterium (assembly GCA_910576325.1). GTDB lineage: Bacteria > Bacillota > Clostridia > Lachnospirales > Lachnospiraceae > Laedolimicola. The sequence goes on from CAJTIM010000014.1 coordinate 108,286, forward strand.
TAAAGCGGTAATTCTTAAAGCAGAGATAAAAATAGCGCTTTGTCTTGTACCAATAGCCCTCCTGATGCTCCGAGTCTCCTACGATATGGGGCACATTTGCCAGCATCTCGGAGAGTGTTCCCCGCTGAAATACAAACAGCACAAAGAAGAACAGTATAATTCCCGCTCCAAGGGTCATCCACAGAAAGCTCTTAATATGAAGGGCCCCCTCCGCCGCAGTCCCTCTTCTTTGGTTCCGCACCGTCACATAAAGGCAGAGCACACCATACGCCGCATACATCAAAAGAGCAAAGGGATTGGCCAGCACAATCATGGCTATCAGAATCCCGCACAGCAGATACTCGGGAACGGAATGTTCCATCTTAGCCGACAGAACGGCCAGCAGCACGGTCAGCAGGCCGAATTCAATGGAGTTGTAGGACATGGCGCAGATGCCGAAGGGTGCAAACAGCAGAAACAGGAACACGGGTCCAAAGGAAGCAAAGCCTCTTCTCTGCAGTCTCAGATACAGAAATACCGCAATCACCCCTTCAAATGCCAGATACAAAAAACGGCTTGCCATCACAATTCCTTCCGTTGAACCCAGGGTACTGCGGATAAGGCTGTAAATGGGATGCAGCAAAAAGCCGCAGAGCTGCTGGGTAGGATTCCACTCGTCAATGAGAATCTTCTCTCCCCGGAAAATCCGTTCCGATGTTCCGATAAAATACATCTCATCCGCCGTATTAAAGCCATAGAAGCTGCGCCATATCAAAAGGAGCTCCGTCAGAAGAAACAGACCGATAAAAATCAGGTGCTGTCTCCTCCTTTGGTCTACTGTTTTCCTGTCCGTTGTCATGTTCCTTTTCCTTCTCTAATTCTCAAATAGAAAAATGCATCTCTTTTCATTAAGAAGTCCATGCAGAAAAGAGGCATCGCAAGCTCTTTTCCGGCGACGCCTCCTTAAGTAGTTACCCTTCTTTTTCTCCCAATGCCTGCCCAATCTGTTCCCTGAGTCTGACAGCCTGTTCCGTAATTCGCGTCAGTTCATCCTGGACCAGACGCAGTTCCCGCTCTCTGGCCGCCTTTTCCTCCCGAAGCTTCTGTTCATAATAGGCCTTCTGCTCCTCCCGGATCTGCTGCCTTAACCGATCCAGCCGTTCCTTTTCCTGTTTCTTCATCTGTTCCTTCAAACGGTTGACATTTTCTTTGTAAAACTGCTCCAGCGGATGAACCTTCATAATTGTTCCCTCTTTCTTACTTCCTGTCTTACTTATGCTTTTCCGTCACAGCCGCACATCTTCATACGGAGCTTCACAATCTCCTTCACATGCTCCATAGCCACCTTACCGTACTTCTTCGGATCAAAGGCATCCGGATTGGCCGCCAGGAATTCCTTCACGCCGTCCGTATAGGCAATCCGCAGCTCCGTGGCAAAATTCACCTTGCAGATTCCGCGCTTGATGCTCTCCTTCACCGCTTCCTCGGAAAGTCCGCTTGCCCCGTGAAGCACCAGGGGGATGGATACCACCTTGCGGATCTCGGCCAGGCGGTCAAGATCCAGCTTCGGCTCTCCCTTGTAAACACCGTGAGCCGTTCCGATGGCCACGGCCAGGGAACCGATTCCCGTACGCTCCGCAAATTCTTTTGCTTCCATGGGATCCGTGTAGCCGCCGCTGCCTCCGTCCAAATCATCCTCCTTGCCGCCCACCTTGCCAAGCTCCGCCTCTACCGGAATCCCGGAAGGACGGCAGGCATCCGCTACAGCCTTTGTAACCGCTATGTTTTCCTCAAATACGCTGTGGGAGCCGTCAATCATAATAGAACTGTAGCCGATTCTTAATGCCTGCATGGCCAGGTCAAAGCTGTCGCCGTGATCGAGATGCATGCAAACAGGAACGCTTGCACGCTTCGCCGCCGTTCTGACATTGGCCAGGTACATGTCCAGTCCTGCATATTTTACGGTGGATGGTGTGGTCTGAAGCATCAGAGGAGCTCTCAGCTCTTCCGCAGCTGCGATGACCGCCATTACCATCTCCATGTTCTCCACATTGAATGCTCCTACCGCATATCCGCCCTTCTGTGCATCCAGAAGCATCTTCTCCGATGTTACAAATGACATATACTTATCCTCCTATTCCGTTTCCGTAAGATTCCTGCTGTTTTCGGTCCTGCCGAAACCCGGATTTTTCTAGATCCATCCTACTATAGCTATGCCGGTTTGTCAACTTAGATTCCCGTCCGCTGCCCCAAGAAGCAAACACTCCGCCGCCGGAAATCAGAGGTTCCCGGCAACGGAGTCTTATACTGTATCCCATTTTCTTTTTATTTCATAAATTCATCTACATTATCAATGGTAATCAGCTGGAAAGGCACATCATATCTTGCCTCTACGGTCTCGCCATTAGCCACTTTAACAGCCACGTCAACTGACGTACTCGCCTGTGTATCCGCATCCTGCAACACTGTTCCCGAAAGCCTGCCGTCCTTTACGGCTTTGAGGGCATCCGGAATTGCATCCGTACCAATAATAACCAGCTCTCTGCTCTGAGATTCCGCAGCCTGCAGCGCACCCATGGACATATCATCATTTTCGCAGATAATCGCTTTCAGATCCGCATATTTTCCAAGCCAATCCTCGGTAGTTGCCATCGCCTCATCTCTGGACCAGTTAGCGGAAAGAGTTGCCGCACAGTCAAAAGCGTCATTGGCCAGAATGGTATTCTCCAATCCCTCATAACGAAGAAGCTGTGCACTCTGTCCCATCTCTCCTTCCAGAATTGCATACTGTCCGCCTTCTTCGCCCAGCTGCTCCATTACAAAATTACCCATAATTTCACCGGCCTGTCTGTCATCGGAACCTACAAATGATACATAGTCTTTACGTGTTGTCTCGGTATTCACCTCAATAACCGGAATATCCGCATCAGCCGCCAAATCCAAAACCTGCGCAGAGCCGTCCGCGTCCTGAGGATTCAGAATAATCACGTCTACCTGTTTCGCAATCAGGTCCTCGGCCTGAGAAATCTGCTTTGCAACATCAGCCTGTCCGTCCATCAGATAAAGCTCTACTTCGGAATAGGTCTCTGCCGCATATGCCTGAATGGCCTCGCCCAATTTGTTTGAATATGTGTCGGACATGGTTTTCATCAGCACTCCGATCTTAATGGTTTCTCCTCCCGAAGCGTTTTCCCCTTCCGCAGGGGCCTGTGTATCCTCTGCTGTTTTCCCCTGCTCAGGCGTCTCTGCCGGCGCCTGCTCTTTGGCACCGCACGCTGCCAGGCTAAGAAGCATTGCTCCTGTCATAATTGCTGCTAAAACTTTCTTTTTCATAATGTTCTCACCTTTCTTTTTTTATTATCTACTTTGATATCTTCTTGGACATAATATCAAAGCAAACAGCTCCTAAAATAATCAGTCCTTTGATAATCTGCTGATAGTAAGAAGATACATCCAGCAGATTCAGCCCATTATTCAATGTACCAATGATCAGAATTCCGACCAGCGTTCCGGGAATTGTCCCGATTCCCCCTGTCATACTGGTGCCGCCAATGACAGCCGCCGCAATCGCGTCCGTCTCGTATCCCATACCCACGGCCGGTTGTCCGGAATTTGTCCTGGAAGCCAGAACGATTCCTGCAATCCCTGTCAGCACTCCGCTTAAAATATAAACTTTCATTAAAATATGCTTTACCTTTACACCGGAAGCCTCCGCAGCTTTTACATTGCCTCCGACCGCATAAATATACCGTCCGAACTTCATTTTAGACAAAAACAAATGGCTGATAATAAGTATAAGCACAAAGATTGCAATGGGCGCCATGCCCTTTCCAATCAGGCTAAATCCTTCCGACGCCAGCGTATAGGGCTTGCCGTCGGAATATACATAGGCAAAGCCTCTGGCTATTGTCATTCCCGCCAACGTTGCCACAAAGGGCGGAACCTCCATATAGGCCACAAAGAAACCGTTCATTGCTCCAAAAAGAGCGCAGACCACAATGCCTGCCGCTACCGCAAGCAGTACGTTCGATGGATTTGCAACCAAAATGCTTCCTGACACCACACCTGCTGCCGCCACCAGCGAGCCGACGGTCAAGTCGATGCCTCCCGTCATAATGACAAAGGTCATGCCGATTGCAATAATACCGTTTACGGAAACCTGCCGCAGAATATTCACCGCATTTTTCGTTGTCCGGAATGTAGGCGATACTATCATCAGAAGAATCCACATTACTACCAGAACAATTAATATTCCATATTTCCTGGCAAATTCCATATTAAATTTACTCCGATTCATCTTTTCCTCCTAACTTTAAGTCGCAGCATTGCTGTTTTATACCTCTTGAAGCGCGCTGCTCAAAAGCGTTTTCTGAGTAATCTTTCCGTTTTCAATGTCTTCTCTGTTAAACTCGCCGGTTATTTTTCCGCCTGACACCACCAGAATCCGGTCGCTCATGCCCATAACCTCCTGAAGCTCGGAAGAAATCATAATAATTGCAATCCCTTTTTTGGCTAAATCACACATAATTTTATATATTTCAAATTTTGCTCCCACGTCAATTCCTCTCGTCGGCTCATCCAGAATCAAAACTTTGGGTTCCGCCATCAGCCACTTGGCAATAACCACTTTCTGCTGATTTCCTCCGCTTAGATTTCCGGCAGCCACTTGAATAGAAGAGCATTTTGTGCCCAATGCATTACTGTATTCCTCTACTTCTCTCTTCTCCCTTTTTCCGCTGATAAACAGCTTCGGATGTCTTCCGTGAAGATTGGGAAGCGAAATGTTCTCTTTAATTGACCTGCATAGAACAAGTCCTCTGATCTTCCTGTCCTCACTCACCATTGCTATTTTATTTGCAATTGCATCGCTTGGATTTTTAATCGTAATCTTCCGCCCTTCCATATAAAGCTCGCCGGAATCTATCTTGTCAATCCCGAAAATACTGTTCATGATTTCACTTCTTCCGGCCCCGACCAGCCCGGAAAAACCAAGAATCTCTCCCGCATGAACCGTAAATGAAATATCCTCAAACACTCCTTTTGAAGTAAAGTTCCGCACTTCCAACACCGCTTCTCTGATCTGCGCTGCTTCTTTGGGATAAATATTATCCAGAGAGCGTCCCACCATCATTTCAACCAGCTCATCCTGCGTTACACCCTCCGCGGATACAGTCTTGATAAACTCGCCGTCTCTTAATACGGTAATCCTGTCGGTAAGCATCAGGATTTCTTCCAGGCGATGGGAAATATATATAACGGAAACCTTCTTTTCTGTCAGTTCATGAATCAGGCGGAACAATTTTTGTGATTCCTCATCTGACAAAGATGAGGTCGGTTCGTCCATGATAATGATATCCGCATTTTTACGCACGGCCTTTATAATCTCCAGCATCTGTATCTGCGCTACGCTTAGATGCTTTACCTTTGTCTGCGGAGTAAATGCCAGACCATATTCCTCTAAAATCTTCTCCGCATGACGGTACATCTCCTTGTCATTCAGAAATTTTCCTTTCATAATTTCTTCTCCAAGGAAAATATTCTGCGCAATGTCCATCTCCGGAAGAGGCGCCAATTCTTGATGGATCATGGCTATTCCTTCCTTTATGGAATCCGAAATTGATTTGGGTCGGATTTCCTTGCCATTATGCCGCACGGTTCCTTCATCCGGGCCGTATTCCCCGGTGATCATTTTCATCAGTGTAGATTTTCCTGCTCCGTTTTCTCCTACCAGTGCATGCACCTCGCCAGGGGCTATCTGAAAGCTTACGCCCTTTACTGCATATACTCCCGGAAATTTTTTATGGAGATTATCTACCTCTAAACGCCATTCTCCCATAAAAGCTTCTCCTTTTTATTCATATTCCCTCAAGATTCTGAGCGGCGCCTTTCTTATCACATGCCATTTGTCGAATTCAGCAGGATGGTTCAAATTTGCTTTTTAAAAATTTTAAAGATGTTATCAAGTATTCATCCATTGTTTTTTCATCTGCTCCGTTGCTCAAATCCCTCCAGACACGGCAATCTCTTCCAACCTCTCCTCCCTGCTTTAAGAAGGGTTCCATAACAACACCTTTCTGATAGTTAATATCCCTCAGAGCCCGGCCCACAGATGCCCAGTCAATGGTTTCATTCATACCCGGAAGCTTCCGGTTTGCTTCTCCCACATGAAAATGCCCCAGCTTTCCTCCTGCTCTGCGGATTGCACCGCACATATCATCCTCTTCTATATTCATGTGATAAGTATCCAGCAATATAACAATACTCTTTCTTCCGATTTCCTTACAATAGGTAATTGCTTCCTCACAATCCGTTAAAATATAGGTCTCATTTCTGTTGAGAACCTCCAGAGCACATTCAATACCCAGCGTATCCGCAACCGTTCCCAGTTCTCTTAGCATCGGAATGCTTCTTTCCCATGCCGCCTCCTTATCTGTTTCGACGAAATCGGTGGGCCAAAAGGAATAAATGGCTCCTGCCAATACCGGAGAATGGATTAATGACATTTTTTTAACGATTTCCTTAAAATATTCCAGACCATTTTTTCTTATCCCCGAATCCGGTGACGACAAATCATATTTTTTTGCCGGTCCGCTGTTGGTGGAAAAAGTAAGCCCGTAATTTTTACCGATTGCATCTAATTCTTTTAGCTGTGTATCCTCCATCTGATATACATGATCTGCCGTAATTTCAAACATGTCGAATCCATATCTTGATAATTTTTCAGCCACTTTTTTATATTTTTCCAAATCACATTTCCATGTCGTTCCCCAATATGAATGTCCCATTCCAAATTTCATAATATTCTCCTCTCAATTTGTGTTCGAGCAACTAATTATTTTTTACAATAAAATCACGTTTTTTCACTAACTCCATACTTTTGATTATTTATTTTGTGCTCGTGCTCAATTATTGTGGTCATTGTATCATTGATTTTTCCAAAGTTCAACCGGTAATACTCACAATTTTATTCCATATTTTTTATATACTTTGCACAATTTCATATCAAAAACACACTTATATCACAATTTCATTTATTGCATTTCGTTTTTCACTAGACACGAGCACATTTCTTTGTTATCCTTGTTAATATATGTCTTTTGACACATCCACCATGAAAAGAGGCACAATATGAGCGTTACAATAAAGCAAATTGCAGAATTGGCAAATGTTTCCCGCGGCACTGTTGATAAAGTCTTAAACCACAGACCGGGTGTAAAAGCCGAAACAAAAACAAAAATCCTTCAAATTGCAAAAGAATTGAATTATCAGCCTAATTTTCTTGGCAAAGCATTGGTTCAAAGCAAAGAGCCCACAAAATTGGGAATCATTTTGACTCCCGATTACAATCCTTATATTCAGGCTCTGCTAAGAGGCATCAACCAGGCAAAGGAGGAATTTGCTCCTTTTAATCTGGACATCTCCATAAAAATGCTGGTTACTCTGGAACCCGCCGAGTTGGTCAATCTCCTCACCGACATGAGCTCCGACAGCTACGACGGGATTGCCGTGTTTCCAATCGATGATGAACAGGTAAAATCAAAAATTAATCAGCTTGCGGATCAAGGTATTATTATCATAACATTTAATTCAAAAATTGAAGGAATACACGATCTGTGCTTCTTAGGTCAGGATCATGTTCAAGGAGGGGCTGCCGCTGCCGGCTTAATGGGACGCCTTCTGCCCTGCGGCGGAGAGATTGGAATCATTATCAGTTCTCACAATCTTTCCTGCCACCTATGCCGCCTGGAAGGCTTTCGAAAAAAGCTGGAGCAAAACTACTCCGGTTTTAAAATTGCGGAAATCAGGGAAAATCAGGATCACAAAGAAGAGGCCTTCAAAATCACTCTGGAATACTGTAATAAATATCCCGATTTAAAAGGACTCTATATTACGGGCGGCGGGATCAGCGGCGTCGGACGGGCTTTGGATATTGCCGGAAAGTCAAAAGAAATAAAGGTTATCTGCCATGATCTGGTTCCCGATACAATTACGCTTCTTCAAAACGGAACCGTTGATTTTGCAATCGGACAAAATGCAACCAATCAGGGTTATCAGCTTGTAAAGCTCCTTTTTGACTATATTATCAAGCGCCAGAAGCCTGAGTGTTATTATATGAAAATTCCTATAACTATCGCCACGGAGGATACCATTGATTGTTTTGAAGAATAAATATATATATGGGGCTGTCGCACTAAGTAATTAGTGCGCAGCTCCTTTTCTATGCAAAAAATAACTGCCAGACCTCGAAAGAATCCGGCAGTTGGTGTAAAATTAATGTATGACCAAACACATTAACTTACAGAAAAATTATAG
>CAJTIM010000015.1:2500-114912 GCA_910576325.1 Clostridia bacterium
CGTACAGTGTTTCCCTCGTTTGCCCATACTTACCGCTCCCCCAATTTCAGATTCGGCACCGCATTGAGATCCAGCCCATGCCGTACCCCTTTCCGATATTCGTAGTAAGCTGCCGCCCCAATCATAGCCGCATTATCCGTACACAGAATCGGTGAAGGATAAAAAAAACGAATCCCTTCCTTCTCACAGGCTTTGACAAAGGACGCCCGAAGGGTTGAATTGGACGCCACTCCGCCGGCAATCGCCAGCTTACTGCCCCCAAGCTCTTTCAGCGCCATCATCGCATGCTCCACCAGCACATCGCAGACCGCCTTCTGAAAGGAGGCCGCCACATCCGCGCGTTTTACCGCCTCCCCCTTCATCTGACAGCTGTTCAGATAATTGAGTACCGCTGACTTCACACCGCTGAAGCTGAAATCATAGGGAGAATCCGCTATCTTCGCCCTGGGAAATGCAATCGCCTCCGGATTGCCTTCCTTGGAAAGCTTATCAATCTTCGGCCCGCCCGGATAGCCAAGTCCGATAGCCCGCGCCACCTTATCAAAAGCTTCCCCGGCCGCATCGTCACGTGTCCGTCCCAAAATCTCATACTCGCCGTAATCCTTCACTCTCACCAAATGGGTGTGTCCCCCGGACACTACCAAACAGATAAAGGGAGGCTCCAGATCGGGATTTTCGATATAATTAGCGGAAATATGACCTTCAATGTGGTGCACGCCTACAAGCGGAAGCTTTTTCGCATAGCTAATCGCCTTGGCCTCCGCCACTCCTACAAGAAGCGCTCCCACCAAACCCGGACCATAAGTCACGCCGATGGCATCCATATCATCCAAAGTAAGCTCCGCCCGGGAAAGAGCCTCCTCAATCACCTGATTGATTTTCTCAATATGCTTTCTCGAAGCAATCTCCGGCACCACGCCTCCGTAGAGCTTATGCAGCTCAATCTGGGAAGAAATCACGTTGGACAGCACACAGCGGCCGTTCTTCACCACAGAAGCGGCCGTCTCGTCACAGGAGCTTTCAATTGCCAGAATATAAATATCTTTTTGTTCACTCATCTCAGTCTCCATTCCGCCCTTCGCAGGCTTCCTCCTTTATCGTCCGGTCTGCTTATGCAAAGAGGATATGAATCATCACTGTTATCTTTATTCTTCTTCAAAATCCAGTTCTATGGACTTCCGGTCCTTCCCCGCCTCAGCTTGGGGAAAAATCCGGCGCACCTCGTCCATATATTCCTCCGGCCGGTTGAGCGAAGGACTGTAATGGGTCAGCCAGAGGGCCTTCACCTCTGCGTCCCGGGCCAGCTTTGCCGCTTCATAAAAGGTCATATGCTTATAAGCCGCAGCCTTGGCTTCCTTTCCCTTTTCTCCGTACATGCCCTCGCAGATAAAGAGATCCGCGTGCTTCGCATTTGCCCCGATGGAAGCTGTGGGACGGGTATCGGTACAGTACACCACCTTGATTCCCTTTCTCGGGGCGCCCATCACCATATCCGGCGTATAGGTAATGCCCTCCTCCGTGGTGATAATCTCTCCCTTCTGAAGCTTGCTCCAGAAATGCTTGGGGATCTGACGCTCAACTGCCTGTTCTACCTGGAACTTTCCGGCACGGTCGATTTCCAGGGAATAACCGTAGCAGGTGATGTTGTGATTCACCCGAAAAGCCTTGATACGGTAACCGCCCAGGCACAGATCCTCCTCCGCCTGAGCCAGTTCTATAAATTCTATTGGAAACGGCAACTCCGGCGCAATCACCCGCAGGGCATTTACCACCCGCTCCAGGCCCTTCGGTCCAATCAGGGTCAAAGGCTCCGTGCGTTCCGCATTTCCCATAGTCAGCAGAAGTCCCGGAAGTCCGCTGATGTGATCCCCGTGAAAATGAGTAAAGCAGATAATATCAATGGGCTTAAAGCTCCAGCCCTTTTCCTTTATGGCAATCTGGGTGCCCTCCCCGCAGTCAATCAAAAGGCTGCTTCCGTTGTATCTGGTCATCAGCGCCGTGAGCCAGCGGTACGGAAGCGGCATCATTCCCCCGCTTCCCAGCAAACATACATCTAACATCTCTAATCTCCATATTTTCCATATTTAAACGCTTATTCGTATAAAATTACAAGAGAACGGCATCATGGAATAAGACAGGTTATTCTCTATGTATGGGGCCGTTTTCCGGCAGCCCCTTATTTTTTAAACAAACTCAATCACTTCGGATGTGGCGGGCGGAATCCGGAACTGCTTCGTCATCCGGTCATAACATTCCTCGCACAGATCAAAGCTGTCCACCTGTCCGTCCTTGCCGGACATATACTCCCACACCTGCCTCACCCGGAGTACCCCTTCCATAGGCATTCCATGCTTTACAGCAATCACCTTGCCGCATCCGTTGCAAATAATGTGCTCCGAAGCCTTTGTCTCTTCCTTTTTGTACTCACGCATACTGCCTGTCCTCCCTATCTGTTCTGCGTACTGCCTGAAGCTCTTCATTCCCGGCTTCTCAATGTAACCTTTGTACCGGGTACACAAGAGATTTCAAATGTATATTTTGTCTACTGCAATTCTATTTTACATAAGAAATTCATGTACAGATAGTGGAAATTTCTTACAACCATAAGTTTCCTTATGCTTCCCAATGACGCCACATAATCATAGCATCTTCCCTGGGCTTTTCATAAAAGTTTTTCCGAATCCCAAAGGATACAAAGCCCAGGCTTTCATATAAATGGATAGCCGCCTGGTTGCTCACCCTCACCTCCAGAGTATAGGCAAATGCTCCCTGCTCCTTTCCAAGACGCATCAGCTCCATAAGAAGCCTTCTTCCGATTCCATGACCCCGAAGCTGACGCCTTACCGCTATGTTGGTAATCTCCGCTTCCTCCAGACTCTGGTAACAGCCGCAATAGCCTGCGATTTCCCCGTCAAGCTCCGCCACCAGAAACAAGGTATGATAATAGGAAATGGTATCCTGAAAGGATTTTCTGGACCAGGGCATGGAAAAAGTCTCCTCTTCTATGGCGCATACCTGATCGAGATCTCCTTCTTCCATCCGTCGGATATTCAGCTTACACATGGCTCTTTGCTTCCTTTTCCGCCCGCTCCCGTTCCGCCTGGGGCAGACGCAGATAGTCGGGAGTGTGCTCCGTCGCAGTTTCAATCTTCCCTTCCCGGATATACTGCACCGCTAACATTCCTACGGCGCCCGCACGCTGACGGCTTACATGGGCCGGCGCAAAGGAAAACTGCTGTCCTGCCATCAATATCTCTGTCAGTTGATGACGATATACCGGTACCCCGTCTCCCAGGAAGATAACCTCCCGCCCCAGTGCGCAGAGCTTTTCCGCTATCATCTGAATACTGACCGCTGCCTGAGGCTCCAAAATATGCAGGCGGTTGTTTTGAAATTCATAGATTCCCGTATACACCTGGTTTCTTCTGGCATCCATCAGGGGACAAATAATTCGATCTGTTCCATAAAGATTGTAAGCCAGAGCATCCACCGTAGGAATATGCACCAGTGGTTTGTTAAGGGCAAGACCCAGGCCCTTTGCCGTGGCCGATCCAATCCGCAGACCTGTAAAGGAACCCGGTCCGGCCGCTACCGCGATTGCATCCAGGGTGTTTAGATCCAGCTCTATCATGGATACAATCTCATCCAGCATGGGAAGCAGAGTTTGGGAATGTGTCTTTTTGTAATTAACTGTGTATTCCGCAAGCAGGCTGCTGCCTGTTCCGTCATCCTCCACAACGGCTACCGAAGCCACCAGGCCGGAGCTGTCCAACGCTAAAACCTTCATAATCGTTCCTCTACAATAATTTTCCGGTAATCAAAGCCTTGATTTAAGTCCTTCTCTATGGTAATGGCAAACCGCTCCTCCGGCAAAATCTCCTCTATGAGATTGGCCCACTCTATCAGGCAGACTCCGCCGCCGCAAAAGTAGTCCTCATAGCCGATCTCCTCCATCTCGTCCACATTTCCGATGCGGTACACATCAAAATGGTAGAAGGGAAGCCTGCCCTCCCCATACTCCTGGACAATGGTGAAGGTAGGGCTGTTTACAGGCTCCTCCACGCCCAAGCCTCTGGCAAAGCCCTGGGTGAATACGGTTTTGCCCACCCCAAGGTCACCGGTCAGCGTGTAGATGCTTCCCGGCTTCGCCTGAGCGCCCAAGCGTTCCCCGAAGGCTCTTGTTTCCTGTTCTGAAAATGTTTCTATAATCATAGGACCGTTCCTTGTTTTCTCCATATTCCAAATCTGCTTTATCTTTAAAGTTATATCATAAACATATCCCTTTTGCAATAAGGGTGTTTCTGCCCTTTTCCAAAGCCAATTCTCTTCGGCCGCTTCTTACCTTTTTAAAAAGAAAAGACTACTCCCGCTGCCGCTGCCGCCACAATAAATGCGATAGGATGCACCTTGGGGAATTTCTGCTTAAGCGCCAGTAAAACCGCTAAAAGAATGATGCATTTCCAGTTAAAAAACTCCGCAATTCCTCCGCTGATCCCCTTTTTTGTATACAGCAGGGTTGAAATAAACAGATTCAGGCAGGCGGCGCCGATAAAAGCTACGACAGCAGGCTTTAAGCCTGCAAATATCATCTGAACAATCCCGGCATTTTTAAACTTCTGAAAGTAATTGGCTATGATGCAGATAACCACTATGCTCGGAGCAACGATACTTAAGGTGGCAAGTACGGCTCCCGCGGGGCCGGCAACGGCGTAACCTACATAGGTCGCCATATTGATTCCGATAGGTCCCGGTGTGGATTCCGAAACCGCTATCATAGTTGACAGGGTATCCGTAGTGAACCAGCCGTATTTTACACCCATTTCGTTGAGAAACGGAATGGTTGCAAGGCCGCCTCCCACGGCAAAAAGGCCCGTTTTCATAAACTCCAGAATTAACAGCCACAGGTTACTCATGCTTCATCCACCCCGCTTTGCTCAACAATATGCCAAGGGCGCCTGCAAGTATCACTAACCACACCGTCGATATACCGGTAAAAAGTGACAGCAGCAATGCCGCAGTAAATACACAGAATGCCGCTATGTTTTTAATACTTTTTTTCCACAGATTGGCGATGGCCTGAATCATCAGCATACACACAGCTACATTGATTCCCATTAATGCGTGCCGCACAACTTCCAGCTCCGCAAAATTGGAAATCAGAGAGGCTATCAGCCCAATGATAATAATGGAAGGGCTGACCACGCCGAGAGTAGCCATAATTCCCCCCAGGATTCCTTTCTGGTAATACCCCACAAAGGTAGCCGTATTTACTGCAATGATTCCGGGGGTACATTGTCCGATGGCATAGTAGTCCATGATCTCATCCTCCGTAGCCCAGTGATATTTTTCAATGACCTCCCGCTGTATCATGGGAAGCATGGCATATCCCCCTCCAAAAGTAAACAGGCCCATTTTAAACCATGCCATGTAAAGCTGCAATAATACTTTCATAATCTTCTCCTTTTCCGGCGCCGTATCTTATTCTTCCAAAGCCTCCAAAAGCTCCTGAACAGTCCGGTTATAAATGGGATGGCGGACATAGGGAGCTATCTGACAAAGAGGCTTAAGTACAAAATCCCGCTTATACATCTCGATATGAGGGATATGAAGCTCCTCATCATCCAGAATCAAATCATCATATAGCAGAATGTCCAGATCCAGTGTCCGCGGCCCCCATCGGATGATCCGCTCGCGCCCGGCCTCCTGCTCGATCTCATGGAGGCGCTTAAGAAGCTCAAAAGGCGTCAGAAGGGTGCGGATTTTCATAGCTCCGTTTAAAAATTCATCTTGATCCGTGACCCCGTAAGGCTCTGTGGCCAGATAATCGGATACCGCCGAAATCTGACATCCCTTTGTGCGGCGTAATCCTTCCACGCCAAGCTCCAGATACGCCCTCTTATCTCCCATATTGGAGCCAAGGGCTATATAAGCTGTGTGCCAGCTTCGTTCTATCTCTACGGAGACCGTCTCCAGGGGCAGACCCACGGGCGCCCAAGGCTTTTTAATCTCCAGCCGCACACCCTTCAGGCGTTCTGTCTTAAGAAGCAGCTCTTCTGCCAGCCTTTCCGCCACGGTTTCAAGAAGCTGATAAGTGTGATCCTCCAGAAAACGCCGTATAAAATGGCTGACCTCTCCGTAATGGATGGATTTTGTCAGATCATCGGTTTGCCCGGCTTCCCGCGTAGAGGTATAAAGCACTGCCGAGACGATAAACTTCTGCCCCAGAACATTCTCCTCCGGGAATACGCCGTGCTTTGCGAAAATCTCCAGATTTTTTATGTGTATCCGATCCCTTTGTTCCATATGTGCCTCCTGTTAGTTTTTCACCTGCTAAAACTCTCCTCTGTTCCTGTCCGCAGTATTGCCTCCGCCATCTGAATTGCCCGCTTATTGGCTTTTATATCGTGGACGCGCACAAAGGCATATTTTTTCATAACTGCCATTACAGTCGTCACCAAAGTTCCCTCTTCCCTCTGATCCGCCGGCAGATTCAGAGTCAGACCGATAACGGATTTTCTTGAGGTTCCAAGGAGCATCGGATAGCCAAAGGTATGAAAGCGCTCCATGTAGTGCAAAGTTTCCAGATTCATTTCATAGGTTTTTCCAAAGCCGATTCCCGGGTCCAGAATAATTTTGTTGTCAGGAATCCCCGCTTCCCTGGCAATCTTAACACATGCCTCCGTCTCGCGCAGCATGTCCTGGTAAAACTCCTCGTACTCAGCCTTTTCCTTATTGTGCATCAGACAACAGGCCGCTCCTGTCTCTGCTATCAGAGCCGCCATCCTGGAATCATACTTCAGTCCCCAGATATCGTTAATCAGATCAGCCCCTGCCTTGAGCGCCGCCTCCGCAACCCGAGACTTATAGGTGTCAACGGAAACAGGCACATCAATCCGCGCCTTCACCGCCTCTATCACAGGAACTACCCGCTGAATCTCCTCTTCCTCCGTAATCTGCTCATGACCGGGCCGTGTGGATTCTCCGCCGATATCCACAATATCCGCTCCGTCCTTCACCATCTGCTCCGCCCGGCCCAGGGCTTCATCCGGCGTATTCCATTTGCCGCCGTCGGAAAAGGAATCCGGAGTTACATTGAGGATTCCCATAATATAAGTATGTTCTGCAGTGTCAAAGCTTTTATTTCCAATTTTCATAGATAGGTTCCCTTCCATTCTTCCGTCAAATGCGGATCTCCAAGTTCTTTTTCTCCTCCGGCCAGTCGCACTTCTCCCTTGCCGGACAGGAAAAGCAGCTCCGGGACAGCTTGTCGGCCCGGTAAAACAATCCGGCCAGATCTTCCGCCTGCCCCGCGGTCCGATGCTCCCTTATCAGCCTCAATATCTCCTCCTGCTCCTGCTCTTCAAATCCGCAGTCTTTTAAAATCTGCTCTGCCAGTTCGGCACTTGCCTGCTCATGGGGAATCCCCTCTTCATACTGGCGGAAACGGCCGATATCGTGAAGCAGCCCCGCCGCATAGACAATCTCTTTGTCAGCTGCAATCCCCGCTTCTAAAGCCAGAATCCAGGTAAGCCGGGCCACATCAAGAAAATGCTCTGGCGTATGGCGGCAAAATTCCCGCTTTTCCTCCCAATCCCGCAGCTTCGCAAGACAGCTCTGATAGATCTTATGCCGCCAGACAGCATTTACACGGTTCATGACTGACGCACCAGTGCCAGAAAACGGTTCTGAAGCTCTGCGTTATCCTGGAATACTCCGGTAGCGACTAAGGTCACAGTCTTGCTTCCCGGCTTTTTGATTCCGCGCATCGTCATACAGGTGTGCTCGGCTTCAATCATCACTATCACACCCTGGGGCTTCAAGTTCTCCTCCAGCGCCTCCGCTATCTGGGCTGTCATTTTCTCCTGGATCTGAGGTCTTCTTGCAAATACGTCTACGGTTCTGGCAAGCTTGCTCAGGCCCACCACCTTGCCGTTGGGAAGATAACCGATATGCGCCTTCCCGTAGAAGGGCAGCAGGTGGTGTTCGCAGGTGGAATAGAACGTAATATCCTTCTCCACCACCATATCATTGCGCCCGGCCGTGAATTGTTTCTTCAGATGTATAGCCGGATCCTCATAAAGTCCTCCGTAAATCTCGGCGCACATCCGTGCTATTCTATCCGGTGTCTCCAATAATCCTTCCCGGTTCACATCCTCTCCGATTCCTTCAAGCATCAGTTTGACACCGGCTTTTATCTTCTCGTAATCCATCATAAAAAAGAGCCTCCTCTCTTTGATTTGCCCATACTTTTCAGACTTGAAATACATGCCTGCAAAATACGGCCGTACATAACTACCGGAGACTGCTTCTTTTGTATCCGTTCCATTATCTGCGGATCAAAAAAGCACCTCCATAGTGTGACAGAACATATGACGAAATATCCCTTCACAATATGAGATGCGATCTTATATTGTTGCAACGGGTGCGGTAATCATATCGTAAGACTTGCATCCTCTGCTGGCTTTTCGTTTCGGCGGCAACTCCCCATCCGCTGAACACTTGACGCATGAAAACCTATTTTGCATATTATTCTTTATCCTTTTGCAATGGGTATGGCTGCTTAAAAATTACCCTCAGCCGGCAGAGATTCTGTCTCTGCCAGCTGAGGGTATTATAGCACAGCGCATCAAAAAAATCTATAGCTTTTTGGCCCTCGCATGTGTCTTTATTGCTTGGGTTTATTGCTTGCCGCTCCGAAACTCCTTAGACAGCAAAAACAGTCCGAACACAACTCCATTCAAAAGCAGCGCCGAAGGAAT
The DNA here is from genome assembly GCA_910576325.1 of Clostridia bacterium. GTDB lineage: Bacteria > Bacillota > Clostridia > Lachnospirales > Lachnospiraceae > Laedolimicola. Next base: position 11,260 of record CAJTIM010000015.1, read on the forward strand.
CATGCCCCATGTTACTTGCTGATTTTCAATCACATCGGCGGAATAATCATTGGCAATTACCAGGATCAGATTATTGTTCAGAAAATGCATAATCACAGGCACCCAGATATTGTTTGTTTTCAGATAAGCCCAGGCAAAAAAGATACCCAGGGTAACACAGGTGATCATCTGGGATATAAGCATAATCACCCCCCGATCCGGCGTTGTGTAGAAGAAAAAGTCAAGAAACACATGCCACACGCCCCAGGCCGCCCCCAGAATCAGCACGCCGGTACGCATACCGAACCGCTTCTGAAGCAATGGCTGCAGGTAATAGCGCCACCCGTATTCCTCTCCAAAAAACGGTGCAAAAGCAAGCAGGAAATTTACCGGGGTAAACAGTATATAATACCATGCGGCCGGATCTTTCAGAATATCCGCCATAGCTCCCGGCGTTCCCTCCATCACATAAGCTGCCGCGGCACGCCCAAAATAGAGCAGAAAAAATACAAGGATACAAAAAAGAGAGGCTTTCCATCTCTTCCATCCCAAGCCATAGGCCGCCCTTCTCTTCTTTCCCGACAGCAGCAATGCGATCCAGCAGAAGATACTTCCTGCTATGCTCAGATACTGGGAGAGTACTGCCCACAAAGAAACCGGCTGTTCCATAAGGGTTACGGTCTGTTCCGGCATTGCGACGGACAGCACGCAGAGAACTATCATTATAAGGGTTACCAGTAAGAAACAGAGATAAAACCACTTGGGAACCAGACTGTCCTTTCCTTCCGTCAGCAGATAGGCCAGCATAACGCCGGCTGCCGGATAGAACATCTGAGCGCTTGGAAATACACTCACGTCCACCGGAATCGTGCTCCCGTACCAGGTAAGAATCCCCATCACATAGGTGAGTCCGTAGGCGATCAGGAGAAAGATCAGGAACTGTTTTTTGGATTTTGCTGTTTCTGTCATTTTACACCACTTCTTTCCTTTATATAATCATTAAAACCATAGGGCAGTTACAAAACTTCCGATGGGAAGGTATTTGTCCTGCACCTATGGTTTTATTTTATCATCTGCTGATTTTAGAAGGGGGAAAAATGCCCGAACGGTTCCTTTTACTGCCTGAACTGAAAACTGTCAAGGAGCCGCTGTCTCATATTTCTGGAAAAAGGACACCGCTCTTTGTTTTTTAATTCAACTTCCTTTGCTTTCAGATCTATCCGGGCAATCTGATCCTCCCGCACCAGATAGGCGCGGTGTATCCGGATAAACTGCGGCGCCAGCTTTTCCTCCAATTCCTGGATGCTTCCGATAAAGTCCAGACGCTCCTGCCTGGCGTGTAGCTCAATCCGATGAGTGCGGCCGGAGGTGGCAAAGTACATAATTTCCTTCAAAGGGATATGCCGCACTATATCCAGTGTCTTGACGGTAAAATACTCCTGCTGCTCACCCTGTTCCCGGCTGACGCGCTCTGCTATCACCTTCAGACAATGCGAAATCCCCGCGTACATCTTCTCCGGCTCCTTCTTACAAATATAGTCCAAAGCCTCCAGGTGGTAACGGAAAGTTTCAAAGGCCAGATCCTGAAAGGCCGTTACATAGATAAGAAAGCCTCTGGCATCTTTTTTGCGAATCTCCTGGCCCAGACGGAAACCATCCATGAAAGAGCCTTTAAGGTCCACATCCAAAAAATAGATTCCCTGTCTTGGTTCCTCAGATAAGTGATGCAAAAGCTCCTCCGGGCTTCCGGTACACAGAGCTATCTCCATGTCCAGCCCTTCAATCAGAATCTGCTTTTCCAGCCAGCTGCGTTCCGCATCCCGGATCTTTTCTTCGTCCTCACATATGTAAACCGGCATCATATAGCTTTAAACCTCCTGAATTAACAACTCCTGCACAAAATATCCATCCTGAATGGCCGTAAAAGGAAACACAAAATCATATCGGCCCAGTATCTTCCGATAGCTTTCCAATCCGATTCCGCGGCCCTCGCCTTTGGTAGTATACCCGGCCGTGCCAAGCCTCTGAAAGTCCACTTTCCCGTACAGGGTATTTTTGACCCGAAAGGTAGTGCAACCATTCTGACTGCTGATCATCAGGTGAATCCTTGCATCCTCTTTTCCCCGAACCTCATCCGCCGCATTGTCCATGAGAATCCCCAGGCACCGGCACAGATCCGTGCTGCGCATTCGGGTTCCCTCAAAGGGGTGCAGTACTTCCAGATCGCAATGTATCTCCTCCTTCTGCATCCATGCCAGTTTTTCCAGAAGCAGTCCCTTGATCTCTGCCATATGTACATTGGCAAGCTGATTCATAAGGCGGACCTGTTCCCCCACCTGACGATCAAAGTCCTCCGTCATTTCCTGGATAAAAGACTGGACCGCATCCAAATCCCCCTCCCTCGCCTGAAGATACATGCCTGCCATCATATTTTTAAAATCATGGCGGAACCGGCGAAGCTCCGCCTGGATGTGTTCCATTTTTTCTATGTAAATCGTCTGCTGCCTTAAGTTGGTCTGCTGAGCCAGAATGTACTGCTTCTGCTGCCAGTCCCGCCCTACGTAAACGAAAATCATATGAATCACCAAAAGCATAACCAGAGGGAGCAGAAAATATGCCCGGCTTTTCTCCGGATCATTTACCACATGGTCCAAAGCCTCACTGTAGACCGGGTAGAGCCCCAGGAAAATAAGAGTCCCTCTATGAATCTTCTCCTGCTCCAGCCACTGACGGTAGATTTTTCCCAAACCAAGCTTCACAATCACCAAGCCGCAGAGCAGAAAGCAGAGCGGCCTTATGCCAAACATCCAGAACAAATACTCTCTACGCTCCGACACAACTCTGAGATCAAAAAGTCTCCCATACAGATATAAATTCGAAAGCAAATCTCCGTAAGATCCTAAAATCTCAATCATCATAACACTCAGGCAGCAATCCCGAAAGGATGCTCTGTGTACCAGGCACAGCAGCAGCGCCGCACATATAAGATCAAAGTACCTCCATGCAAGTTTGCCGATGCTATAAGGCAGACGCCAGATACCTGTCCGGTAGCAGACCGCTGCAACGGTAGAAAGCAGCGCCGTCAGAAATAAAGTGAACAGAATGCTTGTTATGACGTGCTTTATCCCCCTGTTTGGAATCCGGCCAAGCAGAATGCCGGACATCCAAAAGAGGAATAGGATTGAAATTGCTGTGCTCAAAAAATTTGTAGATACAATCTGTAAAAAGCTCATAGCCGGCCCCTTCTTTATCTTGGGCTTCCATCATTGCGTGTATCCATCATTGCCCCAGTCCCTTCATCGTCAGCGCAATCCGCTTCTTCTGAAGGTCCACGCTCATAACCTTTACTTCCACCACATCCCCCACGCTAAGAACCTCCAGGGGATGCTTGATAAACTTTTTATCCGTAATCTGTGAGATATGCACCAAGCCGTCCTGGTGTACGCCGATATCCACAAAAACGCCGAAATCAATGACATTGCGGACCGTTCCCTTAAGAACCATACCTGGTGTCAAATCCTTCATTTCCAATACATCGGTACGCAGAATGGGCTTCGGCATCTCGTCTCTGGGATCACGGGCCGGTTTTTCCAGTTCCTTTACAATATCCTGCAAAGTGATCTCACCGATACCAAGGCTGTCAGATAGCTTCTTCACATTCTTTACCTGCTTTGTCAACCCGGCAAGCCCTCCCTTCCGCAAATCCTCGTCGCTGTAACCCATAGAGGCAAGCAGCTTCCCGGCAGCCTCGTAGGATTCCGGATGCACGCTGGTTGCATCCAGCGGATTGCTTCCTCCGGTGATGCGCATAAAGCCCGCGCACTGTTCAAACGCCTTAGGGCCTAATTTTGCCACCTTCAAAAGCTGACGGCGATCCGTAAAACGGCCGTTGGCCTCCCGGTAAAGAACAATGTTTTTTGCCAGGGTCTTACTGATACCGGAAATGTATTCCAACAAGGAGGCAGAGGCTGTGTTCAGATCCACGCCTACCTTATTTACGCAGTCCTCTACCACGCCGGCCAGTGCTTCGCTGAGCTTCTTTTGATTCATATCATGCTGATATTGTCCGACACCAATAGACTTTGGATCGATCTTAACCAGCTCCGCCAAAGGATCCTGAAGACGTCTTGCAATGGATGCCGCGCTTCTCTGTCCTACATCAAAATTAGGAAATTCCTCCGTGGCCAGCTTGCTTGCAGAATAGACGGAGGCGCCGGCCTCATTGACGATTATGTACTGAACTCTTACCGGAAGCTCTTTCAGCAGATCCACGATAACCATTTCCGATTCTCTTGAAGCAGTGCCATTGCCTACGGAAATCAGAGTGATATTGTACTTGGAAATTAATTTCTTTAAGACTGCTTTTGCTTCCGCCACCTTGTTCTGGGGCGCCGTGGGGTAAATCACCACCGTATCCAGAACCTTTCCCGTGGCATCTACTACCGCCAGCTTGCATCCGGTACGAAAAGCCGGGTCCCATCCAAGGACCACCTGCCCCACGATGGGAGGCTGCATCAAAAGCTGCTCCAGATTCTTGCCGAATACCTTAATCGCTCCGTCTTCAGCCTTCTCCGTCAGCTCGTTTCGAAGCTCCCGCTCGATAGCCGGGGCAATAAGACGCTTGTAGCTGTCCTCTATGACCGCCTTGAGAACAGGCGTTGTGTGGGGATTCTCCCTTACAATCACTTTTTTCTCCAGATAACGCAGGATGCGCTCCTCCGGAGCCTCAATTTTTACCGTGAGAATCTTTTCCGCCTCGCCGCGGTTTAAAGCCAGAATCCGGTGTCCTGCCAGTTTCTTCACCGGCTCCTCAAAGCTGTAATACATCTCATAGACGCTCTCAGCCTTTTCATCCTTGGCCGCAGAGGTTAAAGTTCCCTCATCAAAGGTGAGCTTCCTGATATAGATACGGTAATCGGCCTCGTCGGAAATGGCCTCTGCCAGAATATCCCCGGCTCCCTGGATGGCTTCCTCCGGAGTCAGTACGCCCTTTTCCTCCGATACATAGGCTGCCGCCTCCTCGGTAAGCGGACGGCTTGTCATCTGAAGGCGAATCAGATCCGCCAGGCCGTCAAGTCCTTTTTCCTTGGCAATGGTGGCGCGGGTACGCCGTTTGGGGCGGTAGGGACGATACAGATCGTCCACCACAACTAAAGTTTCCGCTGCCAAAATCTGCTGCTCCAGCTCTTCCGTCAGTTTTCCCTGTTCCCGGATGCTCCCAAGAACCTGCTCCTTTTTCTCCTCCAGATTACGGAGATAGGTAAGACGCTCGTTGAGATTGCGCAGAACCTCGTCGTTTAAAGAGCCGGTAGCCTCCTTTCGGTATCTGGAAATAAAGGGGATGGTGTTGCCCTCGTCAATCAGCTTCACGGCCGCCTCGGTCTGCCACCTCTGCACGCCCAATTCTTCAGTTAATTTTTTCAGAATATCCATCTATGAACTCCTTTACTCTCTATGTATGATGCTTTCAGGTATTTTCTCAATATTTCTATTATAAACAAAATAGGGAGCCTTCGCAAGAAGCATTTGTTTTTCCGGGGAAGCTGTGCTATGATAAGAGAGAATTTGCAGGAAATTTTTTTGCCGTGCCCGGAATCGGTTCGTTCCTGATACGGCAAAGTACAGATATGGGAGGTTTACCATGGAACCGTTACAGCGGACAAAACAAAATCCAATGGCTACTGCGTCCTTCTTCTTAGGTGTGACTGCCATTGGACTTTCATTTTTAATACCGGTTTATGCACTTTTCTGCGGCAGCCTGAGCATTCTCTTTGCCATTCTCTCCAGAGGAAGCGGCTTTCGGATGCCGGATAAGGCTATCGCGGGCTTTATTGCTTCCGCCTTTGCCATTGTAATTGCCGTACTGCTTTCCATCGCCGCTCTTTATATGCAGCAGTTTCTGACACAGAAATTCGGGGCTGATATCCTGGATGATCCGGCTGCAATGCAGAAGATGTTAAATGAGCTGATGCAGAATTATAAGGACAGCCTGCAGACAGGAGGCAGCGGACTATGACGATTCCATCCAGAGAGTTAAAACGCCGCGCACGCTGTGTATTAGAAGGAAAATATTTCTTCGCCGCCAATACGGCCTGTTCCCTGATGATGTATTCCTTTTTTGTCACCCTGATTTTGCAGTATTCGGGACTGGGGACTACGGAAAAGCCCGCCGGTATTGCTTTTTATTATATTCTGTGGGTGATTATGGCACTTTTGGGCTCGCTTCTTGAAGTTGGGCTGATTCGTTATGTCTACATTTTAAGCCGGAAGGAAACGGAAACCAGACCTGCGCTTTTTTATGCTTTCGGAAAGCAGCCGGATACCTTTATTCTTGTCTATGCATTCCGGTATCTTCTGGCTCTGGTGTGGTTTGTTCCGGCTATCCTGGAGATCCGGAAGCTTCCGATCAATCCGGAGCCTCTTGCGCTGATTAAGGCGCTTCTGCCCGTATGCCTGCTGATTCTGGCCGGGATTCTGCCGGCTCTTTTGGCATCCCTTCCTTATGGCCTGGCCTGCTTTGTTCTTCTGGATCAGCCGTATATTTCTGCCCGTGAAGCTCTGATGAGCAGCCGCCGGCTTATGAAAGGCAATTATCTGCGGCTGTTTAAGCTGTGGCTCAGCTTTCTTCCTTATGTGCTCTTGATTGGCGGAACCTCCGGTGTGGCGCTTTTGTGGGTGAAGCCTTATTTCCATACGACGATGAGTCAGTTCTATATGGAGGTCAGTAAGCAGAAGCTTCCGGAGGAACCGCAGATTTCGATTGTTGTGTGATTGTTAGGCCTGAGCTATTAGTTACTCTTCCAGGCCGAACGCATCATGTACCGCATTGGCCGCGCGCTCCGCGTCTCTCTCATGAATCAGCACGGTTACGCGGATCTCGGAAGTGGAGATCATGTTGATGTTGATATTCTGGTTGTAGAGCGCCTCGAACATCTTGGCCGCTACGCCGGGGTTGGACATCATGCCGGCGCCTACGATGGACACCTTCGCCACTTCCTTATTGCAGGAAATGCTCTTGCCTCCTACCCGGTTTAAGTTGCTCTCCAGAATCCTGACTGCCTCGTCCGCCTCGTCCCTAGATACGGTAAAGGAAATGTCCTTGCTGTTTTCACGGCCGATGGACTGCAGAATCACGTCCACATTGATATTTTCCTTTGCAAGCATATTGAAAAGCTTAAATGCCATTCCCGGCTGATCCTTTAATCCGATTACGGAAATTCTGGCTGTATTTCTGTCCAGTGCAACTCCACTGATTAACATTCTCTCCACGTTTGTTTCCTCCTTAACAATTGTCCCTTCGTGATCATTCAGACTGGAGCGTACCACAAGCTGTACGCCGTATTTTTTTGCCATTTCTACCGAGCGGTTGTGAAGCACGCCTGCGCCTAAAGTTGCCAGGTCGAGCATCTCGTCGTAGGTGATCTCCTCAAGCTTCCTTGCCTTGGGCACGTAGCGCGGGTCTGCTGTGTACACGCCGTCCACGTCGGTGTAGATTTCGCAGGCGTCCGCATGAAGGGCTGCTGCCAGTGCTACGGCCGTGGTGTCGGAGCCTCCCCGTCCCAGGGTGGTGTAGTTGTCGTATTTGTTCACGCCCTGGAAGCCTGTGACGATGACGATTCTCCGGTGCTCCAGTTCGTGCATAATGCGGTCGGTGTCGATGCGCTTTAATCTGGCATTGCCGTGAACACGGGTGGTATGCATGGCTACCTGAAAGGCGTTTAAGGATACTGCCGGCACGTCCATCGTATCAAAGGCCATAGCCATCAGCGCTGTGGACACCTGTTCTCCTGTGGTCAGCAGCATGTCAAGCTCCCGCTTGGGGGGATTGGGATTGATGGTCTGTGCCAGGGCTATCAGCTCGTCCGTGGATTTGCCCATAGCGGAAAGAACTACAATGATGTCATTTCCCTTTCTGTACTCCTCGGCACACCGTCTGGCTACGTTGAATATTCTCTCCTTGTCGCCTACGGAGGTGCCTCCAAATTTTTTCACTATCAGCATTGCTTTTTCTCCTCGTTATATATTTATCAGTTTACCAGGTATCATTCTCCGAACAATTTCCGAATCAGCTCGTATCCCTGCTCCACTACGATGCCGCTTTCCTCTGCTTCTCTTTCATTATATGCACCAATCCTGCGAAGTTCTTTTTCGCTGTTATACAGAAGGTAGGGGACGGGATCGCTTGTATGGGTCCGTACCCGGATGGGGGTTGGGTGATCCGGAAGCACCAGAAGCCGGTAAGGTTCCCCTGCCGCATCAAGAGCCTCCCGGATGGGACGTATTACCCGCTCATCCAGGTATTCGATGGCCCGTACCTTCTTTTCCAGGCTGCCCTGGTGCCCCATCTCGTCCGGAGCCTCTACATGAACATATACAAAATCAAATCCGTCCTTCAAAAGCGCATCTGCGGCGGCCTGAGCCTTTCCTTCATAATTCGTGTGAAGGCCGCCGTTGGCTCCCTCCACACAGATATTGGTCATTCCTGTTCCTACGGCGATTCCCTTGAGCAGATCCACGGCGGATATCATCGCGCCTTTTTTGTGGTATTTTCCCTCAAAGGAGGACAGGCTCGGGCGTGTTCCGGCTCCCCAAAACCAACAGGAATTGGCCGGATTCAGGCCCTTTGCCTTACGTTCCAGATTGATCGGGTGCTTCGAGAGGATTTCATAGCTTTTTATCTGCATGGCCCGAAGCTTCTCGTCCGCCGGCAGGTGATCGCCTGCCCTTTGTCCCAGTACGTCGTGGGGCGGTGTCAGCTCCGCGACGCTGCCCTTTGACCAGATGAGCAGATGGCGGTAGCTTGTTCCTGCGTAGAAATGGTAAATATCGTCTTCCAGTTCCCTGCGGACCGCATCAAGAAGGACTGCCGCATCCCCGGTGCTTATCTCGTCGGAGCTGTGATCGAGAATCCGTTTGTCCTCATAGGACTCTTCCTCCTCGGATAAGGTGACAAGGTTGGTCCGAAGGGCGATGTCGTCCTCCTTCATATCCACGCCGATGCTTAAAGCTTCCAACGGGGAACGTCCTGTGTAATACTGTCTTGGATTGTAGCCCAGAACCGCAAGGTTGGCGGTGTCGCTTCCGGGCTTCATGCCCTCGGGAATGGTGCAGGCCAGGCCCACCTCCGAACGGCCCGCCAGTTCGTCCATTACGGGGGTTTTTGCATATTCCAGAGGGGTTTTTCCTCCCAGTTCTTCTATGGGTTCGTCTGCCATACCGTCACCCAGAATGATTACGTATTTCATAGCCTTCTATCCTTCCACGCGGATCATATGGATCACGGCGTCTGTTTTGGCTGCCCGTTCCTTGTATTCCGCCTCTGTGTATTCTCCTGTGATAAAGCCAAATTCACCGGCTATATCTGCTGTCACCACCTCGATAGGTCCGAAGATTTCAGCCATTTTGATCGCATCTGTCTTTTTATTTCCCTTAACCCGGACGAAGAAACGGCGTTTGGCGTCGCTTAGGTCAGTCAGCTCCAGCTTCTGACTGCTCCAGAAGGTCATTATGTTCCGATGCAAATGCTTGGCTGCGTCTACCACATCGGCTACTACCGCACTGGCTGTCGGCAGTTTTCCGGCGCCGCTCCCGTAGAACATCACGTCTCCCAGTACGTTTCCTTTGGCGAAAATGGCGTTAAATACGTCGTTGACGCTGTACAGGGGGTGAAGCTCACTGATGAGGAAGGGGGCTACCATTGCGAAGAAGCGGCCGTTTTCCTTTTTACTGGTGGCTAACAGCTTGATTGCGCGGCCCATTTTCCGGGCATATTTGATGTCCTCGGCCGTTACCTTTGTGATTCCTTCCGTATAAATGTCCTCGTAGTCTGCCTGGCAGCCGCTGGCTAAGGAAGTGAGGATGGCGATCTTGCGGCAGGCGTCGTAGCCCTCTACGTCGGCTTCGGGGTTGCGCTCTGCGTAGCCTTTTTCCTGGGCTTCCTTTAAAGCGGTGTCGAAGTCGATGCCCTCGTGGGTCATCTGGCTTAGGATGTAGTTGGTAGTTCCGTTGAGGATTCCTGTTATTTCTATGATCTCGTCTGCGGTCAGGGAGGAGTTTAACGGGCGGATAATGGGGATTCCGCCGCCTACACTGGCCTCGAATAAGTAGTTAAGCTCCCGTTCCCTGGCTATCTCAAGAAGCTCGGCTCCGTGTCGGGCTACCAGTTCTTTGTTGGAGGTGCAGACGCTTTTTCCTGCTTCCAGACAGCGCTTGGTGAAGGTGTATGCCGGCTCTACGCCGCCCATGACTTCGACGACGATGCGGATCTCGGGATCGTTTACAATTGTTTCGAAGTCGTGTATCAGCTTGGATTCTACCGGGTCGCCGGGAAATTCGCGGAGATCCAGTACGTATTTGATGTTGATCTCGTCGCCGGCTCTGCGGTTGATGCTTGCCTGGTTGGTGTTTAATACTTCTACGACTCCGGACCCTACGGTTCCGTAGCCCATAACTGCTATTTGTACCATTTTCGCTTACTCCTTTGCCAGTATTTTTAGATAGTGGATACCTTCCTGGCTCTCTATCTGCTCTATCATGGCGGATACGTCCTTGGTGATGGGCAGCAGATCTACGGTGAGGGTGAGGGAGGCTACTCCGTTGATGGGAATGGTCTGATGGATGGTGAGGACGTTGCCTCTGTAGTCGGCTATGGTTTTCAGGACTAAGGATAACAGGCCCGGCTGATCTTCCATCTGGAGAACGAAGGTGATGCTTTTTCCCTTGGAGTTGTCGTGGAAGGGGGAGATGTCGTCCTTGTATTTGTAGAAGGAGCTGCGGCTGATGCCTACGCGCTCGGTGGCTTCCTGGATGGTGATGGATTTTGAGGAATCCAGGAGGCGTTTGGCTTCTACGACTTTTAGCAAGACTTCTGGTACGGCTTTTTGACTTACTACGAAATATTTTGTTTTTTCTGACATCTTTTTGCCCTCCGTGTGCGTGTGTTGAAAACATTTGTTTTTCTGTGATGGATTCAACAAGGGACATATTATCATAAATTGGGGGGGATTGCAAGTGGGAATGAAGGGGATTTTTTATTTTTTTCTATGGCGGACGGGAATGGAGCGAAGGGCGGATGCAGCCATTTCCGATATCAGGTGTCCGCCCTTCGCTGAACGGTCTGCGTTTTATGGTCGATTATGGTTCTTTCTGTTTTCAAGTCATACTCCTGATACTGCATTTTCCGTTCTGTCGTTCTTAAAACAGCAATTACTTCTTCGCTGGCTTCCGGATATAATTTTCTGAAGTCCGGGATTTTATATGGCTTTGCCATAGGCTTGTCCTCCTTTTCGAATTCATGCGAAAACGAAGGACAAGCGGCGGACTCCGGCAGCGGCATAAAGTTCTGCCGGAACGCAAAAAAGCGCCTGCATAGACATAAAAGTCTACACAGACGCTTAATTCGTATTTTTCATGTTCTAATTGTTCCTCTTGTTGTCCGGAATATCCCAATTGCAGGGAGTCGCTTTTTTTAAGCGATCACCATTACACAGATATCCGGTTTCAATAAATAGTGCTGCTTCGGATCAGCAGCATAGTTTCCCAACACATAAAAACACCCCTCCTTGCTCAAACGGAGGTAAACGGTAGATAGGTTCTTTCCAAACTTAATTGAATTCAACGTAGAAAAGTTCATGGAATAATACTTTTGATTTTAGTAACGTAAAACTGTTCCTGCCATACATGATCCGTTTTATAACCTTGATCTTATTTACGCTGCCTTCTGCTAAACCATTATTGTAGGAGTGGGCGATCCCATTTTTGACAGCTTCTATATCATTGCAGACGCCTTCAATAAATGACTGCAATTCAGGTATGTCATATTTTTTGGCGGATTTTATCCATATATCCAGCTTTTCGGGTTTTTGCGAAAACATTACTGTATGGAATTCCTTCACCAGGGTATATAGCTGGCTTAATAATGGATATTTTTCTAAAGCCTGCCCATATTGGTCTGCTGTGATTGTTGCAACATCTTCCAATTTCCTATAAATGAGCTGGCATAACGACTTTCTTTGGATAAATTCCGACTGGGGCTTGTTTTGTTCTTACTGTTCCTGCATCCGCATCCTCTCTTTTTGCATGAACATCCGGAGGGAAGCGACACTTCCAGTATATCCTTTTCCACAAAGGATGTTATGGATCTTTGGATATGTAAGCCCTTGGCTCCTTAGTTCTATGACTTCTTTCTCATAGGGTGCCAGCTTGCCCGGAATCCTTCCATTATAATGGCCATTTGTAACAGAATAGCCAGGATTCAGGTAGTTCTGGATTGTTTTGCGTGTATGGTGCATCATGGTGGCAATCTGTTCGATTGGATATCCAGCCTTCGCCAGTTTCCTGGCTTCGTCGACCTCGCGCTGCTTCTGCTGCACTGCCAGCTGGTGCTGCCGTTCCCGGGAGATTGCCCTGCTTTCCGGGATTTCATTTTCCGGTATGGCAAGGTATTTCCGGATTGTTGTAGGGCACGAATGCATCAACAGTGCAATATCGGATACGGTCAGCCCTTCTTTCTTTTTTTGGTGGACAAAGCGGATCCGCAGCGGCCGGTTCGCAGTATTGTACAGGGCTTTCCTTTCCTCTGAAATCTCCTCCGTCAGTGGGATTTCTATCCTGGCAGGGAATTCCCGGATGATATATTTATTTATAGCTTCTGAAATCCCTTTTATTAAATGGAAGCGGTCGCTAACTTGGATTGCATCAGGATGTGAGTCCGTTGCTGTTGAAGAATAAGTGGCTGCCCCATCCCTTGATATGACTTGGATATTAGGGAATGTCGCAAGCCAGCTGGCGACATCAGCCGTTTCCCTGGAAGGAATCAGGTCAATGATCCGATGGCTCTCAAGGTCAACCATGACCGTTCCATAGGAGAACCTTTTCCTGAGAGCAAAATCATCCACACAAACTTTTGTAATAGAAGACTTATCCACAATTACTGGCATTTTTTTTAAGCAGGCTGCAAATACTGCTTTTACATACTGTGATATGGCCGCTTTTTAAAAGCTTTGACGCGTTCAGGGAACTTAATTGTGCTGAAGTATGGAGGATATTTTTAACCAGACGGTCTGTCTTCTGGGCCTTCGGCGCTGCAAAAGGATGTATCTCAGCAAATGTCGTATGCCTGCACTCCGGGTTGTCACAAAACATCTTCCGTGTAGTTACCAATAAAATAACCTTTTTCTCTTGGAGCGGGAGATCCTGAATTTTCCTTTCATATACAGAATGGGTGCGCATGGACTTTGAACCGCAGAACGGACATGTCAGCTCTTTCCTGCCGGATTGGATATGGAAAATAATTGCCTTGTCTTTCATCTGATAATGCACTAATTCATAGTCTTTGTTGAGAAGTTTGATAAATTCATCCATATAGCCACGCCCTTTTCTATAATCTTAGTTACATTATATTGCTTTCAAAAAATAAAATCAACTAAGTTTGGAAAGAACCTATCTACCGTTTACAAACGGAGCTTGAAGGGGAACAGGTATGGGCGTGTCTTTATAGCCCGTCAAGATACCGTTTTTTTTGACGGGCTTCGTTAGCTTTTCTTATCCATTATAACAGGTAGCTATCGAATTTCTCTGTAAAACTGCTGTAATGACATACTAATTTTCAGTTTTTTTGCAAAAAACAGTCATGTCAAGACACCATGACTGTTTTTCTATAATGGTTTGACAGCAAAGATATACCCTAAGCTGGAAACCGTTTGTATATAAATGGGATGTTCCTTATCCGGTTCAATTTTTTGCCGAATTCTACTAATCGTATTAGCGATTGCTACCAAAGAGCTTTCACTATCCTCATGCCATACATTTTCAAAAATTTGCTCTTTGCTACATAACCAACCAGGTCGTTGCGCCAGAAATACCAGAACTCCGTATTCATATCTTGATAGTTTCACATCCTTACCATTATGTAGTACCCGCCGCTGATGTAATCTAATTTCCAACCCTGGGTATGTCAGTGTAGAAGATAGGAACGGATAACGTTCATGGTCACCATCATCATGCCAAACCATCAACGGATTCTCAGTTGTTGCTCCGCTATCCTCGGTAATTCTGGCAATAATTTCAATTTTCTTCACAGCTATCCCTCCTTTTGTGCCGAATTATCAAAATATCGCTCATTATTGGAATTCACGTTGATTCAGCATATATGTACTCTAGTTATAATATTTTCTTAAGCACATACAGTAACGCATCAATATGCTCTTTCTCTAAAATCAACGGAGGCAACAGGCGAATCACATGTGAACCTGAAGGAATTACGATAATTCCCGCTTCTTGTAAAGCATTTATATAGTATGCGGCAGGTACAGACAGTTCAATTCCTTTCATAAGCCCCAGTCCGCGCACCTCTTTGATCACAACTTTTTGAGCGGCCAATTCGGACAATGCCTTATCTAAATAGGTCGTCATAGCCCTGACATTCGCCAATATGTTATACTGTTGATAAAGCTGGAATACAGCAGTAACGGCTGCAGCGGCCAGAGGATTGGAGCCGTAAGTTGTGCCATGATCTCCTGCACACAATACACCGGTTGCTGCCCCTCTGGTTCCAATTGCACCTACCGGAATTCCGCATCCCAAAGCCTTTGCCGAAACCACAATGTCGGGAGCAACGTCGTACAGCTGATACGCAAACATATTTCCGCTTCTGCCCATACCACATTGAATCTCATCCAAAACCATCAAAATTTTGTTCTCATCGCAAAGCTTTCGGACTCCTTTGATAAAGTACTCAGTGGTAGGATAAATTCCGCTCTCACCTTGTACTGTTTCCATAAAAATTGCACAGGTATTTTTTGTAATCAAGCGTTTAACGCTGTCCAGATCATTGAAATCGGCAAATTTAACATGAGCAAGCATAGGAGCAAAAGGTTCCTGATAGGTTGCTTTCCCTGTTATGGATAACGCCCCCATAGATCTGCCATGAAAGGATTTTTTCATGGCAATGATCTCTCCATTATGATTATTATGCTTCAAAAAATGATATTTCTTAGCAATTTTAACCGCACCTTCGATTGCTTCCGTTCCAGAATTGGTGAAAAACACCTGCTCCATGCCAGATGCCTGATTGAACAGCTTTGCAGCTTCAATCGCAGGAACATTATAAAAAAGATTAGAGGTGTGTAGCAGCTTCTCCATCTGTTCTTGCAGTGTACGTGTGTAATTCTGATCGTGATATCCCAAAGCACACACACCGATTCCAGACCCGAAATCCAAATACCGTTTTCCCTCTGTATCATAAAGGTACATACCTTCGCCATGATCCCATACAATGGGATAACGATTATATACAGGAACAAACTGCTGATTTGCTTGTTTGATATAAGGATTCATTTCAGTTCTTTTCCTCCTCTACTTCAATTTTAAATACATTGATTACATCCACATCTGGACAGCAGAATACAATGGAGCCATCTGGTTGGCTGGGGAGTTTTCCCCCATACCGCAGAATGTCAATGTAAGGGAAAGCCACGTGCATGGCCATTGGGCAGAGAGCGCCTCTTTCGGTATCAAAGTCAAAGGTATCTCCAATTCGATGACCACGATGGCACCCCATATGTCCCTTTTGATCTATTAAACTGATTTTAATTTTAGGCTTTTTCATCGTTAATTTCCTCCAAAAATTGTTCAATGGGAATTCCCTTGTATTTGTCAGTATCATGTAGATTAGCATAAATAATTTTTTCGAGTTGTCTCATTGCACTTTGTACGCTCTCTAAAATCTGGCCTGATTTTAAATAATGCCCTACTACAATCGCCATAAAAATATCCCCTGTACCTGGAAAACGCACCGGTATTTCTTCATAAGGAAGCAAGATACACGAATTTTTCGGAGAACTTTTTACAACAGTAAACATTCTTCCATTGATATTTGCGCTTGTAATCACAACGGATTTGGCACCAAGCGTATGTAGTCGATTTGCGATTACTTCAATTTCCGGTTCAGAGTAAGTGTGTTTAACTGTGTATTCGGATAAAAAGCACGCCTCCGTAATATTGGGGACAATCACATCTGCAATAGAACACAACCGTTTCATGTAAGCGACTACTTGATTTGTTACACCATTGTATCGTTTTCCGTCATCTCCCATAATTGGATCAACAAAAATCGAAGTACCTGATTTTTGTTGTTCCTTACAGTATTCATATACAAGAGATGACTGCCTTTCCGACACAATAAATCCGGTACAGATTGCGTCGAAAGAAAACATGAGTTTCTTCCATACCAGAAGCGTATTTTCCATATATTCTGTTGTATCCAGAATATCAAACTGACCATAATCCAGAGTGTTTGAAACAAGTACAGTAGGCAAATTGAAAGTTTCAAATTTCAAGTGAGATAAAACAGGAATCATGACAGATAAGGCGACCTTGCCATAACCTGCCATATCATTGATCAATAAAATTTGAGTTTGCTTTTTATCTGCCATAGCCATATTTCCTCAGTGACCGAAATAACAAAGTCTGCACAGTGTTTTTCCTGACTCTGTTTGAAAAATCTTCTGTAATGTGGTTTCTATTATGTTTTTTCCCAGATTATCTTCATAAAAATTTACCAAAAAATCTGCTTCCACAAGAATCTGATAGTCAATACCATCTATATCTGCGTAGGTATGATGGTGTCCTACTAAATAGCAGATTCGATTGATGTCTGCTTCCTCAAATCCCAGCTCTCCCAACATTTTGCGGGCATAAAAAGGACCTTCTTGCTCCTGTAATCTCCCACTGGACATCCCATACTTTTCTTCTGCCGGCCGAATACCAATATCATGAACCAATGCGGCGCATTCGGTCAAAAACTGACTATGCCCATCCAACTGTTCCATACGACCAATCATCTGTGCAAAACTGTGAACTTTTATCAAATGATGAATGCGTTGTGGATCATTCTGGTTAAAATGAATCATCTTCCGCATTAACATATCAATTATATTTTCCTGATACATAATACCCTCCTATTCCATTTCTTTTTTCAAACAAAGTGCCATCAGTTCCTTTCCTCCATCTGTTTGAAAAATTTTCTTTATATACTCTGCTTTTTTATAATCTGGCCGGTTTTCATAGCAGTTTACAATTAGATCGGCTTCCATCAAAAGTTGCAATAGTTTATTTTTGGGCTTGTCATAATCATGATGGCAATTCACCAGTTCAATGATTTTCGGAACATACGACGGAAGATAATTGGCCGATTCTAAAAAGCGAGTCACAAGGATAGATACCACCTGTTTCTGATTGTTCTGACTGGCATCCCCGTTATAATGTTCTTTGCAATATTTAATTGCCACATCATGTAAAATGGCTGCTGCTTGCAAAATTTGCTGATCTTCAACAGAGATTTTTTCTTGCTCACCAAACAGCTTGGCTAATGCATAAACCTTAAGGATATGTTGCGTACGTCTACAATGTCCTTCTTCATAGCACAATACACTGTATAAAAGATGGGTTTCATTATTAATCACGTTGACAAGTATCCTTTCTTGAAAAATTTTTATATCTCTTTATAAGAATAAAGCATTTTTCATCAGTTCTGTGTTGCGCTTGCAACACCTACCACAAAATGCTATACTTTATCTCAGAAGAAAGGAGAGACAATATGCAACTTAATTTCAAACAACTTGCTTCGCTCCCAATCTTCAATGGTATTTGTGAAGAGGATCTTCCAGCCATGTTGAATTGTTCGGGAAGCTTCCAAAAAAATTATCAAAAAGATGAAATTATCCTTCTGGAAAGTAATGAGGTTCGAAGTGTTGGCATTATATTGTCTGGCATCGTCCATATGGTTAAGGAAGATTCAGAAGGCTACCAGACACTCCTTGTAGCAATGAAAGATGGTGAGCTTTTTGGGGAATCTTTTTCTTGTGGAAGCCATTTAGATGCACATGTTAGTTTTTTCGTAGCTGCACCCTGTACAGTTCTATTTTTACCTTTCCATAAAATTATTCACTCATGTAAAATGAGCTGTACCTTTCATCATCGGTTGATTGAAAATATGGTTCAACTGATAGGAGACAAAAATGTTCAGCTGATGCACAAAATTGAAGTAATCTCGAAAAAAACTCTACGAGAAAAAATTCTTACATATTTACAGCAACAAGCCCTTGATCAAGATAGCAGGCAATTTACCATCCCCTTAAGTCGACTTGAATTGGCTAAATATCTATGTGCCGACCGCAGCGCGTTAACTCGAGAACTATCTTATATGCAAAAGGATGGACTGATTTCTTATGAAAAAAACACATTCCAACTGTTATAATTGAATACTACAAGCTCCCCATTAAATAATCTACAGCATCAAACAAAGAAGAATCCATGTTGCACACGCAACATGGATTCTTCTTTGTTTGTGTTACACTCCTTATAGTCATCATGTAGTTATTTAAGTATAAGGAGGAAAATATATGGGCTTTCATATTACTGATATGCAACTGAATGTATTATTTCAGACATGGCAAACAAATTACCATATCTATGCTCCCCGCAACTTTTCTGGCGGCGGACGCTTTTCTGATACAGATTGTATCCGTTATGGAAAAATTGAACATGCTGACGAAATCGTGTTCGACAAAAAATCTGATTATTCCTTCAAGGAAGTGCTGACACCCGTTTCTCAAACCCTGTTCTTCTTTACGGAAGGGCAAACCAAAGAAGCCGATTTTCCCCAAAAAGGCGCAGTCATTTTCTTGCGTAGCTGCGACCTATATGCTCTTAAGCGGCTGGACGATATGTACCTACACAACGGTCCAGCAGATTATTACTATCAGCATCTGCGGGATAACATTAAGATTGTGCTGATGGGCTGTGAACATTCCTTTGAAAATTGCTTCTGCGTCAGTATGGGAACCAATGTAAGCACTAAATATGATATGAGCATCGACCGCCAGCCTGACGGCACCTATCTGGTGGACTGTAAGGATGAGGCATGGGTGAAACAGTTAGTACAAGCTGGATGTGAACAGCAGGAAGTCATCCCTGCTCATGTCACTGAAAACCAAGTTACAGTTCAAGTCCCTGAAAATCTGACCGCAGAGGTGGCCAAAAGTACTATGTGGGAGGAATACAATAGCCGCTGCATCAACTGTGGACGTTGCAATTTTGTCTGTCCTACCTGTACCTGCTTTACTATGCAGGATCTCTTTTATAGTGAGAATGGCAAGGTTGGAGAGCGCCGTCGTATCTGGGCCTCCTGTATGGTAGATGGCTTTACCGATGTGGCCGGTGGCGGCAGTTATCGGAAAAAAAACGGAGAACGGATGCGGTTCAAGGTACTGCACAAGGTACTGGACTACAAACAACGCAATGGCTATCACATGTGTGTGGGTTGCGGACGATGCGACGATATCTGTCCGGAGTATATCTCATTTTCAGGTTGCATCAACAAATTGCAGAGTGCTATGACGGAGGTGACTGAACAATGATGAAAAATGATTATATTCCTTTCCCATCCAAAATTTTGGAAGTAATTCGGCACACAAAAATTGAGTATACGTTCCGTATGGAGTTTCAAGGAGATGTTAAGCCGGGACAGTTTTTTGAAGTGTCGATTCCTAAATATGGAGAAGCTCCTATATCAGTCAGTGGTATTGGAGACAACTTCGTAGATCTAACCATTCGTCGAGTGGGCAAGGTTACCAATGAAGTTTTTGAACATTATGTGGGTGATACTCTTTTGCTGCGTGGTCCCTATGGGAATGGATTCGATGTATCAGACTATGCAGGTAAGGACATCATCGTCATGGCTGGCGGAACTGGTCTATCGCCTGTTCGAGGAGTGGTGGATTACTTTTTCAATCATCCAGAGCAGCGGGGGCATATGACTCTGATTGCAGGCTTCAAAACGTCGCATGACATTCTTTTCCGCAACGATCTGAAGCTCTGGGAAAAAAACATGGATATCATCCTTACGGTAGATTGTGCAGAAGAGGATGTTGCCTGTCATGTGGGCCTTGTTACTCAGTACATCCCTCAAATCAAACTGGATAATGTGCAGAACACAGTGGCTGTTGTAGTAGGGCCTCCTGCCATGATGCGCTTTTCCGTGCAGGGATTACTGGATATTGGACTTCCAGAAGAAAATGTCTGGATTTCTCAGGAACGGAAAATGTGCTGCGGTCTGGGCAAGTGCGGTCACTGTAAGATTGGGGACACCTATGTTTGCCTGGACGGTCCAGTATTTAACTATACCAAAGGGAAATTTTTAGTAGATTAAGGAGGGGTAACATGGATATCAACACAAAAATACTAAAAAAGAATGCGTTTCGTGTCACTAAAGAACGTGGTATAACTGCTTCCAGAATCCGTGTTCCCGGTGGTCATCTGGATGCCAAATATCTGAGCCAAATTCAGCATATTGCAGAAACTTTCGGAAATGGCACAGTTCATATTACCAGCCGACAGGGATTTGAGATTCCTGGTATTCCTTTTGAAAAGATGCCAGAGGTTAATGCTGCCCTTCAAAGCCTGATTGACGGTTTGGAGATCAATCAGGATGAAGTGGGCTGCGGCTATCCTGCTGCTGGAACCCGAAATATCACCGCTTGCGTGGGCAACCGTGTCTGTCCATTCGCCTGTTATGATACCACTGCGCTTGCCCAGCGTATTGAAAAAGCTGTTTTCCCCAACGATCTCCACTTTAAGATTGCTCTGACTGGTTGCCCCAATGATTGTGCCAAAGTACGTATGCATGACTTTGGCATCATGGGTATGACAGTACCTCATCTTGAGTCTGATCGTTGTGTTAGCTGCGGGGCCTGTGTAAAAGCCTGCAAAAAGAAATCTGTTGAGGCTCTGAAGCCAGTCAACTTCCGTCCTCAACGAGATGAGCGGCGATGCATTGGCTGTGGAGAATGTGTTTTGGCCTGTCCGAATGCTGCATGGACTCGTAGTGAAAAGAAATACTATAGACTTACTTTGCTGGGTAGAACTGGAAAAAAGAACCCGCGTCTGGGTGAAGATTTCATCAAGTGGGTGGACGAAGACAGTATTATCAAAATAATTCTCAATACCTACGACTATGTGAAGGAGTACATCGACCCCAATGCTCCCGGCGGAAAAGAGCATATTGGCTACATTGTAGACCGTACTGGTTTTGAGGAGTTCAAACGATGGGCCTTGCGGGATGTCACTCTGCCAGAGATTGCAGAAGTTATAACTCCCATGTGTTGGAAAGGTATAACATATTGATATATAACAGCTTGAGAGATTTTTGAAGGACACTTAAAAGTATTTTTTTGATAAAATAGATCATCAGAAAACAACAATGAATCACTCATACTCTCTATTGAAACATCAAGCTATCTTTTAATAAAAATTGATTCTTGCTGTACTCAATAATTCCGTCTTTTTGCATTTTTGAAAGCTCGTTACACATGGTACTGCGGTCCACATTCAGATAATCAGCTAACTGTTGGCGGTTGTAGGGGATCAGGAAAGAATTGCTCCCGGCGCGTTTGGCGCATTCCGAAAAATAGGACATCAACCGCCCCCGAATGGATTTGGAACTGGTATGCTGGATTCTTTGAGAAAGCTGAAGGTTTCTGTGAGCGCAGACAGTCAGCAGATTTCGGACAAGTCTTGTGTGGAATGGACAGGCATTGGTACAAGTAGCCAGGACACGCCCCACATTCATAAACAATATGGATGTATCCTCCGCAGCGGACACCGTAACCAACATCGGCTCCCCCGGAATGCAGGCATACACCTCGGCGAATACAGAGCCGGGCGCAACATGACCTAAAATACTGGTATTGCCCCAGATATCGTTGCAGGAGATCACCGCCAGGCCGGACAGCAAGATCCCGATATTTTCCGTGATGTTTCCTTCTGAAAGGATTACCTCTCCTTTTTGAAAACTACGCGTTGTGGCATTCAGGCAACCCAAAAGAGATGTAATCTCTGCTTCTTCCAGTCCTCGAAACAGTTGTGTATTGGATAAATTCATATTTTTCACTCCTTGTTGTTATAACAACAGACTTTCATTTCATATTATAGTATACTAAATCCAGAAACGCAAGAGAAAGGATGAAGCAAACATGATTCGGAAAATTATTCAGATAGACGAAGAAAAGTGCAATGGATGTGGGGCCTGCGCCGAAGCCTGCCATGAAGGGGCTATCGGCATGGTAAACGGGAAGGCAAAACTCCTGCGGGACGATTATTGCGATGGTCTGGGCGATTGCCTGCCCACCTGCCCCACCGGTGCGATTTCCTTTGTGGAACGGGAAGCTGCTGCCTATGACGAAAAGGCTGTGCAGGAAAATATGAGAAAAAAGAACAGAATGAATTCTCCTTCCGTTGGTGTTCATGCGGGTTGCCCGGGCAGCCGAATGCAGCGAATCCAGCATTCGCAGGAATCTGCTCCTTCTGCCCCGATGCAGGCTGAGTCACAGCTGAGGCAGTGGCCCTGCCAAATTAAGCTGGTCCCAGTAGGTGCCCCCTATTTTGAAGGAGCCAAGTTGCTGATTGCGGCAGATTGCAGCGCATATGCCTATGCCAGAATGCACGAGGATTTTATGCGTGGGAAGGTTACGCTGATTGGCTGCCCCAAGCTGGACAACGTGGATTACAGCGAAAAGCTGACGCAGATTATCCAAAACAACAATATCCAGAGCGTGACCATTGTGCGGATGGAAGTTCCCTGCTGCGGCGGACTGGAGTTAGCTGCTAAAAAAGCATTGCAGGCAAGCGGAAAATTCATTCCCTGGCAGGTGGTCACTATCTCGATTGATGGAAAGATTCTGGAATAACCTCTGATTCGGTTCTTCAGTTTTTGGAATATATCCGACAGACAAAAACAAATTATATTGCAGGAGGTGACTGTTATGAGTAAAAAAATGAAAAACATTGCGCAAGCCGAGGTTCTGACGCTGAAGGAGCAGATCTCCTATCAGGAGGGGCAGGTAGTCAGCAAGACGCTGGCGCAAAATCCGGCAGTAAGTATTACCCTGTTCTCATTCGCAAAGGGCGAGGAAATCAGCACCCATGAATCGGGCGGCGACGCTTTCGTAACCTGTCTGGACGGCGTTGGAAAAATCACCATTGACGGCACAGAATATCTGTTGCATGAAGGAGAATCCATCGTCATGCCAGCTGGACACCCTCACGCGGTATATGGACAGGAAGCGTTCAAGATGCTTTTGGTCGTTGTATTTTAATCAAACGTAAAATTGACAGAGGGAGGTGATTTTATGAAAATAAAAGTAGATCAGAATCTCTGCATTGGCTGCGGGCTTTGCTGTGGGATCTGCGACGAAGTTTTTCGTATGAATGAGCACGAGAAGGCGGAAGCATACCAACCAGCAAACGATGACAATCAAAGCGCCGTGCAGGATGCAATTGATTCGTGTCCTGTGTCTGCAATCGCTTGGGAAGATTAATTCAAGCGCATCTATATACTTTTTTGATTGAAAAGTAACTACATCATTTCAAATTTTAAAAGTTTTTAGGAGGTCTATTATGGAACAAAAAATGTTTTGCTATCAGTGTCAGGAAACCGCCGGGTGCAAAGGTTGCACCATGTCCGGTGTATGCGGGAAGAAGCCTGATGTGGCAGCTATGCAGGAGCTGCTGGTCTATGTCACAAAAGGGATTTCAGCTGTTACAACTGCACTGCGTCAGGAAGGGAAGCAGGTATCTGCGGAAATCAATCACTTGATTACCCTGAATCTGTTCACCACCATCACCAATGCAAATTTTGACAAAGAGAGCATTGAGGCAAGAATCCGTGCCACACTGACTGAAAAAGATGTGCTGTTGGCGCAGATTGCCGATCCTTCCGGTCTGCCCGAAGCGGCAAAATGGAATGGCTCTGGCAATTGGGAAGAAAAAGCCGCAACTGTCGGTGTTCTTTCTACTGAAAACGAGGATATCCGTTCTCTGCGAGAACTGATTACCTACGGTCTGAAGGGATTGTCCGCATACTCCAAACACGCAAACGTTCTACTGAAGGATGATGAGGAGGTCGATGCCTTCCTTCAGCGGGCGCTGGCAGCTACACTGGATGACAATCTCAGCGTAGAAGAATTGATTGCTCTGACAATGGAAACCGGAAAACACGGCGTATCCGGTATGGCTCTGCTGGACAAGGCCAACACGGAAGCCTATGGAAATCCCGAAATTACGAAGGTAAATATTGGCGTTGGGACAAATCCCGGTATTCTGGTTTCCGGTCACGACCTGCGGGATTTGGAAATGCTGCTGGAGCAGACACAGGGAACCGGCGTGGATGTTTATACCCATTCCGAGATGCTCCCTGCCCACTATTACCCGGCATTCAAAAAGTATCCCAACTTTATCGGCAACTACGGCAATGCGTGGTGGAAGCAGAAGGAGGAATTTGAATCCTTCAACGGTCCTATCCTGATGACGACCAACTGCATCGTGCCTCCTAAAGACAGCTACAAAGACAGACTCTACACTACTGGCGCAGCAGGATATCCGGGATGTACCCATATCCCAGGAGAAATCGGGGAGCAGAAGGATTTTTCCGTTATCATTGAACACGCAAAAAGATGCGCTGCACCTACTGAAATTGAAACAGGAGAGCTGATCGGCGGATTTGCACACGCGCAGGTTCTGGCTCTGGCGGATCAGGTGGTCGATGCGGTAAAAAGCGGCGCGATCAAAAAGTTCGTTGTGATGGCGGGCTGTGACGGCCGTGCCAAGAGCCGGGAATACTATACCGAATTTGCCAAGGCACTGCCGAAAGATGCTGTGATCTTGACAGCCGGATGCGCGAAATACAAGTACAACAAACTGCCTTTGGGCGACATCAACGGCATTCCTCGTGTTCTGGACGCCGGGCAGTGCAACGATTCGTATTCTCTGGCTGTCATTGCTTTGAAGCTCAAGGAAGTTTTCGGTCTGGACGATATCAACGACCTGCCCATCGCCTACAACATTGCGTGGTATGAGCAGAAGGCTGTCATCGTTCTGCTGGCGCTTCTGTATCTTGGCGTGAAGAATATCCATCTCGGTCCCACTCTCCCGGCATTCCTCAGCCCCAATGTGGCAAAAGTTTTGGTAGAGAACTTTGGTATTGCGGGAATTAGCACAGTAGAAGAAGATCTGAAATTCTTTTTTTAAACTCATGCATAAATAAAAAAGACAACTTTGCTTCTGTAAAATCAGAATAGCAAAGTTGTCTTTTTATTTTCTTACATTTGTTAAATATGGTGTTACTTTATATGGCACCTT
Source organism: Clostridia bacterium (assembly GCA_910576325.1). Lineage (GTDB taxonomy): Bacteria > Bacillota > Clostridia > Lachnospirales > Lachnospiraceae > Laedolimicola. The sequence continues at coordinate 36,433 of CAJTIM010000015.1, forward strand.
TTTTCATATTTCGTGTTATTCACGAACTCGCAGAACGTTCACGCCTCGATACCTGAACTGTAAAATGGTATTGGAGGTGAACTGATAGTGGCTGAAACAGAAAAAATGGATATTTCCTACATGGGGCCTATCTTCAAAAAATACCGTGTAGATGCAAATCGAACACAGGAAGAGGTTGCGGAAAAAGTGGGAACTACCGCCCGCTTCCTTATGGCTTTAGAGAACGAGGAAAAGCGTCCAAGCATCGATATTCTTTTGCGTCTTGTTGACACCTTAAACATCCCTGGCGATGCTATCCTTCATCCACAGATTCAGCACATAGACAGCGAGGATCAACAGCTTTTGCGTCAGTATATGCGACTGAACGACCGTGATAAATCTGTTATCCGCGCAGCAATTCAGGAGATGCTGAACAACAGATAAGAGACTGCCACCTTTCACGGAAGGTGGTTCTTTTTCTCTGTCTATTAGGATTTCTTCAGGTGATCCCTTCTGGATACGCCGCAGTGACATAATCCATACGCCACCAAGAGGACAGATGCTCCCCTTGGTGGCGATACTTTTTAATTACAGTCTGTCAGAGTAAACAGCAGACTGCTCCTGCCGCCGTTCTCCCGCCAACGTTGTTCTTTCTTTAAGAGTCCGGCTGTAATCAAATCCTGAATCGCACGTTCCACCGTGCGCCGGGACAGATGTAGTTCCTTTGCGATGGTACCAATCGCTGGATAGCATTGTCCCTGTGCATTGCTCCGGTCTTTCAAATACATATACACGGTTTTGGCACGATGGGGCAGTTCTGCTTTGTAGATGTTAGAAAAATACCCCATACCTGGATCACCTCCTAATCGGTTCGCAGCGGAGGACGTCTTGGTATGCTGCTGTGTTCTTTCGTCGTCTGCGCTTGTGACTGTTGCTGACCGCCCTTGCGTGTTTCACCGGCATCAGACATTGGCGGTTCTTCCCATTCATCATCTTCTGCATCTCTGCGCCGCACAATCTCCTGTTCCAGTTCAAAGCGATCTGCATACTTCACACTTCTGGCAGCCTGCTCCGGCACCTCATACGCATCGCCAAACTGAATCCCCCATTTAAGAAACAGGGGAAGCCGGGTCTGCATAGGACAGTTTCCCGTTTTTGCAAGGATAAAATGTCCTTTTGGAAGTGTTTTCAATTCGTCCGGTGACATCAGAGGACGGCTCATCATCTGCAGGCTCTGGCTCGGATCGTTCTTTCCTCTGGAGATGGAACCGGACAGAACAGTCCGGTTTCCAAGTGCTTTCGATAAAATCTCCGCACTTTCCGAATTCGGTGCAAATCCGCCAAACAGAATGTCCTGACAGTTATCGATGATGATGCTGGAGCCTTCCTTTCCATAGTTCTTTTCCAGCTGTGCAAAGCTCTGGATAATGGGAATCATACTGATCTGTCTAGAACGTCCTGCAGAGAACATCATCTCCATTGATTCAATTTTAGGGATCGTACCAATCTCATCCGCAAACATCATTACACGGTTCGGCAGCTTCCCACCATGCTCGTCAGCGATGGTCAGCATTTCACGATACAGCTGCTGCAGAAACAGTGACACCATAAAATACTTTGTATTATCTTCCTCCGGAAGAACAATAAAAATTGCGGATTTTTCTTTACAGAATGTTTCCGTATTCGCTCCATTCCCTGACTTTGAATGTTTTGAATAAATTGGGAAGTGGGAGCTTTAGTTTTGATTTTTAAATAAGGTTTGGTTGTATAGACACCATTTGATAATAAATCTCTGGTGGTTAGGTGTTTTGTTGTTGGGTTAGTCTTCTTCCGGGCCTATGGTCAGCCATTTTAGGTAGGCGTTGATGAATGGGTCCAGGTTGCCGTCCAGGACGCTGCCGGTGTTGCTGATTTCGGCGTTGGTGCGGTGGTCCTTGACCATTGTGTAGGGCTGCATGACGTAGGAGCGGATTTGGTTGCCCCAGCCTATTTCTTTGACCTCGCCGCGGATGCCGGAGAGTTTTTCGGCGTTTTTTTGTTGTTCCAGGAGATAGAGCTTGGCTTTCAGCATTTGCATGGCTTTGTCTTTGTTCTGGAACTGGGATCGCTCGTTCTGGCACTGGACTACGATTCCGGTGGGCAGATGGGTGATCCGGATGGCGGAGGAGGTTTTGTTGATGTGCTGACCGCCGGCGCCGCTGGATCGGTAGGTGTCGATGCGCAGGTCTTCGTCTCTGATGTCCAGGTCGATCTCGTCTTCGATGTCGGGCATGACGTCCAGGGATACGAAGGAGGTCTGGCGCTTGCCCTGGGCGTTGAAGGGTGAAATGCGTACCAGGCGGTGGACGCCTTTTTCGGATTTCAGGTAGCCGTAGGCGTTTTCGCCGTTGACCTGGAAGGTTACGGATTTGATGCCGGCTTCGTCGCCGTCCAGATAGTCCAGGACTTCTATGGTGAAGCCTTTGCGCTCGGCCCATCGGGTGTACATGCGGTAGAGCATGCCGGCCCAGTCGCAGCTTTCGGTTCCGCCGGCCCCTGCGTTCAGCTTCAGGATGGCGTTGTTGCTGTCGTATTCTCCGGACAGGAGGGTTTTGATTTTCATGGACTCCAGTTTGTTTACGAAGGCGTCCAGTTCGCCCTGTATCTCCGGGATGAGGGAGGCGTCGCTTTCTTCGTAGCCCATTTCGATGAGGGTTTCGATGTCCTCATATTGCTGACGCAGGTTTTCGTAGTCTTCGGACTCGTCTTTCAGATTTTTAAGCTCCCGCATGCCTTCCTGGGATTTTTCGGTGTTGTCCCAGTAGCCGGGGGCTTCCATTTCACGTTCTAATTCTTCGATTCGCTTTGCCTTGTCAGCCAGGTCAAAGTGAATCCCTCAATTCTACTAATGGTCCCTGATAGTTGTTTAAGGTATACTTAAACTGATCTAGTTCTACCATTTTACCACCTCTTTCATTTTTGGATTGTCGTGATGCCGGCCTGGATTCCGAAGCTTATATTTTGATACTTTTGGCTTGGTTTGTTCCTTGCTGACCGGCTTCATGATTATTTAGTATAGCAAACTTGTATGTATGGCGCAAGACTTTGCGCAGTAAAGTTCAGGTTGCTGTTCGCCTACTGTAAAAGCTGCCGGAGCAGCGTTTCTGTCTTTGAAAGAAACAACCAAAGAACATTTTTATTTCTATGCGCTTATATTTGACGAGGGCTTGCATCCATATATTTCAGCATGGTCTTACGAAGCTTTCGAAAAATCAATTATCGAACAGCAAATATCGGATGAAGATAAGTGGTGGTGGAAATGGGACAGCGCAGATTCTCCCTATGCTGTTTATGGATATGACGAATTTTTTGGCGAGGTAAGTGAATTGCTGGATAAAAGAGCGGATGGATTATCTGTGGATGAACTTTATGATATTGAGTGGGGTGTACGGATTGATTCTCTAGAGGAAGCAATGAAAAGGCTTGATCGTTCAGGGCTTTTTGGAACCGGAAAAGAACGTGAGCGTGTGGTTATTAATGTGGAACAGGCGCCGCCTGACGAAGACGGCTCGGAATACAGCAGGGCTTTACGATTAAATCCGTCTTCTGTTCTGCTGTCCGAATATTTAGAAACATGTGAGTAAGGGGGAAAAGAAATGTTTTCTCATTCCAATATAAAAGGGGGTATTTATGAGAAATAAGGGGGCTTTCTTTGGCTGAAAGCTCCCTTATTTGGCTCTTTGCTTTTTTGGTTTAAAATTCTTCGGGTATGATGACGGCTGCTACAATGTAGGCTATGAGTCCGCTTCCGAAGCCGCCGATGGTCAGGATGACCCATATGAGGCGGATAACGGTGGGGTCGATGTGAAAATATTCGCCGATTCCTCCGCATACGCCGCAAATCATTTTGTTGGTTCTTGATCTGATTAATCTCTTTTCTTCCATATTTATCTGCTCTCCATTTTAGTTTTGCAAAATTAATATTGTACATTTTTATTCAGGAAACATTCCGGCCGCAGCTGTATGTGCCTGTAAATGCTTCCATGTACTATATTCGTTTTGCTGTTTCCGGTTCCGTTATATTTATTTTGTGCTCTTTGCTACTCTTCTGTCATTTTCAGGCTGATGTCGCCGATTCCGCATTCCATGCTTATTTTTTTGGATGCGCCTTTGTTGAGGGTTTGTTCCCGGCCCAGACCGGAATACTTGCGGCCGTTCAGATCGATGGTTCCGATTCCGCAGCTTAAGATGTAGTTGTAGTCGCTCTCTTCCCCCTGTACGTTGATGTCCAGGGCGCCGACGCCGCATTCCAGTTCCAGATCGCCGCCTGCGAAATGTTTCACGTCTAATACTCCGGTTCCCACCTGCAAATATGCTTTTTCTGATGCCAAATTGTCCAGTTTCAGCTCGCCGGCTCCCAGTCCTATATCAGCTTTTTCCGTTTCTATGGTATTGAGCCATGCCTCTCCTGCACCCAGATTCAATTCCAGTTTTTCTGCCCGGAGGGTTTCTATCTGAAGCTTGGTCACACCCAGGCTCAGTTCAATTTTTTCCAATGTGCGTTCAGGCAGATAAAGCTCCAGGTGAAGGGCATTTTTACGGCGGCAGCCGCGGTGGTCTTCCAGAAGAAGGGTATCTCCGTTTTCAATGATTTTAAAATAATCTTCGGTATTCTGGGTTTTTATCCGGATTCCCTCCCCGTCGTGGGTGTAAATCTTTACGGTGCTTCGATCCAGATCCAGCTTCAGCTTTTCCGTGTGCGTTCCTCCAAAGGTTCCCTGATCTGCGTACATGCCTTCTCCGGCCGCCTCCTCTTCCTCGTCTATAGACGGCATATTGCCCCACTCGTCCATATCATTTTTCCAGTCCGTAACACCATCGCGCCAATCGTCCATTTCGTCCTGCAGATCTTCTCTCCAGTCATCCATTTCATCCTGCAAGTCGTCTTGCCAGTCTCCCATTTCGTCCTGCAAATCTTCCTGCAGATCATCTATATCGTCTGCCACATCCCAGTCATCCCAGAAATTCCAGTAACGATAATTCCAGGGCAGCACATCGTTATGATAGTGAACCATTCTCAAAAACTGGCCGGGTCTTGCGCCCAGGCTTACGCCGGCTACTACTCCCACGATTCCCAATACTACAAAGATGGATGCCACTATAAGGCAAAATTTTGTTAATGATTTCATTTATTTGCACCTGCCTTTCGAAAGGGATAGCTGACTAATCCTACGATTCCCCGGATCAGCCACGGTAATATTTTTATGCAGCACCAGATGGTGAAGAGCGACAGCATGATTCCCAGTGCAAAGATGAGACAGCCCACTCCCGCCAGGGCCAGACCTACGGCCGGCGTCACAAAGATTTCGGCTATTCCGGTTCCGATTAAAATGATGCCGGTTATGAGGATTGCAAAACCTGCCGCGACAATTCCGATGCATACGCCCCCGATTCCGAAAACCACGGCGGCTATGACGGCAAATATGGCGCCTCCTATGGGCAGGATGATTGGAGAGGCCAGTATGCACAGCAGAATGATTGCTATGATTTTCCAGGTGTCTGCTTCGGAATTTCTTCCTGGTTTTCTGCCGGCTCCGCGGCTTTCTCCATTTGCCTGCTCCCGCTGTGCTTCCTCTTTGGATATTACTTCCTGAGCTGTTCGGAAACGGGTGTCTTCATAGCCCTGTTCCGAATACTCGGATGTCTGGTCGGAGCATCCGGCTTTGATTTTCTGGGCTACCTGATTGGGGCTTCCCAGTTCTTCGATGACCTTTGCCTCATTTTCCTCTCCTGCGTCATCGAAGTAGTCGTTGTAGTACTGTAAGGCTTCCTCCCGCTCGCTGTCTGAGATATTCCACAGCAGACGTTCAAGCCTTTCCATAAATTCCTTCCGATTCATTACACACCTCTCCCCGCAAATAGTTTCGAAATTTTGGTGGAATACTGCTTCCACTCTGTCTTGTACAGATTCAGCTGTGCCGATCCTGCCTCTGTGATCCGGTAGTATCTGCGGTTTCTGCCTCCGTATTCCATGTCGTAGGTTTCCAGGCAGCCATCCTTTTGGAGCCGGCGCAGTACCGGATATAAGGTGGATTCGGATATCTCGATAGCCTGGCGTACATCCTGGGTGATCTTGTAGCCGTAAGTTCCCTCCGCGTCGTTGGATACTACGGCCAGTACGATTGCATCCAGGAGGGCCGCTCCTGTGTTAAATACCATGTAGCTCTCTCCTTATCCTGATTTTTATACCTTACGGGTACTTCTTTCTTATATGTGCCTTTGGGCGGGTGGGGTTGTACGGTAAGGTATATCTTATGGGTTCTTATTAACGCCATGTTTGATGAAATGAAATATAATATTATATGTTGTATAGTATTATAGGATGTTTATACTATACAATGTATAATATAGTGGTGTCAATAGTATTAATAGAATCTTAATAAATGTTCATAAATTTTTGGGGAAATGATTGTGTTAGGATCATAACGGATAAGGCTGTAGGAAAATATGATATCTGGTTTTTATGTCCTTTGGGGTTTTGCTTGTGGATGTAAAAACCTTTTGTCTTATTTTTCTACAGCCTTTTTGTTGGGAAATATGCTTAATAAAGCCGGTCGCTGTCCTCCTGCAGAATATGAGCAAGGAGCGCTTCACAGCCTTCCAGTACGTCATCAAATGTTACATCAAAATTTCCTGTGTACCAGGGGTCTGCGATATCACGGGGGTGTGATGTGAAATCCAGGAGCAGAGATACTTTATGTTCGGGATCTTTTCCCAGGATTCGCAGCATGTTTCTTTGGTTCCACTGATCCATGCCGATGATGTAATCGTATTGATCATAGTCGGAACGTTTAAGCTGTGTGGCCCGGTGGTTCAGCACAGGGATGCCCATTTCTTTTAGCTTTCCTCTCGTTCCGTAGTGGACGCCGTTGCCCAGCTCTTCGGTACTGGTGGCGGCGGAGTCGATGTAGAAGTGGGCGGTAAGGTTCTTTTTGTTTACGAGATCCTGCATGACAAATTGAGACATTGGGCTGCGGCAAATATTTCCATGACACACGAAAAGTATCTTAATCATAATAAAAATTCCTCCTAAATTATGTTGATTCTCCATGTTTTGGCACGTTTTGCGAGGTTTATTTTTCTGATGAATATTGTTAAAAAAATCACAGAATGAGCAAAACAGGGCAAAATGTGGCAAGTTGAAGCCGTGAAACGTAGTAAGAATTTTGGGTTTTTACTACTCTGGTATTTTAGCACAAACCTATGCTCTAAAACAATGGAGTACTAATTCTGATATTGATAGAATGTTTTTAAATGTTATACCCTGTTCTAATTCTTCACTCCACCGCCCAATCTCCATCTAAAAAGTTTGGAATTTTGTCCATTCCCTGTTTGACAAATGGGTAAAACAGACTGAAAATTCCGGCTCATTCCATGAGAAAGACAACCGCACGCCAGAACAGCAGGAACTTGCTTTCCTAATACTGTAGACCATGAACGACATTATTGAATAACGCCCCACATTCCATCACGCTTAGATCCTATACGTTCTATTTTTCCTTTTTTCTGGAGACTAACAAAAGCGCGCTCAATCGTACGTTTTGTAACTCCTATCTCTGCCGCAATCACATCGGCAGTTCTATCTGAATCTTCGATTAGCAATCTCAAGACAGCCTTTTCCGTTTTATTCAAACCGACATTCAAACCGACATTTTTGTTGCTTAATTCCAATACCCTTTTATCAAAAGGTATCTTACACTTTACATAATTATCAGTTATTTCAAAGATTTCCTTGCCATATTTCTTAATAATAGTCGGAACACCGTGACCAGTATGTTCCGTCAGCCCCATATTCAAAAAGACTCTCATCAATGTAGAGTTTCTTGGATGACTGATTCCTTCATAGAAGTCTTCTATCGCCATTCCATTTGGAAGTCCTCCGTGTGATAATATTTCCATGCGATCACGAAAGACAGATATCTGTCTTTTCTTGGCCTAACTGTGGTATCAGAAATACATATATTTTAACATACAATTTGCCCAACGTCTAAATTCAATGCCCCGTTTTGATTTCACTCGATAACCAATAGAAATAATAGCATCTAAATTATAGCGCTCTACCATGTATTTTTTTCCATCGGAAGCAGTTGTCGCAAATTTTGCGACAACTGTATTTTGCCCGGATAACTCTTCTTATAGAGCATTATTAATATGCTTACCGATTGTTTTTATGTCGCGTTCAAACAGTTCTGACAGTTGATTTCTATTAAGCCAAACAGTTTCATTATTATTCATCTTTTTCTCCAATCTATATATTTACATCAAATCGGAGCATCCTTCTTAATTGCAAGTCTGACTCTCCAGAAATATTGGTAAATCATTGGTAAAATTAAGTAAGAGATACCAAAAACATTGGATTTATAAGCATTTTACCATGACCAACAAATCCTTCTACGCAGCCTCTTTATATCGTGTATAAACATACTCATAAATCTGTTGACGGTACACCGAAATACTTACTTCGTCATAACATTCCGGCAGTTGTGCCCAAAGAGTATCACGAATCAGATTATCTACGGCTGCTTTCGTTTCCTGTTTATCTGTCCAATGATCCAATTCCGAAATCTTTGTTTTGATTTTCTGAAGCAATGTAGCTGCAACCTCTTTCAATTTCTTGATATCGTTCTTGCTCAAATCCTCTCGGAACAGCATATCGTAGAGTGAAAGTTCCTCATCACTGGCAAAACCTTCACGAACATATCGCTGTTCTTCCTGGTTCATGCTGTTTGCCAGATCCATCAAATCCATGAAGGTCTTTTCGATAGTTGCCCTGTCCTGTTCACTGTTGTAATCGTCAATAATCTGCTGGTATCGTTCATAATAATTGATACGCTCCGGATTGGCGAACAGCATCTTATCCAATTTCTTCCGGATAAGTTCTTCCAAATCCATTAATACCAGATTCTTTTTCTTAACCTTTGCAAACTCTCTGCGAAGCAAATCAAAATCAATAGCGCTGATATCAAAACGGCGCGGTTCTTCACGTATCATCGGCGGCGTATGCTGAATTTCAATATATGAACTGATAATTGTATTGATCTGCACCATCAAATCTGTTGTGTTAACATGCTTACGCTTTTTCTGCAGTTCTGCATAAATAGCTGCTATTGCTTCATATTCCTTGCGGGTATGGTCCGTAATATCATTACGGTCAATATATTTCATAAGTCGATTCAGCTCTGACGCATAGGTAGTAAAAGTTTTCTTATCTTCAATCGTTCCGCAAACAGCATTCGCAGCTTCCTGCAGATAGGACAACTTCATGAAATCACAGGCATCAATCAACATCTGCAGATGAAAATCATTTTCTGACAAAAATGCTTTTGCTTTTGCGATAGTTTCAATGATACGAGCTATCAGTTCATCTTTGTCTATCGTAGGATCTGTTCCGCCATTTCCGCCAACATTGGCTGTATAATCCGCTAATGCTTTTCTAAGTGCCTTTACAATACCTATATAGTCAATGATCAAACCGTTGCTCTTGCCTTCACTGACACGATTTGCACGAGCGATTGTCTGCATCAGTGTATGTGCCTTCAATGGCTTGTCCAGATATAAGCAGGACAAACACTTTACATCGAATCCGGTGAGCCACATGGCGCAGACGAAAACCACACGAAGCGGATTTTTGGAGTCTTTAAATTCTTTATCCAGTTCACGCTTTTCCATCTTTGCTCTGTGATATTTAATATCTAAATCCCACTTTTTAAAAGTTTGGATTTCATTCTGCTCCTGGCTGATAACTACAGCCATTTCTGTTTCCTGCATCCACTTCAACCTACGTTTAAGTTCCTGTGCTTCCTGCCTGGTGGCTGTTTTTATTTTCGCTTTCAGCTTCCCTATTTCTTCTTTCCAGTATTCCTGCACATAATTATACATACGGACACAGGTAACCTTATTCAGACAGACAAACATAGCCTTTCCGCTCGTCCACAAATCAGAATAATGATTTACAAAATCACGGGCAATAGATTTTAATCTCGGCTCTGCTGTCAGCAGATGTATCTCTTTCGCAAATTCCGCTTCCAATTTATCCTGCTGGTCTACATCAAGATCCGCATTTTCAATGGCATCCAGAATCTGTTCCGTAATTTTCGGGTTATGTAAGTCCGCAATCTTTTCGCCGCGATTTTCATAATACAGCGGAACCGTAGACCCATCGTCTACCGCTCTTTTGAAATCATAAACAGATACATAGCCGCCAAATGTACGAGCGGTAATATTGTCACCGGACAATAACGGCGTTCCGGTAAATCCGATACGTGCTGCAGTAGGCAGTAATTTCATCATATTATCTGCAAAGATGCCATACTGACTGCGGTGAGCTTCATCAGACATAATGATAATATCGTGGTCCGGATAAATCGGTTCTGCACTTGGTTTGTTAAACTTCTGAATAAGCGTAAAGATAAAGCTTGGATTGCCTTTCAGTTTCCGCACAAGGTCATCCCCGCTTGCGGCAATAAACTTTGCTGCTTTTGTCTTACCAAGCAAGCCGCAGTTTTCAAACGTATCGCTAATCTGGGAGTTCAATTCTTCACGGTCAGTAAGAATCACAAACGTTGGAGAACCTTCGAATTTTCTGCGCACTTTCTGCGCAAAGAACACCATAGAATAACTCTTGCCTGAGCCTTGTGTATGCCAAAATACCCCCAGCTTACCATCATTCAGTTTCCTTGCGGCATACGCTTTTATTGCCTCATTTACACCGAGATACTGATGGTTACGGGCAAGAATTTTAGCTGTATGTCCGCCGGAATGGTTATATAGAATAAAGTTTTCAAACAAATCAAGGAAGTTCTCTTTCTTGCAAATACCACGAAGCATTGTTTCAAGAGCTACACTCCCCTGTTCCTTTTCTGCAAGACGCTTCCACTCATGGAAAAACTCATATTTACTTCCAAGAGTACCAATCTTTGCCTCCGTACCGTTAGACAGCATAAGAAACGCATTATAATAGAACAGATGAGGGATGGTATCCTGATAATCCGTATAGTTATCATCATATGCGTTCCGGACATCAACCGTATTCTTTTTCAGTTCCACAAAAAGCAATGGAATGCCATTCACAAAACCCACAATATCTGTTCTGCGACGATATAAAGCACCGTGAATTTTCAATTCTTTAACAGCAAGGAAATAGTTGTTATCCGGATTTTGAAAGTCAATTACAGCCGCTTTCTTCGTTTCTGTCTGTCCATTAGGCTTCTTTACCGTAACCGGAATGCCGTCACGAATAAGGAAATATTTTTCTTCATTCACCTGTAAAGGGGAGGATGTAGAAAGTCTGTTTTCCAATGCTTTCTGCGCTTCGGCAATCTGACCTTCATTCATCCACGGATTCAGCGTCTTCAGTGCCTCATGGAAATAACGAAGTAACAATATTTCTTTATAGCTTTCTCTACCGAAAGTACCGTTTTTCCCTAAAACTTCCGTATTGTAAGCGAACCGGACATCCCAGCCCAGTTCATCACGGAGCAGATTACCGGCACTTTCTTGAACGAGTATATTTTCGGAATAATCGTAGCTCATACCACCATCTCCTTTTTATCTCATCATGCTTATAGTCTCAACAAATTTTTTCAATTCTTCATAATTATGAGAAATGACCTCATATGAATCTCCCTTCGTATACTGAATTACAGTATTTTTATTCTTTCCATGCATCCAATACCATGTAAAAATTATGGCACCATATAAACTAGCTTTACTCGGCAAAATATAACATAGCGGTTCATCAGAAAATCTATGTCGACTACTAAAAGATATTTGTTCAAATTTTTCTATAAAAAAAGTCGAAAATGTTGGTTGATATTTTCCTTTAGATGATGTAAATGCACTTTCCAAATTACTCATATCTACTGTTTTTTCAAGAAAATTTGCATCTTGATTATATATAAACAACATAGCTGCAATTATCAGTTCCATGCACATAAAAGAATAGTCTTTTTTATCTATGTATAGTAATTTGTGAGTTAACATCACCTTTTTGATAATCTGTTCCTGTGTTCGTATATCTATATCTTTCAAAATATTTTGCAAGCATTCCTCTATCGAATCATCAAATGGGAAAATTTCTTTATCAAACAAATCTATGTATGAGGCATATTTCTCCACTATTTTTTCAGAAGGTATTCCATAATCAAGCTTTATTTCAAAGTTAAAAAATTTTTCAAGATACTTTTCCGGGCTTTCAAAGCCAAAAATCTGCTTCACACTGGACATTAATTGTTTTTTATCAATTGCAATAATCATTATTGTGTTGTTATTATTTTCTGTTAAATGATGAAGCCTTTCCAATATTTTTATAGCATATTCAGGTAAACATCTATCAAGTTCATCCACAATAATTACAACTGTATACTTTTCTGCCAACTCTTGCAAAAGTGCAATTAATTCATCCATTACTTTATTGAAACCAAAATAAACATCATACTCATGTATTTTTTCATAAGCCTCTGCACCATCTTTTTCACCTTTTAAAACAGTTTCATATGCTTTCTGAAAGTCCATTCCTGTTTTTTCTTTTACAACTGCATTTCCAAGAGAAAGCAATGAAACCCCCGCCGCTTTCAGCATACCAAGTATTTCTCGTTTTTCTTTACAATCCGGAAATAATTTTGTTTTTTCCTCAATCGTAGAAATCATTGTTGCCACAATTGCAACAAGCGGTTCTTCATAATAATCATATTGCCAACTATCGTATCGAATAATAAAATATTTATCTGTAAAAGTTTCTTCAGATTGAATTTGACCCAATTTTGCTTCAAACATATCCAATACAAAGCTTTTACCACTTCCCCATGCACCATTTAATGCAAAACAAGTAGACGCTTTATTCTCAGAGATATTTTCCATTACTCGTAAAAGATCATCCACGAATTTATCTCTATTTAAAATATCAATCTTATTCATTGCTTAAACCTCAATTTCCCCACACATCAGTTTTGGCAGTAAACGGTCACGTGCTTCTGCCAACTTGATACAAGTAGCCTGTTTATTTTTAATTTCATTTAAAATAGGGACAACCAGTTTTGAAAACGCCAAAATAGTTGCTTTGTCTGGCATCACAAACGGCATAGCTTTTATAATTTTTGAATTTACAGCTTTGGAAATTGAAGAAGTATTTCCTAACGAATCGTATTTAAAATTATTCAAATAACAAAATGTGTACGCTTGCTGTAAATCGTTTTCTATATAAAAGTGCGCTATAGCTTCATTAGTACACATATCAGTAGCCGCAATAGAAACACGACCCACTGTTAGTTTAAAGCTTACAAGTATCGTCCCAGAAGGCACTATCTTCATATTATGCTTTTTTATTGCTTCTTGCGTTAAAGCTTCACTTGTAGCAAACGCATATATTCTAGCGTTTCCCATATCTGAAATAGATAACCAAGGTACTCCGTCATCTCCTTTTACAAACCATTGTTTTTCTGCACGTGGAGGCGTTTTTCCGATAGTAATATTAAAAAAGCTGTCAGCTCTACCTTTCCTCCACCCCTCCGGCACACCATCAACAATCTTCACATCTTCATATCCCGGAAAACGCAAATCTACAAACCATTCTTTATAAAGACGCTGTGCGGCTTCTTCGAGAAGTTTGATTTGCTTTTGGTTATTATCAATCAAATTGTCATAAGAGGACAGTATTTTAGCTATCTTTTTTTGAGTTTCAATATGTGGGATTTCAATTTCCATATTTCTCAATGCAGTAAGGCTTACAGTACGTTGTGCTGCACCTATCGCTGCTGCATCTGCTTTCATATAAAAATCCCTATTCAGCATTGTGTAATACAGGAATTCAGGCACAATTTTATCCCTATTAGGTCTAAGAATTGCTATATGTCGCTGAAACACAAACTGAGTATCCGTTTTTATATATACAGGTATTCCGAATGAGCCAACAACGGAATATAGAATATCTCCTTCTTTGGCTTTTCTTTTTGAATCCAAACTATTATAATACTCTTGTGGGACAAACATGGTATTCGAAAAATCAAATTGGTTTGTATTTGTGATATTAGAAATCGTCACAAACGGTACACCTCTATTGGCTTTAGGCGGCGCTTGATGATCTCCATCAGAAATAGAGATACAAACATCCTTTAATTTTATTTTTTCAAAGATCATAACCCCATCTCCTTCATATTCTTAGAGATGGTTTCCATCAACTCATTAGATTCTGCTTGCAGAGATAAAAGCTCACGATGAATTTCAGTCATCCGCTCTTCAAAATCTACGCCGTCATCCTCCGCAGGTGCAACACCAACATAGGCTCCTGGTGTCAGAGACCAGCCTTTTTCTTCAATACTGATTCCGTCTTTATCCCCATTCTTAGCAACATCTGTTGTATAAGCCACCTTGCAAAGACCAAGAATATTTTTATATTCACCATCGCCAAATTTTTCATACAGCCAGTTTGCTTCCTTTGCAACAGTGACTTCTTCATTCTTACCGGCAATCATTTCATCATATTCAGCCTGAATACGTTTTTTATCACCTCTCCCTGCGTGTTCAACTTCAGTTTTTGAGCGCTTCTGCAGGTCTTTCAACTCATCTTTCAATTGATCAAGAATATCTTCAAAATTGCCATTTCCTAATATAGTTCTATATTCATTCAGTAATGCTGTGTATTTTTCTGTTTCACCACGATAAAGCCATACAATAGCATTTAAATTTTTAAGCTGCCATTCTGACCATTCATTCAATGTACGGTCAACAACTGTATAATAATTTCTGGCGTCAATAAACAGAACTTTATCCTTGATTGCTTCGTTTTTATTTTTATCAAAGAACCACAGAGAGCAAGGCAGAGATTTTGTGTAGAAGAAGTTATTTCCCACGCTAATCATTACGTCTACATGGCCTGTCTCGACTAATTTTTGACGAATATCTTTGTCTTTGCCCTGGCTGTCCGTTGCAGACGAAGCCATGACAAAACCGGCACGACCCTTTTCGTTCAAATAGCTGTAGAAGTACGAAATCCACAAATAGTTTCCGTTTCCCACTTCTTTATTTTTATTAACACTTGACATACCAAAGGGCAGACGCTTTGCACTTTCACAAGACTCTGCTTTCACTTTGTCCACATTAAAGGGCGGGTTTGCCATTACATAGTCACAGCAGCCGTCAAGGTTGTGAGCATCGTGATAGAAACTGTTCGCTTCATCTCCCGATTTAATAACACCAGTAAGACCATGAACAGCCATATTCATCAAGCACAGCTGCGCATTATATTCCACCTTTTCCTGTCCATAAAATGTCATTGCACTATTTGCATTCATACCGGACTGATTCACGAAGTCGCCGGACTGAATGAACATACCACCTGAACCACAAGCAGGATCAAGCAAAATACCACTTTGGGGTTCGATAATATTTACAATCATTTTTACCAAAGATTTCGGTGTAAAGAAGACGCCATCATCCGATGCAATATTTTTAGCAAATTTATTGAGAAAGTATTCATAGATACGCCCAATAATATCGCCGCCAACTTCATCAAGTGCACTGTTATTAAAAATACGAAGAAGCTCTGATAAAAGCTCGTCCGAAAAATCAGTATAACTTTTAGGCAATACACCTGTAAGTTGGTCGCTTTGTTCTTCTATCAGTGCCATTGCGTTATTAACTACTTCACCAAGGCTGGTCATTGTCTGTCCGTCTCGATTCACTAACCTTGCAGATGCAATATCGTCCGGAAGATTTAATAAATAATCGTACTGTGCTTCTTTTGGAAGAAACAGTGCACTTTTAGCTGCAAAGTCACTTGCTTCTACCGGCATTACTCTGCCGCCACGAGACGGACGATTTTTGAGAATTTCCGCCTCTACCATTCTAAATCGGCTATATGCATAACGCAGAAAAATCAAGCCAAGTACCGGCATACAGTACTGGTTGGATGTTAGCTTTGAACCTGCACGAAGCAGGTCAGCTGATTCCCATAATTCTGCTTCTAATTTACGAATATTAATCATTGGTTTTTCCTCATGTTTACTTCTTAGTGATTTTTAAAATATACCGGTATGAAAATTCAATACCCTTACAAGTCAGATTTTCACACATATGGGGCGGGTCGCTTTCTGAAAAACCTGTAGGGCGTAATTCAAAACATCTTAATGAACCAAATGTACTGTCAAAAGCAGACGCAAAATCATAACAGACAGATACAATTTCAGTTTCTGTTTTTCCCAGCGCATGGAGATAAATTCCTATAAACATAAGCGTTCCTTCCACTAAACCACATTGCGCCCTATACCCGCCTGCACCATGCAATCCAACCGCAGACCAAATCACCTGTGGTTCAATCATGGTTTCAAATAATTCACTCAGACAAATGATTGCTGTCCTTGCGCAGTTTATATCATCATTCCAGTACAATTCATGTACCCTGTTCTTTATATATTCCTGCATAGTATGCCATCTCCTTGATGCTCAATTTTCCAGTCAGGCAAATCATATACCAATAGCGTGCATTTTCATCCGCAACACGAAGAAGGCTCCTAATATGTTCCGTATTTCTTCTCAAATGCTTGATTTTACAGGTTTTTGGGACTGTTCCTAAACTCTGTGTTTCCGGACTTTCGCATCATCAAAGTTCACATGGGTTGATTACTTTATCACATACTTAGTCCCCCTTCCTCTGCCTTCAATTTTCACAACACCTTTTTTCCCCAACTCTTTCAGTAATTGTGTTGTCTTTGATTTACCAAACGGGGTGTAAGGAGCAATTTCGCTAATTGATTTCAGCATTGTTTTACTTAAAATTTTATATACTTTTCTTTCGTCTTCCGTTAAATTCAGGTTTTTCTCAAAAACCGGAAGTACAATCTTAATTGTATTTTCCGACACTTCAAAATTCGGCTGCTTCAATCCTTCTTCATAGAGCTGCTTTATCCGTGTAATTCCAGTACCGAATATTTCGACAAACCCCAGCCTGTAAAATACATTTGCAAGATTTCTATTTCTTAAGACTGAAAGTTTCCCCGATAAATACTCATCTTCTGTTATTCCGGAAGGCAGTCCTCCCGGAGAAATAATCTCTATTCTGTCGTCAAACATCGAAACTTTTATCTGTGACTCCACATCCCACGCCCTATGAATCAGCGCGTTTGCGATTGCTTCTCTAAACGCGGCCTCCGGTATTTTTTCTGTCTTTTTCCTTTCGGCGCCTTGAATTTCCTCATATTGATAATAATCTTTGAATACCTCTGATACTTTTTCGTAGCCTGCTAAAATGGATATGTTATCAAATGTTGCTCTCTTATGAATCACACTGATGTTTTCACCGAACCTCACTATATCAATTCCCGGAAAATGATTTTTATCCGCCAAAATACCAGCCGCATTGTTATATCCGGTGGCGCTGTTATATAAGTTCAGCGTTTTCAAAGTATCCTGATTAAAAGTTTCAATTTGAATATATTCTTTTAATTTTTGACATAGCGTATCAAAAGTTAGATCTTGATCTTCACACGGCAATTCTTCAAACCTGATATTTTTTCCTTCTAAAATCAGTCTTGACAGTTCCAGTGTGTCAGTCTCTATCGTTGCAGTATCATTTCGCTTATACGCTTTCGATTTATATAAATATGGCTTTTGAAGCCCGCCTTTTACAGTCAGTTTTATCGTTCTTTCATTATTCTGCAATTCCAGTGTATAATCAGGCTGCGGAGTAATGTTGTCATTAATTTTATTTTCGATATCCAGACACGCTTGCTTTACATCCGGCAGTTCTTTGATATTACCATTGTCATCAATGCCAAAAAATATTTCTCCACCATCATAATTCGAAAAGGCGCTTACTGTTTTTAAAAATGTATTTGTAATCATTTCTTTGAACTCTATTGTTCTTGTTTCACGCATACACTGCTCTCCCTTTCCAATTTTACTGCTTATATTATACGCAGAAACACGCAGAAAATCAATCGTATTTTTTTACGACTGATTTTCTGCGTGTTTTGGAACATTGCGTTGATTCGCCGTGTTTTGGCACATTCTGCGAAGACATCATTCCAATATCATCAAGTAATTGTCTAGTCTTGCATTCACATAACCTGCAAACAACTTTTCCATTGCACCAAGATTATGCTTTGCATAGTATTCGTCAAATGCATTGTAATACGAAATCCGGTCTGCAAATTTAATATCAATTGGCGGATATCCGGCTTTCATCAATTCCAAATTTACAAGCAGTCTGCCGGTTCTGCCATTTCCGTCTATAAAAGGATGAATCCCTTCAAATTCAATATGGAAGCGCGCAAGCCGAGGAATGATATGATCCGTACTATTCCTATAAGCCTCCAACAACTGCTCCATTTTAGGCCGGATCAAATAGGGCTGTACCGGTTCATGTTTCGCACCCATAATTCTGACGGGGACTCTTCTGTAAACCCCCCGGTCCTCCCGTTTATCCGCTAATACAAGATAGTGTATCTGCTTGATAATACTCTCCGATAAAGAAATCTGCTCTTTTACCAAATCCCGCACTAAATCAAACGCTTCTTTATGCCCGACCGCCTCCATATGGTCTTTTAACGGTTTCCTGTCAATCGTCAGACCGCGCAAAACCATATCCGTCTCACGAAGGGTTAGAGTATTTCCCTCAATTGCATTTGAATTATAAGTATACTCAATAATAAATTCTTCAGTCAGGCGTTCCATCTCACCCTCAGTCAACGGGCGTCTGGTATCCAGTTCTCTTTTCTTCCTGTCTATGGCTTTCAGTAAACTTTCTGTCGCTTTAAAACGTCCATCCTGTGGTTTTTTCGCATCTGACGGGAGCATCCAACTACGCCCTTCTCGTGTGGCTCCTGAAATTTTTCCTTCCGAGCAAAGTATGCGCACTCGTCTGCCAGAAATTCCCCACTTTTCTGCCGCCTGCTTTACTGTAATATACATAAAGATCGTACCTCTCTTCCCTCAATAGGATATCTTATTTTCGGAACATTATCAACTAAAAGGAATAATATTTTATTGTTTTCGGAATAAAAAAAGACCCAAAATGCAATAACTGCACTTAGAGCCTTGTTTTCCACACTTTCAGTTTTAATTTCCTGCCATAGCGTATAGTAGCTGACAGTTTACAAAACAATCCATTTCCCACTTCGTCCATTTCTTTTTCGTACAATGATTTCCCGCTTTTTCATATTTTCCATATGATATCGAACCGTATCATAGCTAACACCAACCAATGTCACAATTTTCCTCTGTGAAATAGATGGTTTTGACTCAATCACTTTTATAATCTTGGAATCTATTTCATCTATATGCGGGATTGTTTGCGGGGTTGTTTCGTTCCATCCCCAAAATAGAACCATAATATCTTCTTTCTTAACATAGTATTCCGGAATATCGTTTCCAGCCAAAACGCAACTATCTTTTATTTTTTAAATTCCACGTCCCCAGACCTCAATCATCAAAATCCAAAAGGAGAACAGGCATAAATGGAATGTACTTTTTATGAATTAGACCAGAAAGCCAAAGACGAAGCTGAAAAAATGGATGCGCTCTGGGGCGCGGAATTTTTTGACGCAGAAGACGCAGAACCTCAAACAGATACACCAGCCGAAGAAAATAATCTGCACCTGTCCTGCGGAGCCTTCTGCAGATATTTCAGGTCAGGCAAAGGATATCCTGGCGAGTATGTATATTATTGCTGCGCCGCAGGAAATGAGCATATTATTGATGTAGATTTCATTGAATCCGAAATCATTTGACCCTGCCCCCCCCGCTCCGGCAGAGCCGCCAACTGCACATAATACGCAGATACCCATACGATAAAATAACCGCTAAAAGGTTCTCATTTTCCAAATCTCGAAATGATACTTTTTAGCGGTTATTGATTTTTGCCTTTTACCCCGATAAGGGGTGTGCTTCCGCCCATGCAACAAAATCCCCGTGGCAAAAATCTCTGCCATTCCCTAAGAAACCGAACCGACAAGACGAAACCAAAAAATATAAGTAATCTAAGGAAACCGCAGAAAACAAGGCTTTTTCAAGACTTGTAGAAAAATAGCCCTCCGGAATGGAAGGCTTATTTTGTATTAAAGTTTGTCCCTTTAGACATTTCCGGAAAGGAAATCTCCTTTGTAGAGAACTGCGGCTGAAAGAAGGCCTTCCATGTAATCCTCTCCCGAACGCTTTCTCACATCCATGCAAATCCGTTCGAATTCTTCTGCGTCTACCTCAAGTCCGACGGAAGGATTCCATGCAAAACATCCCTGAAGAGTCAAAACAAGATTTTCCAGGGACGGAAACATGGTCTTTAATATCTGCCTTGTTTTAAACATCATGTTTTTCAGCGAATTCCCCGGATTACTGCTGTCCGTTTCAGGCCAAAACTGTTCGATTAATTCTTCTGCGGATATATTTCTATTGTGATTTACAATCAGATATTGTAAAAAAGACAGGGCCTTTTTCCCCATTTTTTTCGGAATGATACTGCCTGCTGCCTGCCCGTCCTTTATCTCCCGGCAGGCGAAGGTTCCAAGCAGGTCAAATTGCAGAACGGCTTTTTCCTTCATAATTGATTCCCCCTCCCGAAAAAATTCCTATTATTTATCCGGCTTGCTCATTGCGCTGTCAATCAGACGGACAAGTTCTAATGCACTTCGAAAATACTCTTTTTTCTGTTTGTCTACCCATGTCACTTCTCCCTGCCAGCTTGCGTTCTGTCTGTACTTTACATGAATGATAAATGTAGAATCCTTGCCTCGTTGCCCCGTCACCTTATCAAACTCTTCCATTATTTTCATTTCCTTTCTCGTGCGGACCTGCAGCTTTGGCATCCGTTCTTTTTTCACGGCCCGTTCCTGCTTTCTCCGATCTATCCGGAAGCTCCGTATTCTCATGGCTGCCTGCGGAAGCAAAAACTCGTCATAAAGGCGATCCATTCGGTCAAAGGCTTCAAATAAGGTTGAAAAAGAAACACCGCAAGATGTGTACAAATGGTACATTCTTCCGCTCTGCCGCTCTCTGTCATAGAAGTCCAAGCAAAGAGTAATGATGTTAGGACTGTAGCTGACCATGGGGTTCCCTGCCTTTCCCGCACATAAATACAGGCACCTTCGGAGATGACGCAGAGGTTTATACTCTGCGACATTTTTCCAAAAGTGCCGCCCTATTTAGATATAATGAATTTGACTGTCCGTATGACTGCATCACTGACTGCGCATTTCAGACATGGATCACCGTTTTAAGCCGGCTCATATTTTCCCGTTTCCGCTCCATACTAGGGTGAACATACTGGTTTAAGGTAATGCTGATATTGGAATGTCCCAGAATTTCGCTCAGGGTTTTTACGTCAAATCCTGCCTCAATGCAGCGTGTGGCAAAGGTATGGCGAAGCGTATGAAAATGAACGGAGGGAATCTGACACTTGACCATATAATTTTTTAAGCGCCTCTGGAGCTTTCGTGGTTCCATACACTGTCTCGTTCCCGTAAGTACAAAGGTCCCGGAATCTTTCGGGACAAAACGTGCATATAAAGCTTCCAGATCCGGCATCAGCGGAATAAGCCGGCAGGAGCTCTCCGTCTTTGGCGCACCTACCATCACTTTTGTCCTTGACTCATCTCCGGAATCCTGACATTGAATACGCTGAGCCGTCCGGCTGATGGAAATAGTATGAGTCTCCAAAGATATATCCTGCCATCGAAGAGCGCAGACCTCTCCGATCCGAAGCCCGGTGCGAAGAGCCAGATAGACGCCGAATTTGCAGAGGTCCATTTCTGCCGCGAGAAACCGTATAAGCTTTTTTTCTTCCTGTTCATCCAGAACACGCATGTTTTTTTTCTGCTGTCTGGGATAAATAATTTCCAGATCCGGAAGTTTCCGGCCACTGCGCCGCCCGGCATATACAAATACCGAGTGAAAGAGAGCCAGGATATTGCGGATGGTTTTTGGTGACAGTTTTTTTTCATACAAAAGCATTTGAATAAAAAGGTCCGTTTCTTCTGAGGTAATCTCCCATGGAAGCTTTTTCCCGAAAAACGGGATGATATGATTCTTGATATCGGACAGATATTTGGCGCTGCTGGATTCCTTCAGGCGCCTTCGGTTGGAAATAAGCCAGTTATTGCAATAATAGGTAAATGTGGGCTCTCGCTGCTCCTCCAAGCCCTGAAAGGTTTCGGAAACCTCTTGAAGCCTTCGTGCTTTTTCCCGCGCCTCCTCATAGGTTTTGCCATAGCAAAATCCGTAGATTAGCTTGCCGTTGTTGTCTCGTCCCTTCCTGTAACGGGCTTCAAAACGTCCGTCTTTTCGCAGGAAGACATTTTCTCTGTTTGCCATAATGCAGCACCTCCATTTTTTATGCTTCCTAGTTTACTGGAAATGAAGGGAGAATTTGACATCAGAATAATAGTTATACACAAAAATTTATGGAAATGCTACCCCGTCTATTGCGAAACAAGCCGAAAACGAGTATAATGTTACATACAAAAAGGCACAAACAAAAATGTCGCAGAGTATAAACCTCTGCGACATTTTTATGTATATTTATTCATTTCTTTGGACATATGCCTCCCCCTATGTTACAATACATTTAGCTAAAACGTATGGCGCTCACACCAACTCAGCAGCAGAACAAAAGTAAAACGGGGTTCCTGAGCGCTTCACCAAAAGGAGGGGGACATATGCTTAAGCTTATCAAGGGAGCCTCCGTCTATGCGCCGGAAGCTCTTGGCACACAGGATGTTCTGATTGCGGATTCACGGATTCTTAAGATTGCCCGGGATATCCCCGCAGCGGACGCCTATGAGGTCGAGGTTCTTGACGGAAAGGGAAAGCTTCTGTTTCCGGGCTTTATCGACAGCCATGTTCACATTCTGGGCGGCGGCGGAGAAGGCAGCTACCATACCCGGACACCGGAAATCATGCTGACCGATATCACTCTGGGAGGCGTTACCACGGTAGTCGGCTGTCTGGGAACGGACGGCACCACCCGCAATATGGCCTCTCTGCTGGCGAAGGCCCGGGGACTGGAGGAGGAAGGAATTTCTGCCTATATATATACAGGCTCCTATCAGGTTCCGGTCCGCACGCTCACGGAAAATATTGCGGATGATCTGATTCTTATCGATAAGGTGATAGGCTGCGGGGAGATTGCCGTTTCGGATCACCGTTCCTCTCAGCCCACGAAGGAAGAATTTGCCCGCATTGTAGGAGATACCCGGGTAGGCGGTATTCTTTCCGGGAAAGCCGGCCTGGTAAATATCCACATGGGTGACGGGACGCGGATGCTGTCTTACCTCCGATATGTGATAGAGGAAACGGAGATTCCGCCCTCCAACATGCTTCCCACCCATATTAACCGGAGTACACGGCTGTTAAAGGATGGCATTGACTATGCAAAATCTCTCGGCGGGTATGTGGATCTGACCACCAGCTCCGACCCGGATTATCTGGAGGAAGACGAGGTCAAAGCCAGTACCGGTCTTCGGCTTATGCTGGAGCAGGGAGTTTCGGAGCATCAGATCACATTTTCCTCAGACGGACAGGGAAGTATGCCTATCTTTGACAAAGATGGGGTATTTCTTGGTCTTGGAGTGGGAAAGGTCACTTCCCTATACCGTGAAGTACGGGATGCCATTCTTACGGAAAAGATTGAAATCACACAGGCCCTTAAGCCTGTGACTTCCAATCCGGCCGATCTGCTGAAATTAAACGGCAAGGGACGGATTGCCCCGGGGAAAGACGCAGACCTGGTACTTGTGGAGGAGAGCAGTCTTTGCATTGATACTGTTCTGGCTAAAGGGCAGATCATGGTGCAGGAGGGCACCGCGTGCAAAAAAGGTACGTTTGAGTAAAAATCAGTAGTACACATTTATACCTTACGGCCATGTCATAATACATATTTCTCTTACAGCAAATGACTGGTATTCCGTAGGGTATCCGAAAAAGGGATTGGAGAAAACAATTATGAATGAGAAAAAGAGAAAGCTGCAAATGCCCCATACCTATGTGATAATTTTCTTTGTCATCCTGTTTGCGGCGGTTCTGACCATGTTTGTTCCGCTTGGACAGTATGAGACAAAAGAAATCACCTACATGCTGAACGGGGAGGAAAAGTCCCGGACCGTACTGGACCCGGAAAGCTTCCAATATGCAGTTGATGAAAACGGGAATAAGATCACACAGGTTGCCCCTCTCTTCGGAACGGAAGACTTCGGCGGACAGGGCATCCTCAATTATGTATTTGAGGGTCTCACCGTAGGCGACAAGTGGGGTTCGGCCGTAGGCATCGTAGCCTTTATTCTGGTTATCGGAGGCGCCTTTGGCATAGTTCTGAAAACCGGAGCCGTGGACCAGGGAATCCTTGCTATGATTGAGAAAACCAAAGGAGCGGAAAAATTCCTGATTCCTGTTCTGTTTGCCCTGTTCTCCTTAGGTGGCGCTGTGTTCGGCATGGGCGAGGAAGCTATCCCCTTTGCCATGATTCTGACGCCCATGTTTATTGCTATGGGCTATGACGCCGTGGTTGGCGTCTGCGTGACCTACTGTGCAACTCAGATCGGCTTCGGCGCTTCCTGGATGAATCCCTTCAGCCTTGCCATCGCCCAGGGAATTGCGGAGGTTCCCGTTCTCTCCGGCGCAGGCTTCCGTATTGTGCTTTGGTTTGTATTTACCGGAATCGGAGCCGGCTTTACTATGGTCTATGCCGCTAAAATCAAAAAAGACCCCAAGGCTTCCGTTGCATACGACAGCGACGCCGCTTACCGAAATGAGTTCAAAGAGGACAGCACCAAGGCGGACTTCCGTCTCGGCCACAAGCTGATTTTACTGGTGATTCTGGCAACTATGATCTGGACCGTATGGGGCGTGGTGGAAAAAGGCTTCTACATTCCGGAGATTGCCTCTCAGTTCTTTGTAATGGGTCTTGTTTCCGGTATTATCGCCGTCATCTTTAAACTGAATGATATGCGTGTAAACGACATTGCCTCCTCCTTCCAAAGCGGTGCGGCCGATCTGGTGGGCGCTGCTCTGGTGGTTGGTATGGCACAGGGAATTATCATTATCCTGGGCGGAACGGACGCTTCCTCTCCCACGGTGCTCAATACCATTCTTCACGGTATCAGCAACGCTATGCAGGGGCTCCCGGCTGTGATGTCCGCATGGCTGATGTATGTATTTCAGACCGTATTTAACTTCTTCGTGGTTTCCGGCTCCGGGCAGGCGGCTCTTACTATGCCGATTATGGCTCCTCTGTCGGATCTGGTGGGCGTGTCGCGTCAGACTTCTGTCCTGGCTTTCCAGTTGGGAGATGCTTTTTCCAATCTGATCGTGCCCACCTCCGGATGTCTGTTGGGTACTCTCGGCGTAGCGAAGCTTGAGTGGGGCAAATGGGCAAAATTCCAGATTAAGATGCAGGGGGTTTTGTTTGTAAGTGCTTCGATTGTGATGATTATTGCGGTTTTAATCCATTTCTAAAATACTGCATGACAGATATGTTTTAGGATTGCCGTTATGATAATAATTGAATAGCAGCCAGAAAAAATATACCTGAAGAGCCACCGTAAAATAAGGCAGCCGCCTTATTTTACGGCGCCCTCCCGGTACAGCAGTAATATTGTAAGAAGGCGGCCCGTTCCGTCTTCTCCTAATGCGTCCCAACCCTCAGCCGCTCCCCTTTCCCATACACACCACACAGGCCACCCCGGTAAGAGAAGAACTAATTCCCATCAGAGAGTCCTTCCAGTAAATACTAAACGCAGCAATCACAGCACACGCTGTAAAAAGCCATGCCGTCTCCCATCTTTTCCAGTTGGAAATCTCGTTTTTATAAAATTCTTTAATATGTTCATAATCTCCTGTCAGCCTTCTTTCATCCGCCGCTCCACACATTCCCTAAGGCAAAAGGAATAAATCACCTTCTCCTTCACCCGCCTCCCAGTCAGCTTTTCCAGAGCAATCTCATAATAATCAAGCTGCCGCCCATACTTCTCCAGCAGCTCCTCCCCCTGCTTCACATAATCCGTCTTATAATCCACCACCACAATGCCGTCCTCCTCATAAAAGTAGGCATCAATAATTCCCTGAATCAGCACCGGCTCCGAGCTTTTGTACCCCAGATCCAGTTCACAGGCCGGAAGCTTAATCACAAAGGGCTGCTCCGTATACAGCTTTCCCTTCCTCCTGGCCGCCGTCATGCGCTTCGCCAGATCCGTCTTCCCAAAAGCATAGATATCATAAGGCCGCACCGCATCCGCCTGCGCCCTTGTCAGCCTGCCTTCCTCCACAAGCTTCTCCACAGCCTCCCGCACCTTATCCGAGTGATAGAGTCCGGAAAGATCCAGGCACTCCAATACCCGATGGTAAGCCGTACCCCTGGCCGCTCCGCTGACCGACTCCTCCTCCTGCATAAAGCGCGGAATATACGGGACAATCTCCTCCTGAGGATACAAAAGCGTATCCACATCCTCATCCTCCGTCTGTCCGGCCTTCTTAAGCTCCGATACGCTGACCTTTACCCGAAGAGAAATCTCCTCCTCATAAGGATACCGCTCCCCAAACTGCTTCTCAATCTCCTCCGCAAAAGCTTCGTCTCCCTCCGAAAGCTCCTCCGGGTGACGCAGCCGTTCCCTCAGCTCTTCCATAGAAATCTGCTGCCCCACCGCCTCCTCAAGCAAAAGCTCCGGCCGCACCTGGGACAAAGCAAAGCTGCTTCCGGCCGCCGCAGGCAGAATCCAGTCCAAATAAGTTCCGGCGGAAGAAATCATTGAAAAGGAAAGAGGCCCGCTGCCCTCCGCCCCCTGACAGGCTTCCAGTTTTTCGCCGAGCTTTTTTGCGCTTCCCAGAAGAATCAGCTTTTCCTTCGCCCTGGTAAATGCCACATAGAGCACCCGAAGCTCTTCTCCCAGCATCTCCAGATCCAGAGCTTTCTGCAATACCTTTTTGGGCAGAAGGGGAATCTTCACCCGCCGTTTTGTATCCACAAAATCCACGCCAAGACCCAGATCCGGATGAATCACCACCCGGCTTTTCGTGTCCTGCCTGTTAAAGCTCTTCCCAAGACCGCCCACAATCACAATGGGAAATTCCAGACCCTTACTCTTGTGAATGGTCATAATCCGCACCGCGTCCTCATTTTCCCCGGTAATGCCCGCCTCTCCGAAATCCTCCTGATAGCTCTGAAGCTGCTCCATATAACGCACAAAATGAAACAGCCCCCGATAGCTTGTCTTCTCAAAGGAAATGGCCCGCTCAACAAGCATCCGCACATTGGCTTCCCGCTGCTGTCCTCCCGGCTGCGCCGCCAGATAATCGCCGTAGCCCGTATCCTCCAGAATAAACCACAGAAATTCATGGATAGAAAGATAGTCCGCCTTACTGCGGTAGCGGTCTAATTTTTGATAAAAGGCCTTCATCCTGGCAGCAAGTACGGATTCTTCCTCAATCTCCGAAAATCCCTCCATTTGAGAATCTTTATCATTTTCAGAGCTTATTCCCTGCTCCGTCCTCTCCTGATAAAAGCTTACGCAGGCCTCACAAAAGGGCCTGTCCGGATACCGGCTTTTCACAAGAGCCAGCTCCACGTCGGAAAATCCCCCAACCATAGACTTAAGCACCGCCGCCAGAGGGATATCCTGCCTGGGATTGTCCACTACCCGAAGAAGATTCAGAAGCGTCTGAATCTCAACCGTCGTAAAATACCCTGTCCGGGATTCCGTATGGGCCGGGATTCCCGCCTCGGTCAGCACCCTTGCATATACATCCCCCCATCCCGTAAGACTGCGGAGCAGAATCACAATATCCCCATAAGAAGCAGGCCGGAATACCTCCTTCCTTCCATCCCACACCTGCTGATAAGCCAAAAGCTCCCGGATCCGCTCCGCCGCGGCATAGGCTTCCATCTCCCTCGCCGTAAGCTCCGCCTCCCCGTCGGAAAGTTCCGGTGCGTCCCCGTCAAGAAGCAAAAGCTCCGGCCCGTTCATCTCTTCATCAGGCTCCGGCATGGAGGCTCCCGGATAAAGCGCCGCCGCTTCATCGTAGCGGATTCCTCCCACCCCGGGCGTCATAAGGCGGTAAAATATCTCATTTACTCCATGAAGCACCTCCTCCCGGCTTCGGAAGTTCCTGTGAAGATCAATCCGCATAGCCTCCCCCTCCTCTGTCTGGGGATAGGTGTGATATTTCTCCATAAAAAGCTCCGGCCGGGCCAGACGGAACCGGTAGATGCTCTGCTTCACATCCCCTACCATAAATACATTAGGACTGCCCGCCTCTCTCCGGCTCACACTGTTTAAAATAATCTCCTGAATGAGATTGCTGTCCTGGTACTCGTCAATCATAATCTGCACGTAACGCTCCGAAAGCTCCTTCGCCGCATCCGTAACCGTCACCGCAAAGCCGCCCTCCTCTTCTTTCACATCCCCCACCAGAATTTCCAGTGCCAAATGCTCCAGATCCGAAAAATCCGCCAGATTTTTATTCCGTTTCTTCTCCTGATAGCGGTCCGCAAATTCCGCCGTAAGGGAAATCAGCACCCTTGTGGGAGAAGCCGCCATTTGAAGCAGCTCAAAAACATCCGTAAGCGAACATGAAAAATAGCGCTCTTTCAGATCCTTCAGGCTCTTTTTCATCCGTTCCCGGAGGGCCTTTACATGGGCCTTCTTTCCCTCGTCCACCTGGCCGTCCCGTTTGGCGGAAAGCCTTGCAAATGTCAAATGCTCCAGAGCTTCCTGATATTCCTCATAGACGCGGCAGCCGCAGAGGGCCTCTATCTGCTCCAAATCCTCCAGAAGCGCCTGCTGATACATATAAGGCCCGTCGATCTCCCGGCAGAGTGCAAACGCAGCCTTTACTTCCGTCCGCCAGCCTTCCATAAGCCTTCCTGCAAAATCCAGAAGGAATTTCATCCATCTGCTCAGATTCAGCTCTTCCTCACATTCCGCACCATAAGTCTCCATACACCCTTCCAGCCACCGCCCGGGATAGGGGTAGCTGACAGAAAACTCATAAAGCTGTAAAATTAAGTCCTCAATAGGAGCATCGCTCTTCCCCACCGCGTAGGTTTCCACAAAGCTCACAAACTCCGGGCTGTTCTCCCCATAGCGATCCTCAAGAAGCTCCTCAAGGACCTCCCCTTTCAGAAGCTTCAGCTCTCCCTCGTCTCCGATTCGGAAAGACGGGTCCAGATCCAACTGGTGAAAATAGTTGCGTATCACATACTGGCAGAAGCTGTGGATCGTGGTGATCTGAGCATTGTGAATCAAGGTCTGCTGCTTTTGCAGATGCACGCTTTCCGGCTCCGCTTCCAAGCGCTTTGCGAGAGCCGCACCGATCCGCTCCCGCATTTCCGCGGCTGCCGCATTGGTAAAGGTCACTACAAGAAGCCTGTCCACATCTACAGGCGTATCCCCTTCTTTATCACCACAGACCAAGGATAGAATCCGCTCCACCAGTACGGCTGTTTTTCCCGATCCTGCTGCCGCCGACACCAGGATGTCCTTGTTCCGCACATCAATGACCTTTTTCTGTTCTTCCGTCCAATTCACACCCATTGCTATTCTCCGTTCCGGTACTTATTTCATATCGATTCCAGCTATGCCCTGCTCTTCCAGACCTTCTTATCCAAGAAGATCCGCAAACTCAACGTCATATATCTGTAAATCCTTCCACACTGTCCGAATATTGCTATTTGATTTCTTCCTCAATCCGCTCCCAGATCTCCGCGTCCGCAAATGCCTTCAGCCGCCGCATCCCATATCCCTCATCCTTGGGGTCCAGGCCGCATACGCCTCTGTAAGCGCAGTAATCACAGGCAGTTTTTCCCTTTAGCTCATAAGGGTTCACATCTGCCCGTCCCTCCAGGATCTCGGTTCCAAGCTTCTGTATCTTCCGATTCACAAAGGATGACAGAGCCCGAAACTGCCTCTCCTCCGCCACACCGGACCCGGCCCGCAGGCTGCCGTCCTTATTGTAGGACAGGGGCAGCACGGAGGATTTTCCCGGCATATCCCGGTCAAGCTTTTGAATAATCTCCGGATCTTTGTTGACCAGGCCGCTGAGCTTCAGCTTTTCCAGCACCCGCTCATTCAAATCCATACCCTCTTCCCCCGGCTCCAGATCCAGCATCGGGTCCTGTATCTGGTAGTAAAAGATTCCTGCCGGGCGGATCTCCTTGCCCGGATGCTCCCTTGCCGCCAGCTCCATAGCCGCGTTCAGATACACCACCAATTGAAGCTGCAAGCCATGATACAGGGACAAAAGCTGAAAAGAAGTACTTCCTGATTTATAGTCAATAACCTTTACATAGACGTTTTTCTCCTCCTCACACGTATCCATCCGGTCAATGCGCCCCTTAAGCCGAAGCTCCTCCTCCGGCGAAAGAGAGATATTCACCGCCTCCAGATCCGACACCCCGGAAAAGGAAATCTCATAATTCTCCGGCACAAACAGACCTTTCTGAATTTGCCGCCCAAGCGCCCAGACGGTCCGCTTCATCATCCGCTTCATCCGCTCCGCGGCGTAGGCATTGCGGGCCGTGCTCTGCAGGATGGTATTCCCGTAGTCCGCTGTCACCAGATCCATGCACTCCTCCACCCAGGCCCCCTGAACCTCCTCGGGAATGTCCCGCCAGGTATAGCTGCTGTCCTCAAGACGTTTGGAGAAAAGCTCCAAGGTCTTATGAAAAATATTTCCCATATCCACCGGGGCAAATTCGTACTTCGCCCGCTCCGAGAGCTTCAGACCGTACATCAGAAAATGAGCGTAGGCGCAGGCCGCATACTGCTCCAGTCTGGTCACACTGTTTTCCAGAACCGTTCCGTAGAGGGCATGAGCCACCGCCCTTCCCAGACGGCTGTCCGTATGGCGGGAAAATGCAGCCTCCATAAGCTCCCCAAGCTTTTCTTCATACTGCTCCCGGGCGGCATACCAGCGGTAAAGCTCATAAAACTTCTTATTTTCCTCCCCCGCCCGGTATGTACGGAGTCCCTCTATCAAAAGGCGCAGCCCCTCCTTCGGCGTTGCCGGAAGCTCCTGCTGCCACCCTTCTTCCTTTTTCAGCTCCATTTCCGGGAACAATCCCTTAAGCACATTCATCAGATAAGAGGGACGCAGGGCCTTACCGCTGCCGTCCAGAAGGCTGCAGCACACATAGAGCCTCTTGGAAGGCTTGGTCAGATTGAGATACAGATAAAACCTCTGGATATAGCCCTGCTCTCTTGCCGTAGGAGCCAGATCCATTCCCTGGGCTTTAAGCTGTTCCCGCTCCATATCAGATAAAAGGCCGGTGCGTCCGGTATTTTTCGGCACGCTTCCCTCATTTACTCCCAGGAAAAACAGTACCTTTACATCCTTAAGGCGGGTACGCTCCATATCGCCGGCCACTACCTGATCCACGCCCGGAGGAATCACGCCCACTCTGGCCTCCGCAAAGCCGGCCTCCAAAATCTCCCGGTACTCTCTGGCGGTAAGCTTCTGATCGCCCAGAAGATCCACCAGTTTATCCAGCAAATCCATGACAATCGGATAAATCTGGTGATACTCCTTTGCCAAAACCTGATTTCCCTCTCTTTGAAAACGCTCCTCAAAGACGGAAAGCTTTTTTTGAATCTCCAGTTTTTCAATCAGGCGGTACAGCGCTGTGGTCCGCGTCCGCACATCCACGCCCTTTTTCCGCACCGCTTCGTCAAAGGGAAGGACAATTTCCGCAAATTGCTGACGCAGACTGTCAATCTCCAAAAGCGCTTCCTCGGTCAGCCCTTTATAGCTTCGGATAAAACGGCCGCCCCATTTCTTCCGGCCCCGGATTCCCAAAGCCAGTACGTAATTCTCCAGAAGATCCGTTTCTTCCCGCCGCATACCGGAGAGACCGCTTCGGAGGAAGCGAAATACCGTCTCATAGGTAAAATCCTGCTCCGTCATTTCCAAAAGCGCACGTAAAAATTCTACAAAAGGATTGTTCAGAACGCTTCGCTTGTAATCCAGAAAGCAGGGAATCCCGTATTCCGGGAAAATCCGTTCCAGGCAATGGCCGTAAGCCTCCATATTTCCCGTAATCACCGCAAAGTCCCGGTAGTGATATCCCTGTTCCCGGATAAGACGGCGGATCTGTGCGGCTGTCCAGGCGGTTTCCTCCGAAGGATTGCGCAGAAGATGAAGGCTTATCTGCTCCGGCTTTTCCTCAAAGGCTCTGCGGTGCAGGCGGAACAGATTCTGCTCCAGGGCAAAGAGGGCGCCATTTTCCGCAAATCGGGACTGTCCGGAGGGATGGACGATGACAGGCTCCTCTACGGAAACGCCCGCCTCCCCTGCCAGATTCGTCAAAGCTGCAATGGTTTTCCGGCTCATGTAAAAAAGCTGATGCTCGCCCTGGATGCGGTAAGGATCTTCCCGGCTGTCTATGGTAACTGTCACCGTTACTTTTTTTGCATACTGCATCAGCTTCTGCATTAATTTATTCTGGATGGGGGTAAAGCCGGTGAAGCCGTCCAGTACTATTTCGCTGCTGCCTATAAGCTCCGAGCGATCCACAGCCTGGCAAAGCACCTCCAACAGCTCCTCCGCCGTGATGTACTGATCCGCCAGGTATGCGTGAAAAGCCTTGTAAAGTACCTGGAGATCCCGAAGCTTCCAGTAGAGGTGAGGTTTGTTTTTGCTGACTTCCGTGAATTTTTCAAGCTCGTCCTCCGTTACTGCGTATTGGGTAAGCTCTGAGATAAGGGATTTGATTTCGTTGATGTAGCCGGTCTTTTTTAAATTTCCGCCGAGGATTTTCAGCTCGTCCTTGTGCTCCTGGGCAACTTTTCGGAGTACCAGATTTTTTCCCGTCTCCTCCAGAACCTTTCCCACCTGGATTCCTGTTTCCTCAAATACGCGGTAGGCAAGGCGCTGGAAGCTTAAGACATCAATATTCAGGATGCCTCCGTCGGGGTGCATGGTTACCAGATCTTTCTGGGTCTGCATGGTAAACTGCTCCGGCACCAGGACCAGGATTTTCTGATCCGGATGCTCTCTTGATTCTTGGATAATGCTTTGATAGAGGGTATAGGATTTCCCTGAACCCGAATTACCGAAAATAAATTGTAATGACATACTTATTCCTATTCTATAGTCGCTGCGCGACGGCACTAAAGGGTAAAGTCGCTTCGACACACCTGTAATGAGAGTAACTTTTATTCTACGCTTTTTAGAGATTCCACCATATCAATCTTCCGCAGCTTAAAGAACATGACCCCGTTCACAAATGCGGAGAATACGAAGGTTAAAAGTACGCTGTAAACATAGCTCGCAGGTGCAATGTCTCTTCCGAACATCAGCATATCAATCTCCGCCGTCTGAACCACAAAGCGGTGGAGCAGGATTCCAAGACCTACGCCAACTCCGGTTCCGATCACCGTGAGCAGTACATTTTCCCGGTTCACGTAGGCGGAAACCTCCTGATCGAAGAAACCAAGTACCTTCAAGGTGGCAAGCTCCCTCCTGCGCTCATTGATGTTGATGTTATTCAGATTATAGAGCACCACAAAGGCAAGAAGCCCCGCCGCAATTACCAGAACATAGATGATCAAATCCATACTTTTGAGCATATCCGCTACACGTTCCGCCGTACCGCTGATAAAGTCTACGTCCGCCACTGCGTCATACCGGATATACTCTGTCCGCAGCTCTTCTTCAAAGGCTTCGTCCTGCCGGTCATTTTTTATAAGCCACTGATTCCATTCCGGTGCTTCCCCATAGAGGCTTTCATAAAGCTCCCGGCTCATATACACATAATGCATAAAATACTGCTCTGTGATATGAGCCACTCTTACTTCAACGGCCTTGGTATCATCCTCCTTCAAGACAATCGTATCTCCCTTTGATACCCCGAGAAGCCGTGCAAGCTTTTCCGTGATGACAATACCCTGGCTGTCCAGTGCGTAGTGTTCTCTTGTTGTCCGATTCCGCAGATGAATGTAGGTGTCAAGCTCTTCTTCAAACTCCGGTACTATCAAATAGGCGCTTCGGGGCGCTCCTCCGGCCTCCGCATCCACGGCGGTCTCCAAAACCCTCATATGGTGGAGGATACGTTCGTCGCCCTCAATCTGCTTTACAAGCTCCTCACGCTCCTGAGCGTCCGCATCCTTATCTATGCCGATAGACCCGTCATAATCAAATACATTCCCAAACTGTCCGTTTCCAATATAAAGAATGGAGTCCTTAATCCCAAAGCCCACCAAAAGCAGCGCCATACAGCCGCCGATTCCGAAAATGGTCATAAAGAACCGCTTTTTGTAACGTACCAGATTGCGGACCGCCGCTTTCTGACTGAACGTCAGATGCCTCCAGAGAAAACCGATATATTCCAGAAATACACGTTTCCCGGACTTCGGAGCGGCCGGGCGCATCAGATTCGCCGGAACTGCGTTCAGCTCCCTGTAGCAGGCGGCAACAGCGGCAAGAGTGGTACAGGAAACGGCAACGGCGGCGGCCGTTACGGAATATTCCAGATTCAGCGGCGTCAGGATGTCGGGCAGATTGTTGTAGAGAATCTTGTAGGCGCTTATAATGACTGCCGGGAGAATCTTCTGTCCGGCCGCAAGTCCGATAAGGCTTCCCAAAAGGCTTGACAGCAGGGCATACAAAATATATTTGGAGGCAATGGAACCCTTTCCATAGCCCAATGCCTTCAAGGTTCCGATCTGGGTGCGCTGTTCCTCCACCATGCGCGTCATGGTGGTAAGGCTTACAAGAGCGGCGACCAGAAAGAAAATGGCCGGGAATACCTCTCCGATAGCTCCGATGCGGTCTGCGTCATTGCCATACTCCACATAGGTCTGAATGTACTGGCGATCCAGTACGTACCACTCCGGCTGCTTCAAATCCGCAAGCTCCTGTTTGGCATCTGCAATCTTTACCCTGGCGTCCGCAAGGGTTTCTTCATTTTCCTCCAGAGCTTCTTCATATTCTGCCTCCCCGTCGGCAAATTCCGCCTTGGCATCCGCAAGCTCGGTTTCCGCATCTTTTAAGGTCTGGCGGGCGTCCGCAAGCTCGGAGCGTCCGTCGGCTAACTTTTTCTCGCCGTCGGCAAGCTCTTCCTCTGCCTCCAGCAATTCCTGTTCCGCCTCATAAGCCTTGCTGTTTCCTGCGTCTACCTCATCGCTGCCTGCGTCCAGCTTGCGTTTGCCCTCCGCTAAGGCGGCTGCTCCGGCGTCCAGCTTTGCTTTGTTTTCCTGTACTATGGGGGATAGCTGGGCCTGCGCTGTGAGAAGCTCGGTCTGCCGGGCCTTAAGCTCGGTCTGTTGGGCCGCAAGACCGGCCTGTTGAGCCTCTATTTCTGTCTGCTTCTCCTCAAGACCTTTCTCTAAAGAGGACCAGCCCGGTTCTTTTTCTTTCAGTGCGTCCAATTCTTCTTTTTCGGCGTCGGTCCGCTGATCCTCCGGTTTAGATAAAAGTTCCTGATACCTTTGTCTATCCCTTTCTATCTTAAGCAATTGGGCTTCAATCTGGCCAAGCCCCTCCTCTGCCTGCTCTATTCCTTCCTGAACCTGTGCAAGACCGTTCTCTGTCTGTGCAAGTCCGTCCTCTATCTGTGCTAGCTGCTCCAGAAACGGTGCAAGCTGCGCATAGCCTGCGTCCACCTCCGCCTTATTTTTCTCATATTCAGCATAGCCTTTCTGTATCTGATAGGTCGCCTTTACCAGCTCTTCCTTCGCCTCATTCAGCTCCTTCCAGCCGTCGGCCACCTCCTGCTTTCCGTCCAGAAATTCCTTTTCCTTATCGGCAAATTCCGCCTCTCCGTCAGCAAGCTCTTTTTTGCCGTCGGAAAGCTTCTCTTCCGCGTCCGCAAGCTTCACCCTTGCATCTTCAAGCTCTTCCCCGGCGTCTTTCAGCTTCTGCTCTCCGTCGGCTACTTCCTTTTCCGCATCCGCAATCTTTTCCTGTCCTTCCTCCTGGATCTCTGCATAGCGGATATCGCACCGCTCCTTTTCAATGGACTCAATCCGCTCCACCAGATCATCCACCAGATTGTCGTATTCCTCCGTATAGCAAGTCAGCTCATAGGCCCCTTCCGCAGTCACGCAGATCTGGGTATAATAATCCTGCTCAAAAACCTCCGGGCGCACAATCAGAAATCCGTCCAGGCTCCCGCTTCCGATACCGGTGGTTCCCCGGTCAAGAGACATATAATAGGAAGTGGTCCCCGCCCCCACAATGGTAAAGCTCTCCTGGTTCACCAAGTCCGAAGTCTCATCCTCCGTGCCGGATGCCAGGGTAATCTCCTCTCCTATGACGCAGAGGCCGGAGGTCAGCAGATTGTAGTCCACAAGACACTCATTTTTCTCTTTTGGAAGCCGTCCCTCTCTCACATGAATCCGGTTCATTTCTTCCGGCTGTGACATAACCTGGAGATTCAGCTGACGATCCCCAAGCTGACCAAACATATCCACGGAACGGACAGGCATAACCTCCTTCACGCCTTCCACCGCCGCAATCGCCTCAGCGTCCTCCTCTGTCATGCCCAGAGTTCCCATTACCCGGATATCCATAAGGTTGCTCTCGTCAAAAAAGGCATCCGCCGACAGCCGCATATCCGGCTTGGAAGCCCGCACACCGGCAAAAAAAGCCACACCCAGGGCATTGATTAGAAGAATTGACAGAAAACGGTTCAAAGTTTTCCGAATTTCCATATAAAATTCTTTTTTTAAGGCACGTTTTCTCATAATCATCTCCGCAATTCAAGGAAACCTGCTCCTAAGTCCATCTGTTTCTCAAAATGGAATTGAAAGCTACCACTCAATGGTTTCAACGGAAACCGGAGCCTCGTTTTTCTCCATCCGGCTTACCCGGCCGTTTTTAATCTTAATCACCCGATCCGCCATCGGCGCAATGGCCTGATTATGAGTAATCACAATTATGGTCATTCCTTTTTCCCGGCAGGTATCCTGCAGGAGTTTTAAGATCGCCTTGCCCGTATTATAGTCCAAAGCGCCCGTAGGCTCGTCACAGAGCAGCAGCTTGGGATTCTTCGCCAGCGCTCTTGCAATGGCCACCCGCTGCTGCTCCCCGCCGGAAAGCTGCGCCGGGAAATTTCCCTTGCGTCCCTCCAGTCCAACTTCTTTAAGCACCTGCTCCGCATCCAGAGGGTCCTTGCAGATCTGCAGGGCCAGCTCCACATTTTCCAGGGCGGTGAGATTTTGGACCAGATTGTAAAACTGAAACACAAAGCCGATATCGTCACGGCGGTAAGCAGTCAGAGCCTTTCCCTTAAAGCCGCTGATATCCTTTCCGTCCACCCATACCTCCCCGGAGGTACAAGTATCCATTCCGCCCAGAATGTTGAGCACTGTCGTTTTTCCTGCTCCGCTGGGGCCCACAATTACCGCAAACTCTCCCTTTTCAATTTCAAAATCAATCCCATCCACAGCCGGAATGGTAACTTCCCCCATCTGATATATCTTTTTCACCTGTTTTAATTCTACGAAATGCGCCAAGACAAACCTCTTTCTATTCTCAGATTTCAACAGCCATTCTGCACCTATGCATCTAAGTGTAGCATAAATACATCCGGAAGTCATCCCAAAGAACTCAGGAAAAATATACATAAAAAACATCCTTTGTCTGAACGGCAGGCT
This sequence comes from Clostridia bacterium, assembly GCA_910576325.1. Lineage (GTDB taxonomy): Bacteria > Bacillota > Clostridia > Lachnospirales > Lachnospiraceae > Laedolimicola. The sequence goes on from CAJTIM010000015.1 coordinate 74,019, forward strand.
TCGTCCGCAAGGCATAAAAAAAGACCGATCCAAAAGCCTGGCGCCTATGAATCCGTCCCGTGATTCTTCTCTCTTTTTCAACCGCAATATTCAATCCTGTTCCTGTAGACAGAATTAGAGGGTATCAGTACTTGTTGTCATCTGATACCCTCTGTTAAACTATGCTGTCCATTGGACTTTTACCTCTTTTCTTTGTGTTTGTTTTCAAGTTGCGGTTACCATTCTGAATTTTTCTTCCAAAAACAATTGCCTCTGAAAATTTTTTCTTCAGTTGGTAATTTTTTTGAAGTCCTTTCGACTCCTTCCGTTCGACTTCTTCTGTGCTCGGCTTTTCCCCTCTGTAATCATAAGATTTTCTTTTCCGGTTATTTTTTCTTCTTCTTTTTACTTCTTTTCCGGCTGCTTCTACTTTACCGATTCTCGTCGAACTTTTTTCCCTGACCTTCTTCTTACTATATTTTTTTGATTGGGATGTGCGTTACATCCTTTTCTTATTTTATAGTAGAAGGTCTAACCTAACTGTACTTTGGTCCGTACCTCCTTTTCTTAAATTATGAGGTAATTCGTTAAGTTTTTGTTGGTCCGTACCTCTCTTTCTTAATTTTTCACCTCACATCTATATTAAATATATATTTATATATCGTTTAGATTATGTGGTGTTTTGTATTTCTTATGTTGAAATCATTATAACTCGTCAATTTCCGTTTGTCAACACCTTTTTCAAAAAAAATTAAAATTTCTTTCTATTTTTTCGTTATTAATTGTTTTATTTTGTTATTTTTTATTAATTATTTTAATTTTTAATAATATTCAATTAATTTTACACAGTTTTTAATCAGCCGGCCGGTCAAGAGCCACGTCCACGTTGTCCCCCAGAGCATGAGGCACTTCGATGCACAGATGAGTCTGACCGTTTTCCTGATACGAGAAGCCGCTGGGAGTCTCCCGGTTATCGCCGTAGTCAAAATCCCGCAGCACATCGGCCAGCTGCTCCGCCGTTCCGTAGAGAATCGACAGCCGCTCTTTCAGCTCCTGCCCAAGCTCTCCCTCCACCGTATAGCCTTCACCGGCCAGAAGCGCCTCCGCCAGTTCATCAGGACTTTGATAATAAGCCAGGCGCACGCTTTCGCCGGAGCTTATATCAATATTATAGGTGTACCGAAAGCGTGTGGGATAAGCGCCGTCCGGAGTGCTGTAGTAGCCCTCGATTAAGATAGAAAGAAGCTGATCGTTCATGGTTTTTACGGAGTAGCCCACCTCCAGGCTGCTTCCTTCCTCCGCATCTTCCAAAGCCTTTTTTGCATGGCCGCTGATAATTTCATTCCATTTTTCCTGAATCTCCTCGTCCAAAAGCCCTGTAATCTGCGGATATGAAATCCGTATTTGCCCCTTTAGAAGCTCCTTTTCCTCGATCTGGTAGGAGGCTTCCAGATATGAATACCGCTCAAGGGCCTCCGCGTAAGTGCTGTGAACCGTGTTCAGGGCGGCGCCCTCCACCGTAATGAGAATGGCCGTCCCCTCATATGCATCCAGAAATGTATTTACCACGCTTCCCAGTACAAGCGCTTCTCCCGGTGCGTCCAGACCGGAGAGATATTTCCCGAAGTCTGCCGGAAGATCCAGGGTCAGCAGAAGACCGTCCTCCTGCTTTTTCGTTCCGAAATCCCGTATTGTCATAGTATCCGGCACCATATGATAAAAGGAGAGGTTTAAAAAGAGAATTTCCGGTGTGATCTCTTCCGTCCGGGCCATGCTTACACAGAGATTCTCCCCGCTGTCGTCGCTGTGGTAAATGCGGATGGGTATTCCGGAAGAGCCTGTGTTTTCCGTCTCTTTTGCGGAAGCCCCGCCTTCCCGGGCTGCCAAAGCGGACCCTTCCGCCCCCGCCCGCTCCTTTTTGCCGCAGGCAGACAATAACAGCATCAGAATCAATACTCCCCCTAAAAGCAGGTTCCTTTTCACGGCTCTCACCTCTCTTTCTTATTTCAGTTCCGCAAGCCTTTCTGCTCCAACTCCATATATCAAGAAAAAATTAAGGCATTACTACTCTTGCCCTTTTACACAAGCATAGCAGTAACACCTTAATTTTTTATGAAGAAAAATCATTTTTCCAATTAAATTTTCCCGAATGTTTCCATTTTTCACCATGCGGGCACATATACCGGCTTTTCCGGCTTTTAGAGAGCCGCCGCCCTCTGATACAGATTGAAGAGCTTTCCTGCCTGATGGAAGATATCACGTTCCACGGCTCTCTGCCGACCGCTTACGGTAAGATCCGGAAGCTCTCCCTCCAAAATCTGCCCAATCAGCCGCTCGAACTCCTCCTGGCGGCTTCCTTTGTATACATCCTTCCTGTTTTTCAGCCAGTCCTGGTAAACGGGAATATCGCGGAGCAGAACCGGTATCTCGCAGGAAAGGGCCTCAAGAACCACGATGCCTTCCGTCTCTTCATAGGAGGGAAAGAAAAACAGATCGCTTCCGCTGTACGCCTCCCGAAGCTGCTCCGGGGTCACATAGCCTGCGAAGGTCAGATTGGGCAGGCGCGTGCGCACGGCCTTTCGTACTTTTCCCGGAATCTGAATGTCCGGCGTGTAACCGAACCAGATAAACTGATATTCCGGCATCCTCTGGGCCAGCTCCACGAAGTCCAGAATCCCCTTCCGCTCAAAGTAAAGGCCCACGGACAGAATCACACGATCCGTCTCCGTAAAGCCGTATTCTCTGCGAAATCTGCTCCGCACCGCCATATTTTTCTGAAAGCGGAAGGTATCCACCCCATTGGAAATCACGGCAATCGGCTTGCGGATACCGTATCGCATCAGCAGAGAGCGTGAATACGGTGTGGGCGTTAATATCAAATCTCCCAGTTCATAGCATTTGATAAGCCAGTGCTGAAACAGAGGCGCCAAGATATTGGAGCCTATAAAGGAATCCTTAAAGTCCTCCCGTGTGGAATGGGCATGGTAAATGACTTTTTTCCCTGCCCTCTTTGCCTTTTTTGCCATTCGATAATCACTTGGGAAAATGCTGTTCAGATGTACAATGTCATAATCGTCCTCAGGATTGGTGGTAACCTCCACCCCATTTTCTTCAAGGGAATCTCTTTGCATCTGCATAGCCCGTCCAATTCCACTCCGGGATAGCAGCTTCTGATTCTTCGAATACAAAAGCACCCTCATGAAGACGTACCTCCTTTTTATATAAATCATTTACTGCCCGTCCGAAAGCTTCTGTCCCGAAAGCCTTTGCCAGCTCCCGGCTGCGGGCGCTCATCCTTTGCTGTTTTTCCTTATGAAAAAGAACTTCTTTTACATAGCTGCCAAGCTCGCCCCTTTCCCGAAAGGAATAGCCGTTGATTCCATGCTCCAGTACTCCGGCCAGGCAGGGATCGCGCCTGCACACCAGAGGCAGGCCGCTTGCCAGAGCCTCCACATAGGTAAGTCCTTGTGTCTCACTGGTGGATGCACAGACAAAGAGATCCGCCATCTGGTAGAACATGGGAACCATCTTAGGCTCTGCCATTCCATAGAAGCATACCTTGTCCGAAAGTCCAAGCTCTTCGGAAAGCTTTCTAAGGCTTGCCTCTGCCGGACCTCCTCCCACGATTAGAAGCACCGCCTCCCCGCCGGGTATTTCGGACTCTTTCCATCCGTACAAAAGCTCGTCCACCTGTTTTTCAAAGCCTAAGCGTCCCAGGCTCAGAGCCACCCGAACGCCGGGGCGGATGCCGCATTCCTCCCGAAGCTTTTCAAGCTTTTCTTTGGAAACGGGATTGGTAAATGTCTCCAATTTGATTCCCGTAGGTATAATGGCTGTCTTCTTTTGCACGCCATAGCTTAAAAAGGTCCTCTCTACCTTTTTGGTCGGGGCAATGATACGGTTTACCGGCCGAAGTCTCCAGCGCATACAGGCGGCTACAGCGGCAGTTCCCAAATATTTTCCCATCGGAATGTATTTTGTATACTGTTCATACAGGGTATGGCAGGTATGTATGAAAACGGCTCCCGTGTCCTCCGCAATTTGTTTTCCATAACTGAAGGTACAGAACTCGCACTGACTATGCACCACGTCAGGCATCCACTCCGTCAGCTCCCGGCGGTAGGCTCCGTCTCCGGGAACCGGAATACGCACGCCCGGATAAATTCCGGAAGGTATGGAGCGCAGATACCACACATTTCCCTCCTGATAAGCCTTCCCTGTGTCGGAAACGGTCAGAATCCGCACCTCATGGCCCTGCCGTTGAAGCTCCTCCTCCAAATTCAGAACCGAAGTCACTACGCCATTGATAGTAGAACGAAATAAATCTGTTGTGATCAGTATTTTCATGTCAATAATCCTCCCATCCAGGTTCCCGCATAGACCAGTGCCAGGCTGTAGGCGGCAATGGAAGCGGGCTTTCCCAGTAATATAATTGTGCCGAATTTTTTCCAGGACATACGGGTAAGTCCTGCCAGCATACACAGAAAATCGTCCGGCGCGCAGGGAAAGAAAATTGCCAGGGCAAAGAACCGGTCAAACTTTTTTCCCCTTTCCAGCCAGCCGGCGTATTTCTCGTAGGTTTCTTCCTTTACGAGAGATTGCACAAAGCATTTCCCGTAGCGTCTTGCCAGATAGAAGTTGATAAATGAGCCGATGACGATTCCGATATAATTGCAGAGAAGTCCCTCCCATGCTCCGAACAGCACCACGCCAACCGCGCAGGTGATTCCGCCGGGAATGATGGGGATCACTACCTGGATAATCTGAATCAGCACAAAGAGCAGCGGACCGTAGATTCCGCATCTTGATACCAGGGCTTCCATCTGACTCCGGTCTGTGAAGATTCCTGTTTTGATTCCGTAGATGGTAAATATGAGAAGTGCCCCCATAGAGCACCAGGTGATTAGGTTGATGATATACTGTTTTCTTTGGGTCATGCTTCTCTCCTCCCCTGCTGTCATTTTGTATTTTTCCCATTTTTGTTTACTTTTTTACTGCTTCTATCCTTCTAAACGATTATTCTACTCTAATTTCTTCATAATTTTCGATATTTTTTTGATTCTTAAAACAATTTTAAGAAATTTCGATGGAATCGGGAGGGATGGAATCCGGCGGGATATCGGACGCAATGAAGAAGCTGTTTTAGAAAATGAGAGACTTTGTTTCTTTTGTATGCGAAAGTTTATCTGAGTAAGCAGAAAATGCCTCCTAAAGTGATTTCATACTTTTCGGAAGCATCTTTCTATAAAATTATTTATCTGTCTGATCCAGGAGTTCTAATTTCCGTTTTAATTCTTCGATTACTCTGTTTTGTTCCTCTAATCAGGTATCTTTTACTTCACAAACTTATACCCAATCCCCCTAACCGTCCGAATATACTGCGGCTGCTCCGGGTTTTCCTCCAGCTTTCTGCGCAGACTGCGGATATGTACGTCAACCGTCCGAGTCTCGCCAAAATACTCATATCCCCATATCTGATCCAATAACTGCTCTCTGGTAAATACCTGGTTCGGGTGGCTGATGAGAATGTGGAGCAGCTCATATTCCTTTCGCGAGAGCGCCACGGTCACACCCTGCAGGGTAACCTCCCGGGCCGCATGGTTTACCGCCAGGCCGCCTGTCTCAAACCGTTCCTCCGGCTGCGCTTCTCTGTAAGCCTGCGCGCTTCTGCGCAGAAGGGCTTTCACCCTGGCCTCCAGCTCCCGGATGCCAAAAGGTTTGCTCAGATAGTCGTCCGCCCCAAGCTCCAGGCCCAGAACCTTATCAATCTCCTCCCCCTTTGCCGTCAGCATCATCACCGGCACCGCGGAAATCCGCAAGTCAGAGCGAATCTCCCGAAGCGCCTCCATGCCGTCCATCCCCGGAAGCATACGGTCCAGGAGCACCAGATCTACCCGTGCGCTCCTCAAAATCTCCAAACCCTTTTCTCCCGTCTCCGCCCGAAGAACCTTGTAGCCGGCCTTCGTCAGATTGTATTCCAAAAGCTCCAGGATATGAGGCTCATCGTCAATCGCTAAAATAATCTTTTTTTCCATGTGCTTTTCCTTTTCATACATCTTTACCCTCAGTATACAGGGGATCACAGAAGGTATCAATTGCTGAGTAATCTAAAAGACCGCCGTTAAAAATAGGGCAGCTCCACCCGAAATGTACTCCCTTCCCCCAATTTACTCTCCACCCGGATACTGCCCCGATACAGCTCCGCAATATGCTTTACAATGGACAGGCCCAGCCCCGTACCGCCCTGTGCCCGGGATCTTCCCTTGTCCACACGGTAAAACCGCTCAAAGATGCGCTCCGTCTGCTCCGCCTCCATACCGATTCCCGTATCGGAAATCTCCAGAATGAGATGACTGGCCGTACTTTTGCAGACAATCGTCACCGCGCCAAATTCCGTAGCCTTCAGCCCATTGTCCACCAGATTAATAAGAAGCTGCTTGAGCCGATCCCGGTTGCAGGTAAAAGGGCGCACCCCGGGGTCCGGCGTAAATATCAGGCGTACATGGGGCTTTACCCTCGGCGCCAAAAGCTCCGTGACTTCCCCGATTACCTCATTGACATCGCAAGGCTCCTGCCGCACATCCTTTTTATTTTCAATCTCGGAGAGCAGCAGCGTGTCGTCAATCAGATTTCCCAGGCGCTCCGTCTCAATGTCAATGATATCGAGAAATCTTCCCGCACAGTCGACATCCTCTATAGCTCCGTTCTTTAAAGTTTCCACAAAACCCCGAATGGAGGTCAGCGGCGTTTTCAGCTCATGGGTCACATTGGATACAAATTCCCGCCGCTGCTTCTCAACCGCCTTCATAGCCGATACGTATTTTCGGAAATACATAACAAGGGAAAGCACCAACAGCAACAGGATCGCGGCGGCAAACAGGGTGGAACGCAGAAATTCATCGTCCATGTTCCGCAGCTCTTCCATAGGAATCGCTGTCCGAATCACTCCCCGAAAACCTCCTGCCGTCAGCGGAACCGCACAGTAGCAGTAATCCAGGCCAAAGGTGGCGGAGCGCCGGATGATGCTGTTGCTCTCTCCCGCCAGGGCTTTACGGACCTCCTCCCGATCCAGGTGATTGCTCAATGCCGGCCCCGGTCCTCCGGATTCTCCGAGGACATTTCCCTCCTCATCTATAATGGTAATGCGTATCCCGTATTTTTCCCCATACCGCCCTGCGAACTCTTCCAAAGCCTCCGTCTGGTCCGCATCCTTTGCCATCTCCGCCAGCAAAATATCGCGGAGCATTTCCGCCTGTGTCAGATACCCCGCCTCGCTCTGCTTTTCCAGATAGGAAAATCCATTGCTCCAAAAGGCGTATTGAAAGGCCAGCAGAGCGACCACAGCCGCTACTGCGTAGCCGATGAGAAATTTTTTTTTCAAGTCCATATTGCTCCTTTTCCAATTCCGTAATGCTCTTTCCCGCCCATCCTGTTGATTCCTGCCGCTCACTGCTGTATCTCATCCGCCACATAGCCGGCTATGTTGTCGGCGTGATCGGAAATCCGTTCAATGTTATTCAGTATATCAAGATAAATCACACCCTTGGCCGCAGAGCACTGATTGCGGGCCAGACGTTCGATATGCTTTTCCCGAAGCTCTTCCTCCAGATCGTCAATCTCATCCTCAATCTGTATGGTCTGCTGCACATAGGCCATTTTCTCTGTCTGCCGGGCCAGGATGGATGCTTTCATGGAATCCAGAGCCAGGCTCTCGATTTCCTGCAGACCTTCGATAGCCTCCAGGGAAAAGGTCAGCCGCTCCCGTATCATCTGCTCCGCCATTTCCGCAATGTTATCACAGTGATCGCTCATTCTCTCAATATCGCCCACCGTATAGAGCAGATTTCCCACCACAAGTCTTTGGTGATCGGTGAGGGAGGTTTTGCTGATTTTCGCCAGATATTCCGCTATCTGCCTTTCGTATTTATTCATAGTTTCTTCTATTTGGTATGCTTTGTCAACTCGTTTTTGACTGCCCGTGCGGACTGCCTCAAATACAAGCTTCGCGTGCTGCCAGGAAAGCTCTCCCATACGCACCACCTCTTTTGCCGCGTACTCTACCGCAAAGGAAGGCGTCTCCAGAATACGCTCGTCCAGATGGGGTAGCTGCATGGAGGCCGCTTCCTCCGGCTCCTCCTCTTCCTCTCCCTTTACCAAAATTCCGGACATTTTTACAAGCCAGTTGGCAAACGGGAAGAGTATGATTGTGTTTGTCACGTTGAATACCGTGTGAAATACGGATATCTGCACACTGTTGATCGAAGCTGCCGCCCAGGTCCGGTTCAGGGAGAACAGGCCGAACATGATTCCTCCAAACAGGACGGCTCCCATTACGTTGAATAGCAGATGGATAACGGCCGCACGCCTGGCCGTGCGGTGTGCGCCCAGGCTTGACAAAAGGGCTGTTACGCAGGTTCCGATGTTTTGTCCCAAAGTGATGTAGATAGCGGAGTTCCAGGTTACGACGCCGTTTGCCGCCAGGGTTTGAAGGATACCCACGGAGGCAGAGGAGCTTTGAATGACAGCCGTCACCACCAGGCCGGTCAGGATGCCCAGCACGGGACTGCCGCCCAGGATGCGGAATGCTTCGGAGAAGACGGGGGCATCCCGGTAGGGGGTGATGGCGCCGGACATGAAGCTTAAGCCGATGAACAGGAGACCGAAGCCGATAAGGATCTCGCTTAGCTCACGTGGTTTTTCTTTTTTGGAAAACAGGACTAAAAATGCGCCGATTCCAATGAGTAAGGGGGCGAAAAATTCCGGCTTTAAGATGCTTCCCCATTCGCTCATGGACACGACCCATGCGGTGATGGTGGTTCCGATATTGGCGCCCATGATGATGCCGGCAGCCTGGGTAAGATTCATCAGGCCGGCGTTTACGAAGCCTACGACCATAACGGTTGTGGCGGAACTGCTTTGGATGACGGCAGTGACGGCGGCGCCTAACAGGATTCCCAGGATGCGGTTTTTTGTTAAAACGCCCAGAAGGTGGCGCATGCGGCCGCCGGCAGATTTCTGCAGGCCGTCTGCCATGACGTTCATTCCGTACAGGAACATTCCAAGGCCGCCGATGAAGCGGAACAGCATTTCGATATGTGACATTTTGGGTCCTCCGATTGTATTTTACCTTTTCTTATGAGGATAGCAGGGGAGTGTAAAATACAGTCGAAGTATTTGTAAAATGTGTGTAAAGTATGTATGGAGGTAAATTCATCCTTATCTTTTCCCTACATCAACACAAAGACACACAAAACCCATTTTACCTCCAAATAAATCCAACTATAACCACGTTCATATTTTATTCACACTTATTTTAAAAAACGTTAAATTGATTAACATAATCCATTCATTTCTATTCCATATAATAAGACCATAAGATAAAGCAAGACAAAAAACAACATGACAACCCCTAGTAAGCAATTACTATTTTTTGAATAAACTTTTTCATAATAAATGCCAGGCAGACTAGCTGCCTGGCATCCTCCCATTTATGGGGCTGTAATCCTATCCTCTATTTTTTCTCCCCAAACAACTCTTCCAGCGTGTACACCCGCACCTCCGCCTTATTTTCCACATTCCGGTAAGCCGGCCACATAATTCTCACCGTACAATACCCCAGCACCGCAACCATCCACAGACAAACAAGATATCCTGAGAGCTTCATTATCTGTGCGCCTCTGTTTCTCCATCCCGCCGAAATCCGCCGTCCCCAATATCCGATTCCCCTGGTCACATAATACATAAAGGGTACCAGCATAGGCATGCTGTAACGTCCCTGAGGCTGATAATCATTAGAATAGGAATACCAGATATTCATAATGTTCGGAAGCAGCACGGCTGTCACAAGCCCCAGATGAAGCATAAGACGCGACACATCCACCGGCACTCTTTCTTCTGCACCTTCCCTGTTCTTCACGCCCAATCTCCTGTTGATTCCCCGGATACATTCCCTGAGAATCCCCGTGGCGCCCGCCAGAAACATAAGGCCATAACCGGCAAAAATCCATGCCCTGTGAGCCCTGGTAAGAGGCGCCAGGATTCCCACAAAGCTCTTAAACACCAAAAGCGCCCAATCTGAGCGAAACAGCATATCCGTAATAGAGATCCCCATATTCATGCCGTTGCGTCTTCCTGTAGGCTTAAACAGCTCCATCGCATACCGCTGAGCACATTCCTCCTGTGTCCGCAGCCCCAGAAAATCCCCGTCATACAGCACATAATTACGCACAAACCACCATCCGGACAGGAACAGTACAATCCCAAGGACCAGCAAACCCTTTTTCCAAAATTCCGCTTTGCACCGCTCTCCCTGTCTGACACGCTCCCAGAAGCATCCCGCAAATATCAATACGGCAGTTAACAGAAATCCATATGCATTGTAATAAGAGAGCACGCAAACAGAAATACTTATTCCCAGCCCGATGCAAGTTCGGATGGAAAAAGCATCTCTCATACCTTTCAGCAGATAATACAGAATCATGGACGAAGCCATAAGCGCCATGGAATCACAATTTAAATAAGTGAATAAAAAGCTGGACTGGGGCAAACAGACATTCAGCAGGAGAAACACCCACCGCAGGCTTTTCCTTTCAAACAGCATGTCCCCCAGAGCCTTTACATACCAAAAAAAGATAACGCCGCTGAGCACGCTGACAAGACGTGCGGCAAACAGCAGCGCGAACGCATCTGCGGTAAAGAGCATGGCAATGCGTATAAAGAGCGCCTCCAGCATCTGCGGCAGAATCGGACGGAAAGCGTAAGTAAAGCCCCAGGTATAATCCATGATTTCCTTCTGATCTCCTGTGGGCAGCTTTCCATATTTTAATATAAATTGCGCTATCTGCAGGCGCATATTTTCATCCGGTCCCTCATTTAAGGGCAGAATAAAAGCCCACAAAAGCCATATGCCGAGTACGAAAGCGAAAAAAAGCACTTCTATCCGCATTTCTTTTGTAAGCCTTTTCATACAAATCACCTTCTCCGAAATTGAGATGGTGCAATTATAGCAATTTTCGGAAAAATGGACAAGACCGCATTTCTTCTGTAATTCTTTCGTTTTTCGTTAAAATTCTTCATATAATCTTAAGTTTTGACATCGGCCTAATTCGGCCATGCCAAAAGGCATGGTCGGACAAAGCCGAAAATAAAAGGGAGAGATGGGGCTAAAGGCCCCATACAAAAGATAATAAAAAGACGTTACCACGGGAATTGGTAACGCCTTTGTCATCATTGGTATCTTATGTATTATCTTTTGTTGTTCTTATTGTAGTACAGCCTTTGAAAAAAGTCAATGACTTAAGGACACAAAAAATTTGTCACTTTTTGGCAGCTCCTTGGCTATTTTTATGGAATCAATCAAGAATCAGCTTCGCGCAGCCATAAATTCCCGCATCATTTCCAAGCTGTGCCAGCGCAAACTCTGTATCCTTGGATGATTTGTAGGCATAGGGCTTGTAGTATTTGCGGATATAATCCAGGAGAATCCAACCGGCCTTTGACACGCCGCCGCCGATTACAATAACCTCCGGATCCAGGATTCCGGCCATAACAGAGATGGCGGTTCCCAAATATTTCCCAAAGCGTTCCACGACGCGCTTCGCCAGCTCATCGCCTTCTTTCAGAGCATCGAAGACTGCCTTTGCCGTAACCTCTCCCTCCCGCAGAAGCGACGGCTCTTCGCTCTCAGCCAGCGCTACCCTGGCAAGGCGTGCTATTCCCGTTGCGGAAGCAAACTGCTCCAGACAGCCCTGGTTGCCGCAGCCGCAATGCTCCTCTATTTGATCCTCCACATGGATATGTCCGATCTCGCCGCCGGCGCCGTGAGCACCGATCAGGATCTTCCCGTCCACAATAATTCCGCCGCCCACACCGGTTCCCAGAGTCAGAAGCAGGACATCCTTGTGTCCCTTTGCACCGCCCATCCACATCTCGCCGAGTGCCGCCACGTTAGCGTCATTTCCTGCCTTACATGGGAGACCGGTCCGCTCGGAAAGCTCTTTTGTCACCTCTTTATAGCCCCAGCCCAGGTTCGCGGTGTGGGGTACAATACCATCAGCAGATACAGGACCCGGAACGCCTACGCCGATTCCCGCCACTTCCTCGGGATTCAGCTTCCGTTCCTCTATCTTAGCCAGAATCGCAGCCGCCGTATCGGGCAGGATAGCCGATCCTTCATTTTCCGTATGGGTTTTAATCTCCCACTTATCCAGTACATTTCCCTCCGTATCAAATAGGCCCAGCTTTACGGTGGTTCCACCGATATCCGCCCCAAAACAATACTTTTTCATATGGATGCTCCCCCCTTTTCCTCAGCTCTTTCTTGCAATATTGGCCTGTACACGGCGGTACAGCTCCTCCGCCGCATTATATCCCATCTTCTTCTGACGGTGGTTGACGGCCGCAGACTCCACAATAATTGCCAGGTTCCGGCCCGGACGGATGGGAAGGGAATGACAGACGACCTTATTTCCCAGGAATTCCGTATATTCCTCCTGAAGTCCCATGCGGTCATATTGTTTGTCCTTATCCCAGTCCTCCAGCTTGATTACCATATCAATGGTCTGCGTTTCCTTAACGCTCTCAACGCCGAAGAGGGTCTTCACATCCACGATACCGATACCGCGCAGCTCGATAAAGTGCTTTGTAATCTCCGGTGAACGGCCCACCAGAGAATCATCGCTGACCTTATGTATCTCTACCACATCGTCCGTCACAAGACGGTGTCCCCGCTTAATCAGCTCCAAAGCTGTCTCGCTCTTGCCGATTCCGCTCTCGCCCATAATCAGCACGCCCTCGCCGTACACATCCACCAACACGCCGTGAATGGAAATCCGGGGTGCAAGCTCCACATTCATCCAGCGGATCACCTCCGCCATGAAGTTAGAGGTCATTACTGGGGTGCTTAAGATAGGCACCTGGTACTTATGGGCCAGCTCCAGGGCTTCCTCCTCCGGCTCTGTCTGTGAAGTGTAAACCACACAGGGAATATTGCTGGAAAAAAACCGCTCATAGATGGGAGCTTTCTCCTCCCTGGTTCTGCTCTGCAGGTAGGTGTATTCCACATATCCCACTATCTGCACCCGTTCCGAAGAAAAATGATCAAAGTATCCTGTCAGCTGCAGGGCCGGACGGTTTACCTCCGGGGTCACCAGCTTCATCCCTGACATATCTATGTCCGGGGTTTCGTTTTTGAGATTCAGTTTTTCTACCATTTTCGTGAGCTCAATGCTCTGCACTACCGCCATAATCTCTTCCTTTCTTCCTGTTTTGTTCCGGCATGGTTTCACCCTTTTTGGGTGGTGTAAACTGGTTTTATTTTATCATAGGATATGGGGGAGTTGCAATACTTGTAATTTACGAAAAAGAGTAACGTAGAAAGATTAAAGAACGGAACCTTTATCGGCTCCGCTGCTCTATCGGGCATTCATATTTTTATTCCGGATTTATTGTGAGGTCGTAAAAACGCTCCTCTCCCGCCGAATCGTTGTCTTTCATTCGAAACACCAAAGGCTTTTCAGGAATCCCATTTTCAAATGCGAATAACAGATACATTTCTTCCGCTTCCTTTTCATAGGCAGACCTTGCAGGCAGAATCTTTTCCTCCTTCTCTTCATCAAGCAGGAAAAATGTCTTATCCCAACTCTCGCTGTCCACTCCTGACAATCTCAATAATAATGCATTGGGATAGAGCTTTACATCCTCAAGCACAATCCGGGTGTCTTCCAGCTTCTGCCCGAGCCGAATTTCTTTTGGATTTATTCTTGGACAGGAAAACTCATATTCCAGTCCATCCAGGAGCACGCGTATGGTTTCAGCTTCCCCTCGATTCCAAAAGCTAAGCGTTACCGTGTCCGCAAGAGCTTCCTCTCCGCCAAATGCATAACATAATTCCCAAACAGCATCCTCCGGTTCTACTTTCACCTGATCAGGGCCTACCGTATTCTGATCCGATATCTCCGTATTCCCTTCAAATAAAAGCAGCCTCCCCGTTCCGCCCTCTACCTTTTGAAAGCTCATGCTGTAAAATGGAGTACAATCCACAAGCTCTGTCAGATTCAAGTATGTTTCCTCCGCTATTTCTCCCTCAGCTTCAGCCAGTTCATTCTCCCGGGAACTCTCTGCCTCGGAATTGCTTTCTTCCATCACCTTCGTCTGCTCCGGTGCGGCTTCAGGATTCGTACATCCTGACATAGCTAAGACTGCTAAAAATAAAATCAGATATATTCTTCTCATGATCCTCTCCATCTTAATACATGCCAATGACTCCTGTTACAGACATATTCTTTCCCAATAAGCTATATCATCCTGCTGATTCCGGATTAACCTAAGCTCACAACTCCATTGACCGAAACGGCTGATTTCGACACTGTTGTATCAATGCCGAAATAGAATGTATCGGGATTCCCCCAACCATCAAAATTCCAAGTATTACATACAACATTTTTATAATGGATAGCATAATAATAATCTTTTTTATCCGCACCATTATGAACTACCAAACGGTAATTAATATTACTGGCATTAGCCGTAATCTTGAAAAGACCAATATTCCCCGCATCAAAGAAAACATATTTTGTCCACATAATATTGTTATTTGAATAGGCGGAATAGCTGTAATTTCCATCTACTTCCAAATGCCAAACCTTGCTCGGTCTAGAGGTTGTCCGGGCTGTTTCCGATACATCCACAATCTCAATCAAATTGGGATCATCCGGATCAAACAGATTAATCACTACTGTGTCTTCCGGAATTACTTCAGGCGCAGCCGCCAGCACGGTAGTCTTCATTCCAAATGATAAAGCCATAAATAAAACAAACGCAACACCTTTTCTCCATTTTCTTAACATAAAGCTCCTCCTTTTCCAGGTTTAAATGCCTTGTAATTACAACATTAACGGAAACTCTGTGTAAGATTCATCCCTTGCCTTTGTGCCAAGCGGCCGCACCCGCAAAGCCAATACTTCTTCCAATGTAATTCCATCTTCAAATGTATAGGTTAGAATCCCCGTACTTCCCGTATCACAATGGTTATCGGACGGACCGCATTTCGGATTGTCCTTTGTCTTTAACAAAAAAATATTATCTGCAAATTCCGTATCCTCCAAGCCGGAGAGATACACCCGAAAGAACTTTGAATTACGAAGCTCTACCTTATCAATGGTAAATGTTGTACCCTCATAATTACATTCCATACCCAGAAGCACTTCTTCCTTCTTCTCCTCCGTCCCCTTACAGCCGCATAAAAGCACAGCTGTCAGAATCAAAACCGCAATACAGGCCTTCCGCATAAATACTTTTTCCTCCGCTTTTCTAAATATTAATAAGTGTCTGCCACTCCGCTTACCGTTACTGCCTGATTGGTCACGCTTACATCTATGCCAAAATAGAACGAACTGGGAGTAATGTTAAAATTCGAGTTATAACAGGTAAAATTTTTACTAAGGACCCTGTATGTATACTCTTTCCCATTATCACAATTATAAACTCTCAAAATATATACAGGATATGTACCATTTCCTTTAATCAGGAATCCCCCTCCTCCGTCCTGCGTATCCAAAATACGATTGCACCAGGAGAGCTTTGTCCCATTGGGACTGGCAGTCAAAGAATACGAATACTGTCCGGAATCCAGATTATAATGTGCGGTAGGCCGTGATGCCGCTCTTGCCAATTCCGGTGAAGGCGTCTCTATCGCAATCAAACTTGGATCGTCCGGATCAAACAATTCAATGTACGTCGTATCTTCATCCCTGACTGCTGCTGATACGGTAAATGAACATCCCAGCAGCATAGCCAATACCAATGTCAGCGCAATGCTTTTCTTACATTTTTTGAGCATAATTTTATACCTCCTTTGTTTTGTATCAAATTGTAAGTTTTCAACACCTATTCCGGCATGGCCATACCTTAATATAATTATATTATATGTTTAAATTATAATTATGTCAATATATAATCCGCTTCACAATTTAACATATTATACTTATTGTCAGCAAATAGTTACATCTATACCAATTATTACCTTGTTGTAACACTTCCCTCCACATGTATTGTCTTTGTTGTGGTTCCCTGAATAAACAATGTGTAAGTATCCGTCTTGGGAATCGTAAAAGTATGTACAATTTCACCATTTGTGGTTGATACCGAGGTGTTTTTATGCGCACTGTCCTCATATCCGACCCGAAACGCATCCGTAGAGTTATCTCCCACTATTATAAAATATACTTTACTCCCCTTTTCCAACTTCACCGTTGCCACAGATGCCGCACCTATTCCATTCAAAGTCGTATCTACCGCAGTCACCCCTCTCGCCCCAAGATTCAGTCCCAGATCCACCATATCCTCTATCTTTATAAAATCCACTTCCTCCGTCAGCGTATTCCCGCCGTTCATCTCCTCTTCCACTTCCACAACCACCATCTTGACTGCTTTCTCCTGTAACACCGACGCTCCATAAGACGCAGATACTGTCAGCAGCGGGCAGACACTCAGCATAATTGCCGTTATCAATACGGCGCTCCACTTACTTCTTTTGCTTTCCTTCTTTAACATATTCTCCAATCTCCTTTCCAATCCGCTCTTCGTATGTCCTGTCAATGCCACGGCATGCCGCAGGAAGTTCTCTCCCTGATTAAAAGAAACAAGCAGCCTGGCATAAATCTTCCTTTCCTGAGAAGTACGGCCTTGCAGCACCTCATCGTCGCAGGCCATCTCACTGACCTCCACAAAATAGCAGGCAAACAAGTTCATAAAGGGATTAAACCAATATAAACCGCACATTAAAAATAAAATCCTGCGGTAAAGGCTGTCTCTGTGGCGGCAGTGAATCAGTTCATGCCGAAGCAGAAGATCCCTTTCGTCCTCCTCCAACAGCATCTCCGGAAAATGCAGCCTGTATCGAAAACCGCCTGTAACAAAAGGCTGCAAAACCAGCTTATTCACCAGTACCTTTACCGGCTTTTTTATTCCCAGTTCCCGTTCCAGCCTTTGAACGGCTCCTGTGAGCTTCGTATCTTTATGCTCCGCTCCGGTCCTTTTCAGCTTCACAAGGAGACTATACTCTTTTAAGCAGGGCAGGATCCCCCTTATGAAAATGCCTGATATCCACAAAGCAAAAAGCAGTTTAAAAATCCAATGATTTCCATGCCCGGTCCAGGAGCTGAAGGATACTTTGTCAATAACCGGGCTGACTTTATTCAGATACTCTTCCCCCACAGCCATCGGCGGTTCAATCGCGTAATAGGTACTTCGGAACATCACAACCCCTGCTATCACCGGCAAAAGAAGTAATGCATACCACAGAATCATCTTCATCAGCCCATGGAGTTCACGCCTGGACATTCTGCGCTCCAAAGTTTTACGCCCCGCCCAAAATAGCAGGAACAAAAAATTCTGAATCAGAACCTCTGTTAAAAGCAGCCATATCAGATCACTCAGCTTCCAGAGAACAATCAACTCCCCATCAAAAACCGTCATATCTCCTCCTCTATCTCATCCATCAATTCCCGGACTTTCTCCTTCTGTTTCTCCGTCAGGCTTTCCTTTCCGCAGAACGCGGCCACCAGACGCTCAAAGGAACTGCTGCCAAAGGACTTTTCCAGCTCCTGGCAAATCAGAGCCTGTTCGTATTCCAGGCGTGTTACCAGAGGGGTATAGATATGATGAAGCCCCTCCTGACGGTTCTCCACATAGCCTTTTTCTGAAATATTGTACAAAATGGTACTCTTTGTACCCCTTGCCTGCGGAAACCGCTGATAGATCTCCTCACTGCTGATTCCTTCCGGATGCGCCCAAATTACTTCCATGAATTTTAATTCTGTTACCGATAGCCTTTTCTTTCCTCCAATACGCTCTAAAGGTTTTTCTGCTTTCCTCGCCATTTTTAATTTCCTTCTTTCATTTTTATAATTATATTTATATTATATCACATATTCCGGCCAAGGTAAATGCAAAATAATTATATGATAATAATTATAATTATTTTCAACCCGCATATTTAAAAGCTTTTTACAAAAAAACAGGGCAGCTATGCCGCCCCATGTGATAAACCATCTTATATATCCTCATGAAAAAACCCATACACCTTCTCCGCCGCCCTCCGGTTCATAGAGGGAACCCCGGCCAGGGTATCCACATCCGCCTGCCGTATGGCCTCCAAAGACTGAAAATGCTTCATCAGCGCCTTCCGTCTGGACGGCCCGATGCCCTCTATGTCATCCAAGACAGAGTGCACCTGCTCCTTGCTCCGCAAAGATCGGTGATACTCAATCGCAAACCGGTGAGCCTCATCCTGAATCCGTGTAATCAACCGAAAGCCCTCGGAGTTTTTCTCAATGGGAATTTCCACATTATTAAAATAAAGCCCTCTGGTACGGTGGTTGTCGTCCTTCACCATGCCGCAGACCGGAATCCCAAGCCCTAACTCCTTTAGGACCCCCAGGGCAATATTCACCTGTCCCCGGCCGCCGTCCATCATCAGCAGATCCGGAAACCTGGTAAAGCTTCCGAACTGACCGGACAGATCCTTATCCTTAAGCTGACGTTCCTCCTCCATACCATGAAGAAAGCGCCGGGTAAGCACCTCCCGCATACTGGCATAATCGTCCGGTCCCTTCACCGTGCGTATCTTAAACTTCCGGTAATCGCTGCGCTTGGGCTTTCCTTTTTCATAGACTACCATAGAGCCAACGGACTCAAAACCATTGGTATTGGAGATATCGAAAGCCTCCACCCGGCTGATTTCCGATAACCCCAGAAGGGAGGCAATCTCCTTCATGGCGCCGATGGTACGGCCCTCCTCCCGTTTGATCTTCTCCTTATCCTGGCTCAGCACCAGAGCGGCATTTTTCTTGGCAAGCTCTACAAGTTTTTCCTTTGTGCCGATCTTCGGAATACGAAGATAAACCCGGTGTCCCTTTCTGGCGGAAAGCCATTGCTCAATCACTTCCCCGTCCTCAATGGACTCTTGAAGCATCAGCTCCCGGGGAATATAGGGCGTTCCGGCATAGAACTGCTTAATAAAGCTGCTTAAAATCTCTCTCGTCTGTTCCCCTTCCGCTATCCGCAGATAAAAATGATCCCGTCCAATAAGTCGGCCATCCCGGATAAAGAACACCTGAACAACAGCATCCTCCCCCTCACTGGCTAAGGCTATAATATCCTTATCCTCCATATCGCTGTGGGTGATCTTCTGCTTCTGGGCAATCTGCTTTACACTGTTCAAAAGCTCTCTCAGCTCAATGGCCGCCTCAAACTCCATAGCGTCCGCGGCAGCCTTCATTTTCTCCTCAAGCTCCCGGATAAGCGGCGCATAATTTCCGTTCAGAAATTCCAGAGCCTTTGCCACATTTTTTCCATACTCCTCCCTGGAAATGTACCCCTGACAGGGAGCGTTGCACTGCTTGATATGATAGTTAAGACACGGCCTGTCCTTTCCGATATCCCTGGGCAGATTGCGGTTGCAGGTGCGGATCTGATACAGCTTATGGATAAGATCAATAGTATCCTTTACCGCCCCCGCGCTGGTATATGGGCCGTAATATTTCCCCTTATCCTTCTTCAGCTGACGTGAAAAGAGCACCCGAGGGTACTCTTCGTTCACAGTTACTTTAATGTAAGGATAAGTCTTATCATCCATGAGCATTGTGTTGTATTTCGGCCGGTGCTCTTTGATCAGGTTGCACTCCAGCACCAGTGCTTCCAGCTCCGAGTCGGTGATAATATACTCAAAACGGGCAATATGCGTCACCATCTGCTCGATTTTAACCCCCTTATTCCGGCTGGACTGAAAATACTGCCGCACCCGGTTTTTCAGGGAAATCGCTTTGCCTACATAAATAATGGCGTCTTTCTCGTCATGCATCAGATAAACACCCGGTTTAGCAGGGAGCTTTTTCAATTCCTCCTCAATATCAAACATGGTTAACTATCCCCAATCCTTTTATTTAATGTCCCTTCATTGCGGAAAATGTGCTTTTGCGGAGATTTGGGGCTTCCGGCAAAATCAGCGCCTTTCTCTTGCAATAACTACAGGCGGCTTTGGAGGCTCGTCAGTCTTTTCCTCATCCGGCGTGCTCTGCTGCTCTGTCATATTTTCCTGCTCTGTCTCTCCTTTTACCGGATTCTCCTGGTTTGTCTGTGCTTTCCCTTCTGCCGGATTCTCCTGGTCTGTCCTTACTTTCTCCTCGGCGGGATTCTCCTGATCTGTCCGTACTTTCTCTTCTGCGGGATTCTCCCGGTCTGCCTGTACGGTCTCTTCTGCCGGATTCTCCGGATCTGTTTGTGCTTTCTCTTCTTCCGTGTTGTCCGGATCTGTTTGTGCTTTCTCTTCTGCCGTAGTTTCCGTCTTCTCCTCCTCCGGCTCCGGAATACCCTTAGCCTCCCGGAAGATCTTCATAAACTCTTTACCGGTAATTGTCTCCTTTTGAATCAAAAATTCGGCAATCTTATCCATCACATCCCGGTTCTCGCTTAAGAGCCGCTTGGCTTCCTCATAGGAATCCTTCAGGATCTTCATAACCTCCTGATCCACCTCGGCGGCCGTGGCGTCGCCGCAATTCATAATGGTACGGCCGGTTAAGTATTCATTTTCCTTTGTCTCCAATCCCATGAGTCCGAACTTCTCGGACATGCCGTATTGCGTCACCATTGCCCTTGCAAGGCGCGTTGCCTTCTCAATGTCATTGGAGGCTCCTGTGGTCACAGTTTCAAAAACCAGCTCTTCCGCTGCCCGGCCTGCCAGATAACCTACCAGCATGGCGTCAATCTCTTTTTTGGTGTTCAGATACTTTTCTTCCTCCGGCACCTGCATCACATAACCCAGGGCGCCCATAGTCCGGGGTACAATGGTTATCTTCTGTACCGGCTCCGAATCCTTCTGCAGCGCGCTCACCAGCGCATGCCCTACCTCATGATAGGACACAATGCGGCGCTCCTCCTTGCTCATAATGCGGTCCTTCTTTTCTTTACCAACCAGAACCACCTCAACTGCCTCAAAGAGATCCTTCTGTGCAACTGCCTTTCGCTTATTTTTTACCGCAAGTATAGCGGCCTCATTGATCATATTTGCCAGATCCGAACCCACGGCTCCGCTGGTGGCAAGAGCGATCTCGTCCAGATCCACCGTCTCATCCATGTTGACATTCTTGGCATGAACCTTGAGAATATCCACACGCCCCTTCAAATCCGGGCGGTCCACAATAATCCGGCGGTCAAAACGTCCGGGCCGCAAAAGAGCCGGGTCCAGTACCTCCGGACGGTTGGTTGCGCCAAGCACCAGGCAGGCCGTATGGCTGTCAAAACCATCCATCTCGGCCAAAAGCTGATTCAAGGTCTGCTCCCGCTCGTCATTACCGCCGCCGTAACGGGAATCACGGCTCTTGCCGATGGCGTCAATCTCGTCGATAAATACAATACAGGGCGAATGTTTCTTAGCCTCGGAAAACAAATCCCGAACACGGGAAGCTCCCACACCTACGAACATTTCCACAAAATCGGAACCTGACAGAGAGAAAAAGGGCACATGAGCCTCTCCTGCAACTGCCTTGGCAAGCAGGGTTTTTCCGGTTCCCGGAGGGCCTACGAGAAGCGCTCCCTTGGGAAGCTTCGCGCCGATCTCCGCGTATTTTCCGGGATTGTGCAGGAAATCCACCACTTCCTGGAGGGATTCCTTGGCTTCCTCCTCACCGGCCACATCCTTAAAGGTGACGCCTGTCTCCTTTTCAATATATACCTTGGCTTTGCTTTTGCCGACGCCCATGCCCATCATGCCGCCGCCACCCATTTTCCGCATGGCAAAGCCGAAAATCAGCCAGATAAATGCCAGGGGAAGGAGAAAATTAAGAACTGCGGAAAGAATCACTTCCCTCATATCGCTTATGGGCGTATCATACTTCACGCCTGCCTCATCCAGCTTCTCCGTCAGCTGATAGTCCGGCATAATTCCCGTGGCATAGACGACGTCTCCGCCTCTTTCATTCTTCTCCTTGGCTATGATCTTAATCTGATTTGAAGCCAGTTCTACCTTTTCCACCTGGTCCTTCTCGAGCATCTCCGTAAATTCGTCATAGGTGATGACCGTAACATTGGAACCCATTCCGGTGAAATAATTCCAGGCCAGCAGCGTAAGCATAGTAACAATCATAATCACCAGGATACTCTGTCTGTTTTTTGGAGTTTTATTGTTGTCCCCACCGCCGTTATTCCCCGGGCGGTTGGAATTATTGTTTTCTTCCATCGTTCTCCTCCTTGTATCTGCTACCGAATCACAGCCCGCCCTCCGGCTTTGATCCGGAAAACATCTGCTTTCGTGACGGTAACACTTCTATTATAGTGTGTGTTTAGTCAGAAAGCAATACGAAAGGTGTGAATTTTCCTTAACAGGGCTTGTCAAATGCAAACGCCGGCAGCCCGCAAACAGCCTCCCTCCTATGCTTTCCTTAATCGGCACATTTGTTTGGAGTACTATTTACGGACTGCCGGCCGCATAAATCCAATAGAAACGACGGGCTTTTTCTATCTCGGCTCTGAGGTAAGCAGGATACCCAGCCTCTGGAATGTCTTTTCATCCGCGGCGCTGAGCATACGCGAGGTATGTACCTGGCTTCCTCTGAGACGCGGAAGCTGACGCAGGGCCAGATCCGCCAGTTCATTGCTTTCGGAGCTTGCGGAGAGGGCGATAAGAACCTCCTCCATATGAAGCCGGGGATTTTTGCTGCCCAGGTATTCGACCTTCAGCTTTTGAATGGGGCGAATCACATTGGGGGTGATAAGAAGCACCTTATGGTTGATTCCCGCCAGCTCCTTTAAGGCATTGACCAGCAATGCGGAACAGGCGCCCAAAAGGTCGCTTGTTTTTCCGGTGATTACGCGGCCGTCTGTCAATTCCATAGCTGCCGCCGTGTGACCTGTCTCCTCGGCACGCTTCTGCGCTGCCGGAACCGCCTTTCGATCCTGAGCCGTCACTCCTACTTTGTTCATCAAAAGCTCAATCTTGTAGGCTTCTTCCTCGGCCGCCTTTCCTCTGGCGATATTCACCAGAGTATGGTAGTACCGGCGGATAATCTCCTGCCCGGAGGCTTCCCGGCACACTTCATCATCTATAATACAGTTTCCTACCATATTGACGCCCATGTCCGTCGGCGACTGGTAAGGACATTCCCCGTAAATGCGTTCAAAGATGGCTCGAAGCACCGGAAAAATCTCCACATCTCTGTTATAATTTACCGTTGTCTCCCCGTAGGCGTCCAGGTGGTACGGGTCAATCATATTGACATCATTCAGATCTGCCGTTGCCGCCTCATAAGCCAGGTTTACCGGATGGCTTAAGGGCAGATTCCAGATAGGGAAGGTCTCAAACTTGGCATAGCCCGCACGGATTCCGCGCTTGTGCTCATGGTAAAGCTGAGACAGGCAGGTTGCCATTTTTCCGCTTCCCGGTCCGGGAGCCGTCACTACCACCAGGGGGCGTGAGGTTTCAATATACTCATTGTGCCCGTAGCCTTCCTCGCTTACAATCACAGGAACATTGTTTGGATAGCCCGGTATCATATAGTGGCGGTACACGCGGATTCCCATTTTCTCCAGACGGCTCTGGAACATCTGAGCGCTGTACTGACCTGCAAAATGGGTGATACATACGCTGCCCACATAGAGTTCCTTTGATTCGAAAATGCTTTTCAGCCGCAGAAGATCGGAATCATAGGTGATTCCCAGATCTCCGCGGATCTTATTTTTTTCAATATCCTCAGCGCTGATGACAATGACGATTTCCACCTGCTCTTTGAGCTGCATCAGCATCCGAAGCTTGCTGTCCGGCTCAAAGCCCGGAAGCACTCTCGATGCATGATGATCGTCATAGAGCTTTCCTCCAAATTCCAGATACAGCTTATTGTCAAATTGTCCAATCCGCTCCCGAATATGCTCGGATTGCGTTTTCAGATATTTTTCGTTGTCAAATCCTCTTTTCATAGTGCAGCGTTCCCTTGCCTGTCCCTTCTATCATAATTTTAAGCATATGTGCCTTCAAAGTCTTCCTCTGCCTGAAAGCCGGTTATTCCTCGTACCCATTGGGATTCATCGACTGCCATTTCCAGGAATCGGCGCACATTTCTTCGATTCCGTTCTCTGCCTCCCAGCCAAGCTCCGCTTTTGCCTTGGCCGGGTCCGCATAGCAGGTAGCAATATCGCCGGGACGGCGGGGCTTTACCGCATAGGGAATCTTCTTTCCGCATGCTTTCTCAAAGGCATGTACTACGTCCAGTACACTGTAGCCCTTGCCTGTACCCAGATTGTAAATGAGAACGCCTTTTTTCTCTTCCAGCTTCTTAATAGCCGCCACGTGGCCTTTCGCCAGATCCACTACATGAATGTAGTCACGCACGCCTGTTCCGTCGGGTGTATCGTAATCGTCTCCGAATACGCCCAGACACTCCAGCTTCCCGATGGCTACCTGTGCCACATAGGGAACCAGATTGTTGGGAATACCCTTGGGGTCCTCTCCGATAAGTCCGCTCTTATGTGCGCCGATGGGGTTAAAGTAGCGAAGCAGAATCACATTCCACTCGGGGTCAGATACATGAATGTCCTCAAGCACCTGCTCAAGCATACCCTTAGTCTGACCGTAGGGATTGGTGATCTTCCCCTTGGGGCACTCCTCGGTAATGGGAATAAAGGCCGGATCTCCGTATACGGTAGCAGAGGAGCTGAATACGATATTCTTTACATTGTGGTTGCGCATCACATCACAGAGCACCAGGGTTCCTGCGATGTTATTGTAGTAGTACTCAATAGGCTTTGCCACGGACTCGCCTACTGCTTTCAGTCCTGCAAAATGAATGACAGAATCAATCTGCTCTTTCTCAAAAATCTTGTTGAGCGCTTCCCGATCCAAAATATCCGCCTCATAGAATATGGGCTTCTTTCCTGTGATCTGCTCGATCCGATCCATGGACTTTCTGCTGGCATTATACAGATTATCCACCACTACTACCTCATAGCCTGCCTCCAAAAGCTCCACGCAGGTGTGGCTTCCGATAAAGCCTGCGCCGCCTGTCACTAGAATTGCCATAAACTTTTTCCTCCTTATACGCTGTCCGGATTTTGTTCGCTTTGTGTTGAAACTCCTGCAGCTGCTTTGTACCCTCGCAGTTACAAATTCCTTTCTAAATATAGCATGGTTTTGAAACAGGTGCAAGAGAGTTACATCCCGATTTTCTATGAAAATGAAATTTTAGATTCTTTACTGATTTCATCAAAAAGCGGCATCCGCTTTATGCAAATGCCGCTTTTTCTATTCTGGCTACTAATGCAGATATTCTTCCTTTAGAAGCCCCATGTGGCAGAGTTTCAACAAAGCATATTTTATAAAGAGAATCTTTCTAAGTATTCCATTCATCAGTCAATCCGAACGAATGCCATTCTTATATAAAAGTCCATGGCAAAAAAGGTTCTCTGCTCCTCTTGTTAAAGTAATCCATTGAAAGCTCTGTACATATCTGATTTCTGCCGTGCCCCTTCCATGTATGTTCTGTCTTAAAGATATATATCTTTTCTTTGTTCGTCGTTTTCATCGAAAATCTGTCAATTGCAAATTATCTCTTTACCTGATCCACAATTTTCAAAAGCTTATCACATGCATTATATGCTTTTTGATATTGCGGCAACAATCTGGCTGCAACTTCGGGTGCCTGATATGCCGCCTGCTGAATGCCTTTTATTTCCAGTCCAAAGTTATGCTTGCATATTGCCGCATCCATCAAAATGTGACTGTTAGGTTTACCATTTGTATATGCTTCACAGTTGATTGGAATTCCGGACTGCATCATCGCTTCCATTTCTTCAGTGATTCCATCCATATTTTCTTTCAATGTCTGCTCTGCTTGAAGATCTTCCGGAGAAGAAACTTCTTTTCTGTCTTCTGAGCCAAAAGCCTCCAATAAGATATCGTCCGTATATCCTTTAATTCTGGCCTTTATCAATTCCGGATCTTCCTCTTCTTCTTCCTGAACCCGAAGTTTCGATTCCACCAAAATAACATTGCCGTTTTCATCAAGCATCCATCCCCATTTTCCCTCGCCGCTTATCGTCAGCTTGTTCATATCTTCCGGAAGTATCGTAATACCTCCAATCAATGCGGCTGCCCAATCTTCGGAAGAAAATACATTCATCTCCGTCAAATCACACAAAAAGTAGTATGTATCTTCCTCCGTCATATGCCGTACATCGTACTTATTTCTTAAATATGCAATTTGCTGCTCTGTAAGAGTATCGCTCCCGTCCCCATCCAAACATATCTGTTTGTTGTCGAACATTCTTTTCTTATCGGCTTCTGTCAATTCCAAAGCCAAAAGTTTCTGCACATATTCCCATTTTCTTTCTCTGAGTGCTTTTTCCTCTGCTGATTCTTCCGATGTCTGGCCCTGAATTCGTTCCAAAAAAAGGGCATACTCCTGTTTGCTTTTTTGAACGGAAGCCTCTGCCTTTGGTATAATCTCCTGTTCAGCTTTGACAACTCCTGAACCAACTATTTTTTTCTCATCAGATTCCCTCTTCCCTGTTCCCGAATTCAGGAATCCTATTGTTGATTGGGACATTTTGTTTTCATTTTGTACCATTGTCTGTAATAAACCAATACTTCCCATTTTATATGGAGAATTCTTTAAGCCGCCAATAGTATTCATTTTTTATGTTCCTTTCCTGATATTTATGCATTGCCATCCGCCGGAAAAAAATATATAATTTCTTTCTGTCAGCAGATGGCAATTTAAATTTACTTACCTGTGATTATCTTCACTAAAATTTCTTATGCTTCATCTGGCAATCGTTTCACATGAATGCCATTCTTTATTAAAGTCCATGACAAAAAAACTCTTTACATAGCAATTTACAAGTCTACATCTGAAAGGGAATTTATATCTTAACTTTTTCATTGAAGTGACAAAACTATTGTGCACGAAGATATCCCCATAATGGAATACCCGTAGTATCTGCTGCACTGTAACATACAAGCCGCCAGCTACCCGGGTTATCATTTTTTACCATAATATCCGTAGAAAACATGCTTGAGCTTGGTAAACTTCCGGATTTTACATATTCCCCGTTTACGTACAGCTTATAGTTGGTATACGATCCACGATCTATATAAACTTTAACATAAAAAGCATCACGATCTTTATTCCTATATTCCGTTGCTGCGCTTCCTGTCAATGTTCCATTCGCCCACTGACTGTTCCCCTTTATTGTTATGCAATTATTATCTGGTCGCCCCGTTGAACTATTGCATGGATAAACTTCAGTCTTAACAAGCACCGGAGATCTTCCATTAGCCGCTGATGTTGAAAAGCCCATTGTCAGCATCAAAACCATTATCATCACTAAACTTAATAAACGTTTTCTCATTAAAAATTCCTCTCTTTCCTTTTGTATTTTAAAAGCTATCCCCTCTCACCATGTATTATTTAGATTACCCCCTTTTTGAATCGTATTTAATGTACTACTTATTTATAATACATTTTCACATTTTTATCAATCCCCTATAATATAAAGCATCTTAACCAACTCATTTATTAAATCAACTTCCTCAATTCCTCTGCCTCTTCTTCCGTCAGCTTTTCTCCTCCGGTAAAAGCGACGACAAAGCTATAAAGAGATCCCTCAAAGGTCTCCCTTACCAGCTTTCTTGTCCAGTTCTGAATGTGCTCTTCTTTTGTACACATTGGAAAATAAACTTGATATACCTTTCCTCTCTCCGAGCCAATCAAGCCTGCTTTTTGCATGTTGAGCAAATACGTATTCAAAGTCTGCTTCTTCCAGTTTTTCTTCCATACTTCATTTGCATGATCTAGAATCTCCCGGAAAGAAAGCGGTTCCTCTGATTGCCACAATAATTCCATAATTTCTTTTTCTGTATGTGATAATCCAAAATTTTTATCCACTCTAATTACTCCTACTTTTGAAGTATCTGATAGAGGTTTAAAACCTTTACCAGATACCTCAAATCAAAATTTAATATTATTAATGTATGCACTTCTGACAAGTAATCACATTAATCACATCACCAATTTTAAACGAACCACACTTTGTACATTTCTTTGCATCCCAGTAAGTAATTGTACATCCTCCACTGCTATTTTTTTTATGCTCTGAATATTTGCCATCCTTATATACGTGAGAGCAGGATCCTTTTACTTCTAACTCATAATCTCTTATCTCTTCAATTGTTCCGTCTGAATTCACCCAAAAACAATCATATAAAAGAGGTTCTGCATTAATATCTTCCGTTTCAAAACAACGTTCCACCTCAATATCCGGATTATATTCTGAAAATTCCATAGTCTGCGGCGGCACATAAGCCAACGCCGTCAAACTGCCTGTTAAAAATACAACAGCCGAAGCCAAAACTGCCAAACATGTTTTTTGTTTGCTCTTTTCTTTCATCTCTAAGATTCTCCTCCTTAAAACTTTTTCATTCCGCCCCAGAAAACTTACTGCCAGCCTTTCCTCTTTCTTTGCTCTTCGTGCTGCCACATCAATCAGCAGAGAGCTGTACTTCTTCCTCAATTCTTCATCCCATTCCCCAACAAGACTCCTGTCGCAGCAAAGCTCTCTCATTACGGAAAGCTCATGGTACAGAATATAGCTTAAGGGATTAAACCAGTGCAATGCAATAACAAGCTGTCCAAGCAGTTCCACAATCAAATCCCGATGCTGAATGTGAATCAATTCATGAAGCAGCATTAACTGACAAGACTGGTCTCCGGAATCCGCCTCCCACATAGCCGGAAATATAATTGTCGGCTTAAAGACTCCAATTGTCATAGGCGTTTCACATTCCCGAGAGCACACCAATTGTACCTTTGCAGAAATATCACGTTCCCTTTTCACTTGGTCAAACTGAGCCTGCAGCTTCGACGGCACCGGTTCCTTTCCGCAAGACAGGAGAAGCTTTCTTGCCTTTTTATACCGCAGCAGACTTCTGACCATAAGGATCAGAAAAATGACAGCCATACATAACATACAGAGCCGCAGCAATTGAATCCTTATTCCCACATAAGTTTGTTGTCCTCTCATAATAATTATGCTATTTGGATCCAATACCTGTCCCAAATCTTTTTCCGGAAAAGAAATCATCCGTTCTGCAAATTCTAAAATACGGTACTTGAATCTGAAAAGCGGAACCAAAAAGAAGAACACAGCCAGCTTTAAAATGAAATATCTGCATTCGGAGGAAATATGTCTTTTCAGTGTCAGGCACATAAGCCCATATAATAAAACAACAACGCTTCCGGATAGAGACATTACAAGCAGCGGATTACTTCGTATCAGGTCGATCTTTTACGCCTCCTTCTATTCGTATTTTATACTTATAATACATTTTGTCTCGTCAATCGTCAAGCCCATTTGAGAAGATATACCCTACGGGTACACCGTAATGCATGCCCCTATCGGGCAGGCGGACTTCGTCCGGTAAGGTATGGATTTTTCCCTCTACTTGTGCTATGCTTACCCACAGTAAACCAAAAGCCACCGTCACCATGAACGGTTCCCCTATCCGGCTCCGTTTAGCGGGTGACGCTCAAGAATATTAAGATACGATGAATAGGAATCCTGGACTATGCGATACTTAAAACCCATTTTAAAACCCTTTTCTTTCCTGCCGGCTTTGTTTATGCTGTACGTGATCTTCCAGTTCTCCGCACAGCCCGGTGAGGTCTCCGGGAACTTAAGCTGGAGGGCTACCCATAAGCTTCTGGAGATTATCTGTGAATCCTTTGAAACCGGATGGAGTTCGGCGGAGCTTAATCTCTATACGGAAATGCTGCATCCCTATGTACGCAAGCTCGCCCATGTGACGGAATATTTTCTGCTGGCGGTCTGTGTGTCTTTTCCCCTGTATGTCTACGGACTGCGGGGAATTGCTTTGACCATATTGGCCGGCGGTTTCTGTGTGGCCTGCGCCTGTCTGGATGAATACCACCAGTCCTTTGTGGCCGGGCGGGGACCCTCCAAGCGGGATGTTATGATCGACAGTATCGGGATCTTAATCGGTATCATTCTTGTCCGAATTGTCTGCTTTATCGGACGAATTACGGTGTTCCGGGAGCGAAAATCCAAAAGGAAACGGGTACGGAGGTGAAGCTATGAGCGTAACGGTTGCAGATTTGTTAAAGCTGCCTTCTCTGCGGCAGGCAAAGGTCATTGCCGGACACAATGGCCTGTCCAGGATTGTCTCTTCTATCTCGGTCCTGGAATCCACGGATCCCGGCGTTCTGGTAGACGAAGTGTTTCCCCAGGGAGAATATTTTGGCAGTGAGATCGTCATTACGGGATTTTTAAATATGACGGAGGATGTGGAACGCCAGTATGTAAATTTGAAACGTCTGGCAGAAGGCGGCGAGGTAGGCTTAATCCTCTACTATGTAGGCGTTTACCTGAAAAAAGTGGATCAGCGGCTCATTGACTTTGCCGACGAAATGGATTTTGTTCTGATTGTTATGCCGGAGGGGGATGTAACTCTGCGCTATGGAGAGGCTATTTCCGATGTAATGGCTCTCATCTATCGGGATCGGACTCATAATACGTCTCTGGTATCGGAGATTTTGGAGCGTGTCTCCAGGCTTCCCTCCCATCAGCGCTCCGTAAGCACCATTTTGAAAATGCTCAGTGATCGGATTTCCGCTTCTCTGATCCTCTGTGACTGTTCTTTAAAGATTCAATATCTCATTGCGTGGCCCCGTAATCAGGAAGCTGCTATTAAGAAAGGGATCGAATCACTGAATGGGCTTCCGGCAGATCAGCAGTCTATGGCCTGTGATATTTTTCCTGACAGCCGCCTCTACCGCTTCTCCATTTCCTCAGACCCAGGTTCCGCACAGGAGCTCCTTGTTCTTCGAGAGGGCATACAGCCGGACAGCGAGATTCTAACTCAGCTAACAGATGTGGTGCGTTTGGGTGTCAATATCTGGGGCCGGAAATCCGAAGAGGCTGCCACACACGAATTGATTCGTGCCATTCTTCAGGACGATCCCATCAAAATGCGTCAGCTGGCAAATATCTTCCATATTAATGTGGCTGATATTTATGAAATGTGGATTCTGCGCTGCGAAGAAAATCAATTGGAACGCTTCCGCCGAGAGGGTCTTCCTCTGATTCAAGAGCATCTTGCCCATTATTGCCATACGGTAGTTGCCGATTTGTATGAGGGCCACGCCGCAGCATTTATGGACTGGATCGAGCGCTCTCCCGAACGGGTGTCTGTCTCCCAGGATCTCTTGAAACGTTTGAAAGCTTTGGATTTTTCCTTATCCCTGACCCGGTGCTATCCCTTAAACAGTACCTCAGATGTGCGCCGTACCTTTCTGCTCCATCAGGAAGTTATCGAAACTGCTCTGCAGATCTGGCCAAGCCTTGGCTGTTATACCCTGCAGGAATTGGAATTTGCGTCTGAATGTCAGAAGATTCTGGCCGAAAGCGAAGCTGCCCTGACCAACGCCCTGTCACCTCTTACAGCCCTAAAACATGTGCATGAGGACAATATGCTTCTCCAAACCCTGGAGGTCTATCTATTGGACAGCAAAAGCAGTGTCTCCTCCTGTGCCGAGCTTCTATTCCTCCACAAAAATACGGTAAAATACCGCCTGAACCGTATCCGGGAACTTCTTGGCTATCCTCTTGACAAGGCACCGGAGCTGTTCACTCTTTATCGAGCCGCAGCTTTAAATCGTCTGGCTGCTTCCAAATAATTCGATTTTCCCGGCTGTCTTTGTCCTTTTGGACAAAGATAAGCCGGTTTTTTTGTCCCTTTTTCACTTTATAGTGGTAACGTATCAGAAGTATAATTTTTAAAGTGTGTTATAAAACTACAGTCAGCAGAATATGTGCCGTGCATAGAAGAATGCACCATGTATATTTTGTGGAATTACTAATAGGGAGGTTCTATTTTGCGAAAACTTGGAATTGCTGAAATTGAAGACATTGCTTTGGGCGCTGCGCTCCTTGGAGCCGGCGGAGGGGGCGACCCCTATGTGGGCAAGCTGGTTGCCATCGGCGCCGTAAAGGAGTGCGGCCCTGTTACATTGCTCGATCCGGAGGAAGTGCCGGATGACGCCCTGGTGGTTCCCATTGCCATGATGGGCGCCCCTACGGTTCTGTCGGAGAAGGCTATCGGAGGGAGCGAATACCAGACTCTTTATGACACGGTTTCCACCTTTTACGGGAAGCCTGTCTATGCCTTTATGCCCATTGAGGCCGGCGGCGTTAATTCCATGCTTCCCATTGCGGCGGCGGCGCGGCTTGGGCTGCCTCTGGTAGACTGCGACGGCATGGGACGAGCGTTTCCTGAGCTTCAGATGGTCACCTTTACCATCGGGGGAGGCTCTGCTACGCCTATGGCTCTGGTGGACGAAAAGGGAAATTCCTGTATTTTCCGTACCATTACCAATAAATGGACGGAGGAACTGGCCCGGGCGGTGACGATGGCCTGCGGCGGTTCGGTGTCCGTGTCTCTCTTTTCTATGGAAGGTGCCTTTATGAAAAAATATGCCGTGAAGGGGATTGTTACCCGCAGCCAAGTTTTAGGTTCTGCCATTCGCCGGGTGAAAGAAGCCTCTGACTGCACGCCGGAGGAAGCATTTTTACGTATCGCCCAGGGGTTCCGGCTTTTTAAAGGCAAGATTTGTGATGTGCTTCGGGAGGTTCGGGCCGGTTTTAATTTTGGCAAGGTTCTTCTGGATGGAATCGGTGATTACAAAGGCCAGTCCGCCTATGTAGAATTTCAAAATGAAAATCTGACAGCCGCAGTGGAGGGACAAATCCTCGCCACTACGCCGGATCTTATTTGTCTGGTGGATACGGAAACTTTTCTGCCGGTTCCCACCGACGCTTTGAAATATGGAAAACGCGTGATGGTAGTGGGGCTTCCCTGCTATCCGCTCTGGCGCACGCCGGAGGGACTTGAACTTGTAGGCCCCCGTTATTTCGGCATTGACACGGACTATATCCCGCTTGAGGAGCGCTGCAAAGTCTAGTTAAGAAATGTCAAATGTTTAGAAAAATAATTTCTGCTGGACGGTAAAGTCGCAAAGGCGCACGAGAGAAACTTTTATGAGTGCCCTTTCGAATGAAAGTTTCTCTTATTACAGGTGCGCCGAAGTGACTTTACCCTTTAGTGCCATCGCGCAGCGATTTCAATTAGGAGGAATGTGTAATGTATAAACTTGGTATTGACGTAGGCGGCACCAACACGGATGCTGTTTTAATTGATGAAAATCTTCGTGTGGCTGCCAGTGTAAAGCAGCATACGACAAAGGATGTATACGGCGGGATTCTGGCGGCGGTTCGGGCCGTGCTCCGGGAATCCGGCGTTGAACGTTCTCAGATCCGGCAGGCAATGCTGGGAACCACCCAGTGCACTAATGCCATTGTGGAGCGCAAAGGACTTGCCCCCATTGGTATCCTGCGTATCGGCGCGCCGGCCTCTCTTGGTATTCCCCCTATGGTGGATTGGGCGGAGGATTTGAAAACAATTGCTGTGGATATTGCAATGGTTGGGGGCGGTTTTGAATACGACGGGAAAGAGCTGGCTCCCTTTGACAAAGAAGCCGCCAAGAATTTTTTCCTTGGGCTTAAGGAAAAGGGCGTAAAGTCGGTGGCCATTTCCTGTGTATTTTCTACGGTGCGCAATGACCATGAGCTGGAGGCCGCTAAGCTTTGCAGGGAGGTTATGGGAGAGGATGTGCATGTGTCCATTTCCAGCGAAATCGGTTCTATGGGGCTTATTGAGCGTGAAAATGCTACGATTTTAAACGCCGCTCTTTATCATGTGGCGGAATCCTTTACGGAAGGCTTTGCCAGAAGCCTTGCGGATGAGGGTGTTGCGAATGTGGATATTTACCTCTCTCAAAATGACGGAACGCTGATGACAATGGAATATGCAAGACGTTATCCGATTCTGACAATTGCCTGCGGGCCGACAAACTCGATTCGCGGCGCCTGCTACCTGAGCCGGCTTAAGAATGCGATTGTGGTGGATGTAGGTGGAACGACTACGGATCTCGGGGTGATTCAGAACGGATTTCCCAGGGAATCGGGCGTTGCGGTTACCATTGGCGGCGTGCGCACGAATTTCCGTATGCCGGATGTGGTTTCAATCGGTCTGGGCGGCGGCTCGATTGTGCGGGAGCATAAGGACGGACGTGTTACTGTGGGGCCGGATTCGGTCGGGTATCAGATTACGGAGAAGGCGCTTGTGTTCGGCGGTGATGTTTGCACGGCTACGGATATTGCGGTTCGGTTGGGGCTTGCGGAGCTTGGAGATAAGACAAAGGTTGCTCATTTGAGCGAGGATTTTTCCAGGAAGGCTTTGGACGCTGTTACGGAGCTGATTGAGGATAGTATTGATGCTATGAAGGTTTCCAGTGAGGATGTGGATCTGATTCTTGTTGGGGGCGGGTCTGTGATTCTGCCGGAGAAGATCTCAGATGCCAAAACGGTTGTGAAGCCGGAGGCCGGAGGTGTGGCGAATGCGATTGGATCGGCTATTTCGAAGGTTTCGGGGAATTATGACAAGCTGGTAGATTATCTGGTTCTGCCTCGGGAGAAGGCTCTTGAGGATGCTAAGGCGGAAGCGGTTGAATTGGCTGTGGAGGCCGGGGCTGTCCGGGAGACGGTTGAGATTATTGATGTGGAGGATGTGCCGCTGCAGTATTATCCCGGGAATACGAATCGGGTGAAGGTGAAGGCGGCGGGGGATTTGAAATAAAGTTTTTGATTGGACGGACGGCAGCCCGGAGGCGCAGGAATTTTCATATCCGGTGTTCGGACGTTTCGCGTTACAGAAGTCTGCTTCTGCCGCGAAAAGCCGGACACCGGATATTGGGTCAAAACTATCGTTCCATGTAGATTTCGCCGGCTATCCGCCATCCGAATCTGTCTGCAATTCCCCAGCCTGATTCTTCGTTTTCCGTCCGCACTCTTTTCAGGGGAACGTGCAGGTAGTCCAGAGCGTCTTCTCCGGCGCGGCGGATGGTTACATAGGCTTCGGTCTCTCCGCCTGCCAGCTCTTCGGGCGGGTAGATGATGGAGAGGATTGTTATCTCCTGCGGCTCTCCGAAGTCGGATAGCTGCGTGCCGGGAGCGGTATAGCGTTCGTTGACCTCGCTTGTATTACCTGCGATATATCGGGGGACCGCGTACTCAATCAGCTCCGTGATGCCTGCGTCTGCGTAGTTTACTGTTAAGAATTGCCATTTTCCTTCTCCCAGGTAGTATAAATTAGCTTCCAACTGATGGCCTGTGTAGCTGCCGGCTTGATTGATGTTGGAATAGCCGACTAAATCTGCCCGGAGATATATTTTTTCCTCCGTGAAACGGAAGTTTATCTGAGATCCGGCGTAGTAGGCGTATTCATTGTCCAATTGTTCCTGCTCTACCTGTTCCGCAGCGCCGGCGGGCGCTCCGTTGAATATCAGCTTTACGCCTTCTTCTGTGTATTGTGTCGTAAAGTGTGATGTTAATTCCTGTATATAATCTTCTTCCGGCAGGTGATAGATATTCCATGTGCCGGCTGCATCCTTGTCTGCCATAAAGAGGGAGCGTATGGACATTCCGGTCCCGTGGAGCACATAGGTGATAACGGCAAGCTCTTCTCTGCCGTCGCCGTCAAAATCCTGCTCCATGATCTGCGGCTCTACCTCATAGTTGGAGATAAGCGGGACTTCGGCATATACCAGGCCGTCCGGCGTTTGGACTGCCATTTCCTCCCCCTCACGGATGCCGTAGAGGGTAAAATGCTCTGTCTCCCCCATTATATTCATTTCGTTTTTATCTAAGCCGGATTCCACATCTTTCCGGACGGAGTTTACTATGCGTTTTTCTGACCAGTGCTTTTCTTCCTCCCCGGACTCCGCGTGGTTTCTATTCCCGTCTGCCGTATCTGTGTCAGATAATGTTTCGGTCAGAAGTACATCCTTTGTCATATCCACGACTGCTTTTTCCGGTTCTGTTTCTCCCGCAGCCAGAAAGGACATGCCGCACCCGCTGATCATCAGAAGAAGGAAAAGGCTTACTGCTGCGCGGGGACGCTTTGTATTGAGTATGTGCCAAATTCTCTTTTTTGTATTGCTCTCTCCGAAATAAATGGCAGGAGAAAAACCGCTGCTTTTACAGGCATAATTCAGGAGCGTTTGGGCATAGTGCTTTTTTTCTTCTATGCCTTTGCCGCGAAGAACACATTCGTCGCAGTACATTTCCATATCGCGGTTCATTAAGCGGTAGGCAAGCCAGACAAAGGGGTTGAACCAGTGCAGAAGCAATACCAGGGCGGTAAAGCATTTGATCCAGGGGTCCCGGTTGCGGATGTGTCTGCGCTCATGCTTTAAAATGTCTTCCAGCTGATCCACTTCCTTATCCAGTCCCTGAGGAATATAGATTTTGGAGGGCAGTCCCGGCATGACAAATGGGGTGGATATTTGTGCCGTGCTCCACACGTCCCTTCGAATACGGACGGCGGATTTCACTTTTTTCTTCAGGCGCAGCCACTCTGTTAACATAATGATTGCCAATGTGATTGCTCCCAGTCCCCATAAAGCGAAAAATATCTCTGCAATACTGAGGTTAAAGAGACCGGACGGCGTCTGGCTTCCCTCTCCCCGGTAAAGCCGTTCTTCCGGGGTTGCTCCCAAAGCCCCCGTTTCACTGTTCTTCGGCATTTCTGCAGATATATTTTGTACTTCTGCTCCTGCAAGGATTCCTGTTTCCGTTTCCTGTGCTGCGCCGGAATGCTTTCCGGAAACTCCAAATTCCGTTTTCGGAAGCAGGCTGCGTGCTGTCTGCAGAGAGCCTGATGGAATGGGAGGAAGCACCAGTACCAGCATGGTTATGATCCATAAAATGTGAACATATAATTTGGACAGGTCGCCTGTGAGCTTTCGAAACAGGAGAACCGCAAGAATCAAAATAACCGCTGTCAGGCTATTTTGCAGTAATTGATTGAAAAACAGAATCATAGTTTCCTCCTTTCGGCGTTTCTACCGCTCCGTTTGGCTGTCATGGCCCTCTGACGCCTGGTTAATCAGTTCCTGAAGCTCTTCCGCCTCTTTTTTTGTCAGCTTTTCCTCCTGTAGAAAGGCTGCAATAAAAGCAGGCAGGCTTCCGCGGAATTTTTTCTTCAAAAAATCCCTGCTTTCCTGTCTCTGGATCTCTCCCCGGGATACAAGAGCCTGCACCACCGCATTTTCATTCTGCAGTATCTGCTTTTGTCCCAGATTCCGCAAAACGGTGTAGGTGGTGGACTTTTTCCACCCAAGCCTCTCCCCGCACAGGCCCACCAGTTCCATTGAGTTAATAGGCTGCACATCCCAAAGAATATCCATGAGACGGTATTCGCTCTCGTTGATATGATAATCCATAAGTATAACCTCCTTTGCGGTAAATGTTTATCAGGTATTCTTTATCCGCTTAGGTTTATTATTATAAACCTTTCATTTATATTAAGTTTATACTTATAGACCTCATATGTCAAGGGATTCTTCAAACTTTTTACTCTCCCTTTTACTCCCCATACTCATTCACAGCCTATACAGATTTGCCTATGCTCTGTATGATAGGGCATTCAAACCTTGGAAAAGCTTTGTTTCCGGGACATCTAATCATCTATTTTTCAAGCAATATAAATTTTTAATTTTGCTCTTTTGCCAGAATTGCACGGATTTCTCCGCAGTCACATTCGGGTCCGCACAGCTTTGCGGCCTGGCATATGGCGCTGATTTTATCTTCTTTTTCATCAAGAAGATCGGCAATCTCCTCCGGCGTCCGGTTTTTCTTCATAAGCTTGCATACAATCCGTACCAGTTCTTCTGCTTTGCCTTCTGCCTTCCCCTCTGCTTTACCTTCTGCCTTTCCAGCTTCTCTTCCCCGATTTTCCCCTTCTTCCCGAATTAATCTGTCTCGTTCCTGCATCTTCATATAAGTTACCTCCATCTCTTCACTGGATTTGATATTTACAATCTTTTTATGCAGATGCCTGAGAC
The DNA here is from genome assembly GCA_910576325.1 of Clostridia bacterium. Lineage (GTDB taxonomy): Bacteria > Bacillota > Clostridia > Lachnospirales > Lachnospiraceae > Laedolimicola. The sequence goes on from CAJTIM010000015.1 coordinate 112,022, forward strand.
GTTCATCACACCCTGCCGGGAGCGTGGCTTCGTCGCTGTTCTCCACATAATGAAGAAAATCTGTCAGCGTTTTATCCACTTCTTTGTCATTATTCCCTCCGGTATTGAGTATAATCTTTTTACAGCCGTCTCCAAGGTACAATCCGGGGATTTCCTCGCAGTAATTTCCGAAGGTATAGCGATAATTCCCAAAGCCAAACAGATCAAAGCCGCATATAACAACAAGATACGCCGGCTTCAGATTATCAAAGCCGACTTCTCCGCTTTTCAAAAAGGGAGCATCCGTAAGCGCCTGATAAAATCTGGTCCGCTTGGGGATATTGCCCTGGTTCTGCTTCTGCATCTCCAGGTCAAAGAAATTCCCGTCTCCGTCCTCCACGCAAAAATCCATCCGAATCCCCCGTTTTCCCGGCAGATTATGTACTACCTTCTGACCTTCCTTCCAGCGGATGCTCTTCAAGGTAATGCCCATTGAAAGCTCAATCATTATCTGACATGCCTCCAAATCCTCCGTTGCCACATCAAAGAGAAAATCATCCAGCAGATTAAGCTCCTGCAGGGATTTTGTGCTTTCCGTCTCATAGGGCGTCTGCGTATTCAGTTTTTCGTTTTTTTCCATATAAAATACTTCCTTTCTATTATAATTTGCGGTTTCTTGTTTTGCAATATTGGAACTCCTGCCACCCTCCTTTTCATCTGAATTTTCGTTCTTGGAAAATATGACCGAATTGGTCTTGATCTAGATAGCCGGTTCCTCCCAGGGAAGAACTGCTGTTACTTATTATAGCTGGTTTTTAGAAAAAAGCAACATGTATTTACAATTATTTCCACAACAAAATCTTTGCTGACAAAATCTTATGCAGTTACCTTCTTGGCAAAAAAGCAGTCATTTCCGACATCCAATGAATCCGAATGAACCGAAGAACGGATGTGAAAATGACTGCTGTCCTATTTTATAACTTTTTTCTGAAATGCTATTTCATTACTTCAAAAAGCCTTCCTGCACCAAATCCTGTATAATCTCTGTAGGAATCTCAAATTCCACGCTTCCCATATATCCCGGTGCCACCTCATATTCATCGAATACAATCGTAAGCTTACCGTTTTCATTTACATAAAAGGTGTTGTCTTCTTTTATGGACTCAAAATTCCATTCCGACATATCTTCGTTGTCTACCCAATATACAAGGGACTCGTCTGCGGCCATCCGCTCCTTCATCTGCTCCTTGATGTTTTCTGACAAAACGGTGATATAATCGGCGCCGTCCTTGAACAATCCATCCAGGCCGATCATCTCTCCTGTCTGCTTGTCAATATGGTAAATCTTCACCATCTGCGTACCGCTTGCCATCACCAGAAGCTGGTCAAAACGAATGGAAAACAGCCGGTCGCTGTCTGTAATCACGGAGTAATCAAGCTCTACATTCATATGCCCTTCGCCTTCTCCTGCCGCTTTCACATCCGCCTCGTATTGGGCGATAATCTCATCCGTATATTCCTGTATACTTTTGTTGATCTTCTGGGTAGTCTCCTCATTCACCGTGCCGTCCTCGTTCTTCACGCTGACCTCCGGAATCTTAATGTCTGCCCCCATATTGTTATTGTTGTCGGTGCTTTCGTACTCCCGGAAGGTGACTACCTCCGCAATGGCGCCGATCACCGGAATCTTTGCCATCGCATGGGCAATGGCCGCCCCGGAATTGGCCATCACCGTAATCATCACCATTGCCGCCGCAACGCCTCCTGCAACTCTGCCTGTGTACACAATTACCTTTGATCTCTTTTTCATCTTCGTCTCCTCCTTTGCCTGACGGATTCCTGCTTCTACCCTTTGCCGCAGCTCCGCCGGTATTTTGATGTTTTCGTAGTCCTGTCTCATTTCCTCTAATTTTTTATCCCTCATAGCTCAGCTCTCCTTCCGTCAGCTCCAGCTTCAGCTTCTTAAGACTTCGATATAAAATGGTTTTTACCGTATTGGTATTTTCATTCAGAGTTCTTGCAATCTCGCTTAGCTTCTGATCCTCGAAAAACCGAAGCACCACAACGGCCTTTTCTTTCTCCGTCAATACATTCAGGGCTTCTATGGTATCAAAATCCCGGTAGCTGTCCTCTCTTCCGTTTTCGTCGAAGGCGTCAACTGCTATCTCCTTCTGATTCTTTCGGATAAAATCAAGGGCTGTGTTCATTACGATGCGCCACAGCCAGGTTTTGATGTAGCTCTCCTGCTTAACGGAGGCTGAGTGCTTAATGGCTTTGTAGACGCTTTCCTGAACAATGTCCAGTGCATCTTCCTCGTTTCGCACGTAGGTATATGCCAGGCGGTACATCGCTTCGTAGGAATCCAGAACCGTTTCCTCTACTTTCTTTTGTAATGCCTCTGCTCGCATCCGTTCTCCTCCTATTCCAGTCGCTGCGCGACGGCACTAAAGGGTAAAGTCGCTTCGACACACCTGTAATGAGAGAAACTTTTATTCGAAAGGGCACTCATAAAAGTTCCTCTCGTGCGCCTTTGCGACTTTACCGGCCGGCAAAAAGTTCTTAGCCGGACTATTAAAAATCTTGTAACTATTAGACGGGTGTGTCTTCCAAAAGGTTTTAATTACCCTAAATTTTTTTTATTTTTTCCCAACAAACAAAAAAGCCGCCGCAAAACCGACTGCCGCGATCATTTCAACCGGCCAGTCTGCTTTACGGCAGCCCTGAAGCGTTCCATAATCACCAACCCCCACTTCAAGTGGGGGTTTGAAAAACGCCCCCAAGGGCTCTGTTACTGCTCGCCTGAAAGGCGGGTATCGCAAGCTTATATTACTTGCTGCCGCTAAAAAGCGGCTCCCTCACTTTCTTCTTTCCGAGACTCTTCTGACTGGTCCCGAATATATTTTTTTATAGCA
>CAJTIM010000016.1 GCA_910576325.1 Clostridia bacterium
CCCTTAGAATGTATTTACACCTTACGGTGCATGCTTACATTCTAAAGGATATATGCTAATGGTTTCCAGCTCCGGAATGCCGGTTTCCTTAAAAACGGATTTGCGGTTTCCTATCACCGGACAGCAGGGGCACGGAAGCCGGAATATTCATCAAGAATCTCTTTTTGCTTTGACATAGCAACATGTGTATATATTTCCGTTACACTTATAGAACTATGCCCCAACATAGTTTGAATATAACGAATATCAACATTTTCCTCTAGTAAGAGAGTAGCAAAAGAGTGACGGAACATATGTGGAGTAATATGTTGTTCAATATTAGCAATGCAACAGTATTTGTTAATCATTTCTCTCACTGACTGGTCCGATAAACGGTTCCCAATATTATTTACAAAAAAATAGCCACAAGAAAGAATTTCCTCATTATATTCTGAACGGTATTTGTTTAATACATTGACAATATGTTCATCACATATATGAATCAGACGCTCTTTAGCCCCCTTTCCTTTAATTATAATAATATTATTTTTTAAATCAATATTTTGATATGGCATTGAACATAATTCAAATATCCTAATTCCTGTTGCAAAAAGCATTTCCATGACAACGATATCTCGAAGTAAAATTCTTTTTTTTCCATTGTTTGGGGCATTGCAGTATTGCATATAAATTGTATTAAATAATATTTCAATGGTAGGTAATGGGATTGTTTTTGGCAGTATAATTGGTTCGCGAAATTTTATATGCAATTTATTAAATGGATTTTTGTCAATTATTTCTTTATATTCAAGATAATGAAAAAAGGCTTTTAAAGATGCAATTTTTCGTTTAACTGTCTTTGGAGTGTACTGCTGATGAAGTTCTGTTAAGTATGCCTCTATGATATTGGCGGAAATTTCAGCAGCTTCAGTTGTAGAAACCCATTCAGAAAATTGCCGTAAGTCAATACGATATGCTTTTACTGTCTTTTCATCCAGACGTTTTTGGGCAATACAATATTCTAAATAGTTTTTAATGTGAATTTGTAAATTGCTCATAGTGTAATCTCCTTTATGTATATTTTTGTATATCGTACATCGAATTTAGATTAGTTGCTATAAAATGATTTTTTAGAGTTATGCATCTTTTTACTGTAAGGATATAGAAATTAGAATGAACAGGCAATATGTTCTAAAATTTTAGGTTTTGGCTCCGGAGCAAGCGAAAAAAGATATTTCCTTTTAAATTCGCCCCCTCCTTATAGTTTTTACTTCACAAAGTTAGGAGGGTGAATTTGTTCTATGATTAGCTATTGACAAATCTGAAAAATGTGGTATTCTACAACGATACAATTAGAAAGATTTCCTAAAATTCTAAAAACATATTTTATGGATGCATTTAAAACAGCATTACAGGAAACACGATATACGTTTCCAAAGGATTCAACATCAGCTATTACAATAAAGGTAGTCGATAAAAACAAAAAGAAATTATGCCATAGCTGTGATTTTGCTATTATCTATTATGGAAAATGCGGTAAAAATGATGGCTATTACTATTTGAGGAATGACAAGAAGCGAAACACATATGAATTTGCTTTCCGGCCGTTAAATCCCGGAATAGATAATAAAATGAAGGATATTCTTAAGGGGCAGGGATGGGATTCTATTGAAAAAGAATATCTAAAATTAAAAAATATCAATGAAAGAGGAAAGAAACATTCATATTCCATTTATATTGAAGCGGTAAACAACGTATTTAATCAAATGTTTTTGCAGTAAATAGGATTCCCTTTCCGAAATTTTCTCATACATTGCACGGAGGAGGACAAGGAGTAATGATAAAACCAATTGTAAAAGACGCCTTTTTTCTGGGACAAAAATCAGAACCGGCAGTTAAAGCCGATGTGCAGGTGGGAAGGGACTTGCAGGATACATTAAAAGCCCACCGCGAACGATGCGTTGGCATGGCCGCCAATATGATCGGTGTAAAGAAAAATATTATCATTGTAAATATAGGCATTATGGATGTGGTAATGTTTAATCCGGTGATAATTTCAAAAAGCGGACTTTATGAAACAGAGGAAGGATGCCTGTCCCTTGACGGCGTTCGTAAAACAAACCGTTACAGGGAAATTGAGATCGAGTATTTTGACTTTAACTGGAAAAGGCAGAGGATGAAACTCAAAGATCGGCCGGCGCAGATTGCACAGCATGAGATGGACCATCTTTCCGGGAAAATCATATAAATTACAGATCGGAGTACTTCTGCATCCGGCTGCCGTAAGAAAAATTTTAATGTTTGAGGTGAGCAGGAAAATGGGATATTTAATTTCAGAAACAACGAAAGAAGAGCGTGAGAAGATTGTTGCCGATTCTCTCGGCAATATTGATGCAAATTGTGACGGCTGTATGGCGGGCCTGGCTGATATGTACCAAGATTACATAGACGGCAGGAAGGAGCTGCGTCAGATCAATATGGAATTTCATGCCAGGTATATCAGGGATGATGATTTACCTGACAAATGTGGATGCGGTTACCAAAACTGAGGGAGGAAAATAGCATGGAATATAAAATTCAAACAGTCCAAGGAGATATTACAAAAGTAGATGATCTGGAGGCAATTGTAAACGCCGCAAACAATAGTCTGCTTGGAGGCGGAGGAGTGGATGGAGCTATTCATCGTGCCGCAGGTCCGCAGCTCTTAGCTGAATGTAAGGCATTACATGGCTGCAAGACCGGAGAAGCAAAGATTACTGGCGCCTATAACCTGCCATGCAAATATATCATTCATACGGTCGGACCAGTTTGGCATGGCGGAAATGACGGAGAGGATCTGCTGCTTGAAAACGCATATAGAAATTCTCTTCAAGTTGCGGTTGCTCATGGTATCCGAACAATTGCATTTCCATCTATTTCAACGGGAGTATACGGCTATCCGGTAGAGCAGGCTGCAATTGTGGCAGTTAGAGCAATTCGGAAGTTCTGTGAAGAGAATGTCGGCAAGACTGATATTGTGCGATTTGTTCTGTTTGATCCGTGGACTTATGCAGCTTATGAGTGTGCGGTTAAGGAAATAAAGGTACAAAAGCAATCAATATAGCTATTCAATCGGGATAGTGTTTTTGGTGAGATAATTATAATCTATCAATCTATGCTTCTTACCAAACTCATTATGGATAAATTATATCTGGAGACGATATTGAAATATTGTTGGAAAAAGGTGTAAACTGTCTGTGCCGGCTGCACGCCTGCGAAGCAAGTCGTAGCCTTACTACGCTGCCGCTTCGCAGACACACAGTTGACACATAGCAGACACAGATATCAAGCACACGTTTTACCGTTATTTATACCTTAACGGACGAAGTCCGCCCATCCCGAAGGGATATGCATTAGTGGGGTGTCCGCAGGGTATACAATGCCGTACCAACAACGTTACTGTGTACACGCCACTATTCCACGAAGCGTTTCCGCATATTTTGTGCGGAAATCCCGAGTTTTTCAGCGGGAAATCGCATCTTTTCGCGATTTCTGTGCATCAGTTATCATAAGGGGAACCAAGCCTGCTTGGTGGATTCTTTGTGATCTTGTGGAGCGCGTCACTGGCCGCGAAATGAACAGTAACCCAACAACAAAATTGTAAAAAAATCATATAAAAAATCACTTGCACCATCTGTAAATATATGGTAATCTAATAACGTCTGATAATTTCCAATCTCAATCCGAGATTCACGATTTCCCAACAGATAAGAAAATCAAGCAAAAAAGGAGGAATGTTATTTTTCATGTTCAGCAAAGTATATTCAGCGGCCCTGAACGGACTGGACGCCTATATGGTCCGCGTAGAGGCCGATATCAGCGACGGTATGCCTCAGCTTCTTATGGTCGGCTACCTGTCCTCAGAAGTCCGGGAAGCAGGCGATCGGGTGCGGACGGCCCTTCGCAATACCGGCATCATTCTGCCCCCAAAGCGAATCACCGTAAATCTGGCTCCGGCCGCAATCCGAAAGGCCGGCTCGCGCTTTGATCTTCCTGTTGCCGCAGCTATTCTGGCATCCTTAGAAAAGATCCCTGCAGACAGCCTGAAAAACATAATGCTCACAGGAGAATTGAGCCTGAGCGGGCAGGCGCTTCCGGTTTCGGGGATTCTGGCTTTGGTGGAAGCGGCCAGAGAGAACGGCATCCGCAGATGCATTGTGCCGGAACAAAATGCGGCGGAAGGCGCGGTTCTGGAAGGAATAGAAGTCATAGGCGTATCCGGCCTGGCACATCTTATGGAGATTTTGCGCTATCCGGCAGAAGCAGTTCCCGTGCAGGTAGACACGGAGCGTCTTTTAAAGGAACAATCCTGCACCCGGGAGGCTGATTTTTCAGAAGTAAACGGACAGGCCGTAGCAAAAAGAGCGGCAGAGGTCGCCGCTGCCGGTATGCACAATCTTCTGATGATCGGCCCTCCCGGTGCCGGAAAGACTATGATTGCCAGGCGGATTGCCGGCATCCTGCCTTCCATTACCCTGGAGGAAGCTCTGGAAATGACAAAAATCTACAGTGTGGCCGGCCTGCTCCCGGATCACACCTCTTTGCTTCTCAACCGGCCCTTCCGCGCGCCCCACCATACGGTAACGGCGGAGGCTTTGGCAGGCGGCGGCCGGATTCCCTCCCCGGGGGAGATTTCCCTAAGCTCCGGCGGCGTTCTGTTTCTGGACGAGTTTCCCGAATTTAAACGAAGCGCTCTGGAGATTCTGCGCCAGCCTCTGGAGGAGCGCCGTGTCTGTATCTCCCGGACAGCAGGAACCTATATCTTCCCTGCAAAATGTATGCTGGTGGCGGCCATGAACCCCTGTGCCTGCGGTTATTTTCCGGATCGGGAGCGCTGCTGCTGCACGGAGCAGGAGGTGAGCCATTACCTGGGAAGAATCAGCCGCCCCCTTCTGGATCGGATAGACATCTGCACGGAAGTCACGGGGATTTCCTACGAAGAGCTGACAGAAAAGCAGGAAAATGAAACCTCCGCTCAGATACGGAAGCGCGTAGAGTATGCCCACAGGATGCAGCAGGAACGCTACGAAGGGCTTCCTCTTCATTTCAATGCCTATCTGAACGGAAATCAGACGGAGCTTTACTGTCCTCTGGGGGAAAAGGAACAAAAGCTCCTGAAAAATGCATTTGGTAAACTAAACTTAAGCGCAAGGGCATATTATAAGATTATCAAGACAGCACGTACCATTGCCGATCTGGAGCAGGAAGAGCGGATTTTGGAGCAGCATCTTTTGGAAGCCATCCGCTACCGTCTGCCGGGCGGAGCTTACTGGGGGAGGGGCGTATGAGGGATTCGGCGGAAGCCTGCTGGCATTGGCTGTGCAGCAGTCTTGTAGGAGAACCGGGGCTGCTCTGGCGTCTGATAGAACACTACAAAACCCCCGCAAACATATTTTATGCCAAGGAAGAAGAACTGCATAAGCGATTTCCCAAAAGCCCCAAAGGGATAGCCGGACTCTGTGCCGGGCGGAAGGACTGGAACTTTGAAAGAGAGCAGGAAAGCCTCCGGCGAAAAGGAATTACGTTTATAAGCTGTGAGCATCCCCTCTACCCCAGGCGGCTCACTGCCATCCCTCAGAAACCGGGCGGATTGTTTGTCAGGGGCGGACAGCCGGAGGATATAAGCCCATCCGTTGCCATCGTAGGAGCCAGGGCATGCAGCGCCTACGGAAAAAGCGCGGCTCTTTGGTTTGGAAGAGAGCTTGCCAGGGAGGGTGTGCAGATTGTAAGCGGAATGGCCGCCGGTATCGACGGCTTCGGGCATCAGGGAGCATTGGAGGGAGGAGGGAAAACCTTCGGGATTCTGGGAGGCGGCGTTGATATCTGCTACCCGGAATTTCACAGAAGTCTCTATATGAGGCTTGAGAGGGAGGGCGGGCTTTTGTCGGAGTATCCGCCGGGAACACGCCCTATGCGTCACCTGTTTCCCCTTCGGAACAGGCTGATCAGCGGACTTGCCGATGCGGTAATTATAATAGAAGCAAAAGCAAAAAGCGGCTCCCTTATCACGGCGGATCTGGCGTTGGAGCAGGGAAAGGATGTATACGCCCTTCCGGGGCGGCTTCAGGACCCTTTAAGCGCCGGCTGCAACAATCTGATTTATCAGGGAGCCGGAATTGCACTTTCCCCGGAACAGATTTTGGAAGAAATGGGAATAACCCCCAAATCCAAGGAACAAAATAGGAAGAGTGGAAAAATTGCTCTTGAAAAGGCGGAAGATATAGTGTATAGTTGTTTAGGTTTACAGGCCAAAAATCCCGAGGAAATGTCTTTGGAGACAGGGCTTCTGCCGGTAGAGATCTTACGCATCCTTACCAGTCTGGAGCTGAAGGGATATGTAAAAGAAATTTATAAAAATAATTATATTCGGGTATTGTAAAAATATCATGCAATAGAAGCTAGGAAAGAGGACATATCAATGGCTAAGAATCTGGTTATTGTCGAGTCGCCGGCCAAGGTAAAGACAATCAAAAAATTTTTGGGAAGTAATTACGAAGTACTGGCATCCCAGGGACATGTGCGGGATCTGCCGAAAAGCCAGCTTGGAATCGATGTGGAGCATGATTATGAGCCGAAGTACATTACCATTCGGGGAAAGGGCGATATTTTGGCAAAGCTCCGCAAGGAAGCCAAAAAAGCGGATCGCGTGTATCTGGCAACCGACCCGGACCGGGAGGGAGAAGCCATTTCCTGGCATCTGTCCAAGGCTCTGAATCTGGACGAGAAGAAAATGTACCGTATTACCTTCAACGAGATTACCAAGGCGGCTGTGAAGGAATCCCTAAAAAATGCGCGGGAGATCGATATGGACCTGGTGGACGCACAGCAGGCCCGGCGTATGCTGGACCGCATGGTGGGCTACCGCATCAGCCCCATTCTCTGGGCCAAGGTAAAACGGGGCCTAAGCGCCGGCCGCGTGCAGTCCGTAGCCCTGCGCCTGATTGCGGACCGTGAGGAGGAAATCAATGCCTTTATTCCGGAAGAGTACTGGACTCTGGACGCGGAGCTTATGGCAGCAGGAAGCAAAAAGCCTCTTCAGGCCAAGTTTTACGGAACCAAGTCTCAGAAGATGACCATTGCCTCCAAGGAGGAAATGGATCAGGTTCTGTCCGGGCTTGAGCATGTGTCCTTCCGGGTGGCGGAGGTAAAGACAGGCGAGCGGACCAAGAAGGCGCCCCTGCCCTTTACGACCAGTACGCTGCAGCAGGAGGCGTCCAAGACGCTGAATTTTTCCACTCAGAAGACAATGAGCCTGGCCCAGCAGCTTTATGAGGGAATTGATATAAAGGGAAACGGAACCGTCGGTGTGATTACTTATCTGCGTACCGACTCCACCCGTATTTCCGAGGAGGCTCAGAAAAATACCAGAGCTTACATTGAGGAGCAGTACGGAAAGAATTATGTCTCCGCGGGAAGCTCCACAAAGAAGAGCGGCAAGAAGATTCAGGACGCCCATGAAGCCATCCGGCCCACGGATATTTCCCGCACGCCGGCGGCCTTAAAAGAATCCCTTACACGGGATCAGTTCCGCCTGTATCAGCTTATCTGGAAGCGGTTTGCGGCAAGCCAGATGGCCGACGCCGTATATGAAACCTCTTCCGCCAAGATCGACGGGGGAGATTACCGCTTTACCCTGTCCGCTTCCCGCCTGTCCTTTGACGGCTTTATGTCGGTCTATGTGCAGGAGGAGGAAAAAGAGGAAAACGCACCGCTTCTGAAAGGGCTTTCCAAGGATATGACACTGGACCTTAAGTCTCTTGACAGCCGGCAGCATTTCACCCAGCCCCCGGCCCATTATACGGAGGCGGCCCTTGTGAAGACCCTGGAGGAGCTTGGTATCGGACGTCCCAGCACATACGCGCCTACCATTACCACCATCATTGCCCGGCGCTATGTTTCCAGAGAGAACAGGAATCTTTATCTGACGGAGCTTGGCGAGGTGGTAAACCATATGATGAAGGCGGCCTTCCCAAGCATTGTGGAATCGGATTTTACGGCCAATATGGAAGGGCTTCTGGACTGCGTGGAGGAGGGAACCGTCAATTGGAAGACCGTTGTGGAGAACTTTTACCCGGATCTGGAGGCTGCGGTCCAGGCGGCGGAGAAAGAGCTTGAGGAGGTCAAAATCGAGGATGAGGTGACGGATGTGGTCTGCGATCTCTGCGGCCGCAATATGGTGATCAAATACGGTCCCCACGGACGCTTCCTTGCCTGCCCCGGATTTCCCGACTGCCGGAACACTAAGCCTTATCTGGAAAAAATCGGCGTTCTCTGTCCGAAGTGCGGCGCCGAAGTGGTGCTGCGCAAGACGAAAAAGGGCCGCAAGTACTACGGCTGTGAGAATCATCCGGAATGTGATTTTATGTCCTGGCAGAAGCCTTCCGGGAAGAAATGCCCCCGCTGCCAAAGCTTCATGGTGGAAAAGGGGAACAATCTGGTCTGTGCCGGAGAGGGCTGCGGATACCGGGAGGCCAGGGAAAAAGAGGAGCATGATTAAAATATATGGTTGAAAATGTTCAGCCGGGCCGCGGCGGATTTTGTCTCGGCCCGGCTGAATTTCCATATATTTTGACCGGATTTTGAAGTATTTTCAAGTATTTGTAAAAAGAGATTGAAAAGTTTGACAGCATATGATAGTATCACAGATAACAAGAACTATAATTTTTTACAAAAGGAGGGGTGCAAGTGAGCGTACAGTTATTAGATAAAACCAGAAAGATCAACAAACTGCTTCATAATAATAATTCCAGTAAGGTTGTATTTAACGACATCTGCCAGGTTCTCACGAATATTTTAAGTTCGAATATTCTGGTTCTCAGCAGAAAAGGCAAGGTCCTGGGAGTAAGTCAGTGCGAGGGCGTGGAAGAGATTCAGGAACTGATTTCCGGCCAGGTTGGGGATCACATCGATGAGGCGCTGAATGAGCGTCTGCTTGGAATTTTGTCTACAAAGGAAAATGTAAATCTTCAGACACTGGGCTTTGTGTCTGACCATGTACAGGATTATCAGGCCATTATCACCCCCATTGATATTGCCGGAGAGCGGCTTGGTACTCTTTTTTTGTATAAGTACCGAGAGCAGTATGACATTGATGACATTATTCTGAGTGAGTACGGCACTACGGTGGTCGGGCTGGAGATGATGCGTTCCGTGAATGAGGAGAACGAGGAAGAGAAGCGGAAGGTTCAGATTGTGAAGTCGGCGATCAGTACGCTGTCTTTTTCGGAGCTGGAGGCGATTACTCATATTTTTGAGGAGCTGAAAGGGAACGAAGGGATATTGGTGGCCAGCAGGATTGCGGACAGTGTGGGGATTACGCGGTCGGTGATTGTGAATGCGTTGCGCAAGTTTGAGAGCGCCGGGGTGATTGAGTCCAGGTCTTCGGGGATGAAGGGGACTTATATCAAAGTGGTGAATGACGTGGTGTTTGAGGAGTTGGCGAAGCTTAAGAAGGTGTAGTTGGCTTAGAAGAACCGCGGCAATTACAAGACTCATATTTTTGAAAAAATAGTGGAAGCTGAATGGAGAGAATATCTTCTGTTTGGCTTCTGTTTTTTTGCGTTAAATGTCCGGGATTGTGCAATATAGTGTAAAATCAGCGGGACGTTAAGTGAAAATTGTTGAACTTGATAATAGCTGTAAAGCTGAGATAATGAAATAAAGGAAGAGTTATACGGGCAAATATGATAAATATGGAAATGGCTGACTGCCGTTTTACCATTGACCGGAAAAGCCGTGTCCTTACAATGACGGAATTTCAAGCAGAGGGCGAGGAGCAGTCTGTCACGTTGGAGGGCGGTCAGATGGAGAAGCTGTTGCGGTATATCGTACATACATTGGAAATTTTTATGTGGGAGCAAGACTATTCCCTGCGTCCTGATGAGGGGGATTACGACCCGTTTTTTTGATGGGGAAGAAGATTTTTTCATGGAAGATTTGAAGAATGGATTGGAAGTACAGCCAATAAAGGAACCGGAGAGAAATCCGTCATGGCGGGTGCAGGTGGAATACACAAACCATACAGAGCAGGATATTTGCAGCTATGAGGATCATATGCCAGATCGTCCGGAAGAATTGTATCTTTCCCTGTTGGAATATTTTGAGCCGGAGGATGAGGTCTTTTAATGGGAAAAACGGAGTATGGTAAAAACTTATACTTAAAAGTTGACAGTATTCTTTAAGACTTTTATAATTTAACCTTGAGTTCAATTATGAGGAGGCAGACAGTGGCACGGAGAAAAAAAGAGCCGAAAAGTGTACACCGAAAAAAAAGGAATTTTTAATATCCGGCATAGATAAAGGCGATCTGCGAAACGATCTGAAAATCATGCCTGCTATTTTTGTTTTCTGGGGTATGTTGTCCGGGCTTATTCAGCTTGCAGAAAACAAAGAAGAATATATTAAAAAAACAATGGGATTATCAAAAGTCCAGTTTTTAGAACATGGTTTTCATATGTTGTATTGTTCTATTGCAGATAGTGGAGAGTGATGAAGTGAGAATATCGAAAAGGAAAACAGTATAGTTGATGAACAGAAAATTGACCACTTTTTGACTTATTTGCAGTATCATATTCTGAGAGAGGTTATTATGGCATACAAAATACTTATTGTTGATGATGAAAAAATGCTGACAGAGTTATTGTCAAGTCACTTACGGAAGTGTGGATATGAGGCTTTTGTAGCGGAAAATGCACAGCAGACAATATCCATGCTGAATGTCTATCCGGATTTGATTCTGCTTGACATCAATATGCCGGAAATAGACGGACTGGAGCTATGTAAAATGATCCGCCAGAATGTCGTCTGCCCCATTTTGTTTCTGACAGCCCGGATTACGGAACAGGACAAAATAAACGGCCTGCAGGCTGGCGGTGATGATTACATAACCAAGCCGTTCAGCCTGAAAGAGTTGACTGCAAGAGTGGCGGCTCACCTGCGGAGGGATGAACGAAGCAAGTGTACGCCTAAAATCGTTTCTTCCCAGGGCTTGATCGTAAATCTTGCGGAACGTACTTGTTTTTATGGGGAAAAGCCGCTGAGCCTGTCAAACCGTGAGTTTGACATTGTGGAGTTTCTGATGTGTAACGTGGGTCAGATATTCGACAGGGAGCGGATCTATGAAGTCGTGTGGGGGCTGAATGCCGAAGGAGACAGCGGAGTCATAAAAGAGCATATCCGAAAGATCAGGAATAAACTGAAGGAAGCTACGGGCAGGGAATATATCGAAACAGTCTGGGGGATGGGGTACAGATGGAAAAAATGAGGAAACCCGGATCAATGAAAAGAGCTTTTATCTGTGCGGTAGCTGCTACAATGTTTCTTGTTTTTGCGGCATCTGTCCTGACGATTTATGGATGCTACCGTATACAAAAAGTGATACTTCCCGATTCTCAGGAAGTCTGGCTGAATATCCGGACGGTCACAGCGGACGGGAGGGTATTAGAGGGAGGGCAGAGGGTTATCCTTGACGAACCTGCCCAGGTGGGTATGCTCGTTCCCACCGGAGTGGATGTAACTTTGGAGAATACGGAATTCATAATAGAGAAAATCGAGTCCGGCTTTGCGGCGCTTCGCCCAAAGCAAAAGTTCGTATACAGAATGGCAGGCATTTCTATGGTGTTGTTTCCTTTTGTCTATTCCATTACAGGTATCATGCTGTGCGCATGGTGGTTTTACAGGAAAGAACTGTCGCCGCCCATTCAGGTTCTTGCCGATGCGACAAAACATATCCGGGAGCAAGACCTTGATTTTACGGTTGATTATAACAGGAATGATGAATTAGGAAGGCTCTGCACCGCTTTTGAAGAAATGCGGCAGGCGCTCTATGATAACAACCGTCAGCTATGGAACATGATCGAGCAGCGCAGAATCCTGCAGGCGTCAGTGGCACATGACCTTAGAAATCCCATTGCGATTGTTGAGGGATATGTGGAATATATGCAGCAATGTCTGGCAGATGGAAATCTGAATGACGAAGAATTACGGCATACACTGTCTAACCTTGCGGTAACGGCAAAACGGCTTGAACATTATACAGATTATATCCGTGACCTGAATGCGATTGAAGAAACGGAAACAAAGTATTCCGTAGTTCAGTTACCGGACTTTTTAAGAAGAGCTACGGAAAGTTTTTCGTTTTTTGCTAAACAGCGCAGCCTGGAGATTGCATACCATTCTGCCATATCCGAATGTCAGGTAAAATTAGACGAGCAGATTTTTTACCGTATTGTCGAGAATATCTTTTCCAATGCCGTTCGATATGCCAAAAGCAAGGTGAATTTCGGGTACTCCCTTACAGATGATATGCTTATGATAACCATATCAGACGATGGCAAAGGCTTTTCAAGGGCAATGCTCCGTAAAAAGAACACTTTTCTTTATTCTGAGGATAAAACGGGAGAGCATATGGGCCTGGGATTGGCTACAAGCCGTGTCCTTAGCCAGAAACACGGCGGAAGTTTAGAACTTTCAAATATTGCTTCTGGTGGAGCTTGTGTAACAATTAAACTTGCAGTCCACAAAATGAATTGATATTTTTATTTATTAAAAGGTTTGGATCAAAAAAGTGATTGACAAAGAGGCAAACGGAGGTTTCTTTTATGTGGGGACTATATCTCGATAGTAAAGCTTTTAAAGATGGACTATTGTGCGGCTGTTTCAAAATGGGAACGAGGTATCGGATTTTTACCGAATATATCTATAAAAAATATCAGCAGTCTACAGAAACGTAAGGAACGGAGGAAAAAATGGTCGATTATTCACAATTTGAGGCAAGTGTAAAATCCGGCATCCACGCAGATGTGAGCCGGATACGGCAGAAAGATGAAATAATAAAAGCCGTCGTTAAAAAGCGGAGAAGCTCCGCAATAATCTGCGTATGCTTCCTGTGCATGGCAGGAATTTCTATGTTTAAAAGCTGGGTTCCCGCCGTTATCTGTTTCCTTCTTGCATTGTTTTTCCTATGGCGGGCTGTCGGAAAATTTTCTGACGAATATTTACGGGAAATGTACGAGGAGGGGCTTTTGGTTCCCGGCATGATCGTGAAAACGGAACCCCTTACTATCATGGCAATCGCAAACATGACCGCGCGGGATGGCGCGGCAACCGTAAATGGGTGCTGCTGTCTGGAGGTAAAGGAGCTTGACGGGGCGCAAAAAATTCTATTTGAAAAAATCCCCTGCTCCTGTTTTTTCTGCTATGAGGGCGGCGATTACCATTCTTCCTTCCAGCCCCATCCTCTTTATTGGGGAACGGCAGATCAGCAGTCTATTCAAGAAGCGCTAAGACAGGTGGAGGAAGACAACAAAGAAAATGCAAAAGATGAATGGGAAGTGCTCAAGGAGGTTGCGCGGCAGTTCCCTGATTTGGGAAACGGAAACTTGATTTTGTTGGATGAAAATTATGTTCCCTTTGGGAAAAAGAACTACATGGACAGCAACTATAAGCCCCTCAACGAGGAAACTGACCCCAAGTAATATGTTCCATTTAGGGAAACGCTGATGAAAGCGTTTCCCTCGTCGCAAATTCGGGATTGTTTAGGCAGGAACTGAAAGAGATCGGTTGTGTTAGCGAAACGATTGGGTGGGAATGTATGCTCGCAAAAATAAAAGAACAGTTATCTTATGATTGGAATAAAAAGATTTATCTGATTCTTTCTGATGGCTGGGTTTATGAAGGATATATAGATACTATGAGCGATGTACTTAATGAAGTTGATGGATTGTTGGAGGATTTTTATATTGTTACTCCGCAATTTGATAAATTTGCAGCATATACGGATGACGGTCAGTGCTTATGTTTTTATGAAAAATAACACGGTTGATATTTCCTCTGCACAAAAAGCGATAATTCGATAATTATAGGCCCACAGATGTTCAGTTTGATAACTTCAAATCCGGCGGTAAATGAAAATACACGGATGATTAGTGACTGACACGTCTTGTTGGTTTGTTATATGCTTGATGAAAGGAAGATGAATATGAAATTGTTAACTTTTGTTATTATCACACTTGCTATATATATGCCATTTCATTTGTTTAAAGAGGCACTTGGGAATTTCCCTAAGTGGATGTATGAACATAAATGGCTTCCGTACCATATGACAAATGGACATTGGATGTCAAATAATATTTTTATTTATTATCCTATGCTTTTGCTTGCCACATTCATATTTGCAATTGGAGAAGAAAATTGCACTTGTTTCGGGAAGTGAATTGTTAGTAAAGTGGGTTTTGCCAAAAACAAGTGGAAGAAAAGCTGGTGTGCAGGTGGTTCTTATAAAATGAATATGGTAAAATTTTATAAGAAACGAGGTAAAGCAATATGGAAAAGAAAATTTATATCACAGAGGAAGAACGGGAAAAGTGCCAGAAGGTGGCTGAAGCATTTGCAGAGTTGTACGAAATGGCGGACATTGTGATAGTTGATGTAGGCAGATACGGTTTTGTAATGCTCAAATATTATACGCCGCCGCATGGCTTTGAGGAAGATGAAACTTTTACGGACAGCAAGGCATTGTTTGAAGCATTATGGCAGGAATGGCTTGACATGAAGCTGTATCTTATCGCAAAGGGTACTCCATTGCTGGAAAAAGGGTATAAGGGTGTATTTGAGAGCCTGTCAGAAGAAAAACAGTCGGAACTTATCGGGCGAAAAACCGTTTTCGCAAGAATGGCGGGAATAGGTCTGTAAAAAGATGTTTCTAACAAAGAAATAGATAGAGAGATGGATTCCGTAGGCGCAGGCATTGTGGGAATGTCGTATAACTGGCTGTGTTTATGGAACTGTGGGAAACCCTGTTTGCAGGATGTGGGAAAGCTGCTTTTGCTTTTCCGCAGGCTGTGAATGGGGTTTTCCATAGTTTCATAGCCAGTTATGCACATTTCCATGATGCAGTCCTTAAACACTTGAAATGATTCGCCTGACCGCATATAATTATATGGCAGAATTTAGAGAAAGGGTGAATGAAGATGTTAGAGTTTATTTCCGCTCCGGAAGCAGCGAAGAAATGGGGCATTTCAGAAAGACGGGTACAATAGCTATGTGAGGAAAACCGCATACCGGGGGTAGCGAAATTTAGTCGTTTATGGCTGATACTAAAGAACGCAGAAAAACCAACAGATGTCCGATTAAAAGCAGAAAGGAAGAAAAAACATGAATAAAGTTTTAATTATAGATGATGATAAAGAACTTTGCGCACTTATGAAAAAATGCGTAGAGCAGGAAAACCTTACTGCGATTGTCGCAGGCGGCGGGATAGAAGGACTGCATGTATTGGAGGAAATCAAAGATACCTGTTCACTTATTATTCTTGATATTATGATGCCCGATTTAGACGGTTTTCAAGTGTTGCAACAAGTACGGCATACAAGCAATGTTCCCATTCTTATGCTTACCGCAAAAAGCGGTGAGGAAGATAAGGTTTCCGGCTTAAGGATGGGGGCAGACGATTATCTGACAAAGCCATTTAGCATTAACGAGCTTATGGCACGTGTAAATTCTCTTATCCGGCGTTTTACATTGCTCAATCCTGTTTCCGGCACAGAAACGGATTGTATGGTATTTCAAGGAATGACGATAGATAACATTAACCGTCTTGTTTTGGTTAATGACATACAAGTGGAACTTACAGGAAAAGAATTTGATCTGCTTTCTTTCCTTGCGGCCAATAAAGGAAAAGTGTTTACAAAAAAGCAGATTTATACCCATGTGTGGGAGGAAGAGTATGCTTTTGATGATAGCAATATCATGTCGTTTATCAGCAAATTACGGAAGAAAATCGAACCAGACCCAGAACACCCTTTTTATATTCTGACTGTCCGGGTCGTTGGTTACCGATTTAACAGGGAGGCATAACATGAGCTTAAATTCATTTTTATTAATTGCTCTCTGTACAGCGCTTTTGGCTGTCCTGTTTTTTATTACGAAACTTAGGCGTGTAAGAGGACAATTATCTATTATTGAAGAAGCCCTTGAAGATATAAAGTCCGGTAATCCGAACCGACGGGTTTTGGCGAGAAAAAGCGATATGACAAAGCGTATTTGCTATGCAATCAATGAAATTGCAGTCAAGAACCAGTCACAGCTTATCCAGCAAAAACAATCGGAGCAGGCATACAAGCGACTTATGACAAGCCTTTCCCATGATGTAAAGACACCATTAGCTTCATTGTTTGGCTACTTGGATGCCGTTGAAAATGGTCTTGTGGCTGGGGAAGAAAAAGAAGCCTATATCCATGTCGCAGTAGAAAAAGCGTGTCACTTAAAACATTTTGTGGAAGCACTATTTGAGTGGGTAAAACTAGACGCTAAAGAACAGGTTTTTCATTTTGAGTTATGTGATTTTAACGAATTGACCCTCATTCCTATACCCGCATTCTTAATAATCTGTTTCAAAATGTGCTTATGCACAGTGGCGGCAATAAATTGACTTTGAAATTATTGGAGAATGAACAGCAAGTAGAAATTATCATTTCAGATAATGGAAAAGGTATTTCCTCCTCTGATATTCCGCATATTTTTGAGAGAATGTATCAATGTGACAGTTCACGTTCTGCCAGGGGCAATGGCTTGGGGCTATCTATTACGACAGAACTTGTAAATGCTCACAATGGGAAAATTAAAGCAGACAGCAATCCCGGAACGGGTGCAACATTTACGATACTATTTCCAAAAGCTCTGTAACAGCACAGGGCTTTTTGTATATTCATTGGAGGAAAACATGAAAAAAGCAAGGTTACGGCAAGGTTTTGGCAAGGTTAATGCTATATAATTAGGGATTGGAAAGGAGGAAAAGGCAATGACAATTATCTTTACTGAGATACTGAAATGGAAACGGAATAAGACAGTTTGGGGTATTTTTATTCTTACTGCTATTTTGGGAGTATTTGCGGTTGAGCGTGCCTGCAGCATATCAAGAAGCAGTCCTCTCATGGATAGCTTTGGTGACTTATACACATTGGCATTTAAGAACCTTACAAGCCTGTTTCTGCCTATTGTGTTGGGGATGTTTGCCACCACCTTGTTCTTTGATGAACAGAAAAACGATACTTTAAAAGGACTTTTGATTATTCCGGTTTCCAAAGCACAGCTTTATTTTTCAAAGATAGCGGTTGTAATCCTTATGTCATTGGGGCTATGCCTGTTTACCTTTGTTATCTGTATCGTTGGCGGCTTAATTGCTGGCGGCTTTACTGATTTGAATACGGAAACAATACTACAGGCGGGGCTATTGTTTTTGGCTGGCGGTGCGCTGATCCCGGTTGCCATGCTCCCAATCATATTTTTAGCAACGCTATCAAAAGGGTACATTTTACCGATTGGGGCTGTATTACTTTATCTTGTGCCTGTTGTGCTTGCCCCGTCCCAGCTCATGGGACTGCACCCCTTGGCGAGTGTTATGGGAATTTATCCCCACATTTCACCTGCCGCTATTGAAATGGTAAACAGTTGGACAGGAAATGCAGTAATAACAGCATCACCGATGACTTGTTCTGTTTCTTTACTGGCTATAGGCATTATTTCGACAATCGTTTCTGTAATTGTTTTACAGAAGAAAACATTTTGAAGAGTTTTTACCAACTATTCAGCAAGCGGAAACTTGTATAACTATGTGATTTAGAAAGACCACGATAATTAAGAAAGTGAGGAAATATTATGTGCAGCTATGTGATTGAAACAAAGCGGTTAACAAAAAAATATGGTGAGCAGACAGCGGTCAATGCTGTTAATATCCATGTAGAAAAAGGGCGGATATACGGACTGCTGGGGCGTAATGGAGCTGGCAAAACCACAATAATGAAAATGATTTTGGGATTAACCCCTGTTACTTCCGGGGAAATAGATGTGTTCGGACAAAATATCAAAGGAAGGGAAAAACGGGTATATCCCCGGATTGGGGCTATTATTGAAACACCCGGCTTCTACCCAAACCTGACGGGTACGGAAAACCTTGAAATATTTGCGAAGCTGCGTGGCACTGCTGCCCCCAATGCTGTAAAAAATGCTTTGGATATTGTCGGACTCCCTTACCGGGATAAAAAGCTGTTCAGCAAATATTCTCTTGGAATGAAGCAGCGTCTTGGTATTGCAAATGCTATTTTGCATGATCCGGAGCTGTTGATTTTAGACGAGCCTACGAATGGTCTTGACCCTATCGGCATTGCAGAAGTAAGGGATTTTATTAAAGACTTGAGCACCGAGCGAGGGAAAACAATCCTCATTTCCAGCCATATCCTGTCCGAGATTGCATTGTTGGCTGATGATATTGGCATTATTGACCACGGTGTCTTACTGGAAGAAAACAGCATGGAAACACTGAAAAGAAAAAACAGTAAATATATACTTCTGCAAGTTTCTGATATTCCGAAAACTTCTCTTGTTTTGGAAAGGCAATTTGGAGTTACAGATTATTCCGTACAGGATGACCATTCCCTGCGGATTTATAATACGTCATTGGATATGGCGGCTGTCAATAAGGCTCTTGTAGTGCAGGATGTGGCTGTTATCAGTTCACAATTATGTAATGACACATTGGAGGACTATTTCAAAAAAATTACAGGGGGAGAAGGCATTGCTTAAATTGATACAGACAGAATTTCTAAAACTGCATCGTAGAAAGTTCATACTGTTAATGCTGCTGGCAGCTCTTCTCATGCCATTTCTTGCAATCTTTTATTTTAGTGGGTTCAGGGAAGCAGGCGTAGACACAATACAATTTTATAAATGGACTGCGTTCAGCTATACGCCTTGGGTTATACTTCCTGTCGTATTGGGGGTATTTTCCACTATGCTTATGTATGATGAACACCAAAATGATATGCTTAAACAGTTGTGGATTATACCAATTAGCAAGACGGAATATTTTTTTAGTAAATTTATTATTGTACTGTCTTATTCCATTTGTTTTATGTTGCTCACAGCCGGATTGTCTGTGCTTTTTGGTATGCTTCCCGGTTATATAACATTTGAATGGGGCAGTTTTTGTTACTTGCTAAAAAAATGTATGGAAATTGCTATATTAACCGCATTCGCCATAATGCCGCTTTTGGCGGTTGCGGCTGCTGGAAAAAGTTATATATTTCCAGTATGCGTAACGCTGGTTTATACGTTCCTTGGTTTTATTCTGCTTATGGTTAATATGTATCTGCACCCTCTATCCAGTATGAGCGCCATTGTCATGCGTGATATTCCCGGTGTAGTTTTGGCACAAACTCTTAATATTCCGGCGGCATTAATATGTATTACTATATGGTGTGCAGGTTCAGTGGTGTTGGCTATATTTGCTTTAGGAAAAAGAAAGTGAGGTGGGTAGTATGAAACAATTACTTTGGGCTGAACGCCGAAAACTTCGTCATTCTAAAATCGTTTGGATTGCTGTCTTTGCGGTGGTTATGATTGCTGTTATCGTTTTTGCAGAGGGGCAGTTTGTATTTAAGGGTTCACGATATATAGATGGGGCTGGCTGGTTTATGACTGCCGCACAGTCTTTGGCAACCTTTTTTGTGCTTCCGGCTGTCATTGCATTGTTAGGCAGCTATATGATTTGCCGGGAGGAACAGGAAGATACTCTGAAATCACTGCGGCTTGTGCCAGTAGATGAAGCGAAACTGACTGTTGTTAAAATGATCGTTGCAATGGTTTTCAGTATTTTGATTTATCTTCTGCTGTTTGTAATTACTTTTGCGGTTGAAGCTATAATGCATTTCGGAACATTATCTATTCAGACAGTATGGGGCTTCCTTTTTACCTATTTTGTAAATGGTATTGGCGTATTTCTTGCTATTTCACCGATCGTGGCATTAGTAGCCCGTATAAAAAAAGGGTATTGGCTTGCTTTGGTATTTACTGAAATCTATTCCTTTGCCGGTCTGTTTGCAAGTATGTCTGAAACTCTGAAAACTGTTTACCCGATTACTGCGGTGTTCCAGCTTTCAGGATATTATGAAGCAACAATCGGAAACAAAGTAGCCAGCTTAGTTATTCTGATAGTTTGTATGGTTCTTGCAGTTTTGATTTTGAACGGATTAAGCCGTAAAAACAAAAAGAGTATTTATTAATTGTGTAAAATATCCGTATTGTAAATCTGCCGTACAACGGCAAAAGAAAAAAAGCCGTTGTATAGCAGACATTTGGGTGCATTGATGCAGCAGCTTTGGGAACCAGGGCTGCTGTTTTTGCTGTAAGTTTTGTTGGAGTGATAGGAGAAAATGAAACGATAGTTTAAAGACAAGGAGATGTAGAACGATGAGACTAAAGCGAAAAATACTTAAGGACAGGATAAGGACGTTCATCAAAAATATCGGCATATTGCACACATCAAGGTGTACCGCAAGGAAGAAAGAAACTTCACTGCGGCACACCTTTTTTAATGGTGCGAAATTTGTCTGATTTTGGCTTTTGTTGCCGTTTATCCGTTGCGTATTTGTGTGCAAAATGTGGCTGGAACTATTCCGCTTTTGGAGGGGGATTCCGCTTGGGTTTACTGCTTCATGGTGGGCTGTTTTGAGAGCATGGATTTCTGTGTATCCCAAACCTGTTTCATCAACTTTTTTACTTCCTCGACATCGGCTTTATAAACATTGCCTGTGGCATTCATGCGCTTGGCGATCTGGTTTAAGTTGCTGCTGATTTTTCCGAGCGTGTAGTTGTATTCCCGCAGGTCTGAATAGTCAATGTCATAGACAATACCGTACAAAATCAGGCGGCGGAGGAAAGTGGACTTGCTTTTCATGCCGGAGATTTTTACTTTCTGCTCCAGTATGTATTGCTCCTTGTCACTTAGGTATATTTTCAGCTCATTTTTGCGTTCCCTGTTTGCCATTTATTATCTCCTTTCCGTGTGGGATTTTTGAAAGGATTTTACACAATCTTCAATCCTGCTGTGGGGGTTGTTCGTGCAAAAAATAGTGAAAAAAACAGAAATACCGGCAGGAGATTTTATGATTTTGAGCGCAGAGGGGGCTAGGGGGATTCTTCCCCCTACAAGCAGATTTTCCAGATTCCCGCTCCGGGGGATTTGGGAAAATCGGAGCCTGTGAGGGAACACAGGCAGTGCTTGCTATTACTTCAAAGAGAAAGTTTCTGGTTTTAGCTGACTGTAAGAAAAAGCAGAAAATTTTTTGAGGAACGTACCCATATACGGGAACTTCCTTTATCTACAATTAACATCACAAACAGCGAAGAAAGGGGGTGAAAAAATGTTAGACCACGCATTCCAGCGGCGGCGGGAAATCGAGCGTATGCTGCTGTCGGGGAAAAGGCTGACCGTGCCGAAACTCATGGCTATGTACAGTGTCGGGAAGAACGCCACACTGGAACTGTGGGAGCGTGTGCAGGAAGTCAACGGGAAGCGCAGGCGGATGTGCAAGGCAAAAAGGGAGCCGAGTATCTTTTCCGGCATTGCCTACTGCCCGGACTGCGGCAGGCGCATTTCATTCTTCCCTGAAAAGACGAGCAAGAGCAACCCGGAAAAGACCTATTTCGGCTCATGCCAGAACTACAAGGCGAACGGGCCGGACGGATGCACGCCGCACCGCATCAAGGAGCAGGACTTGTACGATATTGTCCTCAAAGACATAAGGGAATGGGCGGTAATGGCGCTTGCAGACGAGCAGGCAGTCCTTGAAAAAGTTATGGAACAGCAACAGGTGAACAGTACTGTTGATTACGGCTTGGTTGAAAGGAAGAAGCGAACCATAGGGAAAAGGCTTGAGGAGATTGATAAAGTCATAAGCAGGCTGTATGAGGATTACGCACTCGGCAGGCTTGCAGGCACAATCATAGACAATCTTCTGCCAAAGTACCAGAGGGAGCAGGAAGAACTTAAAAAACAGCTTTCCGCATTGCAGGAGCAGTCGGCGGAGCATGACGCTACAGAGCAGAATGCGGGGAAGTGGATAAGCCTGATCCGGCAGTACAGTGACCTGAAAGAATTAAATTCTTGTATTATCAATGAACTTATCACAAAGATTTTAGTGGGCGATAAACGCCGGGTAAATGGTGAGAAAGTTCAGTCTATCGAAATCCATTACCGTTTCATCGGAAATCTGACCGACAGCGGGAATGGGGAAACAATTCAATAAAAAATCCAGTTAAAAACAATTTATCTGTAAAAACCGTCTTTAACGGGAATTTACAGAAGTGAATTGTAATGTGGGGTTTCACAAATTTTGGAGACCATTTCATTTATACAATTAAGGATAAGAAATTAACCGCAGGGCTGATAACGGGAACGCTATTTTTGATAAATTCGATATTTGGAATTAGGTGCTTTTTGAGTTCAGAATTATTTTCTGTACCTCAACTTATTTTGGGCATATTGATAGGCGGAGTATTGTTCGGAGCGCCAATAGGGTTTTGCGTGGTTATATATAATTTTTTCAAAAGATTTGATTAAAAACAAATTCCTGTTTGTCTGCCAGAATAACTGAGTCCAGAGCCAACAGACTTGTGAGAAATTACAGTTTGTTGGCTCTCTTTATGTAAAGAACTAAGCTGTTTCTCCGTAAACTTTTTTCTATTACTTGACCACATTTTGACTTTTGGTTTTTATAATGGTATTTAGATAATAGAATCCGAATCTAAAACAAGTAGTCCAGCTAAGAAATGTCAAGTGTTTTGAAAAAATAAATTTTGCTGGACAGTAAAGCCGCAAAGGCGCACGAGAGGAACTTTTATGAGAGTCCTTTCGAATAAAAGTTTTTCTCATTACCGGTGTGTCGAAGCGGCTTTACCCTTTAGTGCTGTCGCGCAGCGACTTAGAATAGGAGGATAGACGATGCGAAAGCGATTCTTATCATTAGCTATGATTCTTGTTTTGCCCTTTTGTGTGGCGGCCTGCGGAAATTATACTTTATCGGACAGCGAAAGCTGTCCGACCGCCCGTAAGGGCATGAATTCAGGGGGACCCGAAGGGTATAACATTGCGGACGAGAATGCCCCGCCGCAAACTATAGAAGAAGACCCATTCGCCGGGGCGCAGGAGGACGGAGATTTAGGGTTTCTCAGTCATGGGGAAGCGGATCCTGCCAGAGCCGATGACCAGAGTGTTTTGCCTTATGAGTATCATGGCGGAGAATTTGTCCTGGACTATCAGTTTGTGTCAGAAGGAAAATTGGACAGCATTGGCTTCCTGCTTTTTTTGGACGGAAAGCCGCAAGCCTACAAGGTGAACGACACAGGAGCGGAATATGAGTATCTCCACTGCTTCCGGACATCAGAAAAGCACGAAGAGAAATTTTCCTTTGTGTTCACACCGGACACAGGGAAAAAAGGCGATACCCTGAATATGACGGTCGTGAGTGTCACCAGGCCCGATTTCCAGCCTGATATGAAAGAAACCTCAAGCTATGGCTGGTATCATCAGAGTTTCGAAAGAGTGCTGAAACTGCATTTTAATGAGGATGCTCCGGAAAATGACAGCATCAATGGAGAAAGTATAACTGCTTTTCGTGATGTCAGCATTTCAGAGGAAAAAGTCACTTCCTCTTTTATTGAGAATGAGCTTGTGAGAGCAGGATGGAATGGCGTTACGATGGATACCCTGGATAACAGTGTCTATTGGACGCTTGTCTATGACGGCGAGGTGGTGTATGACAATATCAACCTTACCGGGAAAGATACGCTTACCGTGCGCTACACCCTTTGTGGAACGCCAGGCGCAAGATATGGCATATCATTTTTCTTAAACCATAAGCCCATATCTTTTGAGGGAGCGGTTTCCCGTGATGTCACATTAAGCAAAGGAAATGTGTGGATTATTGAAGCAACCATAGATACCGCTAAGCTGGATGGTTTCAATACTTTTTATGCGACAGCCGTCGCAGCGGACGGAAATTCAGTTACAAGTAAAACCAGTTCAATTTTATTATACAAGGAGGACTAAAAAATGAAAACAAAATGGATGTGTATGATACTTATGCTTGCTTTGGCGCTTCCTCTGTCGGCCTGCGGGGATAGACAGGAGAATGGGAACAGCTCTGAAAATGGAGCCATAAACATGGAGCCGCAATCCGTAGAAGATGATTCATCGGAAAATACCGGAAATGAAAGCAGCGAAATGAACGTGATTGATCAACAGGATAACGGTACGGATAAAAATATGATGGCGGTCGGCGGGGTCAAGGATTCCGCTTTTTCAGGAAAGGTCAGAGGCTGCTATTATGCCGATGGAAGCCGGATTATCGTTGCGGCGGATCAGCTTTATCTTTACGATACGGGGAAAAGCGAAACAATCGCAAGTGCGGATATTTCCATGGGAGACTTATGCGTACAGACCTTTACAGACGGCTACTTTGTTGTGGGCCAGGGAAAGGCTGGCGGCGGAGACAGCAACGGTTCATTTGCTGCATCAGACAGCGACGGAATCAATGGATACATACTGAATAAGGACTTTGCTATTCAGGATACCATTTCCTTTAGCGGATTATTAAGTGACGATTTTATCCCGCAGATCACAGGGATAGCTATTTCACAGGACGGAAAACAGGTTGCTTTCGGCGGACTTCAGGGGCTTTACCTTTATGATGTTTCTTCCCGGAAGGTTCGTACCATTCTGAACTATTCCGAAGAAGGCACGGCAGGTAATATGCAGATTGCAGCCATGGACAGCCTTACCTTTACGGGGGACAACACTTTAGTCTATGTAGGCATGGCTGCAGATACCTCCATTGGCGGGGATGGGGTCAGTGTTTATGGTACAGTATCCACAGACAGCGCAAAGCTCACGATTACCAAAAAGGGGGATTACAAGGTAGATACGGAAGAAGTGCAAAAGGGCGGAAACCTGCTTATTATGCCCCAGAGCTTTGACGAAAATAATGGAACCCTGCTGATGCTTGATACCATATCCAATACGGAAAATACGATGTCGTTCTCAAGCCGCAGTGAGGGAAAAGACGGTGTTTACTGCTCCGGGCAGGGAAAATATGTGGCTGCTGCTATTTTGGAGGAAAGCAGTGTTACAATCAACATTTATGATACGGCATCGGGAAAACGTATCCATACGAAAACCGTTCAGGACAGCAACAGTACCTATTTCCTGCGTGTTCCACAGATTTTGATTTTGGATGAATCCGGCACCTGTATCGTTGTGCTTGGACGGGGTATTGACGAGGTAAGCACCTTGATAACAACCTTTGGCTTTGCGGGGTGATTCCCTATGAAAATATCATTACGAAATGTTTCAAAGCAGTATAAGGGCAAGTATGCCCTGAAGGATTTCACTACGGAACTTACGGAGGGTGTCTATGGGCTTTTGGGCGCTAACGGTGCGGGAAAGACGACACTGATCAATATACTTGTGGGTATTTTGGGAAGCGATGGCGGAACGGTTTTGATTGACGGACAGGATGCAGGAACTTTGGGTAAGGACTTCCTGTCAAAAATCGGATATATGCCGCAATATCCTGTCTTCTACCGGGATTTTACTGTAATGGATTTTCTGCTGTATATGTGCGCACTGAAAGGAATCCCTGACGAACAGGGGAAAAAACGAGCTTTGGAGCTTCTTAGCATTGTCAATCTTTCAGATGCGAAAGAGAAAAAGATTGGCGCTCTTTCCGGCGGTATGCGGCAGAGGGTCGGCATTGTCCAGGCGATGCTGGGCGATCCTGAAATTCTTATTTTGGATGAGCCGACAGCAGGGCTTGATCCCAGTGAACGTATCCGTTTCCGCAACTTGATCTCAAAATTCGCACAGGGACGGACAGTTTTGCTGGCCACCCATATCGTTTCCGATGTGGAGTGTATCGCAAAGGAGATTATGATCTTAAAGGAAGGCTCCTTAATAACCCAGGGAACTACCGACACATTAGAACAGAATATCTATGGGAAAGTGTGGGAGGTGACAGTAAACGGGGAAGACGCCGCCAGACTTGGAAGCGAATATTATGTCAGCAATATGAAACAGCAGGGGGAACGCTTTTTGGTAAGAATCGTAAGCGATATGCTGCCTGCTTCAGACGCAGTAAAGGTTTCCCCTAATCTGGAAGATGTATTTCTGTATTACTTCCGCGGGCAATGAGCCAAGCGGGCATGCTTGCATGTCCATTTGGCGAATGCCGCGGGAGTCGCAAGACCCTCCGCGGGCAATGAGTTAAGGGAGAGATCATATGACACGCTTAATCAAATATGAATTTTACAAATTATTCTGCAAGCGGTCAATACTTGTTGTATTCCTATTGTTCAGTGTAATAAACCTGTTCAAAATAAACAGCGAATTCCACTCGTATTCCTACCTGGCGGACGGAAATGACAGCCGCAGTTGGAACAGCGTGTATTGGCAGCTTTATGAGGATTACAGAGGGGAGATCACTGCTGAAAAAATCAATCATCTTCTTTCCATATATCAGCCGTTAGCAGACGCTACGGCTGATATGACAGCAAGCACAGCCAAAGACAATCCGGATATGATGACGGGGAATATATACAGTGACCGGAATATCTTGGAAAAATACTATGTGGAGCCTATGGAATATTTCTATCATTATCAGACTTATGCCCTTCAAGTGGCAGAGAGGGCAAAGGAAAATGCCGCTGTTTACAAAGAACGGGGGCAGACTGTAGAAGTACGTAAAAACAGTGTGATCTATCACCTTTATTCAGGGCGGAGCATAAAAGACTTTGCCTATGAGGAGATGTATAACTATTATCTGAACTATGATTTTTCGGTCATATTGGTTTTATTTCTTTGTCTGTACGGGGTTGTCAGTACCTTTGTCTGCGAAAAGGAAACACAGATGGATATGCTGCTGTTGACAAATCCGGGCGGCGGTAAAAAGACCACATTTGCTAAAATTACTGCGGCTTCTTTGTTTGTAATCAGTGTGGCCATATGGTTTTCTGTTGTGGATTATATTGGCTTTGTGTATTTCTTCGGAACAGCGGAAGGAGGAAATCTTCCGCTGTATGCTGTCAGCAATTTCAGCACGGCTGCGGTAAACTGTAATTTATGGCAATATGCGATTCTGTCCGCAGTGACAAAGGCAGTGGGCGTATGGACGATGAGCATGGTGTTTCTATTGATTTCCTTGTTTGGGCACAGTGTCCTTGTTCCGTTTGTCGCTGATTTCGGAGCAGCCCTGTGTTTTATTATTACAGGTGCGTCGCAGAGCTGTTTCAGTAATACCTGGCTCAAGATTATAAACCCATATTCGCTGCTTGCTAACCGCATACTATTTGGCAAGACCGAGTTTATTGATTTTGCAGGATATCCGGTACAGAGCTTCCAGGCAGCAATTATTTTTGCCATATCCGCAGGGGTGGTTTCCATAACGGCAATGATGATGCTTTCTAAAAGGAACTCTTATATTTTCTGCTGGATGGTAAAGTCGCGAAGGCGCACGAGAGGAACTTTCATGAGTGCCCTTTCGAATGAAAGTTCCTCTCATTAAATATGCGCCGAAGTGACTTTACCCTTTAGTGCTGTCGCGCAGCGACTTTAAATAGGAGGATAAAATGTCTGGATTTATGTACGAAGTAAAAAAGATTATGCTCTGGCAAAGGGGGCTGTTCTATATTGCCCTTGTCCTGCTTTTTGGCACGGTCTGGCTTGCCTTGTCCGACAACCCTGTAGACATAGCGATGGAGCAGTATAAAAATGAATATGACTGGTATCTGGAAAAGGTAAACGGATACTGCACCGAGGAATCTTCCCTTTATCTGGAGCAGGAGGCGGAGCGGATTGCAAAAGCGAAGGAGAGGCAGAACAGCCTTTTGGAGAACTACTATGACGGGAAGATCAGTGAAAGTGAATATAAAAAAGAGAGCCGGGAAATAGAGAAGGTTCTGGAGCGTCAAAATGGATTTGAGGTTATCTATCAGCAATATCTCTATATCTGCGAAAATGCGGGGAACCGCTGTTTTCTCCGGACAAACGGATGGATGGGGCTTCTTGGCAAAGGTACACTTAATTTCATTCTCTTCCTTGGCATTTTGCTGATTGTTACGCCTGTTTTCTGTTCTGAGTACAGCTGCCAGATGGACACCCTGATCCTGACTGCAAGGGAGGGGCGAAAAAGCGCTCTGTATAAGCTGCTCATTATTACCACGGCCGTTCTTTTCCTGTCGCTTTGCATTTCGCTTATTGAATACGGATTTTACAGGTTCAAATACGGACTGCCGGATGGGGATTATCCGATTCAGAGTATTCGTTACTTTGCAGACAGCAGCAAGGATATGTCGCTGCTGGAGGGATATGTATCAATAGGGCTGCTCCGGATGTTTGGCGGTGTGTTTCTTGCGATACTCCTGATGTTTATTTCCGTTTTAGCAAAAAAATATGCGGTCACCCTGCTGACTGGTGCGGTGTCCGTGATGATTCCCTATATAGGCTTATCAAAAACCGGCATTTACCGTCTGCCTCTGCCGCTGCCGTTTCTGCTTGGAACAGATTTTTTCGCAGGGGATATTGTTATGAGCGATGCCCTGACGGGTGATGAGAAAATTGTTTTTGCGGAGGTTGGTACGGTTACGCTGTTGACCTTGCTCTTTGTATCCGTGCTTTTGTGTACTTTGGCCGTTGTCTGGATTTTACGGCGCAATTCTAACAGATGGCTGATGAAATCAGGGCAAAAGAAGCGTGGGGCGGCTTTCGTTGTCATGTTTGGCCTGGCATTGGCAGTGACGGGATGTTCAGGCCGTGGAAAAACGGGAAGCGTTGTCTATAATTCATCGGCAGGGTATGACTGTATGGGATATGAAATCATACAAGATGCAGGGGATTTTGATTATTCTCTCAAAAATACTTCCACGGGGGAAACATATCCTTTAGCACGTTCTCCTATGTTTGGGGTATTTTCTGATGAAGAAGAAATATGTGCGTTTTATGTGTGTCCGCCATATCTGTATTACACCACATCGGTTATGGAAAGCTATGTCAACCGGGTGGGAAACTATAACAGCAATATAACGAAAGTGTCGGTTGTAGAGCTGAATCTGAATACCTTTGAGGAAAAAACAATCTTTGAGCAGATGACGAATTCCGGGCGTTCTCTTTTGGGCATTGACTATGAAACGGGGGATAAATGGAAGTTCCTGGATTTTCACCACGCTTTTTTCCTGAATGACGATAACCTGTTTTTCATTGGCAATGACGGCATAACAAAAGTAAACCGGTATACCGGAAAAACTGTAAAGCTCGACATTCCTGTAAACGGAAATATTTCATTCGATGGGGAAAGCATCTTTTACAAAAATGAACAGGGGGTTTTAACAAGATATGACGTTTCCGGTAATGAAACTTACACATATGAAAATATAGCTGCATATGATTTCTGCATGGATGAGCAGTCAATCTATTATATTTCCAGAACGGACGGCGGAGACTTGTATTCCTGCGGCAAGGACGGGAATAACAAGGAATTGATCAGTCATATACCTGCAATGTCTGTTACCTGTGATACAGAAAATATTTATGTGTTATCAAAAGAAAGTGGTGAGGAAATCGCTTTACCAAAAAGCCATTGATTCCCGCGGGGTGTTGACTTATTCCAGATTGAGGAACAAATGCGGCAATGAACAGGAAACAATACCAAAAGAGGAAAAAACTCAGAAAGAGAAAGATGAAGCGGCTTATGATTGCGTATCTGCTGAGGGCAATCGTTATACTGATACCAATTATAATGATGATACTTATGGCTTGCGGATGTCTTTACATATACGAGAGATTTACAAAGGAAGATGAAAAGGTAAATAAATACACGGATATATACACAGGTAGAAACGCAGGCAGCGATGTTGTTCCTGTTGCTTCAGCAGAGAATAATGCCCCGGGGTTTTGTGTTGTCGTGGATGCAGGGCATGGAGGAAGTGACGGAGGTACGGTCAGCGGCAAGGCAGTAGAAAAGGATATTAACCTTTCGGTTGCGCTGAAGCTGAAAGCTATTCTGGAGAATGACAATATAGAAGTTATCCTGACCAGAAGCTCCGATGAAAATATGAGCCTTGCAGAGCGTACTTCCGTTGCAAATGCCTCCAATGCAGATTTTTTTATCAGTCTTCATTGCAATTATTATGAGAAGGGTGCCCAGATAGCTGGTTTGGAATGTTATTACAACAATTCAAATGCGACAGAAAGCAAAGGATATGCAGAAAGTATCATCAACGCAGTTTCGCTAAGTGAGGATATTGAAACGAGGTACGCAAAAACAGAGGGCTATTATGTTTTGCGAAACACGCAAATGCCCGCTGTTTTGGTAGAAATGGGATTTCTCTCAAATTATTCTGAGAGTCAAAAGCTGCTGGATGATGATTATCAGGAAAGTTTGGCACAGAGAATTGCAGAAGGAATTTCCAATGAAATAAAGAGAAGAGAGAATCTGTGAAGAACAATAAAAAAGGCGATAGCGCCAAAAGAGATAATCATAAAGAAATAGAAAACTGTCAGAATCAAAAGTAGGACGAGGAAATAAAAGTGGTAGATTATTCACAATTTGAAGCAAGTACAAAATCGGGACAAGTGGGAGGTTCTGAAAGAAATCGCAAAGAAATTCCCGGATCTCGGAAACGGGAATCTGATTCTGCCGGATGAAAATTATGTTCCTTTCGGGAAAAAGAATTATATGGACAGCAACTGCCAAGCGCTCAATCAGCAGGGAGAGATGGCGGACTGGTAGCGGAGACTATCTGCGATATGCCGGCTCATGCACCGCTGAGGCGGATAGGCGTAGAAGATGTATTTACGGAGTCCGGCCCCTTAAAAGCCGTGAAGGAAAAGTATGGGCTGACCGTGGAAATAGTTCTGTAAAGCTGAGATAAGAAAAGGGGATGTCACAGAGAAAGACATCTCTTTTTCTTTCGAAAAATTTTTAAAATCTTAAAAATATAAAAAATTCATAAAATGTGTTGACAAATAAAATGGAAAGCATTAATATAATACCCGTAAGTTAGCACTCGATCTTGGTGAGTGCTAATAAAGAAAACGACAACAATAGAATCAAGGAGGAATAGAAATGAAATTAGTACCATTAGGCGACAGAGTTGTACTGAAACAGTTTGAAGCAGAAGAGACAACGGCATCCGGAATTATTCTGGCCAGCAAGTCCCAGGAAAAGCCGCAGCAGGCAGAAGTTATCGCAGTAGGACCTGGCGGAATGGTGGATGGAAAAGAAGTTACCATGCATGTGAAGGAAGGCGATAAGGTTATCTATTCCAAGTATGCGGGCAATGAGGTGAAGCTCGGCGACGAAGAGTTTATCATTGTGAAGCAGAACGACATCCTTGCAATTGTAGAATAAAGCGTGTATTGACAGCATAAGCCTTTTGAGGCAGGTCGATAATACCGAAAGGAAAGCATAACAAATAAGACTGGAGGAGTTTTAAAATGGCAAAGGAAATTAAATACGGTGTGGAGGCAAGAACCGCACTGGAAGCAGGTGTGAATAAACTGGCGGATACTGTTCGGGTAACTCTGGGACCGAAGGGAAGAAACGTTGTTCTTGACAAGCAGTTCGGCGCTCCCCTGATCACCAACGACGGTGTTACCATTGCAAAGGAGATCGAGCTTGAGGACGCATTTGAGAATATGGGCGCTCAGCTTGTAAAAGAAGTAGCTACTAAGACCAACGACGTAGCAGGCGACGGAACCACAACCGCAACCGTACTGGCACAGGCTATGATTCATGAGGGCATGAAGAACCTGGCGGCAGGAGCGAACCCCATTGTTCTGAGAAAGGGTATGAAGAAGGCTACCGACGCGGCAGTTGAAGCCATTGCAGGTATGAGCAGCAAGGTAAACGGCAAGCATCAGATCGCAAGAGTAGCGGCTGTTTCCTCAGGAGACGATGAGGTGGGCAATATGGTAGCGGACGCTATGGAGAAGGTTTCCAAGGACGGCGTTATCACCATCGAGGAGTCCAAGACGATGAAGACCGAACTGGACCTGGTAGAAGGTATGCAGTTTGACCGCGGATATATTTCCGCATATATGGCAACGGATATGGAGAAGATGGAGGCAAATCTTGACGATCCCTACATTCTGATCACTGACAAGAAGATTGCCAACATCCAGGAGATTCTTCCCCTTTTGGAGCAGATTGTACAGACCGGCCGCAAGCTGCTGATTATTGCGGAGGATATCGAGGGCGAGGCTCTGACTACTCTCGTTATGAATAAGCTGCGCGGAACCTTCACCGTAGTTGGTGTAAAGGCGCCTGGTTACGGCGACAGAAGAAAAGAGATGCTCCGGGATATCGCGATTCTGACCGGCGGACAGGTAATCTCCGAGGAGCTTGGTCTTGAGCTTAAGGAGGCTACTCTGGATATGCTCGGAACTGCGAAGTCCGTGAAGGTTCAGAAGGAGAACACCATCATCGCAGACGGCGCAGGCGACAAGGCTGAGATTGATCAGAGAATCGGCCAGATCCGTGCTCAGATTGAGGAGACGACCTCTGACTTTGACCGCGAGAAGCTCCAGGAGCGCCTTGCAAAGCTGGCAGGCGGCGTGGCAGTGATTCGTGTGGGCGCTGCAACCGAGACCGAGATGAAGGAAGCAAAGCTCCGCATGGAGGATGCTCTGGCAGCTACGAGAGCAGCCGTAGAGGAAGGCATCATTGCAGGCGGCGGCTCCGCATATATCCATGCAACCAAGGAGATCGAGAAGCTGCTTGACACTACCGAGGGCGACGAGCAGACCGGTGTAAAGGTGATTTTGAAGGCTCTGGAATCCCCGCTGTTCCACATTGCGGCAAATGCCGGACTGGAAGGCGCCGTAATTATCAACAAGGTAAAAGAGTGCGAGCCGGGCGTAGGCTTCGACGTACTTCATGAGGAATATGTAAACATGGTAGAGGCAGGTATTCTCGACCCGGCAAAGGTTACCAGAAGTGCCCTGCAGAACGCAACCAGCGTGGCGTCTACCTTCTTAACCACCGAGAGCTGTGTGGCAAACATCAAGGAGGAAGCTCCGGCAATGCCCGCAGGCGGCGGAATGGGCGGTATGATGTAATTAAAAGCCTGTACTGTAAAGACAAATGTCCGTGTAATAAAAACAAGTCAAAAAAGTGGCCTTCGGGTCACTTTTTTGTTAGAATTTTGTAAGAAATTGTATTGACATTAACCTCTCTTTTCGCTAATATAGGAAATTAATATAAACAAAATGAAAACTGATAAACAGTAACAGATTCGTTGTTTGGGCTGTTACAATAGACACGAGAGGAGAGAGAAGAATGGGTAAAATTATTGGTGAGAGCATTACATTTGACGATGTGCTGTTAGTACCTTCCTATTCGGAGGTAATTCCCAATGAGGTTGACTTATCAACGTATTTAACAAAGACCGTGCGTCTGAATATTCCCATGATGAGTGCAAGTATGGATACGGTAACGGAGCACCGCATGGCGATTGCTATGGCAAGACAGGGCGGTATCGGTATTATTCATAAAAACATGTCCATCGCGGCCCAGGCCGAGGAGGTGGACAAGGTAAAGCGTTCTGAAAACGGCGTCATCACAGACCCCTTCTATCTTTCTCCCGAGCATACACTGGCAGAGGCCAACGAGCTTATGGGCAAGTTCCGGATTTCCGGCGTTCCTATTACCGAGGGCAAGAAGCTGGTGGGCATCATAACCAACCGCGACTTAAAGTTCGAGACCGATTTCACAAAGAAAATCAAAGAATCCATGACCTCCGAGGGCCTGATTACGGCAAAGGAGGGCATTACCCTGGAGGAAGCCAAGAAGATTCTGGCAAAGGCGAGAAAGGAAAAGCTTCCGATTGTAGACGATAACTTTAATCTGAAGGGCCTTATCACCATCAAGGACATTGAGAAGCAGATCAAGTATCCCATGTCCGCCAAGGACGAAAAGGGCCGTCTGCTCTGCGGCGCCGGCGTGGGCATTACCAGCAACGTTCTGGAGCGGGTGGAGGCTTTGATTAAGGCGCAGGTGGATGTGATTGTTCTGGATTCCTCCCACGGACATTCCGCAAATGTGATCCGCTGTCTGAAGATGATTAAAGAGGCGTATCCTGAGCTGCCCGTGATCGCAGGCAATATTGCTACGGGACAGGCTGCCCGTGATCTCATTGAGGCGGGAGCCGATGCTGTAAAGGTGGGCATCGGGCCGGGATCTATCTGTACGACCCGTGTGGTTTCCGGAATCGGCGTACCGCAGGTATCCGCCATTATGGACTGCTATGAGGTGGCAAAGGAATACGGGATTCCTGTGATTGCCGACGGCGGTATCAAGTATTCCGGCGATATTACCAAGTCCATTGCGGCGGGAGCCAATGTCTGCATGATGGGAAGCATTTTTGCCGGCTGTGACGAGGCGCCGGGCGAGTTCGAGCTGTTCCAGGGAAGAAAATACAAGGTTTACCGCGGCATGGGTTCCATCTCCGCTATGGAGAACGGAAGCAAGGATCGCTACTTCCAGGAGGGCGCAAAGAAGCTTGTTCCCGAGGGCGTGGAAGGGCGTGTGGCTTACAAGGGGACCGTGGAGGATACCATCTTCCAGCTCCTGGGAGGCCTGCGCTCCGGCATGGGGCTTTGCGGAACGCCGAGCATTGAGTCATTGAAGGAGAACGGAAAGTTTATCAAGATTTCGGCTGCTTCTCTGAAAGAGAGTCATCCTCATGATATTCATATTACGAAAGAGGCGCCGAATTATAGTACGGATGCATTATAGGACTTATCCTTACGGGCGGGGCTTTTATCCGCGTATAAAAGGATTGCCAAAAGCATCTGTTTGAAAGGGATATTTCGTATAAAAATAATAAAAATCACTTTGGAATGACTTTTTTGTAAAAATAAATCATTTTAAAGTGATTTTTTGTTGGAAACGAATCTTTCTTCCATTATAATAGGTTAAGAGAATTTTTAAAAAAGATTTAATGTTTTCTGTAGTAATTCCTAATTCACATACGTTATTATATATGTAAAAGACAAGCAAAAGACGCGTATTTTGCAGGGGAGGGGGACCCTTAAGATGCTTTTATACTTATCCATGTTGGACACCCAGGAGGAAAAAGACAAATTTACTCTTATTTATGAACAGTATCAGCAGTTCTGCTGGTATGTGGCATATCAGCTTCTTGGAGATGCCCATTTGGCGGAAGATGCGGTGCAGGAGGCATTTCTGGCTCTCACCAGGCATCTTGATAAGGTAGAGAACGTGGACAGTCCGAGGACGAAGAAGTTTCTTATGACTATCGTAAAGAGCAAAGCCATTGACATTTTGCGCAAAAACAAAGCGGAAACCTGCTCTTCGGAGGACATAAGCCTTGAGATACCGGACCCATCTTCGGACATTTTGGACCAGTATATTACAAAAGAAAATTATGATTATCTGATATCCTGTATTTTAGAGCTTGACGAGGCATACCGCGTGGTATTCGAGTATAAGTATCTGCATCAGATGTCAGACACAGAGATTGCCGGGCTGCTGAATATTTCCCCCAAGCTGGCAAATGTGAGATTTTACCGTGCAAGAAAGAAGCTTCAGGAAATGCTGGAAAAGGAGGTGGCAGGCCGTGCCGGGAAGCGATAAAAAAGACAAAGCCTTAGACGCAAAAGAAGAGCTTTTGAAGGAAGCGCTGGACGCCTGCATGGAGGAGCAGTTAAGCTTCATTCCCCCGGAGTGTGAGATTGCCCGTATGCATACCTTCTCCCAAGAATTTCGGGAGTACATGGAAAAGCTTTTAAAGACCAAGGGCCGTCCGGAGCGGCGGACCATTCACCGAAAAGAATTTATTTACAGCTTTAACCGGGTGGCGGCTTGTATTCTTGTGCTCTTTGTAGTGGCGGGAGTCTTTGCGGGAGGATTGCTTCTGGTATCAAAAAGCGGCTCGAAGAGCAGTACGGATATGTCCGCCCCGGCGGAAGCTCCGTCAGAGACAGAAGCCGAAGCTCCTGCGTCTGAGGAGGCGGGAGCGGACCAGAATACTGCGGCAGGAGGAGCGGAAGAACCGGACGAGGCTTTGGCGGGAGATTCCGGCGAGGCCGAGGCGCCCGAGAGCGTGGAATACATGGGCGGCAGGATTTTCCTGGCTGACAATCAGAGACTTCAGGAAAAAACGGAGACTGTGAAAACTCTTGTGAACAGCCCTGTGATTGCACGGGATGCGGAGAGCATCAAGGTAACGATTGGAAATATGGACGAACGGCCGATTTACTATTATGCCTCTATGGATCTGGAGGTACTCATTGACGGCGCCTGGTATCTCGTGCCGCCGAAGGAAAAGCCTACGGAGGAGGAAGAGCGCCGTCTGGTAAGCCTTGAGCCGGGCATGGCTCAGGATGAAGAGATTTTTCCGGATAACTATGAGTTTGATTATGATGCAGAGATGTACCGGGTAGTCACCTACCTGGACGGTCTGATCCTGTGCTCGCAGTTCCGCTTCGAAAATCCGGAGGAGGATCTGGAGGAAGCGCTGGAACAGACATGGGAGTAGACTTTACCCTTTAGTGCCGTCGCGCAGCGACTTTTAATAGTCCAGCTAAGAAATGTCAAGCGATTTAGATAATTTTTTTGCCGGACGGTAAAGTCGCAAAGACGCACGAGAGGAACTTTTATGAGTGCCCTTTCGAATAAAAGTTACTCTCATCACAGGTGCGCCGAAGCGACTTTACCCTTTAGTGCCGTCGCGCAGCGACTTCAAATAGGAGGAAAAATATGGGAAAGGATATAAAGAAAGATATTAGAAGAATTGCCTTATTAGCGGCAGGCATCTTAATTTTAAGCGGCTGCGGCGCAAAGTATGCGGATACGGCGCCTGCTTCCGCACCGTCGATGTCAGAGGAAAGCTATGATGCGGGATATTATGATAATACATCTGCGGAATATGAGTCAGAGGAGGCTCCGGCGGAAGATGATTACGCAGCGGAGGAGGGCGGAGGCGGCATATCTTCCACCGCAGGAATCGACAGCATTGCCCCGACTGCCCAGAAGCTGATCAAAACCGTCTCTATGAGCATGGAGACAAAGGAATTTGATCCCCTTTTGGAAAACATCCGCAGCAAGGTAGAGGAATTGGGCGGATACATAGAAAGCTCCGAAGTTTCCGGAAGCAGTTACTACAGCTTGTATGAGAGCCGCCGCGCGTGGATGAAGCTGCGGATTCCCTCTGACAAGCTGGACGGCTTTGTAACTGTGGTCAGCGAGCTTGGCAACGTAACGAATAAAAGCGAGTCCGTTGAGGACATCACTCTTCGGTATGTGGATGTGGAAAGCCATAAAAAGGCATTGGAAACCGAGCAGACGCGTCTTCTGGAGCTTTTGGAAAAGGCTGAATCTATGGAGGATATTCTCACCATCGAGAGCCGTCTTTCCCAGGTGCGCTATGAGCTTCAGTCCTACGGCTCCACTCTTAGGACCTTTGACAACCAGGTAAGCTACAGTACGGTGGACATTGACATCCGCGAGGTAGAGCGTGTGGCTCCGGTGGTGGAAGAGCTGACCTTCTTCCAGGAAATCAGAATCCGTCTGTCCGACAATTTCTATGACATCGGCCGGGATCTTCGCAGCTTTGCCATCTGGTTTATCAGTTCTCTGCCCTATCTTATTATATGGGCCGTTATAATTGTGGTTGCGGTACGGCTTGTGAGAAAGCTGATATGGAAGAAGCCCTTCTTTGGAAGAAAAAGGAAGCAAAGAAAGGAAGAAATGGAAAAAATACAGTCCGGGGAAGAAGGGAAGAGTCAGGAACAGGAGAAAGATTTAGAGTAAGAGAAGAGACAAAAACCGTTCCGCCGCGCAAAAAGATTCTGCTGCGGCCGGGTGAACGGAATGTAAAGTCAAAGACTCCACGGCAGCGGCTATGGGGTCTTTGGCTTTTGCGGAACATCCGCCGTTAAAAAGTGACAAATGTCATAGAGAATTTATTACAAAATACAGGTGCGCGGAAACCGAAAATTTTTTATGATAATTACTGTAACAAAGAAAAAATTTTCAAGGGAGGATTTTAAAATGAAGAAAAAAATTCTTAGCGCACTGTTGTGTACCGCAATGCTTGCAGCAGCGGTAGCAGGATGTGGAAGCAAGCCGGCAGAAGCTCCGGCGGAGGCGCCTGCAGAGGAAGCTCCGGCAGAAACGCCGGCAGAGGATGGGGGAGACGATGCGGAGGCGCCTGCAAAGAGCGGCGGACGCGTATTCGGCTACACCTGTATGGACGGAACAAATCCCTTCTTCGTAGCGCTTGAGGGAGCTATCCGCGAGGTAGTAGAGGCTAACGGCGATACACTGCTTACGGTAGACCCGGGCAATGATTCCAACACTCAGATCGATCAGATTGAGGACTTGATTTCCAGAGGCGTTGAGATTATGTTTGTAAATCCGGTAGATGCGGACGGCATTATTCCGGCGCTGGATGCACTGAAGGAAGCAGACATTCCGATGTTCGGCTTTGACACCCAGGTTGGCGATATGAGCTATCTGGTATCCTATGCAGGCTCCGACAACTACAATGCAGGCTATGTATGCGGCGAGGATCTGGCAAAGAAGGTTCCCGAGGGCGGTGACATTCTGGTGCTTGACTCTCCGACCATGCAGTCCGTAACTGACAGAACCGACGGCTTTTTGAAGGCTATCGAGGATTCCGGCGTAACCTTCAATATAGTAGGACAGCAGGATGCCCAGGGAAATCAGCAGGTGGCAAATGAGAAGGCAACTGACCTTCTGACCGCTCATCCTGATGTAGTAGCTATCTTCGGCGGCAACGATCCCACGGCTCTCGGTGCATACGCAGCGGCAGACGCAGCCGGCGTAACCCCGCTTATCTACGGTGTGGACGGTTCTCCTGACGTGAAGAAGCTTCTTGAGGACAC
Organism: Clostridia bacterium; assembly: GCA_910576325.1. Lineage (GTDB taxonomy): Bacteria > Bacillota > Clostridia > Lachnospirales > Lachnospiraceae > Laedolimicola. Next base: position 38,777 of record CAJTIM010000016.1, read on the forward strand.
CATACTGGAAGGTACGGGAGCACAGTCTCCCATCACCATCGGCAAGACCATTGCCGAGACCGCATACGAGTGGCTGGACGGCAAGGAAGTAGAAGCCTTTATCCCCATTGAGACTTTCCTTATCACCTCTGACAATGTAGGCGACTACGGTCTGGACGGATGGCAGTAAGAAGAAGGCGGCAAAACGCTGATAAGAAATTGAGTGACTGATAAAACAGGAAAAAAGAGGGCTTTGGTCCATAGACGGAGCAAAGCCCTTTTGCCAAGTATTCTATTTCCGATGTGATAGTTTTAAAAGACAGGTGGTGGCGATGCGTGAGTGAACAGTATTTACTTGAAATGAAAGGAATCCATAAATCCTTCCCCGGTGTCAAGGCCCTTCAGAATGTAGGTCTGCAGTTAAAGGCCGGAGAAGTACATGCGCTTCTGGGGGAGAACGGCGCCGGTAAATCCACTCTGATTAAAGTACTGGGTGGTATTTACCATGCAGAAGAGGGAGAGATCTACATAGACGGCCAAAAGGCGGCCATCAACGGTGTTGTGGCGGCACGGGAGGCGGGCATTTCCATAGTGCACCAGGAACTGGTTCTGGTTCCCTATATGACCGTTGCCGAGAATATTTTTCTGGGCCGCGAGCCGGGAAGCAAAATGAATATTAACCGTAAGCAGATGACAGAGGAAGCACAGAAGCTTATGGATACGTATGAGATGAACATCAATGCGGATACGCTGGTGGAACATCTGACCATTGCGCAGCAGCAGATGGTTGAGATTGTAAAGGCAATCTCCTTTAATTCTAAAATTTTGGTTATGGATGAGCCGACCTCATCCATCTCGGACAAGGAAGTGGGCTTCCTGTTTGAGACTATGCGTGCCCTTACGAAAAAAGGCGTGGGCATTATCTATATTTCTCATAAAATGAGTGAACTGGAAGAGATTTGTGATCGGGTAACTGTCATGCGTGACGGGGAGACCGTCGGAACCAAGGTGGTGAAGGAGACGACAAAGGATGAACTCATTGCCATGATGGTTGGGCGGGAGCTGACCAATTATTATACACGGGATTATCTGGAGCCGGGGGAGGTAGTGCTTAAGTGTGAGCACATTTCAGATAATAAGATGGCAAAGGATGCCACCTTTGAACTTCGAAGGGGAGAGATTATCGGCTTTGCAGGATTGGTGGGTGCGGGAAGAAGCGAGACCATGAAGGCAGTATTCGGGCTGGCAGACCATATGTCCGGCGAGGTCTTTGTGGAGGGCCGGAAGGTGCAGATTAAATCTCCCATAGACGCGTTAAAATACGGAATCGCTCTGGTTCCCGAGAGCCGGAAGGAGGAAGGACTCTACAAGGTGCAGAGCGTGCGCTTTAATTCCACCATTGAGGTTCTTTCCCAATTTATCAAAAATCTGAGGGTGAATGTGAAAAAGGAGGAAGAGATCACTCAGAAATACATTGATATGATGGGAACAAAGACACCGAGCCAGGAGCAGATTATCGGCAATCTCTCCGGCGGAAATCAGCAGAAGGTTATGATCGGACGCTGGCTTGCCACAGCTCCCAAAATTTTAATCCTGGATGAGCCTACCCGCGGCGTGGATGTAGGCGCAAAGGCGGAAATTTACGGGATTATGAACGAACTGGTAAAACAGGGAATGTCTATCATTATGATTTCATCCGAGCTGCCGGAAATTATCAATATGAGCGACCGGATTTATGTTATGAATGAGGGCCGTGTTACCGGATGCCTGGATCATGCGGACGTTACTCAGGAAAAGATCATGCAGCTTGCGGCAAAGTAAGAGCGAAGTGAAGGAGGAGAAGCTATGGCAGCCAGATTAAAGAATGGAATTGTCAGATATTTCAAGGATAATATTGGTATTATAATTGCATTGTTGGTAATGTGTATTTTTTTGGTTGTGTTCCCCACCACAAGGGCTACATTTCTGACGCCGAAGAATGTGTTCAATATTCTTCGTCAGAACGCATCCAATTTATTTTTAGCCACTGGTATGACTATGGTCATTATCTTAGGAGGCATTGAACTTTCGGTTGGTTCTGTGATTGCACTTTCCGGCGTTGTGGCGGCAGGCTGCGTGATCAATTTCGGCCTTCCCGAGATTGTGGGATTTCTTGCGGCTATCGGCGTGGGAGCGCTTGTAGGTATGTTCAACGGCTTTGTCATCTGCAAGACGGATATTCCGCCTTTTATTGTGACCCTGGCATCTATGAACATTACCAAAGGAATCGCCCTGGTGCTTACCGGAGGCTCTCCCATCCGCTGTATGACAGATACATTCAAGTTTCCGGGAGCCGGCTATGTTGGCCCGGTGCCGACGCCTGTCATTTTGATGATTATTGTATTTATCATCGCGGCGTTTATGATTAATCGGACACAGCTGGGACGACATATCTATGCGGTGGGCGGCAACGCACAGGCGGCAAAATTTTCCGGTATCAATGTGCAGAAGGTAAAATTTATTGTTTACACCTACACGGGCATTATGTCCGGTATTGCAGGCCTGGTGGTTGCTTCCCGTCTGTATTCCGGCCAGCCCACGGCAGGAGACGGCGCAGAGATGGATGCCATTGCGGCGGTAGTGGTAGGTGGTACTTCCATGAGCGGCGGTTCCGGGCGTCTCGGCGGCACTTTGATCGGCGTTCTGATCATCGGCGTACTGAACAACGGCCTGAACCTGTTAGGAGTAGATTCCAACTGGCAGTATATCGTTAAGGGCTTGGTTATCCTTCTTGCGGTATATGTAGACTTCATCCGGAATAAAAAGGCAGGAAGATAAAAAGTACCGATTTATACCAAAAGTCTCTGCGGCCTTCCGGCCAAGGAGGCTTTTGTAATGGAGAAGAAGATGAAAAAAAGTACTTTAGCAATTGGATTTCTGGTTGGATTTTGCATCTTGACAGGCTGCGGGATGATGCGGGACAATAAAGAAGAGCATACTCCCCGGGTTTTCGGCGCCACCTATATGACCAGGAACAATCCGTACTTTGACGTGCTCCATGAAGCCATAGAGGAGGGTGTCTCCGGAAACGGGGATATTCTCATATCCAGAGACCCAAACCAAGATCAGGAAAGGCAGAATGCCCAGATCATGGAGATGATTGAGGAAGGGATCGAAGTGCTCTTTTTAAATCCGGTGGACTGGGAGAAGGTGGAGCCTGCCCTGGAGGCATGCCGGGAGGCCGGCGTTGTGGTGATTAACGTGGATACTGTCGTAAAGGACAGGGAATATGTGGTTACTGTCATTGAGACAGACAACTATCGGGCCGGCGTTCTCTGCGCAGAGGACATGATGAAGAGAGTGGACAGCGCGCGGATTGTGATCATAGACAATCCCATACAGACCTCAATTACAAACCGCGTCCGGGGCTTTCTGGATACCATTGAGGGAAATGACAGCTACCAGGTGGTGTATACCCAGGCAGGAGCGGGAGAATTTGAGGTGTCGGCGGATGTGATAGGGGAATTTCTCAAAAAGGATATGGAGTTTAATGTCGTACTGGGAGGAAACGATCCAAGCGCCCTGGGAGCTTTGGCAGCCCTGCAGCAATATCACAGAGAGGAAGGGGTTTTGATCTACGGGATTGACGGCTCGCCGGATTTTAAGGCCATGTTAGAGCTTGGAGCCGTGTCGGGAACCAGCGCTCAGAGCCCCAAGACTATTGGCGAGGTAGCAGTAAAGAAGGCTTATGATTATCTGAATGGGGCGGAAATCGAACCCTATATCAGCATTGAGCCTTACATGATTACCAGGGAAAACCTAAACGCCTATGAAATTAATGGCTGGCAATAAAACAGCAAGGCCCGGACAGCACATAGAAGGATTTACGGACGCATGTATTAAGCGGCCGGAAATTCTTCTCAGAGGGATGTGCGGTCGGGGGCTTGCGGAACTGGAATAGAAGGCAATAAAACAGCAAGGCCCGGACAGCACATAGAAGGATTTACGGACGCATGTATTAAGCGGCCGGAAATTCTTCTCAGAGGGATGTGCGGCCCGGGGCTTGCGGAACCGGAATAATAATTATGAGTGACAGTAAAGAACGCTTTGTAACGCTGCTTCAGGGAGCAATGCTGATTTTAAATGTTTTTTGTGTTGTGGCTATCTGTGTGCTTATCTATGTGACAACCAGAAAAATTATCGGCAATTATGATGCCCGGGAGTTTTTAAATGCGATAGATTCTTTTCCGGAAAATCCCCAAAATGATATGATTATCTGCATGGGCTTTATGGGAGTTCTCATACTGACCTTTCTGGTACGTCATCTCTGGAGGGAGATCCCGAACAAATGGAATGTGGCGACATTGATTCTGGATATGCTCGCGTGCAGCGTTGTGATTTATCTGCTGGACTTTAACTACAAGGGGCTGCTGCTTCTAGTCTTTGCCAGCGTGATTGCCTATGTAAAGGACGGCAAGATGAAGCTGGCCTTTGTAGCAATGGCAATTGCGGGCTATCTGGTGGCGGATTATGAGCTGCTGTCTATCTATATGCGGCTTTACAATATTTCCGATTATATTCAGTACTACTCTTACAATACGCAGCAGTATCTTTTCAGCATCTACAACATACTGCTGTCTCTGAATATTATTTTGTTTATTGTCTACTGTGTCTATGTGATCAATGTCCAGCGCGGTACCATCGAAGAGGTCAACCGACTTTACCATGAGCTGCAGACAGCCAATGAGCAGCTTCAGGAGTATGCGGATGTGACGGAGCACATGGCGCAGACAAAGGAGAGAAACCGCCTGGCCAGGGAGATTCACGACACCTTGGGACATACGCTTACGGGGATTGTTACCGGGCTGGACGCATGTCTGGCTTTGATTGACGTATCGCCGGAGCAGACAAGAAAGCAGCTGGCTCTGCTTTCAAAGGCAGGCAGGGAGGGAATCCAGGATATCCGGAGATCGGTGAATGAGCTTCGGCCGGATTCCCTGGAGCGTCTGAGCCTGGAGGTGGCTATCCGGAAGATGGTTACGGATATGAGCAAGGTTTCCGATGTCCGGATTCATTTTAAAACCGGGGAGAAGCATCTCAAATTTGATGAGGATGAGGAAAATGCCATCTACCGTGTGGTGCAGGAGAGCATTACCAACGCAGTCCGCCACGGGAAGGCAAAGGAGATCTGGATTACGCTGGAACGGATCGAAGGGGAGATGCTTCTGACAATCCGTGACAACGGAATCGGCTGCAAAGAGATGAAGAGCGGATTTGGAACAAAGCATATGAAAGAAAGAATCGAAATGCTGCGTGGAACGGTGACCTTTGACGGGCAGCGCCAGGGATTTACCGTAACTGCGCATATACCGATTCGCTGGGGGGAGAGCTATGATTAAAGTTTTGATTGCAGATGACCAGGAGCTGATTCGGCAGAGTCTTCAGATTGTACTGGACAGCAAGGAAGGACTTGAGGTAACGGATGTGGCGGCGGACGGACAGGAGGTGATCCGGTGCGTCCGGAAGCAGAAGCCGGATGTGGTGCTGATGGATATCCGGATGCCCAAGATGGACGGTGTTCAGTGTACAAAGATTATCAAGGAGAATTATCCGCAGATTAAAATTATCATTCTTACTACCTTTGATGATGATGAGTATGTGTATAATGCGCTGAAATTCGGCGCCAGCGGTTATCTTTTAAAGGGTGTTTCAATGGATGAACTCGAGAATGCCATTCGGACGGTATACGGCGGCCGGGCCATGATTAACCCGGATATTGCCACAAAGGTGCTGCGCCTGTTTTCCCGGATGGCCCAGGGAGATTATACGATTCCCGTGGGAAATAAGGGAGTGAAGGAGCTGACAAAGACGGAATGGAAAATTATTGCCCAGGTGGGGACCGGAGCGGCGAACAAGGAGATTGCGGATACTCTGAATCTGTCAGACGGAACGGTAAGGAACTATCTGAGCACTATTTTAAATAAATTGGATTTAAGGGATCGCACCCAGTTAGCTATCTGGGCGGTGCAGACGAATGCGGCGAAGCAGGCGCCGGAGGACTGAAAGGCAGGGGCGGACAGGGCTGCTGCAGGATAAGGCGGCAGCCTCCGGGAGATGAAGATGGGGAATATAAAGGTTTATAAAAAAGTGTGGATAGGCCTGGCGGCTTTGCTGTGTGCCGCGGCACTGCTGATTGTCCAAAACAGTAGGAAGAAGGAGATTGTTCTGGAATTCGGTATGTTTACAGGAAGCAATTGGGATGTGGCAACGGCCAACAGCTTTGTACTCATTGATAAGGCAATTGCCCGCTTTGAGGCGGAGCATCCGGGGGTCCGTATCCACTATTACAGCGGTGTTTTAAAGGAGGATTATTCCGAGTGGTTTTCCCGAAAGCTTTTGGTGGGCAGGGAGCCGGATGTGTTTATGGTCCTGGGGACGGATTTTAATCAGTTCTCTTCTCTTGGGGTGATGAAGAATCTGGATGAGCTTATAGAACGGGATGCGGCCTTTGAGCCGGACCGCTATTTCTCCAGCGCTTTTTGTACGGGGCAGTATGGAGGCATTCAGTATGCCTTGCCCTATGAGACGGTGCCTACGCTGATGTTTGTCAATAAGACGCTTCTTACCAAGGAAGGTATTGCCATGCCGGATCAGGACTGGACATGGGAGGATCTCTTTGCTATCTGCGAGAAGGTTACGAAGGATACCAACGGAGACGGCGTTCCGGATCAGTTCGGAATTTTTAATTACGATTGGAAGGACGCGGTCTGTTCTAATGGAGGGGAAATCTTTGATTCGGACGGAACCCAGGGGTATTTTACGGATGAACGCCTGGTAGAGTCAGTGAAATATATCCGGCAGCTCAATGAGCTGAACCAGGGTCAGAAGGTGGTTCAGGAGGATTTTAACAACGGCAATGTGGCATTTATGCCGCTGACCTTTGCGGAATACCGGACTTACAAGACTTATCCCTACAAAATCAAGCGGTATGCCAACTTCCAGTGGGACTGCATAACCATGCCGGCGGGAACCAAGGGCGATAACCTTTCCCAGGTGGAGACTCTTTTAATGGGTATCAGCTCCAGCACCGGGGAAGAGGAGCTGGCATGGGAGTTTCTGAAGCTTCTGACCTATGACGAGGAGCTTCAGACAGAGATTTTCCGCTATTCTCAGGGAGCCTCGGTCCTCAAGGCCGTCACCCAGTCAAGCGAAATGGAAAGCATAGTCCAGGAGGATATGGAGGAAGGCGATACGGTTATCAGCGGGAGGCTTCTGGGCCGGGTTATTGAGGAGGGGCATATTGAACCCCAGTTTAAACGATATGAACAGGCCATAGCTCTGGCGGACAGCGAGATCAGCAATATTCTGGAAAATGACAAAACGGTAGACAGCAGTCTGAAAATACTTCAAAGAACCATCAATAATTATCTCAGGCAGTAGGCCCGTTTCGGATCTCTGCAAAAATCCGGCTCAAAGCCTTTAAATCGGGGCTTTGAGCCGATTTGTCCGCACAGGTTATTTTATTGACTTGTGCATAATAGCAGCATATAATATAGGTACAAGAAACAGTATGTTTTTAGATACGAAAAAGAGGTGTGTTATGACTGCAGCAAAGCAGATGGATGTAAGGGCAAGTATAAATTTCCTTCTGGAAAGATTTAAAATAGAAAGAGAGAGGTTTGACAGATCCGGCGTGTATGCATATACGCAGCGTTTACTTGCCTATAATTCAAATAAAATTGAGGGGAGCACGCTTACTGAGGAACAAACTGCTTCTCTGTTTGATCATGGGACACTTCCAAAATCAGATGATTATTACAGAGCAAAGGATGTAGAGGAAATGAATGGCCATTTCCTAATGTTTAATAAGATGTTGGATACATTGGACGAGCCATTATCACAAGAACTGATAAAGCAATTTCATTATGAGTTAAAATCCGGAGTTTTTGAAGATCGTGCTAATGGATATGCTATTGGTGATTATAAGCAGCGTCCTAATATGATTGGCATGTATCAGACCGTAAGGCCGGAAAATGTCAGTCAGGAAATGTATTTATTAATGGATTGGTATAATGCTCAGGATATCAATATTTCCGTATTGGCTGAGTTTCATGCCAGATACGAGAGTATTCATCCTTTCCAAGACGGGAATGGCAGGACAGGCAGACTGATTCTTTTCAGAGAGTGTATGAAGAATGGTATCGTGCCGGTTGTGGTTGAAGATGCAAATAGAAATGAGTATCTGGAGGCTCTAAAAGAATATAGGGAAGAAGAAAAAACGGATAAGCTGGTTAGTTTGTTTGAAAAAGAGCAGCACTTCTATTTTGAAAAGTGTAACTATTTTATGTAGGGCGGATTGGAGATTCTATTATAATGGTGATAGAAAAGTTGGAAGTAATGCAATTAATAATGAAATAAATTTTACGAAAGCAGAAAAAACATATTGACAAAGGAATGGTGAAAGTATATGATTACAGTAGAAACTGGAACGTTCCCAATATACAAAATATCTAAAAACCAGAAGGAGGGATGCCAGCATATTTTTTTAAACAAAAATGAAATCGTTCCCAAAAAGTTTCAAAAATATGAAACGTATGGAAAATAAGGTCTCTTCCATGTATAATAAGATCAACGAATGAAGATTTCGGACAAATTACAGAGAAAATGCAGATTTGTATAAATGGAGGGAGACAAATGGCTACAATACTGGATGTGGCAAGAGAAGCAGGAGTTTCAAAGTCCACGGTATCAAGAGTAATTAACAATGAGGGAACAGTAAAGCCTGCTACCAGAAAGGCTGTGGAGGACGCCATCGAAAAATTGGGATACTTCCCAAGCTATTTTGCCCAGGGCATGCGCACCGGATTTACCAAAACAATTGCAATGGTGGTGCCGGAGTATACCAATCCTTTTTACCAGGAAATGTTCCGGGGAGTGGAGGATGTGGCCTTAAAATACGGATACATGGTATTTGTCTGCAACACGGAGCGTCACACGGTATCCGACGTGGAATACACCCGGGAGCTGCTAAAGCGGAACATCGACGGAATCATTTACAATACCTACCACCGAAACGACGAGGTCTCAGAATATTTAAAAAAGGTGTCTAAGCAGATTCCCATTGTATTCATGGACAAAATATTTGACGACTGCAGCGAGGTATCCTATGTCTATGTGGACGGCTTCGAGAGTGTTCGCCGCGCCGTGCGCTACCTTTATAACCAGGGTCACCGAAGGATTGGCTATATTCTCAATACGGAGGATATCAGTGTGATTCAGGAGCGGTATCTGGGATACCTGAAAGGGCTTGAGGACTGCGGACTGGAAGCAGATGAAAAATGGATTTACAGAGTAAGAAGAGAGAATGAGCCGGATTATATTAAGCTTGGAAAGGATGCGGCCAGATATTACGTATCCCTGGCGGAACGGCCGGATGTGATTATGGCGGCCATTGACATGATTGGAATCGGATGCATCAAGGGACTTGACATCCTGAATATAAAGGTCCCGGAAGAAATCGGCGTCATGGGCTTTGACAACATTCAGCTAAGCGATCTTATCAAACCGGCGCTCACCACAATCAGTCAGCCGACCCGCAAGCTGGGACAGACGGCAGCGGAGATTGTAATTGCAAAAATTAACGGAGAAAAGATAAAGGATCAAGTGGTATTCCAGGGCGATCTGATCGTGCGGGAAACCACCTGAATGGAGGATCAGTGTGAAAAAGAGATTATTAGCAATTGTATTATGTATGGCAATGGTAATTGGAACATTTGCAGGATGTGGAAAGAAGGAAGAAGCACCCCCGGAGCCGGCGGCTGAGGGAGAAGGAGAAGCAGAAGCTTCCGCACCGGCAGAAGGAGATAAGGACGGAAGCTACAAGATTGGTCTTTCTGTTTTAAATAGCTCCGGACAGTTTTTCATCAGTATCATTGAGGCGGCAAAGGCGGAGATTGCTGACTTGGGCGGGGAGCTGATGGTAAACGACGCGCAGGATTCTTCGGAGACTCAGATTGCAGGAATCGAGAATTTTATTCAATCCGGCGTGGACGGTATCATTGTATGCCCGGTAGATTCCGAGGCTTTAAAGCCTGTAATCAAGGAAGCAAAGGAACAGGGAATCGCAGTCGTATGTCTGACGGCTACCGTAGAGGGCTATGACGCATACATAGGTGCGGACGAGTATACATTAGGCTACACTCAGGGCGCAGCCGTAGGCAAGTGGATTGCTGAGAAGTGGGGAACGGAAGAGACCATCAAGGCGGCGACGCTCAACTATGACCTGATGGAGTCCGTAATTCAGAGAAAACGGGGCATCATGGAGGGTGTTCAGGAATTTGCATCCAACGTAGAATTTGTGGCGGATGCCACCGCAGCGGATCAGTCGGAAGGAATGACCAACACGGAAAACTTCCTCCAGGCAAATCCGGACTTGAGAGTTGTATGCGGCGTCAGCGACGGTGCGGCTCTGGGTGCATTTGAGGCATTCAAATCCAATCAGATGACAGATCCCGAGCAGTATATCATAGCAGGCGTGGATGCCACCGATGAGGCATTGAAGCAGATTTCAGCGGGAACCATCTATCAGTTTACGGTAGATCAGAACCCGTCCGGAACAGGAAAGCAGCTTGTGGATACATGTGTTGCAGTCATCAGGGGCGAGGACTTCGAGAAGGATTATGTACAGGATTTAGTAGCGGTAACACCGGAAAATATTTCTGATTATGTAAAATAAAGCATATAAAAAGGGTCAGTTCTTTCCTGACAAAGAGCTGACCCTTTTTATCCCAAAATTCCAACCTTACCGAACAAAGTTTGCCCATTCCGAAGGGATAGCGGCAGACGGATAAAGATGAAAAGGAGAATTGAGGCAGAATATGGATGCAATTCTGGAGTTAAAAGATATTATAAAAGAATATCCGGGCGTAAAGGCGTTAAATCACATGAATCTGACCGTACGCACGGGAGAAGTCCATGCTCTGATGGGGGAAAACGGAGCAGGAAAATCAACGCTGATCAAGGTGATTTCCGGCGCCGTCCGGCCAAACGGCGGAAAGATCCTCTACGAAGGCAGGGAGTATGAAGCCATGACGCCGACCCTCTCCCGAAAACTAGGGATTGGTGTGGTCTATCAGGAGTTTAACCTGGTGCCGGAGCTGTCCGTGGCGGAAAATATTTTTCTGGGCAATAAGCTTACAAAAGGCGCTGTGATAGACCGAAAGCTGATGAATCGAAAAGCGGAGGAATTGATGCGGTCCTTCGGAATTGATATGGATGTTACGGTTCCTGTCCGCACTTTGACCGTAGCCTATCAGCAGTTGGTGGAGATTACCAAAACCATTTCCGCCAATGTAAAGGTGCTGATCATGGATGAGCCGTCCGCGCCGCTTACCAGCCGGGAGATTACGGCGCTTTTCGGCATTATCAAAAGGCTCAGGGAACAGGGAACGGCCATTATCTATATTTCCCACAGAATGGAAGAGATCTTTGAAATATCGGATCGGATAACGGTGATGCGTGACGGGGAGTACGTGGACACCTGCATGACCGCCGAGACCTCCAAGGCAGAGCTTATCCGCATGATGGTTGGGCGAAGCCTGGATGAGCAGTATCCGACTGTGGAAAAAGAAATCGGAGAGACCGTTTTGGAGGTGCGGAATCTCTGTACCCCCGCCCTGCTGAAAAACATTAGCTTTCAGGTGCGAAGAGGAGAGATTTTAGGCTTGGCCGGACTTGTGGGAGCAGGAAGAACGGAGACGGCAAGAGCTATTTTCGGCGCGGACCCCATCAGCGGGGGCGAAGTTTGGATACATGGAAGCCAAGTCCGGATACGAAGTCCCAAGGATGCCATTTCCCAGGGACTGGCGCTTATTCCGGAGGACAGGAAAAAGCACGGGGTTATGCTGGATATGACCATACGTGATAACATTTCCTTTATTGCCGTAAAACAGATTTCCAAAGCGGCGGTCATCAGCACAAGGAAGGATCGGGGCATGGCCAAAGACTTTATCGAACGGCTGCAAATCAAATGCCCGGGCATGGAGCAGCTTACAAAGAATCTTTCCGGCGGAAATCAGCAAAAAGTAGTTCTGGCAAAATCCCTGGCCGGAAAATCAGAAATTATTATTTTTGATGAGCCGACGCGAGGCATTGACGTGGGAGCAAAATGGGAGATTTATGAATTGATGAACCGTCTGGCCAGGGAAGGAATGGCCGTAATTATGATTTCATCGGAAATGCCGGAGCTTTTGGGAATGTCTGATCGGATTCTGGTTATGCATGAGGGAGAGATTACGGGCGAGCTTTCGAAAGAGGACGCCAGCCAGGTGCGGATCTTGGAGCTGGCGTCAGGGATAAAGGATGCAGGAGGAAGTTTGAAAACATGAAGAATGGGATAAAAAGCAAAGAATTTATTAAAAAGATCAGCACGTTCCTGATGCTTGTATTTGTATTTTTGTTTTTTACATTTGCAACAGAGAATTTTTTTGCTGCGAAAAATATGATTAACATTCTGCGCCAGGTGTCCATCCTGGGAATCTTAACGGCAGGCATGACATTTGTGATTATTTCCGGCGGAATGGACTTAAGCGTAGGCAGCCAGCTGGGATTGACGGGGGTGCTGTGCGCGATGTTCCTGTCGCAGTTTCGGATGGGAAATGTTCCTTCTGTGATTCTGGCAGTGGGAATTGCCGCCTGCTTTGGCCTGCTCACCGGACTTCTGATTGTTTCCTTAAATGTGTCGGCAATTGTGATTACTTTGGGAATGCAGACAGTGGTTCGGGGCTTTGCCTACATATTTTCCGGAGGAATCCCCATCTACGATATTCCGGAACCTCTGGTGTTTCTGGGACAGGGCTATGTGGGACAGATTCCGGTTCCGGTTATCATTATGCTGATCATTGTGCTGATTATGGGATTTATCCTTCATAAAACTTATTTTGGAAGATATGTGTATGCAATCGGAGGAAACATTGAGGCGGCGCGGCTGGCCGGTGTGCAGGTAAATAAGATTCTGGTATCCCTGTATGCCATCAGCGGCTTTCTCTCCGGCATTGCGGGCGTCATTCTGATGGGCCGCGTCAGTTCCGGCGCACCTGCTTCGGGGACAGGCACGGAGATGGAGGTAATTACGGCGGTGATTATCGGCGGCGTCAGCATCAATGGCGGCAAGGGCGGCATGGCCGGGGCCTTTTTCGGAGCGCTTATTATCGGAATGTTGAGCAACGGTCTGACCATTATGAATGTGGGGCAATACTACCAAAATGTAATTACGGGAATTGTGTTAATCCTCGCAGTAGCCTTTGATACACTTCTCGGCAGAGAAAAAGTAAAGAAAGTAAGGAACGGGTGAGGAGGCAAATGACAATGAAATCAATTTTGTGTTACGGAGATTCCAACACCTACGGCTTAAAGTCGGATCTGATAACCAGATATCCAAGGGAAGTCAGGTGGACAGGAATCCTTCAGAAAATGCTGGGTGAGGAATATTATGTGATTGAGGAAGGACTGGGCGGGCGGACTACGGTATGGGAGGATCCGGTTGAAGATTACAAAAACGGCAAAACGTATCTCCTTCCCTGCCTGGACAGCCACAAACCTCTGGACTTGGTTGTGATTATGCTGGGAACCAACGATCTGAAATGCCGGTTTCACGTATCGCCCTTTGATATTGGGACCTCTATGGAGAATTTAGTCCGGGTTATTTTAAAATCCGACGCCGGGCCGGATTTTCAGCCTCCAAAGATTCTTTTAACAGCTCCGGTTCCCATCCACAGTGTGGGAAATCCGGATTTGGATCAGATGATTCCGAAAATGAAGGAGAGAAGCAGTCAGATTCCCGGTTACTACCGGAAAATTGCCGAAAAGTATAATCTGTTCTATCTGGAACCGGGAGATCGGGTAGAGGTTAATGAGACAGACGGTATCCATTACACAGAGGCAGGCCACCGCAAAATGGCGGAGCTGATGGAGGAAAGGATTCGAAAGATTTTAGAATAAATCCATAGAATTACGGCATTGGTAAATGCTCTTTTTGCAGAATATTAAAATTTCTGTAAAAAGAGCATTTTTTTTGAAAATTTAGAAAAAATTTCTACAAATGAACGGGAAATTTCTTGTCAAATACTGACAAAATCTGCTATAATGAAAAATACGATTTTATTATTTCATAATAGGGGGAGAATCGTCATTTTACAATACAAAGCAGAACATTGCGGAAAGGATAGGAACTGAATGAAGAAGTGGGACAAGAATATTCAGCATGACATTAAAGAAGGCATTCTTCAAGGTCCAGGCGTCCGAAAGCTGGGGGAGGATACCTGTTTTACAGTAGCAGTACCGGATAAAAAAACCTGCAGTTTGTTGCTTTACAGAAAAGGAAGAAAAGAGCCGGAAGCCGCTATCTCTATGGAAGGCTCCGGCCAGTATGGAGATCTGCGTTCCGTGCTGGTAAAAGATCTGCCGGCGGACAGATATGAATATAATTATGAGATTGACGGTCAGGTAGTCACAGATCCTTATGCCTGCCGGATAGCAGGAAGGGAGAGCTTCGGAAAGCCCGTAAAGGAGGAAGTCCTGCGGGGCCGAATCTGCCCGGGCGTCTTTGACTGGGAGGGAGACAGACCTCTTCGTCTGCCCTACGAGGAGATTGTAGCTTACGCGGCGCATGTGCGGGGCTTTACAAAGCATGGAACCTCCAGGGTAAAGGCAAAGGGAACCTTTGCGGGACTGAAGGAAAAGATCCCTTATTTAAAAGAGCTTGGGATCAATCAGCTTGAGCTGATGCCGATATATGAATTTTCAGAGCTTGCCTCCGTGGACAGTCCGGCTCTTAAAAAATACGCGCCTTTGGACGGGGGAGAGACGCGGATCAATTACTGGGGATATTCTCCCAAGGCGTACTATTTTGCTCCCAAGGCTTCCTATGCCGCCTCGGACAATCCGGTGCAGGAGCTAAAAGAGCTTATCCGGGAGCTTCACAAAAACGGAATAGAGATCATTTTGGAATTTTATTTTCCAAAGGGAACGAAGGCGTCTCTGGTGCTCGGCTGTATCCGTTACTGGGTGGTGGAATACCACATTGACGGCGTACATATCAACCGGGATAACGCGCCTGTGGAGGCTCTGGCCCAGGACCCGCTTTTGAGCCATACGAAGATTTTCAGCGAGGGCTTTGCCCTGGATGAGATTTATGAGGAAAAGGCAGTACCGGCCTTCCGCAATCTGGCGGAGTACAACGACGGCTTTATGCTGGACGCAAGACGTTTTCTCAAGGGCGACGAGGGGCAGCTTACGGCCATAACAAGCCGGGCAAGACGCAACCCTAAGCGCAATGGGGTTATCAATTACATGGCCAATCATAACGGATTTACGCTGACGGATCTGGTTACCTATGATGAGAAGCACAATGAGGCCAACGGCGAAGCCAACCGGGACGGCACGGACGTTAATTACAGCTGGAACTGCGGAGAGGAAGGCCCAAGCAGGAAAAAACGGCTGCTCAAGCTTCGGAGCCGTCAGCTTCGCAATGCCTTTACCATCCTTTTGCTGAGTCAGGGAACGCCGCTTATCTACGCCGGCGATGAGAGGGGCAATTCCCAGTCCGGCAATAACAACGCCTGGTGTCAGGACAATGAACTATCCTGGATTCCCTGGAAAACGGGAAAGACAGAGACGGCTCTTCTGGAATTTGTAAAGGGGCTGATTGCCTTCCGCAAGGCCCATCCCGTATTTCACCAGGCCCGGGAGCTTCAGATGACGGATTACCTTTCCTGCGGCTACCCGGATGTATCCTATCACGGCAAACAGGCGTGGTTCGGAGATTTTGAAAATTACAGCAGAAGCGTGGGTATTTTGTATGCGGGCGATTATGTGGAGGACGATTTCTTTTATGTAGCATATAATATGCATTGGATGCCCCATGAATTTGCGCTGCCCGGACTGCCTGCGGATCGCAAGTGGCGGATTGCCCTTGATACGGGACTGGAAGGGACAGAGGGCATTTTCCAGGAGGGACAGGAGGAGATTCTTGAGGAGCAGCGGAAGGTTACGGTGCCGGAGCGCACGATCCTGGTGCTGGCAGGAAAGTAGAGATATGAAAGCTTGGAAGCATTTTTGCACAATCACCCGTCACAGACTGCTTGTGATGAAATATTGTTTTAAAATCGGTCTTTACCGGCAGGGGCTGACCCACGATCTGTCAAAATATTCTCCGGCGGAGTTTGTGCCCGGATGCCGGTACTACCAGGGATATCGAAGTCCCAACAACGCGGAGCGGGAGAGCAGGGGCTATTCCTCCGCCTGGCTCCATCACAAGGGGCGGAATAAGCATCATTATGAGTACTGGATTGATTACAGCTTACAGGCAGGCGGGGAGCTTGCCGGAATGAAGATGCCTGCAAAAT
Source organism: Clostridia bacterium (assembly GCA_910576325.1). Lineage (GTDB taxonomy): Bacteria > Bacillota > Clostridia > Lachnospirales > Lachnospiraceae > Laedolimicola. The sequence goes on from CAJTIM010000016.1 coordinate 55,138, forward strand.
ATGTGGCGGAGATGATGATGGACCGCATAGCAGCCTCCCGGATTTACAAAGGAGACGCCTACAATCAGCATCATCCTCTGGCCTACTATGAGCAGGGAAAGGAAGCCTATGTGATCCACGAGGAGACAAAGGCTCTTTTGGAGTATCTCCTTCGTATGCTGTCGCGGCAGGGAGAGGCGAAAACCCTTGCATATATCCGTCGAAATCTGGTAGGAAAAAAAGAATATCCAAATTTGAAGAAAAAAAGAGGGAATTGAGAGCGGACGCAGAATAAATATAATAGAGGCAGTTTTACGGCACATTTTTGCGGCTTAACGAAATGACATTGGTTTGGCAGGAAGGGAGCGGCCCTTCCGGAAAGGAGCGGCCTATGACGATTCGTGAGAGTACGGAGCAGTGGGAGCAGGAGTATTTAAGTCCTTATGCGGCATTCAGCAGGGATTCCAGGGGAAGGGATGCACCGGAGACGCCCTGTGATATACGGCCGGTGTATCAAAGGGATCGGGATCGGATTCTTCACTGCAAGTCTTTTCGCCGTCTGAAGCATAAGACCCAGGTGTTTCTGACCCCGAGAGGAGATCATTACCGGACACGTCTTACCCACACCCTGGAGGTTGCCCAGACAGCGAGAACGGTGGCAAAGGCCCTGCGGCTCAACGAGGATTTGACGGAGGCCATTGCACTGGGCCATGACCTGGGACACACGCCCTTTGGACATGCCGGGGAAAGAGCGCTTAACGGCCTGTGCTCCAGAGGCTTTGCCCACTATGAGCAGAGCGTCCGGGTGGTGGAACGCCTGGAAAAGCAGGGAAAGGGCCTGAATCTGACCTGGGAGGTAAGGGACGGCATCCGCAACCACAGGACAAACGGCAGCCCTTATACATTGGAGGGGCAGATTGTGCGCTTTGCGGATAAGATTGCCTATATCAATCACGATATCGACGACGCTATAAGGGCAGGGATTCTGGAGGAGACGGATATTCCCGGGGAATACCGGGATATTCTGGGACATTCCACCCGGGAACGGCTGAATACGCTGATCCATGATATTGTGATGCAGAATGTGGACTGGCTTAAGGAAAGACCGGTAGGGGAATCGCAAGAAGAGAGGAAGCTTCGCATGTCCGACGAGGTGGGCGGCGCCATGCAGGATTTGAGAAGCTTTATGTTTAAGAACCTGTATACGAATCCCCTGGCAAAAAGCGAGGAGATCAAGGCTCAGGAGCTTTTGGAGGCTTTGTTTTCCTACTATATGGAGCATCCCCGGGAGATGTCGGAGGAATTTCTTGATATGCTTTTTCAGGAGCATGAGGAGAAGGAGATTGTGGTCTGCGATTACATATCCGGCATGACAGATCAGTATGCGATCTACAAGTTTAACGAATATTTTATTCCCAAGGCTTGGAGCATCTAGTACGGCGTTGCACAAATAGCAGTGAAGCCTGTGTTCACTGTCTGCGCCGGCTGCACGCCCGGGAAGCTTTTTGACCTGTGCTGCCGGAAAAACGGGCCGGAATAACTGCTCCTGATTGGAATGGGTGATAATGCATGTATTATTCGGAGGATTTAATAGAGGAAATACGTTTAAAAAATGATATTGTGGATGTCATATCCGGCTACGTGCGCCTTCGGAAGCAGGGGAGCAGGTACTTTGGACTCTGCCCGTTTCACAGTGAGAAGTCGCCCTCCTTTTCCGTGACGCCGGATCGGCAGATGTATTACTGCTTTGGCTGTCATGCGGGAGGCACGGTGTTCAATTTCCTGATGGAATATGAGAACTACACCTTTCCCGAGACCGTAAAGTATCTGGCGGACCGCTGCGGCGTGACTCTGCCGGAGATGGAGTACTCGGAGGAAGCAAAGCGGCAGGCGGACTTAAAGGGCCGGTTGTTGGAGATTCACAAAAAGGCGGCTAAGTTCTATTATTATCAGCTTAAGCAGGAGAGCGGGAGAGATGCCTACGAGTATCTCAGAAACAGAGCGCTCACCGACGACACCATCCGCCGCTTTGGATTGGGCTATTCCGGCAAGTATAACGGACAGCTTTACAAGTACTTAAAGCAGGAGGGGTATTCGGACGAGCTTTTGAAGGATTCCGGCCTGATTACGATGGACGAGCGGCGGGGAGCTTATGATAAGTTCTGGAACCGGGTGATGTTTCCCATTATGGACGGCAATAACCGGGTGATTGGTTTTGGAGGGCGGGTGATGGGGGATGCCAAGCCCAAGTACTTAAATTCCCCCGAGACAAGGATTTTCGACAAAAGCCGGAATCTCTACGGTCTGAACCTTGCAAGAAGCGCCCGGAAGTCCAATATGATCATCTGCGAGGGCTATATGGATGTGATTGCCCTCCATCAAGCAGGTTTTAACCAGGCGGTGGCGTCCCTGGGGACGGCCTTTACCCCGCAGCAGTCCCTTCTTCTGAAGCGGTTTACCCAGGAGGTGCTTTTGACCTATGACAGCGATGAGGCAGGCACCAATGCTGCGCTTCGGGCTATTCCCATTTTGAAGGAGGCAGGACTTTCCGTCCGGGTGATCAATATGAAACCCTATAAGGACCCGGATGAATTTATCAAGGCTCTGGGGACGGAAGCCTTTCAGCAGCGGATAGACGAGGCGAAGAGCAGCTTCCTTTTCGAAATCGAGGTTTTGGAGCGGGGCTTTAATCTGAAGGACCCGGCAGGCAAGACGGCATTTTTTGATCAGATGGCAAGAAAGCTTCTGGGTTTTTCGGACGAGCTGGAGCGGAATAATTACATAGAGACGCTTTCGCAGCAGTATCATGTCGGCTATGAAGCGCTGCAAAAAAAGGTCAATCAGATGGGGATTGCTCTGGGGGGTGTCCGGCCGGTGGAACGCCCAAGGGATGTGTCCTCACGCAAAAAGGAGCAGGAGGACGGAAGCGATGCCTCCCAGAAGCTTCTGCTGACCTGGATGATCTCCGATCCCGTATATTTCCGGGAGATCCGCCGTCATGTATCGCCGGAGGACTTTACGGTTCCCCTTTACGAACGGATTGCCGGCATGCTTTATGAGCAGCAGGAGAGGGGAGAGCTGAATCCTGCCCGGATTGTGAATACCTTTGAGGATTCCGAGGAGCAGCGCAGGGCGGCGGCCGTTTTTAATGCGGAGCTTAAGACGGACACAAAGGAAGAATTGGAGAAGGCTCTGAAGGAAGCGGTTTACAAGGTTTTGAAAAATGCTCTGGAAAAGAGGGCAAAAGAACTGGACCCAACCGATATGATTGGCCTGCAGCAGGTAGTAGGGCGCAGGCGTCAATTGGAGAAATTGCATATTTCTTTGGATTAAGGATAAAATACTAACAAGTTATGGAAGGATGGAACAACATGGAAGAAAACATGGTAAAATTTGAGGAGAAGTTAAAAGAGCTTCTGGCTATGGCAAAGAAAAAGAAAAATATCCTGGAATATCAGGAGATCAACGACTTTTTCCATGACATGGAATTGGATGCGGAGCATTTCGAGAAAATCCTGGAATACCTGGAAGCCCACAATATTGACGTGCTCCGGATTACCAGCGACGACGATGACGATGAGATTATTCTCACGGATGAGGACGAAGTCGATGTTGAACAAATCGATCTTTCCGTACCGGAGGGCGTCAGCATTGAGGACCCCGTCCGCATGTATCTGAAGGAAATTGGAAAGGTTCCGCTCTTAAGCGCGGAGGAGGAAATTGAGCTGGCAAAGCGTCTGGAGCTGGGAGATGAGGAGGCCAAGAAGCGTCTGGCGGAGGCGAATCTGCGTCTGGTGGTCAGCATTGCCAAGCGCTATGTGGGCAGAGGGATGCTTTTCCTGGATCTGATTCAGGAAGGAAACTTGGGACTGATCAAGGCGGTGGAGAAGTTTGATTACCGTAAAGGTTTCAAATTCAGCACCTATGCTACCTGGTGGATTCGTCAGGCCATTACGAGAGCCATTGCGGACCAGGCCAGAACCATCCGGATTCCCGTGCATATGGTGGAGACGATTAACAAACTGATCCGCGTATCACGGCAGCTTTTGCAGGAGCTTGGAAGAGAGCCTTCTCCGGAGGAGATTGCGGAGGAGATGAAGCTTCCGGTGGAGCGCGTCCGGGAGATCCTAAAGATTTCTCAGGAGCCGGTGTCTTTAGAGACGCCTATCGGTGAGGAGGAGGACAGCCATCTTGGCGACTTTATCCAGGATGACAATGTTCCGGTGCCTTCCGACGCCGCGGCTTTTACGCTCTTAAAGGAGCAGCTTGTGGAGGTTTTGAGTACGCTGACAGATCGGGAGCAGAAGGTGCTGCGTCTGCGTTTTGGCCTGGACGACGGGCGGGCACGTACCCTGGAGGAAGTGGGAAAGGAGTTCCAGGTAACGCGCGAGCGTATCCGTCAGATTGAGGCCAAGGCTCTTCGGAAGCTGCGTCACCCGAGCCGCAGCAGGAAGCTTAAGGATTATCTGGACTAAGCTATGAATCTATCAAAACGATTGGAGCGATTAGCCGGAATGGTATCTCCCGGAAACCGCCTGGTGGATGTGGGAACAGATCATGGGTATGTTCCCATCTGCCTTTGTGAGACAAAGCGGATTCCTTCGGCGATTGCTATGGATATTAACGAAGGCCCTCTTCTACGGGCGAAAAGCCATATTGAGGAAGCGGGGCTTATCGGGTACATACAAACAAGGCTTTCGGACGGCCTGACAGCCCTCAGGGCAGGGGAGGGAGATTCGGTTCTGATTGCCGGAATGGGCGGCATTTTGATGGAGAAGATTCTGTATGAAGGAAGAGAGGCGCTTTCCTCCGTCCGGGAGCTGATCCTGCAGCCCCAGTCTGATATTGCAGGCATCCGTCAGTGGATTTATCGGAATGACTGGCAGATTATCCGTGAGGATATTGTAAATGAGGATGGAAAATATTATCCCATGATGAAGGCGGTACAGGGGAAAGGGCGGACTTATACCCTGCCGGAATATCGTTACGGGAGGGTTGATCTGCAGCAGTCCCTTCCGGTTCTGGAAAATTATCTGAGGAAGCAGATTGAGACGAATGAGAAGATTCTTGAGAGGCTTCCGAAGGAGGGAAAAGAGCGGACGCGTGCCCGGGAGTATTTTGTTCGGAGGGATATACGGATTTTGAATGAGGCTTTGGAAGGCTGCGTTCTTGAGCAGCAGAAGCGGAATGTTTAATGGTGAAGTAATGTTCCGCGCAGCGACTTTTAAATGGGAGGGGCAGAGTTTTATGATAAAATGCCAGGATTTGATTGAGAAGATAGAAGAGCGGTATCCGAGAATCTATGCCTGTGATTGGGACAATGTAGGGCTTCTGGCAGGAGATCGGGAGCAGGAGGTAAGGAGCGTGTACATTGCTCTGGATGCTACGGACGGAGTGATTGACAGGGCGCTTAAGGAGAAGGCGGATCTTCTTCTGACCCATCATCCTATGATTTTCGGAAGCATCAAATCCGTTACCACAGATGATTATGTGGGAGAACGGCTGATTCGATTGATTCGGGGTAATATTTCTTATTACGCCATGCATACGAATTATGATGTGATGGGAATGGCGGAGCTTGCGGCTTCTTTTCTGGAGCTTACGGATACCTTTGTGCTGGAGGAGGTTTTTGACGGGGAAGGGATCGGACGGGTGGGAAGCCTTCCCGCTTCTATGACCCTGGAGGAATGTGCAGGGCTTGTGAAGGAGCGGTTCCATCTGCCGAATGTAAAGGTTTTCGGGGATTTGAACAAGACAGTAAGAATCGCCGCCCTGTCGCCGGGGGCGGGGAAGAGCATGGCGAAGCCGGCCCTTATGTCTGGGGCGGATGTGTTGATTACGGGGGATATTGATCACCATACGGGAATTGACATGGAGGATTGCGGTATGGCGGTCATTGATGCCGGACATTACGGGATTGAGCATATTTTTATTGCGGATCTAAAGAGCTTTGTGGAGCGGAATTTTCCGGAGCTTACCATATATACGGAGGCGGTGAGGCAGCCGTTTTTGGTGGTTTAGGATTATGGAACTGGAATAGTCCGGCTAAGAAATGTCAAGTATTTATTAGAAATAATTTATGCTGGACGGTAAAGCTGTAAAGGCGCACGAGAGGAACTTTTATGAGTGCTTTTTCGAATAAAAGTTTCACTCATTACCGGTGTGCCGAAGCAGCTTTACCCTTTAGTGCTGTCGCGCAGCGACTTTTAATAGGAGGGCACATATGGATTACAAAGTAACGATTGACGGGAAGGTTTATGAGTATCCGGAAGGAACTGCTTATCAAACGATTGCGAAGGATTGCCAGAAGGACTATCCCTACGATATTGTTCTGGTATCTGTGAACAATAAGCTTCAGGAGCTTTCAAAAAAGCTGAGTTCAGACTGTGAGCTTGATTTTCTTACCACGGCTACCTTTATCGGTCAGCAGACCTATCGGCGGAGTATGACGCTGCTTTTGATGAAGGCTGTCTATAAGGTGATAGGTCACGACAGGATACATCGTGCTCAGGTTCAGTACTCCTTAAGCAATGGTTACTACTGTACCCTGGAAGGGGATCTGCTTTTGAATGAGGAGCTTTTGGCGAGGATCAAGGAAAAAATGCTGGAGCTGGCCGGGCAGGCTATGCCTATTGAAAAGCGAAATGTCAACACGGACGAGGCACTTGCTATTTTCCATGCTCATAAGATGTATGACAAGGAAAAGCTGTTCCGTTACCGCAGGGCTTCCCGGGTGAATATCTACAAGCTTGGGAATTTTGAGGACTATTACTATGGGTATATGGTTCCGGATACCAGTTATCTGAAGTATTTTGAGCTTTATCTTTATGATGTGGGCTTTGTGATTCAGTTCCCCCTGCAGAAGCAGCCGGATACCGTGCCGCCCTTTAAGCCGCAACACAAGGTATTCCAGGTGATGAAGGAATCGGTTTCCTGGGGGGATATGCTTGAGGTTTCTACGGTAGGAGAGCTGAATGACTGTATTTCCGGAGGAGGTATGCAGGATCTTGTGATGGCTCAGGAGGCGCTGCAGGAGCGTAAGATTGCGGAGATTGCCCGGACCATTGCGGAGGACAGGAGCCGGAAGTTTATTATGATTGCAGGCCCTTCCTCATCCGGAAAGACAACATTTTCCCACCGGCTGTCCATTCAGCTTAAAGCGGCAGGACTTAGACCTCATCCCATTGCCGTGGACAATTATTTTGTGGAACGGGAGATGACGCCGAAGGACGAGGATGGCAATTATAACTTCGAGTGCCTGGAGGCTGTGGATGTGGAGCTGTTTAATCAGCAGATGAGCGAGCTTTTGTCCGGAAAGACCGTGGAGATTCCCCGTTTTAATTTTAAGCTGGGGAAGAAAGAGTACAACGGAGATTATATGACTCTGGGAGACGAGGATATTCTGGTATTGGAGGGGATTCATTGTCTCAATGACAAGCTTTCCTACAGCCTGCCCAGGGAGAGTAAGTTTAAGATCTATATCAGCGCATTGACACAGCTCAATGTAGATGAACATAACCGGATTCCCACCACGGACGGGCGTCTGATCCGCCGAATGGTGCGGGATGCCAGGACAAGAGGCTCAGGAGCGGCCCGGACGATCAGTATGTGGCCTTCCGTGCGCCGGGGAGAGGATGAAAATATTTTCCCCTATCAGGAGGAAGCGGATGCGATGTTCAACTCCGCGCTGATCTATGAGCTGGCGGTATTGAAGCAGTATGCGGAGCCTTTGCTTTTCGGAATCGGGCGGGAGGAGCCGGAATACCTGGAGGCCAAACGTCTTTTGAAGTTCCTGGATTATTTCCTGGGCGTGGACAGCTCCTTTATTCCGGATAATTCCTTGGTGCGGGAATTTATCGGGGGCGGATGCTTCCGGGTGTAAAATCAATTTACAGGCACATGAACTTGTGACTGGAAATTGATTTTATACGGGTGTATTGGAAGAGATATTACGGAACTGGAATAAAAACAGTAATATCTCTTACAATGCACAAATCGATTTACAGACACATGCACTTGTGACTGGAAATTGATTTTATACGGGTGTATTGGAAGAAATATTACGGAACTGGAATAAAAACAGTAATATCTCTTACAATGCACAAATCGATTTACAGGCACATGCATTTGTGACTGGAAATTGATTTTATACGGGTGTATTGGAAGAGATATTACGGAACTGGAATAGGAGAGAAGATAAGATGAAAACAGCATTGACAAGAGAGCAGGCGCTTTCGCTGCTTAGGAAGTACAATAAGGAACCTTTTCATATTCTTCACGGCCTGACCGTGGAGGGCGTTATGCGCTGGTATGCAAAGGAGCTTGGATACGGAGAGGAAGAGGACTTCTGGGGCATTGCCGGACTTCTTCATGATATTGATTTTGAATTGTATCCGGAAGAGCACTGCCGGAAGGCTCCGGAGCTTTTAAAAGAAGGCGGCGCAGAAGACGAGCTGATTCATGCGGTGTGCAGTCATGGCTATGGTTTGGTAAGTGATGTGAAACCGGAGCATGAGATGGAGAAAATTCTTTTTGCCGCAGACGAGCTGACCGGCCTTATCGGGGCGGCGGCGCGGATGCGTCCTTCCAAGAGCGTGATGGATATGGAGGTTTCCAGTCTCAAGAAGAAATTCAAGGACAAACGCTTTGCGGCCGGCTGCTCCCGGGATGTGATCCGCGACGGTGCGGAGGTTTTGGGATGGGAGCTGGATAAGCTGTTTTCCATGACCATTGACGCTATGCGATCCTGTGAGGAGCAGGTGGCAAAAGAGATGGAGACTGTGGCGGAGGGATAGGATTTAGGCAAAGGCGTCCACAAAGTAAATGAACCGTCATTTTTAAAGTAGAGGCTGTAAAGATTGAGAAAGTGAAGGTGCGGGGAAGATTTTGATGGTTATGGAGTAAGGGTATAAAATTAGGGAGTGATGGCTTCTTATAGGGCTGTTGCTCCTTCTTTTGTATATGATGCGGCATGTGAATCAAATTTTTTTCATAAATGCTGATGGCTCAAAATCCCGTTTTTATGACATACAGTTAAATGGGAGTATTCAAATAAAGCTCCCATGATACCAATTAACGGAGTATTTGACGAATGACAAAAAGTCCGCTATGATAGTAGAAGATTTTTGTGACAAAAGAAATAAAGATAGAACAGGAGCAGCAACTATGGCAGGTTCAATATTCGGAAAGCATTTTTGCATCTCAACCTGGGGAGAGTCCCACGGAAAGGCCATCGGCGTGGTAGTGGACGGGTGTCCGGCCGGACTTCCCCTTGCGGAAGCAGACATACAGCAGTATTTAAACCGCAGAAAGCCGGGACAGTCCCGATATACCACCAGCCGGACGGAGGCGGATCAGGTGGAGATTCTCTCAGGTGTATTTGAGGGAAAGACAACAGGAACCCCTATTTCCCTGATGGTGCGCAATACTTCTCAGCGCTCCGGAGACTACAGCGAGATTGCCTCCTATTACCGCCCGGGACATGCGGACTATACCTTCGATGAGAAATACGGTTTTCGCGACTATCGGGGCGGCGGCCGTTCTTCCGGGCGGGAAACCATTGGACGGGTGGCGGCGGGAGCCATTGCTGCGAAACTCTTAAAAGAGCTTGGAATCCGTCTCACCACCTACGCCTGCGCCATTGGCCCGGTACGGATAGACAAAGAACGTTTTTCGGAGGAAGCCATCCGGGAGAATGCATTCTTTATGCCGGATGCCAAAGCAGCAGAGGAAGCGGCGGCCTATCTGCAGACATGTATGCAGGAGCAGGATTCCGCCGGCGGCATTATCGAGTGCGTGGTCCGGGGACTTCCGGCCGGCTTGGGAGATCCATGTTTTGACAAACTGGACGCCAATCTGGCAAAAGCAATCCTGTCCATCGGAGCGGTAAAAGGTTTTGAAATGGGAGACGGCTTCCAGGCAGCCAAGGCCAAAGGCAGCGCCAACAACGACGCCTTCGTAAGCCGCGGAGGAAAAATAAGCAAGGAAACGAACCATGCAGGAGGCGTACTCGGGGGAATCAGCGATGGAAGCGAGTTGGTATTCCGGGCGGCAGTCAAGCCCACACCCTCCATTGCATCCGAACAGCACACGGTTAATCAAGAAGGAGAAAACATTGAGATCAGCATCCGGGGACGCCACGATCCGGTGATTGTACCAAGAGCGGTTGTCGTGGTAGAAGCCATGACAGCACTTGTCCTGGCAGACGCTTTGTTGGAAGGAATGAGCGCAAAAATGGAATACTTGTATAAAATCTGGATGAAATAACCGGGGGAGGATATGGCGGAACAGAATTAGTTCGGCTAAGAAATGTTTTTTGTTGGATGGTAAAGTCGCAAAGGCGCACGAGAGGAACTTTTATGAGTGCCCTTTCGAATAAAAGTTCCTCTCATCACAGTGTGTCGAAGCGACTTTACCCTTTAGTGCCGTCGCGCAGCGACTTAAAATAGGAGAGAGAAATGAAGTATGTAATAGCAGGCTCCGGCGCCGTAGGCGGGAGCATAGGAGCATTTTTAGCAAAGGCCGGCAAGGATGTAGTATTTCTGGCCAGAAACGCCCATTTAAAAGCATTGCAGGAAAAAGGAATCACCATGAAGCACACGGCAAAGGGAGATTTTACCCTCCATCCGGTAAAGGCAATGAGGATGGAAGAATATCAGGATACGCCGGACGTGCTCTTTGTATGCGTAAAAGGCTACTCCCTGCATGAAGCCGCGGAGTTGATACGCCGCACGGCAGTCAGCGAAACCATTGTGATCCCGGTTTTGAATATTTTCGGCACAGGAGAGAGGCTTCAAAGGGAATTTCCGGAGCTGACGGTGACGGACGGCTGTATCTATGTGGCGGCCCATATTTCCGCTCCGGGGGAGATTACCCACGGCGGCGATATTTTCCGGGTGGTTTATGGGCTTCGTCCGGGGCAGCAGGCGGGAGAGGAGCAGCTTAAAAAACTTAGTCAGGTAAAGAGGGATCTCGATGAGTCAGGCATTTACGGAGATTATACGGATCAGGTAAAACGGGACGCCTTTAAGAAATTTACCTATGTAAGCCCTATGGCGGCGGCAGGGGAGTATTTTCATGCCCAGGCCGGAGCGTTCCAGAAGGAAGGGGAGCCAAGAAAAACCTTTATTGCTATGGTAAAGGAGCTTCAGGCTCTTGCCGAGGCTATGGAGCTGGGGCTTCAGGCAGACATTGTGGAGGCGAATCTGAAGATCCTTGCGGACTTAAGCCCCGAGGCTGGAACCTCCATGCAAAGAGACATTGCCAGGGGAAATGCGTCCGAGATTGAGGGCCTGGTCTATGAGGTGGAAAGACTGGCAGCGGATTATGGAGTGGATATTCCCGTTTACAAGCGGATAATGAAAGAATTGAAAGCAAGGGGACTGAAATAAATGTATCGTATTTTAAAAAAAGACGGAAATGCAAAGAGAGCGGAGCTGACTACCGTACACGGCACAGTGCAGACGCCTGTTTTTATGAACGTGGGAACAGCGGCGGCCATCAAAGGCGCAGTCGCCACGTCGGACTTGGAGGGCATAGGCACTCAGATTGAGCTGTCCAATACCTACCACCTTCATGTGCGCCCGGGGGATCAGATTGTAAAGAAACTTGGAGGTTTACATAAATTTATGTCCTGGGATAAGCCCATACTCACGGACTCCGGCGGATTCCAGGTATTTTCCCTGGCCTCTCTGCGGAAAATCAAGGAGGAAGGCGTATATTTTCATTCTCATGTGGACGGCCGAAAGATATTTATGGGGCCGGAGGAGAGCATGGGGATTCAGTCAAACCTCGCTTCCACGATTGCAATGGCCTTTGACGAGTGCGCCCCGGCTCTGGCGGAGCGGGATTATGTGGAGCGCTCCGTGGCCCGGACGACCCGGTGGCTTGGAAGGTGCAAGGCGGAAATGAAGCGCCTTAACGCACTGCCGGATACCATTAACCGGGAGCAGCTTTTATTCGGAATTAACCAGGGCGCTATTTTTGCAGATATCCGAATCGAACATGCAAAGCAGATAGCGGAAATGGATCTGGACGGCTATGCCATCGGCGGACTGGCCGTGGGGGAGAGCCATGAGGAAATGTATCATATTATAGAAGAAACGGTGCCTTATCTGCCGGAGGACAAGCCCACCTACCTGATGGGAGTGGGAACGCCGGCAAATATTCTGGAGGCCGTGGATCGGGGTGTGGATTTCTTCGACTGCGTGTACCCGAGCCGGAACGGCCGTCATGGTCATTTATATACAAATTATGGGAAAATTAATCTTTTCAATGCAAAGTACGAGCTGGACGAACGGCCCATTGAGGAGGGATGTCAGTGTCCTGCCTGCCGGCGGTACAGCAGGGCTTATATCCGCCATCTTCTGAAAGCAAAGGAAATGCTGGGTATGCGGCTCTGTGTGCTGCACAATCTGTATTTCTACAATACCATGATGACGGAGATTCGTACGGCTATTGAGGAAGGGCGTTACGGGGCTTATAAAAAGGAGAAGCTTGAGCGGATGAGCAGAGGCGGAACCTGATTCGATAAAATGACAGAAGTAAACTGTTATGGTTTATAATAGGAAGAAAATACTATACACCCTTGACCAAAGATTCCGTATTGTGCTAGTATGGTAATAGTGCTTTGAGGCCAAAGCTCTGCAACAGCCTTAAAGCTAAGGAGAAGATCCGCCGGGTTTCAAAAAGCCGCGGTCAGGGTCAATTTTAGGAGGAAATTATATGAATTTACTGGCAACAGGCGGCGGAGGAGCTATGGGATTTGAAGTAATCATTATGTATGTGGTGCTGATTGGCGCCATGATGTACTTTATGGCAATCCGTCCCCAGAAGAAGGAGCAGAAGCGCGTCAACGCCATGCTTTCCACGATGGAGGTAGGCGATGTGGTAGTGACAACCAGCGGATTTTACGGCGTTCTGATTGACATTACCGAGGATGATGTGATTGTAGAGTTCGGAAGCAACCGGAACTGCAGGATTCCCATGAAAAAAGCAGCAATAGCAGAGGTGGAGAAGAGCAATGAGTAAGAAACCGACAGTATTGATGATTTTGGACGGCTACGGCCTGAATGAAAAGGTAGACGGCAATGCGGTGGCCGAGGCAAAGACCCCGGTGATGGATAAGCTGATGGCGGAGTGCCCCTTTGTAAAGGGCAATGCAAGCGGACTGGCTGTTGGACTTCCCGACGGACAGATGGGCAATTCCGAGGTAGGCCATCTGAATATGGGCGCAGGCCGTATCGTATACCAGGAGCTGACTCGTATCACCAAGGAGATTGAGGACGGCGTATTTTTTGAAAATGAAGCCTTGGTAAAGGCCGTGGAGAATGCGAAGGCGAAAGATTCCGCTCTCCATATGTACGGACTTGTGTCCGACGGCGGCGTACACAGCCACAATACTCATATTTACGGCCTTTTGGAACTGGCAAAGCGTCACGGACTTAAAAAGGTCTATGTACACTGCTTCCTGGACGGCCGCGATACACCGCCCGCATCCGGCAAGGATTATGTACAGGAGCTGACAGATAAGATGGCGGAGATCGGCGTAGGCGAGGTTGCCTCCGTTATGGGACGTTACTACGCGATGGACCGTGATAACCGCTGGGACCGCGTAGAGCTTGCTTACAAGGCTCTCACAAAGGGCGAGGGCGTGGAGGCTGCGGACGGCGTCAGCGCCATTGCAGCTTCCTATGAGCAGGGAGTCAACGACGAGTTTGTAGTGCCGGCCGTTGTGATGAGGGATGGAAAGCCTCTGGCAACCATTCAGGACGGAGACTCCATTATCTTCTACAACTTCCGTCCCGACCGCGCAAGAGAGATTACAAGAGCATTCTGTGACGACGAATTTACAGGCTTTGCAAGAGAGAAAAAGCTGGATCTGACCTATGTATGCTTTACGGAATATGACGTAACCATTCCAAATAAGCTGGTTGCTTTCCACAAGGTAGAGCTTCATAATACCTTCGGCGAGTACCTGGCGGCCCATGGCAAGACCCAGGCGCGCATTGCCGAGACGGAGAAGTACGCTCATGTTACCTTCTTCTTCAACGGCGGCGTGGAGGAGCCGAATGAGGGTGAAGACCGTATTCTGGTGAAGTCTCCCAAGGTGGCTACTTATGATCTGCAGCCGGAGATGAGCGCTTACGGCGTATGCGATAAGCTGACGGAGGCGATTCGTTCCGGGAAGTACGACGTGATTATCATCAATTTCGCCAACCCGGATATGGTAGGCCATACGGGAATTGAGGCGGCGGCTGTCAAAGCTGTGGAGGCAGTGGATGAGTGCGTCGGCAAGGCTGTGGAGGCTATCAAAGAGGTGGACGGTCAGATGTTTATCTGCGCGGACCACGGCAATGCGGAGCAGCTGGTGGACTACGGCACAGGCGCGCCTTTTACGGCACATACCACCAATCCGGTGCCCTTTATTCTGGTAAATGCGGATCCGGCCTACAAGCTGCGTGAGGGCGGCTGTCTGGCAGATATCATTCCCACGCTGATAGAGCTGATGGGCATGGAGCAGCCGGAGGAGATGACAGGGAAATCCCTTTTGGTAAAATAATAAATGATTTGATGAAATCCTCTTCTAAGCACTGAAAAGCTGTGTGTGAAGAGGATTTTTTTATGTGAATAGAACTAAACAATCACTAAACAATTCTTTACTTTTTTTAAAATTTGTGATATCTTGAAGTAAAGAAGGTGATAATATGTCTCAAAGGAAAACCCTTTATGATATGATGGCGATTATGATAAGGGAGCTTTTGGAGAATACGGATAATAGATTTATCCGAAATTTTTTTACAATATCACAAAAGAAGAGAGAGGAATTTGATGGATTTTTATCAAATTATTTTCCGGAATTTATAAAAGAAGGGAATCCAAAAGAAATTTCTTATCCATATGGTATTTCTGAAAAAATAATTGAAAAGATAGAAGGATTTACGAAAAGTTGTTTAGAAGAAGAAAATTTTCTTTTGCTGGCTGAATTTCTAAATAAGCTGGATTCGTGTTTAGCCCTTTCCTTACGAAATTATACTACGGAATATGAGGAAATTTTTGGTTTAAACGATAATTGGAAGGAACAGGAGATACAGCTGCTTCCAAGATGCTACTGCAGTTGGGAGCATAAAGGTAAAGCGAAAAACTCAAGCTACAGTCTGAATCATCTGCTGAATCATTTCTATTTTATAGATACAAAGACTTTTCATAGGGCGACAGGGTTTTGTGTCAGTCATATTTTTATAAGAGAATCCATATTTCAGCGTGCTTTGGAGAGGCAGGCTCTGCGGATTGGATTAACCCCTTTGTATGACGGAGCGGAACTGACTCTTATATATGAAGAGAAAGAGAATTGCGTGTTTCAGGTGGAAGCTGTTTCGGATTTGGAAATTCGGAAAGTAAATGCCGTTTCCATCTTGGAAAAAGCAAAGGAGGAAGAAGTTGATATTTTGTGCTATCCGGAGATGCTGGGCAGCCCAATGATTTTAAAAGCTTTGCAAGAACGTCTGCAGAAATTTCCGGAGGAAGGAGAGAAGCCGTATCCTTCTTTGGTAGCTGCTCCTTCATGTTGGCAGAATCGCTCTAATAAGACAATTGTTCTGGATGAAATGGGCGAAGTTCTCTGTGTACAAGGAAAGCAGCATCCTTATTCGTTTTTGAATAACGGACAGGAATACGAGGAGGATATAGAAGGGGATCGGCATATATGTTTAATACATTGCAATGGAATCGGAAGAATCGCGATAGCTATATGCAAGGATGCATTGATTCGCAATTATATTTTTCATATGCTGGATATTCTGAAAGTTACTTTGTTGATTATTCCGTCCTTTTCTACCGGATTTTTTGATTTTGAAACAAATTTGGAGATGTGTAAAGCATTTGACTGTAATGTTGTATGGGTAAATACATGTTCAGCAAAGAAGATTTCAGAAAAAAAAGCTTTCAGCTTGCTGGGATATGTTTTAAAAACAGGAAAGCGAAGCAATATAAAGAATGGACTTTGGCCTTTTGGAGAGGAGGAATGTCCGAAAAGAGAGGGGAAAGAGTGTAAGGATTGTCTGTATACACAGGATATGTACATGGAATATCGTAATTATTAATTACGATATTTCCGCATATATTGATTACTACAAAGATGGAGGGAAATTTATGCCGGACAAAGAAATGTATGAGTACTTTCAGTACAGGCTGGAAGAAGGTCTGCGGGAAAAAGAGGTGCGGAGGCTGAGTGATGAATGGCTGAATGAGATTGTTCAGTGCTATTTGAGAGGCCACTATAAGCAGGTACAGGAAAACCTGGAAAAGGGAAAGCGCTTTCAACGGCTGCTGAAAAAGGCGGTGAGTGATCCTATTTCATATGTAATAGGGATATTTTCCGGTGTTCTTTATGCAATGGTATTGCTGACAGGGGTTACAAGACAAAGAATGGATTTTTTCCAGGATGCCGCGACATTGTTCAAAAAAGCACATGTGGAAGCGATTGCGGAGTATCTCTACAGGCATCCGAATACACAGCATAAGACGCTGTGTGCTGAGCTTAAACTGAATAAAGGATATCTTTCACAGCTTCTGCGCGATATGGAGAGGACAGGCTGTGTAGAACGTTATGCGGCCGGGAAAATGAGCTTTTATTCTCTTACGCTTTATGGGCAGGAATTTATCAAAAAAGAGCGGTTTCGAAAAAATATATCAGATTCTGTCAGCATTGTCTGCGGAAGACAGACTTCTTTAGAAGAAAAGTATACTCCTTTGTTTCCCTGCTCTTCTCTTGAAAAGAGACAGGATCGTCAAAAATATCATTATGAAAACAAAAACATCTACTTTTTGAAAAATTATACGCGAATAAATAGAGAGGAGGCTGGGAGCGTTGCAAAATGTTAAGAATATCCTGATGGATTTGGACAGTAATTATCCGGAGTGGGAACAGAACTTGCAGGAGAACAGTGATTTTTCCGCTTATGAAGATGCGGAATTGGGACATCGAATGTTAGATTTAGTATTTTCTTTTAAAGACCTTTGTAAGAAAAGAGAATCTTGTTCGCTGGATATTTTTACCGAGTTAGTCAGGGAGCGGAAAACGGCTGAAATTTTACAAGGCAAGGTAGAGAGAGTTTTAATTTATTACAAGGCGTTCCGTCCGATACGGGAAATGTTTTCCAAAGATCCGGAAGCTGTTATGGAATTATTTAAGGATATTTTTTTAAATTATGTTCTGCGTTTTGATCCCAATATTACCCGGCGTTATCAGATAAAGGACGGTGAAAATGAAAATGCGTTTGAAGGAATACTGCATGCATTTGACAACCTTACGGACTATTATGTAAAGCGCCTTTATGTGCAGGAGGCAGTTGAAAGAGACTTTTGTGAAGAAACAGGACTTTCCAAGGAGTGCGGTGAGCTTTATGCAAATCTGTATGAAGAGCATTTTCAAGAATTAAAATGGAATCTGATCTTGTACGGTTTGGGTGAATGTCAGGCACAGCTTCGTCAAATAGAGGATTTTATGTAAGAGAATAGTATAGAACCTCCGTTTTGTGCAAAGGATAGATAATGATGAAAGTATAAAAGCTTTGTGAAAACAGTAGTATTCCTCAAAATGCATAAATCTGCTTACGGACAGAGGTCAAGGTGATTGTAAACAGATTCATCTAAGTGTGATTGAAGGAATATTACGGAATTGGAACAGGAGGTTTTTTATGAACTTATATTTACCGATTACCGACATTCAGGCCAGAGAAATATTAGATTCCCGAGGAAATCCCACCGTGGAGGCGGAAGTTACGGTGGAGGGCGGCATCACAGGCCGGGCGTCCGTGCCGTCCGGGGCATCTACCGGGAAATTCGAAGCCGTAGAGCTGCGGGACGGCCAGTACCGCTATCTCGGTCTTGGTGTGGAAAAGGCCGTGCACAACGTGAATGTAAAGCTGACGGATCTGCTTATCGGAGAAAATGCACTGAAGCAGTCCAATATCGATCATTTACTGGTGGATGCGGACGGAACGGACAACAAGTCCAATCTGGGAGCCAATGCAACCTTAAGCGTCTCTATGGCGACGGCCAAGGCGGCGGCAAAATTCCTGGAGCTTCCCCTGTATCAATATCTGGGCGGCGTCCATGCCAAACGTCTTCCGGTGCCTATGATGAATATTTTAAACGGCGGAAAGCATGCGGATAATACGGTTGATTTGCAGGAATTTATGATTATGCCCGTGGGAGCCTGCTGCTTTAAGGAAGGGCTTCGGATGGGCACGGAGATTTATTACAAGCTGAAGCTGCTTCTGAAAAAACGGGGACTGTCCACGGCCGTAGGCGACGAGGGCGGTTTTGCTCCCGATCTTGCGGATTCCAGGGAGGTATTGGACTGCATTGTGGAGGCTATTCAAATGGCGGATTACAAGCCGGGCGAGCAGGTGCAGATTGCCATTGACGCCGCCTCCAGTGAGCTTTATGATGAGAAAACAGGGGCTTATGTATTTCCGGGGGAGAGCCGGATGACCGGGGAAAAGGTTCTGCGCTCTTTGGAGGAAATGGTGGATTATTATGAGGATTTGATGAAGCATTATCCCATTGTCTCCATTGAGGACGGATTGATGGAAGAGGACTGGGATGGCTGGCAGCTGCTTACAAAGCGTCTGGGGAAGCGGGTGCAGCTTGTGGGGGATGATCTTTTTGTGACGAATGTTAAACGGCTTGGGATGGGGATCGAAAAGCATGCGGGTAATTCCATATTGGTAAAGGTGAATCAGATTGGTACGGTTTCCGAGGCTATGGATGCGATTGAGCTTGCAAAGGTGAATGGGTATAGTACGGTGATTTCGCATCGATCCGGGGAGACGGAGGAGGATTTTATTGCGGATCTGGCTGTGGCGGTTAATGCGGGGCAGATTAAGACGGGGGCGCCTTGCCGGATGGATCGGGTTGCTAAGTATAACCAGCTTTTGAGGATTGAGGAGGAGCTTGGGGAAGTTGGGGGGTATTTTAATCCGTTTTATAAGAAGGGATAGGTTGTGACAGTTCAGCCGGGCCGCGGCGAAATCCGCTCTCTGGCTTTTCCATATCCTGTGTTCGGACGGTTCGCGTACACTCTGTTTGCTCTGTACGTACATTGCTGTTTGGTTTTTGTGATTCGGGTGATTTTGGGCAATGTTCGTCCATATCAAACAGTGTGTACGCGAACAGCCGGACACCGGATATCGGAAAAGCCGAAGAGCGGATTTCGCCGTGGCCCGGCTGAACTGCCGGAGGTTGTGAGGGGTGTTGACGGGAGACTTTGGGGATTCGGTTTTTGAGAATTTGTTTGCAGGATTTGTTAGGGGAGTGTTCGCTCTGTGGTCGGTAACTTTGTGAGATTTATTCAGCTAAGATTTATTCGTGAGATTATGGGAGAAAGGGGCTTGATCATTTTGACAATCTATGGTAAACTAGGATTTGTTTGACCATAGGAGGTGTGATGATGGGTATTTTGAGAACTATCCTTACGATTATATTTGTGCTTGTTAGTATCGGGTTGACCGTGATTGTTTTGATGCAGGAAGGAAAATCAGCAGGATTGGGCGCTATTGCAGGCGGTAATTCCTTTTGGGAGCAGAATAAGAGCCGCTCTACGGAAGCTAAGTTTGTGTTGGCGACGAAGATTTTGGCCGTTGCATTTATTGTATTGGCGCTTTTGCTGAATATGAGTTTCTTCTAAAGAAGGAAAGCAGATGATGAAGCACTCCCGGGGTTTGGCCGAGAGTGCTTTTTTGGTCGGTTTGTGGCTTTTGTTTTTTCTGAGGGTATTGGTTCAGAGGGGGGAATGGCAGGGGGATTACTTTGGGATGGAAGGGATTTTAGAGGGAGAGTGTGGGGATGGCAGGAGTTTTTGGACGGAGAGTGTATGGATAACAGGAGTTTGGAAGAAAAGAAAAAGATTATATATGAATTTATTTGTGATGCCCGCTATGTGCCTATGAAGCAGAAGGAGCTTGCTGTGGTGCTGCAGGTGCCGAAGGAGCGGAGGCCGGAGCTTAATCAGGCTTTGGAGGAGCTTGTGGCGGAGGGGAAGCTTGCTCTTTCTAAAAGAGGGCGCTACGGTAAGGCGGAGGAAAAGGTGGTGACCGGTATTTTTACCAGTCATGCTAAGGGCTTTGGCTTTGTCGCGGTGGAGGATCGGGAGGAAGATGTCTTTATCGGGGAGTTGGATACCTGCGGTGCATTTTTGGGCGATACGGTGAAGGTAACGCTCAAAGGGTATGGGGGAAGCGGAAAGCGTCAGGAAGGCGTGGTGACAGAGGTCTTGGCCCACAGTATTACGGAGGTGGTGGGGACCTTTGAAAAGAGCAAGAATTTTGGCTTTGTGGTGCCGGATAACCAGCGGATTACAAAGGATATTTTTATTCCCCTGGAGTATACGAAGGGAGCTGTGACCGGGCATAAGGTTGTGGCGGAGATTACGGACTACGGTGCGGGGAGGAAAAGTCCTGAGGGCCGGGTGACTGAGATTTTGGGGCACAGCAGCGATCCGGGGACGGATATTTTGTCGATTGTAAGGGCTTATGAGATTCCGACGGAATTTTCGGAGCGTGTTCTTAATCAGGCGGAGCGGGCGGCAAAGCCGGTGTCTGAGGCGGACATACAGGGGCGTAAGGATTTGAGAAATGAGATCTGTGTTACCATTGACGGGGAGGATGCGAAGGATCTGGACGATGCCGTTTCGGTTCGGCGGGAGGGTGAGAATTATATCTTAAGCGTGCATATTGCGGATGTTTCCAATTATGTGCAGGAGAACAGCGCGCTGGATCGGGAAGCCTCTTTGCGGGGAACCAGTGTGTATCTGGTAGATCGCGTGATTCCTATGCTGCCTCATAGCCTTTCCAATGGTATCTGTTCTTTGAATGCTGGGGAGGATCGTCTGGCTTTAAGCTGTATTATGACGGTAGATCCCAAGGGGAAAATTGTGGATCATACCATAGCGGAGACGGTGATCCGGGTGACCAGGCGGATGACTTATACCAGTGTGAAGCGGATTTTGGAGGATAAGGATGAGGCGGAGCGCCGGGAATATGAAGCCTTGGTTCCTATGTTTGAAGAAATGGAAACGCTGGCCGGACTTCTTCGCCGGCGGAGACGGAAGCGGGGATCGATTGATTTTGATTTTCCGGAGACGAAGATTTTGCTGGATGAGAGGGGGACGCCAGCGGAGATTCGTCCCTATGAGCGCAATACGGCTACGAGGATGATAGAGGACTTTATGCTGGCGGCAAATGAGACTGTGGCGGCGGATTATTACTGGCAGGCCCAGCCTTTTGTGTACCGGATTCATGAAAAGCCGGACGCCAAGCGGCTCTATAAGCTGGTGCTTTTTTTGCGCAATTTTGGGTATTCTCTTCATACGGGTGGAGACGAGGTGCATCCGGGGGAGATTCAGAAGCTTCTTGACCGGTTAGAGGGCACGCCGGAGGAGGCGATGCTGAGCCGGCTGACGCTTCGGGCGATGCAGAAGGCGAAGTACGCGACGGATTGTATCGGGCATTTTGGCCTGGCGGCGGAGCAGTACTGCCATTTTACGTCTCCTATCCGGCGGTATCCGGATTTGCAGATTCATCGGATTATTAAGGAGAATCTGCGGGGGCGTCTGGTGAGCGGCCGGGTGGAGCATTATGAAGCGATTCTGCCGGAGGTGGCGAAGCATGCCAGTGACACGGAGCGGCGGGCTGACGAGGCGGAGCGGGAGACGGAGAAGCTTAAGAAGGTGGAGTTTATGGAGCAGCATATCGGGGAGGTTTTTGAAGGGGTGATTTCGGGGCTTACCCAGTATGGGCTTTATGTGGAGCTTAACAATACGGTGGAAGGTCTGGTTCATGTTAATTCCCTGGAGGATGATTTTTATGAGTATGCGGATGAGGCTTATGAGCTTCGGGGGCAGCATACGGGGCATGTGTATCGTCTGGGGCAGCGGGTGAAGGTTCGTGTGAAGGGGGCGGATCGATTGTGCAGGACGATTGATTTTACGCTGCTTGACGGGACTGTGGAATTGTGGGAGAGATGATAAGGAGAGTGGGAGATTATGAGTAAGGATGCGTTTAAATTGATTGCGAATAATAAGAAGGCTTACCATGATTATTTTATTGATGAGACTTATGAGGCCGGGATTTCCCTGGCGGGGACGGAGGTTAAGTCCATTCGGATGGGAAAGTGCAGTGTGAAGGAGTCTTTTATTAAGATGGAGAAGGGGGAGCTTTTTATTTATGGGATGCATATCAGTCCTTATGAGAAAGGGAATATTTTTAATAAGGACCCTTTGAGGGTGCGGAAGCTTTTGATGCATCGGTATGAGATTAATAAGATTGGGGGGAAGGTGACGGAGAAGGGGTATACGCTGGTGCCTCTTAAGGTGTATTTGAAAGGGAGTTTGGTGAAGGTGGAGATTGGGCTGGCGAGGGGGAAGAAGCTTTATGATAAGAGGCAGGATATTGCGAAGAAGGATCAGAGGAGGGAGGCGGAGAAGGAGTTTAAGGTGAAAAATCTCTATTAAGGACGGACGGGACAGCCGCAAGCGAAGCCCGCCGGCTTTTCCATATCCGTGTTCGGACGATTCACGTACAGGCTGTCTGCTCTGTACGGACATTGCTTTGAGGTCTTTGGTGTGGGTAAGGTCTCTTGCAATGTCCGTCCATATCAGACAGCCTGTGCGTGAATAGCCGGACACTGGGATATCGGAAAAGCCGGCGGGCTTCGCTTGCGGCTGTCCCTGACTTTGGGGGCGGATGGGGTGGGGATAGGTGATAGTTGGTTTGCTTTTTTGGGGGCGGGTGTGGGGGGAGTGGGGGTAAATGGTTTGCGGGGGTTATGGGGTTTTGGGGTGGATTTGGATTTCGGATATGGTGTTTTCTACTCCGTTGATTTGCAGTCTGACGTGGAGGGGGCCGTTTTTGAAGTCGGTTAAGGGGTATTCTAGGGGGGCGGGGAGGGTTGTTACGTTGATGGATTTTGCTGTGTCGTCCTGGACTAGCCATAAGATTAGGGTTGCGCCTTCTGGTATTGTGTCGCAGGAGATATTGGCGTAAAGCAGTTGGGTGTCGGCGTCTGTGATGGTCATGTTTTGTTCTTTGACAAAGCCTTGGGTGGCGCTTTTAAAGTCTAGTTTCCAAATGTTGTCCTGGTAGGTGTTGTAATTCATGCTGATGGCGCCTAGGTTCCATACGCGGTCGTTTGAGGTTATGTCTGTGTTGATACCGGTTCCGGTGGCTGCGCTGGCGATAAAGCTTGTTAGGCTAAGAAGCATGAGTACCATGCTGATGGCGCCGGCGATTATAAGGGGTAAGTGGTGGGTTTGGTGTTTTGTCATGATAGTTGGTTCCTCCTTTTTGATGGGTGTTCCGCAGTTTTCGCAATAGTTGGCTTTTATGGATATTTGATGTCTGCAAACCGGACAGGGTGTTTTGATTTCTGAACGGTGCAGGAAGTAAGTCAGCAGTCCGATGAAGGGGGTGGCTATAAAAACTATAATTGCCCATAGTGCGGGGTCGCCGCTTCGGGTTTTACAATCCTGATATACCCATGCCGCAAGGAATGCGGAGGTGCTTAGTGCAAAAAGGATAAAGGAGAGAAGCAGGATGGGAAGCAGCATGGAAAGACCGCTGAAACCGCCGCTCTTCAGATAATAAAGTCCAAAGCGTATAAAAATGAATAATAGGATAACTGGGATACCGATATAAAACGGCAGTTTGTTTTTGGTTGTATGGCTCATGTTAATACACCTCTTTTTTCTATGCGGATTGTGATTTCTTCTTTTATATTTGTCCTTTTTATGCCTGCTATGGTGAGTAATATGCCGGCTGCGGCAGCATAAATGCAGATACCGGCGGTAAAGTAAGACAGATAGATATTTTCTATTGTTATCAGAGCAAAAAGGGCAAGCAATGTAAATGTTATTAAATTTAAAATCATCGGTAAATACCAAAGGGATAATTTATGTGTGGCAGGCTGCCTGCGCAGGGCGGCTTCTTGCTGATATAGTGCTGCTTTGAGTTTGTTGTTTAGTTTTGGGTCCGGAACATCTGTTATTTTTATAGAAGACCGGATTAGTTCTTCGATTTCTATGTTGGAATGATTATCTTTCATAACCGGCGTCCTCCAATCTTTTTTTGATTAGGCTTCTTCCCTTGAATAATCGGCTTTTTACGGTGCCGGGGGGCTTTTTTATAATTGCCGCTATCTGCTCTATGGGACAATCGGAAAGGTAATATAATGTCAGCGGTACTTGAAATTTTTCCGGGAGAGTTTGAAGGATTTGACGGACTTCCGTAATTAATTCTTTTTGAAGATAGTCTTCTTCAATGCTTTCTTCGGAATGCAGGATTGTTTCTGTCTCGGCATCGAAATTGCCGCAGGGGGCAATTGTGTTTCGGCGCGCCTGTTTTCTTCTGTCGCTTTTCCATAGATTATGTGCAAGAGAGAAAAACAGGGCTTTCGGGTTTTTCTCCCAGTCAAGTGTCCGTTCTGTTTCCAATGCCTTTAGGAAGGTTTGCTGATATAAGTCCTCGGCATCTGCCTTGTCCGCGCAGAGTTTCAGGCAAAATCTGTATATATCCGTACCGAAATCGTCGATACATTTTTCTATTTCTCTTGCGTTCACTGTTTCACCTCCACTGCCTGTTCACCTTATATTCGCCGTGACTTTGTATGCGGTTCATTTTTTTCGAAAAAATATAAAAAAATGCCGGGAGCAAAAATGAGATATTCTCGCTCCCGGTAGTCATATTCAAACCTTAAGTAAAACGGATGTTAAGGGGCTTTCGGAAATGCGGCGCCGGATTTATCTGAAATAGTCTGCTTCAAGAGGGGGAATTACCTCCGGATTCTGTTTTAACCATGCCACGGCGCAGCTGCATAGAACGTCGGTTAGGCGGTCGTCTATCAATCCTCTTTGTCCGTTCTCCTTTAGAAGCTGCACCAGCAGTTCTGCGGATTCGAAATCTTCGCCTTGAAATCCGTTGCCTAATTGGATGTACTTTAAAAAGGCGTCCAGCATTTTTTCAAAATCGTCGTCCCAGTTGAAGCAGCCATTTCCTATAAATTCATGCTGTATCCTGCCGGCAATTCGGATGATTTCGCCTTGCGCTGTCGAAGCCTTCCCGCTTGGCGGAACAAGATAGTCCCAAAGCTGCCAAAATGAATCATCTTTGGCCTCCTCGGGCACATAGATGGGAGAAACGCCGTCATGGATGGGTTTTTCCTGCGGTTTGGTATGATTTTCAGCCATTGTAAATTCCTCGATTTCTGATTTTGTTTTGAGCCTATTATAGCACTCCGTATCTGCTGTGTCCATATTTCTCATGTGAGAAGGGATAGGCTCAAATGGATAGCAGACTTGCCGGAAATTTAAAATTTGTTATAATAAAGACATTAAAATGCTATGCAAAATGCAACTTATGCAAAAATGGAACTCTTTTGGGAACATGAGACGAAAAGGAGAAACAAAATGATAAATCAAGATGAATTACAGATACGCTGCATTGGCCTAGAAAATAACGGAATTTTTCCGTTGGAAAATACAGGAAGAGGAACAGACATATCACCGGAATTTGTACTGGAAAACCTTTCCCCGGCAGCAAAAACCATTGCCATTACATTAGAAGACATAAAACATCCTCTTTTCAAAAACTTTACACATTGGCTTATATGGAACATCCCGGCGTCAAAAAAAATACCCAAAGCAATTCCTCACGGCAAAAAAGCTGCCTCCCTCAACAATGCGGTACAGGGAATAGCCTATGGCTGGCATAAATACGCCGGACCTAAACCACCGAAAGGAAAGCAGCATCAATATCGTTTTACCATATATACATTGGACAGCGCACTTACCCTAAGCCCCTGTTCAACAAAAAGCAAATTTTTAAAAGCTGCAAAAAACCACATATTGCAGCAGGCAGCCATAGTCGGCTCATATGAATAAACAATCCACAAACAACAGTTAAAAAAATACCGCCTAATCCTCCAAAAAGAAAATATCATCCACATGCCGATTCAGCAATTTCCCGATTTTCATAGCAAGCTCCAGGGTCGGATTATATTTATCATTTTCAATAGCAATAATAGTCTGGCGGCTAACCCCCAATATATTCGCCATATCCTCCTGCCGATAACCGGCGGCCTTTCTAAGCTGTTTAATCACATTCTTCATATCATCTACACTTTCAGCAAGAAAAAAGTGCCAACAGACACGACAACAGCCGCCGCGATCCCCCCCATAATAACCGTCCGCAAAAGCCTATTCGGCTCCCTATATTCCTCATCCCCCGCAACCATTCTCCGTTTCATAGCCAACTGAGAAAAGCTCTGAACACACACTGCAAAGCACAAAATAAACCCCGGCAGCGGCCGATAAGCCGCCCCATAAGCAAGAGTCTGCCAGCAATTAAAAAGCGTCCACACACCCAAAGCCAAAGTAACCACCCGATATCCCCATTCCTCCGACCGCAATTGAATATTCCGATCCATCTCATCCAGCTTTTTCAAAATCCATTACCTCCGCGCCACAATCAAAGCAACCAAAAAACAAAAAAATGTTAAAACCTCTTTACATCCCAATCATACAACCAAAAAATCAAAATGTCAAGAAGATTTAACATTCCCAAGCACATTCCCAAAACCAGGGACAGCCGCACAGGGAGGCCGCCGGTTTTTCCGATATCCTAGTGTCCGGCTGTTCGCGCACAGGCTGTCTGATATGGACGGACAGTGCCAAGAAAACTTACAAATCCGAAAAAACTCTCAAGGCAATGTCCGTACAGAGCAGACAGTCTGTACGCGAACCGTCCGAACACGGATATGGAAAAGCCGGCGGCCTCCCTGTGCGGCTGTCCCGTCCGTTCTCAAAACTCTACCGTTTCAGCCATTTCAATCTGCCCCACACTCACAGTTCCCCCATCCATACCGGAAAAATCCCCAACCGCGCCGGCCCCCACAGCTCCCGCAGCAAGCATTTCCCCTTGATTCACATGAGCCAAATACTGCTTCAACCTCCGAATCTCCAGATCCGCCTTCTCCCCCTCCTCCAGAATCCGCTTATCCAGCCTCATCCGTTTCGCCTGCTTCTTCTTAAGCTCCTTTTGCAGCTCCCGAACCTTCTCCTCCTCCTGTCTCTTAGCCGCCCTTATCTTCTTTAACTTAATAAGCTCCTCCTTATCAAGATGCCGCATCTTCTGCCTGCTCCTTACAACCAGCCTCTGCAGCGACCGGATAGCCTTCTGTGCCTTAGCTCTCTCCTTATCCTCCCCCAGACAGGAAATAAGCCGCAGCGTTCCCATATTTTGATAAGTCTCACTGATAACACTCTGAATCAGAGCCTTATCGCCCGCCCGGGCCAGCTTGCGGTAAAGCTCCCCGGTTTCATAGGAGACATTCCCCGAAAAACGTATTTTCGAATTATTCTTCGCCTCCTTAAGACTTTGCAGCATCTGAGCCAGAGTTTCCGCCTCCGGGTCCTTTTGCTCCGCCTTATCCTTAATACTCCAGGATGTAGCCTGCTTCTCCCCCAGAAAGACGCCGGCCGCCTTATTTTCAGCCAAAAACAGAACGGAAGCCAGCAGCATAGATTTGCAGTCCTGGTAATCCTTTTCGCTGCTTTCCATACGGCGCAGGAAAGACTCGGAGATCAGCAGATGCTTTCCGTATCCCAGAGAAGCGGCCTTCTCCTTCAGATTCAGATAGTCGCCGTCAGGAACAATCTCAAAAGAAATACCCGGGAAGTTCTTAGTTAATTCATCCAAAAGCTTTTGAATCCGATCCTTCGGCTCAGCGGAAGCCGGATCGGTAAGCTCCGCCAGATCCTTCGTCCCGGCGGCTTGACCGGCAGCCGCTTTAGAAGCCGGTTCCGTGAAGGAACGCAGAGTTGTCTTATAGTTTTGCCAAAGCCTTTCATGTTGATAATGATTCGTTACGGGCTTCATAGAATTTTCCCCCCTTTCTAATCAGCCAACAGCAGATAAAGTTTCCTATATAATACTTTCGGCAGTTTTGAGAGGATCATAAGAAAGAGGAGCTTTGTCTTGAAAATATATGGAAAATGTGTATACTAATAGTTGTTGCCTTGGAATAAGGTATTTTTTTCTACGATTTTGCAGGATAATAGATAAGGAAAGAAAAAATATGGCTGATTATGTGAAAGAGATTGAAAAGAGAAGAACCTTTGCGATTATATCTCACCCGGATGCGGGGAAAACTACATTGACGGAAAAGTTTCTGCTTTACGGCGGGGCGATCAACCTGGCCGGCTCCGTAAAGGGAAAGGCGACCGCACGCCACGCGGTGTCGGACTGGATGGAGATAGAAAAGGAGAGAGGTATCTCCGTAACCTCCTCCGTGCTGCAGTTTGAGTATGACAATTACTGCATCAATATCCTGGACACGCCGGGACATCAGGACTTCTCGGAGGATACTTACCGTACTCTGATGGCGGCGGATTCCGCGGTGATGGTGATAGACGGTTCAAAGGGCGTGGAGGCCCAGACCAGAAAGCTGTTCAAGGTGTGTGCTATGCGTCATATCCCCATTTTCACCTTTATCAATAAGATGGACCGGGACGCGATGGATATCTTTGAGCTTTTGGATGATATCGAAAATGAGCTGGGCATCGCCACCTGCCCTGTCAACTGGCCCATTGGCTCCGGTAAGGCATTCAAGGGCGTCTTTGACCGCAATACAAAAAATGTGCTGCTTTTCTCGGATACGGAAAAGGGAACGAAAGAGGGCCGTGAGACGGAGCTTGGCCTTGAGGAGCCGGAGCTTGGCGCAATCCTGGACCCGGGACAGAAGGAGAAGCTTTTGGAGGATATCGAGCTTTTGGACGGAGCCAGCGCGGAATTTGATCAGGAGCAGGTGAGCAGGGGAGAGCTGTCGCCGGTGTTCTTCGGATCGGCCTTGACAAACTTTGGTGTGGAAACCTTTTTAAAGCATTTTCTTCAGATGACCTCCTCGCCCCTTCCCCGCAAGGCGGATGCAGGTGTGGTAGACCCCATGAAGGAGGAATTTTCCGCCTTTGTGTTCAAGATTCAGGCCAATATGAATAAGGCTCACAGAGACAGAATCGCCTTTATGCGTATCTGCTCCGGAAAGTTTACGGCCGGTATGGAGGTCACTCATGTACAGGGCGGAAAGAAGCTCCGTCTGTCACAGCCTCAGCAGATTATGGCCCAGGATCGGAAGATTGTGGAGGAAGCCTATGCGGGAGATATCATCGGCGTCTTTGACCCGGGTATTTTTTCCATCGGGGACACCATCTGTATGCCAGGGAGAAAGCTTCAATACGAAGGGATTCCCACCTTTGCGCCGGAGCATTTTGCCAGAGTGCGCCAGATGGACACCATGAAGCGGAAGCAGTTTGTAAAGGGAATCGAGCAGATAGCCCAGGAGGGCGCCATTCAGATTTTCCAGGAATTTAATACGGGTATGGAGGAGATCATTGTAGGCGTGGTGGGCGTCCTGCAGTTTGACGTGTTAAAATATCGTCTGGAAAATGAGTACAACGTAGAGATTAAGCTGGAGCCTCTGCCCTACGAGCATATCCGCTGGATTGAGAATGAAGAGATTGATATGAGCAAGCTGGTGGGTACTTCGGATATGAAGAAGATTAAGGATCTGAAAGGACGGCCGCTTTTGATCTGGGCCAATGCCTGGAGCGTGGGAATGACTTTGGATCGGAATCCGGGTCTGGTGCTGTCAGAGTTTGGAAGATAAAGAGAGCTGCGAAAGAGAATGTTGTCTTTGTGGCAGACCAAAAAACAGTTCCAATTTTATCAAAAGTATGCTAGAATCAGAAGAAGCAGGAGACTGCGGGTCAGGAAGCATCCGCAGCCGCAGGAGATCACAATGGAGGTTTCAGGGAATATGGCAAGAGAAGAAAACAGAAGTGTTCATATGATACATGCGAACGGAAAGCTTGGAGAAGTTCAGATTGCGGACGAGGTAGTGGCGATCATTGCCGGCCTTGCGGCTACGGAAGTGGAAGGCGTTGCTTCTATGGCAGGCAATATTACGAATGAGCTTATCAGCAAGCTTGGCATGAAGAATCTGTCCAAGGGCGTGAAGGTTCTGGTGACGGACCGCAATGTGGATGTGGATCTGGCCCTTAATATCGAGTACGGCTACAGCATTATGAAGGTGTCGGAAAAGGTGCAGGATAAAGTAAAGGCGGCTATCGAGAATATGACGGGCCTGGAGGTGTCTATGGTCAATATCCGCATCGCCAGCGTGAACATGGAGAAAGTAAAATAGGCTGTCAGAGTATACCAAAGATACGGATGAATGGGGGATGTTATATGACATCCCCTTACTCGCAGTTAGCAGGAGACGGGAATCGATGATGAAGAGAAGAGAATTGAGAGAGCATATATTTGAACTTCTGTTTCGAATTGAGTTTAACAGCTCGGAGGAGATGCCGGAGCAGATGCAGTTGTTTTTTGACGGCCTGGATGAGCTGGGAGAGCAGGATCAGTCCTATATGGAGGAAAAGTATAGGCGCATCGTGGAGAAGCTTCCGGAGCTTGACAGGCGGATCGAGGAGACGGCTAAGAGCTGGCGGATTTCCCGTATGGGCAAGGTGGACCTGACCATTCTGCGGCTGGCTGTCTATGAGATGGAATTTGACGACGATGTTCCCGTGGGTGTGGCCATCAACGAGGCGGTGGAGCTTTCCAAAAAATTCGGCGGAGACGATTCCCCGGCCTTTGTAAACGGGATTTTAGGAAAAATAGGGAAGAAAGAATGAAAAATGCTTATACCGTTGCCCAGGTAAATCATTATATCAAAAATATGTTTTCCCAGGACTTTCTGCTCAGCCGCATTTATGTCAAAGGAGAGGTATCCAACTGCAAATACCATAACTCGGGACACATTTATTTTTCCTTAAAGGATGAGAGCGGGACCCTCTCCTGTGTTATGTTTGCCGGACAGAGAAAGGGACTGGCTTTTTCTATGAAGGAGGGGCAGCATGTAACGGTCCTGGGCAGCGTCAATGTGTACGAGCGGACGGGAAGCTATCAGCTCTATGCCAGGGAGATTCAGCTGGAGGGGACGGGCCGTCTCTATGAGGAGTTTGAGCGGCTCAAGAGAGAGCTGGCGGAGATGGGAATGTTCGCGGAGGAGTACAAACAGCCCATTCCCGCCTACATCCGCCGGCTTGGCATCGTGACGTCTCCCACCGGAGCGGCCGTTCAGGATATCCGCAATATTGCCTCCCGGAGAAATCCCTATGTACAGCTGATTCTCTACCCGGCGCTTGTGCAGGGAGAGGGCGCGGCGGACAGCATTGTGCGGGGAATAGAAGCCCTGGACCGGCTCGGCGTGGATGTGATTATCGTGGGCCGGGGCGGCGGATCCATAGAAGATCTCTGGGCCTTTAATGAGGAAAAGGTGGCCCGGGCTATTTTTGAATGTCAGACGCCGGTGATTTCGGCGGTGGGCCATGAGACGGATACGACCATCGCTGATTTTGCGGCGGATCGGAGAGCGCCTACGCCTTCGGCGGCGGCAGAGCTTGCGGTGGCGGATGTAAGAGAGATATTAGAGCGCATGAGGACTTACCGGCAGCGCTTGAATCAGACCCTTGGTTATCGTCTGGAGCAGTACCGGAGCCGTCTGGAGCAATTGAGGGGCCGTCTTATGCAGGCGGGACCCAGGCAGCGGCTTTATGAAAAGCATATGCGCCTGGCGGATTTGGAAAATCAGCTGGAGCAGGCCATGAAGGACAAGCTGAGTGATCGGCAGCATCAATTGGCCCTGTATATCGAGCGTTTTCACGGGCTTTCTCCCCTTCTGAAGCTTCAGCAGGGCTATTCCTATACCCAGGGGGAGGACGGCCGGGCGGTGACAAGCATCCGGCAGGCGGCGCCGGGGGATACCCTGCGGATTCACGTGACGGACGGTATCTATACCGCGGCGGTGAAGGAGTGCAGGGAGGTTCGCAGAGCTTAGAGATATTACGGAACTGGAATAAAAACCGGTCAGGAGGAGAGACATGGAAAAGGATCAGAGGGAACAGAAGGAGCAGACCCTGGAGGAAGCATTTGTGCGGCTTGATCAGATGCTGGAGAAGCTTTCGGACCGGGATACGGCTCTGGAGGAATCTTTTCAGGTGTACGCAGAGGGAACAAAGCTTCTTAAATACTGCAATGAAAAGCTGGATAAAGTAGAGAAAAAGATGCTGATGCTAAGCGAGGAGGGCGAGCTGAATGAGTTTTAAAGAGGACCTTCAAAAGAAAACAAAGGAGATAGAGGAGCTTTTGGGGCAGTATCTTCCCGAAGAGAAGGGCTTTCAGAAGACCGTGCTGGAGGCGATGAATTACAGCGTGACTGCCGGAGGAAAGCGTCTGCGCCCCATGCTGATGCAGGAGACCTACCGCATGTTCGGAGGCAGCGGCCGGGTGGTGGAGCCTTTTATGGCGGCTATTGAGATGATTCACACCTATTCTCTGGTTCATGACGATCTTCCGGCTATGGACAATGACGAGTACCGGCGGGGAAGAAAGACGACTCATGCGGTGTACGGGGAGGCTTTCGGGATTCTGGCGGGAGACGCCCTGCTGAATTATGCCTTTGAGACGGCGGCGGGAGCGCTGGAGCAGGAGCTTAGCCCCCGGACGGCAAAGGCTATTGGAATTTTGGCGTCAAAGGCCGGAATCTATGGCATGATCGGCGGCCAGGTGGTGGATGTGGAATCCGAGGGACAGGCCATTTCCAGGGACAAGCTTGATTTTATCTATCGTTTGAAAACAAGCGCTCTGATAGAAAGCTCCATGATGATCGGTGCGGTGCTGGCCGGAGCCTCGGAGGATGAGGTGGAGAAGATTCGTCAGGTGGCGGAGGACGTGGGCGTGGCCTTCCAGATTCAGGATGATATTCTGGATGTGACAAGCACCCTGGAGGTGCTGGGAAAGCCCATCCACAGCGATGAGAAGAATGAAAAGACGACTTATGTAACCCTGGAAGGGCTGGAGCAGGCAAAGAAGGATGTGGAGGAAATCTCCAGGCGTGCCCTTGGGACATTAATATCCCTTGAGCGGAAAAATCCGTTTCTGGAGGAACTGATTACCATGCTGATCACCAGAGAAAAATAGAGGAACAAGAAAAAACAATGGCATTGGAAAAGATAAATCAGGTAAATGACATTAAAAAACTGGAAAAATACGAGTGGAACCTTCTGGCAGAGGAGATCCGGCAGTTTTTGATTGAGAAGATCAGTGTAAACGGCGGCCATCTGGCTTCCAACCTGGGTGTGGTGGAGCTGACAATGGCCATGCACCTGGCATTTGATTTTCCCAGGGACAAGGTGGTTTGGGATGTGGGCCATCAGGCATATACCCATAAGCTGCTCACCGGGCGCAAGGAGGGCTTTGACGGCCTGCGCAAATACGGAGGCATGAGCGGATTTCCCAAGCGGAAGGAAAGTGACTGCGACTGCTTTGACACGGGCCACAGCTCCACCTCCATTTCCGCCGGCATCGGCCTTGTGCGGGCCAGGGAGCTTCAGGGAGGCGGCGAGACGGTAATTTCCGTCATCGGAGACGGCGCCCTTACGGGAGGCATGGCCTATGAAGCCCTCAACAATGCTTCGCAGCTTAAGAGCAATTTTATCATTGTCCTGAATGACAATCAGATGTCCATTGCGGAAAATGTAGGCGGAATGTCCCAGTACCTGAACGGCCTTCGGACGGCGGAGGCGTACACGGGCTTCAAGGAAGGGCTGCAGAATACCCTGGAGCGGATTCCCGTATACGGCGAGGGCTTGGTCCGTCAGTTGAAAAAGACAAAGAACGGCTTAAAGCAGCTTGTGATTCCGGGGATGCTTTTTGAGAATATGGGAATCACCTATCTGGGGCCTGTGGACGGCCATAACATCGAGCAGATCATCCGCACTTTCCACGACGCCAAGAGGATTCGCCATGCGGTGCTGATCCATGTGAAAACCCAGAAGGGCAAGGGCTATGCGCCGGCCGAGCGCCATCCGGCCCGTTTTCACGGTGCGGAGCCGTTTGAGATTGCAACGGGCCTTCCAAGCCATAAGCGGACCAAGGCCAATTATACGGATATATTTTCCACGGTAATGCGGAAAATGGGAGATCGGGACGAAAAGGTGGTGGCCATTACGGCGGCCATGCCCGACGGCACGGGGCTTAAGCGGTTCCGGAATATGTTCCCGGACCGGTTCTTTGATGTGGGAATTGCGGAGCAGCACGCCGTTACCTTTGCGGCGGGTCTGGCTGCGGGAGGCTTAAAGCCTATTGTGGCGGTCTATTCCTCCTTCCTACAAAGAGCCTACGATCAGATTCTTCATGATGTGTGTATCCAGAACCTTCATGTAGTCTTTGCCGTTGACCGGGCGGGGCTGGTGGGAAGCGACGGGGAGACGCATCAGGGCATATTTGATTTGTCCTACCTTTCCAGTATTCCCAATATGACAATTATGGCTCCGAAGAATAAATGGGAGCTTTCCGATATGCTGAAATATGCCGTCAATTTTGACGGTCCCATTGCTCTGCGCTATCCCAGAGGAGAAGCCTACGACGGACTTAAGGAGTTCCGGCCTGCCGTTTCCTATGGAAAGAGCGAGATCGTCTATGAGGAGGCGGACATTGCCCTGCTTGCCGTGGGCAGCATGGTAAAGACAGGAGAGCAGGTACGGGAGCTTTTAAAGGAGGCAGGCTATAACTGCACCCTGGTAAACGGCCGTTTTGTGAAGCCCGTAGACGAGGAATGTCTGGAGCTGCTTTCCAAAACCCATCGTCTGTTTGTTACGATGGAGGAGAACGTAAGAAGCGGAGGCTTCGGAGAAAAGGTACAGGATTATGTATCGGACCGCCGGCTTCCCGTTCAGGTGCTGAATGTCTCCATACCGGATGAGTATGTGGAGCATGGCAATGTGTCCCTGCTTTATCAGGAGGTGGGTCTTGATCCGCAGACCATTGTAAAGCGGGTGATAACCGCCTATATCGGGCAAATGTAAGGAGCGTCAAAGATGAAAACAAGACTGGATGTGCTTCTGGTATCCCTGGGACTTGCGGAGTCCAGGGAAAAGGCAAAAGCCGTGATTATGGCGGGAAATGTATTTGTGGACGGACAGCGGGAGGATAAGGCCGGCTCTATGTTTGAGGATAAGGCCCGGATCGAGGTCCGGGGACATAAGCTGCCCTATGTGAGCAGGGGGGGATTGAAGCTTGAGAAGGCGGTGAAAAGCTTTTCCCTATCTCTGGAGGGGAAGCTTTGTATGGATGTAGGTTCCTCCACCGGGGGCTTTACGGATTGTATGCTGCAAAACGGCGCCCGAAAGGTCTATGCGGTAGATGTGGGGACGAATCAGCTGGCCTGGAAGCTCCGCACGGACGAGCGGGTGGTCTGCATGGAGAAAACCAATATCCGTTATCTGCTGCCGGAGCACATCCCGGAGCCGCCGGAATTTGCTTCCATTGATGTGGCCTTTATTTCTCTTACCAAGGTGCTGCTTCCGGTGCGGGAGCTTTTGACGGAGGACGGACAGGTGGTAGCCCTGATTAAACCGCAGTTTGAGGCGGGAAGAGAAAAGGTTGGGAAAAAAGGCGTAGTGCGGGACAGGGAGACGCATCTGGAGGTGATTGACCAGGTGATTTCTTATGCCTGTTCCGTGGGATACCGTATATTGGACCTTGATTTTTCGCCGGTTCGGGGTCCGGAGGGGAATATTGAGTATTTGCTGTATTTGCAGAAGGCGGGGGCCGGGGAGGAAGTTTTGGGCTGTCCGGACGGTATTTCGCCTGCGGATATTGTAAGTGAGGCTCACCGGACACTTAATTCGTGACAGGAAATGAACCATAGAAGGAAAATTTTATGAAGCATTTTTATGTGATTACCAACAGCGAAAAGGATGAGAAGCTTAAGACAACCAAATATATTTATGATTATCTGATCGGGCATGGGCGAAGCTGTACCGTTCGGGAATATCAGAAGCCGGACAAAGAGCGCGGCAGCAAAAAGCCGGAGACGGGAGCATATTCCGCCCGCAAGAATGTGCCTGTGGGATACACGGATGCGGATTGGATTCCGAAGGAGACGGAGTGTATTCTTGTGCTTGGAGGAGACGGGACGCTTATTCAGGCGGCCAGGGATACGGTGGATCGGAGAATCCCGCTTCTCGGCATTAATATGGGGAAGCTTGGATATCTGGCGGAGATTGAGCGCTCCGGGATTGCGGACGCGCTGGATAAGCTGATGGCCGACGCCTATACTCTGGAGCCGAGGATGATGCTGGAAGGGACGGTCTGCAAAAAGGAAGGGGAGGGCGTTCACAATCTGGCATTGAACGATATTGTGGTAAACCGCGGGGGCGCTCTCCGCGTGATTGATTATGAGATTTATGTAAACGGGGAGTTTTTAAACCGCTATGCCGCAGACGGGATCATTGTGTCCACGCCTACCGGCTCCACGGGCTACAGCCTGTCGGCGGGGGGACCGATTGTATCTCCGATGGCGTCTATGATTGTGGTAACGCCTATCTGTCCCCATACCCTGACGGCAAGGAGCATTGTGCTGTCCGGGGAGGATCGGGTGACGATACGCCTTGGCTCCGGAAGAAGGGCGGACAGGGAGGAGGCGTTTGCTACCTTTGACGGAGAAGTGTCGGTGCCTATGGCTACCGGTGATTATGTGGAGATCCGCAAGTCGGAAAAAGCGGCGGATATATTGAAAATCAGTAAGGTCAGCTTTTTGGAAGTTCTGCGCAGCAAAATGCGGGAGAATTGAGATTACGGAACTGGAAGCAGTATTATCGATGATACGGAACTGGAATGGAGGACGGAACATGAAGCGCGAGCGGCATGCAAAAATAATTGAATTGATTGGCCAGTACGCCATAGAGACTCAGGAGGAATTGGCGGATAAGCTGAATGAGGCCGGCTTTCGGGTGACGCAGGCCACAGTATCCAGGGATATCCGGGAGCTGAAGCTTACGAAGATGACCATAGGCGGCACACAGCGCTATGTGGTAATTCAGGAGCACAGCCGCCATATGGGGGAAAAGTACATAGGAATCCTGCGGGAAGGCTTCTTGTCTATGGATATGGCGCAGAATATTCTGGTGATCAAGACGGTAGCGGGTATGGCTATGGCGGTAGGCGCGGCGCTGGACGCTCTGCACTGGCAGGAGATTGTAGGCTGTATCGCGGGAGACGACACGGTGTTCTGCGCGGTCCGCACGGTGGAGGACACTCCGCTTTTGATGGATAAGCTGAGAAAAATGATGCGGGAGTAAAATTAAACCAACAGGGGAGATTATGTTAACTTACTTACACGTAAAAAATCTGGCACTGATTGAGGAAGCGGAGATTGATTTCTCCGAAGGGCTTAATATTTTAACAGGAGAAACGGGCGCGGGAAAGTCCATTGTCATCGGCTCCGTAAGTCTGGCCTTAGGAGGCAAGCTGTCCCGTGATATGCTGCGTGAGGGAGCGGATTACGGACTGGTGGAGCTTGTTTTTCAGGTTGTGCGGGAGAGCCAGCGGAAGCGGCTTTTGGATCTGGGCGTGATTCCCGAGGAAGATCAGGTTATTATTTCCAGAAAAATTCTTGATAAACGGAGCATGAATAAGATAAACGGCGAGACGGTTTCCTTAAGCCAGTTAAAGGAGGCGGCTTCCGTTTTGATTGATATTCACGGGCAGCACGAGCATCAGTCCCTTCTTCAGAAGAAGAAGCATCTGGAGATATTGGATGAATTTTCCAAGGAAGAGCTTGGGCCTGTGAAGGAGGCGCTTTTTGAAGCCTACCGCCGCTTTCAGGATCTTACAAAGAAGCAGAAGGAGGCGGAGCTTGACGAGGAAAGCCGTCTGCGGGAGATTTCCCTTCTGGAGTTTCAGCTGAATGAGATTGAGCAGGCAGGTATTGAGCCTGGAGAGGACGAAGAGCTGGAGCAGCAGTACCGGCGGATGACCCACGGAAAGAAAATACTGGAGGCGGCAGGAGCGGCTTACTCCATGACGGGCTATGAGGAGCCGCAGGCGGCCGGCGGCGTTATCGGCCATGCCCTGCGGGAGCTTCAAAGCGTGGCGGCCTATGACGAGGAGCTTTCTCCCCTTTTGGAGCAGCTTACGGATGTGGACGCTCTTTTGAATGATTTTAACCGGGATATGGCGGAATATCTGACCTCTCTGGAATTTTCCGAGGAGACCTTTTTTCAGACGGAGGAGCGGCTGAATACCCTCAACCAGCTAAAGGCAAAATACGGAAGGACCCTGGAGCAGGTTCTTGCATGGCAGGAGAAGAGCCGGGAGCGTCTGGAGCATCTTTTGGATTATGACGGATATCTGCAAAAGCTTCGGGAAGATCTTGCCGCCGCGGAGGAAGAACTGTCCAGGCTTTGTGATCGGGCATCGAAGATCCGCAAAAAAGGCGCAAAGAAGCTTTGCGGTGAGATTCGCGATCACCTGGTGGATCTGAATTTCCTGGATGTAAAGTTTGAGCTGCACTTTGAAACATTGGAGGGATATACGTCTCTCGGGAAAGATGATGTGGAATTTTTAATTTCCGTGAATCCGGGGGAACCGCTGCGCCCGCTGATGAAGATTGCATCCGGCGGCGAGCTGTCCCGGATTATGCTGGCCATCAAGACGGTGCTGGCGGATAAGGACGATATTGACGCGGTGATCTTTGACGAGATTGACGTGGGAATCAGCGGCCGGACGGCCCAGCGCGTTTCGGAAAAAATGATGCTGATCGGAAAGACGCGGCAGGTCATCTGCATCACCCATCTGGCCCAGATAGCGGCGATGGCCGACAGTCATTACCGCATTGAAAAAATGGTAAATAATGGGGAAACAAGAACCCGTATAAGAAAGCTGAAGCAGACGGAGGAGATTGAAGAGCTTGCCCGCATTCTGGGCGGCGCGGAGATTACGGATGCCGTGATGAAAAATGCAGAGGAAATGAAGCATCTTGCAGACGCAAAAAAATCGGAAAAAAAGTAAGCGGGATTACATTTTGGAAACAATATACTAGTCTAGGGAGCTTAAGATTTCACATACTAGTACAGCGTTCGATTCTATATTGAAACGCCATACAAAAGAAGGATGCGGGAAAACCGCGTCCTTTTTACGATTTAAGAAGAGGATGTGAAATCATGGATGAAAGAGGATATCGGCGCTGTCTGATTGGGATTCTGATGATTGCCCTGGCAGGGCTTGGATTTCTGGGCGTTGGGGAACTGCGGGACACAATCCCTGATTCCTATACCCAGACAGAGGGAGAGCCGGCTCCTGCTTATTCCGGTTATTTTATAACGGAGGAAATAAAACCGGGGCTTGCGGAAGCTTCGGCCAATGCGTATGCCCCGGAAAGCTATATCATTGAATATAAGCTTTTGGGGATGATTCCGTTAAAGGAAGCACAGGTGGAGGTTATAAAACCAGCCTATGTGATTCCGGGCGGAATCCCCATCGGCATTTATATGGAAACGGAAGGGATTCTCATCATCGGAACAGGAGAGGTGACCGGCATGGACGGGCTGACTTATGAGCCTGCTTACCGGATTGTCCAGCGGGGAGATTATCTGAAAGCGATTAACGGAACGGCCGTTTCCGACAAGGAAGAGCTGATTGAGGCGGTGAACGCACAGGGCGGCGAGGATGTGATTCTCGATCTGGAGCGGGACGGGGAACCATTGCAGGTAAAAATAGAAGCGGTTCGCACGGGACAGGAGGAATATAAGCTCGGCATCTGGGTGCGGGACAATACCCAGGGAATCGGAACCCTTACCTTTCTTACAAAGGGCGGCAGCTTCGGGGCATTGGGCCACGGAGTAAACGATGTGGATACGGGAGGACTTCTCAAAATATCTCAGGGCGCCCTTTATGACACGAATATCATTGATATCAAAAAGGGAGAGAAGGGCACGCCGGGGGAGCTTTCCGGCCTGATACGCTACCGGCAGGAGCTGATCTGCGGAGAGCTGACGGATAATACGCCTGTGGGAATCTTCGGAAACGGTGAGGACAGGCTTTATGAAAAGGTGGAAGCGGAGCCGCTTCAAATCGGCTACAAGCAGGAGATTGAGCTGGGGGAGGCTTTTGTCCGAAGCTCTGTCAGCGGCGAGGTGAAGGACTATCGGGTGGAAATCCTGGAGATACATGGTAAGGATGAGGATATGAACAAGGGAATTATTTTAAAGGTGACAGATCCGGAGCTTCTTGATCTTACCGGGGGTATTGTGCAGGGGATGAGCGGAAGTCCAATTATCCAAAACGGGAAGCTGGTGGGGGCCGTTACCCACGTATTTGTACAGGATTCCACAAAAGGCTTTGGAGTTTTTATTGAGAATATGCTGGAACATGTAAATCTTTAGAGAATTACGTCGAAAGCTGTTATTCGCTGTCTGAAAAAGGAGGTAGAAAGGAATTGCTTCCTGTCAGGTTCTCTGTCTATAATGAGGATGTTGTTAGGAAACATCTGGTAAAACAGACAAAAGCCGTTGGCATGATACGGATTTTGGATTGAAAATGATTGCTAGAGGATGGAGGACAGATATGGAAAAGCTACAGGTTGCAATTGCAGATGATAATGAACGAATCGTAGAGCTTTTGGGGACCATGATACGCAGCGAAAGCGGAATGGAGATTGTAGGGACAGCGGGAAACGGTGAGGATGCGGTGGACATGATACGCAAAAGCCAGCCTGACGTAGTGCTTCTGGATTTGATTATGCCGAAAATGGACGGGCTGGGCGTGATGGAAAAGCTGAAAGAGGATAAGAACATCAAAAAGCAGCCTGCCTTTATTGTGCTGTCGGCCATTGGCCAGGAAGATGTGACGGAGGACGCCTTTGCTCTGGGAGCCAATTATTATATGATGAAGCCCTTTAACAATGAGCTGCTTCTGGGAAGGCTTCGAAGCATCCGCAGCCGGGGCGAACGCATTTTAAATCCTATAAAAAGGGTGGAAGCGGTAGAGCGCAAGCGGGACTCTTATGA
Organism: Clostridia bacterium; assembly: GCA_910576325.1. Taxonomy (GTDB): domain Bacteria; phylum Bacillota; class Clostridia; order Lachnospirales; family Lachnospiraceae; genus Laedolimicola. Next base: position 96,083 of record CAJTIM010000016.1, read on the forward strand.
GGAGCGGGATCTGGAGACGGATGTGACCAATATGATTCATGAGATTGGAGTGCCGGCTCATATCAAGGGCTATCAATATCTGAGGGATGCGATTATGATGACCGTGGAGGACATGGACATGCTCAGTTCTATTACGAAGGTGCTGTATCCCACCATTGCCAAGAACCATCAGACCACGCCGAGCCGTGTGGAGCGGGCCATACGCCATGCCATTGAAGTAGCCTGGAGCCGGGGAAAGATGGATACCATAGACGAGCTGTTCGGGTATACGGTGAGCACGGGAAAGGGGAAGCCTACCAATTCGGAGTTTATCGCATTGATTTCGGATCGGATACGGCTGGAGTATAAGGCAAAGGTGTCATAAGACTGACCTTAGAAAGCATTATTTGTACATTTTGCAAAAGTTTCCCTTTCAAATACTTCCTATATGAGGTATAATGATTATAAAATATCACAAATACCCATCTACATATGGGAAATAGGGAGGAAATGCGGTGAAAAAGATATTATTTATTGCTTCCGAAGCAGTACCCTTTATTAAGACCGGAGGTTTGGCAGACGTAGTTGGATCTTTGCCCAAGTATTTTGACAAGGAATATTTCGATATTCGCGTGATGGTTCCCAAGTATCTGTGCATTAAGCAGGAGTGGCGGGACAAGATGCAGTATGTGACACATTTCTACATGAATCTTGCATGGCGGAGCCAGTATGTGGGGATTCTGGAGCTGGAATATGAAGGAATCAAGTTCTACTTCGTTGACAATGAATATTATTTTGCAGGCGCAAAGCCCTACGGAAATATTTATGAGGATATTGAGAAGTTTGCGTTCTTCTCCAAGGCGGCAATTTCCGCTCTGCCTTCTCTTGATTTCCGGCCGGATATCATTCACTGCCATGACTGGCAGACCGGACTTGTGCCCGTATTTTTAAATGATTCCTTTCAGAACAATCCGTTTTTCCAGGGAATCAAGACCATTATGACCATTCACAACCTGAAGTTCCAGGGCGTATGGGATATGAAGACCGTGCGGGATATCACGGGGCTTTCCATTTCCTACTTTGCGCCGGATAAGCTGGAAGCCTACGGGGATGCCAACTACTTAAAGGGCGGCATCGTCTATTCGGATGCGGTGACGACCGTAAGCGAGACTTATGCGGAGGAGATTAAGATGCCCTACTACGGCGAGCATCTGGACGGCCTTATGAATGCAAGAGCCAATTCCCTTCGTGGCATTGTAAATGGCATCGACTATAATGAATACAATCCGGAGACGGATAAGTTCCTGGCTAAGAATTACAATGCCGTGAACTTCCGCAAGGAAAAGGTGAAAAATAAGACGGCTCTCCAGGCGGAGCTTGGTCTGGAAGTAGATCCCAAGAAGATGATGATCGGCGTGGTTTCCCGTCTGACGGATCAGAAGGGCTTTGATCTGATTGCCTATGTGATGGATGAGCTGTGCCAGGATGAGATTCAGCTTGTGGTTCTCGGAACGGGCGAGGAGCGGTATGAGAATATGTTCCGCCACTTTGCATGGAAGTACCAGGGCAAAGTATCGGCCAATATCTTCTACTCCGAGGCCATGTCCCACAAGATATACGGCTCCTGCGACGCCTTCCTGATGCCCTCTCAGTTTGAGCCGTGCGGCTTAAGCCAGCTTATGAGCCTGCGCTACGGCACGGTGCCCATTGTCCGTGAGACGGGCGGGCTTAAGGATACGGTGGAGCCGTACAATGAGTATGAGAGCACCGGAACAGGCTTTAGCTTCCTCAATTACAATGCTCATGAGATGCTTCATACTATTCGCTATGCGGAGAGTATCTATTATGACAAGAAGCGTGAGTGGAATAAGATTGTGGACCGGGCTATGGCGGTTGACTTCTCCTGGGGCGCTTCTGCTAAAAAATATGAAGAATTGTACAACTGGTTAGCCGGTTGATTTGGAAAAAAATGGTTGGATTTGTGAGTTTGCCTGCCCGCATGGGCAGGCAAACTTTGTCTGCGGCAAAGCCGTATAAAAATACCTTCTGTTCGGGATACTGTTAGTAACTGTTCGGAATTGATTTGAACAGGGAGCTTTATATGGCAGAATCCCATATAGTACTCAGATGGATTTACGGATACAAGTATTTAGCGCTTGGAAATTTATCTCTGTAATGAGTACTGTGTGAGATACTGCGGAACTGAAATAGTCCGGCTAAGAAAAGTTAAGTAATTTTGCGAAATATTTTTTTGCCGGCAGGTAAAGCTGCAAAGGCGTACGAGAGGAACTTTTATGAGCGTCCTTTCGAATAAAAGTTCCTCTCATTACAGGTGTGCCGAAGCGACTTTACCCTTTAGTGCCGTCGCGCAGCGACTTAAAATAGGAGGTATTTATTTATGAAGTCAGAATTATCTGAATTGGATGTACAGAACCTTCGTCATCTTATCGGAGGCTACGACACCACCCACTGTAAAATGAACGACTACGCAAACAATGCCACGGATCAGCAGGTAAAGCAGTTTTTCCAGAAGGCGGCTCAGTCAGCCAAGGAAAATAAGCAGCAGCTGATGCAGTTTTTAGGTTAGGAGGGTGTCGAGATGAATGAGAAGACGATGGTAGCGGATACCCTGGTTGGTATCAACGGAGAGTTAAAGATGTTCGGTGAAATGATTCCTCAGACTGAGGAACCCCGCCTTAAGCAGACTTTAAAGGATCTGCGGAACAAGTGCGAGATGTCCCAGGAGGAGTTGTATCAGATCGCTCGTGCAAAGCAGTACTATGTACCGGCTTCCAAGGCTACGGAGGAAGAAGTGCAGCATGTAAAGTCTCTGTTTACGCAGAGTGTGATGTAAGCAGAAAAGCGGAATTTTAATATTTCAAAAGCGGAATTTACAGCGGAATTTACAGGAAAAAGGGCTTGCAAAAGCCCTTTTTCCATGCTATACTTTTTAAGCTAGTGAAAAATCACGCGGTCCTTGCCAAGAACGGTGCCAGAGCACAGTGTTTTGGTCTTTGCGGCAGACAGGGCTTGCGGAAGAACAACCAAATGGAGGTAAGAAACATGAGCGTTATTTCAATGAAGCAGTTACTGGAAGCAGGTGTTCATTTCGGACATCAGACAAGAAGATGGAACCCTAAGATGGCTCCCTACATCTACACCGAGCGTAACGGCATCTACATTATTGACCTGCAGAAGTCCGTAGGAATGGTGGATGATGCTTACAAGGCCGTATTTGACATTGTGGCGGACGGCGGCACCATTCTGTTCGTAGGAACCAAGAAGCAGGCACAGGATGCTATCCGCACCGAGGCGGAGCGCTGCGGCATGTTCTATGTAAATGAGAGATGGCTCGGCGGTATGCTGACCAACTTCAAGACCATCCAGAGCAGAGTAAATCGTCTGAAGGCCATTGAGAGAATGTCCGAGGACGGAACCTTTGACGTACTGCCCAAGAAGGAAGTTATCGCACTGAGAAAAGAGTGGGAGAAGCTTGAAAGAAACCTTGGCGGTATCAAGGAAATGAAGAGAGTTCCGGATGCAATCTTCGTAGTTGACCCGAAGAAGGAGAGAATCTGCGTTCAGGAAGCACATACACTGGGAATCCCCCTGATCGGAATCGCAGATACCAACTGTGATCCGGAGGAGCTGGATTACGTAATCCCCGGCAACGACGATGCAATCAGAGCCGTAAAGCTTCTGGTATCCAAGATGGCTGACGCCGTAGTAGAGGCAAACCAGGGACAGGCAGAGGACGTAGAGGAAGCTTACGACTATGCTGACGAGGCTGAGGCACCTGTAGAGGAGTAAGCCCAAAGCATTTTAAGCAGTCATTTACTCCGCAGCGGATGCGGTTCGTATGAAAGGGGCCGTTATACGCCTGCGGGAATTTATAGATGGAGGAAAGAACAATGGCAGTAACAGCAGGAATGGTAAAAGAGTTAAGAGAGACAACCGGCGCCGGCATCATGGACTGTAAAAAGGCCCTGGCCGAAACGGATGGAAATATGGAAGCAGCCATCGACTGGCTGAGAGAGAAGGGACTTGCCAGCGCCCAGAAGAAGGCCGGCCGTATTGCGGCAGAGGGTATCGTGGCAACCCACCTTGTAAATGATGACAAGAAAGCCGTAGTCGTTGAGGTCAATGCGGAGACAGACTTTGTAGCTAAGAATGCTAAGTTTCAGGCTTTTGTTGCAGATGTTGCGGCACAGGCAGTAAATACCGGCGCAGCTGATATTGATGCATTTATGGCTGAGACCTGGGAGAAGGACAGCACCATGACCGTGAAGGAAGCTCTGGCTGCTCAGATTGCGGTTATCGGCGAGAATATGAACATCCGTCGTTTCCGTCAGATGGAGGAGGAGAACGGATTCATCGCTTCTTATATTCATGCAGGCGGAAAGATTGGCGTTCTGGTGGATGTTGAGACAGATGTGATCAATGACAATGTGAAAGAGATGGCAAAGAATATTGCTATGCAGGCAGCAGCTTTGAAGCCTCTGTATACCAGCGATAAGGAAGTAGATGCAGAGTATATCGAGAAAGAGAAAGCTATTCTTTTGGCACAGATCCAGAACGATCCCAAGGAATCCCAGAAGCCTGAAAAGGTCATCGAGGGAATGATTAAGGGACGTATTAATAAGGAGTTGAAAGAGATCTGCCTTCTTGATCAGGTTTATGTGAAGGCTGAGGATGGAAAGCAGTCTGTGGCCGCTTATGTGGCACAGGTGGCTAAGGCTAATAGTGCTAATATCACTATTAAAGGATTCGTTCGCTTTGAGACCGGGGAAGGTATGGAGAAGAAGAACGAGGACTTTGCGGCTGAGGTGGCGAAGCAGATGGGAATGTAATTCCAATTTCATAAGATTAAGTAAAACGCTGGAAACCCGCATGGTTCCAGCGTTTTTCGCGTTTTCGGGGTGTCATTTTAGGATGATGGAAATTAGAGAATTTTGCGGAAAAGTTGGTATAAAACTGGTACGGGAATTGGTAAAATCTTTTACTAAAGAGCTTCGGAGGGATCCGGAGCTTTTTAGTATTTACTTAGGATTTAAGTTTAAGAATAAAAATGGAAAAAGTTATTGTATATTTTTTTAGGAAGATCAGGTACAATAATAAAGAGAGAGGAGGCATGAATATGCAAGCAGCAGTAAAGGCAAATGAGAACATAAGTGAAAAGACTGCAATTGAGGCCTTATTTTCTTATCTTGATAAAGGAATTGATGATGTTGAGGCAGGAAGGCTCCATACAGTCGATGAGGCATTTCAGATAATCAGAGACAGGATGGAAAATGAATTATAAGGTGTTGGTGGCGGATGAGGCCATAGAAGATATTTTTAGTCTGGTTAAGTATATTCATTTGGAGTTGTGTAATCCAGATGCGGCTGAAAAACTGTATCACAATCTGAATCAGGAAGTAAAGAAAGTGGGGAATTTTCCATTTAAGTTTTCGGATTCAGGAATTCGATATCGAGGCTATATGATACATAAAAAGGTGTTTGAGTCGTATTTGATATTTTACATGATTGATGATGAAAAAGAACAGGTATATGTATTACGAGTGATAAAAGATTTGATGAATTGGGAAAAGATTTTGAGGAAAGTTAAGGTTTTTCATTTTTCAGATTATTGATGGAGAGGGATAAGCGACAGTTAAAAGTGACTGTCGCTTATTATATAAAACAAATGGGAACAGAAGTTAAAAATTAGCCTTTATAAATGGTAGATGTATACTATTTGTAAAGACTTTTTAATTTGGGAAAATTCGATTTAAATGAGGGTGTTTCAATATAATTTTGTAGTGAAAAATGGTAATTGGAATAAGAACGGACTTTTTAAGAAGATGGAGTGGCTACTTAATGGTATACTGTTAACATAGAATAATCTAAGAGGAACGGCCAAAAATGAAATTTGAGTGGGACGAAAAAAATATTATTAATAAGGAAAAACGTAACTGTTCAGCACCCCGTTAAGGGCACATTGATTTTTGGACAAAACAGAGAAAATAAAATTTCTGTTTCGTCATTGCTTTAGTGTAAAAAGTGGATAACTTTCCAGTATAACTGCCAAGTGCTTTTGGGTTGTGGATTACTAAAACATAATTCCCCAGTTGTATCACAGATAACAGAG
>CAJTIM010000017.1 GCA_910576325.1 Clostridia bacterium
TAAAAAACGCCATTCGTCTTGATTACAATAATGGACTGGCAGAAGGAAGCGTGAACAAGCTGAAAGTTGTCAAAAGGATCATGTATGGCCGCAACAGTTTTGAGTTGCTGAAAGGGAAACTGTTGCGGCTTGAGTTAAAACGCAAAATCAACTAACTTCGGAAAGATTCGCTTTTTCATAACATAGGACTATATTTCCTTCGGAGCGCTGTTGCGGTATTTCACAAACTCAAACTCCAAATCATAGTAGGTCTTTTCTCCGCTGCTCGCTTCCACACTCCACTCCGGACGCTCGTCCAGATTCGGGAAATACGTATCCGCCTCATAAGCATAATCGATCTTCGTAATATGGGCTACGCTGCAGTAAGGAAGAAACTGCTCGTAAATGGCGGCCCCTCCTATAATATAAACGTCCTCGGCGGGGTATTTTTTCAGTTCATCCAGAACTGCCTCCACATTATGGAAAACCAACGCCCCTTTGGCATCGTAGTCCGGGTTGGCCGTCAGTACGATGTTGGTCCGGTTCTTGAGGGGCAGACCGTTAGGAAAGCTTTCCAGCGTTTTGCGTCCCATAACGACTACCTTTCCCGTTGTCTCTGTCCGGAAAAACTTCATATCCTCGGGGATACTCACCAGTAAGCGGTTTTTCAGGCCGATGGCCCAGTTTTTATCTACTGCTACAATTAAATTCATATCAAGCTCCTATTCCGGATCCGCAACTATCCATATGTTTTTGTTCGTTACCGGTCACGGAGTGAACAGTAACTTTTGTTCTTTATACTGCCACAGGAATATTTTTCACCTGCGGGCCTGTCACATAGTCCTCCACCAGAAGATCCGCCGTGGTAAAGGCATAAAAGTCCGTCACCTCGGGATTCAAAGATACCTTCGGCGCTTCATACACGGGCCGCTCAATCAGCTCTTTCACAATCTCCACATGCCTGTCATAAATATGGGCATCCGCTATCACATGGACCAGTTCTCCCGGAATCATACCGCAGGACTGAGCCACCATCATAAGGAGGATGGCATACTGGCACACATTCCAGTTGTTGGCCGTAAGCACATCCTGGGAACGCTGATTCAGGACCATATTCAGGGTCAGCTTCTCCTCCCCCGGCTTCTTCGTCACATTGTAGGTAGCGCTGTAGGCGCAGGGATACAGGTTCATTTCACTGAGGTCCGCAAACACATAGGTATTTGTCATAATCCTGCGGCTGTAGGGATTGTTCTTCAAGTCATAGAGCACACGATCCATCTGATCCATCATGCCTTCCTTATATCGGCTCTTCACACCGATCTGGTAGCCGTAAGCTTTTCCGATGGTTCCCTGTTCATCCGCCCATTCATCCCAGATACTGCTGTTCAGATCGTGAATGTTGTTGGACTTCTTCTGATAAATCCAGAGAATTTCGTCCATACAGCTTTTCAAAGCCGTTTTCCGCAGCGTCAAAGCCGGGAACTCCTTTGCCAGATCATAGCGGTTCACCGCGCCGAAGCGCTTGATGGTGTATGCGTAAGAGCCGTCCTCCCACTTGGGACGCACTTTTTCCCCCTCCGTGCTTGTACCATTTTCTATAATGTCACGGCACATATTGATAAATAATGTGTCTGCGTAGCTCATTCCTGCCTCTCTTTCCATCTTCCGGTATTTCCGGATATGCAAACAGAGGAAGCCGCAAAATAAATTCTCCGGTTTTGCAGCATCCCCCGTTTTTTCGTCCGTATTTGCCTCTTGATTCGTCTCTTTCCTTAAACTAGTAGTCCGTATCGGAAATCCTTGTGCATATTTCTGAGGTATGGACTACTAGCTAATGAGACCCTCTTCTATCCGGGCTTAACCCTCCACAACCTCCAGTACATCCATAGGACAGGCTTTTGCACAGATTCCGCAGGCAATGCACTTAGATGCGGTGGGAGAAGTCTCTGCCTTTACCATCAGCCCGAAGGGACAGGCCTCCACGCACTTGCCGCAGCCGGTACACAGCTTTTTATTTACCATGTACACACCCTTGGCGTTCTGTGTGATGGCTCCTGCTTCACAAGCCTCGGCGCACTTGCCGCACTGGGGACAGGCCATAGGGCGCACGCTCTTCTTCTCCACAATCTGAATACATGCCTTGTCCGGATCAAACTCTTTATAGAATGCCTCGGAGCATGCCCGAACACACTCCAGGCAGGCCATACAGGTAGATCCCTTTTTCATCATCAGTTTCTTCATCTTTGCTTCCTCCGTGTTTCGTATAAATGTTCATTGCTTTCTGTTTTTATACGGCCGGTTCAACAGATAAAACAGACCGTTCTCCGCTGCTTCTAAGTGTACCATTAATAGTGCTATTTCACAACCCAAACTTTCAACAGATTTTTCATGATAAACAGACGTTTAAAAAATGGTTTAAAAGTGAAAATTTTTTTCAAAAAAAGTGTTGACAAATTTATCTGTTTGTTGTATTATCAATCATGTCGCTGATACAAAACAGCACAAAACAGAATTGATGCGATAGTGGCGTAGTTGGTAACGCGCGACCTTGCCAAGGTCGAGACCGCGGGTTCGAGCCCCGTCTATCGCTCTCAGAGAATCTTTCGGTTTTTGCAGCCGGAAGATTTTTTTATTCCTGATTTAATTCCCCTTAAAATCGGATTTTCTGCCTGATTCTACAACTATCCTTGCGCCTGTTTTCCCTTTGAAAGGCAATCACCTCCTACATTTATTGATAAAATTGTTCTTTTCGCGGCATACTAACCCCAAAAGCTCAGCTTTTATAAAGAAACCTGAAAATTGGAGGAATAACTATGTGTCACAGAAGTGGTAAACCCTCTGCCATGAATCTGCCGCCGTCCTGTAAGGCCGCAGCGGATCGGATGGAGCAGGCTCTGCGTGAAGAGGATCTGGCTTCCTACAAGATCGCACAGCTCACCGGCTCTGCTGTGGATGCTCTTTCCGACGCAGAGCAGCGATTGGCCGGGGAGCTTGGCCGGGATATTGTACTTGTTGCCTACGAGGCCAAATAAATATCCTGGTGCAATCCTATAAGCAATACGCCGTACACCGGCGACAGCAAATCATTTCAAACTCAGAAAGGAGTATCCCTATCTATGTCTATTGATTTTCAGCACAGCGAAACAAGAGAAAATCTGATGCGCGCCTTCGCAGGAGAAAGCCAGGCCCGGAACCGCTATACCTTTGCGGCAGCAGAGGCCAAGCGTCAGAAGCTTCCGGTTCTTGAGCGCCTGTTTATCTTTACGGCCAATCAGGAGAAGGAACATGCCGAGATATTTTACAACCATTTAAAGCCTCTGGCCGGAACTACCATTGAGATTGACGGCGGTTATCCCATCGATCTCTATCCCACTATGGAGGAGATTTTGAAAGCCGCACAGCACAATGAGTATGAGGAAAATGATCCCATCTACAAGGCATTTGGTGATAAGGCAGCAGAAGAAGGCTTCCCGGCTATCGCCTCGTCCTTCTATGGGATTGCGGCCATTGAGAAAATCCACGGAGACCGCTTCGGAACCTTTGCCAAGCTTTTAGAGGACAAGAAGCTGTTTTCCTCCGATACGCAGGAGGCGTGGATCTGTCTGAACTGCGGCCATATTCACATGGGTCCCATGGCCCCGGCTGTCTGCCCCATCTGCCACCAGGAGCAGGGATATTTTGTACGGCTTTCCATGATGCCGGTGACTTTGCAGAGCTTATAAGCTTGAAATATCTGGGAAATTCTTCTATAATGGATATTAATTAGGAACTGGAATAGTCCGGCTAAGAAATGTCAAGTGCTTTTGAAAAATAATTTCTGCCGGACAGTAAAGTCACAAAGGCGTACGAGAGGAACTTTCATGAGTGCCCTTTCGAATGAAAGTTCTTCTCATTACAGGTGCGCCGAAGTGACTTTACTTTTTAGTGCCATCGCGCAGCGATTTAAGAATAGGAGGATTTTTCAATGTCACCGAAAAAGCAATATTATGAGAATACTGCGAAAACCATCATTGCCAATCTGGAAAAACGTCAGATGAAGGGCTGGTACTGCGAGGACAGCGCCGCAGCCGTACAAAAGGTTCTGGAACTCATGCCTGAACACGCTTCCGTCACCTGGGGCGGCACTATGACCATGGAGGAATGTGGTTTGACGAACGCCCTGAAAAAAGGAAATTACACGCTCATTGACCGCTTAGCCGCCAAAACTCCCGAGGAGAAAAAGGAGCTGTTCGCCAGAGCTGTCTGTGCGGACTATTTCTTTATGAGCACCAACGCCATTACCCTGGACGGTGAGCTTATCAATGTGGACGGCGCCGGGAACCGGGTGGCCTGCCTCTGCAACGGCCCGGATCATGTGATTGTGCTGGCTGGCATGAATAAGGTCGTAAAAAATGCGGAGGAAGGACACAGCCGCGCCCGAAATACGGCCGCTCCCATCAATACGCTGCGGCTGAACAAAAAGACTCCCTGTGCTGTAACCGGAAGATGCTCTGACTGTCAGTCTCCCGATTGCATTTGCAGTCAGATTGTTGTCACAAGAAGATCACATATTCCCGGAAGAATCCAGGTAATTTTGATTGGTGAAGAGCTTGGGTATTAAACCCGCATATCCTATTACTTAACACAACCAAAAAAGAATGTCGTAAAACCTGTGAACTGACCGCTTGGTAATTCGGACAGCCGCATAAAATGTTTTACGACATTCCTTTTTGTATTTTCCTGTTATTCCGTCATTGTTTTTCCGCTTTTTTTCTTCGCCTTATCAGGTAGACGCCTCCGCACACTCCAAGGGTCAGTGTCCCTCCAATTGCCCCCCACAGGATTGGCTCAGCGCCAATCCCCTTTGACCGCGCCGCCTTGGTATTCTCCCTGTCCACAACCGTCACATTTGCGCCGCCGGGAGCAACCGTATCATAATCCGAGGCCGGCGTCCGTCCGTCCCCTATCTCCGTTGTCGGATCCGAAGGCATGGAAGGCTCACTCCCTGTCCCGCCGCCATTGCCGGAAGGCGTCGTGATGGCGGTCGGATTGTTATTGCCCGCACCGGAACGCTGCGCCGCCATTGTCACCTTAAAGGTCAGATCATAAGGATTGTAATTGCGGGATTCCGTCACGGGAAGCGTAATTACGGCCGATTTTCCTTCCTTGCTTCTGTCCTCTGACATTTTGCAGGACAATACGGTGCCAGAAACAGCCGGCGTGTCGGCAAAAATTTTATCCGGGTCCGAAACATGAATGTCCCCCAGCTTATATCCTTCCGAAAGCATGGAGTACAGGCTGAATATAGCCGTACCGCCGTATTCCATGGAGGTAGAGGCTGTCTTTGTTCCCCTGTAATCCGCCTTATCAATGGTAAATGTGGTCTCCACGGCCGGATTCCAGGTATAATTGCCGCCGCTTTTCGGCCTTATAGTTACCTTGGCTGTCCCCACATTCTGGTTATTGCTCAAAACCATGTTGTATTCCGACGCGGACAATACGTCATTTCCGTCCGACACGGTGATTGTCGGCGTAATCGCACGGCTGGTATAGGCATAAGTTCCTGATACCTTCACGGACGGCGTAATGGTCTTCGGCGTAATCTCACAGGGAACTTCCACCGTATTGCTGTACAGCTCATAATTGCCGGAAGCTGCCCCTGTTAAAGTCAGATTCACGGTCATCCGGTTCTGCCCGCTTACATCCGGGCTGGCATAGCCTGCGGGTTCCGCCGCAACGCTCACTCTGTTTGTATCGGCGGATAAAAGGTTATGAATGGCCAATTGGCCGGAAACATCTCCGCCTGCTCTCGTCTTATCATAGGCCTTGCTCACCCGATAGCTCCCTGCGGATACGGTGAGCACCCGCCTTTTGATATCTACCGTGCCTTCACAGACAGGTTCATTCCGATAGGTCTGCCCGCCGATAGTTCCATTGTATACAATATGAAAACTCTGTCCGCCGCCAACTGCGGGCGTTCCGCTCTCCTGCAGGGTAAAGTGCGCCGGATCGCTGTCATTTCCAAAACCTGTTTGGGCAGTAATGGTTCTAATCTTCACAATCTCCGACCACAAATCACCGTAGGAAGCATCCTCCTTAATGGTCACCGCATTGGCAACGGTTGCTTTTGCATCGCCCACCACAAACTCCAGCGGCATAACAGACGCAGGAGTAATCTTCAGGCTGGCTCCCGTAAAGGTAATTGCATAGTTGGGATTGTTATCATCCGTCAGGGTTCCCTGCCCGATGGAATAAGTTCCCACATTTTCTCCGGATGTTCTGCTAAGCTCTCCGGATAAAGGATATTCCTCAATTACATTGGAATAAAAATACGTAAGCTCCGGATCCGGCTGTCCATAAGACTTGCTTTTTTCCTCTGCCGTCACGGTCACAGGTCTTCGATTGACCTTTACGGAAACACGGACATAATTCACCGGCTGATATTGGGGATTTGTCGGTGTAAAGACTGCATTCAGCGTATTGGTTCCCGCATTTCCATAGGTGCTCATATCCCCGGCCCAGGTAAAGACGCCGGGAACCTCCTTTCCCGCCCCGTTTACCGCCGAACCGCCGGCAAGCACGCTGTCATCCGGAGAATCTCCAAAGGTTACTTCCACACCCTCGGGCGCCGTAACTTTCAGATTCAGCGCGGACGGATCCTCATAAGGATAGTATGACAGTTCAAGGGCATCTCCCAGAAGATCATACTGATTGTCGGCATATTGATAAGTAATGCTTTGACCCGAATCAAGAAAAACCGTATATCCTCCTCCAATTGAGCCCTCCGCACCGGCCATGAACAGCTGATCCGGCGCTCCTATGGAATCGGTGTCGCAGTTAGTTACATCCACCAGGTAATTTTTATCCCCCAGTGTCACAATATTCCACATATGATCTCCGCTTCCGGTGCCGCCAGACATCGCTCCTTCCACGGTATAACACTTGGCATCCCAAAGAACAGACAAATCACACAAATACTGAAACGCCTTGGCATAGCCCTCGCACACCACATTGGTCGTCTCGTCCCCGTCAAATACCCAGACGGGCTGCCACGGATTGCCGTAGGGAGCCCGGCCGTTCTCATAAACATCCCAATTATAAGAAACCAAATCGCAGATCTCCGTCATATAGCCTTTCAGCTTTTCATAATCCGTTTTGCCCCGGTATTTCGCCACAATAGCCTTTGCCTTCTGCTCCGCTTCCTTCGCCTTGGTAATCTTCCCGGGATCCACCGTATAAGCTTCGGCGCCCTGATAATCCTCCGCTACGGTCATGGAAATTGTCATGGTCAATACTCTGCCATCCTGTTCAGGCGTCCAGCTATAATAGCATCCGCCCTTTTTATCATACCAGTAGAAATCATAAGGACAATCCATAAGCAGATAGGAGAGCGCCCGGTTGATGGTACGTCCTATTTCCTCCTGCGAATTCATAAGAGAAGTGAAACCGTTTACCGTAACAACTGCGGAAGTTTCCTTTCCCGATGTGACGTTCCCTGCCAAGGTCTTCAATGTATCATATATTCTTTTTTCGTCCTCCGCAAGCCGTTCCACCCCTTCGTTGCCGCGGGCCGGAGCCTCCTTCGCCTGTGCGGTCATTGTCATGCCGCCGGCGCCGCCTCCAAGCAATGCAGCCGTCAGCGTCAATAGAATTATGCCCCTTAATATGCACTTCCATCTTTTCATTCTATCCGCCTCCTATTATTAAAAAGCAGACTGTTCTGCCAACTATTTCGCCTCTCTGTTCTTACTTATAGTATACCACAATATTCCTTGCACACAAGCATCTTAAGGATTCTTTCATAATTATCCTGAGGTTTCCGTCCGCAGCTCATAATTGTTGTATACGCGGAAGACAAGCTGCTCTTCCCCTGTCAGGTTCATGGTAAATCGGACGGTTTCCCCCGTCCCCCAGAGCTGTAAGCCTCCGTAGGTTTCACCGCCGTCCGTACTGTAATCGTAATACATCACCCGGCTTTCCCTTTCCACCCCGTGAAGGGTAATGAGAAACCGGCCGTCTGTCTGCCGCTCTTTTTTATACCATACCTCCTCCGGAGGAGTGGTATCCGGGCGGACGGGAACGGCTGGAATTTCCTCTTCTATGGCAGGAAGCTTTGAAAGCACGCTTCCCTTTTCCAGCCCGAAGTAAGCCGCAAGTCCTGCCGCATCACGCCGTCCCAGATTCTCCAGAGCTTCCTGCGTATTCATGCGGGCCCAGTCGCTGTCCTCATCCATATAGCCATGTTCCACAATCAGAGCCGGAATCCCCAGACTTTTACATTCCCTTATAATTCCATAGTAGTCCGCACCCTTGCTTCCCAGCCTGGTTTTCACGCCCTTGGATACAAATCCATAATCTGTAAGCTGCTTTAAAATGCTCTCACCCACGCCCGCTCCTCTGGCATGAAAATACTCAAAGGCTGACACAAAAACCTCGGAACCGTAAAAATTATGCTCCAACGAGGCATTCAAATGAAGGCTTACCAGAAGATCTCCTCCCACGGATTCCGCATAGGCCGCCCGCTCCTTTAAGGTCAGCGCGCGATCCGTATCCCGCGTCATAAAAACCTCCACATTTCCGTACTGTGAAAGCTCCTCCCGCATAGCCTCGGCAATTTCCAGGGTCAAATACTTTTCATAGGTATCACGGTAAATGGCTCCAAGCTCCTGTTCATCCTTAAGGCCCTCCCCTCCGTGGCCGGGATCCAATACAATGCGAAGCCTGGGAGCGTTATCCGGCTCCGGGGCGCCCCCCGCTATGCTTAAAGCCGTATCCGGCTCCCGCTCCGGCCGAACCTCCTGATTTTCGCGCTCCGCATTTTCCGCTGCTTCCGTTCTCTCTGCCCGGGCAGCTGACTGCCGAAGCGTCTGTTCAGAAAGCTCCCTCAGCTTATCTGACTGCGCCAAAACGACAGGTCCGGTAATCCTACCGGACCTGTCTATGGTTTTTAACTCTGTCCATGCCGTTGCTGCCGCCCCAATGCCGATACCCAGCACTATCAGAGACAGAAGCGGCAAAAGCCTGCTTGATCTTCTGCGTCTTCTTCTCATTGCCTTACTCATTCCTTATGGCCGCCAGGGCGCTCAGGCGCATGGCCCGAAGAGCCGGGAACAAGCCTGCAAGCATCCCCATAAATACGGCAAACACCATGGCTAGCATCACCAGTACAACAGGAATATAGGAAATTCCCGATTCATAGGTAGTCTTTGTCACAAAGTTGATAATGGCTGAAATACCATAACTGAGCATAAGCCCCACCGTACCGCCGATAAGGCCGATAAAGCCTGCCTCCGCCAGAAACATATTGCGGATGGCTCTCATATCACAGCCCAATACCTTCATCACGCCGATTTCCTTGGTGCGCTCATAGATGGACATCATCATGGTGTTGGCAATACCGATAGCCGCCACAAAAAGGGATACGGCGCCGATTCCGCCCAAGGCCATCTGAATGGAGCGCGACTGCTCCTGTACCTGATTCATCCATTCCACATTGCTCTCCGCCTGGAAGCCGAGAGTCCGGATCTGGTCCTGGACCTCAGTTACGTAATTCATATCATCCACACGGATATATGCCTGATTATAGTACAGCTCCTTATATGGCTTTCCGGACTTATTGGTAGGCTGGCCCGGAATAGTCTTTCCCTTAAAGACCTTTTTCAGCTGGGCCTTCAATGCTTCCACATCACAGAGGATACTGTTTGCATTTTCTCCCCACTCCGTAGGCTTGCCGGCCATCAGTCCGCAAGCCGACACCATATATTTCTTGGGCGCCGGTATCGGGTTCCCGTTTTCATCCGTACCGCCGTACTGTGAATTGTAGTAGGCATCCGTATCAAAGATTACGAACATGGGAGAATTCATCAGATCCACATCTGCCAGGGTATAATTATCCTCATTTTCATAATCATAATTTTCATAAAAGGGATTCTGTCCTGTCTTGGAATTATAAAAGTCCGTGATCACCGTATTTCCATAGAAGAACTGCAGTTCTCCTCCCTCCTCCGGCAGGCTTCCCTCTGCAATATCCAAATCCATCTTCTCCAGCGCCTCCCGGCTCATGCCCCGAATGGAGGCACTGGACTCCCACACGCCCTGACGCAGAAGCACCCAGGTACTCAATACGGGGGAGGCGATCTCCACATGTTCCATATGCTTAAACTGTTCAATGGCCGCATCGTCAATCCGCACCGGTTCCTGGCTTTCACTGTCACCGCCGTCCGCGGAAACCGCAATGCCCTCGCCATAATAGCTGTATCCGCCCTCGTTGGAATAAACTGTGATGGTGGTCAGGCCGCCGTACTGCTCGATCTGCTCCATACTGGCTTTGTTAAGACCCAGGCCGAGGGAAATCATAACCACAATGGAGGCAGTTCCAATGACAACTCCCAGAACTGTAAGGATGGTCCGAAGCTTCCTGCGCCACAGACTGCTTAAGCTCATTTTAAGCAAATCCTTTATACTCATAGACCGTTCCTCTTCTCCGCTCTACGCTTCTTCCATTTCTTCCATGGGCTTAGTTTTTCTGTTTCCGTCTCATCGTCGTCGGACAAATCTTCCTCGCCCGCATCATCCAGATCTTCCTCCAGCTCCAGAAGCTCCTGAGCTTTTTTCTTCTTTCTGCGGATTACCACAAATACAATGATGCCGATAACAATCAGAATCCCTGGTACAATAGCCCACCAGATTTTAAATCCTCCCGGCGAATCTATCATCTCCTCGCCGTAAACACCGTCTATTTCCATATCATTGGGGAAATACATCTCATTGACAAACAGGGTCATTTCCTTCTCAATGGTGGTGGCTTCTCCCGCCTCATCCTCAAAGGTAATCTCTATTTTTACGATGCCGTCGTCCATAGTAGCGGCAGCACCTGACAGATATGCGTCCACATTTGCAGTTGCTCCCGGCTCTATATTGCCCAAGTATGTATCTCCTCCGCTGACGGAATCGGATATGAATTTTACACTTGTGTTAAAAAGCTTTGTTTTACCAATGTTATAAACGCTGAACATAACATTGGCTTCATTGCCTACGTCAATGCTGTCCGGCATAACCTCTATGCTGCTGATGTCCACGCGGGCCTCCTGGCGAACCGGAATGGACACGCTGGCCGTATTTTCGTAAGCATTGACATTTTCATCCTCGTAATTCATCTTGACATTCACTACGTAGGGCTTCTGTGCCAGATCGGAGCGCGCCTCCATTTCCATAGAAATATCCTTGGTGGCTCCCGCTGCTATACGGTCTACAAAAATCGTGCTGGACCCGGCCGTGGGCAGGAACGCGGCGGCCACATAAGTCGTGTCCGTGCTCTCACTTGCCGCCTGGATATCGAAAAGCATATTCTGAACTGCCGTTGCCCTGGAGGTATTCTGCATATGCAGGGTCAGCGTAAAGGTTTCCCCTGCCCGTACTTCCTCGGGACTGGTAGAAAATCCCGTTACAATCACACGGGGGGTGGATGCGGTTCCGTCTGAGGACACGCCGGTGGTTCCCTTTACATTTACATAAGTAGTCAGGGTTACGGTAGTCAGGGACAGATCGTCGTTTTCATAGGTTACGTCAAATGCTATGGGCATATATCCGCCCGGGGCATCCTTGCGGGTTTTCAGCACCCAGGTCAGCTCCCTGCGGCGTTCCATATCGTCCCCGCCTTCATCCGTACCCGGAAGGCGATCGATGGTCTGGGTGTAGTTGGATGTCTCTATCTCGAAGGGCCATTTGGCCGGATCCTGGCTGATCTGCGGGGTTACGACAGCGTTCTTTACCCGGCGGCGTCCCATATTGACGATCGGAAGAACGACATTGACGTACTGTCCGCCGTTGGCTACCGGGGTGATCCAGTTGCCGCCTACCATGATGTTGCTGTTTGAGGTGGTGGGTTCCGGGTCGGAGTCCGGGGCATCGGAGGGGATGTAAGAATCAACAGTAGCCCGACCAGCTAACAGCCGTTCAGAAATTATCGCACTACTATTGCAATTTTTGATAGCTTTAATTTGCGCGTCAACCGCTGCTCTTGCCTCCGCTCGTTTTCCTTCGGGTATAAAAGATTCTTTAAATTTGTAATACTCGTCTAATTCCTTGCAAGCATTCTCTCTTACTTCTTTTAAATCTGCATCCGAATCACTTGCTCTTGGTGTATCTGCCTTTGCAATTATCGGCTGCGGCAAACCGCCTATCACCGGCACACACAGCATACAGCACAGCGCAGCCGCCAATCCTCTTTTTATCAATCCCATTCTTCTCATACCGCTTCTTCCTCCCTGTTCTTCCGATTGTCCTCTATTTTCACAATTTTCCCATCTATAATATGAAAGATCCTGTCCGCAAAGCTTGCCAGGTGATTGTCATGCGTTACCATCACCAATGTCTGATTCTGTTCCCGCACAATCTTTTTCATCAGCTCCATTACCTCCGCCGAGGTATTGGAATCCAGATTACCCGTCGGCTCATCGGCAAAAATAATCTCCGGGTCCACCACCAGCGCTCTGGCCACGCCCACACGCTGCTGCTGTCCTCCGGACATTTCATTGGGCCTGTGGGTCTTGTGCTTGCGAAGCCCCACCAGCTCCAGCATCTTGTCTGCCTTGTCCAGCCGTATCTTTTTGGGTACTCCCCGGAAGGTCAGCGGCAAAGCCACATTTTCCTTGGCATTCATAGTTCCCAAAAGGTTAAAGGACTGAAAAATAAATCCCACGTGCTCCCGGCGAAACTTTACCAGCTGATTCTCGTTCATGCGTTCCAGATGTTCCCCGGATATAATAACCTCGCCCTTCGTAGGCTTCTCCAGACCGGCCAGCATATTCAGCATCGTTGATTTGCCGGAACCGGAGGTGCCCACAATAGAGCAAAACTCGCCCCGGTAGATCTCCAGATCCACGCCATTCAGGGCTCTTACCTTATTGCGCCCCACACGGTAGATTTTATATAGATTCTTTACCTGAATCACAGGCTCTCTTTCCTGTGCCATAGACATCCCCTTCTGTTTCAGACTTCCGGAATATTCCTTTTTATAATCTATTCCCTATATTCGACCATAAACCCGGCAAATATACCATATCTAGCATAATACATTCTCAGTATACCACAAGTATTTTCAAAATACTATTTAAGAATTCCTTAAATCACAGAGCCGTCAAGAGCTATGGCCTGTAAACAGAAAGTTTAGCAGATAAGAGCATCATTTATGCATCACAAAAAAGGACCACTTAGATACGCTCAATAAGCAGGCCCTTTTCTTATATTCCGATTGTTCAGCTGTCTATCTCCCAGCTTTTAAAATACCATATTCCCTATCGCCAAATCCTTCACAATGGCAAATGCCTCCCTCACCATGTAATGAGGGTACATCCCGAGTGAAGAAGGCGCTGGAATCGGGATGGCATCAAGCCCCTGGGCCTTGGCAATATGCGCCGCCCGGAACACATGAAAGTCATTGGATACAATGCCCACCGAAGCTTCCGGATTCTTCATCAGCTCCTTGCTGAAACGAATATTCTGATTGGTATTGACGGACTTATCCTCTTCCAATATTCTCTCTTCTTCGATTCCCCGGTTTATAAGCCATGCCTTCATCGCCGCAGCCTCGGAAATCTCCTCTCCCTGTCCCTGGCCGCCGGACACAATGACTGTAGTATCCTCATGCTCCTGAAGATACTCCGCCGCCCTGTCAAGCCGCTGACTCAGGGCTTTGCTTACCCTTGTTCCTTTTACCTGTGCCCCCAGAACAATCAAATATTCTACCGGCTCTTTTGTACTTCCTGTCATTCCGCTGATAATACAGCCTTCCACAAACAGAAAGCCTGCCAGACCCGCAGCAAAGAGTACACCGCCCAGGACTTTTACTGCGGAGGGTATCCGCCCGAAAGCCCCGTAAAGTGCAGGGACACGGCAAACGGCTCCGGCCAGAAAAAACATTCCTCCCAGAAACAGCCAGAACCAGGAAAAGGAGGCCTGCAGGCCCGCATACAGTACAATCCCTATATAATAGAGGACACACAAAGCTCCCAGTACCAGGAATATCATTCCCATCTGCCCTATCTTCCGCAGCATTTTTTATACTTCTTGCCGCTTCCGCAGGGGCAGGGATCGTTTCGTCCAATCTTGGGTCCCTTTACAATGGTACCGGACTTTTTCTGCTCCATATAAAGCTCTTTGCGCTTCTCCTCCGAAAAGATGGGCTCCCACTGGGGAAGCTCATAGAGCCAGTCCGCCTTTGCTGCTACCATGTTCTTGTACAGCATTTCCTTGTCAAATTTCAGAGATACGACCGTGTCCTCCTCCATATCATCAATGGGGTTCGGTTCCGCCAGACTGTCATTGATACCGTCCAGGAAACCGGTCATAGTCATAATATCCTGGCCATACTTCTCCGCCAGCTCCTTTACCGTACCCTTCACCTCCGTATCCGGGTCTGCCAAAAGCTGCTCGTAGATGCCTTTCTCTATTTCAAAATATTTTGTCCAAAATCTCTGAATATCTCCCTTATTTGCCTCCTGGTCATAGGCCATATCACGCCACTGTTTCAGTAATGCCATAATTTTTCTCCATCCTTTGTTTTCTGGTTTTCAAAAAAAGCGCCGGAACTCACCATATCGAAGGCTTCCTGCGCTTTTCTTACAGGGGATGAGAGAATCGAACTCCCACTAAGGGTTTTGGAGACCCCTGTCATGCCATTTGACCAATCCCCTAGCTCAAACGTACTTATTATTTATACCACAAAGATCGCCCTTCTGTCAATCCCAAAATCAACTTTCTTAGATGATTTTGCTCACCCATTTATCTTATTGCACCAGACGCACCGCATCCGCCACCGTCCGTACTCCGCAGAGACGCACGCCCTTCACCGCGCCGATCTGCTCCCGGCAGACCTCCGGCAAAATAATGGTGGTAAAGCCCAGCTTCTTTGCCTCCTGAACCCGCTGTCCGGCCTGGCTGACCGCACGGACTTCACCGCTTAAGCCCACCTCGCCAAAGGCCAGTACCTTCTCGTCAATGGCCCGATCCTTATAGCTCGATATCACCGCCAGAACCACACCCAGGTCAACAGCCGGCTCATTGATTCGGATTCCCCCTGCGATATTCACATACACATCACTGTCAGAAAGCCGCAGATTCAGCCGCTTTTCCAAAACCGCCAGCAGAAGATTCACCCGGTTATAATCCATACCCGCCGCCGTCCGTCTGGGCACCGCCAGGGTACTGTGGCAGACCAAAGCCTGAATCTCCAGTAAAATCGGCCGTGTTCCCTCCATTGAACAGGCCACCACGGAACCGGAGGCATCCTCCGGCCGGCCATTCAGCATGTACTCCGAAGGATTCTCCACCTCAGCAAGCCCCGTTTCCCGCATTTCAAAGACGCCTATCTCATTGGTGGATCCAAAACGGTTCTTCACACCCCGAAGAATCCGATAGGACGCATGGCGATCCCCTTCAAAATACAGCACCGTGTCCACCATGTGTTCCAGCACTCTCGGACCGGCCACCGTTCCCTCCTTGGTCACATGACCTACGATAAAGACCGTAATCCCCAGCCCCTTTGCCAGCTGCATCAGCACGGCGGTAGCCTCCCGGACCTGGGATACGCTTCCCGGCGCAGAACTGATATCCTCATTGTGCATGGTTTGAATGGAGTCAATAATCACAACCTCCGGCTTCTCTCCCCGAATGGTTTCCCGGATCAGTTCCAGATTCGTCTCGCAGAGCAGCCGCAGCCGATCGGAAAAACTGCCGATACGGGCCGCCCGAAGCTTAATCTGCTTTAAGGATTCCTCCCCGGAAATATACAGCACATTCCTGTTGTCCTCTGAAAGCTTCCGGCACACCTGCAGGAGCAGCGTAGACTTTCCGATTCCCGGATCGCCGCCTACGAGAACCAGGGAGCCCGGCACAATGCCGCCTCCCAGCACGCGGTTCAGCTCCTCCATATGGGTAGACATCCTCTCCTCCTTGTCCGTATCAATAGAAGAAAGGCAGACCGGACCTGCGGCTGCCCTCTCCTTTTGTATCCTTCGGACACTTGTCTTTTCAATGGTTTCTTCTACAAAGGTATTCCACTGTCCGCACCCCGAACACTGGCCCATCCATTTGGCCGATTCATGTCCGCAGTTCTGACAGAAAAATACGGTGGTTCTTCCCTTTGCCATTCCTCTTGTCCTATGCTTTTACAATCTTTACGCCAACGCTCTCTTTTCCGCCAAGCTCCACACTCAGAACCAGCTTTCCGCCCCGGCTCGTCTTGATCCGACCGGACTCATGTCCGTCCACCTGGGTCACATACTCCGTATCCTCTTCCATCCCCAGAGTAATCTGTGCATCCTCCGGTCCGTTCACCTGGAATTCCACACTGTCTGCCGTTGCCCGGAAATTCTCCACAGCCGTCCCCGGTACTGACTCATAGACAAACAGATCGTTGCGCTCCAGCTTGGTGATTTCCCGAAAGGTCTTCACTTTATACAAATCACCCTGGTGATTGAAATCCTTAAGCTTGGTCTTCACTTCCAGCTCATAATCTCCAAAGCTGATACTTCCATCTGCTTCCACACGTATCAATTCTTTTACTGCTGCCATTTCTTTTGTCCTCCCGACTGGAATTCATTGCCGCCGTTCACTGTCCGAACAGCAGCCGCTCGTTTCTTATAACCTGATTATAAACGATTCCTTGTCTTATTTCCAGTTTTTTATGAAAAGATTATCTTTCCTTTCCGCATGGTTACAATCACCTCACTGTCCCGCTTCACCTGTCCGGACAGAATCTCATCCGCCAGTGCGTCTTCAATCTTTGTCTGGATGGCTCTCTTCAAGGGACGCGCCCCATATTTTGTATCATAGGAGGTTTCGACAATATGCTCCTTCACGCTGTCACGCAGCTTTAAGCGAATCCCCAGCTGCCGTTGGCAGCGCTCCGAAAGCTCTTTAAACAAAATGGTTACAATCCGCTTCATCTGCTCCTTGTTCAGCGCATGGAAGACAATGATCTCGTCAATCCGGTTTAAGAATTCCGGCTTGAACATCCTCTTCACTTCCTCCATAACACTTCCCTTCATGGCCGCATAGTTCTGCTTTTCGTCGTCTCCGGAAGCAAAGCCCAGACGCTTGGGGGATACAATAGAGCCGGCTCCCGCATTGGAGGTCATAATAATTACCGTATTTTTAAAATCCACAGTTCTGCCCTGGGAATCGGTAATGCGGCCGTCGTCCAGCACCTGCAGCAGGATATTAAACACATCGGGATGTGCCTTTTCGATCTCATCAAACAGAATCACGGTATAAGGATTCCGGCGCACCTTTTCGGAGAGCTGGCCTCCGTCGTCATGACCTACATATCCGGGAGGCGCTCCGATAAGCTTTGATACACTGTGCTTTTCCATATACTCTGACATATCAACCCGGATCATTGCCTCCTCCCGGCCGAAAAGCACCTCCGCCAATGCCTTGGAGAGCTCTGTCTTTCCCACGCCCGTAGGGCCGAGGAACAGGAAGGAACCTATGGGCCTGCCCGGGTCCTGCAGCCCCACACGGCCGCGGCGCACCGCTCTGGCCACCGCGGTCACGGCTTCCTCCTGGGCGATCACACGCCTGTGAAGAATGGCTTCCAGCTTCCGAAGGCGCTGTGTCTCGGATTCCGCCAGCTTACTCACCGGAATCTTCGTCCAGTCCGCCACAATCTGCGCCACCTCATTTTCCCCTACTGTCAATGTCTTCCGGCCGGTACTGCGTCCCGCCTTCTTTTTCTCCTTATCCAAAATGCCGAGCACCTCTGTCTGCTCCTTGCGAAGTCTGGCGGCACTGTCAAAATCCTGGGCCTTAACAGCCTCCTCCACCTGCGCCAAAAGCCGGGCGCTTTGCTGCTCCAGCTCCGCTATGGATTCCATCCTCTTATAACTGCCGAGACGCACCTTAGCCGCCGCCTCATCCATCAAATCAATGGCCTTATCAGGAAGAAAGCGATCGTTGATATATCGTCTGGAAAGCTTGACCGCAGCCTCCAGCGCCTCATCTGTGATTGCAACCCGATGATGCTCCTCATATCTTTCCCGGATTCCCTTTAAAATAGCAACTGTCTCATCTTCATCCGGTTCCTCCACGGTAATGGGCTGAAATCTCCGCTCCAGCGCCGCGTCCTTCTCAATATACTTCCGGTACTCCTCCAGTGTTGTGGCCCCAATCATCTGAAGCTCTCCTCTGGAAAGAGCGGGCTTTAAAATATTGGAGGCATCCATGGCTCCCTCCGCTCCGCCTGCTCCAATCATGGTATGAAGCTCATCCACAAAAAGAAGCACATTTCCTGCCTGGCGGACCTCCTCCATCACCTTTTTGATACGCTCCTCAAACTCTCCCCGGTACTTGGAGCCCGCTACCATTCCTGAAAGATCCAGCATCAGAAGCCGCCGCCCTCTTACAGAGTCGGGAACGCTTCCCTCCGCAATGCGCTGCGCCAGCCCCTCCACAATGGACGTCTTTCCAACACCCGGCTCTCCAATCAGACAGGGATTGTTCTTGGTTCTGCGGCTTAAGGTCTGAATCAAACGGCGAATCTCATCCTCCCTGCCGACACAGGGCTCCAGCCTCTTCTCTACAGCCAGCTGTGTCAAATCCCGGCTATACTGTTCAAGAGCCTGCGTCCCCCGTCCCTGATTCTTTCCATACCTGGCCATCTCCTCCCGATACTCCCGACCGGTCCTTCCCATGGAATCCAGCAATGCCGAATAAAGTCCCTTTACATTGATCTCCATTGTATTGAGCAGCCGGCTTCCGGCACATTCCACATCCTTCAGCATGGCAATCAGAATATGCTCCGTACCTGTCCTTTCCTCCCGGAAGCGATCCGCCTCCCGCTCCGCCTCCTCCAATACCCTTCTGGCTCTTGGCGTAAATCCCGGGGGCTCCTTCAAGCCAATCCCCTGTTCGGGGGAAATCAATTCCCGTATCAGCTTCAGCAGCGTCTGTTCCTCCGCCTTCCGCTCTGTCAAAAGCTGGGAGGCCGCACAGCTTTTCTCCCGCAAAAGGCCAATCAGGATATGCTCTGTCCCCACATAATTCTGCCCAAGCTGTCCGGAAGCCTTCTGCGCTTCCTTCAATACTCTTTTTGCTTTTTCCGTATATGTCTCAAACATCTGAAACCTCCTGCTGCAACGGGCGAGGTATGCACCCCGCCCGCATCCGTTACTTTCTTTCGTATTTTATAAATCCAGATCATCCAAATCCAGAATTTCGATGTCAAAATCCTCCATATCTTCCTCTATGGGATCCGGTTCCGCCGCTTTTGCCTTCTTTTTTGTCTTCTCTTTTGCAGCTTTCTCCTCAACCTCCAAGACGGCACTCATATCAATCTCCGGCAGCTCCATCTCAGAGAACTCTTCCTCATCCTCCTCTATCTCTTCCGGTTCTTCAAATGCCTCTCCGTAGTCATCCTCATCCTCGTAGTCCGCCCCGTAAGCTTCCCGTTCTTCCTCTTCCGCCCATTTCTTTTTCACGGCAACCAGGAGATCGTCAAAGTCGCTTTTTTCATCCTCATCGTCCTCATCATCTTCCTTCGCCTTCCGGCGGAACAGTCCGCCTCTCTTCTTCTTAGGCTCCTCCTCATAGTAATCATCGTCATCCTCGTCGTCTTCATCTTCATCGTCATAATATTCATACTCCGCACCGCGAAGCTTTATTGCGAGAACAACCACCAGCACAAAAAGTATCAGGCTCAGTGCACCAAGACCAATGATGAAATACAATCTCTGGCTCAGGCTTTTGGCGCTTTCCTCCTTCTGCATCGCCAGCTGGTCCTGTAAGGATCGGATCATTCCCTCCGGCTCTCCTGCGCCTCCCCCGGAAAACTGTCCCATCTCCCGCTGGAATGTCCGGTCCTGGGGATCGTAGTAAAACCATCCCTGATTTCCGCCTCCGTCAGAGGCCCATACCAGATACAGCTCTCTTCCGCCGGTGACTCCCGCGTCCACAACCCAGGCCGTAAAAGACTCCTCCCCTACCTGAATCCCTGTCTGTGATAACACATCTGAGGCAGGATAGGTCTCTATGGGCTCCTGGATGGAATAGCTTCCTGCGGATACCGTACTTCCCTCTCCTTCACCCTCTTCCGCAGGATCCTCCGTCTCGGTGACAGTCACCATATCGGAGCGGATCCAGCCGGATTTCTCCGTTCCCTCATGGGTAAAGGTTACGCTGTACCACACATTTCCGTCGCTTCCCGTTGTCTGATCCACAACCGTCAGCTCCGTACTTTTTAAAACCTTGCACACACGCTCCGATTCCGCACTGGCCTGGGTGCGCACATTTACGTTATCCGTATTGGCCGTTGCCGTCTGAGCCGCTCTGCCGGTTATTCCGCACATCATCAGCATTATGCCTGCGGCACATATGGCCGCCCAACGGGTAAACCGGCAGCTGCTTTGTCTCTGAAGCAGTTTCTTCATTCCTTTATCCTCCTAATTATGGTTCCGTAATATTCCGCATGATACACCGGATATTTTATGTTCATCATCGTATTTTTACGCATTATACAGCTATTATAATAGCAAAAGGATTCGTTGTCAAATAACAGATTATGTAACCTCCGGCTTTCTTATGGAATAGAATAATACATCTGGAATTTACAATAAGGAGATGCTGCGATGTCCGATTATTACTGCTTAAATGATATGAAACCGGAACAAACTGCCAAAGTCCTGTCTCTTACCTGTACGGGCGCCGCCCGCCGCCGGCTCCGGGACTTGGGCCTTGTGGAGGGGACATCCGTTCGCTGTGTGGGAAAGAGCCCTGCAGGCGATCCGGCCGCTTTTCTGATTCGCGGCGCTGTCATTGCCATCCGTGCCGCAGACGGAGCGCAGGTTCAAATCAGCGAACCCGACTCCCGGCAAAAGCTTATTTCTCTGGTAGGAAATCCCAATGTAGGGAAAAGCACTCTTTTTAACGGGCTCACCGGAATGAATCAGCACACCGGGAACTGGCCTGGAAAAACAGTCGAAAATGCTCTTGGCCTCTGCAAAAGCAACGGCCGCACTTACATAATTGCCGATCTTCCGGGCACTTATTCCCTGATGGCACATTCCCCTGAGGAGGAGATGGCCCGGGACTTTCTTTTGGCTCACAGGACGGATGCCGCCATCGTGGTCTGTGATGCCTCCTGCCTGGAACGGAACCTCAATCTGGTACTGCAAACCATAGAGCTGGTTCCTCAGGTACTGGTCTGTGTAAATCTAATGGACGAGGCCGAAAAACGCCATATTCAAATCAATCTGCCCGCCCTGTCAAAGGCTCTCGGTGTTCCGGTAATCGGAACCAGCGCCAGAAGCAAGCAGAGCCTTACCGCACTCTGCAATGCCCTGGATTCCTTGACAGGCGCCCGTATCACCGGGAGTACCCCCGCTCCCGTACCCTATCCGCCCGTCCTGGAAGCAGCTCTGACTATTTTAGAGCCTGTTATCCGCGATACGGCCGGCATTGACGCCCCTGCCCGCTGGCTTGCTCTGCGCCTTTTGGAATGGCAGCCGGATTCCAAAAAAGAGAGCTCACGCTCTCCTTATTTCACCCTTTGCCAAAATCCCGTTGTCCGCAAGGCGCTGACAGAGGCGCTGCACATTTTAAATGCCTCCGGCATCCAAGCCGAAGACCTTTCCGATCTTATGACTGCCGCACTCTTTCACCGCGCGGAAGAAATCTGTCAAAGGGTTGTCCAAAAAGCCTCCGATGAAAAAGAGCAAAAAGACAGGCAGCTGGATCGCCTTCTGACAAGCAAAAAGACAGCTTACCCGCTTATGCTCCTTATGCTCGCCTTTGTATTCTGGCTCACCATTACAGGCGCCAACTATCCCTCCATGCTTCTCTCCCGGCTGTTTTCCTTCCTGGAGAGCCATTTCAGCGCGTTCCTGCTGCGGCTTCATTCCCCTTTATGGCTCCGGGATTTTCTCGTTTCCGGCCCTTACCGGGTGACAGCCTGGGTTATCTCCGTCATGCTTCCGCCCATGGCCATCTTTTTCCCTCTGTTCACGCTTTTAGAGGATGCCGGCTTTCTGCCCCGCATTGCCTATAATCTGGACCACGCTTTCCAATGCTGCCGCTCCTGCGGAAAACAGGGATTAACTCTCTGCATGGGCTTTGGCTGCAATGCCGTCGGTGTGACAGGATGCCGTATTATCGATTCCCCCAGGGATCGCTTCATCGCCATCCTGACCAACAGCCTTGTCCCCTGCAACGGACGATTTCCCACTATTATCGCCCTGATCACCATGTTTTTCACCGGGACCTTAAACAGCCCTTTCTCCGGTATCCTATCCGCCCTTTTACTCACCGGAGCGGTCCTTCTGAGTATAGCCGCGACCTTCCTCTCCTCCTGGCTCCTGTCCCGCACCCTTTTAAAAGGACTTCCCTCCTCCTTCACCCTGGAGCTGCCGCCCTACCGCCGCCCTCAGGCCGGCCGTATTCTCATCCGCTCTCTTCTGAATCGAACTCTTTTTGTCCTGGGCCGGGCCGTCACCGCCGCAGCCCCCGCCGGTATCCTGATCTGGCTCATGGCCAATATCACCCTGAGCGGCTCCAGCCTTCTGAGCCTATGCGCCTCCTTCCTGGATCCCTTTGCCTCCCTGTTCGGCCTGGACGGCGTCATTCTGACAGGCTTTATCCTGGGCCTGCCTGCCAATGAGATTGTCCTTCCCATTATACTGATGGCCTACCTGAATCAGGGCGCCCTAACTGAGCCTGGAAGCCTTGCC
The DNA here is from genome assembly GCA_910576325.1 of Clostridia bacterium. Classification (GTDB taxonomy): domain Bacteria; phylum Bacillota; class Clostridia; order Lachnospirales; family Lachnospiraceae; genus Laedolimicola. The sequence goes on from CAJTIM010000017.1 coordinate 22,680, forward strand.
GGCATAAAGGATCTCCTAACCGCCCAGGGATGGACCTGGAGCACCGCCGCCTGCACCCTCCTTTTCTGCCTCTTCCACTGGCCCTGTGCCACAACTCTGCTAACCATCAGAAAAGAGACCGCAAGCCTCCGCTGGACCCTGCTGGCCTTCCTGCTTCCAACACTCTTCGGCCTTGTCCTGTGCTTCCTGGTCGCGCAGGGAGCTAAACTGTTTTAAGCAAATCCTTTATCTGCTCCCAAACTCATACGGGTAACCGCCACCCTCCAAAGTCAGGGACCGGGACAGACTGTCCGCCGTGTATTTTCCAATATCAGGTGTCCGGCTGTTCGCAAACCGTCCGAACACAGATATGGAAAATACACGGCGGACAGTCTGTTCCGGTCCCGTCCGACCTATAAAATCCTACACCTCATCAATAGCCTTCCCAATATCCCCCCTGCAGTAAGCCTTTTCAAACCCAACCAGCTTCACCGCCTCGTAAGCATTGGCCCTGGCCGTCTTAAGATCCTCCCCGGTAGCCGTAACCCCCAGCACTCTCCCGCCATTGGTCACAAACTCCCCGTCCACAAGCTTCGTCCCCGCATGGAACACATAATACCCGTCCCGTCCCTTAAAGTTCTCAAGCCCATGAATCGGATACCCCTTCTCATAAGCCACCGGATACCCGCCGGAGGCCAGCACCACACAAACAGCCGCATTATCCTCAAATTCCAAATCAATCTGATCAAGCGTACCGTCCACACATGCCTCAAAAACTTCCACAATATCATTCTTCATCCGGGTCAGCACCACCTGAGCCTCCGGATCTCCAAATCTGGCATTATACTCCAGCACCCGGGGGCCTTTCTCCGTAAGCATCAGGCCAAAGAAAATAACACCCTGAAATGCCCGGCCCTCCGCTGCCATTGCATCCACAGTGGCCTGGTAAATATGCTCCTTGCAAAAAGCATCCACCTCATCGGTGTAGAAGGGACTGGGAGAAAAGGTCCCCATGCCTCCCGTGTTCAGACCCTTATCTCCGTCAAGAGCACGCTTGTGATCCTGAGCCGAGGTCATACACTTAATTGTCTTACCGTCCACAAAGCTTAATACGGACACCTCACGCCCCGTCATAAACTCCTCAATCACCATGCGGTTCCCGGCAGAGCCAAACTGCTTGTCCTCCATAATGGTCTTCACGCCCTCTTTTGCTTCTTCAAGCGTATTGCAGATCAGCACGCCCTTTCCAAGCGCCAGCCCGTCCGCCTTGAGCACAATAGGAAATTCCGCATGCTCCAGATATGCAAGCGCTTCCTTCGGATCATCGAAATTCTCGTAAGCAGCGGTAGGAATCCCATACTTTTTCATCAAATCCTTGGAAAATGCCTTGGATCCCTCCAGAATCGCCGCATCCCTGCGGGGTCCGAAGATTCGAAGCCCCTCCCGTTCAAACACATCCACAATACCACCTACCAGAGGATCGTCCATGCCGACCACGGTCAAATCAATCTCTTTTTCCCTGGCAAAGACCGCCAGCTTCTCAAACTCCATGGCCCTGATAGGCACGCACTCCGCATATTCCTCAATCCCTGCATTGCCGGGCGCACAGTAGATTTTTTCCGCCTTAGGGCTCTGAGCCGTCTTCCAGGCTATGGCATGCTCCCGTCCGCCTGATCCTACAATCAAAATCTTCATTTTATATCCCTCCTGGCTATCATATCAATGGCCTTGGGAAGCAGAACCCATTCCGCCTCCTCCATCACTCTCCTCTGCAGAACCTCCGGCGTATCGCCCTCCTTAACTTCCACGGCCTTCTGTAAGAGAATAGGCCCGGTGTCCGTCCCCTCATCCACAAAATGAACCGTAGCCCCCGTCACCTTCACGCCGCGCTTTAAGGCTTCCTCATGCACCTTAAGCCCGTAAAAGCCCGTTCCGCAAAAGGAAGGAATCAGCGAAGGATGAATGTTAATCATGCGGCCCTTATACTCCCGGATAATACTTTCCGGTATCACAACCAGACAGCCGGCCAGCACCACCAGATCCGCCTCACTGTCCCGCAGCGCCTGTAAAAGCGCCCCGTGAAAAGCCTCCCGGCTCTCATAGGCCTTGGGTGAAATGCACAGAGCCGGAATTCCATGAAGCCTGGCCCGCTCCAGCGCATACGCTCCCGGATTGTTGCTGATCACTGCCGTAATCTTTGTATTTTGAATTTTCCCCTGATCCAGGGCATCCAGAACAGCCTGAAGATTCGTTCCTCCCCCGGATACCAGTACGGCTGCCTTTAACATAAGGTCACTCCTTTTTCTCCTGCGCGGATCTCACCCAGCAGATAAGGCGTCTCTCCCGCCTCGCGAACGGCTTCCATACACTTATCGGCCTCGGCAGGATCTACCGCCATCACCATGCCGATTCCCATATTGAAGGTATTGTACATCATCTGCTCTTCGATTCGGCCGTCCTCCGCAAGCATCTTAAAAATCACGGGAATGGGATAGCTGTCCTTTTTCACAACGGCCTGCGCCCCTTCCGGAAGCATTCTGGGAATATTCTCATAGAAGCCGCCTCCCGTAATATGACTGCAGCCCTTAATGGTCACACCTGCCTCCTTTACGGCCCGAAGCGCCTTCACATAAATCTTTGTAGGTTCAATCAAGGCGTCTCCAAGTGTCTTTCCAAGTCCCTCAAAATATGTGTTCAGATATTCCTCCTTCATGGTAAATACCTTGCGTACCAGGGAAAAGCCGTTGCTGTGTACTCCCGAGGAAGCCATGCCTACCAATACATCCCCGGGTTTTATTTCCGCTCCCGTAATCAGATTCTTCTGATCCACAACACCTACGGCAAATCCCGCTAAATCATACTCATCTACGGGATAAAAGCCCGGCATCTCCGCCGTCTCCCCGCCGATCAGAGCAGCGCCCGACTGGCGGCAGCCTTCCGCCACTCCGCTTACAATTGCAGCAATCTTCTCCGGAACGTTTTTGCCGCAGGCAATGTAATCCAGAAAGAACAGCGGCTCGCCTCCCGCACAGGCAATGTCATTGACGCACATGGCCACACAGTCAATTCCCACCGTATCATGCCTGTCCATAAGAAACGCCAGCTTCAGCTTTGTTCCCACGCCGTCCGTACCGGATACCAGCGTCGGCTTCTCCATGGTTTTAAAGGCTTCCATGGAAAAGGCCCCGGAAAAACCTCCGATTCCCGTCAGCACCTCCGGCCGCATGGTCATTGCAATATGCTTCTTCATCAGCTCCACGGACTTGTATCCGGCCTCAATATCTACTCCTGCATTTTTATAATCCATTTTTCTAATCCTCCCCTGTGATGCTCGCAGAGCAGCCCACCTTTCCTCTGCCCGGCATTATGCTTTAATAATTTTTATAGCCTACCTCTTTTAAGCGATCCGCCTTTTTTTCCACCTGCTTTCCAAGCTCCTCCGAATAGGCCTTCAGACGTCCGAGAAGAGCCTCGTCGGAGGTTGCCAGAATCTTTGCCGCCAAAAGCCCCGCATTGGCTCCGCCGTTGATTGCTACCGTAGCCACCGGGATGCCGGAGGGCATCTGCACGATGGAATACAGGGAATCCCTTCCTCCCAGAGACGTGGTGTGCATGGGAATACCAATCACCGGCATGGGAAAAATCGCCGCGCACATCCCCGGCAGATGCGCCGCCATGCCTGCGCCTGCAATAATCACCTTAAAGCCCCTGCTCTCCGCCGTTTTTGCATACTCAAAGAACACGTCCGGTTCCCGGTGGGCCGAAATAATCGTCATCTCATATTCCACGCCCAGCTGCTCCAATATATCCGCCGCTTTGCTCATCACGGGCATATCCGAATCGCTGCCCATTACAATTCCTACCTTTGCCATTACAAAATCCTCCTGTTTCTTAAGTATAACAAATATTTATTTCCTGCTGTTCCCGGCAGGATAAAATTTCCTGTGTCATAAGAAAGTGTAACCTTTCCCCGATCCCTTGTCAATCAAAAGTTACCGGCCATACAATCATGACGCTTATGCATCAAAGGGCTCGTTGAGCGCTTCTGTCCCCGGCAGTACAAAACGCCCGTTTTCAATAATGGAGCAAGTGCTTCCGTCCTTACGCATTACCCGGATACAGCCCAGCTCATCATAGGGAATGGTAATGTCCGTATGGCAGTTAAAATAGGCCTTTGACACATCTTCCTTCCGGAGTATGGAACACTCATTGTCCTTTGCCGCAATCCGCTTGCCGTCGGGATTGCAGGTGGGCGTTTCCTCGGACCAGGAATAGCAGGTATCGCCTACGGCAAAATGAGGACCCATCTTTTCCGCAATAAGAATGGGAAGCCGCGGACCAATGTCATATTTTTTTGCCGCCATGTAGGCTGTGGTGTTGGTGCCGATTGCAAATTCCCCAAGGGGAAGCGTTTCATGATTAAACAAAATATTTGTCTTGATGTAAGCCCTGTTTTCCTCCCGGGAAGCAAAATTCCTGCAACTGTAGTCCGTTATCCTGCCGTCCTCAAACCGAAGCTCCAGATCCAGATATTTCAGCTCATTCAGATAGACCTCGCTCACATGGAGAATTCCGTTAGTCCCCGTAAGCCTGGGAGATGTGAATACCTCTCCCACAGGAATGTTCACATCCGCCACGCAATTTTCAAAAAGCGTTTCCTTCTTCGGATCCGTAAGAGATCCAAGGCATACAGTGAGGGCTGTCCGGTTGCTCCCCATTCCCTCAATATAAACGGCCTCTCCCTGATCCAGGGCATCAATCAGCTTCTGCTGAAGCTCCTGGTAAAGATGATAGTCCAGCGTATTGAGCTTCACCGTCTCCGCGAAAATCTCAGGGAACTGCTCTCCAATCTCGGGAATGGGATAGGCGATGATGGTAAAGCTGCGCTCATCCCCCGGTATATACGTATTGACAATCTGCCCGCTTGCGCTGCCGTAGCGGACATTCAGCTCCTGCTGCTTTTTGCTGAGCTTTAAGGCAGCGGGAGAGCTCCCGGGCAGAAATGGCTGCTCGCCGAAGATCTCTATGACTGCCGGCCCCGCATGAACGGCTGCCAGCTCCTTATATTCCTCATAAGCAGCCTTTAAGACGGACAGCCTGCGCTCCACCAGCCTGCTATCCAGATAAAGGGCGCTGTCCTCCCTGTGATCAAAGAAATACTGCTTGGAAAATGACGTGCTCCCATAACCGGGATTTCCCTGAGCCCTCCGGTTGATGCTGTGCCTGGCCTCCCTGTAAATAATGCTCTCCAGACCCATTTTTGCAAACTGCTCGATTGCTGCCCGGACCATCCGCTCAAAGCCCAGAGAATAACGGATATTGACCGTCTTTTTCCGGCTGAGGTCAATGCCCGCATTCACAAAGCCCATCCGATAGCCCTCCGTAAAGGTGGAAGCCATAGCCTCAATCTCTTCCTCCGGCAACTTTGAGAGAAAACGGCTCATTTCCAGCTCATTTTCCGTAATATACTCTCCGAAAGCGTATAGGTAACGCACATCCGACAAATCAGCCTTGCAGATAATGTCTCTGGCAAAGGAAAGCTCCGGATCCAGCTGTTCCCGCACGCGATCCGGAATCCAGACATCGCAGTAATCGCTGATATACCAGTATACAATCTCCTTCAGTACCGAAAGCTCCGGGACACCCTCTTCAAAGGCATTGTAGATCTCAATAAACAGCTCTGTCACAACGGTCAGATCCGTCAGCCGCCGTTCATAGGCCCAGACGATCATTCCCCGTATCTCCGTGCAGAGAAAGCTTAAGAGCTGCCCATAGCCCTCTCCCAGCTGTCTCACGGCCGTCTCCGGACAGGCATAGCTTTCTGCGTATGCCGCTCCTGCCACGTCTTCATAAAGCTTGCGGTTCAGCTCCTGAAGCTCCTCTAGGGAAGCTTCCGCAAGACAGCCTGTTCCGATCCGCTCCGCCAGGATCTCAATCTGTCCGATAAATTCCGCCGTTTTCTGAAAATAATCATAAAAGGGAGCAGCTACGGACGTTTCTGACCGCATCGCCCGCACCCGCTCCATACTCAGTTCATATCGCTCCAAAATCTCTTCATTTTCCCGCTTCCACATTTCCTGTTCCATGTTCGCCTCCTACATGCCTGCAATAAAAATCAGCATCCACAGTATAAACAGCACTCCGTTGAGTCCCACTCCAAGCTTGGAAAAAAGATAGTACACCTCATCCTCCTGAAAGCCCCGTATCCCAAACACAAAGCCTATAACGGAACATATCAGGGACAGAAAACCCATCAGCCCGACAGCAGATCCTGCCTCCCCGGCCATACGGTAAGCCGTAAAAAAGCCCGCGCCCAGTAACACAAGAGCCGTAATTCCCAAAAGCGACGATGCGATTCCCTGTCTTGTATGCTTTTTATCCGTAAATTTATAGCTTCTTTTTGCCATTTTATCCTCTTTTCCGGAAACAACGCAGGAATATCCGATATACCGCATATCCGATGCAGCCGCCGATGGTATTCAAAAGCAGATCGTCCACATCAAAGCAGCCTACCTTCAGTACAAGCTGCATGGTCTCTGCCAGCAGGCTCATGGAAAAGGACAGAATCAATACCTGTAAAAAGCTTTTGATGCGCTCAAACAGAAGGGGCAGCGCAAAGCCGAAGGGAATAAATACCGCCACATTCCCCGCCACATTGATAACAACTGCCGCCGTTCCCAGAATATGGCGGTATTTCAGAAAGCGGCGGATCTCCCGGAACAGTACCAGATTATATTGATAGTCCCGATGGAGCTCCGTCCGCCCATAGGTCTCCGAAAAAAACATAAAGTAAATCAGGCACGCAAGATAAATTCCAAGCAATAGCCGCCCGCCAAAACGCAGTTTTCCAATCCATTCCTTTTTCATTCATCCGCCCTATTCTAAAATATCAGGTCCGATTTTGCTTTGAGAAGCCTTCCGCCGCTGATAATAGTCAAAATTCCGGTGGTCAGCCCCACTACCAGAAGAATGATTCCAATTGCCAGATTGCCGGCACCTATCACTGACATGGTTTTATAAGCCTTTTCGTTCATCTGCTCTCTCCTATTCCGGTTCTTAATTTTAGTTCCGCAGTATCCCGTACCGCTGTTTTCAGTTATTTTACTCCATACTTTAAGTAGTATGCGTCAATTGCCTCTTTTAATGTATCATCTATGATAACCTTCCCTTTGTATGGACGGTTATGGAGATGCTCCACCACCTCGGCCATGGTCACAATGGCTGTGGTCTTCAGCCCGTACTTCTCCTGAATCTCCTGGAGGGCGCTCTTTTCTCCCTGGCCGCGCTCCATGCGGTCTACGGATACCACCAGTCCCACAGGGCTTACTTTTCCCTGGGCGCGGATAACAGGCAGCGTCTCCTCAATCGAAGTTCCCGCCGTCGTAACATCCTCAATAATCACAACCCGATCGCCGTCCCCTATGGGGCTCCCCAGAAGAATTCCCTTATCGCCGTGATCCTTGACCTCCTTGCGGTTGGAGCAGTAGCGGATGTCCGCCTCGTAGAGCTCGCTGATTGCCATGGACGCCGCCACGGTAAGGGGAATCCCCTTGTAAGCCGGTCCGAAAAGCACATCAAAATCCAGGCCAAAGGCTTCTTTGACAGCTCTGGCATAATATTGTCCCAGCCTGCGAAGCTGAGAGCCGGTGCGGTAGAAGCCCGTGTTTACGAAAAAAGGTGTATTTCTTCCGCTTTTCGTGACAAAATCGCCGAATTTCAGTACCTCACAGTCTATCATAAATTCAATAAATTCCTGTTTGTATTGTTCCATATCTTCCTCCTGATTCCGGTTCCATAAGCTTATGGCTGCCGTGATCCCTGATTCTACCATATCCTTCCTGTCATTTCAACATTCCGCCTCCAGCGCCTGACGAATATCCGCCGCCATATCCTCCACCGCAGCTCTGGATGCATCCGCAAAATGCTCAGGGCCAAAGGAAGCATATTTCTCCTGCTTATACGCCGCAATAATTCCTCTGGAGGAGTTCACAATGGCTCCCAGACCGTCCTGATTAAAGAAATGAACCAGATCCTTTCCGCTTCCTCCCTGCGCCCCATAGCCGGGAACTAAAATAAAAGTCTTCGGCATCAGCTTTCTTAAGATCCTGCCCATCTCGGGGTAGGTAGCTCCCACTACGGCTCCGATATAGCTGTAATCATCTCCCATATGCTCCTCGCCCCACTGAGCCACCTTTTCGCCTACATACTCATAAAGGGGGCGCCCGTCAATCAGGCGGTCCTGAAACTCTCCGCTGGAGGGATTGGAGGTTTTCACCAGAATAAAGAGCCCTTTTCCCTCCTCCCGGCACACCTCGATAAAGGGCTTTACACCGTCGCTTCCCAGATAGGGATTCACTGTGGCAAAGTCCTCGTTAAAGGCCGTATAGCACTTGCTTCCCACCTGAATCTTCCCCAGATGGCCCGCCGCATAAGCTGCGGAGGTGGAACCGATATCGCCCCGCTTAATATCACCGATGACAACAAGGTCCTTTGCATGACAATAATCCACTGTCCTCTGATATGCCTTCAGGCCCTCTATCCCAAACTGCTCATACATGGCAATCTGAGGCTTTACAGCGGGGACAAGATCCCAGGTCTTATCCACAATCTCCTTGTTAAACTGCCAGATGGCCTCCGCCGCTCCCTCCAGGGTTTCCCCATATTCCGCAAAAGCCTTTTTTTGAATATGCTCCGGAATATAGGCCAGCATGGGATCCAGTCCGATTACAACAGGCGCCTGTGTTTTTTGAATCTTTGCAATGAGTTTGTTGATCATAGCAGCTCTCCCTTATCTTATATTGGTATATCTGTTGTTTTGCTTACTCTACCGTCACCGATTTTGCCAGATTCCGGGGCTTATCCACGTCGCAGCCGCGGCCAATGGAGATATAGTAGGCAAACAGCTGCAGCGGTATAATGGCCAGAGAATTTGTAAAATAGGGATTTGTCCTTGGTATATAGATAACATAATCCGCATTTTTCTCAATCTCCACATTTCCCACATTGGTCACGGCCATCACGAAGGCTCCCCGTGTCCGGACCTCCACAATATTGCTCACCATCTTCGCAAGAAGCTGATCCTGAGTAACTACGGCCGCCACCAGCGTTCCTTCCTCAATAAGCGAAATGGTCCCGTGCTTTAATTCTCCCGCAGCGCATGCCTCCGAGTGAATATAGGAGGTCTCCTTAAGCTTCAGGGACCCCTCCATGGAAATGGCATAATCCAGTCCCCGTCCGATGAAAAATACATCCTTTGCCGCCAGATAACGGTTGGCAAATCTCTGAATCCGTTCCTTATTGCCCAGCAGCAGCTCGATCTGTGCGGGAAGGCGCTCCAGATCGGCCATCATCTCCTTCAAAGCCTCCTCCGAAATGGTTCCCCGCACCTGTGCCAGCTTCATCGCCAGCAGATATTGGGCAATCAGCTGCGTGCTGTAAGCCTTTGTGGTTGCAACCGCAATCTCAGGCCCTGCCCAGGTGTACATCACATTGTCCGCCTCACGGGCGATGGAGCTTCCCACTACATTTACAATGGCAAGCACCCGGCTTCCCTTGGACTTTGCCTCCCGAAGGGCTGCCAGCGAATCCGCCGTCTCTCCGGACTGGCTGATGATCACCACCAGGGTTCCCTCCTCCAGAATCGGATTGCGGTAGCGGAATTCACTTGCCAAATCCACCTCCACCGGAATTCTTGCCAGACCCTCAAAAATGTATTTGCAGGTCATTCCCGTATGATAGGCGGAACCGCAGGCCACAATGCAGAGCTTCTTCACCTCCCGAAGCTCCTCATCGCTCATTCCCAGCTCCTCAATTACAATTCTTCCATCCTTAAAACGGGGACTGAAGGTATCACGCACCGCTTTGGGCTGCTCATAAATCTCTTTGAGCATAAAGTGCTCATAGCCGCCCTTTTCCGCCGCATTGATATCCCACTCAATGGTCACGGGCTCCTTCTCAATCTCCTCCTCATCGATGTTGTAGAAGGTCATGGAGTCCCCCGTCAGCCTGACAATCTCCTGATTCTGAATGTAATAGACGCTTCTCGTATAACGCAAAACAGCAGGAACATCGGAGGCAATCAGATTTCCTCCCTGTGAAGCGCCGACGATCAGCGGGCTGTCCTTGCGGGCCGCGTAAATCTCTCCCGGATGATCCGCAAAAAGAATCCCGAAGGCATAGGAGCCCTCCACACGATGCATCAGCTTTCCGATGGCCTCCAGGGGATCTCCCTTGTAATAATAGTCCAGCAGATGGGCCACCACCTCAGTGTCCGTGTCGGAACGAAAGGTATAGCCTCGCTCCTCCAGCTTTTTCTTCAGCTTCAGATAGTTCTCAATGATACCGTTATGCACCACTACAATGGATTCATCTGCATTAAAATGGGGATGGGCATTCGTATCCGAGGGCGCTCCGTGAGTCGCCCAGCGGGTATGGCCGATACCGATGGTTCCGGGCAGAGATGATCCGTCATGGGTCATCTCGCTTAACACCTTTAAGCGGCCCTTAGCCTTTACAACCTTGATCTCCTCCCCATTATAAATAGCAATTCCGGCCGAATCATAGCCGCGGTATTCCAGCTTCGACAGTCCGTCCAGCAAAATAGGCGCCGCCTGTTCTTTTCCGATATAACCGACAATTCCGCACATAAATCAAGTCCTCCTATTCCAGTTTCGTATGTTTTTGCCAATATCCCTTATTCATGGTACATTTTAACACCAGCCACTTTGGCAGCCTTTGATAGCTCCTCCCCAGCCTATAACCAATATACTTGCATCCGCTGAAAAATACAAGACTAAATATCAGCCAGGGCTTCCCAAGCTTCACACAGTGAACGGCCGTCCGCTTCACCAGACGGATCCCCTCCTGTTCGGAAGCAATTCCTCCGAAAATCTCCGGATGTTCCGCCTGCGAAACAGCCAGATCAAAATTTCGCCGGAACTGCATTATCCCGCTGTAATTATGGGAATGTATAACCCTTGCATCCGCCCTGTAGGCAATTTCCCAGCCGCTCTTAATAAGCCCGCCCGCATAGATCATATCCTCATTGAAAATGGTCCGTTTTACAAAGCCTCCCTGCCGGAGAAATGTCCCGCGCTCATACATGGCACAGACATTGGAACAGAAAAAAGCCTTTATCCCCAGCGTATCCAACTCCTCCTTTGTCTGAATCCGGCTGTTTTCCGGATAATTAAAGCTCCGGGTGAAGCGCTCCAGCTCCCTGCAGTCCTTCCTTGGAAGCTGCCGGGCATAGGCTGCCCGGACCCTTGGATTTTTAAAAGCGGCGGCCAGGCGTTCCACCAGATATTCATCTGCCGGCAAAGCATCCTGGGTCATAAAGAGAAGATACTCCGCCTCCGTATGAGTTACCCCCTCATTCCGGGTCCCTCCGTGGTCAAAATCTTCCCGCTCAATATGGAAGACCTCAATATTATCATAATTGCCAAGCAGCTTTTCCGGAAACACGCCGGACCGTGTATTCATAATCACTATTTTATGAACGGCCATAGTCTGTGATTCCAGCCTCTTTAAAAGCTCTTCCAATTCTTTTCCCGGACGAAGGGTTGGTATAATAACATCAATCCTCATATGGTATTCTCTCCAAATCAAATCTCCTGCCGCAATCCGCAGGCTCCTTTATGCCGTAAAAGCTATCGCTTTGATAACATGGAAATGGACGAGGCGTTGACTTCCTCGTCCGTGTTATTCCTATTCAGGTGCCGCCCTCTTCCTTTGCGTACACGCCTGTCTGGTTCGATATCTCCTCACTTAACCGGAGCACCGTGGGAGAGGGATAGTAATCGTCCTCATCAAAGAGAAACTTGTGAAGCTCTCTTACATTGGCCTCCAAATCCGCCGGAGCCACAATGTCCGCCTTATTGATGTTGACATCCTCACGCAGAGTAGGAAATCCGCCTGTCTCTCCCATCTCATAGGACATCATGCCTGCCGCCATCTTGATCATCTCCGACTTCGGAATATTCGTGGCAATCAGCGGAAATACCTCATCAATAATCTGGTTGATGGTTCCCAGACTGGCTGTCTTGGCCTTCTGCGCAATCAGCGAGATCACGGTCCGCTGACGCTCCGTCCGGCCGTAATCATTGCCCACCGCACGAATCCGGCAGTAAGCGGTAGCCTGAAGACCGCTTAAGGTCTGCAAGCCCGGCCCCTCAACAAAGACGCCGTATTCTCCCGTTACGGCCGTTGTCTCATACATATAATTGTTGATCCATTCCCACTCATTATCCTGTACATCCACATCAATGCCGCCCAGCAGATCAATGGTCTTAATCAATGCCAGGAAATCCACACTGACAAAGTATTTGATATTCAAATCAAAGTTTGTGTTCAGCATGGCCATGGCCTGGTTGGGACCTCCCGCCCGGTAAGCCGCATTGCACTTTCCGTAGGTATCGTCCGCCCGGTTCAAATAGGTGTCTCTGAAAATGGAGGCCAGCTTTACCTCCTTGGTTTCATTGTTGATACTGGCAATGATGATGGTGTCGCTGCGGTTGCCGACGCCCAGATCACCCATTTCACGCGTATCAATTCCGAAGAGTGCTATGTTCGTATATCCCTTTAAGGTTTCCTCCGTAGTATCCTCCATATCATTCATTTCCACCTTTTCCGCATCCACGCCCAGATCCTGAATCTTATCCAGCTTGTTGATGCCCCATACTCCTACTCCCAAAACCAGAAGAAGCAGTATCTCTGCCGCCAGGATTCCGATGAGCTTTCTTCTGCGCCTGATTTTTTTCTGCTTTTTACTCAGCCTGCGCTCCTGTTTCCCTCTTGTATTTTCCGATTTCTTTTTGGCTGCCATAACATAACCCTTTCTGTTTTTCCACATTTAATAGGCATTTTTATTTACAAAGCCCTTGAAAATGGTCAGAAATAAAATCTTTATATCAAACCCGGGAGTCCAGTTCTCAATGTAATACAAATCATATTCAATCCGCTTTCGGATAGAAGTATTCCCCCGATAGCCATTGACCTGGGCCCATCCCGTCAGACCCGGACGCACCTGATGCTTTATCATATATCTGGGAATCTCCTCCCGGAACTTCTCTACAAAAAAGGGACGTTCCGGCCGCGGTCCCACCAGGCTCATATCGCCTTTCAAAACATTAAAGAGCTGGGGAAGCTCGTCAATACTTGTCTTGCGGATAATCTTCCCTATCGGGGTCACTCTCGGATCATCCGGCACGGTCCACGCTCCGCGCTCCTTCTTGGGAGACTGCACATCCATGGAGCGGAACTTGTACATGCGAAAGTTCTTATTGTGAAGGCCAACCCGCTCCTGCGTGTAAATAAGAGGCCCGGGAGAGGTTGCCTTAATGGCTATGGCCGTTATCAGCATAACCGGTGAGAAAAGAATTATCGCGGCCAGACCTCCCGCAAAATCCATAACGCGCTTCAGCACCGCATTAAACGTATTCGTCAGAGGAACATGGCGAATATTAATCACCGGAAGTCCGTCAATGTCTTCCGTATAAGGGCGCGTCGGTATAATATTATTGTAGTCCGGAACAAACTTTGTATGCACGCCGGATTTTTCACAAACCGCAACGATATGTTCAAGCTTGGAATATTCACTCAGGCCCAGGGTGATTGCAATCTCATCGGGAGAAGTGCGATCAAGCAGCTCCTCAATCTCCTCCGTGCGCCCTACCACCTGCACTCCGCGATAGCGCATTCCGCATTCCACATTGTCATCCAGAATGCCCATAAGCTCATAGCCCCACTCCGGATTAGCCTTCATCCGGTCCACGTATTCCTCCGCCGCACGGCTGTAGCCCACCAGCAGCATATGCTTCTGGTTAAAGCCCTTCCGCCGCAGCCTCTGAAGCCCCAGCCGGATAAAATTGCGTACAAGCCCCTCCATGGCAATGTTGATCACATAAAAGTAAAACAACATCCTTCGGGAATAGTTGTCCGTAATGTCTGACGAGGAGCGTGTAAGGTACATGCCTGCCAGAAAGATCAGCAGACCGATAGTATCCGCCTGTGCAATCTTTCCCAGCTCCACCTGCTTTCTGCGGACGCTCTTTGTGGTATAAAGGCTGAAAGCCATATAAAGCGTCAGATAAACAGGCACCAGGAAAACCAGCACAACCATATACTGCCGAAAGGTAAGTCCTGTGGTCTCGCCCAGAATCTTAAACTGTATCACCCATGCCAGCATCCAGGATGCAATGACAACAAGGGCGTCTATCAATACATGCAGCCGGTTAAAGTGCCGCTGATTGTCTTTTATCAATCTCTCTCACCTAAATCTTTTCCCTATATTCATCCAAAGTTCTAATTGGATTCTACCATAACAGGGGAGATTTTTCCAACAAAACTTTACTTTCTTCTCCCTGCGGCACATAAAAAGCCCTTCTTTCAAGCCTTTTCGATAGGTTTTTCCAAGACCCTTTTTTACAAAAAACAGATATTTTATCACAAAACCGGCAAACAGGAAGGGGAAATTGAGTAAAATCTGAAAAGCCGGCATATTCTTATAGGCCAGATAAACACTGTTCCTGGAGCTTAAATGCACCTTGAATTCATTGTACCTGGAACCGCTGGTTCCGCTTCCCACATGAAGAACCCTTGCCTTCGGCGCGTACAGGTTCCTATATCCCGCTATCTTTGCCCGCCATCCCAGATCAATATCCTCCAGATAGGCAAAATGAGCCTCGTCCAGATAACCAATCCGTTCCAGTACGGCCTTGCGGTATATCACCGCGCCGCCGCAGGCCGCAAAGATCTCGTCCGCCTTTTCATAGTATTCCACGGACTTGTCTTTTCCTCTCGCAAAAGCCCAGCCCAAAGCACAGTAAAAATTACCGGCATCGTCAATTTTTTCCTGTTCGTGCAGCTGAATCATCTTTGCCCCGGCGGAAAACGCCTTCGAATCCGCCTGCAGCGCGCGTACAAGCGCCCTTACAAACCCCGGCAGCACCTCCGTATCATTGTTCAGAAGAATCACATAAGGGGATGAGGCTGCACGCATTCCCTCATTGGCCGCCCGGCAGAAGCCGTAATTCTTATCCAGGGCAATCACCCGAACCCGGGGAAACCGCTCCTCAACAAGCTCTCTGCTCCCGTCCGCGGAGCCGTTGTCTACCATAATCAGCTCCGATTGGGGCGCATCCCGAAGAAGCGCCTGAAAGCAGGCCTCCACAAACGCTATTCCGTTGTAATTGGGTACAACAACCGACACCCTGCTATCTGCTTTCATAGACTACCGCCCACGGATTGTAAACCATCCGATATCCCTGTTTTTTGATCACGGCGCAAAGCTCCTCTATGGTAAGACGCTCCGTTTCCTCCAGAAGCGCACTCTTTACGAGAAAGCAATCCGTCGGTTCATCCACCTCCTGATGCAGCTCCGCCCGGTGAAAGTAGCCCGTGCATCCTTTCCGAAGCCCTTTCATCCCTTCTCCAAAGGGATCTGCTGCGCCCTTCATTCGGATATCGGAGGAAAGCCTTTTCTTCCTGTCGTACACTCTGGCACAGACAAGGCCGACATCCGGGCGCTCACAGCAGGAAAGAAGTTCCTGTGCAAAGCCTTCTGACAGGCTCGCTCTTCGAACACATGTAAAAAGCATATAATCACAATTCCGGAAAATTATTACAGAATTATTACATGCCTTATCATAATATACAACGTTTATGCCCATTTGTCCATTTAAATTTGCAAAAGAATTTATTAAGATTTCCGAACCCCTGCCGGGAAAACGGATGCGGTGAAAGCCGTAATTGGAGGTGCCGAGGACCTCTCCCGGCGTTCCCACTCGCTCCAGGTGGGCCGCAACCGCCCGCTTTCCCGCATCATAGGCATAAAGCTTGCTTTCGGGATTGGCCGCTGTGGAGGATGCGTGGCAGCGCCAGGAATAAAGGACTTTGGGAATATGCAGAACCTTGCGCGCCTGTTCCGTACAGCGCAGAATAAAATCATAATCCTGAGCGCCGTCAAATTCCTGCCGGAATCCCCCCGCCCGAAGGGCCAGCTCCCGTCTCACCACAAAAAAATGACAGATATAATTATTGCTGAGGAGGTATTCCCCATTAAAATCCGGTTTAAAATGGGGCTGAAAATGGTGCATAAGTTCCATATCAACCTTGTCTTCGTCCGTATAAACGGCATCGGCTTCCTCTGTTTCGGTCAAAGCCTTTGCCGTCTCATACAGAGCTCCCGGCAGCAGCAGATCGTCGTGATCCAGAAGGCCTGCAAACTCGCCCTTTGCCATGGATAGGGCGGCATTGGTATTCCCGGAGATGCCCAGATTTCCGGAAAGTCTTTGATAGCGAACCCGGGAATCCTTCCGCATGTATTCCTCCGCTATCCTCTCCACCGTATCCGAAGGGCTTCCGTCCGCAATGCAAAGCTCCAGCTTTCCATAGCTCTGACTAAGAACCGATTCCATCATCTGGCGCAGAAACAGGGGCGGCGTGTCATAAGCCGGCACAAGCACGCTGATCAGCGGCCCGTTCTCCGCCAGCTTCTCCGCCTGACCGGCCGCAGCTTCTTCCTCCCCGATCCGTTCCTGAAGCCAAGCCTCGTAACCGGCCTCCGCCCGGTTCCTCGCCATTCGTTCTTTTATTTTATAATACAGCCGTGCGGGCCCGTACTGCCTCACATAACGCAGTCCGCGCCCGCATAATCTTACCATTCGATTCATATGTCCCCCAAGGGAGTTTTGTTCCCAGGTTTAAAAGGTTACTTCCCCGTCATGAGAAATAAGCGATACGGCCTGTACCCTGTCAAGACCGGAAACCTCCTTCACAAAGGCGCTTTCTTCCTTCACGCGCACCTCCACGACCATATCCATGCTTCCGCCGGAGATATTTCTGGATTTTACCTTATGAAAGCGGCTGAACTTCTTTACCACCTGTAAAACCTCCGCCTCGCTCTGTGTGTCGGACAGATTCACTACCAGCATCATAGGCGCACGGGAGGAGGGGATATTCTCCAGTATCAGCACCAGAACCGTTACAACCAGGCAGGTCAAAAGGGCTACCTCAAAAAGCCCGGCGCCGCAGATAATGCCGACACTGATGGACCAGAACAGAAATACCAGATCCATGGGGTCCTTAATGGCCGTACGGAAACGGACGATGGAAAGTGCACCCACCATACCAAGAGAGATCACCAGGTTGGACTGCATGGCCAGAATAATGGCTGCCGTAATTACGGAAAGTGCCGCAAGAGATACATTGAAGCCCTTGGAATAGAAAGATTTCCGTGTCATCAGCCGGTAAATCAGAAATACATAGCAGGCCAGAATACAGGTTACCGCAAAGGTCGCCATAATGCGGCCTGCGGAGATGTCCATGCTTGTGAAGCCCTCCAAAAATGATTTTTTAAATACGTCTTGAAAACCCATTGCTTATGTTCCTCCTTTTGTTCTTTACAAAGAGCCTATATGCTCCCCTTAAGTGTGTATCTTCTACATAAATAGTATTTGGAAAATGCGGTCTGCCGCAGGCTGTCAAGCTGCAGGTTCCGATACAGGTAATCCGGCAGGAATTCGTCATATTTTACTTCCAGAATGTGCTGTCCGGCCGGCATAATAGGCCGCCTCCGAAGCTGAGAATCCAAAAAATGCCCAATCTCGTCGGAGGAGGCCATGTTCTGATCCAGCGTAATCCGTGTATTGCCGAGAATACTCGCATAGGGAGTTCTGTCATACTCCACAATCACCTTCGGCCTTAAAAGTCTGGTCCGCATGAGAAGATTCAGCTTCTGCAATACCGGCGGGTAACCGTTGTCCACGGGAAGGGGCCTTCCTGCCATCAGTTCCCGGCACTGTTCCTCACTTAAAAGACAGGAGCGTTTCTGCGTCATCCCATGCTCCTTGCGCTTCAGCTCCAGGCTGATACGGCCCGCATCGCCGTTGTAGATACGGATACGAAACTTTTCTCTGGGGTCGGTTCCTATCTCATTCTCCTGATAACAGGAATTATAGTAATCGTCAAAATAAAGACTGCGAATCCGATAATTTCCATCTTCGCCCACATGAATATCCGGCGGAATCAATCCCCGGATGTGGCTCTCCAAAAGAGCCATCTGCGGCGCAGTCACCACATATTTCAGTTCATGCCTGTACTCCATCATGTTCCCCTTTTTCTTTTATTCAAAGCCCAGTCCCATATAGGCTTCCAGATTCCCGTCAAAATAATAGTCCAGGATGTTCATCCGGTAAAGGGCCATCCGTTTGAAAAGCTCATAATCCGCACCCGAATTGCTGTCCGGCCAGCGCTCCCGATCCCGGACCAGTGCTCCCGAATCCCGAATCTCATGTACCAGGCTGTCCACAGATTGGGTCAGGCTTTCATCCGAAAAGGAACTCTCTCTTAAAAATCTCCACTTTTCTCGGATATATTCCCGTGCGTCCTCCACATCCAGCTCCACCAGACGGTCTCCAATCGGCCAGTTGATACGCTCCGAATAGAGATTGGGAAACAGTCCCACGTCCCAAAGAGCCTCGCCTGTCCCCTCCCTTAAAGAGTCTCCCCAGGTAAGATCCATGTCCCAGGGTGCAAAATAAATCCGGCTGGAATGATGATTGCTTTTTGCCACATAATACATGTTTTTTCCGCGGTTGTCAATTCCAAGAACCGCCTGAAGGTAAATCCACACATTGACAGCTCCGTCCGTATCAAGCAAAACAGGGGCTTTTTCTGAAAAAGTCTCATTATCCGCCAGATCCCGAAGCTCAAGATACGAAAATAAGGGTTCCCAGGATGTCCGGTCAATGGTACTGCGGCTGCCCTTCAGCTCATAGCCTGCCAGCTCCTTTTCAAAGGCCTCCGTTAAAATCAGCTCCTCCGTAGGGATATCCTGGGGAGTCACGGACTTGTAGGAATACTCCGTCGGGGAAGTCTCTCCCTCCTTTGTCAAATCAAGCTGCTTGGAATCCACCGGCTCCATCAGCCCGTACACCCCCCAATATTCCTGGTTGAAAAACACCTCCACATATACCAGATCTGTTCCGAACTTCGCATCGGGAAATTCCGGCCGTTTAGATCCAAAGCTGTTCCAGAGATCCGCGGACAGTTTATCCCTGATTTTTGAGGCATCGCTGTACATAGCATTTAAGATCCACTCATCATCCGAGCGCAGGCCGAAGAGGGGTTTTTTATCCGGAACTATCTCTCCTTCTTTATTCTGAGTCTTTAAGGTCAGCTTGTAGCCCTTCTTGGGATAGGTCCGGCTGGTGTTGCCCCGGATATGAGCCTCCAGGATGCTTGCCCCTGTCCAATTCCGCTTGCTCTCTGCCTCCCAGTAATAAAACATTCCTCCAAAGGTTCCCGTCTCGGGAGTTTCCTCTGTCTCTATGGCGAGAATCGGAAGCCCTGTAGCTGTCAGATAGCACTCCTGATATTCTTCTCCCAGAAGGGCATAGAAGCGAAAGCTTCTTCCCTCCCGGATGGCATCCTGCTTGGATTCCCCGGTGAAATCCTCCTCAAAGAGCAGGCGCACTTCCCCGGAAGCCGCTGACAGCTCTCCCGTCTCCCAGGACGCCGTATTCATATCCAGAGGGAGATAGAAGGTGGAAGTACTCCGATCAAAGGGAAGCTTTTCTCCTGAAAAATGAAGCTCCGTAAAAAAGGGCTCCCGGGCTTCCTGATAAGTCTCCTTTAGAGATGCCGCCTCCTGAGTGCTTAAAACCTGATAACGGATGGGGCCGGACAGGATTGGCTTTAAAAAGAAATAGGCCAGGCTTCCTGTCAGCAATATGCAATTTAAAAACAGAGCTACTCTTTTTTTCACTCCACATACTCCTCTATGTCAAGATAGGAAAGGGGATCCGTAAACTGCCTGTCCAAAAAGCGCATCCGCTCACAGGCCAAATCCGCCAATCCGTCAAAGTCCTCACTGTGCTGACTGTCATACCACAGGATTTCATCCCTAAAAAAGGCCCCCGAATCCATAATCTGATGGGCATAGTTTCGAATATGGCTCCTCAGATATATGTCCGAGTAGACGCTCTCCCTTAAATCCTTCCAACGCTTTGCAATCTTTTCCCTGGCTCCCTCCACATCAAGCTCCACCAGGCGATCGCCCAGCCTCCAGGCAATCCGCATGGTCCAAATCTCTTCAGAAAACCTGCTTCGGTTCAGCGCGTCAAAATCATGCACATTTCCCCAGCTGTAGTCCATATCCCAGGGCATAAAGTATAGCCGGTACTGCCCCTCCTCAAAGCGGGCCGGATAAAAGATATTACGCTCTATGTTGTCCATACCAAGAACCGCCTGCAGATAAATCCACACTTCCAAAGCACTGTCCACGTCAATCAGCTTGGGAATTTCCCGCACAAAAGTCGCATTATCCGCATTTAACAGAGCAAGATACCGATTGAGCACTTCAAAGTGCGCCTCATCCTCCGCGCTGTGATTTCCCTTCAATTCAAATATATCCGCATCCTTCTGCTTGTACAAAAAATCTTCCGGCTGCGCCTCCCCTTCCCTGGTCAAATCCAGCTGCTTATAATCTACGGGCTCCATTAAACCATATAATCCCCGGTATTCTCCGTTTTGGAATACTTCGATATATTCCATATGATATCCGTAATGGCCTTTCGATTCAATGCACAGTGCACCTGATTCGTTCCAAATATCCAAAGAAAGCTTGTCGCGCAGCTTTGTATCCTCGCTGTAGATCGCGTACAGAAGCCACTCGTCATCCTTACGCATATTCAGGAGAGATACCTGATTCTTCCTGAGAGTGCCGCTTCCAACCTGGTTTTGCTTGTAAAGGGTCATCTTGTAAGATTTTTTTGGATTCAGGCGGCTGCTTCCTCCCCGGATATGGCCGCTCATCAAACTCTCAAAGACCCAATCCTCCTTGGTATCCGAAAGAAGAAGACGCATGGAGCCATAGACCTCCTCATAGCGTATCTCCTGATCCGTCTCTATGGAAAGAATGGGAAGTCCCGTAAATACTACCGCATATTCCCGGCAGACATCACCGTGGACAGCCAGAAGCCGGTAGGGCTTTCCCTCCCGCACCGCTGTCTTTTTCTCATCCTTCAGGGGATTGTCCAGCAGATAAACCCCTACATCCCGCTGCCCGGAGACAAAGCTTCCGCTCTCCCACTCGGTCAGCTCCATATTCACCGGCAGATAAAAGGTTCCGCTCTCTCTGTCACAGGGAAGGCTCACGCCGGCAAATATCAGCTCTTCAAGAATGTCCTCCTCCGTCATTCGTAAAGTCTCCATACATTCCTGCTGCTCCTGCCGGGTCAAAAGCCTGCTGTCCATCGTAAGCTCTCTGCCGCAGTCCCGCCAAATAAGGACACCTGTAAGGACAAGCAGCAATATACTGATACCAAGCGCCGCCCTTTTTTCTTTCATAGCTCTCCTCCAAAAGAGTGTTAAGCCTTCTTTTCAATAAACATCTTCCGCGTAATAAAATTGTAAACCATTACTACGGCCGTGGCAAAAATCTTTACCACCATATAGGCCCGCTTCATATACCGGCCCAGCCATGCCACACCGGCCCACATGATCAGCTGATTGATCCCAAGGCCAATGAGGCTTAAGATTACAAAGACCGCAAACTGCTTGGTCTTGTCCGCTCCTTTGTCCGTATCAAAAACCACCGTGATGCTTAAGATATAGTTCACGGTCACGGATACCGCAAAGGAGCACCCGCTTGCGATAAGCTCCCCAAAACCGGCCAGCTCAACAAGAGCTACCATAATGCCGTAGTCAATAAAGAAGCACAGAAAGCCTACGGCGCCGAATTTTATGATTTGGGCAAATAATTTTTTCATTATTAATTTTCTCCATTTCCTTCCGGTTCATTCGGAATTAAAAAATCGGAATAATATCCATAAACTCCGCGAGGGGATACCTGCCATATATTACTTATATCATTTACCGTATGAATAAACAGGTTCAGGCCATTTTCCTCTGCCAGATCCATAAAATAATTACTGCCCAGGCAGCCCATAGGAACAGTCAAAACCCCGAAATTCTTCTCTCCTGCAAAAACTGCCGCCTCTACTTCAGCTCCCGGATTATCAGGCAGCTGATAGATCGTGAATATCCAATGCTTCACAGGATAAATACGGCTGACCTTTTCATATTCCTCAATATTATATATCTGTACAATCAAATGCTCCAGCAAATCTTCATGCCCCGTTTCTTCAGCCAGTGAAACCAGTTCTTCCATTACCTCCATAAGATTTGTATTCTCATCCTGCTTCACATCCGTCACAAAGTAAAGCTCCGGATGTTCCGCCCAGATTTCCAGCAAGCCTTTTCCGCTCAAAGGAGTTAACATTCCAAAATATTTTTCACTTTCAAAGGTTTTTAAATCCGGAACCGTTCCGTCATAGGATACATCAAAATCATCCGAATACCAGGTGTGACGGCAGACTACTTCTTTATCAGCTGTCAGTCCCAAATCCACCTCCAATACCCGATACCCCTCCGCGATAGATTCCTCCAATGCCTCCTTTGTATTGGTATAGGTATATTCCCCTGCATTTCCAAGGGCGTGTGCAATCATACAGCTCTCCTCATACCACTGAAGCTCATGCTCCGCCAAGATATTGTGATCCGTCTCCCGGCAGACATTAACCAGAAATTCACCCAAAAACTCCTGCTTTCCCTCCTCGGTATAGGGGCCTTCCCAAAATACCCGTATGACAGCAATTCCTGTCTTGTGAACCTCTAAAATGCCATCCTCTGTTATGGTTACTATCTCCGGATTTTCACTTGCATAAGTCAAATTTTCCACCAATGCATTGGCCGGATACGGCTTTGGCTCCATAACCGGGCGATCCCCTGTATGAAGTAATGTATAATATTCGTTGGACGGCAAGTCTGACGGCATGGCAATCTCCATGCGAACTGCCTTCTGTATCACGACAATCGGAAATTCTGCCTTTACCCAGGGGTTAAATTTTGCCTGTATTGTAATCATGGCTTCTCCCGGATTCCTGACCGTTAAAAGTCCATCCTCCGACACCTCCACAACTTCCGGCTGATCTGAACTATACACCAGCTTCCTGGATGCTATATCATTGTCTGCTACAAGCTCTGCCTGAATCTGTTCCTTCAAATCCTCTTCATAACGTACGAAAGTATAACGTCCGTCTTCTCCCACAACATTTCCTATCTCTATAGCACGAATGGAAAACACAAACAGGTACAGCAAAAGCAGTACAACTGCTGCCGCAGCAAGAACCAATATTACAATCAGCGGCCATATTCTTTTTTTCTTTTTACGTATTCTCTTCATTTCTTTACTCCTCTTGCAGATCCAAATTCAGCCGAAACAAGGCATCCAGACGGTGCCTTCGATCTGCCACATAATTATATTCCAGCAAACGATACCTTTTTAATATATCCGGCTCCTCCATCTTGCTGCTCCAGGGAATATAGCTTCCATCCTTAAGATAATAGCCGTTTTTCCCCAAAACCGGAACCTCTTCCCACGCACTGAGCAGAAATTCATTGTAACCTGTCAGCTCCAGATTGGCCAGCTCCAAAATCATGCTCCCCAGATAATTGGCGCTGATAGTTTCTATCTGCTTTTCTTCTATCTCGTAATTAGTCCAGATAACAAGAGGCGTTACATACTGACGATCTGCCTCCTGAGGAGAAAGCTCCTTTAAGGACTTTCCATAAAGCTTTTCATAAAATTCCGTTTCTATAGCCGCCTGATGATCTCCAAACATTACAATCATGGTAGGTTCCTCTACCTGCGAAAAATATTCAATTAGATAAGCAAAGGCTTCATCCGATTTTTTCATAAGAGAAAGAAATCGGTCCGTCTGCGGATAACCGGCAAAATCGCCTGTTGCCTGAATCTCCTCCCGAAATTCCTCAAAGGCTTCCTCATAGCCTCCATGATTCTGCATAGTAATATTAAAAATGAAAAGCCTCTCTCCTTCCGCCTTTTCCTGGTAACGCTCAATTAAGCGGTCATAATTTCCTTTGTCACTGGCATAATTGCGCAGCAGCTCTACCTCCTGATAACCGGAGCTGGAAATAAACTCATCAAAGCCCATATAGCCGTAAACAGTTTTCCGGTTCCAATTGCCGGAGATATTCGGATGCATGGCTACTGCCGTATAGCCCTGTGCCTTTAAGGTGCTGGCAAGACCATACTCGTTTTCCTTGCAGTAGGGCTGATATGCGCTGATCACATATGGCAGAAAGCTCATGGTATTTCCCGTAAGCGCTTCATACTCCGTATTGCTGGTTCCTCCGCCAAAAACCTGCACATAAAGCTCACTTTTGATTGTATTTTTCTCAAGACTTTTTATAAAAGGAAAAAACTCCTCATTTGTTTCAAATTCTCCTATCACCCGCATATCGGACAAACTTTCGTTCATAATCACAATAATGTTCTCAGGCGTAATGTCAGAGATCGGCTTCCTCTCATAGACCGTCTGATCCGCTGCCTCCTGTACTCCGGAAAGAGAATATCCCCCCGGTTTTTCAAAAACTGAGGACTTTAGAAGAATGGCTGTAGATGTGGCATATCCAAAATCCTGATAACTGCCGGAAAGACTCCACCAGAAAATATCATCATCAACGTCCGCCAGTGGCAGCTTAATGTCAAATTTATAAAAGGCAAGCAGCCAAGCCGCACAAAATGCCAGATAAGAGCCAACAAAAATTCCCCTTCTCTTCCAGGTCAGCTTGTCCACCCTGGTATGCCAGAGAAGAAAAATTGTAATCGCCAAGAGCAGACCACCCAATGCTACAGAATTTGACCATCCTATTTTATAATTGGAAACTACTGCTGCCGCTGTCCGCCAGGCAAACAGATCCTGCGGCAGCATAAAAGGGGTTCCCCGAAACTGCAGCACATAATAATCCACAGCTGCAATGATATAGAGTATGGCCGTCGTCCCTATCATAGCTGCCCGAAAACGGTTGATGCATAAAAATGCCAATACGTAAATCATATAATAAAACAGTACATTGACAAAAGCCCTCATAAAATTGATGGACAGCAGATTTCCCGTTGTCACCTCAAATATTACATATCCAAGCACCGGCATCAGGCATCCCAGCACCCAGCCATGGGGAATAATAAATTTTAACTTTTTCATAAACATATAACTCCTCTGATTGTGCATGTTAATTTATCATTATACACGTTTTTTCCCCAATTGTAAAACTTTTCGCATCTCCATTGATAAATTCAGAAAAAGCCTGTATACTGAATGGCATATATACAACCTTAAACATCCATGGAAAGGATGCCTATTTTAATTATGAAAAAATTATCCTTTGTGATTCCCTGCTACGGTTCGGAAAACACCATAGAAATTGTTGTGCAGGAATTAATTGATACGCTTCATCAAAGACCGGAATACGACTATGAGATTGTTCTTGTAAACGACTGCTCCCCGGACCATGTCTGGGAGCGTATCCGCGCCTTGGTTCTAAAGAATCCCCGGATTACCGGAATCAACCTGGCTAAAAACTTCGGACAGCACTCTGCGCTGATGGCCGGCTACCACAGATGTACGGGAGATCTTATCATCTCTCTGGACGATGACGGTCAGACGCCTGCCTGTGAACTCTTTATCCTAGTGGATAAGATCCTGGAAGAGTGGGACGTAGTCTACGCCTCCTATGAACATAAAATGCACAGCGGTTTCCGGAACTTCGGTACCTGGATGAATGAAAAAATGACAGAAAGCCTTCTGGGAAAGCCAAAGGGTTTAAGAGTTACGAGCTACTTTATTATGCAGCGCTTTATTATGGATGAAATTCTGCGCTATCAAAATCCCTATCCCTATATTGAGGGCCTAATTTTCCGTGCCACCAAACACATTGCCAATGTCCCTGTCACACACCATAATCGCATGGTCGGCGAGTCCGGATATACCTTTAAAAAGCTGATAAGCCTCTGGTTCAACGGCTTTACTGCTTTTTCCGTCAAACCTCTGCGAATCGCCACTCTGTGCGGAACAGCCTTCGCATTCCTTGGCTTCTGCTACGGCCTTTATGTAGTAATCCGCAAGCTGGTTGATCCCACCATTGAAATGGGCTGGAGCTCCATTATTTCCTCTATCTTTCTTATGGGCGGCCTTATTCTTGTTATGCTGGGGCTGATTGGCGAGTACATCGGGCGTATCTACATCAGCATCAACAATTCCCCCCAGTATACCATCCGCGAAGTTTTCACAGCACCTCAGACGGAAGATGTACAAAACTTAACTATAGAAGATGAATATTCCAAAAAGAATTAAGCTGTTTCCCAACAGCTTTTTTTTTGTTATTTTTTCACCAAAAAAGAAACGGCTCAAGAACATCACCAGTACAAAGCCCAGAGCCTCTATGACAGCTCCGTTTTTATACTCCAGTCCAACATAGCCCCCCACCGTCAGCAGTGTGGACAGCACCATCATTCCATATCCGACAATCACCAGAGGATTCATATATTCCCGAATCAGGGATTCATATGTCTTTCCTGCACTCTTTTTCAGAAGAATCTGGGAAAAGGATGCCACAACTACGGACAGCACCAGCAGCAGCATATATTTATTCACCATCACTGTTCACTATCATTGTTCCTGCGAAAACAACGACTACTCCTATGATATTTTTTAAGGTCAGTGCTTCATGGAAAAAAAGCACCGTCCATATCAGCGACCACAGAATCGCCATAGAACGGTTGGCATAAGCCACTGACAAATCGCAGCGTTTGATAATCTGCTGCCAGGCAATGGCATACCCTCCCAGGATGAGAATCTCAATGCCATAAAAGAATATAAACGGGAAGCTCAAGGCCTCATAACCAGAGGCCAGCTTTGCCATCACACCTGATAAGGTATAAACCATTACTACTAACTGAAGAGCCAGTATTGTTTTAAATGAAATCTTTTTCATAATTCTATATACTCCTTCGCCTGCTCCAGATTTTCAAAGGTTAAAATATAATATCCGAACCGCGCAGAGCTGTCCGTAACCTTCCCGTCCGTTATCGGTGCCATTTCACTGATAAAACAGATATGCTCCGGAGCTCTATGCTTTAAATCTTCTAACAGTCTAAGGTCTTCCTGACAGAAGACAAAGCGAATATAGGCCGCATGCTCCTTTTGTCTTCTTACCGGCCCCGGCTTCTTGCCGCAGGCAATGTCTATGACTTTCCCTACATAATCATATCCAGTAGACAGCGGCACCAAATGAGATCCGATACAGTCCCCTCCCATGCGGGCTCCTACCTCAATGATCTTCACTGTATCCTTTTCATCTATCATAAATTCTGTATGAGACGCCCCGTTTTCCACCTTCAGAGCATTGAGTGCTTTAAAAACTGCCTGCCTGATTTTATCTGTCTGTTCCGCGGAAAGTCCTGAAGGTTCCAAATGAGCGGTCTCAATAAAATTAGGTGCTCCTGTGGTATATTTCTTTGTCAGAGCCAGAAGTTGATGCTCTCCCCGATATGAAATACATTCACAGCTATATTCCTCACCTGTCAGATACTCTTCAACCACAGCCCTTTTTTCAAAGGAATTCTCTACCGCAAGTTTTTTTGCCTCCAAAAAGCCGCTCCAATCGGTAAGCTTTGTTATGCCCCGGCTGCCGGAACGATCCGTAGGTTTTACTATTACCGGAAGTTTTAAACCCCTTATCTCTTCCGCCTTTGTCTCCCCATCCACCCTTGTAAATCCCGGAACCGATACACCTGCTGCCAAAAAAGCCTCCCGCATAGCGTATTTATTAGTGGACACCCTTGTACATTCCATGGAATTGCAGGGAAGCCCCAGACTCCCAGCCACCTCATTCACCGTCAGCATGGCTAAATCCGAACCAATAGAAGCCACCGCATCCGGACGAATTTTCTTACATTCCTTTAAGATTCTATCCCGCTCCACAATACTGATGGGGTAAAAAAAATCAGCTGTTCTTTCTCCCACCGATCCGTCCTTCCATGCAAAAACGTGGGTTTCAAAGCCCATCTCCTTTGCCTTTAAAATCAGCGGATTTTGAAAATCATTGGCGCCTATAATTACAATCTTCTTCATATACCTCTCCTTTAGCACTGCCATGAAGAAAAAATCAGAATCCAAATATAATACCACACTCCGGAAATAACATGATACAAAAACAACAGATTTCCTGCTGCCCGAATCCATGTCTTCTCCCAGCTATGCTGATAAAACCTCAGGGCCGTCATGACAAACAATACAAACATGGCCAGCTGCATGCACCACTCAAAATTTCCTGATGCTGGTTCTGTCTCCTCAATAAATAGAATAAATTCCAGCAAGGAAATCACATAAAACAAAACCGCCAGCCACAGAGGCTTATCTGAAAAAACCTTCTTTGCTCCCAAAGCGACCAGCACAAAAAGAGGAAAAGCAATTCCAATCAGAATCGAAATCAGTGGATTTGGAGAATCCAGTTTCATCACTTCAAAGGGTCGTATTCCAATTTTTCTGTTTTCTTCCACACCAAACATCAACAGATACTGGACAATAAAATAAATCCCTGACGGAACAAACATAAGCGCTGCGTTCAGACTGAACCCAAAGGTTCTTCCCCGATTGGGAAACAGCTCCAGCAAAAGGAACAGGGCTGCTGCCGGAAGAAATCCCTGAATAAAAGAGGGTTTTATAAAGCAGCTCAAAAGCAGAAGCAGAGACGTCTTTACAAGAAGCCCTATCTGCACCTTGTTCCATTCCCGATACAGCTCCAAAAAACAGAGAAAACACAGCAAGGCCACTGGCTTCACAGCAAGGTTCGTGGGATTATGCCAGATAGTCGGACTGCTCTGTCCTAAGTAAATCTCCTGATTAAACCAAGGCATATATAAAGCTGTCACAAAAAGCAAACATATTGTGAGGATGGTACACTTCCAAACAGACCAGCTTCCTTCCATTTCCTTCTTCACAAACAAATACAGCAGAATTCCTGCTGCTCCCAAAAAACAGGCGGTCACAAGCGCTGCCGACCACTCTCGTCCAATGGGAAACAGCCAGTTTATTGCTTTCACACAGAAATGCCATACCGGATAAGAGTAAAATTTGTTAAACTTAGGTTCCAGGGGTTCCCCGACAGCCCAGCGGGAATGTGTGCGGAAATCCGTATATTCTTTGCCTATCTCTACCTTTGTCATCACCAAAGCAGCCGCAAACATAAGCAGAAAGCAAAGCCACAAACCCAAGTCCTGTTTTCGCTTTTTATCAATTTTTTGCTTATCCATATTCTCCTCAGCCTTTATAAAACTCCTTAATACGCTCAACAACATAAGCAGCATGCTCCTCTTTTAGTCCATAATACATAGGAAGCCGCAGAAGCCGCTCACTTTCTCTGGTTGTATAGCGATCCTCTCCCACAAACCTTCCGAACCGCTCCCCGGCCGGAGCCGTGTGAAGAGGCACATAATGGAATACTGTCTGAACCTCCCGCTCCTTCAGCCAGTCAATTAAAGCACTCCGTTCCATCAGATCCTTTGTTTTCAGGTAGAACATATGAGCATTATGCTCACAGCCCTTTGGTATTACGGGAAGCTCAATATATCCCTGCTCCTGCATGGATGTCAGCTGCTCATAGTAAAAATTCCAGCTCTTCATCCGATCTGCTGTAATCGCATCTGCCACCTCCAACTGTGCCCAAAGATAAGCTGCATTCATATCACTGGGCAAATAGGAGCTCCCATGGTTCACCCAGGTATACTTATCCACCTGTCCGCGGAAAAACTTGGAGCGGTTTGTTCCCTTTTCCCGCAAGACCTCCGCCTCCTCAACATGCTCCGGATCCCGTATGAGCAGTGCACCGCCCTCTCCCATGGAAAAGTTCTTAGTCTCATGAAAACTGAAGCAGCCATAATCTCCCATGGTTCCCAAGGCTCTTCCCTTATAGAAGGCGCACACACCCTGAGCCGCATCCTCTACAACTGCCAAATGATATTTTTTTGCAAGGTCAAGAATTGGATCCATTTCACAGGAAACCCCCGCATAGTGTACCGGAACAATGGCCTTTGTCCTATCTGTAATAGCAGCTTCTATCAGGGTTTCATCCATATTCATGGTATCGGGGCGAATGTCCACAAATACCGGAACTGCCCCCCGAAGCACGAATGCGTCCGCCGTGGACACAAAAGTATAGGATGGCATAATCACTTCATCCCCCGGTCTGATATCTAAAAGCAAAGCTGCCATCTCCGTAGCATGGGTGCAGGAAGTAGTCAAAAGCGCCTTTGCCGTACCCGTCCGCTTCTCTATCCAGCTATTGCATCGTTTTGTAAACATTCCGTCACCGCAAATATGCTCCGCCTCAATAGCTTCACGGATATAATCAAATTCCTTTCCTGTAAAAGGTGCCACATTAAATCCAATCACGGTGCTTCCTCCTTTGCTGTTATGTTATATACTTCAAAAATCTGTTCACCATAGTTCAAAGTGTCCACCAGAGTTCGTCCCTGATATCCTTCTCCATAAAGACTTTCATAATATCGATCCATGTACCGCAGATTCACATTTTCCAGAGAAATCACATATACATTTTCCTTCTCCGCGATATCATGTTTAGCATCCGTAATACCAAGCCTCTGCGCTTTCTCATTTTCCAAAGGAGAAAAGGTATGCCAGCCGCCCACAGACAGGAGATTGCTAAAAGCAAAGTCCCTGCCTACGGTAAAATTATCCGTATAGGTTTCGATGGAAAAGGTAGTCATAAAATACACATTATCCGGATGTTCCGCCATATAGCGGTTCACATCTAAAAACTGCAAATTATAATCTCTTCGCCAGGTGTTATTTTCTTTCACGGTATTCCAGGTCATACCGGCTATCAGCAGTAAAACCGCACATACTCCGCCGGCTGCAAGGCCATTCACCCAACTGCCTTTCTTTTCTTTTTTGCCCCCTTGCTGATCTAAGCGTATTCGATACCAGATTCCCAGCATTGTCAAAAAGGCCAGCAGATACAGGGAGAAGCCTACTCGCTCCAGAATACGATTGCGATAACCCAGATACAGCCAAAAGGCACACCATACTGTCAGTATAGCCAGTATCAGCTCCATCTGTCTTCTATCTCTGCCAAGAGCCAGCCCTGCCGCCAGAGCAATTGTACATAGACATATGAGATTGGTCAAATGATAGGTGTCCTTGCCCAAATGTTCATAGATCCCCAAAAGTCCGGAAAAAATCCGCTCCATAAAAGGATGCTTCTTTAAATAAAGCTCTGCGGAATAGTCTGCCAGCCTCCTCATATTTTCGCTGTAAAGATTATCTGTCAGGTAAAGGGAATAGCGCTGCAGATTTTCCGCCTCCTCCGGTGAAAACCCCAGAGTATCATAAAGCTCCGGTTCTTCATCATAGGCCGGTAAATCATAATAATCCATAATTGCTTCCCGATCTGTATTGTAGGAACGAAACTCTCTCCACTGAGAGGAACCGTAAGCAAAGCACTCCATTCCCAAAATGAGTACCACCCCGATGAAAAGTGCCGCAGGAACCCACAGATGCTCCAAAGCAAAGGGCAGCCGCCCATGCTTTTTTAAGGATCCATATTTCCACCAAAAACACAAAGATGCCACAGGCAAAACCATCAAAAATACATCGTCCCGGACCATAAGAGACAGCAGGATCAGAAAAACCGCAATCCCCTCCTCCACATAAACGCAAAACAGCTCCTTTGCATCGGAAGTGTAAAAAAGATAGATGCCTGCCGCTCCTGCAACAGCCGCCGTAGTGGTCCACTGAAAAGCCGTAATATGCTGCAGCCCCAGACAAGTCAGCAAAAGCAGAGACAGTAAAAGATAAGAGCCCTTCCAAATAAAACCTCTCTCAGCCGCCAGACCCCGGTATAGAATCATGGAAAAAGCCAGCAAAATAATCCCTATCATCGTTATCCCATACCAATCAAGACCGGGAACTATACGGTACATTCCGGCAATCAGAAGTCCCAGACAATATTTTACATGAAGAAGATGGGCATCCGGCGTTCCCGTAATAACGCCTGCTGCCACATTTCGCATAGCTACGTCATCGTTAATGTCATAGATAAACGGAATTTTCTGATAAATAAATATAAAATAAATACCTGTTATCACAAAGGAAAGCAGCATCAATAGCAACGTACGTCCCTTTGTCCCTGTCCATTTTTTCATAACTTCCTCCGGCTGTTTGTTACCCTTTGACCCCACCGGTAGCATTTATTCTTCCCTTCCTGTCTTCTCCGGCCGATACAAATAATAATTTCGGCCGCCAACACTCCTTACCTCCTGACATACCAGCTCCGTTTCCGGATATTTTCCGGAAAAATATGTTCCCAGAAAGCCTGGCTCCTCCAAATCTCTCACGACAAGATAAGCATTAGGATTGTTAAGAATTGTCTCCTCCACATTTTCAATATCGAGAGCTCTCATTCGTGCCTCGTCCACCGGAGAAGTTGTATACCAATCACCCAGGGTCAGACAGCGGTTGATTCCCTGACCTCCCTTAACTGTTACGGACGCGCCCCCTACGGGCTCTGCCATATATGTCTCGATAAAATACAGCTCCCCATCTTCCTCCCTGCTGGCAGCCTTGAATTGCTGATAGCTGTCGTCCATTGCCCGCTTTTCCTGATTCCACAATACAGTTCTTTGAAGCTTAAATATGACTGCTCCAAGACATAAAAACAGGATTAAGGGGGCAGTCACTCGTTTCCATAGGTTCCCTTTCCCGTTCTCTTCCTTTTCAAACCACAATCGGGCAAAGCAGGCCGCCAGACCGAGCATCATCGTCAGATGCAGCGAAAAGGCCACTCGCTCCGGAAGCCTTCCCGCAAAGCCAAGGAGCAACCACAGCACCCCTTCTGCTCCCAAAAATAAAAGAAGGGGAATTAGAGTTCCTTTTTTGCGGCTGCGAAAAAGGAAAGCAAGAATCCCCATGATAAAAAACAGGGTTGGCAGACTAAGCTCCGCGTATTCCGGGTTTACCAGCTGCCTAAGGCTTAAATCCAGTCCGCTCTTTATCTTTCCTCCCATTTCCATTCCTGCCTGGCGTACAGCTTCTTTACTTAGGGCTTCCATCATTTCCGCATCCAGCCCCTCCACCAGATAAAGGGCATAGTGGCGCAGATTCCGCACCTCATGCTCGCCCAGCCCCAATTCTTCAAAAAAAGCCGGATTTGCTTCATAAGAAGGCACTCCGGAATAATCGTAAACCTCTGATCTGGCATGCTGAAACCGTTTAAATTCCTTCCAGTCCGCTGTGGAATAAGCCTGACTCTCTATCAGTGCTACTGCTCCCACGCTGACAAAAACCAAAAACGGCAGAACAATTTCCCCAAAGCAAAAGGAAATGCCTTTCTTTTGTCTTTTGATAAACCTCCATAAAAAAACAATTCCAAATCCCGGCATGACCATAAAAAACACATCATAACGAATGCAGAAGGTCAAAAGCAGCAGCAGCCAAATCAAAAAGGAATCCGGCAATTGTCCGTCCCTTTTCCCCTCTAAGGTGACGTACAAATATAAAGCGGCCGATCCAAGAGCTGCCGCGCTTATAGTCCATTCAAACTGTGCTGCATGAGGCAGCAGGCCGATTCCAAACAGTCCTAAAACAATCCCTGTATAGACGGCCTTCCACAAAAGGCTGCTTTCCCTTGCAAGCCCCCGATACAAAACCGCCGCCATCGCCAAAAATAAAGCCCCGGCCATAAAAAAACCATACCAGTCAACGCTCCCATTTACCAGATAAAGCCGGCTCAGCAAATACCCCAGCGCATATCGGACAAAAATGAGATGCCCGTCCGGCGTCCCGGTAAAAGCTCCGGACGCTATATCCCGCATAATCACATCATCTGCAATGGCATAAATAAAGCCTGTCGTATAATACACCAAGAGACCGTACAGGCACGCAATCCCCATGGATACCCCTAGGGCAATCCCTGTCTTCGTTCCACTCTTCCTCATGGATCATTCCTCCGATCCGTACAGCTTCCCAAATCTATCCCGCACTGCAAGAAGCTGCATCTCAAAATCCTGTTTATTTTTCTGCTCTATGCTCTGCAGAACCAACCCCGCAAAAAAGGACTGCAAAGCCGCAACCAATACGAAGCAGCACACAATCAGAGTCGGAAATTTGGGAACCAGCCCTGTTTCTATATAGTCTGCAATCACCGGAATCAAAAATCCTACGCCCAAGAGCACCAAAACTACAGATAATAGAGAAAAGAAGCTAAAGGGCTTGTAGTTCTTATACAGATTCAGAATCCTGGTCAGCACCTTAAAGCCGTCGGAAAAAGTATTCAGCTTGGAGATGCTGCCTTCCGGCCGATCCCGGTAATCGATTATAACATTATCCACCTGCATGTGCTTGTCCGCCGCATGAATACTCATCTCCGTCTCAATCTCAAATCCCCGGGAAAGCACAGGAAAAGTCTTTACAAAAGAATAGCTGAATGCCCTGTATCCTGTCATAATATCCTGAATATTCGTATCAAAAAACCGGTTGATGCAATTCTTCACAAAGGAATTCCCAAAATTGTGAAACGGCCGCTTATTCTCCGTATAGTAAGTAGAGGAAAGACGATCGCCTACCACCATATCTGCCTGCTCCTTCAAAACTCTTCTCACCATCTCAGGTGAAGCTTCTGCGGGATAAGTATCATCCCCGTCCACCATCACATAAACCTCGGCATCTATTTCCCGAAACATCCGGCGAATAACATTTCCCTTTCCCTGAAGGCGTTCCCTGCGCACCACAGCCCCTGCTCTCTCTGCAAGCTCAGCTGTGCCGTCGGTGGAATTATTGTCATAGACATAGATCACCGCCTCCGGAAGCTCTCTGCGGAAATCCTCCACTACTTTCTTTACTGTCTTACTTTCGTTATAACAGGGTATCAGTACGGCTACTTTATCCACTCTCTATCCCTCCTCCATATAAGAAAAATCAGCAACGGGGCACATGCAATCACCGGATAGTGATACCGCATCTTGACCACGGGCCCCAGCAATGTCGTCAAAAAATACATAAGCAATGGAATTACAAGAATCAATTGTCTGTATTGCTGTCGGTATAAAAGCATCAAAAGCGTAAACAGCATCAGCCAGGTATACACGCCCAAATTAAAGCTTGCTGCAAATATGGGCATCTTTTGAAAAGCAGACTCATTTCCAAGTCTTCGATAAAACTCGGACAGGGCTGGAAGCTTCGGCTCCATTACCACATCCACATCCTCACGGAATTCCTTACAGTAATATTCAAAGTAATCCCTTCCATGTTCCGTATCCTCAATAGAATTACCCGGATACCAGTAGCCGAAAGTATTGGTCAAAATAGAATCAATATAAATTCTCTTGTGCCGCAGTCCTGCCGTTCCCCATGCTTTCAAAAAAGGCCCTGGATTTTGGCTGAACTTTTTACCATTAAAATACGCCTTTACCGGATCAGCAAACCGGGACATGTAAGAGTTCATCCCCTTCTCCTCTATGATGGAAAGGAACGCTTCCCTCTCTTCCTCAGTCAAGCCCTGATAATCCAGATTGTATACACGGGCAGCTGACTGCATCAGCACGCTGCACATTTCCCTTGGATCCCCCTTCTCAATTCCCAAGGCTCCATAAAAGGGACCTGTATACAACATGTAGAAGCTCAGACAAATCAGAATCAGAATCCCCAAACGCTTCCAATATTCCCAAAAAGACCAGATAAGAAAGGGAATGCACAATACAAATGTATGAAATCCGTTATTTCGAAAAGCAAAGAAGAAAAACACTGTCACACAAAACAAAGCCTGGCGCAGAACAGAAGAAAAAAATGCTTCCCTATCCTCTGCTATCTCAAATAGCTGTACCATTAGTATGGCAAATAATCCGGTAAAAACGGTATCCTTGGTAGCACACAAAGCCATCAGACCGTTCACCGGATGAATAGCAAAGAAGACAAAGGCTCCAATCTGAAGCCATTGCGGAGCCTGCTTCTTTTTCAGATAATAGCAGACATAAGCATACATGCCTGACAGCAAAGTCATCTGCAAAAGAGAATAGAACATCGCTCCCCCGTTATTGCTCCCAAAAAGGCTTCTTCCCGCCTGTCGGCAAAGCCCCAGTAAAAAGGTATGGAGAATAGGATGATGTCCTGTCACCTCACCGTCCACAAAGCTCGTGAGCTGCCAGCCGCAATCATAGGAAAAAATCCCCGGCCAGGAGGCCAAAAGCACCGGAACCCAAGACAGAAACAGAAAAAGCCAGCACAGAAGAAGCCAGAGTATCCCCGGACTTTGTTCCTTCCAAGGCGCACTTTTCCCTTCTTCCAATAAAAGAAGCAGCAGCCCGATACAGGTGCTAAAAAAAGGCGTCAGGCAGAGAATTGCCCAAAACACGCGGCCATGCCAGATAGTATCCATATAATTCAAAGAACAGCCCATACAAGTCATGGATGCCGCCAAAACACCTCCTGTCAGGCCGTATACTATTACACGCCTGTCAAGATTCTGTTCCAATGCATGGAGTCCCAGAATTAAAAAAGCACCAAAAGCAGCCATACAAAAGACACTGTTGGAAAACATGGTGCTTTCACCTCGTATTTCGTAAAGCAGATTAAAGCCTGTTACAGCCAAAAACGCCATGGCTGCTGCTATCATTTTTTCTATGGTTCCATATGCCTTTCCTGTCATGACAACAATTTTCCGATCTTATTATTTATACAAAAGATAATTCCCTTCGTATCTTGTATTTTATAAATGACAACTTTTTCTGTCCCTATTTTTGAATGTTAGCATCATTTAATGGTATAATCCGAATAATCCAGCGAAAAATTAGGATTGAAGTAAGGATCGCCGGCCTCCAGCTCCGCCTTCCACTTCTCCCGGAACAGCGCCACCTCATTTTGGAACCGCTTCAGCTTCTCCCCTTCCTCCATCCCCCGGGTCTTGGACTCATAGTGGAACAGCTCACAGAAAGGAGTAAATACGTTCAGATACCCGGCCTTTCGAAGCTTCAGGCAGAAGTCCACATCATTGAAGGCCACGCTGAAGGTTTCGTCCAAGCCTCCCACCTCGTCATACTGGTTCTTTTCCACCAGCAGGCAGGCTCCCGTCACCGCCGTTACATCCTGAGCATAGCAGAGTCGTCCCATATAGCCCAGATGCATCTTGTCATCCTTGTAATGGGTATGTCCGGCCGCCCGGTGCGCTCCCAGTCCGATGACAATGCCTGCATGCTGGATGGAATTGTCCGCATAGTAAAGCTTGCCGCCCACAGCCGCCACATCGGGCCGCTGGGCATACATAAGAAGCTCCTCCATCCATTCCCGGGTGATAATCTTCATATCGTTATTCAGCAGAAGCACATACTTTCCATTGGCAAAGGACACGCCGAAATTGTTGATGCGGGAGTAGTTAAAGTCTCCCTCGTATTTCACAATGCGAATCCGCTCATTGTGCTCCAGCGCCTTATAATAGTCAAATATCTCCTTAGTCTCGCTGTTGTTTTCCACCACAATGATCTCATAATTGGGATAGGTGGACTTATTGACAATGGATTCCACACAGCGTGACAAATCCTCCATGTGATCCTTGTTGGGAATCACAATGGAAATCAGCGGCTTTTCCAAAATCGGATAGCGAATCCGGAAAATCGTGGGGAATGCCCGGGTGCTCTCCACCTTGGCATCCATTCCGTAAACCGCCTGAATGTGATCGTGAACGGCCCGCTTAGCCGCATCAATGGCATACGTCTTTGCATTGATATCCTGGGCTACGGACGCTTTGTGAGAACGCCAGTAATACAATGCCTTCGGTACATGGCATACCTTCTCGGCCTTCGTGGTAAGCCTGAGAATCATATCGTGATCCTGGCTGCCGTCATATTCACTGCGGAACAATCCCGCCTCATCCAAAAGCTCCCTGGAAAATGCGGAAAAATGGCAGATATAATTATTTCCTCTCAGGTTATCAATGGCAAAGTCCGGCTTAAAGTGGAGGACAATCATATGATCGATGCTGTCGCCCTCAAAGGTAATCTCGTCACAGTAAATGTAATCTGCCCCCGTCTCATTGATTGCCTTCGTATATTCAAAGAGTGTAGCCGGATGCAGGATATCGTCATGGTCAAAAAGACCGATATAATCTCCTGTCGCCAGCTTCAGGCACTCGTTGGTATTGCCGGAAATTCCATAGTTGTGATCCAGCACATGATAAACAATGCGCTCATCCTCTTTTGCATACTTCTTACAGATCTCTCCTACATAAGCATGTTCATGATCGCTTCCGTCCGCCAAGCACAGTTCCCAGTTCCCGTAGGTCTGATATTTTACGGAATCCAGCATATCTGTGAGGAACTTCTCCGGCGTATTGTAAAGAGGCACCAGGATACTGAACTTCACCTTATTTTCAAAAACCGTCTCCCGCTGCTTTTTCGCCTCCTCCGGTGTGGGGAAGCTGGCTGTCCCGTGGCGCTTCATGTTTTTGCGCTCCTGAAGCTTGCTGCGCACCTTGCGCATTAAGCCCGGAATGGAACCGTAGCGTGTAAGGCGATCCCGGGTTTTCTCATAAAAATGAAGGGCTTTGCGCAGGGGGATGGAAAGCTTCCAGGCAAAGCTGTTCTTAATGCGATCCAGCTTAAAGCGCAGCTCTTCAATCTCTTTCTCCGACTCCTCGATCTTACTTAAGAGAACCTCAGTTTTTTCCCGTTCAGCCTCATACAGCTTTTTATAGTCATTCTGTAATTCCTGGTTATCCATCTTTTACCTCTTGGCATCTGTTCAGCGTCTTTCCATGAGAAGGAAACACTTTCCAAACAGCTGCTATCTTATTTACTTTGCATCATTTGAAATATTTTTTGATTTTGAAGCACAGCCGGGAGACTTATATTTATTCGCCGGGAGCTTCATAGGCATCACAGACCTCCTCGGCTTCTCCCATCATCCGAACATGGCCGTGATCAATCCAGATGGCCCGGTTGCAGATCTCTTTTACCTGCTCAATGCTATGGGACACAAATAATACGGTCGTATTCCGCTCCATCATTTCCCGGATGCGCTTTTTGCACTTGTTCTGGAACTGATAATCTCCTACAGCCAATATCTCATCCACAATCAAAATATCCGCATCTACAATGGTAGCAATCGAGAATCCCAGCCGCGCCAGCATACCGGAGGAAAAATTCTTGATGGGCACATCCACAAAGCGCTCCAGACCGGCGAATGCTATGATATCGTCAAACCGCTCCTCCAGCATTTCTCTGGGGTAACCAATCAACGCGCCATTGAGAAATATGTTCTCCCGCGCCGTCAGATCGTGGTCAAAGCCTGCTCCCAATTCAATCATGGGGGCGATTGTACCGGCAGTTTCCACGCTCCCCTTGGTGGGGCGGAGCACTCCGGCTATGATTTTCAGCATGGTACTCTTTCCCGAGCCGTTCATGCCCACAAGCCCTACGGAGTCGCCTTTTCGTATCTCAAAGCTTACATCGTTTAAAGCCCAGAACTCCTCGTAAAAAAGCTGGCGCTTCAGCGCTTTTATGACATACTCCTTAATGCTGTCTACCTTTTCTCTGGAGAGGTTGAAGCACATGGATACATCCCTTACCTCTATGGCATTTTCTATCTTCATATTTTGTTTCCTAATTCCTCTCCATAATTTACAAGCGTCTGCTCTATATTTTCAAAATAAAGGTGTCTTGAGATTTCTTAAACACAAGGGAGCCTATCAGCAGGGCTATTGTACACCATGCCAGGCTCTGTACGTGAAGAACAGCCGGCGCCGTCACTCCCTCGAGAACCACACAGCGGAATATTTTTATAAAACCCGTCATGGGATTCGCATTTACGATAAATACCACCCAGGCGGGGGCATTTTCCAATATCTCCATCGGATAGATGACCGGCGTCAAGTACATCCAGGCCGTAGTAATCACGCTGTACAGATGCATCAGATCCCGAAAGCTGACTGCCGCAGCGGATAAAAACAGACTGACTCCTGTGGAAAAGAGCAGTACATATAAAAGGGGAAACACCGCCAAAAGAACCGTCGGCGTCACCCGCGCTCTTGTCACTATCATCACAATCACCAGGGCCACCATAGAGGAGAGAAGATTCACTCCGCTTGAGAGAACCTTGGAGACAGGAAATAAATATTTCGGCACATACACCTTTTTAATCAGCTCGCCGCTGTGAACAATAGAACCCATAGCAATGCTGGTGGATTCGTTAAAAAAGTTGAAGATCAACTGTCCGCAGAGCAGATAGACGGGAAAGTTCTCAATGTTTCCATACCGGGAAAAAAAGTAGGAAAATACGATGGAAAGCACGGTCATCATCAGCAGGGGATTGAGAACGGTCCACAAAAGGCCCAGAATGGAACGGCGGTATTTGGTTTTGATATCCCGGCTCACCAGCTGGCCGATGAGATTCCGGTATTTTACAAATACACTAAGTAAGCTCACGTCGGTATCCTTTCTGAATCATTCTGTTGATCACCGCAATCAGCACAAAGGCCCCCAGCCATACCATGCCGAAACGCAGGAAGCTGAAAACCAGCACCTGATCGTTGGGACGCGGAGTTGAGTAGTAGGCGTTATTAAAGACAAACAGCTCGGAGCAGAGAGCCAGATAGACTGCCGAAAGGAAAGTCAAAATATTTCCTTTTCCGAAAATCACCTTCATGGGTCCTCTCGCATCATGCTGAAGCTTCCAGATACCGGTGGCGTAGATATCTTCCTCCTCAATTCTTAGCCTGCGGTTTTCCTGCTCCAGTGTGCGGTTCTGGTTCATAGCCAGCTCCAGTTTATTCAGAAGCTGTTCCTTTTCCTTTTCCGATACACTGTGCTTTTTGATCTCCTGCCAGTAGTCCTTTTCTCCCGGACCAAGCTCCAGAACCTGGAAGCTCACCTTTGCCTTTGCAAGCTTCAGACAGAGGGCTTCATCTACGAAGAACTTTGGATCCTTGTGAAGATAGACAAAGATTGGTTCAAAGTCTACATCACTGTTTGTTTTGATGCGGGACCGCTCTATGGTCTTGGATTCTCCGTCCTCATAGGTGAGCGTAAGCTCCAAAAGCTTGACCATACTGCTGTCCTCCAGAAGCGGATCAAAACGAAAGCCGCAGGTATGCTCAAATATGCTTAAATCAAATTCTAAGGTTATGGTTTCTCCGGGAGTACAGGTATATTCCGCCTGTAAGGAATCCTCCGGGCGAAAGTCCTTTCCCGTGTCTATAAATACCTCGGCCGTAAGCCGTTTGCTGTCTTCCATGCTTATTTTTCCTCTTTTTCGGCTTTCCACGCTTTTATGCCGCCCCATTTCTGATCTTTCTCGGATATGGTTAATTCCATTCCTTCCGGTATGGGCCACGCCACGCCGATGTCCGGATCGTTCCAGGCCAGACCTCCCTCGTCATTGGCGTGATAAAAGTCGGTGCATTTGTAGGCAAATTCTGCATAATCGGATAATACCAGGAAGCCGTGGGCAAAATCCTTTGGGATAAAGAACTGCTTTTTGTTTTCTGCCGATAAGATAACTCCGTACCATTGTCCGTAGGTTGGGGAGCCTTCCCGCAGATCTACGGCCACATCAAAGACTTCTCCGCTGATTACGCGGACGATTTTGTCCTGGGGGTGGTTGATCTGGAAATGGAGGCCGCGCAAAACACCTTTTTTTGAGGCGGATTGATTATCCTGGACAAATTCCATGTCTATTCCGGCTTCTTTGAAATCATTATAGTTGTAGGTTTCCATAAAATAGCCCCGTTCGTCGCCGAATACGGAGGGGGTTATGATTTTGAGGC
The DNA here is from genome assembly GCA_910576325.1 of Clostridia bacterium. Classification (GTDB taxonomy): domain Bacteria; phylum Bacillota; class Clostridia; order Lachnospirales; family Lachnospiraceae; genus Laedolimicola. The sequence continues at coordinate 64,353 of CAJTIM010000017.1, forward strand.
CCGCGATGGGGCAGGTTTCTACGGTTATTTTTGACATTTGTGGTATTCTCCCTTAGGGTTTTATATAGGCGGACGCAGGAGAACAAAAATATTCTCCCTGTCGCTTCGATTGACTCGCTCCGCTCCGTACATAGGCGCTTAGGGAGAATATTTTTGTTCTCCTGCTGATATTCGGAAACGTGCGGTGTGGTCGCAAAATGCTTTTAGTTGGGGTGGCTCCCGTAATGGTTAAAGGCCGTTGGCTACGTCGGTCAGGTATTGGCCGTAGGCGGTTTTCATTAGGGGGGCGGCCAGCTTCAGGAGCTGGTCTTTGTTTATGAAACCGCGTTTGTAGGCTATCTCCTCAATGCAAGAGATATAGAGGCCCTGGCGCTTCTGGAAGGCGGCTACGAAATCAGCGGCGTCTAAGAGGGCGTCGTGGTTGCCGGTGTCCAGCCAAGCGAAGCCGCGGCCCAGGGTTTCTACGTGGAGAGTGCCCCGGCGAAGGTATTCGTTGTTGACACTGGTTATTTCAATCTCGCCGCGAGTGGAAGGCTTTACATTTTTAGCTATTTCTACCACATCGTTGTCATAGAAGTAGAGGCCTGGTACGGCATAGTTGGATTTGGGATTTACCGGCTTTTCTTCGATGGAAAGAGCTTTGCCGTCTTTGTCAAAGGCTACGACGCCGTATTCTCTGGGGTCTTTTACATAGTAGCCGAAGATGGTGGCGCCCTCGGTGCGGGAGGCGGCATTTTTCAGGACTCGGGAAAAGCTTTGTCCGTAGAAGATATTATCTCCTAAAACTAAGGCTACCTGATCGGTTCCGATGAATTTTTCTCCTATGATAAATGCGTCGGCCAGTCCTCTTGGATATTCCTGTATGGCGTAGTGCATCTCCATGCCGAGCTGAGAGCCGTCGCCTAACAGCTCTTCAAATACGGGAAGATCCCGGGGGGTGGAAATAATAAGCACCTCGCGGATGCCGGCCAGCATCAGGGTGGACAGCGGGTAGTAGATCATGGGCTTGTCGTAGACGGGCATGATCTGCTTGGATATTGCTTTTGTGAGCGGATAGAGCCTTGTTCCGGCTCCGCCTGCCAGGATAATTCCTTTCATATTGTAAAGACCTCCATTCCAGTTCCGTAAATTCTTATCCGGCGCCCTTTACCTTGAAGAATAAAAATTTACTGTTTCCAGTTCCGTTCCGTAAATTCTTATCCGGTACAAAACTGCTGTTTTTAACGCGCGTGAGGGACAGGCACTTTTTCCAGCGTCTGCCCCTGTTCTTTTTATTTTACCTGATACATTTCTTCATAGTATTTCTGATAGTCGCCGCTTGTAACGTTTTTCATCCAATCCTCGTGTTCGAAGAACCATTGGATGGTGAGGCGGATGCCTTCTTTGAACATGGTCTCCGGATACCAGCCTATTTCTTCCTTTATCTTATCCGGCGCTATGGCATAGCGGCGATCATGGCCCTTGCGGTCTTCTACGTAAGTGATCAGGTCTTTGCTGACGAGGGCTTTTCTCGGATCATCCTCTGCCAGCATATCCTGAAGGGTTTCCAGGATAATATTGACAATCTCTATGTTTTGCTTTTCATTGTGTCCGCCGATGTTGTAGCGTTCTCCCAGGCGGCCCTTTTCCTGTACCATATCAATTGCTTTGGCATGATCGTCTACATAGAGCCAATCGCGGACGTTCTTGCCGTCGCCGTATACCGGAAGCTTTTTTCCCTGTAAAGCATTGTTGATAATCAGGGGAATCAGCTTTTCGGGGAACTGATACGGGCCGTAGTTGTTGCTGCAGCTTGTAATGTTGACGGGAAACTTGTAGGTATCCCAGTACGCCTTCGTCAGCATATCCCCGGATGCCTTGCTGGCTGAGTAGGGACTGTGAGGTGCAAACGGCGTTGTCTCATAGAAATAGGTATCCCCTTCTTCCAGTGATCCATACACTTCATCCGTAGATACATACAGGAAACGCTTGTCCTCTTTGTAGGTTCCGTCGGGCAGCTCCCAGGCTTTCTTGGCTGCATTCAGCATCACCAGGGTACCGAGTACATTGGTCTCTACAAAGATCTCCGGGTTGCGGATGCTGCGGTCTACATGGCTTTCCGCCGCAAAATGCACTACTCTGTCGATATCATTTTCTTCAAATATCTTTTCAATCGCTTCTCTGTCGCGGATATCTGCCCGAACAAAGGTGTAGTTGTCCTGATTTTCCACATCCTTCAGGTTCTCCAAATTGCCTGCATAGGTGAGAGCATCTACATTGATAATGCGGATACTGTCGCCGTACTTGCGAAACATGTAATGAATATAGTTAGAGCCGATGAAGCCGGCTCCGCCGGTAACGAGATAAGTTCTCATTTGATAATTTTCCTCCGAAATATTTACTTTTTTGTGTTATGCGGCCCAAAATCGGGAAGGGCCTTATTCATAGATATGGGTATTATAGCATTAAATGGAAGGGAGGGCAACCAAAAATGAACGGCCGCACGGAACTTTCCCCATAAATCTCCAAAAACCGCAAAAAAGCGTGTTAAACTTACATCTCCCCTTTGACAAATGCCCCCAGGTACTTTATATTTATGGTATTACTACTTATGGATAAATGAGGGAGCTTTTCCAATGATAAACCAAATGATGCAAAAATTCCGGAGTCTGTCTCTTAACGGCCGTCTCTGTTTGATTATGTCCATTATTTTTATTTTCAGTCTGATCCCTCTCCTTCACATAGGGCTGTACGCCCACGCTGCCGGAGATGATTATGCTTATGGACTTGCCGCTCATCTCTGCTGGAAGGAGACACATTCTCTTCCTGCTGTGATTCAGACTGTCTTTGAAAATACAAAATCTTATTATCAAACCTGGCAGGGCACCTGGTCCTCTATTTTTCTTATGTCGCTGCAGCCCTCTGTTTTTAGCGAACGGCTTTATTGCCTTACGGCTCCGCTTATGCTTTCTATGCTGATTGGAAGTCATTTTATGTTCTTTCATGTGCTTTTCACCCGCTATCTCAGACTTGCCAGGAGTCTACGTATCAATTTGACGCTTGCCGTCCTGTTTCTGTCCATTCAGATTCTGGCTTCCGGAAAATCTGCTTTTTTCTGGTATAACGGTGCGATTCATTATGTATTTATGCACAGCTGTATGATCTTTCTCATTGGTCTGCTGCTTCTTTCTCTAAGGCTGCGTTCCAAATCAGGGGTAAGCCTGGGAATATTCTTTTCCTGTGTCTTAGCTTTTATTATCGGCGGCTCTAATTATGTTACCGCTTTGCTTACGCCTGTTTTAATTGTGTTTTTGTGTTTTCTCTTTCTTTTGTTTCAAGACAGGAAGGGGCTTCTCTGCCTCCTGCCGCTGTTTTTTGCGCTGGCCGGACTTGGAATCAATGTACTGGCTCCGGGCAATGCTATCCGCATGTCCACGCAGATTGATTCTATGAACCCGGTGGAGGCTGTCTATTACTCTTTCCTTTACGCCATTGAAGGAATGGGAGCCTGGACTACTGTTTACCTGATTTTCTTTGCCCTGCTGCTGTTTCCCTTCCTGTTTGCGGCCTTATACCGAGTTACATTTGACTTCCCCCTCCCCGGACTGGTAAGCGGCTTTTCCTTCTGTTTTGTGGCCGCCTCCTATACTCCCTCTCTTTATTCTATGGGGCATGTTATTATTTTTGATCGAACCCTGAATATTATGCGGATGTTTTATTATCTGCTTTTTTTCCTGAATCTTGTCTACCTGACAGGCTGGTTGGCGAAGCTCTGTCAAAGATATGACTTTTTCGCTTATTTTCCTGAACTTTTCAAGCGCCTAAAGGAACATTTTGTTCGCAGCTTCACGCTGACTATGGTCGCCTTTTTCCTGTGCCTGTTGTTGTTCAGTAATAAAGATAAGGTCACCACTCTGTCCGCCGTACATTCTCTTTGGAAAGGGGATGCCAGAAGCTATCATGAAGAAAGCCTGAACCGCATCACACTCATTTCCGTAGAGGGAACCGATGAGGTGTGGGTTCCTAACTTTTCCGTGTGTCCGCCTCTTTTAGATCCGCAATGGCTTTCCACAAATCCGGATGAGTATCCGAATCCATCTGTTGCTAAATGGTTTGGAAAAACAACGCTCCATCTGTCCAATGTTTATTAAACCTGTGAGGTATACGCTATGAACAGCATTGTTATCATACCTGCATTAAATCCGCCGGAACATCTTATTTTCTATGTGGATGAGCTGATTGAATCCGGCGCCGCCGAGCTTGTAATTGTAGACGACGGAAGTTCTCCTGAAAAGCAGTTTATTTTCAAGGAGCTGTCCCTGCGTCCCCAATGCCATGTCCTGGTTCATAAGAATAACCTTGGAAAAGGGCGGGCTTTGAAAGACGCCTTCTCCTACATATTATCTGAAGAAAAGTATTATGGAAAGAGTGTGATTACCGCCGACTCTGACGGTCAGCATCTTGTACGTGATATTCTCCGGCTGGATGCGCAGATGCAGCTAACAAATCCTGCGGATACTTCCCGTCTGTATCTCGGCTGCAGAAATTTTGATAAGGAAGATATCCCCTGGCGAAGCCGCTTTGGGAACCGGCTGACTTCGGTCTTATTTCGGCTGCTGTATAAAGAATCTGTTATGGATACGCAGACGGGACTGCGGGGGATTCCTTATGCGCTGCTGGAGCTTTTAACGCAATTAAAGGGAGAGCGATTTGAGTTTGAAATGAATATGCTGACAGAAATTGCCCTGAAAAAAATTCCCTTTGAGATTGTGGAGATTGAAACGATTTATCTGGATAACAATTCGGAATCGCATTTTCGGCCTGTTGCAGATTCCTTCCGGATATATGGGATTCTTTTGGGGAATTTTTTTAAGTATTTTATATCGTCGGTGCTTTCGGCGTTGTTGGATCTGGCCATTTTTATTCTTGGCGACCGGCTGCTTCCGGACAGTTCCTTTCATATCCTGGAAGCTACAGTGATTGCCCGCATGGTTTCATCCCTGTTTAATTACTGGTGCAATCGGAAGATCGTTTTTCAGGATAAAGGAAATACCAAGGACTCTCTCCTCAAATATTATTTTTTATGCATTCTTGTAATGCTCAGCTCCGCAGGACTGGTAAGCCTGTTCTCCTTTCTTCCGATCCCCAATGCCGTAATCAAGGCTGTGGTAGATACCATTCTGTATCTTTTCAATTATTATATACAGAGACACTTTATCTTTTCTTATCGAGCAAATACATCAGGAGGAATATAAAATGAGTGTGCTGCTTCTGGGCATCCGTGTGCTGCTGTTCGCCCTTTCTATTCTTGGATATCTGACTTTTTTACATCAATATACACAATTGAAGCTTGAATTTCTGCCCGCTGTTACCTTCAGCATACAAATCTGCATCCTTTTCTTAGGCGGAATCCTAAATATACTGCCCATGACCACAGCCGGACTTCTCATATGCGGACTGTTCCTTTTAATCTCTGCGTTAAAAGACCGCTTTCCTTTTCGAGAGCTTCTTTGCCCTGCCTATATATTTTTTGCTGTAAGCTGTCTGTACTTTTTACTTTTATTTAAAGGACTTGTTTTTAATTCCTATGATAATTTCTCCCATTGGGCACTGGTGGTAAAACAAATGCTCCTTACCAACCGCTTCCCCAGCTTTCAGGACAGCATTATCCTTTTCCAGTCCTATCCTCTGGGAAGCTCCGTATTTGTATACTTTGTGAGCAAAATCATTTCCCCCGTGTCAGAAGGCTGCCAGATGTTTGCTCAAACAATGCTGATTCTAAGTATGATCCTGCCGCTCTTTTCCTGTGTAAAAAAACAGAAGGCTCTAAATATCCTTCTTCTCCCCGGAGCCTCCGTTTTCCTCCTAAGCTATAATATTATCCCCACGGAGCTACTGGTAGATACTCTGCTCCCTTTAACGGGCGCAGCCGGTTTTCTCCTTCTCAATGAAGAATTATCCGGAGAAAGAAAGTTTACCTGGCTTTCTATTCCCCTTGCCGCATGCGCAATTCTAATCAAAAATTCAGGTATCTTCTTCTGGGCTTTGATGGCCGGAAGAGTTCTTTTATACGGAATTCGTAATTATAATAGAGTCTCCCATTCCGAAAGGCTCTCCTGGATCGGTCTGTGCCTGCTGCCCTTATCCGCCCTTCTTCTCTGGAAAAAGCATGTGGAATATGTTTTCTCCTCCGGCATGAATTCTCTCCACTCCATGTCATTACATGCTTATACTGCAAATATGCAGGAGAAGTCAGGTGAAACCATAATGCAGATAATACAAACATTTTTTGGAAGAGTGTTTTCCGGCCGTTCCTTGCTCTGTCTGCTCCTGATTTTGCTGCTGGCAGCCATCGCATCTTTTGTATGGAAGCAGAAGCTTTTGCCCTGGGCTAAAACAGCTCTGTTTATTCTCTGTGTATACACCATATATCAGCTGGGCAACCTGTGTATGTATATTTTCTCTATGCCTGTGGGAGAGGCTGTTGTAATGGCAGGCTATGACCGCTATTACCGCACAATTATTGTCTGGTGCTTTGTCTATGCAATGTACCAAATTCTATCTTGGCTGGACGCACAGAAACCGCTTCCTGCCAGCGGTCTTGCTCTTGCTCTTCTTGTTTGTTTCTATTTGATGGGAGGCAGACCTTCCATTCTGAAACGAGTGCAAAAAAATTCTTTGCGAGCCGAGCTGGAACGGATAATGGAAACCTACCCTATGTCCCCCTCCCCTGCCTGCATTATCTATATACCGCAAGACGATTCCGGTTATACTTATCATTTGGCAAAATATCTGATGTATACGTCCACGGTAGATGTACACATCACTTCCAATCAGGATGAGCTGGCCGCCTCCATCAATACGGCCATAGATCTGGGCTATGATTATTTTATCAACCTGGATCATGAAAACGAAATGATACAAAACTATTGCCAGGAAGTTTACGGTCTTCCGGAAAATGTTCCTTTTATGGCTTTGCAATAACCCTATTTGTTCCTTTATGCTGCCACAGACGCTGTACAATTTTAGCGCCCTTTTTCCAGCATATCAGCACCAGAAAGCATATTATACTTATTAAGTCTGCCGCTCTCCACAAAAACGGCTCTTGAAATTCCATGCAAATTTTCCCCTGATAATTTGCGGGCAGGCCTATTCCTGTCATACCGTTTTCTGTACGAAGCATGGGAAAATTTTCCTTTGTATCCACATCGTATGCCTGATAGCCGCGGTAAAGCAGAAGCGGAACCTGAAATACGTTTTCTTCTTCCAGCAAATTTTCACATTCCATTGTTATTCTATTATAGTTCTTTTCATAATTGTATATCTCCAAATTCTGCGAGACAGGCTCCAGAGCATGAAAAGCATCTTCACTTAACGCGATGTCCGAAGGAAGGTACTCCCCACCCGAAACATAATAGGGTGCATCTCTCTGCTCATAACATTCTTCCAGGTTTTCGCTGTCCATAAATGTAAGCATGGTATATCCGCTGCTCAAAAGGGCTGCACCCGCCAGAACTGACAGGGAAATATTCAGCATTCTCTTTTTTGCTTCTCCCTCAAACACATGGACACAGCAACAGACCGCACCGCACAGGAATACAACCGCCAGACCAAGAAATCTCCACGGGAACTGAAGAGAGGCCAAAAATCCAGCTCCTGATTGGATTAGAAAATCCCATGGAAAATATTTTGTGGAGCAAATAAGCGCCGCACCCGCTCCGAGAAGTAAAAAACCGGCCGCCTTAGCGCTTTGTTTTTCTTTTCTATTTTCGATCCATATGGCGCTGCAGAAAAAAATTGCCAGCAGGAAACCAAGTCCTATCCCCTTCGGCATGGTTCCCGCTGCACCGCCGGAACCGGAGCCATACATAAATATCTTAAAAAGCTCTCCTATAGACGCACCCGTATCCTGTATCTTTGTTTCCGCAAGGCTTCCGCTGTTAATTCTCAAACGCTCCCGAAGCATATAGTCCAAAAACGGAACAAGAAACCATGCGTTAAGAAGAACAGTCCCTGCCGCCGCTTTTGCAAAGGCTTTCAGATTTTCCTTTTGAAGCACGCTTTTAAGTCTTATCAGGCAGACAAATATTCCGAAAATTCCCACCATCTCACAGGAAAGCATATGTGTCTGCAGCAGACCGGAAAGTCCTATCATCAGAGGAAGCCAATTCTTTTTTTCTTTTTCCTCCTTTCCCAGAATGCACCAAAACCCATACAAAACCACCGGCAAAAATATCATGGCGCAATATTCGCCTACGGCAGACCGCACATAAACATTTACAATTCGATAAACAGAAAATGTGTACAGAAAAGAGCACGTAAGGGCTGCTTTTTTATTTCCCGACATTTTGTTAAAGCAGTAATATGAAGTCAGGGCTGTAGCTCCGTTTATCAAAAAAACAAACCACTCATACGCTTCCTGCACAGAAAATCCGAACATCCGCAAAAAGGCCGGTATGTACAGCAAAATATCCCCGTAGCATACAGACACGCCGTAACCGTAGCCATGAAGCCAGTTAGGCTGTATACGAACAGGAAGCTGACCGGATTTAAGGCCCTGCCAGATGCCCTCTACACGATTCAAATGAAAACCACTGTCATGGCCAATATAAACGCCCTTCGCCAAAAGCGGTAAGGATACCAGCATTATCATGGCTGCCAGACCTACAACTACGGGAACACCCTTAAAACACAAGAGCTTTTTTTCCATTCCCAGATTCAGACAGAAAAACAAAATAACGCAAAACACAATTGCCAGAAACACATCATGAAGCCTCCCAAGCATTGTCTCACATATCTCAATATGAGATATGTAAAAGCTTCCGACGCCCATATACTCGCTCATTACGGTCAAATCATCCACGTTCCCGGATACCCAGACCAGAAATGTCTCCTGTCCCTTTGCCCGCTCCAAGAGAATTTTGTCACACCCTGTCTTTTGCGGGCTGTTCTTTGATTCTGCAAATATATAGTTATTGGACGTTCCGGCCTCATAGTCTACCATTATTCGGTAAACGCCCCTCGATAGCCGAAAGCTTTTGCTAATCTGTCGAACCTCCGGATCGCCTTCCTCAAATTCAATTTCAACAGCCTCTTCTGCCTGAAAGCTCTCTCTAAAAAAAGAACTGCTACTTATACCAAGTAATGTCAATAATATTATTCCGTATGACAGCCATATTATTTTTTTCATTTTTGCTTTGAACTCATTCTTTCTGTTTTCTCTCTGCCAGATAAATTTTCCATCTTCCATATTCATCAAGCAGAGTCATTTCTTCCGCTCCCACAGTCACCTGAATATATGCGGTAATTTCTTCATCCAATTCGGAATTTCCCACATAAACAATAACGTCCTGTTGTCCTTCCAGCGCTTCCATTCCCGCCTTAATATCGTCTGTAATAGCAGCGTAGGATATGCAGTAAAAGCCTTTGTATTCCTTTAAGAGCTGTATCACATCGTAGTATTCCCACCAATCATACTCCCGGTCAATATAGACACAATATCTGTCTGAATATTCCTCCGCCTTCCTGCGGTGCGGCTCAAAATTTGTATAGGCATATTCCGGCGCTCCTTCGCTTAAGCTTCCTGCAGACAGTATTGCCAACGCTGCCATACATATGGCTATGGCTGCCTTTTCGCGAATAAATTTTCCCAGCAGCCAGCAAAGCCCGCCTACGGCAATCAAATATACAAAGGGATAGATAGGCATCAGATAACGGTCTGTAATAAAAGGAGCAATTTTAGTCACCAAAGCAAAATACCCAACCGTCATAAATAAAATCGGGAACAGCCTCTCAAGCTCTTTCCACGGAAAGCATTTGTGTCTGACAAAATAAATAATTATCAAAAGAAGTGCAGCTGTCATCAAAAACAACAAGCAGCCATTAAAAAGCTGCTCGTCCAAAAAGCGGAACATAGTCCGCAGACGGCCTGCAAACCCGCCTAACTGCACAAAGCTCTTTCTTGCTGCCTCTCCCCGATAATCATTAAAAATATGATTCCACATGGCCGGAAATATAGCAAGACAGATCAATGCACTTACCTCTATGATTACATGGAAATAACATTCCTCCCGAAAGCGTTTTTCCAGCCATAGCTTCACAAAATACCATGCCGCCAGAAAAAATGCCAGCAAAACAAAATAATAGTGAGTCAGCACTCCCAAAATCAGGGTGAGCCCAAAAAGAATCCAGCTCTTAAGTACAAATATATGCTTCTCAAAATAGCGAATATAGATATAAGCATGAGCTAACACTAAAAATGCCACTATGGTATACATCCGCACAAAAAGCACCATATTACATGCGCCATAAGTAACGCCGAAAAGAGCCGACACCAAAATACCGATTCTTGTGTTCTTAAAAATCTCTTTTGCAAGCAGATACAAAAGAACCGTACACCCCAGCATAAAAAATATATTGAGTCCCACTCCCAGTCCAAAGACAATCTTTCCCGGTACAAGGGAGCATAAGGTATGCATCAGAAAATAATATATGGGCGGATGCACATCTGCCTCCTGGTTACGGTACGGAATCGCATATTCAAAGGTATGTCCTTCCATTGCGGCACCCTGAGACAGATACCACTCTTTATCAAGCCATTCATTTAACGGCATATCAAAAGCTTGAATTTCTGCGTTATTGGAGGAGGTATACGTAAACAGCTCGTCACACATAAGAAAGCTTTTCTGTCCTCCAAAATATCCAAAAACACATAGCTGCACCAAACAGATAAGCGTCAGAATACAGCCTGTCCCGTAATGCTTTTTTCCTAACATGTCATAACTCCTTTTGTCATCTATGACTTTATAAAGTCCGCTTTGCTACTCCTCAGGTATCCATTTTGCATAAACATCCATATCCTCCGTAACTGCTCTCTCTATATCAAAAGGCTTCGTATATGCTTCATCGTAATACCACCCGTCAAATATCAATCCCGCAAAGCTTTCTTCGTAAGTCGGCGCGCGCTCCAGCAAACCGCCGCGCTCTACGGAAAAGAAAAAGTTCCTTGTACCGTATTCCGTCCGAAAGCATACGGTACAATAGTCAAGCTTATCAATCCATACTGTTTTTAAGAATATGGAACGCTCTACCAAAAATTCCCGAATATACTCCGCATGCTCCTCCAGGGTCTCACGATAAACCTTTTTAGGGCTGGAAGCCGCCCCATACCATCGACGTTTGTCCATCAAAGCAGAGACTTCAAGCTCTTTTCGATATTCATCAATTCCGGACTCTACCATTTTCTGAAGAACAGGCAGTACACAGACCGCATATTGGTATTCCACTTCTTCCAAAAAGCGCTCATGACGATAGAGTTCAGGGAACCATCGATTGCGAAAAACCTTTTCACCTTTCAGCGGATCATAAATACGCATATCATATCGTATCAACATTCCCTCCGGCTTTCGCACCGACCAGTCCCCATTACCAAGAGCTCCGTCATAATCCCATACCGGTCCTGCATAAAGAAGCGGTTCCCCCTTCGCATCACTGTCCTTATAAAAATACTGACTGCTGATTCCGCCGTCAAAATTTTTTACAATCTCCTCCACAAGGTATTTCTTGGCCCAGGATTCCAGATCGATATACTCCTCCAGGGTCTTTCCCGTATTGGGATTAATCCCGTCCTCCGCATACAATGCATCCTCGAATTCCTGTACAAATCCGCGTATATAGGCCACCTCTTCCTCTGATGCCTCCTTCGGCTCCTTGAGAAGTACCGCCTGTCCCCGGTCTGTTTTGAAGCTGCTCACGCCTTCGCCATAGCGATAATCAACATCCCACTCCATCAGATATCCGCCCGTAATATCCTCCGGCTGCCTGGGTAATTGAATTCCACGTTCATTATCCCTTTCAAATGCAGGATATTCCTGGGAAAAATCATTCCATTTCTTATTTTCCTCGGAAAGGTCCGTAATATCCACGCGCTCCTTTCCCACCTCAACCTTTTCCGCCAACTGATATAAGCCTGCATAATATCCGTTCAAATACAGATCTACAAATTCTGATTCCGGTGAATAGGAAAGTCCAATCTCCGCCGCCAGATCATATGTAATCTTATTGCGCATATAGGATGCATCATAGGAATTGGCCAGCAGCTCCCAAGTGACAGCTTCTCCCATTCCCAGAAGATCTTTTTTCTCCTTTAGTTTTATACGATAAGGCTTTTTATCCCAATCCCAGGTAGAATTCCCCCGGCCGGTAATAAACTCCAGCGCTCCTCCCAGACGGCTTTTCCCATTTGCAGCAACTAGACAGTATCTCCCGCCTTCACGATATTTCTTGTCCTGATGTATTGCCTCCATGGTTCCGGATTCCGTATCAATAAACATTGCCGGCAGATAATCGGACTGCATAATTATCAGCCTTCCTGCCGTCTGAGCTCCCGCTTTTGGGGACAATTCGAATTCATACTCCTGATTCACCAGCAGCTGATCCAAGGTATCGCCATTTTTGAATTCTTCTTCTCCAATACATAATATATCGTCCTCCCCCAGGCAGATAGTGCACTCGTCCTGACAACTGTAGGACGGAAGAAATAAGTAATACAACTCTTCATAAGGACTGTTCCAACACTCAATCTCTTCCTTTTCTCCATAGGCATCCCAAACCTGAACCGCAAAGAGCTTATGTTCTCTGTGAAATGAAGCCTCCTGAGCCTGTCCCTTGCCTTTCGGCATATATGCCGCCAAAATAAGCAGGATCAGAAACAGCGGCAATATCTTCAGCCAACGCTTATACATCTTTCCTTCTCCCGTCCGTGTATCGTATAATTCCCCATATGCCGTCTATACTCAGCAGTATAAAAACCGGTACAAAGTTCACCAGATAACGGGAGCGCGTTTCCCAGATGAGCAGGAACAGGAACAAGCCAAAGAGTGCTATCTGCATAGCTTGAGCTTCCCGGCCTTCTCCCTTCTCCAAGAAATTACGAATAATCGAAAGGAGTACACCCAAAAGCAGCAGCCAGTGTACTGCACTACAGTACCGGTAAGTCCTTCCATAATTCGCTCCGTCATACAGAACCCATGGGTGCAGAGGGCTTTCTTGTAAAGGATCACGCTTCAGCTTCTCCGGCGCAAAATAAACACTGTCTCCCCAAGTAAAAAGAAGCTTCGCTTTTAAGTGGCATCCCATTCCCACGATGCCATATTCTCCTAGTCTCTTGCGGATAAATTCCCGATCAACGGCTATTTTTTCGTTCTTTCCCTCCACAGAAGCCGTCATCCAGTAAATATCCCCATTATAGCCCCCGCTTCCCTCCAGGCCCATAGCCAGCCAATGCTCCAGCGGAAACTCATTTTTCTCTCTATCCTCCGCATCCCAAAGAGACATGTGCCCGGGTAAAACAGTTAAAAATTCGACTACCAGCAAAAAGGGGATTATAAGCATCAGGCTACGCTTTACAAGCTCCAGCACCTTTTTCTCCTGTATCCATGTATGTATCAAAAGCGCTATCAAAATTACCCCCAAGCTTCCCTTTACTTTATATCCCAGCGCAAGAATCAAAGCTGTTAAAACCAGAAGCCTTACATCCCTCTTTCGTAGCTGATAAGCTAAAAAACTGCCTGTTACAAATGGAAGGGCAAAGGTATCCGTATAAAAAATAGGGGTATGCATATAAAAGGGTGCAAACAGCACACAAACAAGCATCGACAGAAATCCGGCCCGCACACCATATAAATGACGAACCAGCAGAAAAAGGAAGCCTATTCCCAAGAGCATTAAAAATACATTTACCAGCACACCCAAGGTAATATAATCACAAATTCCTCCAAACAGCTTAAATATTCCGGCCAGGAATAGACAAACAGCCACATTATTGGGATAAGTCGTAAAATACCATTTGCTCTGCTCTGAAAAACTCCCATCCTCTGCCATCTCTACAGCTCCCAGATAGACAGAGCCAAAGTCCCAGCCCGGGTACACCTTAAGAGACAGTCCTGCATAGAGAAATCCTGCCGCCATGAGCAGAAACAGTCCAACGGAACAGAGCAGCCAAAACTTTTCGTTCTTCCAAATAGCGATGAAATATTTTTTCAGCAAAGCTGCCGTCAGCACCGGAATAACCAAAAGGAATGTCGCCAGCAGGACTATTTTTTTACTTTCATTAAAAGACAGCAGCACCGCAAAACTCAACCAGCACCACAGGAGCCCAAAGGCCCCAGAAAACAAAAGAACACATCCTCTTTGTATCTTACTCCACATGTTGCACCTTTCTTTTGTAAAAGCATACAAGATATACGACAAAAAACAGCAGAGCCATTTGAAGACTCATAAGAGCATAGTCCATATTCAGCAAAATGAGCAAAGCTGCCCACATACCTGCCGCAAGAAAGCTCCTCGCTTTTGCAACGGAGTATACGGCAACACTCAAAAACAAAATACTAAAGCAAATCCCCACAGGCACGGAAAAACGAAGCATAGCGTTCAAAAATATATTATGTCCGTTATTCACCAGAAGGCTCTCTGAAACCTGAATGGCAGACTCTCCAAAACGCATCCCCCACCCTTCCGGATGGTGACGGATTGCACCAAGAACGGCCGTCCAAATCTGCGGCCGTGCTCCTAATGACATAATATTCCGCTCTGAAAACAGTTTATATCCAAACCCGCCAGCTGCCAATAGCAGAATCAATCCCACTAGCAGATATTGCTTCTTCCATTGAAATCTTCTAAATTCAATTTTGTCTATAAAAGCTCCCAGAAAAATCAAAAATACGCCTGCTATTCCAGTCCAGGAATGAGTCAGATACAGGCAGACAAGAAGTACGAGAATACTTGCAGTATATGTAATCCAGTTCATAAACTTTTCCCGAAAGCATACAAAAAGCGCTGTAAAGGCGACTAGCATGAGTGCATATTCGCTTTTATGACTGTAAAGCCAGTAATGACGCGTCTCATAAAAATTCCCCGGAAGTTCAAAAAAGACAAATTGATTGTTGCAAAGGAGAAGTTTTGTGTATCCCATCAGGAAATAAATCATACTAGCAAGATTGGACAGCACTATACAGTGGAGCAAAAAGCGGATGATATCCCGCTTTCCTTCCTCCGGCTCTATCTTTCCGCTCACCAGTACCATAAAAAACAAAAAGGCGATGGTATTATTAATCTGCTCCCAGTACCAGTGGAGATATTTATAGTTAAAATATATAGACAGCAGATTGTAAGCTATCAATATCGCAAGATAAGGGAACCAGCTTCTCCAGCGAACCACTCTCCTATGCAGCAATTGGATCCCTATATAGAGCACCAGGCACAAATATGCCCATGAGAAACCGCCGTAATAGGCACTTTGATACACATCCGTGTAGGGACTGTAAAAAGCCGGAAATAAAAGCATAAATATACAAAATCCCTTTAATAGCATGTGCTCTGCCTTCTGTCCCTTCAGCCATTTCATATGATACCCCGCCCCCTTTCTTTCGGCTCATAGATACAAACTAAATAAACAACAAACAGGAACATTCCCATTTCATAATTCAACAGGGAATAATCCATATTCAAAAGAATAAAAAATCCAAGCCACATACCTGCTGCCAAAAAGGTTCTGCTTTTATAAATAGAATATATCATTATCATCAACAGCAATATCGTAAAGCAGATACCTACAGGTACGGAAAAACGAAGCATCGCATTTAAGAATACATTATGTGCATTGTTTACCTGCCAACTTGGAGCGGCCGGGAAAAGTACTTCCGCAAACCAGTATCCCCAACCAGCAGGCTTCTTCAGAATCTCTCTTACCGCTCCGCTCCAGATACCAAGACGGCCTCCCATAGACAACAGATCCCGCTCGCCTGCAATCAACTTAAGCAGCGCTCCTCCCCCTGCAAAGGCTGCTGCCAGCCACAACCAGTAACTCTTCCGAAACCGAAATGTCTTCCAATCTACCTTATCCATACATACTCCGATAAATATTAGCGCCGCAGCGCCAAAGCCTGTCCAGGAATGCGTCAAAAACAAGGCAAATAAAAAGACCAGCATACTCAAGCACCAGCTACAGATATTGCAAAATTTATCACGAAATCGAACTGCGGCTGCCATAAACGCTGTCAGCATCAATGCGTAGTCGCTCTTATGACTGTATAGCCAGTAATGTCGGAACTCATAATAGTCCTCCCCGAGACGATTAAAATAAAAATGATTATTGCAAACAAGAAAGCTTGTATAACCCATAAAAAAATAAATAATACTCAATATATTGGATAACACTGCACACCGCAAAAAAAACAGCACCAACTTATCCCCCTGTTCACCCAAGCTGTCCTCATATCCGCATAAGAACAGAAGAAACAAAAAGGCAATAGTATTATTTAGCTGTTCACCATACCAATGTAAATATCGCATATTTATATACAATGATGTTAGATTATAGATCAAAAGTCCTACCGTATATACTATCAGATATATATCTCTTTTCTTTCTTTCACCATAAAGCAGCTGCCATACCATATAAAGAAGAAGGGCTCCATATGCCGCCGTAAATAAGACATAATATTCCATTTTATAATCTTCTTCAAATGAGCTGTAAAAAGCAGGAAAGAATAGGCTGAATATAATAAACAGTTTTAAACTGATGGTTTTCATACGAAAGTTGCTCCTTTATCTTATCGTTTTATTATATACCAACTACTTAGTATTTGACAAGCAATCCCAATTCTTTTATGATATAGTTTAACAGACATATCCTATTTTATATTTTGAACATTTTTTAGATGAATGAGGTGTACCCTAATGTCCAGTATAAATCAAAAGCAGCGACTGATTCAAAACTATACAATTCTTGCTGTAGAATGTTTTTGCATTATACTCTCCTTTATACTGGGAGTACTGACCCGTGGTGCGGAAGAAAGCTTCTATAACTTTTCCAAAAGCTATATTGCTATTATTGCATATATTCTCTTTTTTCATTTACTCTCCTATTATTTGTTTGACTGGAATGTTAATATATTCAAGCGAGGATATTATGTCGAGTTAGTGGCTGTATGTAAATATAATCTTGTCCTGATCTTCTTTTTAAGTTTTTTTCTATATATCAGTAAACTGGCAAATGATTTTTCACGATTGATGTTTGGCTATTTCTTCTGCTATAATATTCTTTTAACATATCTGGGCCATTTATTACTGAAAAAATATTTTATTTCTATTTACCGAACAAGTTCCAGCAGCAATAAAATGTTTCTCATCACTACCTCCGCTTATGCAGAAGAAATAACCCGAAAGCTCTCAGATACAACCGAATGGAGCTTTGAAATCACAGGGATTGCTTTAATGGATCAGGAAACTGCCGGAAGCTGCATTCAAACAATACCAATAATTGCCGGTGTCAGTGATTTATTTGAACAATTCAAAACCAAGGTAGTGGATGAAGTATTTATTCATCTTCCCGACTACTCCAAAGAAGGTATTGAAGAACTGATTATTAATTTTGAGAGTATGGGAATTACAGTTCACGTAAATATTGATTATTTTAATAATGTAATTGCTCATAAAACCACAGAAGTCTTTGCCGGCTTCACAGTGCTTTCCTATGAAGCCAGTACTTTTGACTACCGGCGTCTGTTTGTGAAGCGTATCATTGATATATTCGGTTCACTTGTGGGGCTTATGATCACTGTCGTTTTAACTCCCTTTATTGCTCTGGTCATTAAATTAGATTCCAAAGGCCCTGTATTTTTCGCCCAAAAGCGGGTAGGAAAAAATGGACGGCATTTTAAGCTATACAAATTCCGGTCCATGTATATTGATGCTGAAGAACGTAAACAGGAGCTGATGGCCCAGAATGAAATAGACGGGCCTATGTTTAAGGTGGAACATGATCCAAGGATCACGAAAGTGGGCGCATTACTGCGGAAGACCAGCCTAGATGAGCTTCCACAATTTTACAATATTTTAATTGGAAATATGAGCTTGGTTGGAACACGGCCTCCTACTGTGGATGAATTTAATCAGTACGAATTGTATTATCGGCGCCGGCTCAGTATTAAACCCGGCCTAACTGGTCTTTGGCAGATCAGTGGGCGGAGTAATATTACAGATTTTAAAGAAGTAGTTAAATTGGATTTGGAATATATTGATAATTGGTCGCTAACCTCAGATATTAGAATTTTGTTGATGACTATTTGGGTGGTTGTAATGAAGAAAGGAGCACGTTAATACATCTCCTTTCCACCTCCTCTTACCTCAAATGCTACGAATAAATCTTGCCGGATTTCCTGCCCATATCTCTCTATCTGGTATAGATTTTGTAACCACAGATCCTGCTCCTACTATACTGTTTTCACCAATAATAACACCTTTCAATATGATTGTATGTGCACCTATAAAAGCCCCGTCCTTAATTATTACCGGCTTGGACACAATATCCTCCAATGGCTGTGATGTTCTAATTTTTTCACTCAAGGAATGAAAATCTGTATCATAAATTTTACATGAACCTCCCACTAATACATTCTTCCCAATCTCTACTAATTGATACGCAACAATCGCCGAGTTAGATATCCCTGTATTCTCGCCAATTATTATCCTCCCATTTCCTCTAGTAACCATCATTGTCCTGGTATCTCCACCTATTGGATTAAAGCGGAAGCCACTATTGATTCTAACCCCTTTTCCAAGGGAAATACCTTTTCCCGAAATATAAATTCGGCCATTAATCTCTAATTTCCCCTTATAAGCTACTTGAAACCTTTTTATCTGAACAAAATTATAGAACTTTCTCATACATTTTACAGGATATTTTGCAGCCTTCTTTAAAAAAGATATATTCATTTAATTTTCCAAACTCCTTTCAACATATAAAAACGCTTCCCAAAATCCCTTGCTTACTTGTTCAAATCGAAATTTCTGTACATTCTGTAAAGATTTCTTCCCCATATTCTCGGCTTGTTTTGGATTCCGCAAAAGTTCCAGCAGACACTCCCTAAGTTGTTTTGTATCATAAGGATCTACAACATAGCCATTTTTTCCTTCTTCTATCAGATCATAAGTACCTCCTGCATATTTAGAACCCACAATTGGCAATCCAGCACACATAGCCTCCAGAATAACTAAGGCAAAACAATCTTCTCTAGTGGGAAGAACAAAAATACTGCTTCTCTCATATTCCTTTTTTAATTTTTCTTGAGAAAGATGACCTAAAAATCTTACACGATCTACTATTTGGAGTTCTCTGGCAAGATGCTTCAATTTTTCTTCTTCACGTCCTGTCCCTACTAAAACCAAAATATAATCCTCGTTTACTTCTTTTAATGCCTTCAAAAGTAAGTCAATGCCCTTTCGTTCTATCAGACTTCCAACACATAAGATCCTGCCGTTCTCTCTTTCTCCCTTGTCTAAAAGATATTTATCTATATCTACAGTCAGAAAGCTAACAAAGCACCTTTCCTCTTTTGCCCCATATGCTAACTGCGCTTCTTTTGCCTTCGTACTGCTAGCCAAATAGGCTGAAGCATTATGCATCATATATTTTCGAAGATATTTCTGTATAAGATTGATATTTCGTTCCGAATGAAGCGTTCCATCTGTCCAACAAATATAAGGTATATTCTTTCTCCGGCAATATTGTAAAGCCTGCAACGCTGTTGGATTATACTCGGAACCGACAACGATTTCTGGTTGTAATTTCTCCAAGGCTTTTTTTATCCCCCTGGTAATATGGATATATTTTATGTCATATCTGAAAGGAATTTTGAGCGTATAAGAATCTAAAAAACAACAGTTTTTCATCTTATAATTCTCCACGTTCCACTTTCGATTATCTTCGTTTTTACTCGCATAAAAAACATAGATGTCATATCCTCTTGTATTCTGTTGAAGATAGTAAAACAAATCCACTCGATAGGGTGCTGGTATATTAGTAATAATTGCTACTCTTTTCATCTAATTTCCATCCTCTTCCATTTGCACTATGGTATAAATTCTCTGTAATAATTCATAATTTTTCTCTGGAGTATATTTCTCCTCATATACTGAACAAGTATCCCAGTCCCTCTTTTCTTCCATACACATAACTGCTTTCTGCAATGCCTCTGCATCTCCATAAGCAAATCGAATTCCTGTCACTTCTGGCTCTATCATATTTCCTGCATTTCCAATATCGCTTGCTATTACTGGTGTACCCACTGCATAACTTTCCATGATTGTCATAGGCTGTCCCTCATAACACATGGTGGGCAGAATAAGAGCTCTCGATTCTTTTAAAAGCCGCAAAATCTCCTCATGGGGGCATTGACCTAAAAGCTTCACCCTTTCCATACTATATTTCTTTCGATATGAACGTATCCATTCTTCCTCCGGACCACTTCCGCAAATCAAAAGTGTTTTCTCTGTGAGTCCTCTCCATGCTTCCAAAAGGACCCTAACTCCTTTCAGCTTCTCTAATCTGCCGACATAAAGATACTGTTCTTTCTTTTGTATCTCTTTTAATAATGGAATCTGCGTAAAATTAGACTTTACAAAAACTCTTTCTTCTTTAATATAAGATTTTTCCCGCTGATTTAAAAGCAAAATCTTTCTTCTATTAAAATCTGTCAAGCAAATGTAATACAAACGTTTATAGGTTCCTAAACTACGATGCAGCTTTAAAATTGCCGCACTCATAAAAGATTGTATTTTTGAACCTCGATAACATCCATAACGAACAGCGCACTTTAATCCTTTGTTTATACATTCTTCACAGATCTTTTCATCTCTCAAAAATGTCGCCGCCGGACAGAGTAGGCGGAAGTTATGAACTGTTTGAATCACTGGCTTTTTGCACGCAAATGCTGCATAATATACAGATGGACTGATAAGACTTAAAGTATTATGCACATGAACAATATCAATATCATTTTCTCGAATTAATTGCTTTACATCCCGATATGTGCGTAATGAAAATAAAATTGTAAATGGAAACAAAAGCTTTTGTATCACCGAAAAATGATCTATTTCCTTATTTGAGCGGCTGTATAAATCCACAAAATGCCCATGTTCTTCTAATAAACACTTCTCATTTTCTACTACCATATCTTCCCCACCTGGTAATTTATAGTAGTTATGAACAATCAAAACCCTCTGTTTGTGTTCCATACCTTATTTTCCTCGTGCAATCAACCATAAAAATTTTGTATTTGTAATCAAATATCGTTTAAAAAGGCGCCTGGGTTCTTGCCATAATCGATATACCCACTCCAAGCTGCATTTCTGCATCCACATCGGAGCCCGTTTAATATTTCCTGCAAAATAGTCAAATCCTGCTCCTACTCCTATCATCAATCCATTTACCAGATTTCTATGCTCATACATCCACTGCTCCTGCTTCGGCGCACCAAGCCCTACCCATATAAAATCTGCATGAGCCAGATTTATGTTATCTATAACTCTCTGATCTTCTTCTTTGGTAAGCTTACGAAACGGGGGAGAATACATTCCTGCAATAAATAAATCATACTTGAGTTTCAATTCCTTCTCTAGAGAAACTAATGTTTCTAATGTACTGCCATAAAAATAATGTGTATATCCATTCTCTTTGGAACACTCAAAGATTTCTTTCATTAAATCAGGACCTGTTACTCTCGCAGTTTCCTTAAACCCCCTTTTTCGGCAAACTATAGATAAAGGCTTTCCATCTGGCAATGCCAGAACAGCTCCATTCTGAATTTTTTGGTATTCCCAGCTATCATAGCTCATTATTGTGGTATGAACATTTGAAACGCAAATATACTTTCCTTGAAGTTTCTTTAAATTTCTCTTTATAAAGCACAACACAATCCCCATATTAACTGCCGCAACCTCAACGCCCAGGATTTTACATTTTGGAATCGTTTTCTCCTGCACAACTCGCCTCCCATTTTTTCTTAAATAAGCGCCTATCTAAAATTTCCGCAATACTTTCACAGGATACAGGACACTTTTCATAATCAAAATACTATTCTCCCTTAAATCTTTAAAGAAGAATGGAAATAGAATATTTGTTAAAATCTGCGTAATCAATGTTGCCCACGCAGCTCCACATATGCCAAATACCGGAATCAGCAATAGATTCAAGATAATATTACTAATTGCTCCCAACCCCGCAAGTACTTTTTCATATTTTTGCCGATTCTCGCATACCATCCAAGTAGAACGGGCAACGCCCAAATAGGACGCCCCTGTATACCATGTAACGATGCGAAAAGCATCCTTTGCTCCAACATATTCCGCACCATAAAGAACTACAATAATAAATTCAGCTAACAGGCAAAAAACAACAGAAACCCCAATACTCATCCACAAGACAATTGAATACATCTGAATAATTCTATTATGATATAGCGCCTGATTTTTCTGCTCTTTTGCTTCAATTACAGATGGCCGAATGGAATTAATAACTGCCGAAAGAACAAACACCCACATAGAGCAAATCTTTGTTCCAACGGAATACAGCCCTACCGCCGTATCATCCAGCATCTCTCCCAGCATAACCTTATCCATCTCTGCATAAACCGCTACCATCAAGGAAGATAAAATAAACTCATAACTCTTTTTCAGTAATGCTGACACCTGTCTCCATTTGAAAATAAGTTTTTTTCTATCCCGAAACCGGTATACCAGAACATACATAACTGCTATCAAAAGATAATCCAAGGAGTTAGCAAAGGCAAACCAACTTACTCCCTTTCCCATAGCCAGCAATACAATTTTGTAACCTGCTGTCCCAATATAAGCTAATAGTGCTATAATACTAATATACTTTGCTTCCAACTTGGACTGATACCAGTATTCAATTAAGTCGAAAGACTGAAAAAAGAGCATTCCTGATTGAAGAAATGTTACCCAGAAAAATAAATAATTATCCTTTTCCCAAAAAAACACTAAAATCTGTATAAAAAGCATAGAAGCAATACTGGCAATGCATCGAATTCCAATTCCACTTCCAAGTATTTCCTCTGTCCGTTTGGGATTCGCTATCAGTTCATTTATAATAATAGAAGAAATCCCCAAAGTGCAAACAGGAGTAAAAAACGTTAAAAAGGCTGCCGTTCGACTGATTAATCCAAAATTACTAGGGCCCAAAAATCTTGCTGTTAAAATTCCAACAAAAAAAGATATGACCATCTGGACTATCTTTCCACCAATTAGCCAGCTTGCATTATTCATTACCCTATTTTTCAAAAAATATTTTATGAATAAACATTTTATTCGAATCATAATCCGATAACCCATTTTATCTATCAGCTTTTTCTATCCTATATAACTGCAAGGACCCTTTAGCTGTTCATCATAGCCCTCTCCGGCCAAAAGTCTTTTTGACAACTGTATCAAATTCTTTGCTGCCGTTTTTGCATTCCACTGTGCTATCATTGTTTGATATGCCTGTTCTCCCAGTTCTATCTGCTTTTTTCTATCTTTCAGCAAGCTCTCTGTTTTTGCAAGCAAATCTTCAACTGTACCATCATAAATCAATCCATTTTTTTCATGTTCCAGTAAAAAAGGTACTGAACCTATGCAGCGATTTGCCACAACAGCACATCTGCTGCTCATTGCTTCATTTAATACTGCCCCCCAGCCTTCTTCGGCATTGCTTGTAAACAGAAAGATATTAGCCTTATCCATATAATCCCGAACCATATCAACAGGCTTGGCGCCTAAAATATTAACCCTCTCCTCCAATTTTTCAATATGCACTTGTTCTTTTATAACATTTTCTAGTTCCCCGCTTCCAACTATATCCAATCTAAAACAATATCCCTTTTTTTGTAATCCTTTTGCTATTTCAAGTGCCTGCTGAGGTTGTTTATATTTTATCAGGCGTCCAACCCACAAAATTCGAATGTCTTTCGATTTTTTTAATCTCTTTACCTCTTCCTCTTCTTTCCTGTATATTTCTGGAAAATATCCCCATGCATACATCCTTCCCGTATAAGCCCTAAACTTTTTAAATTCAGTAGATACATAGGCACTTGCACATAAAATATAGATATTTCTATTTTTATTTAAAGTATGATTCTTAACTACTCTCAAAATATTTTTTATAAATTCTATATTAAACTCCTTTTTTTTAAATATCCTTTCTGAATAGAGGAAAATCAATTTTCCTTTTTGCTCCTTTAAAGAGAGATAGCTACGAAGGTTCTCGCCGCTAATCAAAATATCAGCTTTTTTCATCTCATTAATAGCTTTCAACTTTTCCCTTTCACTTAAATAAGCTCTTATAACGAAATCATATTTACTGTCTATATCACTATAGCCTAGCTCCAATCGCGCTTGTGAGACTGGTTCTACCGCAACAAATAAAAATTCTACCTGTTCCATTTCCAAAAACGCATTGCATAAAGGCAATTGATGATGATTCAAATAATTTGAAACAAAGACAATCCTCAAGTCTCCCATTTTTCCTTCACCCTACAAAACTTTATTTTTTATCATATCACAAACACTCTTTGATTGCAATGTAAAGGGCTTTCTGTTATGATAGAAACACATTTTAGAATTATTTTTTTCGAAAGGGTTAATAAATATGTATTCTGCCGATGAATTAAAAAAGCTTCAAGGCTTACAGCTAAAAATTGCAAAAGAATTTAAAAGAATTTGCGATAAATATCAGATTTCATATAGTCTGTCTGGCGGTTCTCTTTTAGGTGCAATTCGTCATACCGGATTTATCCCATGGGACGATGATTTTGATGTCGAAATGTTGCGAAGCGAATATGAGCGTTTTTTAAAAATTGCTCCTGTAGAATTGAAAGATGACTATTTTCTTGAAACTTGGGATACTGATAAATATTTCTCCCTTCCTTATGCCAAATTAATGCTGAAAGGAACCACCTATGCTGAAGAGAATACCCAGAATGCAAAAATACGGAAAGGAATTTTTATTGATATCTTTGTAGCAGATTCAATATCTGATAAAAAATGGTTTCGCCACCTGCAATGCAGTATTTGTGACAATTTAGGTGGGGTAATATGTAAAAAAAATCATTATACAGACCAAAGTACTGGAGGAAAAAAGATATTATATACTCTTCTCACCTTCTTTCCATTAAAATGTCTACAGAAACTTCTTATCTTTTTTATGACTGTGTGTAATCAGTCAGTGACCAAAGATACTGCTATTTTCACAAGTTGTTATGGCGCAGAAAAAGAAATCAAATCAAAAGAATTTTATAAAGATTTAACAGAATACATTTTTGAGGATACGCATTTTAAGGGATTTACCAATTATAACGTCTATCTTCAATCTTTGTACGGAAATTATATGGAATTTCCTCCTGAAGAAGAACGGTATAACCGACATGGCATTATAAAAATTGATTGCGGAAATTATTAAATCTATTTTCATTCCTTTTCTATGTTAAAATTAAATGTAATTCCCTCATAATAATAGCATTTTAAATTAAAGGAGATTTCCCATGCTAAAAAAGCAATTTCTAAATTCCACTAACGCTATAATTACTTATTTAATCCTTGTATGCTTTTTTATTCGGTTACCTTTTTTATCAAATAAATCAATGATTCTGCTTGGAATCATTGTCTGTTGTGTTTTTGCTTTCACACACAAAAGAGTTTTGTTCAATATACGAGAACTATTACTTATTATTTCCCTCACTGCCTATGCTCTAATCACTCATCGGAATGCATTGGGATGTTCATATATTATATTGCTTCCAACAATATTTGCTTTTATTGGAAAATATTTAATATACGATTTACACAATCATCAGCAATTGGAAAAAGCAATTCGGCTCATGATATGTACCATTGTTATTGGTTATTCTATACATGGAATTTTAAACTCTATATTATTTTTGCAGAATGGTTTTTCTCAAAACGGCCGGGCATGGCTGGATATATGGGATGGAACTGCCCCTGCAGCTACATTGCAGGTTCTTTATTTTCTGCCCGTTATATCTCTGTTCTTTCCTGGGCTTCTTATGATTCAAAATCATTCTCTGGTAAGCATTTCTATTCTTTTGACTAATGTGTTTTTTCTTTACATTTCTATAATAACCATGTCCAGAATTCCGCTGGTCATTTGGGGAATTATACTAATCATTGATATTTGCTTTGAATTTGTTTTCAATCATAAACGCTTGAATTGGGGAAAAATTAAAAAAATATTTATTCCTGTTGGTATCATGTTGATTATCATCTCTATAGCGATTTTATGGTTTTATATGAATAATGATGAATTAACGTCTCAGTTCAGCTGGTTGAAAAGAAATGGCGGCATTATTAATAATATTCGTTTTAAAGCACAAATACATGCACTAATGCAGCTATTTGTTTATCCCATGGGCGGCTATCAAATGGAACTTGCCGGACTCTCTTATGCCCACAATTTGTGGCTGGATCTGGCAAATGCTGCAGGTTTAATCGCTTTTATCCCATTCACGCTCTACACCTTTTTAAGCCTGATCGATTTCTGCAGATTTTTGCTAGAACCTAATATAACTTTCAAAATGAAGTTTGCTGTAGGCGGACTCTACTTCTCATTTTTATTATACTTTTTGATTGAAACACCATTAGAAGCAAGTGTATTAAACATTCTTCCATGGTGTTATATGAATGGTACGCTTCACGGCTATCAACTAATTTCAAGAAATAAAATTTAGGAATAGAAAATATGTCAAAGATATTGGGAATCTTTACTTGTTATAACCGAAAAGAAAAAACTATAAAATGTCTAAATAGTCTCATGCATGAAAATACCAGTATTGATTTTTCCTTCATTGCTGTAGATGATAATAGTACAGACGGAACAAGGGATGCTTTACTTTCTTATAACAATGTTCAATTGATTTCAGGGAATGGCCATTGTTACTATTCTGGCGGTATGCGGCTTGGAATCCAGGAAGCAAAACGCTCCTGTGATATGTATGATTGGATCCTTTTGTTCAATGATGATGTTACATTCTTTCCTCATGCAATTGAGAAGCTTAAAACGTATTCTCTTAAAAAAAATGAAATTATCGTAGGTGCCACTTGTGATCAAGATAAGCGCCTCTCTTATGGTGGTGTCATAAAAAAGGCTCTTTTTAAACCCACTTTTGAAATTATCATGTCACAAAACAGCCGTCGTTTCTGTGATACTTTCAATGCCAACTGTGTATTGCTGCCAACAAATATTTTTAAAGCCCTCCCAAATATTGACAATCACTATACACATGCCATGGGAGATTATGATTATGGATTAGAGGCCCGAAAAAGGAATTTTCCGATTGTAGTATCTGACTTTTTTGTGGGCATCTGCATTGATAATCCGGTTGATGGAACATGGAGAGATGTTAAACTCTCACGAAGGGAACGCTTAAAGAAAAAGGAAAACCCAAAAGGACTTCCTTGTCGTGAATGGTTTTATTTTATAAAAAAACATTATGGCTTTTTAAGCGCTTGCGTGAACAGTATTACTCCATATTTAAAAATCTTAATTAGGAGGCCTTAATGCAAAGCTTGAAAAAATTTTTTAAATCACATCCTGTTATTTTAAATTTATTATCATTATTTTATCGTATTATATTAATAAATCGTAAAAAAGGCGGAAAGCAAAATCATATTGTATGCAGAGGAACCTTTCTGAAAGGCTGTAAAATAGAAATATACGGAAAGCATAATGAAATTATCATATCGCCTTTAGCCAAGTTAAACCATTGTCACATTTTTATAAATGGCAATTATAACCATATTACTATCGGAACTGAATGTATTATAAACAAGCTTGAAATATGGATAGAAGATACAGAAAACAGGGTAGAAATTGGTGATAATTGCTGGATAACCGGAAAAACTCATTTGGCAGTAACGGAAGGAACCCAACTGCAAATCGGAAGTAAATGTCTTTTGTCCGAGGATATTGTAATGCGTACAGGGGACAGCCATTCTATTTTTAATTCAGAAGGCAAACGTATTAATCCTGCAAAAAGCATAATAATTGCCTCTCATGTCTGGATTGGAAATAAAACAATCTTGCTCAAAGGCTCCTGTGTTGGAGACAATTCTATTATAGGAACTGGCTCAATTGTGACAAAAGCATTTGGAGAAGGCGTCCTACTGGCAGGGGTACCGGCAAAACCCATAAAAGAAAAAGTATATTGGAGTAGTGAACGAATATGAAAATCTTATGGTTATGTAATCTTATTCCAGCTCCGCTTGCCCTGGAGCTTCACAGGCCCGTTCATAATATAGGCGGATGGCTCAATGTTTTAATCGATACAATCAAAAAAAATCCAGATTACGACTTAACTATTCTGTTTCCAATTAGTAAAAAAGAAGATGCTCTTCAAGGAAAGGCTAAAACTATTTCATATTACAGCTTCTTTCAAAACACAAAAAGAACAGAATGTTATGACTCAAAATTAGAGCTTTTTTTTGAAACTGTACTTGAAAATGTAACACCGGATATTGTGCATATATGGGGAAGTGAATACCCTCATACATTAGCTATGACAAATGCCTGCGAAAAAAAGGGCTATCTACAACATACTGTAATTAGCATTCAAGGCTTAGTCTCTATTTATGCTAAACACTACTATGCTAATTTACCAGAGAAAATCATAAAGGGTAAAACATTCCGTGATTTAATTAAATGGAATGGCCTTTTAGAAGCAAAAAAAATTTTTGATATTCGTGGCATGTATGAAATAAAAGCTCTTCAAAAAATTCCGCATGCCATTGGACGTACGGACTGGGATCTGGCATGTACACAAATGATAAATCCCAATATAATCTACCATCAAGGCAATGAAATTTTAAGAACAAGTTTTTATGAAGGAATGTGGAAATTAGAAAACTGTGAAAAATATTCTATTTTTATAAGTCAGTGGGGATATCCTCTGAAGGGATTCCACATCTTTCTTGAAGCTTTCAAAATTATTCTGAAGGATTATCCTGATGCTAAGGTTATTACAACTGGCAAAGATCTCTTTCATGTATCCAAAAAGGTGTTCTTAAAGCAAACCTATTATGAAAGATATATCATAAAGCTTATTAAAAAATGGGATTTGGAAAAAAATATTATTTTTTTAGGAAAGCAATTAAATGAAGCGGAAATGAAAGCTCAGTATCTGTCTGCACATATATTTGTTCTGCCATCCGCAATTGAAAACTCCCCTAATTCTTTAGGGGAAGCAATGCTGTTAGGAACACCTGCCATAGTCTCAAATGTAGGCGGTATCAGCAGTATGCTTACACATGGTAAAGAAGGTTTCTCTTATCCCTTTGATGAACCTTATATGTTAGCATACTATATCAAACGTATCTTTCAAGATGATGCTTTAGCTAAAAGCTTTTCTATTGCTGAAAGGTTAAAAGCCGCAGAGACCCATCACATTCAGAATAATATAAACGAATATTATCAGATTTATGAAACTATTTCAAAATAAAACCGCATTTGGGACATTTTTCGTTCCTATTCAGTAAGCACCAAATAAATTATGCGGAGTCCCTTCCAAAACAGAATGTGGTTCCTGCTGCCATCGTTCCGGAACAGAATATAGCATCACAAATGCACCTTGGGGTGAATTACTCCAATCCGCAAAGGGCTGGGGTAATTTTTATCTGACCGTATCATTATTGGGCGCTTACTTTAGAAACAGTTACTGCATTTAAGCTGTTTATTACATTTCATCTATTAAGTGAATAAAAAAGAGCCTTCAGTTTTAATAAATTAAGGTGTTCAATGTCTTAATCATCACACAAAGGAGCCCTTTATGGATTTTTTAACACTTTATCACTTAAAAGCAATAGATCGCCTCCGTTAAAATAAATTTTAACGGAGGCGATCTATTACTACTGTTCTCTTAGTAACCCATAACATAATTTTCTTCCCTGTCAGATCCGTGCCAGCGCTTCTGTCACATAATCATATTTACAGGTTCCCCCCGGACTGTTAAAACGAATTCCTATCACCTCTCCCCTGTCATTTTTCTGTGGCATTATCTCTGTAAGTTCTCCCTCCTTACACCGGAGCCTTTCCGCAATATTTTTCAGAATAACGGAACCACTGTTTACTTTATAACTGGAATCAAATTCCCGAAGCTCGTCCAGCGAATCAAACTCGTATATATCCTCATGGTCATACTTGCGGATTCTCATAGGTAATTCCTGTAAATGTTCCATAAAAATTTTTTCCCACAGCTTGTCCCTGGTTCCTGGCCATTCATACTCCCGCTCCAGGATTTCTAAGAACTTATGACTAAAATCTTCTGCCCAGAAAGCATGCCCCAGCATATACCATGACTTCTCTCCGCCAATCTGTACAGCCTTAATAAATCCATTATCATCCTCTTCCATACACCACTCATCCGTGGCCCCTTCCGCATAAACTGCAGCATAATAGCTTCCTGAAACCTCCTTTTCAAAAGGATTTGTGCGAAAATAATTATCTGCCGAACAAATATAGCTGTTTTTCAGATATCTCCGAACAGAATAGATACTTCCATTATTATTGCGAACAGCATAGTCCGGATTTTCAACGATTACCACGTCAAATTTTTCCTGCAGATAAGAAAACTGCTCCTTTTTATACCCAGTGACTACAATAATCTGAGGTATCCCGGCTTCCTGGAGCTGGCGTATCTGCCGCTCAATCAATATTTCATTTTTTACCCTTATTAGCGCCTTTGGTCTTTCATAGGATATGGGCGCAAACCGGCTGGATGTTCCTGCGGCCATGATAACTGCATTATCGACTTTGCAATACATTCCGCTCCTCCTGAAAAATTTTATAGTACTCTTTTGCATAACGATACTGCTGTATGGAGTATTCTCCAAATTCTACACCAAGCTGCCTCTTATACTCGCACCAGTTACTCCACAGGAGGCCGCAGACCGCAATGTAACAATATATTTTCAAACGTATATCCTGATCACATCCTTCTGGAAAATAGGCATCAATCAGCATTTCTACCCTTTCTCTGTCATACATGGCATAAATGGCAAACATAGCAATATCCACATGAGGATCCTGCATGCCAGCATATTCCCAGTCTATGAGACGAATCTCTGTATCTCCCTGCTTATTTTTAACAAACAGAAAATTATCCGGCACCGCATCAATATGTGTCAAAACGTATGCTTTAGACTGCTCATCAATATAATTCTTTAATTCATAAACTTTATTTTTTGTCTCCTTATAATCTCGATAACAGGATGGTATTCCATTCCAAAGAGATTCATAAAATTCCATCTTTCCAAAAATATCAAACGTATGCTCCACTTCTAGAGCTCTCCCATGAAAATCACGAAGCCTCTTCATGCATACCTGCACATCCTCTATATTTTCCGGATCACAGGTTCTGGTATTCTCCAAATAGGCAGTTATCTTATAACCGTTTTCCGGATTCATATAAAAAATATCATCACTGATTCCAAGCCCGCTGACAGCCTGATACACTGCATACTCCTGCCTGCGGTTAATCAAATGCTCTGTCCCCGCTCCCGGAATACGCATAATATATTTTCTGCCTCTGCAGGTAAACAGAAAAGAGCGGTTAGTCATTCCCTTTTTCAAAACGGTTATGTCTTCAATCTCATTTTCGGAAACCTCTAGTTTTTCCGCCATCAGCTGTATGACTTGTGAATGTAACTGTTTGGAGGTTTCATCCAGTTCCCGAAGCTGTTCGTAAGTATTGATCTCATAAGCCATCCGCGAGTTTGCAAGACGGGCCGATACCAGCATCTTGTCTTTCTCAAACAAAGCTTCTTCCCAGAAGCTCTGTTGATAAAGACGATCAGAAGCCATTTCTATAAGGTGCTGTTTCAGCCCATCTGCTGCCTTACCTGTTATATAGGAAATCCCAATCATCTGATTCCCGCCCCGCTCTGTCCGCACCAGTTCCTGCTTCCGGTTCACCCTTACATTGCTCTCATCATCCATTAATTCACTGATCATGTACCAGGAATACAGTTCATTGCGATGGAACGGATTTTCCCCGCACCAGATATCACAGGGAATAATATAAGTATTTTCTATTTTATTCCGCGCCAGATTCAGTGAATGAAGATTATTTTTCTGGGAATATTCCATGTTAATAAGAAGCTCCACTTGATACTCATCTATCAAATATTCATAGGATTCTTTCATAAATCCAACTACAACTGTGATATCCTGCACCTTGACTTCATGCAGTTGTTTGATAACGCGCTCTATCAGCGGTTCTTCATTCACCTGAAGAAGCCCCTTTGGCATCTCTGCATTAATGGGAATCATCCGCATACCGTAGCCTGCGGCCAGAATAATCGCTCTTTGAGGGCGGTGTGTTTCTAAGAGTTCAAAAGCCTTTGCTGTCAGAGACGTTTCTGCGCTGAGATATCCCTGTTCCTGCAGATTTCGGAGGGATTGGTTGACCTTTCCCAAAGAATAACCTGTTTTTTCGGAAAGGATTCTTTGATTGGTGAATGAGGCTTTTGTTAAATGAAGAATGATGTCTTTCTCTATTATGTTCATTTTATTTTCTCCTTTTGTTTTCATGAACACAATAACATAAATCTATACAAATGTCCAATAGAAAAATGTCTCGCAAAGTAAAATCTCTAAAAATTCCCAGGAAATTTCAAAAAAGCATAGATAGTTCCAGACTTTTATTGTATAATTCAATATGAAATATTTACTATAAACCAGGAGGAAGTAATGTCACAAACCTATTCGTATCAAATAGGAATTCTTTATTTTGCTGGAAATATAAAATCAATTCGCAATATCCTTGTTAAGATGCTGAAAGCAGATGGATATCGCGTCGGTGTTTGGACCATGGACGAGACCGCTGATAACGCTGAAAATTCGGTAGATTTATACAATTTTATTCGAAATCAATGTGAACACACTGTTCTTTTTGTTACTCCCGAATGTTCTGGAAAATCCTTGTTTGAACAAGCTGTCTTAGCACAAATACAGCTTAAAAATCTTGATGATGCCAGAAGCTTTTTAGTTATTGAATGTGGAAAAAAACTGCTTCCGGAATACAAAAAAAATGCTGTTTGTTTAGACGGCCGTACAGCTTGCAGTGCAGAACTTGCCATGCAAATAGAAGAGTTTTTTTATCCAAAGCAGATGCCCAAAAAAGACCTTAACAAAACTCATCCCGCTCAAAATATTGTGTTTGCCGATGTAATACAAAACAGTAAGTTCTTTTGACAACTAAAATACCCAAAAGACAGGATAGGTAACAATGGAAGAAAAAAATCATCAAGAAAATACAGGATATGAAGGTTCAGAAACATTAGAGGTAAATCCAGACATGGAGAGTTCTGCGAAGAATAATCTGAAAAATCTGAATTCCCCGAATGAAGAAATATTGCAGGATTTAAAAGAACTCTTTCAGGAACAAGAATGTCAGAATCTTAACATTGTAATTGCTAATACAATTCAGGACAGTAGTTTTTTTCAGAATCAAAATAATCAAGAGATGAAGCATCCCAAGGACGAAAAAAACTATTGTTTAACTCAGGAAAAAGATTTTCTGTTGTTTATGCATGATAAAAAGAATAGTTGTTTAAAGCTATATCTTTTAATGCTGCTTGGTGTTCGAGTCATTGAAACCAATAAACTAAATTATTATACAGAGCAGTTAAAACTATGTATAGGGTGGAATGAAGAAGATCCCATGGAAGACACGGACTTACCATCTTCCAAAGTATGCCATATGCTTGGAGTGGAACAGTTCGAAATAGAAAAACGTACGCAAGCCGGAATGATGGCATTGGAAGCAATCGGATATACAGAAGAAAATATCCGGATACTCCGAAAAATCTTCTGGAAAAATTATGTCAATTTAAGAGAGCCTCTAATTCAGTGGTTGACGAAGGTAAATGATGGAAATCAATATCCGGGGGCAGTTTTAGCAGGTATGGGACTGGCGGATTTTGCTCAGTTAGATTTTGCCTTTATATATGACAGGCTGATAGTCTGGGAAAAGAAGATGCACTCAGAAGCACAAATCAGCTGCATAACAAGAATCATGAAAAATGCATGGATGACAGAGCACTACCGTGATAACATCTCTCATTTACTTCAACATTGGCTGGAGCAAAACAAATCACTGGGATGGCTTGTTTCTTTAACTTGCTATGTCTCAGATTCTGCCATGGTGGACGCTGGCAAGTTGCAAAAATGTCTGAAAAATAAAATTGAAATCTTTTCTTTAGAACAGAAATGGGCAGGATTTTTGATTTTAAAGGCACATCAAAGTCCGGTATTATGTAATATTTTATATAATGCTCTGGCAGAATTATATACAAACGCGGAAAGTAAAGTGGAAAAGGAATCTTTCCGAAGTTAGTTGATTTTGCGTTTTAACTCAAGCCGCAACAGTTTCCCTTTCAGCAACTCAAAACTGTTGCGGCCATACATGATCCTTTTGACAACTTTCAGCTTGTTCACGCTTCCTTCTGCCAGTCCATTATTGTAATCAAGACGAATGGCGTTTTTTA
>CAJTIM010000018.1 GCA_910576325.1 Clostridia bacterium
CCCTTAGAATGTATTTACACCTTACGGTGCATGCTTACATTCTAAAGGATATATGCTAATGGTTTCCAGCTCCGGAATGCCGGTTTCCTTAAAAACGGATTTGCGGTTTCCTATCACCGGACAGCAGGGGCACGGAAGCCGGAATATTCAATCTGCAGGCATTGCCATTACTGGTGGAGTTATAAAAAGTGCTTTATCTACAACGGTCGCTTGTGTAAAAAGTACATACAAATGGACATTAGTTGATACCACTCTTTCTGCTCATTCAAAAAATGTTTACGGCTATAAATATCATGTAACAGACAGCAATTACCATACTGGTGATAACTATTATGAGGGATATCAACCCAGTGATTGGCGTACACAAGCGTTAGCCGTATGGTTTCATAATGAAATGTTCGCATATTCTGTCTGGGATGTGGTTGGATGGAGTTAAAAAATGAAATGTAATTATTGCAATACTGAAATGCTAGAAGGATATCTTCCTACTCCTGGTATAGAATGGGTGCCCAAGTATAAGGAAAAGAAGTTAAAATATACAGGACCCAAAACAAACGGCTTTCGGATAGGGCGAATGTATCTTATGAGCCTAAAAAAGCAATCGGCATGGTACTGCCCTAATTGTGATTTGATAATAATTAATTGCAGGTAAAGTGTTCCAAAACAGGGGAGCCATTGACTTCTATAAGTCTCCGGCTCCCCTGGACGCTTGGCCTGACTGACAATCTCTTTTTGACTTTTCTCTATGGGCAGCTTTATGTTTCATTTTCTTCACAGAAATCCGATGCCAGCTTATTCAGCAAATCCTCCTGAATCTTCGGGAAATGCTCCCGTATCAGTTGGGAGACAGCTTCATACTTCCGCAGGTAAAATAGCTCTTCGGGCAGAGAGGTATCCAAAGCAGCCACACTTTCCGAGTGCATCCCTTCCGAGTGATACCAGTCCGTGATCTTCTCAATAAATGCATGCTCCGAGGCTGCAAGACCTTGAAGCTTCTTTGCGCTCCCGAAGGATACAATGCCGCCGACAAAAAAGCCGGCAAACAGAAGCAGCATCACAATCAGAGCAAAGTTGTGGAAGGGGAAGCTTAAGATCCCCATAAGGGCCAGGAGCATAACCACAAATCCGACGCCGCCTACCGCTGAGAAGGTCCAGGCAGAGGATCGCATATCTGCGCAACGTTCCTCCGGGCTTCGGTAAGCCTTCACATAGGCAGGCTTTTCCCTTGGCCCTTCTAAGACTGCGCCCGGGTCAAAATCCTCCGGAAATTCGTAATCCTCCGGAATCTCAACCGTTTCTTCCTCCTCGGGCAAAAGCTCTTCTATCAGGTCCACATCACAATCGGGACAGTGGGTAATTCCTTTTCGATATTCATTTTTACATTTGGGACACCAAGCCATGAGCGTATTCTCCTATTCCGGTTCCGTAGATCCCTTAAAGCACATGAATGAAAACTATCTGTGAATTATTATCTGAAATTTTTGTGTCTGTGTCAAGAAAAATCATGAAAATATCTCCGGGAATAATTGAAATCCCGCATCAAAAATCTTATAATAAGAGAAGATTTTGAGTTACAATTCCCGGCTGACGGGAAAAGGAGTGTTATTATGCAGAGGATATTAGTAGTGGACGACGCGGAGCTGAACCGTGAGCTGCTATGCGATATGCTGAAGGATGAATACCAGGTAGAGACGGCGGAGGACGGAAGGGAAGCGCTTAACTATCTGGACAAATACCCCAGAGAAATGGCCGCAGTTCTTCTGGATCTGCATATGCCGCATATGGATGGCTATGCGGTAATGGCTGAGATGAGCAAAAAGGAATGGCTGAAAAGGATTCCGGTGTTGATTATCAGCAGCGAGCTTGCGGTGGAGGCGGAAAGCAGATGTCTGGAGCTGGGAGCTTCGGATTTTATTCACAAGCCTTTTGAGAGAGCGATTGTAAAAAACCGTATTAAAAATGCTATGCGGCTCTACACCCGAAAAAATCAACTGGAGCGGAAGGTGGAGGAGCAGGCGGTAATGCTCAGAAAGCAGGATCAGATTATTCGGATTCAGGCGGAAAAGCTGAAGGAAGCGGAGCCGTTTCACCGTTTGATGCTGGAATACCAGGCAGCGATTATGGAGATTGAGACAAGGCTTAAAATCCTGAATGCGGAATTTTCCCAGGAGTATAAGCGGAATCCCTTTGAATCCATTAAGAGCCGTCTGAAATCCCCGGAGAGTATTTATGAAAAGTTGGAGCGGAAAGGCTATCCGGTGACGGTGGAGAGTATTCAGGAGAATTTAAAGGATGTGGCGGGGATTCGGGTGATTTGTTCCTTCCCGGATGATATTTACCGGCTGGCGGATTTGATGATTAAGCAGGATGATATTATTTTGCAGAGGAGAAAGGATTATATTCAGAATCCTAAGTCTAACGGGTATCGGAGTCTGCATTTGATTATTGGCGTGCCTGTTTATCTGTCCAGGGAGAAGAAGTATATGATGGCGGAGGTTCAGTTTCGGACGATTGCTATGGATTTCTGGGCAAGCCTGGAGCACAAGCTGAAATATAAGAAGGTTGTGGATAATACGGAGGAGATTGTGCGGCAATTGAAGGTTTGCGCGGATTCGATTGAAGAGCTGGATTATCAGATGCAGAAGATTCGGAATCGGATTGATCATTCGAGAGAGTGATTTTTGTTTGGGCGGTAATTTTGATATTGGGATGTAGGACTGTGATATTTGGCGGGGGAGCGGAAGACTGTGAAGATTACGTGTGTTGCGGTGGGGAAGATTAAGGAAATGTATTTTTCGGAGGCCGTGAAGGAGTATGCGAAGCGGTTAAGCCGTTATTGTAAGCTGGAGATTGTGGAGCTGCCGGATGAAAAGACACCGGACGGGGCGAGTGCGGCGGAGGAAGCGGCTATCTTGGAGCGGGAAGGGGAACGTATCCTGAAGGCTGTCAGGGAGGATGCTTATGTGATTGCACTGGCTATTAAGGGGAAGGCTTTGGATTCGGTGGAGTTTTCCCGCAGGCTTGAACGGCTGGGGGTGGAGGGGAAGAGCCATATTGTCTTTGTGATTGGCGGTTCTTTGGGGCTGTCCACGGCGGTGATGAAGCGGGCGGATGAGTCCGTAAGCTTTTCGCGGATGACGTTTCCTCATCAATTGATGCGTGTGATCTTGTTGGAGCAGGTGTATCGGGGG
Source organism: Clostridia bacterium (assembly GCA_910576325.1). Taxonomy (GTDB): domain Bacteria; phylum Bacillota; class Clostridia; order Lachnospirales; family Lachnospiraceae; genus Laedolimicola. The sequence goes on from CAJTIM010000018.1 coordinate 3,192, forward strand.
TTTCGGATTATGAAGGGGGAACCGTATCATAAGTAAGGGCGAAAGAGGACGGATATTCCGGAAATAAAAGAGAATAAGTGTTGTATTTTACCCCTCTGGGAGTTTGTGGCTTTCATGGGGGTAGTATTATGGACTTATAGTTAAGATTCACTCAAAGATGGTTCTAAAAATAAGATTACATATTATGTATGTGGCAACTGGAACACCGGATATCAAAGAAAAATGCCGACAGGTTCTTGGCTTATTGTAATTTACCGAATGGCTGTGTATAATAGAAATAGATAACAGGATATACCTTTGAAAATATCTGTAAAGAAGACGGCAGCATTTCAATGGGTGATGAGGCGGTAAAGATATTTCTCAATGCAAAAGGAACTCTGGATGATGTGAGTGATGAATTAAAGGCGTTCCTTGATTATGTGGCAGGGAAGAAGCCGAAGGATGACTATGTGGAGAGATTGGAAGAAGCTGTAAAAGAGGCCAAGAAGAATAGAGAATGGTGGCATGAGTATATGACGTTGTTGCTGAGAGACCAGGAGAATGTGAAAAAAGGTGAGGAAATGTTGGCAAAATTAATAATACTTTTAAGTGAAGATGGCCGTTTATCGGACATTATCAAAGTATCACAGGATAAAGAGTATCGTCAGGAACTTTATGTGGAATATCATATCATTTAAAAGCAGAACATTACAGGGCAGAAAATTTTAAAGATTTTCTGTCCTTAATAATATTACGAGATTTTTCGCATTTAGGTATGATATGATTTTAAGGATACTCAAGAGGAGATGGATGCTATGATGGAGTCGGTTGAATTGATTAAGGAGACGATTTTAAATTAAATTGCAGGCCGGAGAAATGTTCCGGAAATTCTTTAGTTACTTTTTAAAATGCGATTTGAGAAGTCTTTGGTATCATAATATGTTATTTACGGAAAAAGGCTGTGATTTTATCAACCACAGCCATATGCAATAGAAAACTTATTACCAGAGTTTTTAGATAAACAGATCTAAACGCTGCAGGGAGAATGTTTTTTCTCTCCGGACACATCATCCGCCTGAACGCTTCCAAGTTTTTTCCCATAAACCTTCAGAATATAAAAATACATCCCAATCAAAAGCCCTCCGGCCAGTACCCAGGCAGTCGGACTTGCCAGGCAGACGCCCAGATAGCTGTGCTGCCTTGCGGCGATAACAGCCACCACGCCGCGGCCAATCAATTCTGCGATACCGGCTGTCATGGGCAGAAGTCCAAAGCCCATACCCTGAATACCGTTTCGGTAGACATTCACAATAACCAGAGGCATAAAGAAATAGCCAATGCAGTTCAGATAAAGATCAACCTCACCGATAATATCCGCCACATGCTCCGACACAAACAAATAGGTCAGATATTTTCCGCTGGTCATTACAAAGGCGGAAGCCAGAATACTATAGGCAAAGCCGATCAGGGTAGAGGCCCGGAAGCCCTGCCGCACGCGCCGGATATCCCCTGCGCCCACATTTTGGGCGCAGTAGGTAGATATGGTGGTGCCGAGAGCCACATAAGCCTGGGTAACTACCTGCTCAATCTTGCTTGCGGCCGTAAAAGCGGCTACGGACATAGAACCAAGGAGGTTCAGGGAAGACTGCATCATCATCGTTCCCACAGCCGTGATGGAGTACTGAAGGGCCATCGGAAAGCCAATCCCCATCTGAATCCGTGCCAGATGTCCGTCGGGGAGCCAATCCTCTTTTTTTAGCCTCAAAAGAGGAACCTTCCTTATAATATAGATCAGGCAGAGAATACCGGATACCCCCTGTGAGATCACGGTAGCAAGAGCGGCCCCGGCCACGCCCATATGAAAGCTGATAATCAGTACCAGATCCAGAACAATATTCAAAAGCGCGGCCAGAATCAGAAAGTACAGAGGCGTTTTGCTGTTGCCGAGGGCACGCAGTATGCAGGAGAGCAGGTTGTAAAGCACCTGGGCAAAGATTCCGGCGCAGATAATCATAATGTAAGTATAAGCATCCGCAAAAATATCCTCCGGCGTGTTCATAAGCTTCATCAGCGGGCGCATGCCAAGCATACTGCCGGCTGTCATAAGCAGAGAAACCGCCAGAGAAAGCAGGGCGGCGCTTCCAACGGTTTTGCGCATCCCATCCATATCCCCGGCCCCGAATCTTTGGGCCGTCAGTACGGTAAAGCCTACGGTCATTCCCATAAGGAAGCCGAGAATCAAAAAAGTTATGGTTCCGGTGGAACCAACGGCAGCCAGAGCCGGCGTTCCCACAAATTTTCCTACAATAATGGTGTCGGCCATGCTGTAAAGCTGCTGAAATACATTTCCTATAAAAATGGGCAGGGTAAAGCCGAGTATAATTTTCGCCGGACTGCCTTTTGTCATATCTTTTTCCATAATATTCATCCTCACATTATCAGAAGCTGAAATTGAAAAGCTTCTCCTTTATATCTGCGTTATTATAATAAAATGACACAGGGAGTGCAAGAGGTTTTGGGAAAGATTTTCAAGTCTGTGAAAATCAGAGAATTCCGTAAAAAAATGCGATTGGAGTGGAGGATAAAATAACAAAAAGGCTGTCAAAAAAGAGCAGAATTTTTTGGTGTATGTGTAAGAAAAACTTCTTTCTTTAAAGGCAATTCTGCAAGTGCCAGATGCAAATATGCCCGATATCTTTCTCCAAATCTTAAAAAGAGTAAAAATTAATTCTTGTACTGACAAAAGTTTTGTGCTATACTATCAGCAATGGGGCATTGGCGCAGCTGGGAGCGCGCCACACTGGCAGTGTGGAGGTCACGGGTTCGAATCCCGTATGCTCCATTATTTTTATTGATAAAAAGGAGATAACATCTATGAGCATACGAATTGGTATTTTAGGTTATGGAAATCTGGGACGGGGCGTAGAGTGCGCTGTTCGCCAGAATCCGGATATGGAACTTCGGGCCGTATTCACCCGAAGAGATCCCAAAAGCGTAAGTATTCTCACAGGCACGGCAAAGGTCTGTCATGTAGATGAAGCGAAGAACTGGAAGGGTGAGCTGGACGTACTTATTCTCTGCGGCGGAAGCGCCACGGATCTTCCGGTACAGACCCCGGAGTATGCCAAGCTTTTTAATGTCGTAGACAGCTTTGATACCCATGCAAGGATACCGGAGCATTTTGCGGCCGTAGACGCTGCGGCAAAGGAGGCAGGCAATGCGGCAATCATATCCGTAGGCTGGGATCCGGGAATGTTTTCTTTAAACCGCATGTATGCCAACGCCATTCTGCCGGAAGGTAAGGACTACACTTTTTGGGGCAGAGGCGTAAGCCAGGGCCATTCCGATGCCATACGCAGAATCCCGGGCGTTAAGGATGCAAAGCAGTACACCATTCCGGTAGAAGCAGCTCTGGCTTCCGTACGTGCCGGCGAGAATCCGGATCTTAGTACGCGGGAAAAGCACACCAGAGAGTGCTTTGTAGTATTGGAGGAAGGCGCCGACGCCGCCAAGGTAGAGGAAACAATCAAAACCATGCCCAATTATTTTGCGGATTATGATACCACGGTACATTTTATCAGCGAGGAAGTAATGAAGCGCGATCACAGCCGGATTCCCCATGGAGGCTTTGTCCTGCGAAGCGGCGTAACCGGTTGGGAAAAAGAGAATCATCACCTGATCGAGTACAGCTTAAAGCTGGATTCCAACCCGGAATTTACCTCCAGTGTCATTGCTGCCTACGCCAGAGCCGCTTACCGGCTGTCAGCGGAGGGAAACCATGGCTGCAAGACCGTATTTGATATAGCGCCGGCTTACTTAAGCGCAAAAAGCGCGGAGGAACTGCGCAAATCCCTGTTATAGTAAAATAACATGAATGCAATGCCATAATGAGAATAAAATATTCTTACGGACAGACGGCAAAAGCGCGCATATCGGGAGCACATATGAAGAGACAAGATATTGAGGCTTCTATCACATGCTTTCCTATCTGTGATTACGCCTTTATCCAAATCAAGGACATTCCTTTTAAAGAAGAAGTACGCCATATCTGCAGGACCGAGTGTCCCAGATACGGAAAATCCTGGTCCTGCCCCCCGGCAGTAGGAACCGTGGAGGAATGCCGAAGTCGCTGCGAAGCTTACGAGGGCGGCTTTCTGTTTACTACCATGACAGAGGTTTCCGATATGGAGAATATGGAGGAGCTTCTTTCTACCCGTAAAGAGCATGAAGAGCTTACCCGCCGGATAAAAGATCTTTTTATAAAGCAGCATCAGGAGCTTCTGGTTCTGTCCACCGAGTCCTGCGCCCTCTGCGAAGACTGCACCTGGCCGGATGCTCCCTGCCGTTTTCCCCAGCGGATGCTTCCCTGCATGGAGGGCTACGGCATCCTGGTCACCGGTCTTGCGGAGCGGTGCGGTATTACATTTCTGAACGGAAACAATCTGGTCACTTGGTTCAGCCTGATTCTCTATCGGGAGGCATTGGAAGAGCCGGGAACGGGAAAATCATAGGAATATTATAATATGCCTTGCCGGATATATGTATGAAGCACCTGCAAGCCATACTCGCGCGCATAGAACAGGAGCCTTAGGCATATAGTAAGAGTAAAGAAACGACAAGGCCCAGGATCAATGAGCTGGAAGGAAGAAATGACAGACGCATTAAATCTGCCCAAGGATTTGATGCTCGGCGCGGTAATCATAACCATTACCGGAAAACACGAGGCTTATGTGGAGAACTACATGAGCCTTATTGAATATACGGAAGAGCTTATCCGCATTCAGACAAAGACCTGCAAGCTGGAGATTCACGGTCTGCATCTGGATATTTCCTATTATACAAATGACGAAATGAAGATCACCGGAGAGATTCAGGAGGTGAAATATTGCTGACTTCATTTTTTCGTTATCTGTACGGATATGTGCGCGTCCGTCTTACCGGTTATTCGCCGGAGCGGTTTTTAAATCTCTGCAAGGCCCACGAAATTGAGATTTGGGATTTGCAGAACAATGGCGGCTATTATGAAATGAATTTAAGTATCCGTGATTTTCGGAGGCTTAAGCCCCTGCGGAAGAAGGCAAAAGCCCATCTTCAGGTGACAGAGCGGCACGGGCTTCCCTTTTTTTTGCATCACTACCGGCATCGGAAAATGTTTGCGGTGGGAATTCTTTTGTGTATTGCGTTCCTGTACACCATGTCTCTGTTTATCTGGAATATCCACATTGAGGGCAATTATTCCAGAACAACCAACGTGATTCTGGATTACCTGGAATCGGAGCATATTGTCCACGGTATGAAAAAAAGCCAGGTGGACTGTAAAGAAATCCAGTCTATGATCCGTATTGAATTTCCGGATATTATCTGGGTTTCGGCGGAAATCAAAGGGACCCGCCTTATTATCCGCATTCGGGAAAATATGGACAGTCTTGCGGAAGAAGCGGCCGTCTCAGGGGAAGAGCCCAGAGATATTTTAGCTTCCAAGGAGGGGATTATCACCAGTGTGCTGGTGCGAAGCGGCGTATCGCAGGTTCAGGTGGGCGATGAGGTGGAGGAAGGTCAGCTTCTCGTTTTGGGCCGCATTGATATCTTGGGCGACAGCGGAGAAGTAATGGGATATCAGTATACGGCTGCGGATGCGGATGTGTACGCCAGTACCTCCTACACCTATTACGATGAGTTTGTTCTGTCTCATGAGGTGCGCCATCCTACGGGAAAGAAGCGTCACGGTTTCTATGCGAAGGTGGGCGGAAAGACCATTTCTCTGAAGCTAAGGCCCGGTTTTGAGACATTTTCCACCGTGAATACGGAGTATCCCCTTAAGCTTACGGAGAACTTTTATCTGCCTCTGACCTTTGGCACCACCATCTATGAGGAGTACGAAATCTACACGGAATCTTACCCGGAAGAGGAGGCCAGAGCTATTGCCGAGGAAAATTTAAAGGAATTTTTAGAAATTTTAATAGAAAAGGGGGTTCAAATTGTTGAAAATAATGTTAAAATAGAAGTCGACGCCAATACCTGCACCGCTTATGGAACGATTACGGCGCTGGAGGAGATTGGAAGCTATTCACCCACGGAGGTTTTGGAGGAGGCGCCGGAACCCTTGGAGGATGAAAAGTAGAAATGCAGACAGGAGCGGCAGAATTTGAATATTGAGGAGATCATGATAGATATCCCGGCCGAGCATGAACGCAATGTATTCGGCCAGTTTGACAGCTATGTAAAAAGAATAGAGCAGACCCTTAAGGTTTCCGTGATTCCAAGAGACGGAAGCGTTAAGATCCTGGGTTCTCCCGGGAAAGGCAGGCAGGCGGCACGTGTGCTGGAGCAGCTTCTGACCCTTTCCATGCGCGGAAATACCATCCAGGAGCAGAACGTGGATTATGCTCTGGCGCTTTCCATGGAGGGACAGGAGGAGGCCATCAGCGAGATTGACCGGGATTTGATTTGCCACACCACCGGCGGCAAGCCTATTAAACCCAAGACATTGGGACAGAAGAAGTATGTGGATCTCATTCGAAGCCATATGATTGTCTTCGGCACGGGACCGGCCGGAACCGGGAAAACTTATCTTGCCATGGCTATGGCCATTACAGCCTTTAAGAATAATGAGGTCAGCCGAATTATACTGACCCGGCCGGCCATTGAGGCAGGGGAAAAGCTGGGCTTTCTTCCCGGGGATCTGCAGAGTAAGGTAGATCCCTATCTGCGGCCTCTTTATGACGCCCTTTATGAAATCATGGGGACGGACAGCTTTTTAAAAAATATGGAGCGGGGGCTTATTGAGGTGGCGCCTCTGGCCTACATGCGGGGGAGAACCCTGGATAATGCATTTATTATCCTGGATGAGGCGCAGAATACCACCCCCGCACAGATGAAAATGTTTCTAACGCGAATCGGTTTTGGATCCAAGGTTATTGTCACGGGAGATGCCAGCCAGAAAGACCTTCCGGCAGGGACGCGTTCCGGCCTGGAGATTGCCCTTAAGGTACTATCCAAGGTGGAGGATATCGGCTTTTGTGCATTGACCGGCAGGGATGTGGTGCGCCATCCCTTAGTTCAAAAAATTGTACAGGCATACGACAATTACGAGCAGTCCACAGCACGGCGCAGCACAAGAAAGGATGCATATGACAATCAACGTAGAAGATGAGAGCCGGATTGCACTCTCGGGAGTAGATACCTGCGGTCTTGCCCGGAGAGTGATTGAAGCGGCGCTGGACTATGAGGGCTGTCCCTATGAAACGGAGGTAAGTCTTCTTCTGACAAACAATAAGAATATCCGGCAGCTGAACCAGGAATACCGAGGCATTGACCGGGCAACGGATGTGCTGTCCTTTCCCATGCTTACCTATGACAGTCCTTCGGATTTTAGCTGTGCCGAGACGGAGGCGCACGGCTGTTTTCATCCGGATACGGGAGAGCTTTTATTGGGGGATATCATTATTTCCATGGAAAAGGTCCGGGAACAGGCAAAAAAATACGGTCACAGCGAGGAGAGGGAATATGCCTTTCTCATCGCTCACAGTATGCTTCATCTGTGCGGTTATGATCATATGGAACCGGAGGAGGCAAAGGAAATGGAGGACAGGCAGAGTGCCATCCTCCGTTCCTTAAACATTTTGCGCTAGGGGAGGAATATATTTATGAAAAAGAGGATGCTTTTTTTCCTGTGGATGATTTTGGCGGTATGCTTGGCTGCCGGCTGCGGAAAAGGGGATTCTGCGCAAATCGGCAAGGAACCGGACGGGCAGTTCAATACGGAGGATGAGGTTCTGGAGGGTGAACCGGAAAAGGAAACGGAGCCGGGCCCGGAAGCCCCGGAGCCGGAAAAACGGGAGATTGTGGACGGAAAGATCCGCAGCTACTTTACAGGGGAATGGATTGATGCGGACATCGGAACAAAACGGCCGCTGGCTGTTATGCTGAGTATGACCCCGGCTGCCCTTCCCATGTCAGGACCTACCGGAGCCAGTGTGATTTATGAATGTCCGGTAGAAAAGCGTATTACGCGTTGGATGGGAATATTTGAGGATTGGGAGAAGCTTGAGAAGATTGGTTCCGTGCGCAGCTGCCGTCTGTATTATCTGCAGTTTGCTCAGGAATTTGATGCGATTTATGCTCATTTCGGACAGGCTCCCTATGCATTGGAGGCTCTGAACGGAGGGGAATTTGATGTGCTTTCGGGAGGAACCAAGGGCATCGATCATCCGGTTACGGAGATGTATGAGAGAATCTCCCGTCCCGGAAAGTCCTGGGAGCATACCTTATATGCATTTCCGGACGGAATCCTGGAGGATATTGAGAAAAAGGGCTATGATCGCGAGATGCCGGAGGATTATACTGGGAAGTTCAAGTTTGCCCCTACGGGTGAAATTGCGGAATATGCGGGCTATCCGGATGCTACTTTTCTTCAGCCCGGGGGCAACGGCGGGAAAAATGGCTTCGGCGGAGTAAAGGCTACCTTTGAATACAATGCCGCGGATCGGAAGTATTATCGTTCCTCCCATGGCAATCCCCATGTGGATGAGCTGAACGGAGAACAGGTGGCGGTAACCAATGTGATTTTCCAGTTCTGCGACGGAGCGGTGCTGGACTCCAATGATTATCTGCATTTTGCAAGCCAGTCTCATAACAACGACTGCATTGTCTTTACCAACGGTAAGATGATCGACGGTTACTGGAGCAATCCCGGAGAACTGGGAACCCCGGCCCGGTACTATGAAAACAACAATCAGGAGATTGTGCTGAATAACGGCAAAACCTTTGTATGCATTGTCTGGAATGATTATGTGGATGATGTGGTAATTCAATAGAGCAACGAGAAGTACAATTTGGCGGAAGGACTGCTATGGGTAATCGGAAAAAAGCAAAAAATCGTTCCAATTTTATAATGCAGGGCAGTATTCTGGCAGCGGCTTCTATCTTAAGCCGGCTGATTGGAATGCTTTACCGGCTTCCGGTTACGAATATTATTACGGATCACGGGAATGATTATTATTCCGCAGCCTATGAAATCTACAATATCATACTGCTGATCTCCTCCTACAGCCTGCCTCTGGCCGTTTCAAAATTAATCTCCGCAAAGGCTGCCTTGGGCCAATACCGGAATGCCCGGCGTATCTTTCAGGGCGCCTTGTATATGGCGTTGGCAGTAGGGCTTCTCGGCTCCATTGTTACCTATTTGGGAGCTGGATTTTTTACGGGAAAGCTGCTCAACACGCCGGAGAGTGAGCTGAGCTTGAAGATATTGGCCCTGGCGGTATTTTTTCTGGCCGTGATGGGAGTTCTCAGAGGCTTTTTCCAGGGGATGGGAAGCATGATGCCCACCGCCGTGTCGCAGATCATTGAACAGGTGTTCAATGCGGTTGTGAGCATTGCGGCGGCCGGCATACTTTTTGAATACGGCCTTTCTCTGGATCAGAAGGCAGGGATTGCGGATGGCCGGAGCGGTCCTATTTACGGAGCGGCCGGAAGCACTTTGGGCACCAGCATGGGAGCCATGGCCGGACTGCTGTTTCTGATTGTGGTGATGCTGATGTACCGGCGCGTTTTCCGCCGGCAGATACGGCGGGACCGCACGGACAGCGTGGAGAGCTACGGTACAATTCTTAAGCTTCTGGTGCTGACCATAGTACCGGTCATATTAAGCACGGCGGTCTACAATATCAGCAGTATTTTGGATCAGGGAATCTTCAAATACCTGATGCTGGAGATTCAGAAGGTGGAAAAATCTACGGTGGAGGTTTATTGGGGGATTTATGTAGGCAAATACAAGCTTCTGACCAATGTGCCCATTGCTGTAGCCTCGGCGCTGTCCGCATCCACCATTCCGGCCCTGACCCGTGCCCGCATGGAGGGAAACCGGAAGGAAATGCGCAGAAAAACCGACGGAGCGATTCGGATGGTGATGTTTGTCTGTATTCCCAGTGCTTTCGGCCTTACGGCGCTGGCGGAGCCCATTTTACGGCTGCTTTCCTGGAATTCGGATCCCATCGCGGCGAAGCTGTTTATTGCCGGATCCGCCGCCGTTATTTTTTATGGACTGTCCACATTGACCAACGGAATTCTGCAGGGGATTGACCGGATGCATATTCCGGTGCGCAATGCGCTTATTTCCCTGGCGCTCCATTTGGCGCTTCTGGTGGTATTGGTACAGGTGTTTAAGCTTCATATTTACGGCGTGGTGATTTCCTATCTGTTTTTTGCAGTAATGATGTGTATTTTAAACGGACTGGCCATCCGAAAGTATCTGCGTTACCGGCAGGAGATGGTGCGTACCTTTTTGATTCCTCTTGTTTCGTCTGCTATTATGGGACTTTCCTGCTGGCTTGCGTATACGCCGCTGGAGGATCTCATCGGCTTTCGGATGGCTGCGGTTGTCTGTATTGTCCTGGCGGTTTTTATCTATGGTTTTTTCCTTTTGCTTCTGCGCGGAATTACAGAGCCGGAGATCAAGGCTCTTCCCAAAGGCCATATGCTTGCAAGAGTCTTAAAAAAGCTGCATCTTCTATAGACAGCCTTTATAAGTTCCTTCTTTTTTGTCCATACTATAGAAAATGGCAGAAAGGAGGACTTTTTTGTGATAAAAAAGATTGCGGCCGCCTTCATGGCCGTTCTGGTTTTTGGAGGGCTGGCTTATTATTCCGGCATACTGTATTTGGAAAAATCCGTTCCGGAGAATCAGGCGTATATGAAAGCTCCTGTGGTGTTTTTTCCGGAGGAACAGCGCCTAGAGCAGGAGGAGCAAAAGGAATATAAGGAAAATCCCTTAAAAGATACGGAGACGGCAAGACGGCAGGTATCCGCCCGGGCGGACAGGGTACTGGCGGAAGCTTGCCAATATTATCTGGTGGAGGAGCAGGGCCGTGTCAATATTTATCTTTCGGATCGGGAGACCGTCTATGAGTATACGGACATCACCATGGATATGCTTCCGGAGGAGCTGCAGCAGGAAATTACAGCCGGAAAGGGCTTGTCCGGAGAGAGGGAGCTTTATGACTTTTTGGAGAATTACTCCAGTTAAAACTTGCTATTCTTCCATTTATGGTGTAAATTATACTTTAAGTTATATTTAAAGAGTGTTGACAGCGGAGGCATAAATAGATGAAACGAGCAGGAATGATATTGGAGGGCGGCGGAACCCGCGGCGTGTTTACCGCAGGAGTGCTGGACTACTTTATGGAGCAAAAGCTGTATTTGCCCTACGTGATCGGCGTATCTGCAGGCGCCTGTAATGCAGTTAATTATGTATCCCGCCAGCCGGGACGCATGAAAACCTGTACCATTGATTTTCTGGAGGCTGGAAGCTATGTGGGATTAAAGTATTTGTTAAAAAACCATAGTCTCTTTAATATGGATTTGATTTTTGACGTATTTCCCAACAAGATTATCCCCTTTGATTACGATACTTTTTTTTCCTCGGAGCAAACCTGTATTTTGGGGGCTACCAATTGTCTCACCGGCAGGGCGGCCTATCTGACGGAGAAAAATGAGCGGATACGGCTGATGAACGCCTGCCGTGCTTCCTCAAGCCTTCCCATCGTCTCCCCTATGGTGGAGGTGGACGGAATTCCCATGCTGGACGGAGGCGTGGCGGATTCCGTGCCGATTCAAAAGGCTCTTCACGACGGCGTAAAAAAGAATATTGTAATCCTGACGCGCCAATTGGGATATCGAAAGCCTCCGGCGAAAAAGTCTCTTAGAATGGCACGGATTATGTATCAAAAATATCCCAATCTTATTCGGGCCATAAAAAACCGCGCCTATTACTACAACCGGACCATGGAGCTTTTGGAGGACCTGGAGCGAAGAGGCCATGTTCTGGTGCTGCGGCCGCAGGTTCCGGTGGTGAAAAATACGGAGGATGATGTGGCGGTTCTTACGGATTTTTATAATCACGGATATGAATATGCAAAAGATATGTTCTCCCGGACCATAAGCTTTCTTGGGTGGGAGCCGGAAAAAGGAGTAAGCTGAAATGATAGATGAAAAGAAGATTGCACGAATCAACGAGCTGTATCACCGTTCAAAGGCGGAAGGGCTTAATGAGGAGGAAAAAGAAGAGCAGGCAAGACTTAGAAAGGAATACATTGAGGCGGTCCGCAGGAACTTAAGAGGGCAGCTGGATCAGATTGACGTACAGGAAGCCGATGGAACCATTACCAATCTGGGTGAAAAATATGGAAAAAAGAGAGATTGATTTAAAGATACAAAAAAAGGAGCTGCGTAAAGAGATCGGAAGGCTTCGCAGAGCTCATACGGATGAGGAGATTCATAAAATGAGCCTGGACGTTCTGGAGCGCATCCGGACCCTTCCCGAGTATCAGGACGCCGAAGCGGTCTATGCTTATGTGGATTACAAGCATGAGGTAGAGACAGGAGATCTGATACGCCTGGCATGGCAGGACGGGAAGCGGGTAGCCGTTCCCCGGGTGTGCGGACAGGAGATGCGTTTTTTTTATATCACCTCTCTGGAGGATGATTTGGAGGAAGGAAGCTTCGGAATCCGGGAACCCAAAGAGGACCTTTCCCCGGGAGACGAGGAGGACGCTCTGCTGTTGATGCCAGGGGTTGCCTTTGATACAATGCGGCACCGGGTAGGATACGGCGGAGGCTTTTACGATCGCTTTTTGGAGGCTCATACGGGAATGGTTACCGTTGCTCTGGCATTTGAGTTTCAGCTTCGGAAAGAGGTGCCCTTCGAAGAGTTTGATATCCGTCCGGCAAAGGTTGTGACGGAAAAGCGTATTGTTACATAAATGGAATTCCAAGTATGTTAGAGTAAAAGGGAGCAGGAGACAGGTATGGAATTATTGGAGCAGATAGGACAAAGGGCAAAGGAAGCGGAGCTTCTTCTTTGCATTCTCTCGGAAGAAAAAAAGAATCAGGTTTTAAACCGGGCGGCGGCAGATCTGGTAAAGAATACGGAGCGGATACTGAAAGCCAATGAAAAGGACATGGCAGACGGAAGGAAAAAGGGCATGAAAGCGGGACTTTTGGACCGTCTCCTTTTGACTCCGGAGCGGATTGAGGGAATGGCAGAGGGTCTGCGCCAGATTGCAAAGCTTCCTGATCCGATTGGTCAGGTGATAAGGGAGCAAACGCCGGCAAGCGGGCTGAAGATTCGTCAGGTGCGCGTTCCTCTTGGCGTTGTCGGTATTATTTATGAGGCAAGACCCAACGTGACGGCGGATGCCTTCGGCCTTTGCTTTAAGACAGGCAATGCCGTGGTGCTGCGGGGCGGAAGCGATGCCATTCATTCTAATCAGGCCATTGTAGAGATTCTGCAGGAAACGCTTCGGTCATGCCAGTGTCCGCCAGCCGCCATTTCGCTGCTTACAGATACCAGCCGTGAGACGGCGGCCGCCTTTATGAAGCTGAACCGGTATATTGACGTGCTGATTCCCAGAGGAAGCGCCCGCCTGATTTCCACCGTGGTGGAGAACAGTACCATTCCCGTGATTGAGACGGGATCCGGCAATTGCCATATCTATGTGGATGAGACAGCGGATCTTGATATGGCCGCAGAGATTGTATACAATGCAAAAACCCAGCGCATCGGCGTGTGCAATGCCTGTGAATCCCTGGTTGTCCATGAGAAGGTCCGGGATGCCTTTCTGCCTGCTCTGGCAAAGCGTCTGTCAGAGAAAAAGGTAGAGCTCCGGGGAGATAAGCGGGCCTGCGAAGTGATTCCCATAAGAAAGGCGGAGGAAGCGGATTGGGGTACGGAATACCTGGATTATATTCTCTCCGTTAAAATTGTGGATAACCTGTCCGAGGCTATTGCCCACATCAACCGCTACAATACGGGCCATTCCGAAGCCATCATTACGGAAAATGCGGATCATGCGGAGCGGTTTTTGAGAGAGGTGGACGCGGCGGCCGTCTATGTGAATGCTTCCACACGGTTCACGGACGGTTTTGAATTCGGCTTCGGAGCGGAGATCGGCATCAGCACCCAGAAGCTTCATGCCAGAGGTCCCATGGGGCTTGAGGCCCTGACCTCATACAAATACGAAATCTACGGAAACGGCCAGGTAAGGAGGTAAGCCAGTGCGCGTAATTGCCGGAACGGCCAGGAGCCTTCCCTTAAAATGTATTGAGGGCCTGGAAACACGGCCCACCACAGACAGAATTAAAGAAACGCTTTTCAATATGCTGCAGCAGGACATTCCCGGCTGCCGGTTTCTGGATTTGTTTGCAGGAAGCGGCGCTATCGGCATTGAGGCACTGAGCCGGGGAGCGGGGGAAGCGGTGTTTGTGGAGAACCATCGAAAGGCATATGCCTGTATCAGGGAAAATTTAAGATTTACCAGGCTTGCGGATCGCTCCCGCGTTCTTCTGTCCGATGCGGTCAGCGCCCTATGCCGGCTGGAGAGAGAGCCTGCTTTCGATATTATATTTATGGATCCGCCCTACGATCAGGGGCTGGAGCAGCAGGTCATCCATGCCCTGGCTCATTCCGCCCTGGCCGATTCCCATACAACGATTATTCTGGAAACCTCTAAAAAAAGTGAGGACGCCTGGATGGAGGCGTATGGTTTTACACCCTGGAAAGTTAAGAGCTACAAGACAAACCGGCATGTATTTATACGCCGTACGGAAGAAAAGGACTGAAAAGAGGCAGCTATGACAAGAGGAATTTACGCAGGAAGCTTTGACCCCGTAACCTTCGGGCACCTGGATATTATTGTCCGCTCCGCCCATATCGTTGACGAGCTGGTGGTGGGCGTTTTGAATAATCGGGCAAAATCTCCATTGTTTTCTGTGGAAGAACGTGTTAAGATGTTAGAAGAAGTAACAAAAGACTATTCAAATGTGAAAATCAGGTCCTTTACGGGACTTTTGGTAGAATTTGCAAAGGAATGTGAAGCCCATATTATTGTCCGGGGACTGCGGGCAATTACGGATTTTGACTATGAGCTTCAGATGGCACAAACGAACCGGATTATGAGCCCGACCCTGGATACCATGTTTTTGACCACCAGTCTGGAATATGCGTATCTGAGTTCCACAACCGTGAAAGAGGTGGCTGGCTTTGGAGGCGATATTTCCGCCTTTGTACCTCCTTATATAGAGAAAAAGATGCGGGAGCGGATGGAAGTGCTGATAAACGGGTAGACTTATATAGAGATAGAAGCAGTTGAAGTTTGGAAGAAGGAGAGAGAGCATGAGCAGCAAAATAGAACAGATTATCGAAGAGATTGAAGAATACATTGACGGCTGCAAGCCTCAGACATTGTCAAAGACCAATATTGTTGTCAACAAGGAAGAGATCGAGGAGCTTCTTCGGGAGCTGCGGATGAAGACGCCGGAAGAGATCAAGCGATATCAGAAGGTTCTCGCCAACCGGGATGCGATTCTTGCGGACGCACAGGCAAAGGCGGATGCCATTATCAAGGAGGCCAATATACATACGACCGAATTGATCAATGAGCACGAGATCATGCAGCAGGCGTATATTCAGGCAAATGAGATCATGGCAGCGGCGGAGGCGGAAGCCCAGCAGAGGCTGGATGCGGCCACCATTGAGGCAAACAACTTCCGGATGCAGGCCATGCGCTATACCGATGATATGCTGGGAAATCTCCAGAATCTGATTCATAAGACCATGGAAAGCCATATGGCCAAGTATGAGAATATGATGGGCTCCTTAAGAAGCTTCAGCGAAATTCTGGCCAACAACCGTGCGGAGCTTGCTCCTGCCCTGAATGAACCGGATCTTACGGATTTGGAGGAATAAACAAAGTCATGGCTCCGGCCGCAAGGCAGACAACAAGGGCGGCTGTCATAAGCTTGGCTTTTAGATAGGCAGGAAAGGACAGTCCGCTGTCAAGTATCATGCTTTCCGTCTGAGCGGCGCCGGACAGGCCCCCAAAAGACAGAAAGCAAAGAACAAAGAGATATCGCTGCAGAATAGGAAGCGACATGTCCGCAGTGACCAGAGCAATGCCGTTGGTCATTTCCAGAAGACCTGTACTTCCATAGGTGAGATGAGGAAAAGGAAAGGGAAGCCCGGTTACAAGCCTTGCCAGCATGGAAAACAGGATGATGTAACACCCAAGCTTTAAAATACTTTCCAGTCCGTTCATCATACAGACATCTACGATTTTGAAGCTGATTTGAGATCGGGATGTCTCTTTTTCTATATGCGTATCCGAAAAGTCCCTTTTGCGGCGGAGAAATAGGGCCAGCAAAAGGGGCGCACCATATACAAGCAGCAACGTAAGCACCAGCAGATCCGGCCTCTTCAGGGAATTGGTCAGACAATAGCCGATGAGAAAAGCCGGACTTGCATTGTTGCAGAAGGCAAGAAGATAATTCCCTTCCTCCACGGTAATGCGCCCCTCCCGCGTCAAATCGCCGGCCAGCTTGGCTCCAACGGGATAGCCGCAGAGGAAGCCGGAGGCAATGCAGAAGCAACCGTTTCGTGAGCAGCCGAAGATCCGGTGAAAGACGGGATAGAGAAACCGGGTGAGATAAGAGATTCCGTCAATGGCAATGAGCAGATTGGACAGGATCAAAAAGGGCAGAAGGGTAGGCACCAGGGTGTGGAACCACAGCATCAGCCCGGCTCGGGAGGCTTCCACCGCGCAGGCGGGGTCCAGGAGAAGAAATGCCAGCAATATAAGAATTACGGAAAAATAAAGTATTTTTTTCATCATATTCATATATATGAAAGACAGGAGGCAGTATATGAACAAATTAGCTAATCTGGAACCAAAGCAGGTATTTCATTATTTTGAGGACTTATGCGCCATTCCCCACGGCTCCGGCAATACAAAGGGAGTCAGCGATTACTGTATGCGGTTTGCTAAGGAGCACGGCCTGACAGCGTGGCAGGACGAGGCTTGGAATGTAGTAATTGTAAAAGAAGCCGCCAAAGGGTACGAAGATGCCCCCGCCGTGATTCTCCAGGGCCATCTTGACATGGTATGTGAAAAGGAGGCGGGGAATCCCATTGATTTTGAAAAGGACGGACTGGATCTGAAGGTGGAGGGGGATCTGCTTTCGGCCAACGGAACGACACTGGGAGGAGACGACGGGATTGCCGTTGCTATGGCTCTTGCCGTTCTGGACGACAATACCCTGGCGCATCCCCGGCTGGAGTGCGTGTTCACCACCGATGAGGAGACGGGGCTTCTGGGAGCCAATGCCATGGATATGAGCCGTCTTTCAGGAAAGCGTCTTATCAATATTGACTCCGAGCTGGAAGGAATTTTCACCGTAAGCTGTGCCGGCGGAATGAGAAGCAGATGCATTTTGCCGGTTTCCTACGAGGAGACGGAAGGGATCTGCTATGAGGTGGCCGTGGAAGGACTCCTTGGCGGTCATTCCGGCGTGGAGATTCACAAGGAGCATGGCAATTCCAATATTTTAATGGGACGGCTGCTGTGCGCTCTTTTTGAGGAGGCTGACTTCCGCCTGGAAGCCCTGGAGGGCGGTCTTATGGACAATGCCATTCCCCGGAGAACCGAGGCTAAGATCTGCATAAGCGAGACGGAGGAGGACACTCTTAAGAAAGCGCTGGCAAAGTGGGATGCCGTTTACAAGCGGGAGTATGCCTCCAATGATCCCGGCGTAGCCGTTACCTATAAGGCAGAAGGCCGGAAAAAAGTAAGGGTACTGACCAGGGGAAGTGCCTCAAAGCTTCTTTATCTCCTTCACATGGTGCCCAACGGCGTGATCCGCAACAGCATGGAGATTCCGGGACTGGTGCAAACCTCCCTGAACCTGGGGACGCTGAAGCTTACGGAAGAGGAAGCCCATGTGGTATTCAGCGTGAGAAGCTCCGTGGATACGGAAAAAGAGGAGCTTGGAAGCCGGTTGTGTCATTGCGTGGAATTCCTGGGAGGAAGCTACGAGGAAACAGGCTCCTATCCGGGATGGGAATATAAAAAGGATTCCGTTCTTCGGGACACCATGGTGCGCGTATATGAGAAGCTTTATGGAAAGGAGCCTGAGGTGGAGGCCATTCATGCGGGTCTGGAGTGCGGTATTTTCAGTGGAAAAATCGAGGGCCTGGACTGCGTTTCCATCGGACCGGATATGTACGATATCCACACGCCCAAGGAGCGCATCAGTATTCCTTCCGTAAAGCGTGTATATGAATTTGTTTTGGAGGTTCTAAAAGAGCTTCATTAAGCATATAGTAATGGATGGAGTATAAAAACGTGGAGCGCATATGCGGCTGTCAATTGCTTCTTATCTGTTACTGATTATCACATTCTGCTTTCTGATTCAATTCCAACTGGTTCGGCTGGGTGAAATGGCCCTCCCGTCCGCAGAGGCGTCGGACATGGAAGAGCAGGCACGTGAGTTTTATGAGCTGTATGAAAATATCTGGAAGGATCTGGTCTATTTCCCGGTCCCCGAGTCCACGCAGAACGAGGAGGCTGTGGTTTCCTATGAAAACAGCTGGATGTTTGAGCGGACCTACGGCGGTTCCTACGGTCATGAGGGAACGGATCTTATGGCAGGGATTCGGCAAAGGGGATATTATCCCGTAGTCAGTATCAGTGACGGTGTAGTGGAAAGGATTGGCTGGCTGGAAAAAGGAGGCTGGCGTATCGGAATCCGCAGCCTTCACGACGTATACTTTTACTATGCCCATCTGGACTCCTATGCGGAGGACTTTAAGGAGGGCGATGTGATAAAAGCCGGGCAGCTCCTTGGTTATATGGGGGATACCGGCTACGGAGTCAAAGAGGGAACCAGGGGAAAATTTGACGTGCATCTGCATCTGGGAATTTACATACGAACGGATGATATCCGGGAGCTGGCGGTCAACCCCTACTGGTTTCTGAAATATCTGGAGCAGAATAAGCTGCGCTGCGCCTACTGAAAGCTTACGGGCCATTCATCCGCCGGTCCGTATTTCGGGGAGGACGGCGCCGGCTTGTCTTGTCTGTGACAGAAGAGAAATGGAGATTGCAAATGGAAATACAATTATGGCGAGAGATTCTCAATCCTTATGAGCTTGCCGTCAAGGAAGTGACAACAAAGTTTAACCATTTGATAAAGGAACACAAGGACAAAGGTATTTACTGCCCCATTGAGCGGGTGGAGGGCAGGGTAAAGACCATTGCCAGTATTCTTGATAAATGCCAGAAAAAGAAGATTGCGCCGGAGCGCATTGAGGATCGGATTGTGGATCTGGCCGGAATCCGGATTATCTGTCAGTTTGTGGAAGATATTGACCGGGTGGTGGAGATTATCCGCAATCGGAACGACATGGATGTCAAACAGGAGCGCGACTATATCCGCCAGATGAAGACCTCAGGCTACCGCAGCTACCATATGATTATTTTTTATGAGGTGGATACCCTGGAGGGGCCGAGAAGGCTTCAGATGGAGGTGCAGATTCGTACCATGGCCATGAACTTCTGGGCGACGGTGGAGCACTCCCTTCAGTACAAGTATAAGCGGAATATTCCGGAGCATATCAGGGAGAGGCTTTTGAATGCGGCGGATGCTATCATTGTTCTGGATAATGAGATGTCCAATGTGCGCAGCGAGATTATGGACGCGCAGATATCCTTCCAGATCCAGGCAAATATTGTGGCGGATATACTGAACAATATCCAGAATCTTTATAATGTGGCAAATAAGCGCGAGATTGTGAAGATTCAGGATGAATTTTACCGGATTTACGCTATGAATGATATTGAGAAGCTGGAGCGGTTTGACAAGCAGCTCGATATGATAGCCGAGGGCTACCGGGCCCAGGCGCTGTCGGATACGACAAAAATCACTTAGCAGAAAAAGGATAGAAAGTGTATGGCAACGAAATTACCGGAAGCATTTCTGGAGTATATGAAGGAGTTACTGGGGGACGAATACGAGGCATATCTGAACAGCGAACGATGCGGCGGCTTTCGCGGTCTCCGGGTAAATACTTCCAAGGTGGAGGCGGAGAAATTTGAAGAAATTTCTCCTTTTCCATTAAAAAGGATTCCCTGGATTCCCAACGGCTTTTATTTGGATGCCGATGCTACCGCCTCCTTACACCCCTATTATGCGGCCGGACTTTATTATCTCCAGGAGCCCAGCGCCATGACGCCGGCGGCTTTTCTTCCCATCCGGGAGGGGGAACGGGTTTTGGATCTCTGCGCGGCACCGGGTGGCAAGGCAACGGAGCTGGCGGCACGCCTGAAAGGAACGGGGCTTCTGGTGGCGAATGATATCAGCAATTCCAGAGCCAAGGGACTGCTTAAAAATCTGGAGCAGCTTGGCCAGGGGAATATTCTTGTTACCTGTGAAAGTCCGGAGCGTCTTGCTTCTTATTTCCCGGAATTTTTTGATAAAATACTGGTTGATGCCCCCTGCTCGGGAGAGGGAATGTTCCGAAAGGATACTTCCATGGTAAAAGACTGGACGGAGCATGGCCCTGACTGGTATGCTCCTATTCAGAGAGAGATAGCGGAGCAGGCAGTACGGATGCTGAAGCCGGGAGGGATGCTTCTCTATTCCACATGTACCTTTTCACCCAGGGAAAATGAGGGAACGGTTGCTCATCTTCTGGAATATGATCCTTCTTTTCAGGTGCTCCCTTTGCCGGAATATGAAGGATTTGCTCCGGGAAGGCCGGAGCTGGCTGAGCATAGAATAAAAGAGACCTATTTGCTTCGGCAATTAGAGCATTGCGTGCGTATCTATCCGCACCGTATGCAGGGGGAAGGACATTTTCTTGCACTTTTACAAAAAAGCGGGACCCTTTTGCCGGAGGGCAGCTGCGGCAAATCCAAAGCATCTTTTGCATGCCCGGAGTGGGAACAATTTGCAAAAGCCCTTGGAATCCATATTCCCCCGGAAAGCCTTCGTCTGTATGACGGTAAGCTTTACAGCCTGCCAAAGCCTCTGTGGAATCATTCCATTCGGGGCCTGCGCTTTCTGCGGACAGGCTTGTACTTGGGCGATGTGGGGAAAAAACGGTTTACCCCCAGTCAGCCCCTTGCTATGACCTTACGGAAGGATACTTGTGCCGCCTATGCGGACTTTGCCTCCTCGGATCAGCGGATTATCCGCTATCTCAAGGGGGAAACACTTCTTTTGGAGGACGGAGATCCGAACGCGGAGCTTTCCGGTTCGGGGTGGTGCCTTGTCTGTGTGGACGGTTTTCCCCTGGGCTGGGGCAAACTGGTAAACGGACAGCTCCGGAACAAATATTACCCGGGCTGGAGGTGGCAGCATGCGGTTGGATAAATATCTCTGCGATATGGGCGCAGGCACGCGTTCCCAGGTAAAGCAGAAGATCCGAAAGGGACTGGTCACGGTTGACGGTGAGAATGTAACGCGCCCGGAAAGCCAGGTGAATCCGGAGCAGTCGGTCTGTGTGGAAGGAAAGCTTCTTTCCTATATGGAGCTGGAATATTATATGCTTAACAAGCCGGCTGGCTGTGTCTCGGCCCGCACGGACGAACGGTGTCAGACGGTCCTTAACCTGATTTTGTCTAAAAAGAGGAAGGATCTCTTCCCGGTGGGGCGTCTGGATAAGGATACGGAAGGCCTGCTTCTGATCACCAACGACGGACAGCTGGCCCATAAGCTCCTGTCCCCTAAGCGTCATGTTGACAAGACCTACGAAGCCAAAGTCCGGGGCCGTGTAACCTTGGAGCATGTGAAACGCTTCCGGGAGGGACTGGATATCGGAGAGGATCGCCTGACATTGCCGGCTTCCTTGGAGATAAGATCCTCCGGTGAGATATCCGAGGTACGCGTTACCGTACAAGAGGGGAAATATCACCAGATTAAGAGAATGTTTCACGCAGTGGGTTGCGAGGTTCTGTACCTGAAGCGGCTTTCCATGGGCAGCTTGGTCTTAGACGGAAGCCTTAAGCCGGGAGAGTACCGGCCTCTGACGGAAGAGGAGCTGGCCGGTCTGCAAAAAGGATAAATAGTTTGAGACATACTTTGGAACAGGAGGAAACGAAATGCTGGAAAATATTAAAGCGGTCCTTTTCGACATGGACGGAACCCTGGTAGATTCCCTGTGGATGTGGGGAGATATTGATGTGGAATATCTGGGAAAGCACGGATATGAGGTGCCGGAGGATCTGCAGCATACCATTGAGGGCATGAGCTTTTCCGAGGCTGCCTCTTATTTTAAAGAGCATTTTCAGCTTCCGGCCAGTGAAGAGGAGATTAAAAACGAGTGGATCGAGATGGCAAAGGATAAATATGCCCATGAGGTCCCTTTAAAGCCCGGGGCCCTTCGGTTTCTAAAGCATTTAAAGTCGCTGGGAATCCCCATGGGAATCGCCACAAGCAGCAGCCGGGAGCTTTTGGAGGCGGTTTTGAACTCTTTGAACCTGTACGAATATATGGACTACTGTATGACCTCCTGCGAGGCCGGGGCAGGAAAACCGGCGCCGGATATCTATCGGAAAGTGGCAGGGAAGCTTGGGGCAGCCCCGGAGGAATGTTTGGTATTTGAGGATACCATCGCCGGAATTCAGGCCGGAAGAAATGCCGGAAGCCGTGTCTGTGCGGTGGCAGAGGAACAGTCCGAGCGGTGGAAGGAGCAGATTTTTTCACTTGCGGATTATTACATAGAAAGCTTTGACGAAATCCTGGACGGAACATACCGGCGGCTACGGGATAAAAGGGTTATTGCGGAACCGGAATAGGAGATAAAAATGAACGGAAACGGTTTTCTGCCGGCTGTAAGGAAAGAATGGGAAAGGGATTACAAAGGACAGCCGGATTTTGTATATGTAATCGGGGATGCCTATGTAGATCATCCTTCCTTCGGTCCGGCTATCATAAGCCGTGTTCTGGAAAGCAGAGGCTATACGGTCGCCATTATTTCTCAGCCGGACTGGAGGAAAAAGGAGAGCATCCGGGAATTCGGCGAGCCTCGTCTGGCCTTCCTGGTTTCCTCCGGAAATATGGATTCCATGGTCAATCACTATACCGTGTCAAAAAAACACAGAAGCAGGGATGCCTACACCCCCGGAGGCGTCATGGGAAAGCGCCCGGATCGTGCCGTAATCGTCTACAGCAATCTCATCCGGCAGATCTATAAGAAAACACCCATTATACTGGGCGGAATCGAAGCCAGCCTGCGCAGGCTGGCTCATTATGATTACTGGTCCGACAGCTTCCGGCGATCCGTTCTTCTTGACAGCGGGGCGGATTTGATTTCTTATGGCATGGGAGAGCGATCCATTGTGGAGATAGCAGATGCGCTCAACAGCGGCATGGAGATAAAGGATTTGACTTTTATTGAAGGAACCGTCTACCGTACCGCTCACCCGGAGGACCTTTATGATACGGTGTTCCTTCCCGACTATGAGAGCATGTGTGAAGATAAACGCCTCTACGCAGAAAGCTTTCGGATCCAGTATCGGAATACGGACCCTTTCAGCGGCAAGCGTCTGGCAGAACGTTACAAAGAGCATCTCTATGTGGTGCAGAATCCTCCGGCAAAGCCTCTGACACAGATGGAAATGGATGATATCTATGCACTTCCTTATGAGCGGGCCTGCCATCCTTATATACTGGCAAAGGGAGAGATTCCCGCCATTTCCGAGGTGCGGTACGGACTGGTCAGCAGCCGGGGCTGTTTTGGAGCCTGTTCTTTCTGCGCCCTGACCTTTCATCAGGGGAGAATTATTCAGTGCCGAAGCCAGGATTCCATTGTAAAAGAAGCGGAGCAGATGACAAAGGATCCGGGTTTTAAGGGTTATATCCATGATGTGGGCGGCCCCACGGCCAATTTCCGCCGTCCGGCCTGTAAAAAACAGGAGCTTCACGGAGCCTGCGGGGACAGGCAATGCCTGTATCCAAAGCCCTGTAAGAATCTGATTGCGGATCACCGGGATTATCGGGAGCTTTTAAAAAGGCTTCGGAATCTTCCGGGCGTAAAAAAAGTCTTTGTCCGTTCCGGTATCCGCTTTGACTATGTATTGGCCGATTCGGACACCTCTTTTTTGCGGGATCTCTGCACCTACCATGTAAGCGGCCAGCTTAAGGTGGCGCCGGAGCATGTGTCGGACAAGGTTCTGGAAAAAATGGGAAAGCCCTCCCGGGCGGTTTATGAACAGTTCTGCCGGGAATATCGGCTGATGAATGAGAAGCTTTCGAAAAAACAATATCTTGTTCCTTACCTGATGTCCTCCCATCCCGGTTCAGGACTTAAGGAGGCAATTGAGCTTGCGGAATACTGCCGGGATCTGGGGTATATGCCGGAGCAGGTTCAGGACTTTTATCCCACACCTTCCACGATTTCCACCTGTATGTATTATACGGGTTTGGATCCCAGAACCATGGAGGAGGTCTATGTGCCGAAGAATTCCCGTGAGAAGGCCATGCAGAGAGCACTGATTCAGTACAGGGACCCGAAAAATTATGAACTGGTAAGGGAGGCGCTTATAAAAGGACATCGGGAGGATTTGATTGGCTTCGGTCCCAAGTGCCTGATCCGCCCCGGGCAAAAAGAGCTTAAGTCAGACCTGGGAAAAAACAGGGCCGGAAAAGGAAAGAAAAAAACAATCCGGAACGTACACAAGCCCTCAAAAACAAAGAAAAGAGCTGAATGAATATGAAATATATTGCCTTAGTCACCGGAGCATCCTCCGGCATCGGCCGGGAATTTGTCCGTCAGATTGCGGCCGCTTATCCGTCTCTGGATGAAATATGGGTACTTGCCAGAAGGCTTCCTGCTCTCCGGGAGCTGAAGGAAGAGCTTCCCGGGAAAAATGTGCGGATCCTTTCCCTTGATCTGAGTGCGGACTCCGATCTGGAAGTGCTGGAAGGACGGTTAAAAAGGGAACGCCCCTGCATCCGTATCCTTGTAAACAGTGCCGGCTGCGGAAAAAGCGGCCCGGTAGAAAGCCAGAAGTGGCAGGATGCCTCCCGGATGCTGGATGTAAACTGCCGCGCCTTAACGATAGTGACCATGCTCTGTCTTCCTTATCTGAAAAAAGGGAGCCGCATCATACAGGTGGATTCCGGTTCCGCCTTCCTGCCCCAGCCGGGCTTTGCCGTCTATGCGGCCAGCAAAGCCTATGTACTTTCCTTTGATCAGGCATTGGGAGCCGAGCTGAAGGGCAGAGGCGTCACCGTAACCTCCGTATGCCCCGGCCCCGTAGATACGGATTTTTTCAAAACGGGAGGCATCACCTTAACCCCGCTGAAAAAAATATTTCTCGCCAAACCGGAAAGAGTTGTGAGAAAAGCCCTTTTTGATGCGGAAGCAGGAAGAAGCCTGTCTGTCTGCGGCCGGTCGATAAAGCTGGTGCGTCTGTTGGGAAGGCTGCTGCCGCAAAAGGTTATGCTTGAAATTACGGCAAAATTATTTTTGCAAGGAAAGAAGGAGCTTTTATGAAATCCATACCAAAGGGAGCCTTCGGCTATACGGAGGCTCACAAAAAACGCCAGCTTTTAAAAACCCTGATCTTTTTCCTGCTGCCCGTAGGAATCTTCTTTCTGGGTCTTTTCACGACAAAGACTAAGGAAAACTACTTTACCATAATTGCCGTTGTGGGCTCGCTCCCGGCCTGCAAGGAGCTTGTAAACGTATGCCTGTTTGTGAAGCGCCGTTCCATGCCAAGGGAGCTTTACGAGGAAATCCGGAAACATACGGGTACAATGGAGACAGCCTATGAGCTTGTGATTACCACCTACGAGGCATCCTATCCCATTACCGCCCTGATAATTGCAGGAAATGAGGTCATCGGCTACACGGAGGCTGATAAAGGGCTCAATTGGAAAAAGGCGGAAAAGCACATGGAAACCGTTTTGAAAAACAATGGTATTTCCCATACCCATATCCATATTTTTCAGGAGAAAAAGCAGTTTCTGGAGCGGGCGGATGCTTTATCCCGTCAGAAGAAGGAGGAGCTTCCCTTTGTGCCGGACGAGCGGTATCCGGGCTTGAGCAGGGAACAGGTGATGCGGGAAGTACTTCTGGCCTTATCCATATAAAAGGATTCTGAGATCGATATGAGACTTATTACGATAAAAGAAAACGAAGCGGAACAACGGCTGGATAAATTTCTGGCAAAATACATGGACAAGGCTCCCAAGAGCTTTTTCTATAAAATGCTCCGTAAAAAAAATATCACATTAAATAAAAAGAAGGCGGAAGGAAATGAGCGTCTGAAAACAGGAGATGAGATACGCCTGTTTCTCTCGGAGGAAACCATAGAAGGATTTTCGGGAGCGAGGGAATATACGGTTTCACCGAAAAGCGCCGTTCCCGCCGGACCGGAAATCATTTATGAGGATTCCCATATCCTCCTTCTGAATAAACCGGCAGGACTTCTGTCCCAAAAGGCAAAGCAGAGAGACGTATCTCTGGTGGAGTATCTGCTCTCTTATCTTTTGGAGTCCGGCCAGCTGAAAGAAGAGGATTTGCGGGGCTTTCGTCCCGGAATTTGCAGCCGTCTGGATCGGAATACCAGCGGCCTTGTGGCGGCAGGAAAGAGCCTTGCGGGCCTTCAGGCTATGAATGAGCTGATTCGGAGCCGGCGTATAGGAAAGTTTTACCGGTGCATTGCGGCCGGTATGATAAAAGAGCCCTGTCAGGCTCAGGGGTGGCTTAAGAAGGATGAAAGAACCAATCAGGTGAAAATTTTCCGTCAGGAACAGAAAGACAGTCTTTATATCCGCACGTCATACGTGCCCGTAAAGGTTCTTTTCCTTGAGGGAAAGCCCTATACACATCTGGAGGTTCATCTGATTACCGGACGTTCCCATCAGATACGGGCACACCTGGCCGGCATGGGACATCCCCTGATCGGAGATACAAAATACGGAGATTCCCGGATAAACAGCTATTTTTCCGGATGCTTTAACCTGAAGCATCAGCTGCTTCACGCCTGCCGCCTGGAATTTCCGGAGCTTGAGGGCGTCCTGGGAAACCTGTCCAACCGGCAGTTTATGGCGCCTTTACCCCCAATCTTTGCGGAAATCGAGGGAAAAAGCACGGCCGTTCCCGCCGATTGCATTTCCCGGAAAATTAGTATATAATTTAACGGAAGAAATATGCGCAGCATACTTATGAGAGGAACGACATCATGTACAACCGGAACAGCTACAATTCCTTAGGGCCGGGATTTGAGCCCAATATTCCTGAGGAGAAAAAGGGGATCCCCGTTCAAATTCTTTTGTTTCTGCTGGCCTCTTTGATTTTGGCCGGCGTCTCTATGGTGCGTTTTCCGAAAAGCCTTTCGGAATACCGGATTTACCAGGAAGCGAAGGAACGCATGGAGCAGGGGGAGACGGCCGCGGCACTCCAGGATCTTTTTGAGGTTTTGGAGGAGCATCCCAATTCCGTGCCTTTGATCCTGAAGCTGATTGACTGCTCTATGGAAGCGGGCTATTACGATCATGCCGGATATGTATTTAACGAATATCTGGTGGGAAAGGAACTGACGGATAGTCAATATACGAGAATGATGCGTTATTCTAATCGCCTGGACAGCTATTATCTGACCTGCGATGCCATGGATGCGCTGCTGTCCGGGGTGGATACGCAAGCGGATCTCAGCGAAGAGGCTGCGGAAGAACTGTCCCTGTGGTTTCGGGAAGAGATTGCAAAGCTCCATAAGGATCCGAAGCAGGATCAGGCGCTTCTCTATTATTATGATGCTATGTTCAGCGAAGATTTGGAGACACAGCGCGATATGCTGCGAAAAGCCTACGAGGAGGATTCGGAGCTTTTTGACACCCGGGTTCTTCTGGCCAACGCGGAGCGGGGACTTGGCAATCTCACGGAGGCACACAGCTGCCTGGAGGATGCCATTTCCAAGGAAAAGCAGGACGCAGGAGCTCTCCGGGGGCTGTCCGTTCTGGCCATGCTGGAGGGACGGGAAGAGGAAGCGCTTGCTTTGGCAAAAAGCGCCTATGAGGTAAGTCCGGACAGTCTGTACGTGCGGGATACCTATCTGGTAACGCTTCATGTGAACGGACATACGAAAGAAGCGAATACCATGATCGAAGAGATTGAGGAGATAGAGGGAGCTCTTGACGAGGATACCAGGCAGCTTTTAAACGGAGAGATTTCCCTGGAGGATTATTATATGGGCGGCTAGCGCCGCTTACGGTTAGGAGACCGCCTGATTGGAAAAGGAGGCTTATTGCTATGATCATACCGGGCGTTTTGATTTCACTTGTTACCTTTCCGGGGGTAGTTATTCATGAACTGGCACATCAGCTTTTCTGTATGCTCTGCGGCTTGAAGGTTTATGAGGTAAAATACTTTCAGATGGGCAATCCCAATGGCTATGTGGTTCACGAATCCACGGATCGTCCCTTTAAGGTATTCCTCACCTGTATGGGTCCTTTTTTTATCAACAGCGTCCTGGGCATGCTGATTCTGCTTCCGGCGTCCATTGAACTTATGATCTTTCGGGAATATACCAATCCTTTAAATCTTCTGCTCGGCTGGCTGGGTTTTTCCATTCTGATGCATGCCTTTCCCAGCAGAGGGGATGCGAAGGTTATGATTAACCGCATTTTAAAGGACCCTGACGTAAGTCTTGTGTGGAAAGTGATTGCGGCGCCCTTCGTGGGACTGATCTATGTCTGCTCCGTGGGAAGTATCTTCTGGCTGGATCTGCTTTACGCGGCGGTCTTGGCTATGCTGGCGCCGTGGCTTTTGGTACAGCTGATTTAAAGGATGTGAAAAAATGGCAACCTGGAATTCCAGGGGTCTTAGAGGCTCCACTCTGGAGGAGCTTGTGAACCGGACCAATGAAAAATATCGGGAGCAGGGGCTGGCTCTGATCCAAAAGGTGCCGACTCCGATTACGCCTATTAAAATTGATAAAGAGCACCGTCATATCACACTGGCTTATTTTGAACAGAAGAGCACGGTGGATTATATCGGAGCGGTTCAGGGAATTCCTGTCTGCTTTGATGCCAAGGAATGTGACAGCGATACCTTTCCGCTGCAGAATATCCATGCGCATCAGGTACAATTTATGGAGGATTTTGAAAAGCAGGAGGGGATTGCCTTTCTGATTCTTCTGTTTTCCCATCGAAATGAGCTGTATTTCCTCACTTATGAGCAGATGCGGAGGTTTTGGGATCGTGCCAAGGAGGGAGGACGCAAAAGCTTTCGTCATGAGGAGCTGAATCCGGAGTATATTCTTGTTCCCCACGGCGGATATCTCGTTCCCTATCTGGACGGAATACAAAAGGTCATTGACAGCATGGAATAATTGCTTTATAATAGCAACTATCGCTTTATTGTATTAGCAGAATAAAGCAAAAGGCAATCCGGAAAAACGGAAAGACCGTAGAAAGGCACCGAAAGACATGAAGAAACAGGACCAGATTTTACACACGCCGGAAGGCGTCCGGGATATTTACGGAAGCGAATTTGTGAGAAAGTTTGAGCTTCAGCAGCAGCTTTATCACCTGCTTGCAGGGGAGGGGTATCAGGGTATTGAGACTCCTACCTTCGAGTTTTTTGACGTGTTTTCCAGGGAGGTGGGAACGGTTCCCTCCCGTGAATTGTATAAGTTCTTTGACCGGGAGGGCAATACCCTGGTATTGCGTCCGGATATTACGCCGTCCATTGCCAGGGCCGTGTCCAAATATTTTCATGAGGATGCGCCCATACGGCTTTGCTATATGGGAAATACCTTTATTAATTACGATAAATACCTGGGACGGCTGAAGGAGAGCACGCAGCTCGGCGCGGAGCTTATGGGCGACGAAAGTATTCAGGGCGATGTGGAGCTTTTGTCTCTTTTGATCAAAGCATTGAAGGCGGCCGGGCTTTTGGAATTTCAGGTGAGCATCGGTCAGGTGATGTTCTTTAAAAGTCTTCTCAAAGAAGCGGGGATTGACAGTGATACGGAGGAACGCTTAAGGCAGCTGATCTCGGATAAGAACCGGTTCGGTGCGGAGGAGCTTCTTTCCGGCTGTGAGCTTCCCAATGAGCTGCGTCAGATCTTTTTGGAAATGACGACCCTTTCCGGCGGTGCGGAGGTTCTTGCAAGGGCAAAAACGCTTACAGGCAATCCGGAAGCCCTGGAAGCTCTTGAGCGGCTTGAGAAGATTTATGAAGGCTTAAAGGAGCTTTCCTGCGAGAGCTATATAAGCTTTGATCTGGGGATGCTCAGCAAATACAATTATTATACGGGAATTATCTTTCGGGCCTATTCCTATGGTTACGGAGAGCCCATTGTAAAAGGCGGACGCTACGATACTTTGCTGTCCCATTTCGGCCGTAGGCTTCCGGCCGTAGGCTTTGCCATTGTCATTGATCAGCTGATGCGGGCTGTCAACAGAAGCGAGGGGGCGCACCGCGATACGGTTTCCGGAAAGGAACGCTATCTGACCATAGCACTTACCAAGGGACGCCTTGCCAGGAAGACCCTGGAGCTTTTGGAACAGACGGGAATAACCTGTGAAGAGATGAAGGACCCCGACAGCCGGAAGCTGATTTTTGTAAACGAGGATCGAAAGCTTAAGTTTTTCATGGCAAAGGGACCTGACGTGCCCACTTATGTGGAATACGGGGCCGCGGATATCGGCGTGGTGGGCAAGGACACTCTTGTGGAAGAGGGACGGAAGATGTATGAGGTCCTGGATCTGGGCTTTGGCAGATGCAGGATGTGTGTCTGCGGACCCAGGGAGGCAAAGGACAAGCTCTATCATCAGGAGCAGATTCGGGTGGCTACCAAATATCCCGATATTGCAAAGGATTATTTCTACAACCGAAAGCATCAGACGGTGGAGATTATTAAGCTGAACGGCTCCATTGAGCTGGCTCCCCTGGTGGGGCTTTCGGAGGTGATTGTGGATATTGTGGAGACAGGCTCCACCCTGCGGGAAAACGGCCTGGAGGTCCTGGAGGAGATTATGCCGCTTTCCGCCCGCATGGTGGTAAACCAGGTGAGTATGAAGATGGAGCATGAGCGGATCACCCGGCTGATACGGGAGCTGAGAGCCGTTCTCTGACCTTTGTAAAGGAGAGCATATGCCAAAGAAGAGACTGGATTATCTGGATATGGCAAAAGGCGTGGGAATCTTTCTTGTGGTTCTGGGCCATATTGAGTACCTTTCGGAGAGTACCATGCGGTGGATTTTTTCCTTTCATATGCCGCTGTTCTTTGTTATCGGAGGAATTCTGTCTTCTACCTTTGCCGGTAAGGAAGCCATGCCGTTCAGGGAAAACATCCGAAAAAGAGCCGGAGGCACTCTGACGCCCTACGCTTCTTTTTCCATTATGATTCTTACCATGCATCTGTTCGAGTTCTTTTTCCAGCCGGAGCGCATAAGTGAAAGAGAGCTTGCAAGAGAGCTTGTGGACAGTATAACGGGATACGGCCTTCATACCCTGTGGTTTCTGCCCGTCTATTTTCTTTCCGGCACGCTGTTTTATCTCTTTATGTGTTCCTTCGGAGGGAAGCGGTACGGGACGTTTGGGATTGGCATCTGTATTCTGGCTTTGGATGTTCTGGCCTTTTGTCTGATTTATGGCCTGCGGCTGGATCAGTATCCGGTGCTGGAGCGGGAGCTTCTCTGGCATGCGGGCATGAACCTGCTGGTTTTGCTTATGAGAGTTCTTATTGTTCTGCCTTTTTTCTTCCTTGGCCGGTGTTATGCGGGGCTGATAAAAGGGAAAAGGGATGGAAGAAAAGCTCTTCATGCGGGGGCGGGCGCCCTTCTGTTTGCCGTAGGAGCGTATGCTTCCCAGCAGAGCTCCATTTTAGATTTGCATTATTTGTATATTTACCCGATTCATTATCTGACGGCTTCCGTATCCTGTATCGGACTTCTGGAATTGATGCGGGTCTTGCCAGCAAGCCGCATATTATCTTACCTGGGACAGAATTCGCTGGTAATTATGTGCACTCATGGTCCTATGTATATGTTATACTATGTGTCATTGGGAATGTTTTTTGTTCGAAAGCTGATTCCCATGACAGACTCCGTCCTTTACGGATGGATTGCCGTTGCCGCCTGCGCGGCGGAGGTTCCGGTTATTTGGATCTTTAATCGTTATTTTAGCTATTTGCTTGGAAGGAAGAGTAAAAAATCATGAGAATTACGGCCTTGGATGCATCCAGCCGGAAGAATCTGCTGGATGAATTGTTAAAACGAAGCCCTAACCACTATGGGGCCTACGGCGAACAGGTGAATGTCATCTTGGAGGAGGTGAAGGAAAAGGGAGATGAAGCGCTTTTTTCCTTTACGGAGCGCTTTGACGGAGCAAAGCTTACAAAAGATACGATCCGCGTGACGGAAGAAGAGATTGAGGAAGCTTACCGCCAGGTGGATCCGGAGCTTCTCGCGGTTATCCGCAGAGCGCTTGTCAATATCAGAAGCTTTCACGAAAAGCAGAAGCGAAACAGCTGGTTCGACAGCCGGCCGGACGGAACACTTCTCGGACAGAAGATTACGCCCCTTTGTTCCGTAGGTGTGTATGTTCCGGGAGGAAAGGCGGTGTACCCCTCCTCCGTACTTATGAATATTGTTCCGGCAAAGGTGGCCGGTGTGGAGCAGATTGTAATGACAACCCCTCCCGGAAGGGACGGAAAGGTCAGTGCAAATACTCTGGTGGCTGCGAAAGAAGCGGGGGTGGACGCAATCTACAAGGCGGGCGGCGCCCAGGCAATCGGCGCTCTTGCTTATGGGACTGCCAGTATCCCCAAGGTGGATAAGATTGTAGGGCCGGGGAATATCTATGTTGCACTGGCGAAAAAGGCGGTTTACGGCTTTGTAAGCATTGATTCCATTGCAGGACCCAGCGAGATTCTGGTATTGGCGGACGAGACGGCAAATCCGCGGTTTGTGGCGGCGGATCTTCTCTCCCAGGCGGAGCATGA
Source organism: Clostridia bacterium (assembly GCA_910576325.1). Lineage (GTDB taxonomy): Bacteria > Bacillota > Clostridia > Lachnospirales > Lachnospiraceae > Laedolimicola. Next base: position 35,966 of record CAJTIM010000018.1, read on the forward strand.
TGAGATGGCCTCCGCTATTCTGGTGACAACCAGTGAGGAGCTTGCCCGGAAGGTATCCGCAGAGGTAGACGTCTTCTTAAAGCAGCTTTCCAGAAGGGATATACTGGAAAAATCTCTGGAAAGCTACGGCTGGATTCTGGTGGCGGATACGATGGAGGAGGCCATTGAAACGGCCAACGCCATTGCTTCGGAGCATCTGGAAATTGTGACAAAGGATCCCTTTCAGGTTATGACGAAGATCCGCAATGCGGGCGCCATTTTTATCGGAGAATATGCCAGTGAGCCTCTGGGCGACTATTTCGCGGGACCCAACCATGTGCTGCCCACCAACGGAACAGCGAAGTTCTTTTCTCCGCTGGGAGTGGATGATTTTATCAAAAAGTCCAGTCTTGTTTATTATTCAAAGAACGCATTGGAGGCCGTACATAAGGACGTTATTCGTTTTGCCGAGGCGGAAGGATTGACAGCCCACGCCAATTCCGTTGCCGTGCGCTTTGAAGAGGAAAAGGGGTGAAAACAATGAATCGGACAGGAACTCTTAAGAGAACTACAAAGGAAACGGATATTGAGCTTTCCCTGAAGCTGGACGGAACGGGAATTGCGGATATAGATACGGGAATCCGTTTTTTTGATCATATGCTGAGCGGCTTTGCACGCCACGGCCTTTTTGATCTAACCTGTATTGCGAAGGGAGATCTGGAGGTAGACTGCCACCATACCATTGAGGATACGGGAATTGTATTGGGGCAGGCAATTCGGGAAGCCGAAGGGGATAAAAAGGGAATGGTGCGTTTCGGAAGCTGTATTCTTCCTATGGACGAGGCCCTTGTCCTCTGTTCTTTGGATCTCTCAGGGCGGCCCTGTTTTGTGTCGAACGCCGTTTTTCCCACGGAGCGGGTAGGGGAGATGGATACCCAGATGGTGCGGGAATTTTTCTACGCCGTTTCCTACGGCGCAGGCATGAACCTGCATTTTAAGATGCTTTCCGGGGAGAACAGCCATCATATGATTGAGTGTATGTTTAAGGCCTTTGCCAAGGCTCTCTCTATGGCTGTGACTCTGGATCCAAGAATTGTAGATGTGTTATCAACGAAAGGAAGTCTGTAATATGAGTGAAAAAAACCGCGGAATCATTCGAATCCCTCAGCAGGTGCCGGGGGGAGAGCAGGACCCGATCGCACGGGCAAGGTACTTCAGCGATAACGGTGCGGATGAAATTTTGGTATTTGACTGTTCTAAGACTGAGGAGGACCACGAAACGGCCATAGGCATCTTAAAAGAGATCTGCCGGGCTTCGGAGGTTCCTGTCAAGGCGGGCGGGCATATTGAACGGGCAGAAGATGTAAAAAAGCTTCTCTATGCGGGCTGTGCCAAGGTTATTTTAAATTATGCCAAGCAGAGCAATATTGATTTGACCGAGGATGTTTCCAAGCGCTTCGGAAAGGAGCGGATTGCGGCCTCCGTGGACAGCTCCGATGTGGTAAGCGCTCCGGCGGCATTGGCGGAGGAATATGTCAGTGAGCTGATTTCCATGGATGAACTGAAGCTGTTTGAGGAAAAGCTCCGGCCCTTAAGCTGTAATATGGACTGGGCCGAGTTTAAGCTGGGACCGGACGGGCTGGTTCCGGTGGTGGTGCAGGATTACCGGACGGACGAGGTCCTGATGGCGGCCTATATGAACGAGGAGGCCTTCCGCAAAACCATTGAACGAGGAAAAATGACTTATTTCAGCCGCAGCCGTCAAAGCCTCTGGCTGAAGGGCGAGACAAGCGGCCATTTCCAGTATGTGAAGGAGCTGCGTGTGGACTGCGACTGTGATACGATTCTGGCAAAGGTGTCCCAGACAGGAGCCGCCTGCCATACGGGCAGCCATTCCTGCTTTTTCCATGAGATTGCAAAGGTAGACTGTCAGAGCACCAATCCTTTGAAGGTATTTGAGGCTGTCTATGAGGTGATTGCGGATCGGAAGGTTCATCCCAAGGAGGGCTCCTACACCAATTACTTGTTTGACAAGGGCATTGATAAAATCCTCAAGAAAATAGGAGAGGAGGCTGCGGAACTGATTGTGGCCGCCAAGAATCCGGATCCGGAGGAAATCAAATATGAGATGTCGGATCTTCTTTATCATGCCATGGTGCTTATGGTAGAGCGCGGAGTTACCTGGGAGGACATCACGAAGGAGCTGGCCAACCGCTGACAGGGAACTGCGGTTGAGAGCCTGTTCATAGTTTTTCTCCTTTTGTCATAAGCTTTTAGTAACAGATATGACGAAAAGGGAAGACTATGGCAAAGACACAAAATACAAGAGGTCAGTATCGACAGCTGCTCCTTGCACAGCAGGGACATCAAATGGCAGAGCCAGAGGAGCCGGTCAGCTTCTTCCGCATCCGGTTCTATATCTGTCTCTGTCTTTTTTTGTGCTATGTGATACTGGATTATACAAAAGCATCCTTCTACGAGGTGGACAGCGCCCGCATCTATGCCGAGGTGCGTAAAGATCTGGCCGCAGATATGGATCTGGAGGAAACACTGGCGCATATGCTGGACGGCATTTGGGTATCGGAGAATGCGCAGGAGGATACCGGGGGCTTATACACAGAACCATAAATTACAACAGGCGTTGACAGATGAGAAGAAAAACCGTTACAATAAGGATTATGAAAAAGAATCAATTTATCAATTATAAACAGCATAAGCTTCTTTTGGGAGGCGCCATGGTCATCTGGCTGCTTCTGTGTATGGTATTTACACCCATATATACCACCGTGACTCTGGAGCTTGCCGAGGATCCCAGTGGAGAGTACATTACTACCATTTACGCAGGTCCAAGAGAAAATGTCCGTCCCTCCGATGCCAAAAGCCGCGTCATTAACAGCGGAACCGCCCGTATTTCCTTTTTGGATGTCCGTTACGGAGGGCACTGTTCCTTAAAACGGATTGATCCCCTGGATCGGGCATATGATAACGGTCCTGTAACCCTTAAAAGCCTGACGGTCCGGCAAAACGGCATTTTAACCATCCGTCTTGAGGGGGAACAGCTTCGAAGCTATTTTACCGGCAATGAGCATGTACGGCTTTTGGAGGGCGGATTTACCTTTGAGGTGACGGGAGAGGACCCCCAGCTTCTTCCCACCGCGGAGTTTCAAGCGCTGTACCGTCAGTTCCGCTTTCCTGTCTTTGTTCCTGGGTGCCTGGGCTTTGGCATGATACTGCTTCTTCTTGGGGGCCTGTGCCTCTGGCTCTGCCGGGAGACAGGGCGTGTTTCCCGGGGCGAGAGAATTGCCGCTTTTCTTTTTGCAGCCGGATTAATGGGGGCGGTTTTTACCTGCATTTATACGGGGCTTCGCAGCCCCTTCTGGCTGAATCCCGATGAGTATGACGTAAAGGCGGCGGTGAATTATTATTTTACGCATTTTATGCCGCCGGATATCCGCAGCGATATCATCAATGACAGCTTTCCCGTATACGGAACCTCCCGGCATTTTGAATGGAATTTGTTTTATTTTTATGCGGCCAAGCTGGGGCAGTTTTTTACGGATCCCACGGTTCGCATGCGTCTGTTCAGCCTTGTCATTTTTACCGTTATGGCCGGGATTACCCTCAAGAATATCCGCAAGCATTACGCGCTTTTACTTGTACTGCTTTTAACCCCGCAGGTATGGTATATTTTCAGTTATTCCACCTCGGATGCTCTGGATTTTTTTGCCGGCTTTTTAAGCCTTTATGAGCTGCTGGAAGAAAACAGCATGCTGAACCGCCTTCTTCGGGAGCCTTATGGAAGGCGTCATATTTTGTACTATGGCCTTTTAAGTATCCTGTTTATTCATTTGATGTGGGCGAAGGCCTCCTTTTATCCCATACTTGTCTTTCTCTTCCTTATTCTGCTGATACGGCTTCTGCATCAGGAAAAGAAAGCCAGAGGTGCGCTCCTGCGCAAATATCTGATTCTTGCGGGGCTGACACTGGGAATCTTTGTGATACGCTATCTGATTACCGACTATCCCTATTACGGCTTTGACAAGCTGGGAGCGGTGATTGAGGTGACGGAGCGGCAGGCGGAATACGGCTATAAGCCCTCCACACCGCCCATTGAGCAGGCATATTCCATGAGCTTCTTCGGAAAGGGCATTACTCTGGGAGAGCTGCTGACCAAATATGAGTTTCATAAAAATCTTTTCCGTACCTTTGCGGGCTTTTTCGGAAGCTATGCCTTCGGGGAAGGCAATTGGTATTATCTGCTGATGGGATTATTATATCTGTCTCTTCTGGGTTGGATTACCGTAAGATTTATCCGCATGAAGGACCGGCAGAAATGGCAGGAGTATGCCGCCGTGATGTTCTGCTGCTTTCTGCAGTATGCTTTGATTGTATTTAATTCCTGGTTTATAGATTTTCAGCCCCAGGGACGTTATCTGCTGCCGGTTCTGTTCTTCGTATCCTATCTGACAGCACGGACGGAACGGCCGGAGAAGGACAGGTTTCTGCGGGGAATTCTGGTGTGCACCTGCCTTTTGTCCCTGTTTGCCTTCTGGCACGTAGGCGTTCCCAACCTGATTCCGGATCGGGTGATTCTGCCTTAGAGGGACGGCGCATAGGCCGCAACGGTTTTTAGTATGAATAAGGATGAAGGAAATATGAAAAAATTAGCTCTGGATGATACCATATTATTACAAATAGAAAAGCCCGCCCGCTATATCGGCAATGAAATTAATGCGGTTTATAAGGACAAGTCCAAGGTAAATGTCCGGTTCTGCATGTGTTTTCCCGACGTCTATGAGATCGGAATGTCCCATCTGGGAATTCAAATCCTCTATGATATGTTCAACCGCAGGGAGGATGTCTGGTGCGAACGCGTATACTCTCCCTGGGTGGATCTGGATCGGATACTCCGGGAGCAGGGGATTTCGCTTTTTGCCCTGGAGTCCCAGGATCCGATTAAGGACTTTGATTTTCTGGGTATTACCCTCCAATATGAAATGTGCTACACCAATGTTCTGCAGATCCTAGATTTGAGCGGAATTCCCCTGATGGCAGAGGAACGGGGGGAGAACGATCCGATTGTAATCGGCGGAGGTCCCTGTGCCTGCAATCCGGAGCCCCTGGCTGACTTCTTTGATCTGTTCTATATCGGAGAGGGAGAGACCTCTTACGATGCGCTCCTGGATCTGTACAGGGAGCACAAAAAAAGCGGAGGCGGCAGAAGATCCTTTCTGGAAAAAGCCGCCGCAATTCCGGGGATCTATGTTCCTTCCCTCTATCAGGTAACCTACCACCCGGACGGAACCATTGCGTCTATGGAGCCTTTGAGTCCCCGGGCGCCGGAAAAGGTACGGCGGCAGGCGGTAACGGATCTGACGCATACGGTTTATCCCGAAAAGCCCTTAGTGCCTTTTATCAAGGTGACCCAGGATCGTGTGGTTCTGGAGATTCAGCGGGGATGTATCCGGGGCTGCCGCTTCTGTCAGGCCGGAATGTTGTACCGCCCCACAAGAGAGCGGGATATTAAAATGCTGAAAAGTGCCGCTCACAAAATGCTGAAATCCACCGGACATGAGGAGATCTCCTTAAGCTCCCTCAGTTCCAGCGATTATTCCCGGCTTCCGGAGCTTGTGACCTACCTTATGGAAAATTTCCGTGAGCAGGGCGTAAATATTTCCCTTCCGTCCCTGCGGATTGACGCTTTTTCTCTGGATGTGATGAGCAAGATTCAGGATATCCGCAAGAGCAGCATTACCTTTGCGCCGGAGGCCGGCTCCCAGCGCCTGCGGGATGTTATTAACAAAGGCCTTACGGAGGAAGTGATTCTTAAGGGCGCCGGGGATGCCTTTGAGGGCGGCTGGAATAAGGTGAAGCTGTATTTTATGCTGGGCCTTCCCACGGAGACGGAGGAGGACGAGAAGAGCATTGCCTGGCTGGCGGAAAGGATTGCAAAGCGCTATTATGAGATTCCCAAGGAGCAGAGAAACGGCAAATGCCAGATTACGGTCAGCACCTCCTTCTTCGTTCCCAAGCCCTTCACACCGTTTCAGTGGGCACCCATGTGTACCAAGGAGGAATTTCTCAATAAGGCCCATACGGTGAATCAGGAGATAAAGGATCAGTTAAACCGGAAAAGCATTAAGTACAATTGGCATGAAGCAGATGTGACGGTGCTGGAGGGAGTATTTGCAAGAGGCGACCGCCGTCTTTCCAGGCTTCTTCTGCGGGCCTATGAAAAGGGATGCCTCTTTGATTCCTGGACGGAATGTTTTGACAATGAGCGGTGGACGGAGGCCTTTTCGGAGACGGAAACGGATCTTTTATTCTACACCACAAGGACACGGGGAAAAGAAGAAATTTTCCCCTGGGATTTTGTTGACTGCGGTGTTACGAAGAAATTCTTATACCGGGAATGGGAGAAGGCACAGGAGGAAACCGTCACACTGAACTGCAGGCAGCAATGCAGCGGCTGCGGAGCTGCCTGTTATGGAACGGGTATCTGTTACGTAAACCGGTGAAAAAGCGGTTAGAAGTCTTATAGATCTAAAGAGTAAAGAACGGAGCTTAGGGTATTATGAAAATCCGAATCAAATTCCGCAAATACGGAGAAATGAAATTTATCGGTCATCTGGATATGATGCGCTATTTTCAGAAGGCCATGCGCAGGGCGGGCATTGATATCCGTTATTCCGAAGGATTCAGCCCTCATATGATTATGTCCTTTGCCTCCCCTCTGGGCGTCGGGCTTACCAGCGACGGCGAGTATCTGGACATTGAGGTGGGAGAGCCTCTTTCCTCCCGGGAGGCCGCCGCACGGCTGAATGAGGTGATGGCCGACGGGGTGGAGGTCGTATCCTTTCGCCGCATCCCCGACGGAAAGGCTTCCAATGCCATGGCCCTTACGGCTGCGGCCGATTATGAAGTCCGGTTCCGGGAAGGTATGGAACCGGAGATGGGGTGGGAGAGCCTCTTTGATACATTTTGTGCACAAAGCCGGATTCCCGTGGTAAAAAAGACAAAAAAGGGAGAGCAGGAACTGGACATCCGGCCCCTTTTGTACTGTTCGGAACGCCGGGAGGACCATATTTTTCTTCAATTGGCTGCGGGAAGCGCCGAAAACCTGAAGCCGGAGCTTGTTATGGATGCCTTCGGCGCCTTTGCAGGAATCACAATTTCCGAGCATGCCCTTTTGATTCACCGGCTGGAATTGTATGCGGATACGGGAATGGACGGTGAACGCAGGCTGGTATCTCTGGAATCGCTGGGAGAAAGGGTAGAATGAGACAAAACGGAAAACTTTTGATTACACGGCAGAAGGAACAGCGGCAGGAGCGGATTCTTTCTGCCTTTTACGAGGATGGAAAACCGGCGGAGCTGTCCTGTTTCCGCTCCGGCGACAGACAGATCCTGGGAAATATTTACATCGGGAAGGTAAAAAACGTTGTCAAGAATATTGAGGCGGCTTTTATAGAGATTGAGGGCGGAATTCTCTGCTATCATTCCATTCGGGAGAAAGAGGAGCCCATTTTTATCAAGGATAAGAAAGGGAACCGGCTGTCTCCCGGAGATGAGCTTCTGGTACAGGTAAGCCGGGAGGCGGTAAAGACAAAAGCGCCTACGGTTACCTGCAATTTGAATTTTCCCGGAAAATATCTGGTGCTTACTACGGGCAGGAAGGAGATCGGCCTGTCCGCGAAGCTTCCTCCTGAGGAAAAAGAACGGCTGAAAGCGATTGCGTCATCCTTTCCCAGGGAAGAGTTTGGAGTGATAGTGAGAACAAACGGCGCTTATGCCTCAGCGGAAGCTCTTGAGGAGGAATATAAACGCCTATCTGACGCCTGTCATAAAGTTTTGAACGAGGGGAGGCACCGGATTTGCTTTTCCAGGCTCTATCAGGAACCACCTGCCTACATGGCCGGCATCCGCAGCTTAAAGACAGAAGAGCTTCAGGAGATTGTAACAGATGACCCGCAGATTTTTGAGGAGATTTCGGCATATCTAGCGGAATATCAGCCGGAGGATAAGGATAAGCTGCGTTTTTATGAGGAGAAAAGTCCTTCTATGGATCATTTTTATGGGATCAGTACGGCTTTTAAGCATGCTCTGGAGGAGCGCGTATGGCTGAAGTCAGGGGCGTACCTTGTGATTCAGCCTACGGAAGCCCTGACCGTGGTGGATGTGAATACGGGGAAATACGACGGGCACAAAAAGCTGCGTGAAACCTTCCTGCGCATCAATCAGGAAGCGGCAAGGGAGCTGGCACGCCAGCTGCGCCTGCGCAATCTGTCGGGGATTATCATTGTAGATTTTATTGATATGGAGGAGGAAGCGGATCGCAAAAGCCTGATGGATACCCTGGCGCAGGAGCTTCAAAAGGACCCTGTAAAAACTGTTCTCGTTGATATGACTCCCTTAGGGCTTGTGGAGCTTACACGGAAAAAGGTGCGGAAAACCTTAAAAGAGCAGGTGGAACATGAATCAATATGAAGTCTCATTGACAAAAAGCACACGAAAGGTGTTGAAATTTCTTTTGGAGGAAACGGAAACTTCGGGCCTTGAGCAGATTGTCCGGGGATCCGGAATCTCTAAAAGAAGTGTTTACTATGATTTAAATCACATTCGTCATCTGCTGAAGACCTTAGACGCCGGGTCCCTGGATCGGGAAGACGGCACATATCTGCTTACTTCAGGACAGAAGCAGATATTAAAGGATTATTTGAGGACAAAGGGACGCTCCTTTGAAAAAAGTGATCGGATTGCTTATATTATTTGTGCTTCTATTTGTTCCTCCAAAGAGGTGCGTCTGGAAACCCTGATTTCTGACTTTGGCGTATCCAGAAATGCGGTGCTCTACGATTTGGCGGAAGCGAAAAAGCTTTTATCCGGATATCAGCTCTCCCTTATGAATACAAAGAAGAAGGGATACTATGTCAGCGGTGACATATTTCGTCAGCGCTCCGTTTTTCTGCTTTACGTAACGGAGCTTTTGGATCTTCTAAGCCCTTTCGGAGGAAGCGGCCTGGCCCTGTTCGATGCGGAAACCGTGGATTCCTATCTGCATATCCTGCAGCAGATAGGAGAAGAGCTGAATTTAATTCTGGAAGAGGGAAGTATGTTGGAGCTGGTTTACCTGATACTTGTGGTACGCAATACTCCTGCGGTATACAAGATTCAGCTTCTGGATATCGAGTATGTGCGCGGCACCAAAGAGTTCTGCCTGGTAGATCGCTTTTTTCAGGATATCAAGATGCATGAGAAGCTGTATCTTGCCATCTGTCTGCTGGGATACGGCAACAACAGACTTTATATGCATGAAAATCCCAAGGAGGAGCTTAAGCTTCAGGACTGTGCCGTTAAGCTGGTGGAAACCTTTGAACGAACGGCATGTGTGGATTTTGAACGACGGGAAGAGCTGACGGCCTCTCTTTATCTCCATATGAAGCTTTCCTATTTTAACTATTGTTATCTGGTTCCCAACAACAATCCCCTGTTTAAGGAGATTCAGGAGGACTACGGAGAGCTTTACCGGATGACAAAGGCAAGCTGCGAGGTTCTTAAGGATGAGCTGCCTTATCTTCTGGATGAAAATGAAATTTCCTATCTGACCATTCACTTCGGCGTTTACATGCACAGCGCAAAGAAGGAGGCTTCCAGGGCAAGGGTTCTCATTACCTGCCCCAATATTACAACCAGCTCCCTGCTTTTGAAAAGTGAGATTGAACAGCAGTTTGACAATATTGAAGTGGTGGATATGGTGCGCCCCCATGATATTACCAGGTACACGGCCAAAAAACAGATTGATTTTATTATATCCACGGTTCCCTTTGACTGTTCCTTTCCCATGATCCTTGTGCATCCCATTCTGACCCAGGAGGACAGGGCCAATATTGTGTCTCTGATGATGCTTTTAAATATCAGCTCCGGTTCCGACAATCAGCAGGTAAAGGCACTCTTAAAGATCGTGCGCAGCCATGTGGATGAGGAAACCTATCAGATGATCTGCCAGGATTTGAACAGCTATTTGAATTCCGGCGGGGTACTTGTCGCCATTCCGGAGAAAAAATATGCAACGCTTTATGATATCCTTGCCAGATGCAAAATCAAAATTGAGCCTCATACCTACATAGATTGGGAAAAAGCCGTGCGGGAGGCCGCTCTGCCGCTGCTGGAGCTGGAATGTATTCGTGAGGAATATATTGACGCCATGATTGCCATGGCTCACGACAACGGCCCATGGTTTGTAATCAACGATGAGATGGCAATTGCACATGCCCATGCGGAGGATGGTGTGGATTCCCTGGGCCTTACCCTGACTATTTTTCAGGAGGGGCTGAATATTATGGGAAAATCCTCCATTCATTTTCTGTTTGTTTTGTCAACGCCAAACAATCAGGAGCATCTGCACATTCTTCAGGACATTATGGAACTAAGCGGCAATACTGCCATGCAGCGTGAACTCTTAGAGGCGCAATGTGAGGAAGATGCGCTGTATGTTTTGAGCAAACTGACGGATGAATAGTTTAGGTACAGATTTCTGCACTGTAAATTGTGAATAAAGTTGGGCTTTTTCTTCTGGATTCTTTTGTGTATAGTTACTTTATCAGGAAGCTTGTTGATTCAGAACCATTCGATCCGTTACGCCGAATGGCAGCAAAAGAAGAAAAGGAGAAAAAGTTATGTTTGTTATTGAGGCAATTTTGGGATTTATTGTACAGTTTATCTCAAATCCCACCATTTTGATCGCGCTGATTGTGCTTATCGGCCTGCTCATTCAAAAGAAGAAATGGAATGATCTGCTGCGCGGCACCGTAAAAACCATTGTAGGCTTTACGCTTATCAGCAGCGGCGCTAGCATTGTAATCGGTTCCGTTACTCCTATGAGCGATATGATGCAGGGCATCTTCGGCTTTTCCGGCACGCTTCCGGTCAATGAGTCCTGCTTTGCGGTAGCCTCCGCACAGTTTGGAACGGCATTATCAGGTATTATGGCCATTGCTCTTGTTGTAAATCTGGTACTGGCCCGTTTTTCCAAGTTCAAATTCATCTATCTTACGGGACATGAAATTATGTGGATCTCTACGGTATGTGCCATTTCTCTGGGAGCTCTCGGCTTTCCGACCTGGCAGGTGCTTATCTGCGGCGGTCTGATAACCGGAACCTATATGGCCGTTTTCCCGGCATTGATTTACAAATCCGTTTGTAAGGTTACGGGGACGAGGGATTTGGCAGTAGGTCACTCGGGAATCGTATACTACTGGATTGGCGGCCTGATTGCAAAGGCAACCGGAAATAAAGAGAAGGATGCGGAAAAGATTAATATGTCCAAGTCACTCAATGTGCTTCGCGACCTGACCATCTCCCTGTCTCTGGCAATGACCCTGGTTTATATTCTGATTTCCGTGATCTGTATGGTTCAGCAGCCGGAGCTTGCGGCGGCAACCTTTGGAGGAACCAACTTTATTATCTTCTCCATTACCTACGGCGTTCAGTTCGCGGTATCCATCTACGTGATTCAGTCCGGCGTGCGCATGATTGTAGCGGAGCTGATTCCGGCTTTCAAGGGTGTTGCGGAAAAATTTATCAAGAATGCGGTTCCTGCACTTGATATTCCGATTTTGTATCCCTATCAGCCCAATTCCGTACTGATCGGCTTCCTGTGTGCGGCTATTGGCGGCGTATTGGCCTTCTTCCTGCAGCTGGCATTGGCCGGGACCGCACTGGAGCTTCCGCTGATACTGCCTTCTCTGTTTACCGCGTTCTTTTACGGAGCGACCGTCGGCTGTGTGGCCAACAAGGAGGGCGGTCTCCGCGGCGTAATTATCAGTTCGCTGATCACGGGCTTTACCATTGCTCTGTTCCCGGCTCTGCTGATTAAATTCGGCGGCGTCAACGTGGAGAGAACCACCTTCGGCGGTGCGGACGCAACCGTGGTCGGCATGTTCAATACACAGGTCGGAGCCATAGGAAGCACCGGATTCCTGATTGCATCCGTTCTGGTATTCCTTGCACCTATTATTTACAGTGTTCTGACCAAGAATAAGGCAGGCATGACTGAGGAGGCTTAAAACAATCGTGACTTTCCCGTATAAGACGGGAGGAAAGGAGTTATATAATGAAAGAAATCAACAGTATTTTGTGCTGCTGCATGACGGGAATGGGTTCCTCCTTCCTGGTGGCTATGAATGTAAAGAAGGTAATGGAAAGCCTCGGCATGGAGGATGTGCTTGTAGAGCATGCCGGTACGTATGATGCGGTTCCCGGCGCGGCGGATCTCTTTGTCTGTTCCGCAGATATTTATGAGGAATGTGCCCGGGCAGGAGATGCCATTCCGCTGGAGCATCTGACGGATTACGAAGAAATCGAATCGAAAATTAAAGCTTATTTAAACAGCTAGATGGGATAATAATATGATAACCGAAATGTTAAAGCCGGAAAATGTACGTATTATTGAGGAAGCCTGCGATTGGGAGCAGGCGATTGAGATTTCCGCCCGGTCTCTGGTGGAGCAGGGCTATATTACGGAGCAGTATCCCCGGACCATTATTGAAACCACCAAAAAGCACGGCGCCTACTATGTGCTGTGTCCGGACGTGGCGCTGGCCCATGCAAGACCGGAGGACGGCGTGGTGAAAAAGCAGCTTGCTCTTACTCTGTTTCGCCGGCCCATATCCTTCCCGAATAAAAAGGATACCGTCCGTCTCATTATTACCCTGGCGGCCGAGGATTCCAACAGCCATCTGGATGTGCTGGCCCAGCTGGCGGAGCTTCTCAATGATGACAGCCGTATTCAGCTCTGTGTAAATATGGATTCCAGGGAGAAGCTGTACGAGGAATTTATCCGCAGCTAGAGGAAAAGATTTCGGGGCAATGTCAAGAATTATTTTTCCAAAAAATTCTTGACATTGCCCCTTATCCATGCTAATCTATTATGGATGCCGCACAGTGGGGTAGAAGTATGTATTTTTTTCAAAGATACATCACCGAAGCTGGCGAGTAATGATAATAGGAGGTGCCATATGTACGCAATTATTGCAACAGGTGGTAAACAGTACAAAGTATCCGAGGGCGATGTTATCAGAGTGGAGAAGCTTGGTGTGGAGGCCGGTTCAAAGTATAAATTTGATCAGGTTCTGGCAGTAGGCGGAGATACCATGACAGTTGGAACCCCCACCGTGGCCGGAGCAACTGTTACCGCATCGGTAGTCGGTGACGGAAAAGGCAAGAAGGTCATCGTTTACAAGTACAAGAGAAAAAGCGGATATCACAAGAAGAACGGCCACAGACAGCAGTACACGGAAGTAAAGATCGAGAAGATCGCCGTTAAGAAGCCACGTGCAAAGAAGGCTGCGGAAGAGGCCGAAGCAGTAGCAGCGGAATAGGTTGTTATGATTACGGTTACCATATATAAGGATTCCGGTAAATATCATCATTTTTCCGTGGAGGGACATGCCGGCTATGCCCAGGAGGGTTATGATATCATTTGCGCGGCAGTCAGTGCTTTGACCGTAAATACGGTGAATTCCATAGAAGCCTTTACGGAGGATGATTTTTCGGCAGAGGAGAAGAACGGATTTCTTACCTGTCAGTTCAAAAGCCGCCCGTCTTTCAAGACGGAGCTTTTGATGGATTCCATGGTGCTTGGCATAACAGACATTCAGAATAACTATGGAAAGCAGTATATCAGGTTGATATGCAAGGAGGTGTAAGACTATGTTACAGATGAACCTTCAGTTGTTCGCTCATAAAAAGGGAGTTGGTTCTACCAAGAACGGCAGAGATTCCGAGGCTAAGCGTTTGGGCGCAAAGAGAGCGGACGGACAGTTTGTAAAGGCCGGAAACATTCTTTACAGACAGCGTGGAACCAAGATTCACCCGGGTGTGAATGTAGGACGCGGCGGAGATGATACCCTGTTTGCTTTGACAGACGGTATTGTTCGTTTTGAGAGAAAAGGAAGAGATAAGAAACAGGTTTCTATCGTTCCGGTAGCAGCAGAATAGGTTGTTTGTGAGGCTTCAAGTCGGTAGATTTGAAGCCTCTTTTACTAATACGTCAAAGCCGGGAGAAAGCCCGGCAGGTATTTGTTCCATAAGAAAGGTATTTTGATGTTTGCAGACAGAGCAAAAATTTTTATTCGTTCCGGCAAAGGCGGCGACGGCCATGTAAGCTTTCGTCGGGAGCTGTATGTTCCCAACGGCGGGCCGGACGGCGGTGACGGCGGTAAGGGCGGAGATGTGATTTTTCAGGTGGATGAAGGCCTGAACACCCTTTACGATTACCGTCATAAAAGGAAGTTTAAGGCCGAAGACGGCGAAGAAGGCGGAAAACGGCGCTGCCACGGAAAAAACGGCGGCGATATCATATTGAAGGTGCCGGAGGGAACCGTGATCAAGGAAGCCGAGAGCGGCAAAGTGATTGCGGATATGTCCGGCGGAAATACACGGCAGATCATCTTAAAGGGCGGCCAGGGCGGAGCCGGCAATCAGCATTTTGCAACCTCTACCATGCAGGTTCCCAAATATGCCAGACCGGGACAGCCGGCACAGGAGCTGGAGGTTCTCCTGGAGCTTAAGGTAATTGCGGACGTAGGTCTGGTGGGCTTCCCCAATGTGGGAAAATCCACCCTTCTTTCCCGTGTCACCAATGCGCAGCCCAAGATTGCCAATTATCACTTTACAACACTGAATCCCAATCTGGGCGTGGTAGACATGGATGGCGGCGGATTTGTCATTGCGGATATTCCGGGGCTTATTGAGGGCGCTTCCGAGGGCGTCGGACTGGGACATGAATTCCTGCGCCACATTGAACGTACACGCGTCATTATCCATCTGGTAGACGCGGCATCTACGGAAGGACGGGATCCGGTAGCGGATGTGTATGCCATCAATCAGGAGCTTAAGGCATACAACGAAGAGATTGCCGCCAGGCCCCAGATAATCGCAGCCAATAAGATAGACGCTATCTATGACGGCGGAGGCGATAATCCCGTTGAGCGCTTAAAAAAGGAATTTGAGCCGCAGGGCATCCGTGTGCTCCCCATATCCGCAGCGGCCGGTACGGGTCTTCAAGAGCTTCTGTATTATACTAGGGAGCTATTGAACGGAACCGAACAGGAGCCTATTGTATTTGAGCAGGAATTCTTCCCGGAGGAAATGAATATGGACGTCCAGCTTCCCTATACAGTGGAGAAATCTGCGGAGGAGGAAGGCGTCTTCATCGTGGAGGGGCCGCGGATCGAAAAGATGCTGGGATATACCAATCTGGATTCGGAGAAGGGCTTTGTTTTTTTCCAGAATTTCTTAAAGGATACCGGTATCCTGAAGGAACTGGAGGAAGCCGGTATTCAGGAGGGCGACACCGTGCGGATGTACGGATTGGCATTTGAATATTTTCGTTAGTTCGGCCGGTGTAAATGGTGCAAAAGAAGGAGATTTTATATATGACAAGCAGACAGAGGGCCTATTTAAAGAGCCTGGCCATGAAAATGGACCCTATTTTTCAGGTAGGCAAGTCTTCCGTAACTCCGGAATTGATCTCGGCTATCAGCGAAGCATTACGGGCGCGGGAGCTTATAAAAGTAAGTGTATTGCAAAACTGTGCGGACGATCCCAAAGTTATTTCGGAAATGCTGGCAGAGCGTACACATTCCCAGGTGGTACAGGTGATCGGAAAAAAGATCGTACTCTACAAAGAGGGCAAGGATGATAAAAAACGAATCATGCTTCCCTGCTGAGGAGGCAGGAAGAAAAAAGGTGGGAATTCTGGGGGGAACCTTTGATCCCATTCATACGGGACATCTGATTTTGGCGGAAACAGCCTGTGAAGCATTTTCACTGGATTATGTTTTGATTATGCCCAACGGCAATCCGCCTCATAAGCCCGGACAGGTCAATGCGTCCATGGAGCAGCGCACCCGTATGGCGGAGCTGGCCGCGTCGGATAATGACCATTTCCGGGTATCCGATTTTGAAAAAACGCCTCAGGATTACCATTATACTTATGAGACATTGGAATTCTTAACACAGGAGCATCCGGATACGGATTACTATTTTATTCTGGGGGCGGATTCTCTGGTACATTTTCATACCTGGAAGGAGCCGGAGAGAATCTGCAAATGCTGCCGAATACTGGCGGCTACGAGAGATCGTATGGAAACCTCCGTATTAAAGAAGCATATGGAGCGGTTAGCGCTGGAGATGGGGGCCTGCATTGAGCCTTTGGAGACTCCCAACATTGACATTTCCTCCAATATGCTTCGGGAACGGGTGCGCAAGGGGCGGAGCATCCGGTATTATGTTCCCGACACCGTGGAAGCCTACATTCGGGAACAGGGCTTATATCTTTAAATTACGTCCCTATAGCTTTGATTACGGAAATGGGGAATCGAAATGAAGCATTACGATATGAAGGCTTATCAGAAAAAGATCAAGCATGAGATGGACGACGGACGCTACCAGCATACGCTCGGCGTTATGTATACCTGTGCGGCCCTTGCCATGCGCTACGAATATGACATTCAAAAAGCGGAGCTGGCCGGTCTGCTTCATGACTGCGCCAAGTGTATTCCCAACGGGAAAAAGCTGAAGCTCTGCGAGAAGCACAATATCCAGATCTCGGAGACAGAGCGCAGAAATCCCTTTCTGCTCCATGCAAAGCTGGGAGCCTTTCTCGCTATGGATCGGTATGGTGTGGAGGATAAGGAAATCATCAGTGCAATTCTCAACCATACGACCGGGAAGCCCAATATGTCCCTGCTTGACAAAATTGTATATGTGGCCGATTACATTGAGCCGCGGCGCAGCAAAGCCGAAAATCTGGAGGAGATCCGCAAACTGGCATTTCTCGATCTGGATCAGGCGCTCTACCGGATTCTTTCCGATACCCTGAAATATCTGGATAAGGGATCCGGCGAGATTGACAATATGACCATGAAGGCGTATGAATATTACCATAAGAAGCAGCAAGAACCTGAACAGGAGGAGAACAATGACTTTAAAGCAGTCTAAGGAAATGGCGCAGAAGGCGTTTCATGCATTAGAGGATAAAAAAGCAAAGGATATCCGTATTTTGGATATTTCCACGGTCAGCGTACTGGCGGATTATTTTCTGATTGCAAGCGGAACAAATCGGAACCAGGTGCAGGCCATGGTGGACCACATTGAAGAGGAGCTTCATAAGGCAGGCTTTGATCCCAGGCAGGTAGAGGGTTATCAAACGGCCAATTGGATTCTTCTCGATTACGGCGATATTATTATTCACGTATTTGACGAAGAAAACCGCCTTTTCTATGATTTGGAGCGCATCTGGCGGGATGGTGCACTGATTCAGGCGGAAGACTTGGCTTGACGGGAGGATGAAACAAATGATATTGACAGGAGCGGTGGTAAACGCACTGGCCGTATTTGCCGGCGGTACACTGGGACTGCTTTTGAAAAAGGGGCTGCCGGAGCGCATGGGAGATTCCATTATGAAGGGCCTTTCCCTCTGTGTGATTTATATCGGGATAAGCGGCGCCTTTGAGGGAGAAAATGTTTTAATTGCCATTGTGTCCATGGCCGTCGGAACTGTCATCGGAGAGCTTATGAACCTGAATGAACAAATGGAGCGGCTTGGACAGTGGATTCAAAAAAAGTTCCGCTCCAAGGACAGCAGGGTATCCGTGGCGGAAGGCTTTGTTACCAGCAGTCTTTTGTTCTGTACGGGGGCTATGACAATTGTCGGCTCCCTGCAAAGCGGCCTTTCCTTGGATCACAGCACTTTATTTGCCAAATCACTCATTGACGGAATAGCGGCTGTGGTTCTTGCTTCCAGTCTGGGCTTCGGAGTTTTATATGCAGGCATCCTCTGCCTTGTCTATGAGGGCGGACTGGCTCTGTGCGCACAGTTTATCGGTCCTTTTCTGACGGAATCCGTGATCAATGAAATGACCTGTGTAGGCTCTCTCTTAATTATGGGAGTTGCCATTAATATGCTCTTTAAAAATAAAATCTGTGTAATGAATTCCATACCGGCCGTATTTCTGCCCATTCTTCTTTGCAGATTTATGTGAGGTATGGCTGTGATACTGCATTTGAATTTGAAGATGTTTTCGGGAGGAGCCTTATGGGAAAGATACTGAATATTACCAAGATCACCAACAACCGTTTTCTGAATATGTATGATCTGGATGTGGAGGATAAAAACGGCGGAAAACATGCCTACCACGTGGCATCTAGGGCACAGCGCAAAGAGGACTTAAAGCTTTCCACAGGGAAGAATAAGCCGGACGGTGTGATTATTTATGCTCTTTATGGGGAAAAGCGGGATCGTGTTGTATTGATTCGTCAGTACCGCTACAGCATCGGTACCTATATTTATGAATTTCCTGCCGGGCTGGTTGACACTGGAGAGGATTTTCAAACTGCCGGAATCCGTGAGCTTCGGGAGGAAACAGGGCTGACCTTGCATCCCTTGGAGGCAGATCCCATGTATTCCAGGCCTTACTTTACAACCATCGGGATGACAGATGAATCCTGTGCAGCCGTTTTTGGCTGGGCCGACGGAGAGATCTCAAGTAAGGGGCAGGAGGAGACGGAGGAAATTGAGGTTGTTTTAGCAGATCGAACGGAAATTGCACGTATTTTAAAAGAAGAAAATGTTTCTTTAATGTGTGCTTATATGATGATGCATTTTTTACACGAAGCTCCGGAAAACCCATTTGCTTTTTTGAACAGGCCAAAGTAAAAGCCGCCGCAGTATGCGGACAGAGCATCATGCTTGCAGCGCAGCAAGCCTTTGGCGCTTATAAAAGGGGCGGAAGCAGGAAAGTACGGAAATATAAGAGGCAGGTTACGTAATAATATTATGTAATCTGCCTCGCTTGTTATACTGAGATAAAATTAGTGAAAAAACCGGAAGACTCCGAATACCTTTCCGAGAATCTGGCAATCCGAAACGATGATTGGCTCCATGGTATCGTTCTCCGGCTGCAGACGGATGTGATCCGCTTCCTGATAGAAGGTCTTCACGGTAGCGGAGTCATCCACCAGCGCTACAATAATATCCCCGTTACGCGCTGTCTGGCGCTGTTCCACCAAAAGTGTATCGCCGTCAAAAATCCCTGCATTGATCATGGATTCTCCCTGTACCTTAAGCATAAAGCATTGCTCATTGGGCATAAACTCCATAGGAATGGGGAAGTAGGATTCCACATTCTCAACGGCAAGAATGGGCTGTCCGGCAGCTACCTTGCCTACAATGGGAACATTGACCACCTCTCTGCGTACCAGATTAAAATTGTCATCAATGATCTCGATGGCACGGGGTTTGGTGGGATCCCGGCGGATATATCCGTTCTTTTCCAGAGTCTCCAAGTGAGAATGTACCGATGAAGTGGATTTCAGTTCCACGGCTTCGCAAATATCCCGCACTGAAGGGGGATAGCCCTTATTCAATATCTGTGATTTAATATATTCCAAAATCTCGGTCTGCTTTTTTGTGATTTTACCATAGGACATAGATACGTTCCTCCTTATATCTTAATGTTGGGCTTGTCGGTTGAACCTATATATCATATATAGTATAACATATGTTCGGGTGAAAAGCAAACAAATGTTTAGAAAATTTGTTCTGTTTTTTCCCATATAATTTGAAAAATTTCCTAGTAAATTTTAAAAGTCTATGATATAATTGTTACGAATTGTAATAATTCATCACACAACAGGAAAACAGAAAGGAACTTACTACTTATGAGGAAGAGAATGCTGTGGATTTTGTTGGCACTGACCGTAAGTATCGGTGTCACAGGCTGTGGAAAAAAGGAGGAACCTGCTTCAGCTCCGGCGGAAGAGGAATTTTCCACAGAGGACGAAGTTATTGAGGAAGAGCCGGAGGAACCCGAAGAGGAAGAAGAGGAGGAAGAACCGGAGATTGCCCCGGAGGGTATGTACCGCAGCGAGCTGACCAACGAATGGATCAGCGAAGATCTGAAAGAGCAGCGGCCCATCGCCGTAATGGTGGACAATGAGAAGACGGCCCTGCCTCACTATGGACTTACAAAGGCAGATATTGTTTATGAGATGATGAACAGTACCCTGAATGATCAGATTACCCGTTTTATGGTTCTTTTTAAGGATTATGACAGCGTGGATCAGATCGGAAGTGTACGAAGCGTACGTCCCACCAACCTGATGATTGCGCCAGAATGGAACGCCATCGTCTGTCACGATGGAGGACCTTTCTATATTAATACATATTTGAATAATCCCTATGTGGATCATTTCAGCGGAACCTTTTCGCGTGTGAACAACGGAAAGCCAAGAGAGTTTACCGAGTACATTCTTCCCGGAGATATGGATAAGAATTTCCGCAATACGAAGGTAGACAGAGAGTACAATGATTACAGGCCCACGGAGCCGCATTTTGAATTTGTTTCCGAAAAGAAGCCTGTGAAGATGGAAGAGAAGGCCGGCTGCTTTGACTGCACCCTGGTGGATCTTCCCTTTGGCCACAACGGTTCTCAGCTTGATTATGATGAGGCAACCGGTACCTATCTGTATTCCGAGTACAACAGCGCACACAAGGATCCGGGTAATGGAAACCAGCAGCTGGCTTTCAAAAACGTGATTCTTCAGAAAATGACCTTCAGTCAGCTGGACGATCACGGGTACATGGTTTGGAACTGCCTGGGCTCCGGTGAGGGTTATTATATTACCGACGGAAAGGCTATTCCAATCAGCTGGAGCAAGACCTCCGAGCAGGGACGCACCATCTATTTTGATATGACCGCAGATGAGATTCAGGTAAATACGGGAAAGACCTATATTGGGTTTGTACCGGATACCCGTTGGAATGAGCTGGTGGTAGAGTAAACCATAAAACAAATGAAAATTTGATCTTTAAAAAGCAGTCATTGCAGGATATGGTCCTGAAATGACTGCTTTTATATCGGAACTGCTACTTCCGGCTGTTCATGCTTAATCCTCCCGGAGTCTTACCGCCTTGGCGGCCATCCGACGTCGGTTTTCATCCTGCGCGGCATAATGCTTCCAGGTGGTATTTACGTCCTTATGGCCCAGCACATCCGCAACCAGATAAATATCACCTGTTTCCTGATACAGAGTGGTTCCGTAGGTGCTGCGGAGCTTGTGGGGGGTGATTTTTTTAAGAGGCGTTACCTGTTTCGCATACTTCTTTACCAGGTTTTCCACGGCGCCTACGCCGATTCGCCTTTTCTGAGTGGAGTAGAAGAGTGCAAGCTCGTGTCCTTCCTGAGGAATCACCTGCTTACGGCTTCCGTTAATATAATTCCGCAGAGCCTGTTCCACTTCGTCCCCAAAGTAAACAATCATTTCAGAGCCGCCCTTACGTGTCACCCTGATTCCGTTGTTGCGAAAATCAACATCCGTTATATCAAGGCCCACACATTCGGAGACACGGATTCCGGTTCCCAAAAGGAGTGTGACAATGGCAAGATCCCGTTCCTTTGTTTTTTCATAGTAGACTTTTTTCTGTCCCGTAAGCCCGTCGCCTCCATGCTCAATAAAATCCAGCAGCCGGGCTGTCTCATCCACATCCAGGCGGATAATGGCCTTGTCGTGAAGCTTGGGCATGTCCACAAATACGGTGGGGTTGTGCTCCAGAAGCTGCCGCTTATAAAAATATGCATAAAAGCTCCGCAAAGCAGACATTTTTCGCTTCAGGCCCCGCTCACCGTTGGTCACATCGATGCTGCCGAAGACTTCTTTCTCCTTATCCGTACCGGATACAGTGATCTTTTTCTGATACAGCTTCAGGTACTCCTGGTATTCTTCAATATCCACCGCCTCAATCCGCTCCAAATCGCTCAGCTTGAAATCCATTGTCTGATAATTTTTATAAAGAGGATTTTCCTCTATAAGAAACCGGAAAAAGACACGGATATCATATGCATAGGAAATCCGGGTTTTTGTGGAGGTAGTTGGCTCCACAGCCCGGAAATAATCCTTCGCAAACGGGGGAAGCGTTTTTAAAACCTCCCGAAGCTTGCGGATATTTTCCATGTCGTTTTGTTCATGATAGGTTCTGTATTCCATTGGTAAAGGCTTCCTTTCCGATTGGTTACCGTAATATTGTTATGTAAATCAATGCTTGTCAGATATCCGTTGACGTATGAAGGTGTCAATGTTATAATATTTAAGTACAATTCCATATAAAGTATTGAGTGCCTGTTCTGATATAGAATTCTGACAGGGAAAAGGGAATCAGGTGTAAATCCTAAGCGATCCGGTCACTGTAAACAGGGAGTATTTCCTGACAAATCCATTGTACAACTTTTTGTATGAGAAGGAAAGGAAAATATGCAGATCTGTAAGCCAGGAAACCTGCTCAATACTTAAGGAGAGACTTCCGAAGAAAGTTCAGTCCTGAAAGTGCCTTATGGCTTTTTGTATCGGTCTGTTTCTATGGAAGCAGGCATTTTTATGCTTACAGGGTTCATAAGGCAATTTGTGTCATATGGAATGCTCACTGTGGAACCGTACCATCCTTAAGCGGTGCAGAATAAAAGGTCTGATAAGCTGTGACGGCATTCAGCTTACTCACGCCTTTCCCGGCCTGCTTTGGATGCCTGACATCTGTCCAAGAGCTTGTTGTAAAGAAGCCAATGTGTATCGGAAAAAAACCTGCAGCTTTTTTCGGAACAAAAGAGCTTCTGAAAACAGCTTTTGCGGCAGATGTTTTTTTATTCAATTAAATGCATATAGATCTATGCGAAAAACATGTGTTTGTCACATAGATCTATTTATAGGATTAACTCAATAGGATTAACTCATCTTCTATATATGTTACATCCGTATAAGGTGACTTTGTGGACTTTATGTATATCTTTATAAACATCTTAAAGGTAACTATAAAAATTCGAAAACCGCCTTGCGGATCATTTAAATATCATCCGCAAGGCGGCCTCTTTAAAACCCTCCAGGCAATTGACAATTTAAAGTTTATATTCTGTAGAGTAATACGGCATAATCAAATTCTGGCCGGAAATAATCTTGCCGTCCTTAATGGAATTTAACTGGCTGACTTCGTTGATATAATCCTCTTTGGATTCATAATTCTCCAAATATTCATCGGCCAAATCCCACAGGGTATCTCCGGGCTGAATCTCAATGTTGGTATAATACTTATAATAAGTAACCTTCAGTTCCTTATTCTTAGCCTTTGATAAAAAGCTCCCGAACGTAAAAACCAAAGCTAAAATTAAACAAATAGTTAAACAAGCCGTTAATAAAACCTTCCTTCTCCTGCACATATCACTTCCCCCTAAAGTAAAATTCCGAACATACCTTCCGAACAATTGTTCCGTATGATGTTATTATACACACAGAACAATTGTTTGTCAATACGTATGTTCGGAAAATGTTCGATTTTTTGTTCGGTTTTATAAAGCTTGTCAAATAAATAAAAAAGTATCCAGATATAAAAATAAAAGTCACCCAAATGCCTTTTACACAACCCCTGCATTTGGGTGACAAAATTGTTTCATAATAAAAAACAGATATAATGCTTGTTCGGCTTAATCTAACTGTTTAATACAGTCAATGGTAAGTTGGTAGTCCTCCTTCACCTTCTCCAATGCAGGCTCTAAGTCGGCGCCGTATTCCTCCCTGTCCCGCAACAGCTCAGCAAGGTGGTTAGAGGATTCGTAGAGCCGGTCCAGAGAAAGGTTTTGACAGATTCCTTTTATGGTGTGAGCCGCCCGGAATGCTTCCGGCATATTGCGGGTTTCCATAGATGTACAAAGCAGCTCATAGCTGGAATCATTGAGAACACGAAGCACAAACTTCTTAATGCGCTCTTCCGTTCTCAGACGCCCCTCTACGTCCGCATAATTTCCTCCCATAGCATCATAACATTCTCTAATTGTCATTTTATCTTTCCTTCCTTTCTGTTGCTCCTTTTAACAATTTATCATAATTATGGCAGTAATTCAAGACAAACGCCGAAATTTCAAGTATAAAAAGATACAAAGATATTTCACTTGCCAATCCTCTCCCCTTCATGTTATGATGTCCGGGACAGATCTCGAAAACAGTGGAAGGAAGGCATTTACCATATGAAGCTGCAGCAGCTCTTAAGCTATACACGCAGAGCCGTGGATGATTACCATATGATACGGGAAGGGGATAAAATTGCCGTGGGAATTTCCGGCGGAAAGGACAGCCTGGCCATGCTCTATGCCCTTAACGGCCTTAAACGCTTCTATCCGGCCGCCTTTGAGCTGGAGGCTATTACGGTAGACTTAGGCTTTCCGGACTTTGATTTAAGCGGAATACAAGCCCTGTGCAGGGAAATGGGGGTTCATTATACGATTGTTCCCACAGATATTTACAATATCATCTTCCGTGTACGTAAGGAAAGCAATCCCTGTGCCCTCTGTGCCAAGATGCGGAAGGGGGCCTTAAACCAGGCCATCAAGGAAACGGGCTGTAACAAGGTAGCCTATGCCCATCACAAAAACGATGTGGTGGAAACCATGCTGCTCTCTCTCATCTTTGAGGGACGTTTTCATACCTTTGCGCCGGTTACGTATCTGGATCGGATGGATCTGACCGTGATCCGTCCTCTGATATATGTGGATGAGGCGGATGTTATAGGCTTCCGGCACAAATACAATCTGCCTGTCTGCAAAAGCCCCTGTCCGGCCGACGGGCATACCAAACGGGAATATGCCAAGAATCTGCTCCGCAGTCTGAACCAGGAGCATCCGGGAACTTCGGAGCGTATGTTTCGGGCCGTTTTGGAGGGGATTTACAAGCCTTATGAGGATTCGGAGTTTATTCGGAAGCTCTCCGAAGGCTTTCGTAAATAGTCTTTGCCGTGCAAGAGATTTGCTTCCAAAAATCATTCTCGGAAGCAAATCTCTTTTTCATTTTGACTAACTATAACATTTCAATCTCACTGTGCAGCTGCTGCAGCGACTTCACTTCCAGCTTACCGCCCTTTTCCTTCGCCTTGCGGATTCCCTCCGTAGTGGCAATAGCCGCTGCCATGGTAGTCATATAAGGAATCTTCCCCTTAATAGCGGCCTTGCGGATATAGCTGTCATCGTACCGGCTCTCCTTGCCGGAGGGTGTATTGACAATCAGCTGAATCTCCCCGTTGGCAATGGCGTCCATAATATTCGGCCGCCCCTCCTGGAGCTTCTTCACCTTCTTCGCGGGAATCCCGTCCGCAGCAATCATATCATAGGTGCGTCCCGTAGCCATAATGGAGAATCCGTCCTTATAAAAGCCCCGCGCTACCTGTAGGACCTCCGGCTTATCCTGATCATTGACACTGATCAGAACCGTCCCCGACAGGGGCAGGCATGTTTGTGTGGCTTCCTGAGACTTGTAGAAGGCTTCTCCGAAGTTGGAGGCAAGTCCCAGTACCTCGCCCGTAGAGCGCATCTCCGGTCCGAGAAGGGGGTCTACCTCCTGGAACATATTGAAGGGGAACACGGCCTCCTTCACTCCGTAATGATGGAAATGGCTCTCCTTGAGATTCGGAACCGGTGAGGGGGTTCCTGTCAGTTCCTCCGTAATTACCTGGGTGGCCAGCTGCACCATCCGAATGTTGCAGACCTTAGATACCAGCGGCACAGTACGGGAAGCTCTGGGATTGGCCTCCAGAACAAACACCTTTCCGTCCTCAATGGCATACTGCATATTCATAAGACCGCAGACATGCATTTCCTCCGCAATCTTCTTCGTATATTCCTTAATCGTCCTAAGATTCTCCTCCGAAATATTTAAGGAAGGCAGTATACAGGCCGAATCACCGGAATGAACTCCGGCCAGCTCAATATGCTCCATCACAGCCGGAACAAAGGCATGGGTCCCGTCACAGATAGCGTCCGCCTCACACTCCATGGCATGATGCAGAAAACGGTCAATTAAGATGGGGCGATCCGGCGTCACTCCCACAGCCGCGCGCATATAATCAATCAGGCTGTCCGAATCATGAACTACCTCCATCCCCCGGCCGCCCAGTACGTAAGAAGGACGCACCATAACAGGATAACCGATCTTCTCCGCAATAGCCAGAGCCTCGTCCGCGTTGACCGCCATTCCTGCTTCCGGCATGGGAATCTCCAGCTTCTCCATAATCGCCCGGAACCGATCACGGTCTTCCGCCAGATCAATAATCTCCGGACTGGTGCCTAAGATCCGCACGCCGTTCTTTTCAAGCTCCGCCGCCAGATTAAGAGGTGTCTGGCCGCCGAACTGGGCAATTACACCTGCCGGCTTCTCCTTCTCGTGGATGCTTAAGACATCCTCCAGGGTCAGGGGCTCAAAATACAGTTTATCCGAAGTATCGTAATCCGTGGAAACCGTTTCAGGATTGCAGTTCACAATGATTGTCTCAAAGCCAAGCTTTTTAAGGGCAATGGCCGCATGGACGCAGCAGTAATCAAACTCAATTCCCTGCCCGATCCGGTTGGGGCCGCCGCCCAGGATCATAATCTTGGGCCTGTCCGTATTGACAGTGCTGTGATCCGGCGCATTGTAGGTCGAATAATAGTAAGCATTGTTCTTTGTTCCGCTTACATGAACACCCTCCCACGCCTCTGTTACGCCTATGGCAATACGGCTCTTACGGATATCCGTCTCGGGAACCTCCAATATCTGACTTAAATACCGATCGGAGAATCCGTCCTCCTTTGCTTTCTTAAGAGCCTCCGCCTCTGGCACTTTCCCATGGCTGGTGGACAGAAGCATCTCCTCCTCTTCTACCAGCTCCTTCATCTGCTCAATAAAGTAATGCTTGATCTTAGTCAGCTCATGGAGCTCTTCCACCGTGGCGCCTTTACGGAGTGCTTCATACATCACGAACTGCCGCTCACTGGTGGCCGTATCCAGCAGCTTTAAAAGCTCACGCTTGGATTTCCCGTGAAAATCCTTGGCAAAGCCCAGGCCGTAACGGCCGTTTTCCAGGCTTCGTATCGCCTTCTGAAATGCTTCCTTGTAGGTCTTGCCAATACTCATAACCTCGCCCACGGCGCGCATCTGGGTTCCCAGCTTGTCCTCCACACCCTTGAACTTCTCAAAGGCCCAGCGGGCAAATTTGATTACCACATAATCCCCGCCCGGTACATAACGGTCAAGGGTTCCGTACTTGCCGCAGGGAATCTCATCCAGAGTAAGACCGGAGGCCAGCATGGCGGAAACAAGGGCAATGGGGAAGCCCGTCGCCTTAGACGCCAGCGCGGAGGAACGGGAGGTTCTGGGATTGATCTCAATGACAATATCCCGGTCGCTGACCGGATCATGAGCCCACTGTACGTTCGTTCCGCCGATTACCTGGATAGCCTCCGCAATGCGGTAGGATTTCTCCTGAAGCCTCTTTTGAATATCCTCAGAAATGGTCAGCATGGGAGCGGAGCAGAAGGAATCTCCCGTATGTACTCCCAGGGGATCGATATTTTCAATAAAGCAGACGGTAATTATATTATTCTTACTGTCCCGGACAACCTCAAGCTCGAGCTCCTCCCAACCAAGGATGGATTCTTCCACGAGCACCTGCCCTACCAGGCTGGCCTGCAAGCCCCTTGCAGTAACGGTTTTCAGCTCCTCCACATTGTACACAAGACCGCCGCCGGCGCCGCCCATGGTGTAGGCCGGACGCAGAACTACCGGATAACCAAGCTTATCCGCGATGGCGACTGCCTCGTCCACACTGTAAGCCACTTCGCTTCGGGCCATTTCAATCCCCAGGCTGTCCATGGTATTCTTGAACTCAATTCGGTCCTCGCCGCGCTCAATGGCATCCACCTGGACACCGATAACCTTCACATCGTACTTTTCCAGGATACCGGCTTTGGAAAGTTCCGAACAAAGATTAAGACCGGACTGTCCGCCGAGATTCGGCAATAAGGCATCTGGTCTTTCTTTCTCAATAATCTGTGTCAGCCGTTCCACATTGAGCGGCTCAATATAAGTTACGTCTGCGGTTTCTGGATCGGTCATAATCGTGGCCGGATTGGAATTTACCAATACGATCTCATAGCCCAGCTGCTTTAACGCCTTGCACGCCTGTGTGCCGGAATAGTCAAACTCACAGGCCTGGCCGATAATAATGGGGCCGGAACCGATAATCAAAACCTTGTGGATATCGTTTCTTTTACTCATATATGTTCTCCTTTATATATTAGCAGGATGTATTCAAGGTTCCTGGAATACATCCTGTTTCTAGCTACTCCAGAATGATGGTAAAGGGTCCGTCATTTACAAGCTCCACCTTCATATCCGCACCGAAGCTTCCTGTTCCTACCTTGGAAACCTGTCCCTGACAGCTCTCGATAATATACTTATACAGCTCACAGGCAAGCTTTGGATCTCCCGCATTGGTAAAGCCCGGCCGGTTGCCGTGGCTGCAGTCCGCATAGAGGGTAAACTGAGAAACCAAAAGAAGCTCCCCGTCCACATCCTTTAAAGACAGATTGATCTTACCGTTTCCGTCGGGAAAAATCCGCAGGCCAAGCATCTTTTTTACCAGCCTGTCCGCCTCCGCCCTGGTGTCCCCCTGGCCCACGCCGATGAGAACCAGATAACCTTTTCCTATAGTTCCAATAACAGTCCCATCCACCGTTACCGATGCATGGGACACTCTCTGTATGACAAATTTCATAGACTAAATTCTCTCATGTTCTTTTTCTTTGTATGTAACAAATTCCCGGATTAGATGAACCGTGCCGTCAATGCCCAGGGAGCTGGTATTGAGACACAGATCATAGCCTGAGGCCTCTCCCCACTTTTTACTGGTGTAATAATTGTAGTAGCTGGCCCGGCTTTTATCCGTCTTGCGGATCAGATCCTTGGCCTTGGCATCAGTGAGATCGTGCCGTCTGGCAATGCGGACAATCCGGGAGGGAAGGTCTGCATAGAGGAAAACATTGACCACACCCGGAACATTCTCAAGGGCATAGTCCGCACAGCGCCCCACAATGACGCAGGGCCCCTCCGCCGCAATCTTCTTGATGCTGTCAAACTGTGCTAAAAAAACCTTGTGATTCAAAGGCATCTCGGAAAACGCCGCCGAGGAATAGCCGGTAGAGTAAGTATCCATCACCAGGGAATACAAAAAACTGTTGGTAGGCTTCTCATCGTGATTCTCGAAAAGCTCCCGGCACAGGCCGCTGTCCTTGGCTGCTCTTGAGAGAAGCTCCTTGTCATAGAAGGGAATTCCCATCTCCTGTGCCAATTTGATTCCGATGTCGTGCCCGCCGCTGCCGTATTGACGTCCGATTGTAATAACCGTATTATTTGCCATATTGGTGTCGCCCCTTTCTGAAACTGTCCGTATCATATAAAAATGTTTCGCTTTGCGGTACGGATTTGTAAAACGTGTCTTGCAGCTCTTTACCTATATAAATAGTATACACCAATTATTCGTTTTTTTCCAGACTCATAATAATCCCTTTTGCAATTCCTTTTGCCGCGTCATTTTGGTAACTGTCATCTGTAAGGCTGCCGGCTTCTTCCATATTGCTGATGTAGCCTACCTCCACCAGAACCGCAGGCATCTCTGTGTCGGAAAGAATACTGTAGGAGCCTTCCCCGGAACCGCCGTCTAGGGCTCCGCTCTCTTTGACCAGGGCCGATTCAATCATTTCCGCCAGATAGCGGCTCTCTTTGCTGCCCTTTTTATAATGGCTTACGGCTCCTGAGATACTGCTGTTATCGGAATAGCCGCAATGGACACTCACCAAAAGATCCGCCTGAGCTTCATTGGCCTTTTGTACCCGCTCCTCTTTGGAGATCCTTGTATCATCCTCACGGAGCATAACAACCTGACAGCCCTGGCTTTCAAGCATTACCTTCAGCTTGGAGCAAATGTCCAGAGTCACTTGTTTTTCTTTCGCCTCACCATTGCTCATGCCCATATCCTCTCCGCCATGGCCGGGATCAATCACAATGACATAGCTTCCGTTTTTTGAAGCAATGGCTGCCGGACCGCCGGAAATAAAATGTTTGACGGCAAAGATAACAATTCCAATCACAACAAGGGCGGCTGCGCCTCCGCCGATCAGAAGCATCAGTTTTTTCCGCCGTCTTTGTTCCTGCGCCTTCTGCCTTCTTCTGCGGGCCTCCATTCTCCTCCGGCGTTCCGCCGGACTCATCTCCCGGTCTCTTTCATTATGCGACATAATCTTATCTTATCCCCCGTTATTTTTCCCATTTTTCGCAGAGCGCCTGCAGCTGATCCGCAAGCTTGGCCAGATCCTTATTTGCCCATCCCTTGCTCTTATCGATCAGGCGCATAAGTCTCTTTCCAACCTCCACCAATCTATCATAAACGGTTGATGACGGTTTGGCAAGCTTTTTATCTCTCTCAATGCGTATCTTATTGCCCACCTCAAGATGAGTATTGGTAATCAGATCATAGCATCCGCCGCTGTAAGGTGCTCTGGCATTATAGCCATAATTGTTCTCCAGACACTCCACAAAATGATCGCAGACCGTGTCCTCTCCATGAACTACGAACACTCTCTTGGGTTTCTTTTGGAAGCCCTGAAGCCAGGAAATCAGCCCTTCCTTATCCGCATGGCCGCTGATACCGGCCAGCTTCATAATCTTGGCCCGGATCTCAATCTCCTCGCCGAAAAGCTTCACCGTAGAAGCACCTTCCACAATGGCCCGTCCAAGGGTTCCCACGGCCTGGTAGCCTACAAAAAGAATGGTGCTGTCCTCCCGCCAGAGATTATGCTTCAGATGGTGGCGGATACGGCCCGCCTCGCACATACCGGAAGCGGAAAGAATCACCTTGGGTTCGTCATCAAAGTTAATGGCTTTAGATTCATCGCTGGTAATGGACAGATTCAACCCCGGAAAAGCGATGGGATTGATCCCTTTCTTTACCAATTCCAGTGTGACCTCGTCGAAACATTCATACATATTTTTGTTGAAAATGGTAGTTGCCTGTACGGCCAGAGGACTATCCACATAAACCTGGAAGCCTTCATGTCCCCGAACGAGTCTCCGTTCTTTGATCTCCCGGAGAAAATAGAGCATTTCCTGGGTTCTTCCCACCGCAAAAGAGGGAATGACTACGTTTCCGCCCCGATCAAAAGTATCCTGCAGAATTCCGGTGAGGGCTTCCACATAATCCGGCCGCTCTCCGTGACTGCGGTCCCCGTAGGTGGATTCCATTACCACATAATCCGCTTCCTCCACCATACCCGGCTCTTTTAAAATAGGCTGGTTATGATTGCCGATATCGCCGGAGAACACGATTTTTCTCGTTTCGCTGCCTTCTGTCAGCCAGATCTCAATGCAGGCGGAGCCCAGAAGATGCCCCACATCCGTAAAACGAATGGCAATCCCCTCGGATACCTCGATCCGCTCTCCATAGGCGCAGCCGCAAAACAGCTTCATGGCTCCGTCCGCGTCAGCCATGTCGTAAAGAGGAACATACTCTTCTCCGCCGGAACGCTTTGCCTTCCGATTCCTCCATTCCGCCTCAAACATCTGAATATGAGCACTGTCACGAAGCATTACCTCGCACAGATCCCTTGTGGCCTTGGTTGTAAAAACAGCGCCCCGAAACCCCTGCTTGTAAAGAAGAGGCAGCAGTCCGGAATGATCGATATGTGCATGCGTCAGAAACACAAAATCAATATCCGCTGCAGCCACGGGAATTTCCCGGTTCTTATAATAGTCCGGTCCCTGCTCCATGCCGTAATCCACCAGCATAATTTTGCCGCAGGCCTCCATCATATGACAGCTTCCGGTCACCTCATGGGCCGCCCCCAAAAATGTAATCTTCATCTTCCGTCCCCTTTCCGTTTTTTATATTTGTTCTTCTAATATGAAGCTTTCCCCCGAAGCATGGAGATCTCTTTCGCCCAGCCGTCGTCATCGTTGGGCGTCTCCAGCACAAAAGGCAGATCCCGAAGCGCCGGATGATTGACAATTCGTTCAAAGGCTTCAAGGCCGATATAACCCTCTCCGATACGGGCATGGCGATCCTTACGGCTTCCCCTCTGGTTCATGCTGTCATTGATATGAACGGCCTTTAAACATGACAGACCAAGAACCCGGTCAAATTCCTGCACTACACCGTCCAAATCCGTCACAATGTCATATCCTGCATCCCATACATGGCAGGTATCCAGACAGACGCCCATTTTATCCTTGAGGCTGACCTGATCCAGAATCATTCGAAGCTCCTCAAAGCTTCTTCCTATCTCGCTGCCTTTTCCCGCCATAGTCTCCAAAAGCACCGTGGTGGTCTGCTCCGGTTTTAAACATTTATTAAGCAAGTCGGCAATCAGACTGATTCCTTCCTGTACTCCCTGCCCCACATGACTGCCTGGATGAAAATTGTAATAATTTCCCGGGATATATTCCATACGGGACAGATCGTCCGCAAAAGCTTCCCGGGCAAAGCGGCGTACCTCCTGCTTATCCGAACATGGATTTAAGGTGTAGGGCGCATGTGCCACAACCGCTCCATAGCCCTTCTCCTTCCAGAGCATCCGGAAACGCTCCACATCCGCAGGATCAATAACCTTGGCACTCCCGCCTCTGGGATTTCTGGTAAAGAAAGCAAAGGTATTGGCCCCCAGCTTTAATGCCTGCTTTCCCATTGCTTCATAGCCTTTGGAGGAGGATATGTGATTTCCAATCGTCAGCATTGATAAAAACTCCTTTTCCGTTAAAGTGCCTGCTCCTTGATGGTAACGGTTACCCAGCCCGTCTCATAGTTAAAGCCGACCTCCAGTCCCACCGGCGTATAGAAGAACACCGCCCGCTTGGGATTCTTCAAGATCTCCAGCAACTCCTCAGCCGTCAGCTTCTGTACATATTCCACGCCGTCATTCTGAAGTTTATCCTGGGATTGAAAGCGCATGGCCAGCTCCCGGTCCAAATCGGTCATCTCCTCCGGAGTAATCTCCTTCCCGGTCTCAATCCAGAAGCTGCACGCATCCAAACGTACCTCCGTAACGTCCTCGCCGTAGAAATTGTGTTTAAATGCAACGCTGATCTTTTCCTCGTCCATAAAAGTCACATAGCCAAAGGTAGACACGCCGCCGTCATAGTCCTTATAGGAATCTCGGTAGCTCAGGGCAAGATTCCGGAGAACTTCGTTGATGCCGTCAAACCGGTCGGTTCCGTCCTTCTCCAGTATGGGATATGTGGTATAGTACGTGCAGCTGTCCTCCGAATTATCCGGATCCACAGACTCCACCACCCACTGAAGCTGGTAATCCAGATCCGTCCGGGTCCAATCCACAATCTCCTCATAATAGGGATCATCCTCGCTGGGCTCGTAATAGCCGTAGTCATATTCGTCGTCATATTCGCCGTAATAATCGTCATCATAATAATCCCGGTGTCCTCCGGAGTTTATACTGTCTTTTGCCGAATTGCCGATGAAAACAATGAGGGCTGTCAAGGCTGCCAGCAACAGAAGGATTGCTGTCGTCACACTGATTACAATTACAACGGTATGATTTTTCTGCTTGACGGGTGCTATATGTACATAAGCCGGTCCTGTTCCGGGTCCGCCTGTGACACCGGAACCATTGGGGATATAGGACATATTGCCCTGCATTCCCATGGAGCTCTGCGTCCCATAGTTCTCAAACTGCTGGGGCTGCCTTCCCATGCCCCGGCCGCAGCTTTGACATACGCCGTCCTGCATCAATGCCCCGCAGCGCGGACAAAATCCAAAATCACGATTTTCACTCATGCTTCTCCTCCTGTCAGCTCATCCAGATTTTTCCCGTAAGCATCCATAAAATACTCCAAAAACAAATCCGCCTCCGGCAGTTCCATCTGCCGGATATGGCGAAGAGTCTGTTCCTTTGCACGTACAAATTCCAGATTGCCTGTCTGTTCCTCTTCCATACATTTTATATATGCGGACAGCTTATCTGCCGCCTTAACTAGCCTCCAAAGATAGCCGTCCTGTTCCTGCTTTTCAAAAATCTCCCTGTAGACACCCTGCATCTGCTCCGGCAACATGCCAAGAAGCGTTTCCGAGGCGCGGTGTTCAATGTTCTTATAGGTATTCTTTATCTCCGCGTTATAATATTTAACCGGCGTCGGCATATCTCCCGTAATTATCTCCGTGGCATCGTGATACAGGCCCAGTACTGCTGCCTTTTCCGCCGGCAGCGCTTTCCCGAGGCTTGTATTGCCAATAACCGCAAGGGCATGGGCAATCATAGATACCTCCAGGCTGTGCTCGCTTAAGTTTTCGCTGCGTGAATTGCGCATCAGTGCCCAGCGATCAATGTACTTCATCCGCGACATCATGGCAAAAAAACTGTTCATTTCTCTTCTTTCCTCTTTTTCCCCTTTACCCGAATCCGGCAGATATTGCTGGTGAGACAGGTACCGTATTTTTTAATATACTTCTGGTATTCCGCCCAGGAGAGGTAGTATTCCTTTCCCCAGGAGGAGATCTGAAAATATCCGTCCATTATGCCCGTCACCACCACAAAATGAGCTTTCACCTCCGCGGAGGGCAGATATACTCCGTTTTCCTTTCGGTAAAAGGTTACTCTGCGTCCGCCCCAGAACATGGGAAAATTGGGCCCTATGGCCAAAATCACCGGAATATCCTGCCGTAGCATCTCTTCAATGCGGGGGAGAATCCTTCCCGGGCGCAGGCACCAGCTTGCCCTGAGATCCATGCGGTAATGGCGGAAATAGCGGTTCATGGCCAGAGGAAGAAAAAAACCGGGTACACCGAAGCCCGGAATAATCGAAAGGTATCTTCGGCGCATCTTCATCAGATAACGTTCATATCTGGGATAGGACAGATATCCGTCCTCCTGCAGTATTCCATAAAGCAGATCAGTTTCGTATGAGGTCTGGTGCAGACCCAGGTACAGCAGTACATCCGCCATTCCCACCACTCCGCAGCCATATTTTCGCATCATGCGGTTGGCTGACCAGGTCTGGCTTCCTCCATAAGAGCGATCGTTCTGTATCTTTATGGAAAAATATGGATGTCTCAGGCCGTAACGCTTTGTTTCCATATGGTTTCTCCTTTTATCTTCAAGCTTACACTTCTCATCATTTTTCATGCTGTCATGAATCCGGAATTTCGGATCGTCATTCGCCGTTTGTCAAATATGGGGACATGCGTTCCTCACTATCGCTTATTATATCACAAAAAGAGACGGCTGTCATCATACCGCCCCTTTTACAGTTATTAATTTTTCATTACATTCGAACCCAGAGCCGCCTGAGCCTGTTCCACAACCTCCTGAAAGCCTGCCGATACCGCTCCGGAAGTAATAGTTGCTCCGCTGACTGCATCCAGATGCGTACTCACCTCGTCAATATACGCATCCGAGAGCTTCGGAAATATGGTTTCGTTATACTGCACTATGGCCTTCTGCCCAATGGCCGGCGTCTCAAACTCGCCCTGAGCGGTCAAATCGCTGATACGTTCATCTTCAACGGTTAAGGTTATAATAACTTCCCCGCCGTAGCCCTGACCGGAGGCCGTATAGGTCACTCCATCTCCCTTTTTGGACAGTGCCTGATAAATGGGATTGGACAATGCGGTGATAAGAATCATTAAGACAATGATTACAGCAAGGGAAATGATTCCTTTTTTATTGGGTTCTGCCTGTACTGCCATACGTATGCTCCTTATAGAGATAATATTTTCCAAGGTAGCATACCCCATTCGTATATTATTTATTCGGAAATCAAAGTTCCCATATAATAAAAGCCCTTCGAGGCTTCCAGCCGTACTCTGCGGATGCTTCCCACAAGCGAGGCATCACCCGGAAAATGCACCAGAAGATTATTGCTTGTACGTCCGGTCAAAAAAGCGGTATCATGTTTGTTGACCTCCTCAATCAGCACCTCCTGAACCGTATCCGCAAAGCGTGCGGTTTGCGCTTTGGCATTTTTCTGTACCAGGGCCAGAAGGCGGTCAAAACGGGATTTTACTTCCTCTTCGGGCACCTGATTTTCCATGGAGGCGGCAGGCGTTCCCGTCCGTCTGGAGTAGATAAAGGTGTAGGCATTGTCATATCGAACCCTTCTTACCACATCCAGCGTCTCCAGAAAATCTTTCTCTGTCTCCCCTGGAAAGCCCACAATAATATCCGTCGTCAGGGAAATATCCGGAATCTCCCTGCGAATCCTGGCTACCAATTCCAGATATTGCTCCTTGGTATATTTTCGGTTCATGGCCTGTAAGATCCGCGTGCTTCCCGATTGAAGGGGAAGATGCAGATGACGGCAAATCTTTTTGGATTCCCGCATCACCTGAATCAGCTCCTCCGACAAATCCTTGGGGTGAGAGGTCATAAAGCGGATTCTGGCAATGCCGTCGATTCTCTCCACTCTGCGGAGCAGCTCTGCAAAGGAAATGGGATTCTCCAGTGTCTTGCCATAGGAATTGACATTCTGCCCCAACAGCATAACCTCGCAGACACCTTCGGCTGCCAGCGTCTCGATCTCCTTAAGAATATCCTCTGGTCTGCGGCTGCGCTCACGTCCCCGCACATAGGGCACAATGCAGTAGCTGCAGAAATTGTTGCAGCCGAACATAATGTTGACGCCAGATTTAAACGGATATTTGCGTTCCACCGGCAGATCCTCCACAATCTGCCCCGTACCTTCCCAGACATCAATCAGCTGGCCCTTGCTACCAAGCGTTTCCGCCAGAAGCTCCGCAAATTTGTAGATATTGTGAGTACCGAAAATGAGATCTACGAACCGGTAGCTTTTTTTCAACTTCTCCACCACCTCCGGCTCCTGCATCATACAGCCGCAGAGTGCGATGCGCATGGAAGGATTGTTTTTTTTTCTGTGCTTCAAAAGGCCCAGATGCCCATAAACCTTCAAATTGGCATTCTCCCGCACGGTACAGGTATTGTAGATGACAAAGTCCGCCTGCTCTTCCCCGGCCTCCGCAAATCCCGCTTCTTTCAGAATTCCGGTAAGCTTTTCGGAGTCCCGGGCATTCATCTGACAGCCGAAGGTCGTCACGCAGCAGGTCAGAGGACGGCCAAGCCTTTCGGCTTCCCTGCGTACCAGCTCCCGGCATAAGGCAATGTAATAATATTGGCGCTCCGGCTCCGTCAGGGGCGGATCGGTGTTTATCTCTATTTTTTTGAAATCAGTTTCCTTATACATTTCTTGTGATCTTCTCCCTTATCTGTCATATTCTCAAAATAAGAAATGAATTTTATCCCGTCTTTCCCACCAGAACTATCACGCTCCGTGCCTTAAGGTTAAGCGTATTCTGCACAATCCTTCCGGGTTTCTGTTCCTCCTCCCAGGTATCCGCCGCAACCTCCCAATGCATCCCCCTCGGAAGGGCAGGCAGAACAGCGTTCAGTTCTTCCCAGTAGGCATTGGACGCGAGATAAACTACCTCCGGCCTCTGGCCTGCCTCCTGTCCGGCAAACAGAATTCCCACATAGTGATCGTATTCCTCAAACCGTTCCTTCCGGGATGCTGTTCCATAGAAGCTCACATCCGGAAAACCAAGGGCGCCGTTGCTGATATTGGTCCGCAGCACACGGTGGCTTTTGCGGAACCGAATCATATACTTAAAAAACCGGAACATCCCCTGGTGCTCCTCAAGCTGCCGCCAGTCCAGCCAAGAGGTCAGATTGTCCTGGCAGTAGGCATTGTTATTGCCGAACTGAGTATTGCAGAACTCATCTCCTGCCAGAAACATGGGGATTCCGCGGCTGCACATCAGTACTGCAAAGGCATTGCGCATCAGCCGGTAACGTAAGGCCAGAACGGCCGGATCTCTTGTTTCGCCTTCCGCTCCGCAGTTCCAGCTGTTGTTGTCATTGGCGCCGTCCGTATTATTCCACCCGTTCTTTTCATTATGCTTCTTATTATAAGAAAAGAGATCATACAGGGTAAAGCCGTCGTGGCAGGTAATAAAATTCACCGAAGCATTTTCCCTGGAGAGCACTCCGTAGATATCCTGGGATCCGCTGATACGCAGAACAGCCGCCTGTGCCATTCCTGCATCGCCTTTCAGATACCGGCGCAGATCATCCCGGTAACGGCCGTTCCATTCCGCCCACCGGTTCCAGGAGGGGAAGCTTCCCACCTGGTACAGTCCTCCCGCATCCCAGGCCTCGGCAATCAGCTTCACGTCTCCCAGAATGGGATCAAAGGCAAGAGACTGTAAAAGAGGCGGATTGCTCATAGGCGTTCCATCCTCATTCCGGGACAGAATGGAGGCCAAATCAAAGCGGAACCCATCCACCCGGTAGGTGGTCACCCAGTAGCGCAGGCAGTCCAGAATCATCTGCCGCACAATGGGATGGTTGCAGTTTAAGGCATTGCCGCAGCCGCTGAAATTGTAATACTTTCCGTCCGGCGTAAGCATATAGTAAATGTTGTTGTCAAAGCCCTTAAAGGAAAAGAAGGGGCCGAATTCATTGCCCTCCGCCGTGTGGTTAAACACCACATCCAGGTAAACCTCAATGCCGTTCTCGTTAAAGTCCCGAATCAGGCTTTTCAGCTCATTGCCTTCCCGGTTGTATTCCGTACTGGCCGTATAGCTGGTATTGGGGGCAAAAAAGCTAACCGTATTGTAACCCCAGTAATTGTAGAGTTCCTGCCCGTCCACCTGACGGTAATCCTGCATCTCGTCAAATTCAAAGATCGGCATCAGCTCTACCACATTGACACCAAGTTCCTTTAAATAGGGAAGCTTCTCCCTTAATCCCGCAAATGTGCCCGGCTTAAAGACTCCGGAGGACTCATGCTTTGTAAAGCCCCGTACATGGAGCTCATAGATAATCAGATCCTCCATAGGCAGAAGCGGCGCCTGCAGGTTCTCCCAGTCAAAATCATCTTTAACCACGCGGGCCTTATAATGCTTATCCACAGAGGCGGAAGCCCCCCACACGCTCTGACCCGTAACAGCCTTGGCATACGGATCCAGAAGATAACGGTTCTTATCAAAAATCAGCCCCTTTTCCGGCTCGTAGGGCCCGTCCACCCGGTAAGCGTATTCAAATTCTTCAATATTCAGTTTAAAAACAATCATGGAATACACATTGCCGATGCGGTAATGCTCAGGAAAAGGAAGCACGGCAAAAGGCTCATTCTGTTCCCGGTGGAACAAAAGAAGCTCAATGGAGGTGGCTCCATGGGAATGAACCGTAAAGTTTACACCTCCCGGAATTGCCGTAGCTCCGTTAATTTCATAAAATCCGGGACGCACCTCAAAGCCATCCACCTCATCCAGCGGAACCAGATGAATGGTCCGGGGAAGACTTACCTCCTTGATAATTCCGTCCTTTTGCAGCGTCATACGCCCTGTCTTACTTTCACCCATATAAAGCACCTCCTGTTCCTGTACCGTAAGCATCTTCGATACACTTGTATGAAATCCTCCCCTTGACAGCCGTTTCTCCGATCCGATACAATAGTACAACGAAAGGGGGCCGTCTCATGAAGCATATCTTTCACTTTATTTTCCTTGTCGCGCTCTGTTTTCTTCCATGCCTTATCCTGGGAAGCTGCAAAAAGCCCCCGGAACCCATTACGAAAACAAGCTTTAAACTTAATACCGTTGTAACCGTCACCATCTATGATTCTTCCGACGTATCACTCCTTGAACATTCCATGGAGCTTTGCGATTACTATGAAAACCTTTTCAGCCGTACCCGGGAAACCAGCGAAATTTATCAGATCAACCAGGGGCTTAAAAAAAGGCTTTCCCCGGAAACCGAGGAGCTTCTGGAGATTGCTCTCTCCTACAGCCGTATCTCCGGCGGACTTTTTGACCCCAGCATCGGACCTGTTTCCGGTCTGTGGGATTTCCATGCGGATCAGCCGGAGGTTCCGGAGGATACCTTGATCCGGGAGGCTCTTCCCCTGATCGATGCCGGAAAAATACGGATCTCCGAGCACTGTGTTACCATGAATGAGGGAATGATTCTGGATCTCGGAGCCATTTCCAAGGGCTACATTGCCGACCGCATTAAAGAATATCTGGTAGAGGAAGGCGTGAAAAGCGCTGTTATCGATCTGGGAGGCAATGTGCTCTGTATCGGAAACCATCCCGACGGCACACCCTTCCGAATCGGCATCCGGCAGCCCTTTGCGGATACGGGTTCTGCGGCCGCGGCCCTCTCCGTTACCGATCAGTCCGTGGTAACCTCCGGCATCTATGAACGCTGCTTCACAGAGGACGGCATCTTCTACCATCATCTTCTCGATCCGAAGACCGGCTATCCCTGTGAAAATGAGCTGGCTTCCGTGACTGTCCTTTCCGATCATTCCGTGGACGGGGATGCCCTGAGCACCAGCTGTTTTCTTATGGGAACGGAAAAGGGGCTGGAGCTTATCAACAGCCTTCCGAATGTCCGGGCTGTCTTTCTCACGCGGGAGGGCGAGCTCATTTACTCCGATGGTTTTGAAGATTAACGTCTTCTTCCAAAGGCCCTGGGAACCGTCACCTTCTCAATAATCGGCGTCAGAAGATTTACCAGAAGAATTCCGTAGGACACACCCTCCAAGGCGCTGCCGAACAGCCGGAACAGGCCGGCCAGCGCGCCGATAAGAGCCCCGTAGAGAAGCTGTCCTCTTCTGGTAATGGGAGAGGTGGTATAATCCGTCGCCATAAACCAGAAGGCCAGCATCAGACCGCCACTGCATAATTCCTGAACCAGATAAATTTCATCAAAACCTCTGCCGCCGAAAAATATCAGCATTCCGGTAAATGCCGCAAAACAGGCAGCCGGAATCCGCAGCTGGATAATTCCAAGAGCCAGAAGAAAAACAGCTCCGGCCAGAATCGCAACGGCTGAGGTCTCTCCGATACATCCCCCCGTATTTCCCAAAATCAAGGGCAGAGGATCCACAATCTGCCCCTGCTTCAGGGCTTCCAGCGGCGTAGGCCCTGTGTAAGTGTCACAGGAAAAATTTGTCATATGCCCTGCAAAAGAAATCAGCAGAAAACAGCGGCCGGCCAGTGCCGGATTCACAATATTCTGACCAATTCCTCCAAAAAACATCTTCACCACCAGAATTGCAAAGATTCCGCCGGCGGCCCCTATCCAGAGCGGAGCTCCGACCGGCAGGGACAAGGCAAGCAAAAGCCCTGTTACCACGGCGCTGAAGTCGCCCACGGTAATTGCCCGATCCGCAAATGCTTCATAGGTAAATTCCGTTAAAACACAAGTCACAATACAGACAATCATATGATACAAGGCGCGTATTCCAAAATTGAAGATGCCGAATACTGCCGCCGGCAGCAGCGCCAGAATCACAAGCCTCATAATTCGGGAGGTGGTCATCGTTCCCCTGATATGAGGAGATACCGATACATTCATTCGTTTTTCCATTCTTCTCTCCTCCTACCGCTTTCCTTTGACCAGCAGACTTCGGCGCATGGCGCGTATGGATTGGGTCAGATGGCGTCTTGCCGGGCATACGAAACTGCAGCTTCCACATTCCAGACATTCCATTCCATACAGCTCCCGGAACGTATCCTCCTGAAAATGCTCTGCCAAATCCGCCAGCTTAGCCGGCAGCAATTGCTCCGGACAGGCCTCCACACAGCTTCCGCAACGGATGCAGGAGCCTGGCACGGAGCCGGCCACGTCGTCCTTGCTCATACACAAAAGTGCCGAGGAGGTTTTAACTACCGGTACATTCAAATCAAACAGACTGATTCCCATCATCGGGCCGCCTGACACAAATTTCTTCGGTTCTTTGGAAAATCCTCCCGCCGCATCAATCAGCTCGGAAAAGCTGGTGCCGATGGGAACATTGAAATTACAGGGATTCACCAGAGCCTTTCCCGTAACGGTCACAACCCGTTCCGTCAAAGGTTTTCCAAAGGCCAGAGCCTGATAAATGGCGCATACCGTGTCCACATTGTGAACAATACAGCC
Source organism: Clostridia bacterium (assembly GCA_910576325.1). Taxonomy (GTDB): domain Bacteria; phylum Bacillota; class Clostridia; order Lachnospirales; family Lachnospiraceae; genus Laedolimicola. The sequence goes on from CAJTIM010000018.1 coordinate 77,803, forward strand.
GGCATCCGCCGGGAGCATGGAGGAATTGATCTCCTTTCCCGTGCAGGCGTAGATTAGCATCCGCTCCGATCCCTGGGGATACTTGGTCTCCAGCACCTTTACCTCCATCCGGTTCTCTTTTCCGGAAGCAAGCTGCAGGGAGGTAATGGCATCCCGTTTGCTGTCCTCTATGGCAAAGATTCCGACAGCCCGTTCAAACAGGCTTAAGATCATCTTAAGCCCCATAACAAGCCACTCCGGATTTTCCACCATCCGACGGTAATCCGAGGTCAGATAGGGTTCACATTCGGAGCAGTTTACAATCACGGTACGGATCTTTTTGGGATTTTTTACCGCCAGCTTTACATGGGTCGGAAAGCCGGCGCCGCCCATTCCCACAATACCGGCTTTTTGAATCTTCATAATCCGTTCCCCCGGCTCCAAATCCTGCCAGGGCTTCATCTGCTCCAGGGGGGCTCTCTCGTATTGGTTATCATTATCAACTACAATGGACATAACGGCATTTCCCGAAACTGTCATACGGGGCTCCACTGCCTTTACGGTTCCGGACACGGAGGCATGAACCGGAACGGAAATATAACCGTCCGCCCGGGCAATCACCTGCCCCTTTAACACGCGCTCCCCTGCCTTCACCACAGGAACGGCGGGACCGCCTATATGCTGTACCATCGGATACACCAATTCGCCTCTCGGATAATATTCCTGAATCGGCTTTTCTCTTGTAAATCGTTTTCTCTTGTGGGGATGTATCCCACCTTTAAAAGTTGAATGTGCCATAGGTTCCTCTCATTTCTTTCTCCGATCCCGAAGCGCCTGAGCCCGGGATTTCATATGGGGATATGCATTCATGGCCCGATCGGCAAAACGATTGGCAAATCGGCTTCCGCGGTTGCGAATCTCCTCATACCGGCTGCGCAGAAGTGAAATCCGCTCCTCGATCTGGGCTTTATGCTCTCCGTGCAATTCTTTGATTTCCGCGCCTCCAAAGGCTGCAATCGCATCAATCCGCGCTTCCAGACGCCTCCGAAGCTCCGTACCGCGTTCAAAACCCGGGTAGCCTTCCAGCCGTTCCCTAAGCTCCTCCGTAGTGCGGAAAAGCCTTGTGGACTGTATATATTCGGAAAGCTCGTCGATGACGGCATCCATATGGTGAAGCTTTTCTCCAATCCGCATTGCATTCATAAAGGACATTCCGAAATCCGCCGCATATATGAAGGAAGCCGTTCCTACAAGCAGCTTTCCTACGGATACGGAATAAAGGTCCACAATCCGGTCTACCGCCGGCTGAAAGCCGTAAAACAGAATAATGGAAAAGATCCCCCATCCAAGGGAGGCTCCCAGGCAAATTCTTCCCTGAAAATTAAATCTATTCCGGCTGTAATCCCACCAGCTTGTATGAAAAATACGCTCCATCAAAACGGCTGTCGCATATTCCAGAATGGTAGGAACAATCACACCGCCCAGATAAAGCCAGAACAGATTTCCGGAAACAGGCTTTAGGATCAAGTAAACGCTTACCGCGCCGAAGCCGTAGATGGTACACACAGGTCCTGTTACAAAACCACGGTTTACCAGTCTTTTTTCCTTGACGGACACATAGCAGCTTTCCCAAACCCAGCCCAAAAAGCTGTAGATAAAGAGCCAGTTTAAAATATGATAGAGATCTATGCCTCCAATCGTAAACTCCCACATAAAAAAATGTCTTTCCCTACAAGGCGCGAGGACACGCACGCTCGTGCCTGTCCTCCCGTCATCTTATCTCACTTTTTAGTTACTCCAAGCATTGTGCCGGATCTATACGGGTATCCTCTGTCCGGCTGTATTTATTCTTCCTCAGCGGCAACGGCGTCAATATCCACATCGGCCACATCTTCATCGTAGTCTCTGTCCGGATCCGCTGCGGGAGCCTGAAGGGCCTTCATGCTCAGGCTGATCTTTCTGTCTTCTTCATTAAAATCTACAACTCTTGCCTCAATCTCCTGTCCGATGGAAAGAATATCCGCCGGCTTCTCCACATGCTCTCTTGAAATCTGAGACACATGAAGCAGTGCGTCCACACCGGGCTCCAGCTCAATAAAGGCGCCGAAGTCAGTCATTCTTGCAACTCTTCCGTATACGATATTACCGGCAGCATACTTTACCGCCGCATCCAGCCAGGGATTCTGATCCTCAAACTTCAGGCTTAAGGCAATCTTGGTGTCATTGATATCTTTAATCAGAACCGTAATCTCCTGTCCTACCTTAAACACCTTCTTGGGATTCTCCACACGGCCCCAGGACATCTCGGAGATATGAAGCAGTCCGTCCGCACCGCCCAGATCTACAAAAGCTCCGAAATCCGTAACATTCTTCACTACACCGTCTACCACATCGCCTACCTGAATACGCTCAAACAAAGCCTTCTGAAGCTCCGCCTTTTCCGCAATCACAAGCTGCTTGCGGTTACCGATAATGCGGCCTCTTCTGGGATTGAACTCCGTGATAATAAAGCTGATCTCCTGCCCTTCATATTTTGCCAGGTTCCGCTCGTAGGTATCGGATACCAGACTGGCAGGAATAAACACTCTGGACTCATCCACAACAACACTCAAACCGCCGTCCAGAGCCTGGGTTACGGTTGCTGTAATCACTTCCTCATTCTCAAAAGCTTCCTTCAGGCGCTTGCTTGCTCTCTCAGCTGCCAGTCTCTTATAGGTAAGGAGTACTTGTCCTTCCCCATCGTTAACCTTCAGTACTTTTACTTCCATAGTATCCCCAACGGATACGCAGGTAGTCAGATCCACCGGAGTGTTGCTGTATTCGCTCTTGGTAAGAATACCGTCTGACTTATAGCCTATGTTTAAGATGATCTCATCTTCTTTGACATCAATAACAGTGCCTTCGACAACCTCTCCATTCCGTATTGTTTTTAATGAATCTTCCAGCATTTGTTCAAAACTTAATTCCGACATGTTTTTGAACCTCCTCAATAATTTTCTTTGGGGTGGAAGCCCCTGCGGTAATACCTACGCAACGAATGGATTGCGATGTCTTTAAATCCAAATCCTCTAGTTCCTGTATATAGTAAGTATTTTCACATTCTTTCTTACATATTTCAAATAGCTTCTGCGTGTTGGAACTGTGCCTTCCGCCTATGACAATCATGGCGTCCGCCTGGGATGCAATCTGCCTGGCTTCCGTCTGCCGCTCCTCTGTGGCACTACAGATCGTATTTAAAACAATTATATCATACCCCTTTTTTAAAATAATTTCAACCATATCTTTAAATTTCTTGTAGTTAAATGTCGTTTGGGATACAACACACAGTTTTTCCCCGGCTTCAATTGTAAAGTTTTGGGCTTCTTCTACAGATTCTACCACATAAGAAGGCGTCCCGCACCAACCGCGTATACCCTCCACCTCCGGATGCCTGACATTGCCGATAATAAGGATCTTCCTGCCTTTTGCCCCTTCCTTTTGAACTATCTGGTGTATCTTCCGTACAAAAGGACAGGTGGCGTCTACCAGGCGGATGCCTTTCTCCTCCAAAAGATCATAAATATGCTTTCCCACGCCGTGAGCGCGGATAATAACAGTCCCTTCTTCCAAATTAACCAGATCTTCTTCCGTATTCAGAACACGAACGCCCTTCTCTTCCAACTCCTGGACGACATTTTCATTATGAACAATGGGACCATACGTATAAATAGGAGAGGTCCCTTCTTCTATCTGGGTATAAACCGTATCAACGGCCCTTTGTACGCCGAAGCAAAAGCCGGCAGTTTTGGCAAGTTTTACTTTCACGAGCAAATCCTTTCCTTTATTACCTATATTTGACATCTTTCAACAAGCACAAGAATCCTCTCCACAACCTCCCGAATCGTCATATCCGAAGAATCCAAAAGCACAGCATCCTCCGCCTGTCTAAGCGGCGAATGTTCCCGCGTCATATCCTGATGATCCCGCTTCTCAATATCCGCCTCAATCACACCAAGATCACACGTTTCCCCCTTAGCCGTCAATTCCTCATACCGCCGTTTCGCCCGGCAAGCCGCGGAAGCCGTCAAATAAACCTTCACATCCGCATTCGGAAGCACACAGGTCCCAATATCCCGGCCATCCATCACCACATTTTCCCTGTTTGCCAAGTTCTGCTGCAATTCCACCAGCTTCTTCCTCACATCCGGATTTGCAGAAGAAACGGAAGCCATATTTCCCACTTCCTCCGTCCGCAGAAAAGCCGTCACATTCTCCCCGTCAAGCAGCACCTGCTGCAGCCCGTCCTTATAAGCAATCGTAATATCCGCCCTCTGGCTTGCCGCGCTGATTTTCCCGGAATCGTTCATCGGAACCCCTTCCCGCAGCAAATACAGAGCCATAGCCCGATACATCGCCCCCGTATCCACATAAATAAATCCAAGCCGCTTGGCAAGCTCCTTGGCAATCGTACTCTTCCCGGCCCCCGCCGGACCGTCAATGGCAATCTGATAACTCATAACATCCACACCTGTCCTTCTTTTTTCATTTTTAAAATATAACCTTCATCTCAGAAACCCAATCCTCAATCTTTGTGCCAGTAGTCTGTATCGAAAATTCTTGTGCATATTTCCGGTACGGATTACTAGTATCTTCTATATATAATATCTTTATCTTCAAAGACATCCGACCGCATTTCCTGCTGCATAAGCAGTAGACCAGGCAATCTGCAGATTGAAGCCCCCGGTAACCGCATCCAGATCCAAAACCTCACCGATAAAATACAACCCCGGAATCAGCTTGGATTCCATTGTAGAAGGATGTATCTCCTTAACGGACACCCCTCCCCGGGTGATAATAGCCTCCTCAAATCCCCGAAGTCCGGTAATGGTCATTTCCAGATTCTTGATCTGATATGCAAAATGCTGCCGCTCCCCCCGGGAGATCTCATGTATCTTTTTATCCGGACTGATTCCGCTCAGTGAAATCATAACAGGAATCAGCTTGGCCGGGAAAAGCCCGGATACCGCATTTTTAAAGGCTTTGTTTTTATGCTCCTCAAAATCCCGCAGAATCCTCTGATCGAGCTGATCCAAAGTCAAAGCCGGCTTCAAATCCAGAACCAGGGTTAATTCCTGCTTTGCCGCAAGCCCTCCCACAAAGCTGCTGGCCGTCAGAATCAGAGGACCGCTGACGCCGAAATGAGTGAACAGCATCTCTCCAAATTCCCGGTAAAGCTCCTTTTTGCCATTTCGAACGGAGATTTCCACATTTTTCAGGGAAAGGCCCTGAAGCTCCTTTACAAAATGCTCACGGATATTAAAAGGAACCAAGGCCGGCCGCCGCTGCGTGACCTTATGCCCCAGCTTTTCGGCAAAACGGTAACCGTCCCCGGTAGAGCCGGTGCTTGCATAGGAAATGCCGCCGGTTGCTACGATAACGGCATCCCCCATAATATGTCTTCCGTCAGACAGGCAGACGCCGGCAGCCCGTCCCTCTTCTGTTATCACATCAGCCACTTCCGTATGGAGATGCACCTGAACCCCCGCCTGCTTCATCTGCCGGCGCAGCCCGTCCAATACATCCGCAGAGCGATCCGACTTTGGAAATACCCTGTTCCCCCGCTCCACCTTAAGCTCCACACCCGCTTCCTCAAAAAAATTCATCGCATCCTGATTTGTAAAGCCGTAAAACGCGCTGTAGAGAAACTTTTCATTGGTACACACGCTTGCGAACAGCGTATCCATCTCGCAGGCATTGGTGAGGTTGCACCGTCCCTTGCCGGTAATGTAGAGCTTTTTTCCTGTTTTTTCATTTTTCTCAAAGATATGGACCTTGTGACCGTTTCTTGCGGCAAACACCGAGGCCATCATACCGGCGGCGCCGCCGCCGATGATTAGAATTCTGCTCATTTTTGCCTCCACGCATTAAAGAGATATGGTTCGGACCTTCCGCTTTACCGGAAAATCCGCCCTATTCTCCTATAACAAGGTTCAGTTTACCATATCCGCTAACATGGTACAAGCATCTTTCATATCCGCATATGTCATAAGCCGTATAAGAATGATCCAATTGATATCCAAGCTGCCCGGCCAGTGCGGCAGATTCCGGATTCTGTGCATCCCAGCTGGGATATATCCCCCGTTTCAGACATTCCAGAATCGGAGCTGCGCCGCATACACGGGCCAGTCCTTTTCTCCGATGGTCTTTCTCCGTGTCAATTTGAATCTCAATTCCTTCCTTATAAGAAGAATAGGACGATGCTCCTGATACGACTTTGCCGTTCTTTAAAATAGCAAAACCGAGTCCTAATTTCTTATATTCCTCATAGCTTTGATATAATCCTACTTGATCCCGGCTCCATTCCATAGCTTTGCATTGCTGAAACAGCTCTTTATCTATCGGTTTGACTTCATATCCATCCTGGAGGCCTGAAACTATTTTTTTAAGCCGCTCTTTATCAAAAGCTTGCGGATTCTTTTTCATTGCATAACGGATGGTTTTTTTTGCTTTTTCCCTCCAGCAGGATTCTATTAGCCTGCCCCAGGCCTCGCTTTGCGGAATCATTATAATAAAGTCCTGCTTGCTGCTTTCCGGCTTAAAGGTAGTGAGGGCTTCACTTGGCTTCCCTGCAAGGAAACAGAAGTCGCCTAAGATGGCAGCCGCCGAAGCCGGATGTTGCGGATGATCCCCATATACATGTCCCATCACGCCCTGCAGACAGGACCATATGAGTGTTTCCTCCCATCCTGCAAATAATTCTGCGGCATACGAGGGATTTTCCATTTGTACGATTCCTTCCATAGCCACCCTCCTTTCCCAACAAAGGCTGCGGTATGTGCCTACAGCTCTCCTAACATTTCTTCCAGTATTTCGGAAGCATCCTCCACACATCCTCTGCAGGTACGCAGGCGCGGCTGGCCCTTGCCACCTCTCAGCTCCCGGCAGACTACGGTTGTATTCTTTTCCCGAAAACGGTTTTTCAGGGCTTCTATGAGATTCTTTTCGTCAAGTCCCTGCTCCTTTGCCTTTGCGGAAAGAACAAGCTCCGCCGCCATCACGGCTCCGCATGTTCCCTTCGCGCCTCCGGCATAGGGCGCGGCCTCCTTCATCGCCTGTTCCTCCGTTACACCTACCAGATCACAGAATGCACAATATACTGCCTGTGAGCAATGATATCCGCCGGCGTGTCTTTGTTTTGCTGCTTCTACTCTTGATTCCACTTTTGAATACTCCTCTCTTTCTGACACAAGATTTCTTATTATTTTATCACCTTTTATACCCAAAGTCTCCCCTTATTTTCATACGCTCTTTATTGTTGTCTCTTTAATTACTTTTTACAGAACCGCATTTTCCGTCTTGGTTTCCGTTTTGATTTCGGAAGCTTTTGCTGTGAAAAACACCCACAGCAGGCTTCCGCCGGCTGTGGGTATATTCGGTCTTGCTTATACGGGATATGCTCCATTCTTCGTATCTGCTACGGATGCATCCATTTTCGTCTTCTGAGCTTCTCTGTATTTGAAGAAGTCTGTCGCCACCTGGGGGAACAGTGCGTAGGATAATACGTCCTCGTCCTGCTCCTTGTACTGTGCCATCTCCGCCTCCAGAGTTTCCAGCTCGTTGGGAACCAGATCTGCCGGACGGCAGGTGATTACCTCCGCATCTCCGATACATTTCTTCTGTACCTCGGGATTGAAGGGCTTTACGGTCTTTCCGTACTTGCCGGAAAGGACGTCCTTGGTCTCCTTGGTTACCATCTTGTAGCGCTCTCCTGCTACTACATTCATTACGGCCTGGCTTCCTACGATCTGTGAGGAAGGTGTTACAAGAGGACACTCGCCGAAGTCCTTACGTACCCGCGGAACCTCCTCCAATACTTCGTAGTACTTATCCTCTGCGCCCAGATCCTTTAACTGAGAGGTCAGGTTGGACAGCATACCGCCTGGTACCTGATACAGCAGAGTCTTGATATTAACGCCCATGTTCTTCGGATTGAGAAGGCCGCTCTCCAGACACTCGTCGCGGTAGGGACGGAAGTAGTCTGCGATCTCCGCCAGAAGATTCTGATCGTAACCGGTGTCGTAGGGAGTTCCCTTGAAGGTCTCAACCATAACCTCAGTTGCAGGCTGAGAGGTTCCCAGCGCAAAGGGTGACATTGCACAGTCGATCACATCCACGCCCGCTTCTACGGCCTTCATATAGGTCATGGAAGCCACGCCGGATGTATAGTGGGTATGAAGCTGAATCGGGATCCTAACGGCGCTCTTCAGCGCGGTTACCAGCTCCGTTGCCTTATAGGGCAGCAGAAGGCCGGCCATATCCTTGATACAGATGGAATCCGCACCCATGTTTTCAATCTCTTTTGCAATGTTGGTCCAGTAGTCCAGTGTGTAAGCGTCGCCCAGAGTATAGGAAAGGGCGATCTGTGCATGGCCTTTTTCCTTGTTGGAAGCCTTCACAGCCGTCTCAAGGTTGCGCAGGTCATTTAAGCAGTCGAAAATACGAATGATGTCAATGCCGTTTGCAATGGACTTCTGTACAAAATACTCTACTACGTCGTCGCCGTAGGGACGGTAGCCCAGAATATTCTGTCCGCGGAATAACATCTGTAAAGGTGTTTTCTTTGCTTTGTCTTTAATCTTTCTCAAACGCTCCCAGGGATCTTCGTGAAGGAAACGTAAAGATGCGTCAAAGGTTGCGCCTCCCCAGCACTCCAATGAGTGATAGCCTACCTGATCAAGCTTCTCTACGATGGGAAGCATCCGCTCCGTGCTCATACGTGTAGCAATCAGGGACTGATGGGCATCACGCAGTATGGTTTCGGTAATTCTTACCGGTTTTGTCTGTGACATGATTCTCCTCCTATTCCAGTTCCGTAACACCATTTGCCATGCCGCTTATCAGGAAAGATTCTCTTATTTTCCGGCACCGCAAGGGATGTTACTGCTTTTTGTTCCAGTTTTATTTCCGGTTCCGCCATATTCAATATGGCTGTTTTCATTACATCACTCCAAAGATAGCCATAAAGGTTCCGGCTGCTACGGCCGTACCGATTACGCCGGCTACGTTGGGACCCATAGCATGCATCAGCAGGAAGTTGGTGGGATCCGCCTCCGCGCCTACCTTCTGGGACACACGGGCTGCCATCGGAACTGCGGACACGCCTGCGGAACCAATCAGCGGATTTACCTTGCCGCCTGTGACCTTGCACATAATCTTTCCGAATATAACGCCTGCCGCCGTACCAAATGCAAATGCAACCAGACCAAGGGCAACAATCTTAAGCGTATCCCAGTTCAGGAATGCCTCTGCGCTTGTGGTAGCTCCTACGGAAGTGCCAAGCAAAATAACTACAATGTACATCAGAGCATTGGAAGCTGTCTCCTGGAGCTGACGAACCACGCCGGACTCACGGAACAGATTACCAAGCATCAGAGCGCCAACCAGGGGTGCGGTTGAGGGCAGAATCAGGCAGACTACTACCGTAACAATGATGGGGAATAGAATCTTCTCCAGCTTGGATACGGGACGAAGCTGCTCCATCTTAATCTTACGCTCTTTTTCCGTAGTCAGCAGCTTCATAATGGGCGGCTGAATAACCGGAACCAGAGACATGTAGGAATAAGCGGCCACCGCAATGGGACCCATAATGGCCGTCTGCTCCAGCTTTCCGGCAAGGAAAATGGAAGTCGGGCCGTCGGCGCCTCCGATAATGGAGATAGCCGCCGCCGCTTTGTCGGAGAAGCCCATTGCCATAGCGCCTAAGTAAGCGGCAAAGATACCGAACTGTGCCGCAGCACCCAAAAGGAAGCTCTTGGGGTTTGCAATCAGAGGGCCGAAGTCGGTCATGGCTCCTACGCCCATGAAGATCAGGGACGGCAGAATCGCCCATTCATCCAGTACATAGAAGTAATAGAGAAGGCCGCCTACGCCGTTTGAGGATTCCTCCGGACTGATCATAATATCCGGATAAATATTTACAAGCAGCATACCAAAAGCAATGGGAACCAGAAGAAGCGGCTCATATTCCTTTTTGATAGCTAAGAACAGGAAAAAGCATGCAACGGCAACCATAACATAGTTGCCCCAGGTCAGATTGAAAAACGCCGTCTGGTGCATGAGATTTCCCAGTGTTTCTAATATATATCCCATGTCTTAACCTCCGTTAGTTTGATAGGATTCCAGTTTTCCGTTAGTTCAGGGATGCCAGTAAATCGCCGGATTCTACTGCGTCGCCTACTCCAACATTGATGCTGGCTACCGTACCGTCCTCGGGAGCAACAACGGGAATTTCCATCTTCATAGCTTCCAGGATCACAATGCTGTCGCCGGCCTTTACTGCCTGGCCTACGGAAGCCTCTACCTTGAATACCTTGCCGGGAACGGAAGCCTTCACTTCGATTCCGCCTGCCGCTGCTGCCGCCGGCTTTGCTGCTGCGGGAGCCGGTGCTGCCGCCGGTTTTGCTGCCGGTGCTGCCGCACGTACCGGTGCGCTTCCTGCGCCGCCTTCTTCTACGGTTACATCATATGCCACGCCGTTTACGGTGATTGTATAATTTTTCATCTTATTGATTCCTCCTAAAAATTTGAATGTTTGTAACGATTCACTGTTTTTGTTTATGCTCTTTACCGTTTCCGGCTGCTTCTGCGCTTGATGGAACGCACGACAAAGCCGTCCGCAGAGGCGGTTCCCCTAGCTGCCGCAACTGCCGCCGTAATAACTGCCACAAGCTCCAGATCATCGGTAACTGCCGTCTCTGCCGGTGCTGCCGGAGCAGGCGCCGGTGCCGCGGCGACTGCCGGTGCTGCCGCCTTCTTTTCTGCTGCTTTCTTCTTGCTGAACTTTCTCTCAATAGCCGGTATGAAGTTGAAGCAGGAAATAATCAGGCTGATAAGAATCAGTACTGCAAATACGACGCCCATGCCAAGGAGTGTATTCATGCCTGCCTTCTGTAAAATCTCTCCGGTGCTGTAGATGGGATCTGCCGTTACCGTGGTGATAATATCATGGCTGTCGTACACCAGGGAAAGACGCATATCATGCTTCTCAAACTCATAGACTACGTCGTAAGTAACTTCGCCGTCCTTTTCCACGCCGCCCTCATATTCCTTTACACCTACATAGGCGCCGAATTCATCCATGTTGCTTACGTAGGATTTGAAAAGGGCCAAGTATGCGTCCGCCGTGAAGTCAAACTTGCTTCCCGAACCCATAAGATAGGGATACAGAGCTATCTCCTGCTCAAAGTCCTCAAAATTGTCTTCCAGATAGGCAATCTGCTCATTCAGCTCTTCTTCGGTCTGGGAGGTCAGCAATGCAACATATTTGTCGGAATTGGCCTTGTACATGTCCTCCTTGGGAAGCGTCTCTCTCTCGGCACAGCCGGCCAGGGACATGACGCAAACCAGCAGCGCCAGAAGGCTGATTATTTTTTTCATGTTTCTTCTCATATTATTCACCTCTCTTAAACCGTTCCGTGTTTTCTGTCCGGGCGATCTTCTCTCTTTGTGAATAACATCTCAAATGCGCCAATGACATATTTTCTGGTGTCCTTTGGCTCGATAATGCTGTCTACGTAGCCTCTCTTTGCCGCCGCTTCGGGGCTTGACTGAAGGGCTGCGTACTGGGAAGCCTTTTCCTGCTGGGTGGCTGCGTCCGCCTCTGCGTACATGATCTTTGCCGCAAGCTTGGCATCCATCATTCCAATCTGGGAGCCTGTCCATGCATATACCATATCTGCGCCGATTCCCTTGCTGTTCATGGATACGTAGGCGCTGCCGTAGGCTGCTCCTGCGATGACATTTACCTTGGGAACGGTGGCGTTGGCAAAGGCATAGGTGAGTCTGGCCATAGCTTTTGCAATGCTGCGCTCGGTGCACATGTTTGCCTTGTAGCCCTTTACGTTGGTGAGGGACAGCACCGGGATGTTGAAGGCGTCGCAGAAGTTAATGAAGTCCGCTGCTTTCTGCGCTCCTCTGGCTGTCAGCTCTACGTCGTTGTTGGCAACTGCGCCTACGGTTACGCCGTTGAGCTTGATAAGGCCGGTTACGATGTCCTTTGCATAGTCCTTTTTCGTTTCAAAGAATACATTTCCGTCGGAAATACTGGAAAGTATGTAGGGTGCGGAGTACTCTACATTTCCCAGATCTTCGCATACGCGGTTCAGATCGTCGGAACATTCCTCGTAGGAGGCGTCGTCCTCGTTGTTGGCCGGGAGCATGGTTACAAGCTCGCGAATCTGGGCAAGGATGCCTGCTTCGTCTCCTACTACGTCTACGTTTCCGGCCTCTTCTGCCTGGAATGCTGCGGATGCGCTGTTGCACTTGGAGATCTCATTTCCTTCGATGGCGTTGGGGGAGTTTACGAAAAGCTTTGCTTTTTTCTCCTCCATAAATGTGAAATCAGCCAAGCCCGGTACTACGGCCAGTCCGCCGCCGCAGGTTCCGAATACGGCTGCTATCTGGGGAACTACGCCGGATGCCAGGGTCTGCTTTAAGTAGATCTCGCCGAAGCCGTTTAATGCGTCTGTGGCTTCCTGGAGACGGACACCGGCACAGTCAATCAGACCGATGACGGGGGCGCCCATTTTGCAGGCCATGTCATAGAGCTTGGTGATCTTTTTTGCATGCATCTCGCCCAGGGTTCCGTTCAGTACGGATGCGTCCTGGCTGTAGACATACACGAGATTGCCGTCTATGACGCCGTATCCGGTGATGACGCCGTCGGACGGTGTTTCTGTCTGCTGCATGTTGAAGTCGGTGCTTCTGGCGGTTACCATGCCGCCGATTTCAACAAAACTGTTCTCGTCAAGTAAGCTCTCGATTCTCTTACCTGCCAAGGTTTGTGCTGTAGTACTCATTTTCAGCCCTCCATTTTTATATGATAATTCTAAACCATTTCATGCCGGTTACCATTTTATCAATTTTTTGTCAAATGATCAAGGGGTTTGTGAAAAAAAGGGGGGTGAAAAAAACGGACGGTACGGTCACAAAATGGGGCGGCGCGCTTTTCCATATCTGTGTTCGGACGGTTCGCGTACACGCTGTCTGCTCTGAACGGACATTACCTTGGTGGTTTTTTTAGGGGGTTTTGGTTTCTTGGTAATGTTCGTTCATATCAGACAGCGTGTGCGCGAACAGCCGGACACCTGATATCGGAAAAGCGCGCCGCCCCATTTTGTGACCTTCCCTGGTTTTTGGGGGTGGGTGGGGTGGTTTTGTAATTGTAAGTGGTTTTTTGTTATTTGATTTTTATAAATGCTTGCTATTTTTTGCATCCTGTATGGCGGCTGCTCTGGTTCAGCTTGTTGGTTGATGCTGTTTTATGTGTAGCTGCCATTGGGGATTCTTCTTTTTTTATTACCTTTATTTTTTATTTGGCTATGAGGCCAAGGGCTTTTGCCAGTTCTAGGGCGGCTAGGGGGAAGAGGGCTAGGGTGAGGCCGGTTCCGTACATGCTGAGGGTGAGGGTGGTCAGGCCGAATATTTTGGTTAGGGGCGGGATGAATAGTACGCTGGTCATGAGGGTTAGGGAGGTTAGGGCTGCCAGGTTTAGGTTTTTGTTGGTGAAGACGCCGGTTTTTAGGAGGGAGCGGGCGGATCGCATGTTGTAGGCGTGGAGGATCTGGCTGTAGCCGAGAACCAGGAAGGCCATTGTGCGGCCGGCTTTCAGGCCGCCGGAGGAGTTGCTGCCGATGTAGAAGGCGGCTAGGGACAGGAGGCCGAACATGATTCCCTGGAGGATGACTTGGATTCCCAGGCCGTGGGCGAAGATTCCCTCGGTTTTTGGTCTTGGGGGTGCGTTCATGACGCTGTCTTCTACCGGTTCCATGCCCAGGGCAATGGCCGGGAGGCTGTCGGTGACCAGGTTGATCCAGAGCAGCTGCATGGATAGTAAGGGGGCGGCTTTGAAAAGCAGCATGGAGCTGAATACCAGGAGGACTTCGCCGATGTTGGTTCCCAGGAGGAAGCCTACGGTTTTGCGGATGTTGTTGTAGATTCCCCGGCCTTCCCGGACGGCGGCTACGATGGTGGCAAAGTTGTCGTCCTGGAGGGTCATGTCGGCGGCTCCTTTGGCTACGTCGGTGCCGGTGATTCCCATTGCGCAGCCGATGTCGGCGGCTTTGAGGGCCGGGGCGTCGTTGACGCCGTCGCCGGTCATGGAGACGATGCGGCCTTTTTTCTGCCAGGCCTTGACTACGCGGATTTTGTCTTCGGGGGTGACTCGGGCGTAGACGGATATTTGTTCCAGTTTTTTGTCGAAGGCTTCTTCGGAGAGGGCTTTTAGATCTGTGCCGGTGATAGCTTCCTGGCCTTCTGACAGGATGCCGAGCTGCTTTGCTATGGCGGAGGCGGTAATTACGTGGTCGCCGGTGATCATGATGGGGCGGATTCCGGCCTGTTTGCAGGTGGCTACGGCCTGTTTTGCTTCTTCTCTGGGGGGATCGATCATGCCGACCAGTCCTAAGAAGGTCAGGTTTTGTTCCAGGTCTTCGCTTGTCAGGTCTTCCGGGATTTTGTCCAGTGTGCGGCAGGCTATGGCCAGGACGCGGAGGGCCTGGGCGCTCATCTGGCCTGTGACGGCGGAAGCTTTTTCCAGATCGCCCCGGATGCAGCGGTCTTTCAGCATGTCGAAGGCGCCCTTTGTGATGGCCACGATTTTTCCGTCTATGGTGTGGATGGTGGTCATGAGCTTTCGGTCGGAGTCAAAGGGCAGCTCTCCTGTGCGGGGATGCCGGGCATTGATTTCTTCCTGGTAAATGCCGTTTTTGCGGGCTGCGGACAGGATGCTTGTTTCCGTGGGATCTCCGATGTGGATTTCTCTTTCTTCCTCGAAACGGAGGGAGCCGTTGCTGCAGAGGGCGCCGTATAAGAGCAGGCGGCGGACCTTCGGGGTGTTTTCGGCGGTGATGGCTTCGGTTTCGCTTTCACCGTCGGCATATGCCTGGGTTAAGGTCATTTTGTTCTGGGTCAGGGTGCCTGTTTTGTCGGAGCAGATGACGGAGGTGGATCCTAAGGTTTCGACGGCCGGGAGTTTTTTTACGATGGCGTTTCGCTTTGCCATGCGTTCTACGCCGATGGAGAGGACGATGGTTACGATTACCGGAAGTCCCTCGGGGATGGCGGATACGGCTAAGGATACGGCGGTCATAAAGATTTCCATCACCGGCATGCCGCCGGCAAGTCCCATAAGGAAGATGACGGCGCAGATAACGAGGGCTAAGGCTCCCATGTATGTTCCCAATTCGGCAAGCTTTTGCTGCAGAGGTGTCCTGACTTCACTCTCCCCTTCCAGCATGCCGGCGATTTTGCCCATCTGGGTGTTCATTCCGGTTTCGGTTATGATGGCTTCGGCTGTTCCGTAGACGATGCTGCAGCCGGAGTAGATGCAGTTGGTTCGATCTCCTAAGGGGGCGTCCCCACTCAGGAGGGCTGCGGCGTCTTTTTCTGCCGGAAGAGATTCTCCTGTGAGGGCGGATTCCTCAGATTTGAGACCGGATGAGGTGATAAGCCTTGCATCTGCGGGGACGAAGTCTCCTGCTTCCAGTTTGATAACGTCGCCGGGGACGAGCATGGCGGCGTCTATGAGCTGCTCCTGGCCGTCACGGAGTACCCGGGCGTGGGGAGCGGCCATGCGCATCAATGCCTCCAGGGAGCGCTCGGCTTTGTTTTCCTGAACGACGCCCATGACGGCGTTTAATACGACGATCAGCAGGATAAGTATGGGTTCGAAGAAAGCGGAGCTGTCATGCTCGGACAGTGCCACGAAAAAGGATACGGCGGCTGCGGCTAAGAGGATCACCACCATCACATCCCTGAACTGCTCCAGGAATTTTATCAGGAGGGATTGTTTCTTAGCTTCTTTCAGACGGTTTTCGCCGTATTCTTTCAGGCGGTTTTGGGCTTCGGCGCCGCTTAAGCCTTCGGGGGTGGTTTTTAGCTGCTGCTGAAGTTCTTCTATGGTTTGACTGTGGCTGTTCATGTATTGCGTCCTCCATTCTGGTTCTGTTTTACCTTATTATTCCCAAATGTTCCAATAAAATTTTTATTCCCATGCAAATGAGGATGATTCCTCCTGCAAGCTCTGCCTTTGATTTCCATTTGCTGCCGAAAATGTTTCCGATGCGGATGCCTGCGGCGGAGATTGTAAAGGTGACTGCTCCGATAAAAGTGATAGCCGGAAGGATCGCTGCTTGGAGAAAGGCGAGGGTTACGCCTACGGCCAGGGCGTCTATGCTGGTGGCTATGGCAAGGGGGAGCATGGATCTGAAGGAGAAGGGGTTCTGACTGCCCTCGGCGGAACAGACCTCACACTCCTCTTCGGCGCTTCGGGCTTCCCGGATCATGTTGACGCCGATGACGCCCAGAAGGATGAAAGCGATCCAGTGATCGATACTGGTGATGTATTCTTTGAACCGGACGCCGAGCAGGTAGCCGAGCAAGGGCATAAGGGCCTGGAAGCCTCCGAAGTAGATTCCGGCTGTGCCGCATTCGCGCAAGCCTGCTTTGGGTACGCACAGGCCCTTGCAGATGGATACGGCGAAGGCATCCATAGACAGGCCCACGGCCAGTATAAACAGTTCCGGTAAGCTCATAGTTCATTCCTCCATTTTCGTCCTGTAATATCCATGACGGTACACGTTAGGATCAATCAATTTCCGGCCGATGTGTCTGTGTTTGTAAATTGATTTGTGTGTTGTAAGGGGGATTTGCTGTTTCCTGGTTCTCTTTGCTGTAAAAAAGAAAGACTTACCCACAGTTTTTTCTGTAGATAAGTCTCGTCGTTTCAAACAAAACCAGGTCTTGCGGCCATGATGTTGATCTTGTTACGTCCTGCTTCTGCAATATGCAGGCCGCCAACTACTCCCTTATAGCGGATATATATGTGTTTTGGTGTATTTTACTACATTTGGCCAAAAAAGGCAAGGGAAAGTTAAAAAATCAACGGCCTCAGTTCCGGGTAATCGGAAAGGTGCTCTTTTACATAGCATCTTTTAAAGGCAGCAAATGCAGCTTCTCTTCTTAGCAAAGCTTTTAGCTTTCGCAGAACAAGCTCGGACTTTGGATTTTCCTTCAACTTTTCCAGATTATCAAAAAGAAGATTCATTTCTTTTTGAAGCTCTTTTAGACGCATATCGCTTTTATACACACGAAGTCCTGTATTCTTTAGGTTGAAAACTTCTCTTATAAGTTCTATCGTGCGCACTGTCTCCTCATCCGGATCTGCCATTTGGGAAAGCAGTTCAATATTGTTCTGCTTTAAACGAAATATAATTTTCTGTTCCGGATCAATTTTGCAGCAGTCTAAAATGCCTGCGTCATATTTCTTCTGATTTTTTACACCATTGCAGTGTCCGCAGGCCCAGAACAAATTATTCCAGTCAAATTTTCTTTCCCGGTATTTTCCGTTTTTATGAGGGAGTAAATGCTCCACCTGCGGGTCCTGCAGATTCTTTAATTCACAAATGGTAACTATTCAGAACCACCTTATTCAAAGATGAAATCAGGATGACCTGAGATTGCATTTCTGATTGCTTCGTAAGCATTGTATCCCTGCTTATGTGCTGTACCAACGTAGGACATGATTTTTAGATAATCTCTAGCACCTTCCTCAGTTCGGAAGCATCCGGATACTTTGGTTTTCACCTTTATCATCCGCAGATCTCGTTCCGCCTGGTTGTT
>CAJTIM010000019.1 GCA_910576325.1 Clostridia bacterium
TTTTTATCGGAAAATTTTATATGAGTTTATGTACATAGTTTTTTCTTGGCCTGATAAAATGAAATTTTTTATCGGAAAATTTTTAAAGCTTTTTCTTTTAATTTCGAGCCTATTTTAAGCTTTTCCGATAAAAATAATTTTCCTATAACCGCTAACGCATTCACCCGGAAACGCCGCAAAAAAACGGAGGCGGCGTTTGCCCCATATCCTTGTCAAATAGAGTATCATAGACAGTGAAGATCATTTCATTACAATTTTAGTACAATTCATAACAACGGGATTGCCCATTTAACTTACTTTTGCTATTCTATAATAATAGCGTGGTGATAAAAATGTTGAATTTTGCAATTTGCGATGATGAACCCTATATGGCCCAAGAAATAGCGAACCGGCTTTTCCAGTATATGAACGAAAAGCAAATCACCTCATACTGTGTCAGCAGCTTTCAAGACGGCTGTTCTCTCTTAGAAAGCGACTGTGATTTTGATGTGATTTTCCTTGATATTCAAATGGAACATCTAAACGGTATGGAAACCGCTAAAATGCTCCGCCAAAGGAAAAATCATAGCCTATTGATTTTTGTGACTGTTCTGAAAGAGTATGTATTTGACGCTTTTGAAGTGGAGGCATTTGACTATTTGGTCAAACCATTCGATAGTGGTCATTTCAAGAGAACAATGGACAGGATAATCAAATCTATACGGCAGAGAGAGACAAAAAGTATTGTTATCCGGAGAGGAACTTCCTGTGATATTATTCTGTTACCTGAAATCGTATATTTCGAGGTGCAGGGCAGAAAAATCTATATCCACCAAAGCAACGGAAAAATCACCGACTATTATGATAAGCTGAATGATTTAGAGCAGCGTATTGATGGACGTTTTTTCAGATGCCACAGAAGTTATCTTGTCAATATTGAATACATTCGCGGATGTAATGCCGGACAGGTCATACTGTCACAGGGCGATAAAATCCCTGTTTCCAGATTGCGTGAGCGAGATTTAACGCAGGCTCTTTTGCGTTATATGAAAGAGAGGGATTTTTGATATGGACTATTTCAGCCTATGCCTTGACGGTCTTTGCCTGGTTGGGCAAAGTGTAATGCACATTGCTTTTGTCAGCCGTCTGACCGGGAAGAAACAGAAAATACGGCACTTCGCTGTCTACCTCTTTCTGCTCTGTATCTTACAATGGTTTTTCACTACATTCGACTTTCACGATGTGCTGCCCATCGGTGCGGAGTCGCTTCTATTATACGGCGTGAACCGTCTGGCTTTGCAAAACCGGCAAGCCGTATCTTGGACCGCTGCAATTTTGGCAGTTTATATTTCTCAGCTTTCTTTCGGTATCGTCAACTCGGTAGAGGTAATACTATTCCCCCGCATGGTTGGGAAACCACTGCTGTATCTGTTATGTCTTTTAGCAACGCTGACGGTTTTTGCAATCTGCGCCTGTTGTTGTGGTGCGGTATTGAAATTTCTGTCTCTGAGAGAAGATCGTCAAATGCCGTATGTCGGTTTGTTATTATTTCCCGGACTGTTTTTCTTTGCCGCTGAACTGTATATTCTGCAAACTTCATATAGCGTCTTACCTTCGTCCATTTCGTTAGGGGAGGCCGGAAAACACGGTGCGTTATTAGTCATGCAAATCCTGGGGCTGGCCGCGTTGCTTTGCACACTGTATGCCTACCAACACATCTGTCACAGCTTTCAAACGCAGGCGGCGTTACGCTCTTTGGAGCAAGCAACCCAAGCACAAAAAAACTATATTGCCGAGGCGCAAAGGCGCTACGAGCAAACGAAAGCATTTCGCCATGATATTGCTAATCACTTGTCTGTACTTAATGGACTGTTAAATAATGGAAAGCCGGATGAAAGCAAAGCATACTTGAACAAGCTGAAAACGGTTTCGACTTCCCTGTCCTTTCCATATCAAACAGGTAATCCGGTGGTAGATATTTTGCTAAGTGAAAAGCTGGGACTGGCAAAAGAAATTACAGCAGAGGTTTCGCTGCTCCTGCCAAGGCCCTGCGGGATGGACGATTTTGATTTGTGTGTGATTTTTGCAAATGCGCTGGATAACGCAATCAATGCGTGTCAATCCGCTGAGGGAACGAAATTGATTCGTATCCGAGGGGAACGGCAGGGCGATTTTTATATGCTGGCGTTTGAAAACACCTGTTCAGACGAACCGCTGCCCCCGGCGGGAACAGGGCTTTCCAATATCAAATCGGTGGCGGAAAAATATCATGGTGCGACACTGACAGAAAAAGTGGGACAGCATTTTTCTTTGAATGTGCTGTTGAACATTTCATTACATCCCAAGAACATTTCAGAACAAACCTATTGATTTTCACTAAAAAAATCTTTATGCTCCAATCAGGAGGTGATTTTATGAACATTCCTGCTATCAGTTCAGGCTATCCGTCTACAAATACCCGGCCAAATCAAAGCGCCGGCGCTGACGCAAAAATAAAGTCGTTGGAGCAGCAACTGCAAAAGCTAAATACAGAACGGCAAAAAGCAGTTCAGCGCAACGACGAGGAACAAAAGAAAAAGATTGAGAAGCAAATTCAAGAAATTGAAAAACAAATCCAGCAGTTAAGGCAACAGGAAAAGAAACGTACCCAAGAAACCGGGAATGATGAGCCTAATCTAAAAAAGGCATTTCAAAATTCACCAGATACCAGAAAATATATTGACGTCTATGCGTAGAACGCTTCTCTGCCAGACCAACGGCATATAAAAAACCGCTGGATGGCGGCTGGCTTGGCTCATTTTGCCAGGACAAAATGAGCCGGTAGGCAAAATTTGGTACTGTGGTAAAAATTTGCGTCATGCAACTACTAACCACATATTTTTATCATCATATGAATCTATTTTATATTGAACTAACTTATTAATATAAAATGGATCTTCTCCTTTATATATTGCAAGAAAATCTTCTCCTTTAATAACAGTCCCCTGCGGATAAATATATTTATTTAGTCCTTGTACATAAGCTCCAATAGAATATTTCTTCTTAATTTCCTCCCATTGTTCTTTATATGGTTTTAATATAGTTTGCCATATATTTTCAAATTCTTTCTTTGTTAAATAAACTCTATCTCCTTCCAACTCCGTTACATCAATCGGACCTTCTGACAAACAGTCCTCTAAACAGGACACGTAAAATCTTCCATATTCATCTAAAATAATTTGTCTATTTGCACAACTATCGCCTCCAATTTCAAACCAATAACGTTCTTTATCTATTTTTAATAACAAATACTTCATGTAACCACACTCCTGTTATCAATTACCTACAGTTCCAGTATCAGCAATTCTGTTTATCAAGTCTAACGGGATATTATTTCGGATTACAAAAACACCTTCTCGTCCTTGAATTACATCTAAATCACTCACTTTACTCCTTTATTTCCAAAAATTCTTTTGCCCATTTAATTGTATCTTGATAATATTTATTATTGTTGTAAAAGAAAATGTACTTTTTACAATTCCTCTGCTATTTCTTTTTAAGATTACTCCACATTTCTACCTCACTTTTCCAAAAGATATGTTCCTTTAAAAACTTCTTTATGTGCACTTCGCACTTCTAAATCATGCAAAAGGATTATCAATGTAAATCTTACTTTTTATATTTTTAGCCACTATATAAAATCCGGATTCTGCAAAATCATCCATATAAATTTTGAATAGAATACTTCCTTCCTCAATTTGATATTTTTTATTAATTTCTGCAAACTCTTTCACGCTCGCTAATTCAATAAATTTTTTTGAACTATCTAAATTCCAATAAAACGGACCTTGTATAAAAGTTGGCTGTTCAAAAATCACCGATATAGCATATTCATTCACAGATGAGTCTATTCTTCCTGCAACCTCTACTCTAATAAAACTCATTTGGCAAATTTCAAAATCCATCCATAAGCATTTCTCTAAATATTCATTAATTCTTGATATTTCTAATTCTATATTTTTATTATTCATAATCTTCCCTAATATAGCTTTCGCTGTCTAACAATTACAAATTCTTATTTCATATTCTTGTTCGCCCAGTTCAATATCATATATTACTCCATTATTTGGACAAATAATTGTAAAACTATTTAAAAATCCTTTTTCATATAGATATTTCAAAAAATCTTCCTTATCTCCTATTACCACCTTTATCCAATGTTTCGTATTGTTAAAGTATGGTACAATTATCGTATCGCCATTGTTAAACCCAATTTCTGCTGATAATTTTTGAATACTTAATTCCCGAAAGCTTATTATCTTATAAACAGGGTAATTATTTTTATACATGATTACTAGTTTTTGCTTGTAATCTTCAATAACGCTTATAATCTCAGCATTGCTCACGGATGCAATTAAGTTTGCCCGATTCATTAATTCCTTTTTTCTTTTTCTAAAATCAATTGGGACTTTTTATTGATATCTAATATGGAGATCTCCAGCCTTTCCATCTATTTTCTGATAATGACTATTTTTAAAATCATAATTCATATCACTTGAACCATCTTTCGGCATCCTATCATGGATATGTAATCCTTGCACAGTATCATATGTTTATCAGCCCATTTTCTTACACCCTCTATATATTGAGCATAGGTTTTACTTGACAAGAGTATTTTCTCAAGTTTTTATGAGCGGCGGTTTCTGTATGTACCCATACATATCATAAATAGTATTATTCAAAACAGGCAGAACAATGATATGTCCTGCCCCCAAATCGCAAGTACATATTATTCTGCTTCTTTTAAATATGCCCTTGCCTGTTCTTCTGTTAAGTCAAATTTCCTCTGCAATCTTGTTAATATTTCTTTTTCCGGAATATTATAATCTCTTCCCATAGAAATAGTTTCATAAATCTTACCACGTATCTCGCCTATCTTCTGATTTTCTCTGTCACGCATCATCAATGTCATATACTCATGCCTCCATTCCCGATTCTTCTTCGCCTTCTCCACGGCATATTCAAGTTTCTTCACAAATATAGCTTCTGATGGTTTACCTGCTACATAATCTAAGAACTCTTTTAATTCCTTGCTTATAACTCCATTCTTTCCGTCTGCATTCAAGAAAATCTTTTTTGCCCCGTCATTTAATATGACCTCCGAATCTTCTTTACAGGTATTCTCAAAAGTATACATATAACGGCCTTTATTAAATAAGTCTGAGAGGCAGATAAAGATAATGTAACTATTGTTCAGTGTATCGTAATCCTGCCCTTTATCAACCAACTGTAAATCTATCATGCTCTGATAATATCCGGTTCTTCTTGGTAAGTATTTTGAAGTGACAGCCTGCATTTCTATATCATATACTGTGCCTTTTCCATCATTTACATACACATCCAATCTGACGCCTTTTGCGTCAAAATCCTCTTTTATTGCCTTTTGCAGTTCCGGATATTCCACATGGTCAATATCCAAATCCGGAAGGATTTTCTGCAGCAATTCTTTACAAAGTTCTGCGTCCAGCATGACCTTGCCAAACAGGAAATCATTAGATATGCTTAATTCTTCCCATTTTGTCTGCTTTGTTTCCATGTCTCCCATTTTATCCACCTGCTTTCTTTCAACAAATCACCGCCGGAAAACTCCGTATGTTCCAAAAGCCCTGCTATCTACTTCTATTATACAGAGCCTTCCGGCAAATTACAATAAGCCAAGAACCTGTCTCCCGGTATTTTCCTTTTTAACCGTTACTGTTCACTCCGCTTCGCGATGCACAGAAATCGAAAAAGATGCGATTTCGCGCTGAAAAACTCGGGATTTCCGCACAAATTGTGCGGAAACACCTCGCGGAACAGTGATATGTGAACAGTAACTTTTAACCTTCCATGATAATCTGTGGCACATTTTTTCCTCTGAATTTGCGGAATGTGCAGCTAAGATATCGCTGTCTTTCCTATATATGATTTCAGGTGAAACTTCCCAAAGCTAAGAGTATGTGTCTTTTGGTTTATTCTATCATATCACAAAAATTTATAGTGGGGAAACATGAACTATAAAAATCACATTTCCCCACTACATTCAATCACTTATTCTTTACCCAAATCCTTCGCTTATCTCACAGACTTTTGCATACCGTATCACTACAGCTCAATTTCCGTCCCATTCACGATAATGCTTTCAATCTCATCCAGCTCCACCACGCTTTTCCAGATAACCCTGCAGGATGCTCCGCCGTTCTCATCGGTATCCTGGCTCATAGCGCTCCATCCCACCTGGTTTCCGTCTTTAAGCTTCAAAGAAACATCCTCAAGCTCCGCTCTCTCATCCGACAATGTGTCAAATTCCACTACGGCAGACACAGGCGAAATCTGAACTTTCTTGATTTCCACATTCCCGGCCGCAGCCTTTTCCTTCAATTCCCAGGTCTGCATGGTGTCCTCATAGTCCACTTGGAAGCTCAAAGTCCACTCGCCGCCAAACAGTTCTTCATAAGAGCCGTCGCCGCCCAGGGCAAAGATTGCATTTTTCACCTGACTCTCCCCGATATCGTTAAAACAGTAACGGCAGGAAACATAATCTTCTCCCACAATATCCGCCTGATTCTCCATACCCGGGAAATAGCCCTCCTCCGCTCCATTTCCAATGGCCAAAGCTCCTGAGCTTCCGTCAAGCACTTCTCCGGTACGGCGATCCATCACAATCAATCTCTTTTGATCCAACAGGTCCCAGTCAAATGCTCCTCCAAAGTCCAGATTGACTATCAGATTATCCTCATACTGCCCCTTCCAGATACCTAAGTTAGAAATACTTGCCTCCGGGTACTTAGAAGAAAATGCAATCCGCTTATCCGTCTTTTCCACTATAAAGCTCTCATGGGCAGACACATTTCCTTCCGCATCCTCCTCGGTGCTGTAACTGTCTACCATCAAACCGGCGCCTTGTACATTTTCCCGAATCTTTATAGGTTCAAACTCCTGCATCAGCTCCCAGATGGTTTTATCCATTTCCAAATCAACAACCTCATTGCTCTCTACCATCAGATTCTTCAGAGACATTTTTATCTCCTTACCCTTGAAATCATTCTCCAGCATCTCCGACAGCAAAAAGGTCGCCTTACCCGGCACACTGCCATCGTCAATCCGCTCCAGGCCGCAATAAATCCGGTTCAGCTCATCGCCTCCGATGCCCTCACCCTCAAGCATAACCTCCTCAAACCGGTAAGACTGCACGCTCCCTTCCTGTTCCTCCCGAAAAGGACTTCCGTCCGCTGTCTCCACATCAAGAGCCGCATAAAGGACATTGCCGTCTCCTACCGTTCCCCGAAGCGTCAGCTTAAGACCGTCTCCGGTTGTCTCCTCATGAATCACATTTCCGGCGCTTGTAAGAAAATCGTCTCTCGCCTCCAGAGGTACAGCCGACGGTTCATTTCCTTCCTCCTGTACGGCCACTTCTCTTTTAAAAAAGTCCTTGAAAATATCATTCAAATCAAAAGCCGCCGCCGTTGTCATAGATACACCAAGAATCATCACCGCCGCACAAGCCGCAATCAGTCTGGGCCTCACACGTCCGGTTCGCTTCATCTGTTTTCTTCCTCTATCATTCATTTTCATATTCTCCTCCTCCAAAACTGCCTGAAGCAAAGAGTCGTGCAGCTCCTTGGAAGGCTCGATCCCTGAAAATGCATTTTTATATCCTTTTATACTCATGCCCGCACTCCTCCTTTTCTAAAATCTAATACAGGTTTCCTTCTGTCCCACAACCGCGAATCTCCCCGTTCCCTTCGTATTCTGACTTTTCTCTCCTGCTGTTTTGGAACCGCTGCGGCTCTTATGCCCACTGTTTACAGGCGCCTTAGACTCCCGGGCCGCTTCAGCATCCAAAACCTCCCGAAGCTGCTCCCGGCCTCTGCCAAGCCTTGTGGTAATCGTCGTCACCTTTTCGTCCAAAAGCTCCGCAATCTCCTTCACCGTATAACCCTCGTAGTAAAAAAGATGTATCACTGTCCGGTACTTCCCAGGAAGATTCATAACCGCATAAAAAAGCTCGCTCTGCTCCTCCATCTCATAGCTTTCCTCCCGGCCCAAAGTCCGTTCCTCCAAAGCTATCGTCCGTTTCACCCACCCCGACATAAGGCAGCTCTTACAGCAATTAATCGTCGTTCGGATAAACCAAGCTTTTTCATGCTCCTCACTCTCAAACTCCGGTTTTCTCCGGAAAAACCGCAGGAAGACTTCCTGATACACGTCGTCGGTATCCTGCCTATTCTTCATATAGGAATAAGCCAGCTTATATACCGTTTTCTCATATTTCAAAATCAGAGCTTCAATCTGCCGCTTCCGTTCTATATCCCGATTCATATGCTCCTCCTTCCAGGCCTGTACCTATTATACTTTTAAGAGAGGGGAAATGTCACAGAAAAAAATTAGAAAATTCAAAAAGACATATTTTTTAAATGTTTGTATTTTTGTTTTTTTCAGATTATGCTTGCACATTTTGGAATTTTGTTGTAGAATAATCAAGGTATCAATGACATGCATCTGTAGCTCAGTGGATAGAGCACTGGCCTCCGACGCCAGGTGCCGCTAGTTCGAATCTAGTCAGATGCATTGAAAAGCCCGGTCTTTCTGCAGATTGGGCTTTTATTTTTTTCCTGATTACCTGCCTCCATATTTGATGCTGCACAAAAAAGGGGACGGCTGCAAAGTAAGACAGCAACCGCCCCCTATTGTTCTTTTTTTGTCTGCAATCTTTTTTATACTCTGGACAGATATTCCCCGGAACGGGTATCGATCTTGATCTTGTCCCCCTGCTCTACAAAAAGAGGTACGTATACGGTAGCTCCTGTCTCCACAACTGCCGGCTTGGTGGCACCTGTTGCGGTGTCGCCCTTGAAGCCCGGCTCGGTGTCGGTAATCTCAAGCTCTACAAAGAGAGGCGGCTCTACAGCAAATACATTGCCGTTATAAGAGCATACCTTGCACATCTCGTTCTCTTTCACAAACTTCAGAGCATCGCCGATGTCATCTGCGTTGAGCGCAATCTGGTCATAAGTTTCTACGTTCATAAAATGGAACAGATCGCCGTCGGAATACAGATACTGCATGTCCACACGGTCGATACGTGCTGCCGGAAACTTCTCGGTGGGACGGAAGGTTTTCTCTACCACGCCGCCGTTGATGATATTTTTAAGCTTGGTTCTTACAAAGGCCGCGCCCTTGCCCGGCTTTACATGCTGAAACTCCATAATCTGATAAACATTTCCCTCAATCTCAAGGGTTACACCATTTCTAAAATCTCCTGCTGAAATCATTCTTCACTATTCCTCCTATTAAAAGTCGCTGCGCGACGGCACTAAAGGGTAAAGTCACTT
Source organism: Clostridia bacterium (assembly GCA_910576325.1). Taxonomy (GTDB): domain Bacteria; phylum Bacillota; class Clostridia; order Lachnospirales; family Lachnospiraceae; genus Laedolimicola. Next base: position 9,333 of record CAJTIM010000019.1, read on the forward strand.
CGGCACACCTGTAATGAGAGAAACTTTTATTCGAAAGGCACTCATAAAAGTTCCTCTCGTGCGCCTTTGCGACTTTACCGGCCAGCCAAAAGTATTTCTTATAAACACTTGACATTTCTTAGCTGGACTATTTTTAGTTCCGCAATAGTTCCTACAATACACCCTTAGGCTAAAGTTGGAAAAATATTTATGCGGACGCCCCCGCACAAATCTACGCTCTATTTTATAATAAAACAATCTGCTTTTCAAGTATTTTTTAGTTTTTAAATCGCTCCCATGCGCTGCTGAGTCCTTCAATCACCGCCCGGTAAGTCGCATATTTTTCCTCATAAATCTCTTTGTACTCAGGGCGGGGACAAATGGTCTTGGTGATGGTCACGGTACGGCGGATGGCCTCCTGGTAATTCGGATAGATTCCGGCCGCGATTCCGGCTGCGATGGCCGCTCCCTGCGCTCCAAGCTCTTTATCCGCTATCACGTCAATGGGGATCTGCAGTGCATCCGCAAAAATCTGTACCCATACATCGGAATTGGCCGCGCCGCCGGAAAGACGGATGCTCTTTGGCGCTTCCCGGTTGCGAAGGAGCTTCTTTACATGTGTCACATGGGAAAATACGATTCCTTCGTAAACTGCCCGCAGCATATGCTTCTTGCTGTGGTAGGCCGTCAGTCCCACGAAGGTTCCCTTTGCAAGAGCGTCCTCATTGGAACCGTTCAGGAAAGGCAGAAATATGATATTGCTGTCCTGCGGCTCAATGGAGGCCACCCATTCATTGGTAATGCCATACACGGAACCGCCCTTTGCTTTGGCTTCCTCCTTTTCATAGTTCATGAGATTGCGGATAAACCATTCCATATTTCCGGCAGAGGTGGGGCTGCTCTCTTCTATGAGGTAATAGCCGGGGATGCAGAACATGGAATTTAAGGCTACCGTTCCGTTGGTTACCGGCTCTTTTCCGATAAATTCGTTGATACTCCAGGTCCCTGCTATCATGCACATCTGTTCTTCGTCGGAAAGGCCGGAAGCAATGCCGCAGGCATTTACGTCGAACATGCCCGCCGCTACGGGTGTGCCTTCGGGAAGCAGGGTTTTCTCACTTGCTTCTTTTGTTACATGGCCGCAGAGATCGGCGGAATGACGCAGGGGCGGAAGCTTTTCGTAACAGTCCTCCAGGCCGTAGAGCGCCATCAGCTCACGATCGTGCTCTCCGGTCACCATGTTTACCAGGTTGCCGCCGGAGCAATCGGTGTACTCGCTGTAGGCTTCTCCTGTGAGCATGTAGCGGATGTAATCCTTGACTGCGAAGATATATTTGGTATTCTCAAGAACCTCCGGCTGATTTTCTCTGAACCAGGCCAACAAGCTTACAGGCTGTACGGCCAGGATTTCCTGGAAGGTTTTTTCGTAAACTTTTTTATTGGTTCCGTCCTTGTACCAACGCTCTACCTGTGCCCAGGCTCTTGTATCAGTTGACATAATTCCATTGTGGGAAGGCTTTCCGTCATGACCGATCATATACAAGCCCTTACCTGCTCCGGAGAAAGATACGCCGGCGATATCCTTTGGATTGATGCCGCTTTTTTCTATGGCTCCGCGAATGGCGTCCGCATTTACCTGCCACAGCTCGTCCAGATCTTTTTCGGTGTAGCCCGGCTTTGGCGTGAGCGTGATGGTCGGAACACTGGCCACGGAAATCTGCTTTCCGTTTTCATCGAAAATTGCCGCTTTGGAAAATGTTCCCCCATTGTCGATTCCCAATAAGTATTTCATGTTCTCTCCTTTCCCTATTTCGCACATATTCTTCATACATAAAGAGATAACTGCAGGATGCTTTTTGGATCTGTATTTACTTTTTGTACCTAAAGGCGTACCCGCAGATGCTTTTTTGAACCGCATACTTTTTCAGCTCTTTTCCTTATATAAAAATCATAAGTGTGCAAAAGGATGCTGTCAAGCTTTTTAAAGGGATTTTATATATTTGTAAAAACGCTGCTTTAGAGCTTATATTCTACAGTTCTATCAACTCTTTAGGCGAGCTTGTCAAATTTTTGATGCCATTCTCCGTGATTACGGTCATGTCCTCGATGCGCACGCCGCCGAGGCCCGGGATGTAGATGCCGGGTTCTACGGTTTCTATAATACCCGGCCGCAGGATTGTCTGATCCTTTGGAGACAGGGCAGGCTTTTCATGGATCTCCAGGCCCACGCTGTGCCCCAGGCCGTGGCCGAAGTAATCGCCGCAGCCGGCCTCTTCAATGACTTTTCTGGCCAGGGCGTCGCCTTCGGCGCCTGTCATGCCTGCTCTCAAGCCCGCCAGGGCTGCTTCCTGAGCCTCCAGTACGATTTTATAAATCTCTTTTTGTTTTTCGCCGGCTTTCCCAATCACGACGGTTCGTGTCATGTCGGAGCAGTAGCCCTGATATTTACAGCCAAAGTCCAGGGTCAGAAAGTCTCCTTTTTCCAGAACCTTTTCGGAAGGTACGGCATGGGGCATGGCGCTGTGAAGTCCGGATGCCGCGATGGTGTCGAAGCCTTTTTCCTGGGCGCCGTGGCTCTTCATATAGTATTCCAGCTTTGCGGCTATCTCAAGCTCCGTGATTCCCGGCTTTATCTGGGTCAATATATAGGAGAAGGCTTCGTCTCCTATCTGCTCCGCACGGGCAAGCTTTTCAATCTCTCCCTCATCCTTTACCGCACGCAGCAGGGACAGCTCTTCTCCAAGGGGAACCCACCGCTCTTCTCCCCATTTATCTCCGGCGGCCTCTTGGAGCTTTTTCACGAACTGCCAGGTCATAACGCCGTCCTCAAAACCCAGACGTTTCACCTTATCTTCCTCCAAAAGCTCCTTTAGAAGAACGCCGTATACGCGCTCCCCCTTGATTGTCCGAACCTCACAGTCCTTTCCCTCCTCCTCTGCCTGGAGGGTGTAGCGGCTGTCCGTTAAGATTACCTGCCTTTTACTTGACAGATACAAGTAACTGTCCGTGCCTGCGAAGCCGCTTAAATATCGAATATTGGCCGGGGAAGCGATAAATGCCGCATCCAGTCCCTTTTCTTCCAATAATTTTCTTGCTGCCTGAACTCTCATTTTTTGTCAACCTTTCTTCTATATTTTTAAATATACCTTTTCACAGCCCGTACGGTTTCCTAACGCAAACCTCTCCTCTGCCTTTGCAGATAACAATACAAGACAGGCTTCTCCAGATAACGCTTCAGTACAATCTGAATCTCTTCCTTCGGATTCATAGGCTTCACCAAGATGGAATGTATCCCTGCCAGATTCGCCCCCCAGACGTCGGTAAAGAGCTGATCTCCCACAAACAAAGTATTGCTCTTATCCGTTCCCAGGCGCCTCATACCCTCCCGATAGCCTCCGGGCTTCGGCTTTCCGGCCTTATACACGTAAATGGTTTTCAGAGCATCGGCAAAGGGCGTCACCCGAGGCTCTTTATTATTGGAAATCAGGCAGGTGGAAAAACCAATCTCCCGCAGCCGCTCAAACAAAGCAATGCTCCGCTCGTCGGCCGGGGCATCATGGGGCACCAGCGTATTGTCCACATCAAAAAGAACGCCCCGGTAGCCCGCCTCGTACAAGCCTTCAAAATCTATTTCATAGGTGGAATCCATATACTGCTTCGGATACAAACTGCTGAAAATGGAAAAGCCCTTTGGCAGCTCCGACACAAGAATCCCTCCCACAATCAAAACGGCTCCCACCACGCCTGCCGCTGTGATCGGCTCCTTCAGGACAATAGCCGCGCAGATCATAGTCACAAAAGGATTCAGATAAATATAATTGTTGGTATTCACCACACCAATCCGTCTGATAGCGATATTCCAGGTGATATAGCAGACAGCGCTTCCCAGCACCCCCAGAAACAGCAGGCAGAAAATCACATCCCCCCGGGCAAGCGGCGAAAGCGGCGGCAGGCCCTTGTCCCAAAGAGTCGCCGGAACTGTCAAAAGCAGAGCATAAAAGAGCATTTTCCTGGTTAAAATCCAGTTATCATAACGTCCCACGTAGCTTTTGAGAATCACCGAATAAACAGCCCAGGATAAGGCTGCCAGCAGGGAAAGCGCATCTCCCAGAGGATTCAGCTTCAATACAAAGGTTCCGTTGAACACCACCAGCACAACACCGGCAATGGCAATGAAAAATCCCGCCCAGGTCCGCCCGGAGAGCTTTTCATCCCTGGTAAACACATGGGCCAGGGCAGCCGTAAAAACAGGCGCCGCCGCAAGAATAATGCTCACATTGGCCGCCAGCGTATAAGTCAAGGCCGTATTTTCAAAATAGTAATAAAGAGTATTTCCCGAAAGGGACAGAGCGAAGATTCCAAGCTCTTCCTTCACGCTTTGGGGTCTCTCGACTTTCCGGGTAAACAGCATTAAAACAACCCATGCGATAAAGAAGCGCATCAGCATAATCTGAAGCGCATCGTAATGATTGAGCAGGGTTTTCGTCGCCACAAAGGTCGTACCCCACACGGTAATGGTAAGCAGGGCAAGGATATGCCCCGCCGCCTTTTTTCTGTCTGTTGTCATTTCCAAGTCTCTTTCTGTCTTAAAATTCATACCCTGCGGGTCCCCCGTTCATGCGTCTCTTCGGAGCGGGCGGACATCGCCTGGTAACATATCAAAAACTGTGCCGGCATTATTTATCCAGCATCTTCTTTAATTCGCTCAGGAAGGTATTCACATCCTTGAACTCCCGGTAAACGGAGGCGAAGCGCACATAGGCCACGGAATCCAGGTCTTTCAGCTTATCCATCACCATTTCCCCGATAACGCTGCTTGCAATCTCCCGCTCCTCCCGGTTAAAGATCTCGCTCTCAATGGCGTCAATCACACCGTTAATATCCTTCAGGGGCACGGGGCGTTTGTGGCAGGCACGCAAAATGCCGTCCTCAATTTTACTTCGATCATACGGCTCCCGGTTATTGTCCTTCTTAATCACAATAATGGGAATCGTCTCAATCTTCTCATAAGTCGTAAAGCGCTTCCCGCAGGAATCGCAGAGACGGCGGCGGCGGATGGAACTGTTATCCTCTGCCGGTCTGGAATCAATGACCCGGGTGTTCTCCTGGCTGCAATATGGACATTTCATAGCGAATCTCCCTCTTTTCTCCTGGTTCTGCCGCAAGATATTTCTCAGTTAAAATCACATGTGAACCCACCGTCTTCCCCGGCTGCTCCCCTGTAGGCGGAAGTCAATGATGCTGCGGCATACCTTTGTAATCTGGTAATTCCTTTTTTAAAAATAATATATCAATTTAAGTATAGTACATATACTTCTTCTCTGTCAAACATTATGTAAAACAAGTTTTTTGAGCATTTTTGCTCCAAACCATATTCACCACCAACCATACATACCCATATGTCTCATCGCCGGAGTCAGAGATCTCCTAGTGGTATATATGGCATAAATCCTCATCTTTGCCGCAGTGGCTGATGCCAATACAATATCATTTCTATCCGCCGACGCCTTATCCGCTGCCTGAACAAAATGAAATTCCACTTTATCATCAGTGAAAATACTCATAACAATATCCAAAAAACTATTTGATTCCAGCGGCATATTTGCGTTCTCTCCCGGAGGACTTGCCGGTTCGGCTTCTACCATTCCATCTTCATCTTCTGCAAAAGAGACTATGCCCGGTGCCAAGCATGTTGTTAAAACCAGTAACATAAGTAACATGCTTAATAATTTTTTCATTCTCGTGTACCTCCGTAGATTACCTGACATTCCGAATGACCGCTTATACATACTCACATTTTTCCCTGCTCAGCATATATATAGAAAAAGACCTCCAATGGAGCTTCCACATGACCTTCTGTGAATTGAGAGAAAAAGATGTTATCAATATCTGTGACTGCAAGCGTTTAGGCTGCGTGTCGGATCTGGTCTTTGATCCGAAAAGCGGGTGCATACAGGCCCTTGTAACGTCCAGCAACGAAAAGCTCTGGGGACTTCTGGGCAAGGACTGTGAGTATGAAATCCCCTGGTGCAAGATCAAGCAGATTGGGCCGGATATCATACTGGTGGAATTGGAGCCGGAAAAAAAGCATTGACTTTTCTGAAATATATTCCGAATCACTTTTTTACCGAATGTTATGTACATTGAGATTCAGACAAGCGCCTTACCCGTAAATCTCTGCCCGGACTTTCGCCTTTCCCTCTATCCGATACACCATCTCATAATCATTTCCTTTCACAAGATATGCCGCTGTCTCATAATCATAACGTCCGTTCAAATTTGATATCCTGCAACTCCCAAAACATCCCCACAATGGACAAGGGAATACTACGGGGAGCAAACATTTATATCACATCCACAAACATAACCCCATCAATCTCCGACAGCTTCCGCAGATACTCCTGCTTATTTAAGCGATAGGGAATATAGATCGTCATCCGTATGGTAAAAGACTGGCCTCCTGTCTTGGGCTTGTCCACATCATACATATCAATCTTACAGCCATCCTCTTTCAATCTGCTCAAAAGCACAGAGGCCGTCCTGTTCTCCTCTCCCTCTATGTACAGCCGGGCATATCTGGAATACTGATAAGCCTTCTCCTCAATAAAGGGCAGAATATGAAGCCCCACCAGAAGAACCGCCGTCACCATAACCGCCCCATCCACAAAACCAATGCCTGCCGCCAGACCTACACAGGCACATATCCAGATACTGGCCGCAGAAGTCAGCCCCTTCACCTGCCGCCCCGCCACAATGATCGAGCCTGCCCCCAGAAAACCCACGCCGCTCACCACCTGGGCCGCCATCCGTGAGATATCGGTACTCCCCGGAAACCGGATATCCATATACTGGGCCGTCATCATCACCATAGCCGCCCCAAGGCACACAGCCGCATCCGTCCTGGCCCCTCCGCCCCTCTTCTTGGCCCCCCGGTCAATTCCGATCAGACCGCCCAGAAGCAAAGCAGTTATCATCCGCAGCAATACATTGTGAAATGTCCATTCCGTCAGTGAGGCAAAAAACATCCGTACTCCCCCCATTTCTCTATCGTAAATACCAGCTACTTTTATTCCCTTATATTCTAACTGAAAATCTTTCTCAAAACAACTTGAACCGCAAAATTTTCATCTGTAAATCTCTGCGCGAATCCGCCCCTTTCCCTGTCTACCCAGAGCATAATGGGCGTATTCGTTTCATTTCTCAATATATCTCCAATCACTTCATCGTCTTTACCCGAAAAGCTTAAACATTCAACCGTGCCCATACTGCTTGTGGTCCAAATACTTTTAGATCCAAAATCCCATCATTATCCACATCCGCTTCCAACATCGTATAACTGCCAAGATAAACAGCCTGCGCAAGATCCACACGGATTTCCATATTCTCCCTTGCAAGAGCGCGAATCTCTTCATCCGTCAGTAACCTCCCTGTTGCCAAAGGCTCCAAAAGCTCCGGCTCCTTCTGCTTCTCCATTGCCTTCGCTATCTTATCCAAAAGCTCCTGAAGAATCAATTCCTGTCCATCTGTAAGATTATGGTATTCCCGATAAACCTCCTCAGGAACCAATCCGCCAAAAAATTGTTCATAAGAATAACGCCTGACATCAGGATTTTCATCCCACTCTTCCATTGGAATCCTTTTATCCGGTAAAACTTTCTTATCCTCCGTCCCTTCCCAAACCTGAATAGACACCGTATCCTCCGAACACTCCCGGACACATGCCCTCTTTAATAACAGCTCATTTCCTTCCCACTTCCACAAGCCTTCGTAATCACTCTCCGCATCCTCCTCAAAATCAAAATACGTATCACAGGTATAAATGATTTTCTGCTCCCCGAGTAAATGAAGATTGAAAAAATCAAAGGAAATCTCCTCCTGAGGATAAACCGCCTTCTCATAACACTGATGCTCATGATTCCAAAGATAAGCAAGCTCCGCAGTCAGCCGCAGATCCACATAACCGTCAAAATTCAAATCCTTCAAATCGCCACTTTGAATTATCATACTCCCGGAAAGGTTTTGGACAGGGCTTTCATAACTCCCCTCCTGATATATCCGAAGCTCATAATCCTCCGACATACTCCGCCCTTCATTCAATCCCAAAAGCCTTACTCCGGCCTCCGGCTTAATATCTATATAGCTGCGGCATACCGATTGACCAAAAGAAACCTCTTTCTCTCCCTCCCCTGTCGTCCTCCATCCAAACGCCTTTTCCTCCTTTAAACCACCAATACCGTACCGGTTTTCCGCCCAAACCTCCTCCAGTAAATAGACCTCGTTTCCCAGAACGAGAATATACCTCCGATAAATCTCGTCCTCCATCTGAAAACTGTAACTGGGGCTTATCTTATCCGCATCCCCCTACCGCTTAAGCAGAACTCCCCCACAGCCAGGGGATGCCGCAAAATAAGACAGCAGACTTTTCCTATATCCAGTGTCCGGCTGTTCGCGTACAGGGCGTCTGATATGGACGGACATAGCCTCAAAACCAAACCATCCCCACCCCAATTACAAAGGCAATGTCCGTACAGAGCAGACACCCTGTACGCGAACCGTCCGAACACAGGATATGGAAATGGCTGCTGTCTTATTTTGCGGCATCCCCGTCCGCCCCCACCTCAAGCAACTCCTCCAAAAACCGCGACCTCTCCACCCTCCGATTCCAAAGCTTCTTCACCGAAAACACATACAGCAACTCCTTCGCCCGTGTCATAGCCACATAAAACAGCCTCCTCTCCTCCTCCACATCCTCATCCAAAAAAGCCCTCTTATGCGGCGCCACCCCCTCATTTGCATCCGGAATAAACACAATCCGGTACTCCAGCCCCTTACTGCTGTGCATCGTAGCCACCGACACACGATTACTCTCCTTCTCCTGCTCCTTCGCCTGCCGCTCCAGCTCCTTCCGATAATCCTCAATATGCAAAAACCACTCCCCAAAGGTCCGAAATCCCTTAGAAAGCGCCTGCAGCTCATCCAAAACCTCCAGAAGATCCTCCGCTCTCCTGTTCCGATACTCCGCATACTCCCTAAGATACTCCTCATACCCCACAATATTCCGAATATAATGAACCGCCCCAAAGGGACTTAACCGTCCAATCATCTTCAGATCCCCCTGCAGCTTCTCGATCCGCTCCGCCACCCAGGGCTTTTCCTCATAACAGCAGAGAAGCGCCTCCCACGCGATTTCCTCTTCCTCCAGACATTCCCTCCCGATATACCGCTTCGGCCGGTTCATAACCTGCAGAAAATCACTCCGTTTCCTGCTCCCCATCGCCATTCTGATATAAGTAAAAACATCCTTCACAATCCAGTGATCATAAATATTCGGCAAACGATCACGCATCCGAAAGGGAATCCCCGCCGACATCAGCTCTTCCACCAGTAGCCGCGGCTGAGTATTCGTCCGAAAAAGCACGGCGATATCCGAGTACGCCCCTCCCTTGGCCGTATAAGCCTTAATCTTATCCACAATACAGGCATTTTCCTCCTCCTGCCCCGGAAACTCATGGGTCAAAATCTCAAATCCCGCCCCCTTAGCCGCATAAATTTCCTTGGGAAACCGCTCCTTATTATGCCCGATCACCTTCCCTGCGCCCTTCACAATCTCCGCCGTAGAGCGAAAATTCGCATCCAGCACCACCCTTTTTGCCCTGGGATAATCCTTCTCAAAATTCAGCATAATCTGAGGCTTCGCTCCCCGAAAACGGTAAATCGACTGATCATCGTCCCCCACAATAAACAAATTATCCTCCGGCGCCGCCAAAAGGCGCACAATATCATACTGAAGCTGATTGATATCCTGAAACTCATCCACCAGAATATAGCGGTACTTCCTCTGCCACGCCCCCAAAATATCCGGCCGCTCCCGAAGAAGCTCATAGCAGTACACCAGCATATCGTCAAAGTCAATCAGATTGCTCCTGCGCAGCCGATTGTCGTAATCATGAAAAATCCCCTTAAACACGGCGGAATTGCAGACAGACGCATGATATGTATTCAGATCGCAGCGCTCATTCTTCACCCGGCTAATCTCCGCCGCCACATCGGAAATAAATTCCGCCTCATCGTCCGGCTCCAGCCTCGCCTTCTGCACACTGTCCCGCAAAAACCGGTACTTCTGCTCCTCCCGAAGAATATTTTCCGCCCCATAGCCGTAAGCCAGTTTTAAGATCTGAAAAAAGACAGCATGAAAGGTTCCAAAAGACACCTTCGTCCCGTCGCTTTTGATCTGCCGCAGAAAACGCTCACGCATTTCCCTTGCCGCTGCTTTTGTAAATGTAATCACCAGGATTTCCGAGGGCTTCACATGACAGTCCTCAATAAGATACCGGGTCCGGCGCGTAATCACGGTTGTCTTTCCGCTTCCCGGCCCGGCCAGAACCAGCATGGGGCCGTCAACATGGCTGGCGGCCCGACGCTGTGCTTCCGATAATTGATTCATAGATTATCCTTTTCCAACATCTCAATCGCTTTTTGAATCCGCTTTAAAGATTCCTCTTTTCCCACAATCTCCATCATCTCCGTAGCGCCGCAGGGCGTCATTTGCTTCCCGGACACCGCGGTACGCACAGGCCACAGCACAAAGCCGTTCTTGCATCCTTTCTTGGCAACATAATCCATCAAAAGGGCATACAGCGCATCATTGCCGTAATCCTCCTGAGCTTCCAAAAGAGGCAGCAGTTCACGCAGCACCTCCAGAGAGCTTTCAGGCGTAGTCTTCATCTTTTTATGGGCATACATGGACGTATCATACTTTGGAAGCTCCTCAAAGAAATCAACCAGGGCCGGAATATCCGGGAGCACCTCGATTCTCGTCTTTACCATAGCCGCAATCTTCTTCAGATCGCAGTCCTTAGTAATTGCTTCCTTAAGATAGGGCAGCGCCATCTCATAGAACTTGTCAAAATCCATAGCCTTTAAGTACTCGCCGTTCATCCATTTCAGCTTCGTATAGTCAAAGACAGAGGGCGCTTTACTCATATGATGGTAGTCAAAAACCTGAATGAGCTCTTCCAGACTGTAAATCTCCCGATCTTCCTCCGGACTCCATCCAAGAAGAGCCACAAAGTTAATAATCGTCTCCGGCAGAAAGCCCTGCTCCAGCAAATCCTCAAAGGAGCAGTGACCGCAGCGCTTGGACAGCTTCTTATGCTCCTCGTCCGTAATCAGCGGACAGTGCACATAGACGGGCACCTCCCAGCCAAATGCCTCATAGAGCCGGTTATACTTGGGGGAAGAAGAAAGATACTCATTTCCCCGGACCACATGAGTGATTCCCATCAGATGGTCGTCCACCACATTTGCAAAATTATAGGTGGGATAACCGTCGGACTTAATCAGAATCATATCGTCCAGTTCCCCATTGTCCACGGTAATCGCCCCGTAAATATCATCCTGGAAGGTGGTTGTCCCCTCCGTGGGGTTGTTCTGACGGATTACATAGGGCACACCCGCCGCCAGCTTTTCCGCCACTTCCTCTTTGGTCAGAGAAAGACAGTGTTTGTCATAAATCACAATCTCCTTGCCGGCCACCTCGGTCTTTAAAGACTCCAAACGCTCCTTATCGCAGAAGCAGTAGTACGCCTCGCCCTTCTCGATCAGCTTCTTTGCATACTCCAGGTAAATTCCGGCCGCCTGCCGCTCGCTCTGGACGTAAGGCCCTACACCTCCATCCTTATCCGGTCCCTCGTCGTGAGAAAGCCCCGCCTTCTCAAGCGTGCGGTAAATAATATCCACCGCATCCTCCACCAATCGCTCCTGATCCGTGTCCTCTATCCGAAGGAGGAAATCGCCTCCCTCATGCTTTGCAATCAAATATGCATACAGCGCCGTCCTTAAATTGCCCACATGCATACGTCCTGTGGGGCTGGGCGCAAATCTTGTCCGAACCTTTTTCATATGCTCCTCCTATTCCGGTTCCGTAATCCCCCTCACAGTACACTTTTATGAAATCAATTTCCAGCCGCAAACCCATGCGCCTGTAAATCGATTTGTGCACTGTGAGGGATATTACTGTTTCCGGTTCCGTAATATTCCGTTTTTAATTTTTTCGCTTCATTATATAATAAAGCCTTCCACTTTACAAGCTATTTTCTTAAAAGACTGCTGCTCATTCCGTGAACAGCAATCTTCAAGGCTTTAATTATTTTTCCGAATAAATTCCTGATAACAGAACCCCATAATGTCTTTGCGGGTCACGATTCCAATAAAAATCCGCTTGTCGTCAATCACCGGAACAAAGTTCTGATTCATGGCCTTGGAAAATAAATCCTCTATGTTGGCGTCGATGGAAATAGGCTCAAACTGCATCCTTCTTCTGACGGTCTGTATGGACACATCCTCCGCCGCTCTCAAATCCAGAGAGAATTTATTTTTCAAGGTCCAAAGCATATCCCCTTCCGTGATAGTCCCTATGTACTCTCCGCTGCGGTTGATCAGCGGAATCGCCGTAAAGCCGCTTCGCTCCAGCTTTTCGATTCCCTGCCGCAGCGTGCTGTCATCATAAAGATAGGCAAGCTCTCCCTTGGGCTTCAAAAAAAACAATATATTCATACTCGTTTCCTTTCTTTCCTTCGGAGTTATCATTTTTACTTTCCGCCTGGCAATGTATTCCCTCTTATAAAAGCGGCGCCAGCACCCGCAATACCGCACAAAACAGACTTCCGAAGAATCCCTGCCGCGTGTCTTTCAGTCCAATCTCCCGGCACTTTTCCAGGGTTCTCAGATAGTCCTCCTTCACATCCGCCACAATAGAATTGCGGTAAAACAGCGTTCCGCACTCAAAATGCAGATACAGACTGCGGTAATCCATATTGATCGTTCCCACCACCGCCGTCTCATCATCACAGACATAGGATTTTGCATGAAGAAATCCCGGCGCATATTCGTAAATACGCACTCCCGCCCGCAAAAGACTGGGATAATAAGAGCGTGTCAATTGAAAAATCACCTTCTTATCGGGAATCCCCGGCGTCACAATCCGCACGTCCACGCCCCGCTTCGCCGCCAGGCACAGAGCCGTATCCATTTCATGATCAATGATCAGGTAAGGTGTAAAAATATATACATAATCCCGGGCCTGATTTAAAATATTCAGATAAACATTTTCTGCGGCAATCTCTTCATCCAGAGGCGAATCCCCGTAGGGCTGCACAAAGCCGTCCGATGAAAAAGGCTCCGGGTGAAAGCATTCCGGCCGAAATGCATCATATCCCGCATCCGTCCTCCGAAATGCATTCCACATCTGCAGGAACATCACCGTATAATTCCACACGGCTTCGCCCTTCAGCATAAAACCGGTATCCTTCCAGTGGCCGAAGCGCTCTTTTTCATTGATATATTCATCCGCCAGATTGACGCCGCCGCTGAAAGCCGTATGACCGTCAATCACCGTAATCTTTCGATGATCCCGATTATTCATCACCAGAGACCAGAGGGGAATGAAGGGATTAAATGCCATACACCGAATCCCCTTTGCCTCTAATTTCCGGTCGTAGCCCGGCGGAAGCAGGGAAACAGTTCCCAAATCGTCATAGAGAAAGCGCACATCCAGGCCCGCCCTCGCCTTCTCCTCCAGAATCTCCAGTATGCTGTTCCACATCCGGCCCTCTTCCACGATAAAGTATTCCATAAAAATGAAATGCTTTGCTTCCTTAAGCTCTTTAAGAAGCTCCGGAAACATATCATCACCCAGCTTGAAGTAACGGGCCTGTGTGTGTTTGTATACGGGATAGCCGCAGGTATGCGACATATAGGCAAACTGCCCTCTGGCTCTTAAGTCCAGCTCTCCAATCTCCTCAAGAACCTGCTCATCCTGGAAAACGGCCTCTTTCGTCCGGTCCTGCTCCGCCTCCAGTCTGCGGCGCATCTTTTTTGAGGGCTGCTTATTGCCCACCAATAGATAGAAAAGTCCGCCCAACAGGGGAAAAACCAGAATAAAGATAACCCACGCCATCTGATAAGCCGGATTCTCGCCGCGGTTGATAATCCAGAGGACCGCCAGAAGGCTTATCAGGGTAAACAAAATGGAAATTCCCGTGGAATAGGTAGTCAGCCTGGTTAAAAAGATCAGGAAGTACACCAGCTGAATCAACAGCAGGATTCCAAAAAACACCAGTCTGCTTGTCAGCAGCTTCAATATCTTACGTAACATGCTTTGCTCCTATTCCAGTTCCGGCTCCGCAACATGCCTCACGGAGCGCTTTTGCCCAATCAATGTCCGATCATATAATATTCGTCTTTATCCTACCACATTTTGCACTTGTTTCCAAGCGCAGCCTCTTTTATTTCACAGAATTTTAAGATTTCCGGCTCTTAAAAAGCGTTCTCTGAAAAGTTATCAAACAAAAACCACCCAATTGCTTTTGCGAAAGCACTGGGTGGATTATTTATATTCTTGCAAGCCCGTCAGCTACACGGGTACATCGGCATCCGGCGTAGGTGAAGGATCCGGTGTAGGTGGTGCAGGCGGTGGATCCGGTGTGGGTGCGGGATCCGGTGTAGGATCCGGTGCAGGCGTGGGATCCGGCGGCGGTGTAGGATCCGGCACAGGTTCCGCCGGCACTTCGGGCGTCGGTGCAGGCGGTGGTGTCGGCGTTACCGGCGTCTCCGTGCTTGGCGGCGATACGGATCCGGAAGGTGTGTCCGTACTTGGAGCGGAAGGAGGAGGCGCGGAACTGCCTCTATCGTCAGATGCTCCCGCTGATTCCTCTGTTTCTGGTACTTCCGAATCCTCCGGGACAACCGGTATCGATGGTGTTGCCGACGCTGTCTGCTTTTTTTCTTTCTTCATGGTATTGCTGTCATATTCCACAGGTGTCCCGTCCGCAATCGGAATCGCACCCAGATACTCCTCCAGTGTCTGTCCGGAAGCCTTGATCTCCTTAGCTGCCTTTAGCCCCACATAACGGAAATGCCAGGGTTCATAAATAATGCCCGTACTCTCTGTCTTGCCATTGGGATAACGCAGGATAAATCCATAATCATAGCAATGCTCCTTCAGCCACTGAAAGCCCTTCGTGTTCTCCTGCTTCTCATCCAGTCTCCGGTACTCGGAAGAAACAAAATCCAAAGCCAGGCCCGCCTGATGCTCACTGGTTCCCGGAACAGCCACAACCTCCGCAGCCCGCTCCTTGGCCGCCACATAGGAATAGCCCATCATAACGCCTTCCTCAATTTTTGCTTCATGAAGAGAAATCTGCTTGTCCATACTCCGGTAGGAGGAGGTTACGTACACATAGACCCCTTCCTTTCTGGCTGCCTGAACCATAGCCGTATAATCATCATATGCCCGGGCATCAATCTTATGTCCGCCTCCGATGCTCTTTAATTCAACCTCAAAATCATCCGGAAGGGGGTGGGTCCGATTGACCAGAATCAGATTCCAGTCATCCGGAAGCTCCTCTTTCAGCTCCTCTTCCTGTTCCTTTTCATTCCTTCCGTGAGAGGAAACCTCCTTTACCACTTGAGCGCTTCCGTTTTCCAGAATGTCGGTAAGCTCCTCGTTCTCTTCCTCCCTGTCGTTCTTATCCAAATTGCCGGCATACACCGTTCCTATCACCATTCCAAGACAAAGGGTGAAAATCACTCCGCCTAGGAAACCTATCAGTCTTTTTCTCTGCCTTCTTGTCATTGGCCCTCTGCTTCCCATTCCTCAATATCTATGCAAAATCTTAGCTTCCACTACAGTATATAGGAAATAAAACTTATAAGCAAGTGGCTTTTTGGAAAAAATTATTAAGAATTTCTTACTGCTATTCCTTTCCCTTCCTTATCTGGTGCAAACAGGCAGATTACCATTCCCGTTTGCGAATAATCCGGACAGAAACCAGATAGCTCCCCAAAAGATAAAGAACCGAGAAAACCGCTGCTGCCGATGCCAGGCTTATCATCAGCTCTTCCGTCACCTTTCCTTCCGGCCCAAGCCCCGCAATCAGCTTAAACACGCCGAAAACGCCGGCAAAGACAGCAATGTAGCAAATCAGCAGCAGCATACGCGCCTTCTCCACTCCCAACTTAAATACCAGAGGCAGCAGCGTCGCATAGAGCAGAAGAAACACAGCTGCAACCGCTGCGACCGCAGTAATCTGTTCCAAAAACGAAATCTTTTCGCCCTGTATAAGCAGATTTATCAGAACATTTCCTGTCATGCCCACCACAAAGCCGGCGGCCAGAAGCAGCAAAAGCAGCAGATATTTACACCGCACCAGATCTTCCCTGTTAACCGGCAGAGTCAGAACGTATTTGTCAAAACCGGCAGCCTCGTCATAGCCCAAACTGGTCAAAACCAGCATAGAAAAACTCATAACCGTCATCATAGGAAAAAACGACGGATTTTTAAAGAAATAGCAATATATCACAAAAAATGCCAGAGTCAAAAGGTACTGTTTTCCCACCTTTTTCAAATTATAAATATCCTTTAACAGCAAGCCCTTCATTTTATTCGCTCCCTTCTTATTTGTCTTCAGCCGGACCTGTAGTTTTTTGGCAGAGTACCGCAGAACAGGACGCCGCCGTTCTCCATATCGGTTACATTTTCTTAATATTGTTCTTTACCACATACAGTAGTATATCCTCAATGGATGCCTGATCCACCACATAATCCGGGAATTGCTCCTTCAAAGCCTGGCGGTTATTTACCAGAACTTCTACCTCAAAGCGGTTTTTCTGCACGCCCACAGACAGAGCCGGATCAAGCTCCCGGTATTGCTCCTCCGTACACCGCACAATTCCGTAATCGTACAAAAGAGCATCCTTATTTTCAAAAAACAGCAGCTTTCCCTTGTGAATCAGAAGAATGTAGTCACAAATTTTCTCAATATCGCTGGTAATATGGGAGGAAAGAAATACCGTGTGCTCCTCCTCCTGAATAAAGTCCATAAAAATATCAAGAATTTCATTGCGCACAACCGGATCCAGAGAGCCGCAGGCATCATCCAGAATAATCAGCTTTGCCTGATGGGAAAGAGCCGCCGCAATGGACAGCTTTACTTTCATGCCCCTGGAAAATTCCTTTACCGCCTTTTTGCCGGGAAGCTCAAATCTCTTACAGTATCCGAAAAATGTCTCTGTCTCCCACTGGCGGTATGTGTACTTCATCATCCGGTTCACGTCCTCTACCGTAAGGCCGTCAGGAAAATAGCACTCGTCAAAAATAACACCGATCTGCTCCTTTATCTCCCGGTTCCCGGCTCCGTTCTCCTGCCCCAAAAGCTCTATGGTTCCGGCATCCTTTCGGATGAGATCCAGGATTGCTTTGATGGTGGTGCTTTTTCCGGCTCCGTTTTCTCCGATAAAGCCTACGATGGAGCCTGTGGGAACCTCAAAGCTTACGTTGTCCAGTGTGAAATCTTTATAATGCTTCGTCAGTCCCTTTACCCTTATTGCGTATTCCATGCTTATCCTCCTATTCCAGTTCCGTAATATTCCCACAGCACACCTTACTGAAATCAGTTTGCAGTCACAAATACAAGTGCACCGTAACAGATATTACTGTTTTTATTCCGGTTCCGCAGTATCTCTTTAAAATTCCTCATACAACATTCTCAAAACCTCCACCAGTTCCTCCTCCGACATGCCATACTGTCTGGCGGAATCCACCGCTGCCTGAAGGTGATGTTCTACGGCCTTTAGCTGCTCCTCCTTGACAAACTCCCGGTCCGCTTCCCTGACAAAGCTGCCCTTTCCCACGATGGTGGTGATAAATCCGTCGCGCTCCAGATCCTCATAGGCACGTTTGGTGGTAATCACACTGATACGCAGCTCCTTGGCCAGAAGCCGCATGGAAGGCAGCGGATCACCGGGACTTAAACTGCCATTCATAACCATAGCCTTAATCTGGGCGGTAATCTGTTCATAGATTGGCTTTCCGCTTGAATTACTGATAATAATATTCACATATCCACCTCTTTTGTTCCGCACACAAACACAGAAGCTTCGTATTTGTGTATGGTTGTTATATTGTATATATCATACATATGCTTTATTGTCAATATATATAATTATTTTTTTCAAAATTTTTCAGGACGCAGCAGCAGATTAAACAGACTGTTCCAATAACAGGTGTGCATCAGACTGAAAACATGCTGATTTATTTGTGGAACATCACATAAAAAACTGTGCTGACAGCAAAAAACTGACAGCACAGCAAAATCTTCCATATTTTGTAATTTTTATGAATCACATTTTCACTCCGCAATACCCTTTATCTCAGGCTCTAATAATATCTGCGTACGGATTTAATGGACCGATAGAGCGCATTTTCCGTCTTGATTCCGGTAGCCGGCGTACTGGCATGTACGATCCGTCCGCCGCCCAGATAGATTCCCACATGACCTCCATAATAAATGATATCCCCCGGCTGTGCCTCCGAATAGTTGACTTCCCGGCCTGCACGTCCCTGGGAATCGGATGTCCTGGGAATTGAAATCCCAAAATTACGAAATACCGCCCAAGTAAATCCGGAGCAATCTGCTCCATTGGTAAGGCTTGTCCCTCCTGACACATAAGGCCTGCCCACATACTGCAGGGCAAAATTGGCAATCGCTCTGCCCGTAGAGCTCCCTCCGCTTACAGTAGATCCGCCGCCTGAACTTCCTCCGTTCCCAGCAGCTCCCGCTCCGCCCTTGATTGTCCCTGTGGAGCTGTTTTTATTCGCAGCAGCTGCTGCCGCCGCGGCCTCCGCCTCCTTCTTTCTGCGCTCCGCCTCCAGCTTCTTTAGCTGTGCGGTCTGCTCCTTAATCTTATTTTTATACTCCTTGGCCTTTGCCTGAGCATTGGCCAACTGATTTTCAAAATCCGCCTCCTGGGCTTTCTTCTGATTCAGCGTGCTCTCAACCGCCGCTTTCTCCTCCTCATATTCCGCCTGCAGCGTCTCCAGTTCCGCCTTTTCCTCTTCCAATTGATCCCGAAGCTCCGCAACCTGATCCCGTACCTCCTGGTATGACGTCAGCATCTCGCGGTCCTGCTTATGGATCTCATTGGCATATTCCTGGCGGTTCAAAAAGTCCGCAAAGCTCTTTGCCTCCAGAAACATGGTAAGATAGTCCGCCGTGCCCTCCTCATAGATATACTGAATCCGAAGCTTCATAGCCTCATACTGCTCTTCCTCACGCTTTTTGGCAGCTTCGTAGTCAGCCTCCGCCTGCGCAAGCTCCTCCTGCTTCAGCTCCAGATCCCCTGCCAGAATCTCCAGGTTCATTACCAAATCCATCAGCTCAGATCCCAGGGAATCAATCTCCGCCAGGACAGCTTTCTGCTGGCTCTCGATAGACTTCATCTGGTTGTTGATCTCGTCCAGCTGACGCTGCGTTTCCTTCTGCTGTTTTTTTAAATCGGCCTCCGTTGCGGATACCTGTATGGAAAAACAAAGGCACAGGGCAAGTACGGCTGCCAATACTCTGCTATGTATGATTCTTTTTTTCATCCTATCCTCTCTTTAAAATCTTCTCAGGTTTCACAGTTGATTTTATTATAAATGCTTCCTGCCCGGAATTCAAGACTTTCCAGAATTTATGTGAACCTTAAGAAAAGCTTAAGCAATTCTTCGTTTATCCGAACTGTTGCAGGCTCACCCTTCATTTTCCCCAAGCATAGATTTCTGCATCTCTCTCCAGCTGTCAAACTCCTTTTCGGAAAACACCTTCCCGCCGGCAGTATCAATATCCGGATTATTTTCCCGAAGCAGAGCAATCAAGTGCCCGGCGCTTTCCCTTTTTACATCTATGAAAGAGCCGCATGTTCCGTGCTTGGAAAGAACGGAAAGATCAAGGCTGTAAATGGTTTTCATTTTATTTCTGATCATAACCGTATCTGCCCTTTCTACCAGGTAAACCCCCTTGATGTCCTCCCGCTTAATTACAACGGCTCCAAAACAGCAGATATAATCCTTTGTAAGAATTCCCTCAGTTCCACCGGATTTTAATTGAACCACAAGGGTATCCGGCCAGCCTGTTTGTCTGTCAAAATCCCGGATAACACTTTCCGGATATTTGCTTACCTCCACGCTTGTCCGGATTTCCTCTTCCAGAGTCGACCCCTTTCGCCATTTCCCCGCCCAAAGGCAGAAAATACCGATAGCAAGAAAAGCCCCGGGAAATAAAAGAAGTATCAGCAAGCCGAAAATATCAGAAGCAGTTCCTCCGCCATTGAAAAAAAACCATAGAATCCCACATATACCGGCGATTCCAATCAACAGGCACGGCACCGCCATAATCAGCAGTCCGATTCCGGCTCTCACATGTGTTTTTGTCAAAGCTGCAAAGTATCCTTCCGGATAATGCTTCCTCTTGTATTTTTCTGTCATCGGAATAAATTTACCCTTCACTGCCTTTATTCTCCTTTGCTTTATTATTAGCTTCTCCTGCTTAGTCCTGCTTCAAATCCTCCAAAAGCCGCTCCCACGCATCCTCATGCTCCACATAATACAGCGGACAGGGCTTGCCGCCCGCGTCATAGTGGCGCAGCACATCCTCAGGCTGCAAATCATATTCATACAGCAGCCAGTCTACCAAATGCAGAAGAGATTGATACGTAGCATCCGTAAAGCTTCCGTCTTTTGCAAGGTGACAGCACTCAATGGAAACAGAATCGTAATTTCTCCCCTTCACCGCATAGGCAATCTCCTCCCGGGGGATGCACTGTATAATCTCCCCGTCATACCCGATAATAAAGTGAGAGCTTGCCGACGTCTCCTGAGTATCCTTCAGATTTTCAAAATAATTCCTGTTCTCCTCCGCCGAGGTCCCCGGATTGGCCGTGTAGTGGACAAAGATATTTTTCACCTTCTCCAATGCCTCCCCCGGCCTGGAATATGGATTCTCCGTCAACATCATTTCCATAATCTCCGGCGGATCAACCGGCTCTCTTGCAGCTTTTCGAATGATTTTGTGGATTCCAAAGCCCAGTCCCACCCCAAAGAGCAATACCACTAAAAGAGCAAAACCGCGGGCAAAAATTGCCCTTCTCCTCTGCCGCTTCTTCCTGTGCTCCCACTCTCTTCGGCTCATTCGTCTGCGCATCCCCTTAGATTCCTTTGGCTGTCCTCCACCCGAACTTTGCTTTCCCAAAGCTCGTTTCTCTTCCCCGTCACATTCTGTGTAAGATCTTGTCAACATCCTTCTTCTTTCCGATCACCATTAAATGCTGATCCTTTTCAAATATATGATCTGCCGACGGGAGCAGGTTCAAGTCTTCCCCTGTCTTGATTCCAAGGATACTTACCTGATACCGCACGCGGAAATTCAGAGCCCGGATGCTGTGTCCCAGCCATTCCTTAAGAAGCGGAATCTCGTAAATGCCATAGTCATCCGTCAGTTCCAGATAATCAAAAACATGATCGGAACTGAACTTCTTCGCCGCCCGCTCCGCCGTGTCTCTCTCCGGATAAATCACCTCGTCCGCCCCGTTGCGCAGCAAAAACTTTGCCTGGATATCCCGCTCCGCCTTGCTGACCACATAGGAGGCGCCAAGCTCCTTTAATAAGCTTGTAATCTCCAGACTATTCTGAAAGTTACCGCTGATGCAGACAAAGCACACATCAAAATTGCGGATGCCAAGGCTTTTTAACACCTCCACATTGGTACAGTCGCCAATTTGAGCGCTTGTCACAATGGGCAGCAGATCCGACAGACGCTCCTCATCCTCATCCACAATCATAATTTCATTATCCAATTCCGCCATATTCATGCAGAGCAGATGGCCGAATTTTCCCATTCCTATCATTAAAATTGATTTCATATCTCTATCCTATTCCAGTTCCGTAAAATTCTTCCCAGTACACTCATATGAAATCAATTTCCAACCACAAAACCATGTGCTTGTAAATCGATTTGTGCACTGTGAAGCATTTTACTGTTTCCAGTTCCGTAAAATTCTTCCCAGTACACTCACATGAAATCAATTTCCAACCACAAAACCATGTGCTTGTAAATCGATTTGTGCACTGTGAAGTATTTTACTGTATCCAGTTCCGTAAAATTCTTCCCAGTACACTCATATGAAATCAATTTCCAACCACAAAACCATGTGCTTGTAAATCGATTTGTGCACTGTGAAGTATTTTACTGTATCCAGTTCCGTAAAATTCTTCCCAGTTACATAATCCCTCACCCCACGGGAATCCGCTCCGTGGGCTTCTGAGCCGGTGATGTCTGACGGTTCTCCGTGAAAATCAGGGCAAAAGTCAGGCTTCCCATTCTGCCGCAGTACATCAGAAGCATCAAAATCAGCTTGCTCACCGTCTTAAGGCTCCCTGTGATTCCCACCGAGATTCCCACCGTTCCGAGAGCCGAAACCACCTCAAACAGCACATCCGCCAGAGGAAGCTGCTCCACCGCCGTCAAAATCAGAGTTCCGAACAAATCCAGCAGCAGGCTTAAGGTCAGAATAGCCGCCGCCCGTTTGACCACATCCTCCTCCAGTCTCCGCCCGAAAATCTCTGCTCCCTTTGTCCGCCTTAAGGTAGAGCGCAGATAAATAAGAAGCACCGCCAGGGTCGTCGTCTTAATTCCTCCCGCCGTAGAGCCGGGATTGCCCCCCGTAAACATCAGCATCGCCATCCAAAGCTTGCTGCTGTCCCTTAAGGCCGCCGTATCAGCCGTATTAAAGCCCGCGGTCCGGGTGGTGGCCGACTGAAAGAGACTTACAAGAATCTGCTTTCCCACAGGCTCCCCTGCAAGAATACCATCGCTTTCCAGCACAAAGAACATCAGCGCACCGCCGAACAAAAGCACGGCTGACATGGACAGCACAATCTTCGTGTGAAGGCGGTAGCGGCGGAAATGCCACTTATTTTTCAGCAGATCGTCCCATACAAGAAAACCGATTCCTCCAATCATAATCAGAAAAATCAATGTGAGATTCACTAAAGGATCTCCGGCGTAATAAGTCATGGAACTGCCCGGTTCCCGCACTCCCATCAGGTCAAAGCCTCCGTTGCAGAAAGCTGAAATGGAATGAAAGACCCCATAATAAAGTCCCTTTCCCACTCCAAAGTCTCCCGCAAAGCGAATTGCCAGAAGAAGCGCTCCGATCCCTTCAAAAATCAGGGTTCCAAACAGCAGCTGACGCACCAGCTTTACAATGCCGCCAATCTGCAGCGTATTGACGCTTTCCTGGAGAATCCCCCGCTCCTTCAGCCCGATTTTCCTGCGCAGAAGCAGAGAAAAGGTGACGCTGAAGGCCATCAGTCCCAGTCCTCCGAGCTGTATCATCAAAAGAATTACAAGCTGCCCGAAGAGGGTCCAGTGGGAAAAGGTATCATGCACAATCAGTCCTGTCACACAGGTAGCGCTTACCGCCGTAAATGCCGCGTCTAACAGACTGGTGCTCTGTCCTTCCCGCGTTGCAATGGGCAGCAGCAAAAGCAGCGTGCCCACCAGAATAATTCCCAGAAAGCTCAAAGCAATGATTTGTACCTTGGAAAGCCGGGATGACCGCAGCCGTCCCTTTTTCCGTTCTATTTGTTCCAAATATTCTCACCAACCATTTATATGCAAAATTCCTGCTTTACCGTCCCATCCAGTTCCTTCCAGGTAAAACGGCCGTCCTCCAGCGTCATGTAACCGTGCCAGCTTCCTTCCTTGGGAATGGACACGGAACCGGGATTCAGGTATACATAATGTTCCGCCTCCCTGCACACCGGCACATGGGTGTGACCGTGAAGAAGAATATCCCCCTTTTTCAGCATGGGAAGATTTTTTTCGTTAAAGTTATGCCCATGAGTAACGAAAATCATCCTGCCGTTTACATACAGAATACAATATTCCGCCAGAATGGGAAATTCCAGGACCATCTGATCCACCTCGGTGTCACAGTTGCCTCTCACACAGAGAATCTCCTCCTTTCTGGCATTTAACATGGCCAGCACTTCCTTGGGGGCATAGCCCTCCGGCAGATCATTGCGGGGGCCGTGATAGAGAATATCCCCCAGTAAAAGGAGCTTCTCCGCCTGTTCCCGGTCATAGGCCGCAAGCATTTCTCTGCAAAAGCCTGCTGCTCCGTGGATGTCTGATGCAATCATAAGCTTCATTGACTCTTTTCCTCCAACATCTCCAGGTATTCCTTGTAATCACTGGAAAATACGCTTTGGCTTCCGGCCTTTTTCATACTCAGCTTCACCTGGCCCTTGGATGCCGTAGGGCTTTTTAAAGTGCCGGCTCCGCCTACGCAGCCTCCCGGACAGGCCATGCCTTCCAGAAGATAGCCGTCGTACTGGCCCTTTTTCGCCAGATCCAGCATTTCCCGGCAGGCCCGCAGCCCTTCGGCGCTCTGTACTTTGACCTCCCGGCCGGGGTCGATTTCATGAATACAGTTTACGACTGCGGAGGCGACGCCACCCGTTACCGCAAAGCCTCTTCCGTCTCCGCTTGCGTCCGCCAGCTTTTCGGTCTGGGTGATAGCTTCAAAGTCCACGCCCTTTGCCTCGAACATGCCCATAACCTCCTCGAAGGTCAGAACGAAATCCACATCGCTTCTTATGGTTCTGCGGCTTGCCTCCAGCTTTTTCGACGCGCAGGGTCCCACAAAGACCACCTTGCAGCCGGGATGCTCTTTTTTCAGCAGACGGCCGGTCAGAACCATCGGGGTCAGCGCCATAGAAATGCAGTGGGCGTACTCAGGATACAGCTTTTTGGCCATCACGGACCAGGCCGGACAGCAGGAGGTTCCCATAAAGGGCTGTTTTTCCGGCACTTCCTCCATAAAGTCCCTTGCCTCCTCGATGGTGCAGAGATCCGCGCCCACGGCTACCTCCATCACATCGGCAAATCCAAGCTGACGGAAGGCTTCCTTCACCTTCTCCGCCGGAAGCTCCTTCCCCCACTGGCCCACAAAGGCCGGCGCAAGGGCCACGTAGACAGGCTCGTCGCTCTTGATGGCATGGATAACCTGGAAGATCTGGCTCTTGTCAGCTATGGCGCCGAAGGGACAGTTTACCAGGCACATGCCGCAGGATACGCATTTATCATAATCTATGTCCGCCCGGCCAAATTCATCGGTTCCGATAGCGTCTACGCCACATGCCTTGGCACAGGGACGCTGCATCTGGATAATGGCTCCGTAGGGACAGTTTTTCATACATCTTCCGCATTTGATGCATTTTTCCTGGTCTACCACGGAGCGGCCGTCTACGATGGAAATAGCGTCCTTGGGACATACCTCCTTGCAGGGATGGGCCAGACAGCCCTGACAGGCGTCCGTCACCCTCACCTCGTTATCGGGGCAGGCGTGGCAGGCGAACTTGATGATGTTGACCAAGGGCGGATCGTAGTATTTTTCAGCGATAGCGCTCTCCTCAATGCCCTGGGATACGGGAGCGTGCTCGGTCATCTTCCGTAAGGGAAGGCCGATGGCAAGGCGCAGACGCTCTTCTACTATGGCCCGCTCCAAGAATACGCTTTCCCGGTAGGTTGCTACCTCGCCGGGGATAATCTTGTAAGGCAGATCGATGATTCGGGAGTAGTCGCCGCCCTCATAGGCCATACGGGCGACCTCGGTGAAAATCTTCTGACGGATCTCTACGACGTTGGTATAGACACCTCTCATGCTTTTGTCCTCTCTTTTCTGATTTTTCAAAACCCGGGATGTATAACCTTCTTTGCATTATGTAAATCTCTTGTATTTGTACCATACCGCACGAACGCTTTTTCATGGTAAGAATGTTATACATAGGTGTTTTTGTTTTGCGCATTTATAAAAAGTTTACCATATCCGTGAGGGGTTGTGAACAATTTTCATAAAATATTAAGATGCAAATTAAGATGCGGATGGGTTTTCGGCAGAGAGAACGAGCGCCGACAGAGTGCGGATAAAGTCCGGGACTGCCGCAGCAAAGATTGTACATACAAGATACGGCATTTATTTTAAATCAGATTCCATTATATCTTGTATACATTTTCTTCGTGCAGCAGCCCCATGAATAGGATGCCCATATGGTATATGTAGATGGAACGCTTTTCGTAATTCATGATTTCCATGAATCAGAGGACTGCTCCGCGGCTTTTGCATGCTCAATATAGAGCCTGCGGATACCCGGGTATTCGCCCAGGCCCTTCATAACACATTCTACGGTAAAGCCTGCCGCTTCAAAACGGCTTCGCCAGGAGTCCCCGTCCTCTCCGGACATATCATGGATGGCATGATCGCCCGCTACGACCATGAAAGGAGCCAAAATTACCTTCTTTGCCTGAATCTCCGCCGCTTTTTTGAGGAGGATATCCAGAGAAGGATAGGCTTCTACGGTTCCGAGGAATGTATGAGGATACCCCAGCTCTTTCAGCATATCATCTAATGCGGCATAGACGGAGTTGGCATAGTGGGTGGTTCCGTGTCCCATGAATACCAGCGCGTCGTCCGCTCCCTGATTCGGAAATTCATTCATTACTGCTTGAAGAGCTTTCCTTTGATCCTCCGCAGACGTCAAAAGGGGGTCACCGAATAGGATGGAGGTAAAATTCTCTCTGCTAAGAAGTACATCCTCCTTCATACGCTCGTTCTCGATGCCGTTTACCAGATGAGTCGGCTGAACAATCACATGGGTAATGCCATCCAGCTGCATCTGCTCCATAGCTTCTTTTACCGAGAGGATACGGATTCCGTCACGGCGGAGAAGCTTGGCTATGATAATCTTACTGGTCCAGGCCCGATATATCCTGTAATCGGGAAATGCCTCATCCAGATCGGCTTCAATGCGATCGATGGTCCTCTCCCTTGTTTTGGAAACGCTTGTTCCGAAGCTTACCGCGAGAATTGCTTTTTTTTCCGTATCTGCTTTCATTGCTGTATGCCTGCTTATTTTTCTTTTCTCTGCCGGCGGACAAAGGGTATCATGGACATAGCGGCCTGGGCACCCTCGCCTACGGCGGTGGAGATCTGCAGAAGTCCGCCGATGCAGTCTCCGGCTGCGTACAGGCCGGGAATGTTGGTTTCCATCCGCTCATTGACCTTGATGTTCTGCCCCTCTGTGAAGGCTCCGGCTTTTCTGGCCAGCTCCATAGCTCCGGCGCTTCCTAATGCTACGAAAAGTCCCTCTACGGCGATACTGCTTCCATCCTCAAAGGTGATGCCCTCCACCCGCTCCGTACCGTCCACGGAACGTAAGGGTTCCCGGATCACCTGAACTCCTTCGGGCACTTCCGTCTTTAACTCCCGGCCGTTGGTTAAAAGCACGGCGGACTTTACCACCGGGAGAATTTGACTCATCTCATGGATGGCATAGTCTTCATTTCCAAGAACGGCAACCTCCTTGCCGCGATAGAAAAAGGCGTCGCAGACGGCGCAATAGCTGACGCCTCTGCCCTCCAGCTCCTTTAAGCCTTCTATTTTCAAGGTTTTGCGGCCGGTTCCTGTGGCCAAAAGTACGGTCAGGGATTCATAAGTTCCGTTTTTACCCTCCAAGATGAAATGACCGTTCCAGGTGATGTGAAAGATCTCATCCTCCACCAGCTCCACGCCAAGGCTTCGGGCCTGGGTTTTCGTATTTTCTACCAGCTCACAGCCGGAAATAGGCTCCGCCATTCCGAAATAATTCTCGATCCGATCCGCCTTTTCCAGTGCTCCGCGGTCCTTGCCGATTACAAGGGTAGTCAGATTCGCCCGACTGGTATAGAGAGCGGCCGACAAGCCCGCCGGGCCGCTCCCAATCATTACTGCATCATACATTGTGCTGCTCCTTTTATTTTCGTGCGCTGTCCGATTTATCAGGCTGACAGTACACCGGCTCCGCATGTTCTCTGCCGCCGTCTTATATCAGAGGAATTTCCTCTTGCTTTATCTTGTATCCATATCCTCAGCGGACAAGGGGACACGCGGTTTTGTACCGCAGATTTGCAATTCTGCCGCGTTGCTGCCGCTCATGTATCAAAACTTATAACTTATACTCCCAACAGCTCCCGTAAGCTTTCCTTGGACTGTAGGCCCACGGCGCTTCCGGCCACCTTGCCGTCTTTAAATACGAGAAGGGTGGGAATGTTCATCACTCCATACTGCTGCGCCAGTCTGCCGTTTGTGTCCACATCCAGCTTGGCAAATTTTACGCTGCTGATCTCCTCCGCCAGTTCGTCCACAATGGGTCCCTGCATCCGGCAAGGTCCGCACCAGGCCGCCCAGAAATCCACCAGTACGGGGATGTCAGATTTTAATACCTCCTGCTCAAAATTTTGTTCTGTTATTTCTATTGGTGCCATAATCATTCTCCCTTCTTTGTGCTGAACATATTTTTTGTGCATATAGGTATACCTGCTGGGTATTTCCTTCTTCCGCACAAGCTCTTTATGCATATAGGTACTCCGTAAGGTGCTTTCCGACCCTGCACTTGAGTTTCAGCACCCTTACCCCTATTTTCATAGTATACCGCAAATGCCGGCGTAAAAAAAGCCTTTTTTTACCATTGATTCCGTAAAACGTTGCAATTAGCGCTCTAAAAATATGGAATTTTTTGTAAATCCTTACTTGCCTGTACCGCATACCCGCCCAGGGCGGTCTAAAAAGCCTTGATTTACGGGGGTCTGGAATATCCTAAAGCGTGACATTTATCCCTCTGTTTCCGCTTGCGCTGTGCGGCTCTGATTCTTTTCATGCGTCCGGCGCACTCCGGGCAGTATTTCCCCCGGTTGGACTTGGGGAGAAAATACCCGCCGCACTCGGTACAGCGTTTCCTGTCTGCCCGGTCACTTCATGCAGCCCGGCACTGGCAGCGGCAAGGGCGGCTTCCAGTTCCTCCGGGGAAGAAAAGCCGGATTCCTCATAAATGCTCATGGTCGCCGCCATTTGCTTTAGGTTGTGAACAGCCGCCCAGCGGTCATATCCGATACCCTTGCCCTCGGCTCGTTTCGCTTCCCGGTCTACCATGCGCTGTACGCTGTCCTGTTTCGGGGCGTTTATAGCGGCTTTATTCCGCTGTAAACGGTCTTTTATGCTGCGGGGGTATTCTTGTTTGGGTGTGAGTGTTTCGACGGCTCTGGCGGCGTTCCGTGCGTTTATGGTGAGTGCTTCCAGTATGGCGGCACGGTCAAAATCATCACCTAATTTCCGGGCGGTGATGGGTTTCGTCCTGTCCGGGGTGAGATAGCTCAATCTTCCCCGGTTCTCCTGTGGCGGCATGGGAAGCGTTCTCTTTATCCAGTGCGGCTTGTCCTTTCCGCTTCGCCCAATACTCACGCTCGGTAACTCTGTTTTTGCTGCCATTGAGTAAATCAATCTGATAGAGGTTTTCCCGGTGGCACATCTCCATGACTTCCGCTTTGAAATACTCCATAGCTGCGTCCGTACAGCGGTGCTTGCAGCCCTCCCTTGTGTCGGCTGGTCTTTCCATGTAGGGAAGCAGCGGCACTTCCGCAATCCGTAGGGAATTGATTACGATATGCACATGAATGTTGCCGCTGTGGTTATGCCCGTCCGGGTGGGTGCATACAAGGGCTTGGTGTCCGGGGAAATGCTCTTTACTGAACTGCTCGCCTAACTCCTGCGCCCGGTCTACGGTCAAGCCGTTGTCCTGTGCGTCACGGGGGTCAAAACTGATAATGTAATGGTGGCTCTTTACGTCCTCCCGCTTTTGGTTCTTGCCGTATTTCAGATTGGAGCGCATACACGCTATGGCGAAATCTTCCCCGCCGCAATTCAGAGAGGAAATGCGGTAATCATCACGGAGAACAAGCCGCCCGTTCCCGTCCAGTGTGGGCTTCATGGTAAACTCGTCATGCTCAAAGGTTAGGTACTGTTCAGCCGCCCCATAGTTGGCATTTTTAGAGCTGATATGTTTGAACGTTGCCAACGGCTTCACCTACTTTCTGCAAGACTTCAAACTTCAAGGCGGCAAGTTCCGCTGTGGCGGCTCGTACCTCTTGGGAGAGGGCGTTATAGGGTGCGCCGTATTCGTTCAGACAGCGGGCAATCTGATTCAAGTTGCCGCCGATTTTCCCATACTCGGCGGTTAGCTTCCCAACGGCAGACAGCAATTCATCATTGACCGGGGAAACGGTAATGACCGGGCGTATGCTTGACTTGGTAAGGGCTTGCCGGATAAACTCGGCTTGGCTCATTTTGCAGAGGGTGACACGCTCGGAAAACTCGGTATATTCTTCCTCGGTCAAGCGTGTCTTGATTACCCGGTGGCGGTGGGGCGTGTTGTATTTTCTCATGGGCTTCAACTCCTTTCTTTTTATGCTTTGCCCTCTCACCAATAGGAGAAAAACAGGGGGTAAAGCGAAAGTGTTTTTTGAAAACTCCGAAAAAATTTTTGAGGGATTTTTCAAGCGGCGCAAGCCGCAAAAAGGCGGGCTTGGGGTGGCAACCCCAACAAGATTCCCATAGGACAAAATGAGCCGATAGGCGAAATTTGGTACTGTGGTAGAATCTTGCTCTTAAAAAGTGGCGGCTTCCCCTGTGTGGGCTTCCGTCAATACCTTTAGTGCCGCAAGCGGGGATTTTACCAAAGCTGCGGCGATATTTCTCCCCTTACTACCTACAACACCACGCAAAGCAAAAATGACGGTGATTTGCGGAAATTTCCCTCTATTCCTTACAAAACCGCACAAGCCGGAATAGGCGGGAATTTTGAGAAATTTCTTTTTATCCCCCTTTGCACGGCATAATACTGGCGATTTCTGAAAATGCCAAAAAAAGGCGCAAAAAACAGGAAACCTTTTTTGATTTCCTGTCTTGGTGTGCCGTTTTATGTAGCGATAATTATTCAGTTTTTCGGTATGGCTGTTCATCAAAACGGAACTTGAATAGGGCGGCAACAAGCCGAGATTTTATGCTGTCCTCGGTATCCCTATCAATATGCCCGTTTTCAATGGCGGCGATTCGGATACACTTGCTGTAATGTCGTAAAACCTCGTCCACGGCTTCCGGCTCGCCACTGGTCGCCCGGACAATCGTTTCATAGGACAAAAGGTTCGGATTCCCCATGTGAAAACACCTCCATTTTCCTTTGCAGGAGTTTTAACGTCCTGCGGATTAGATACCCGGTCGTACTCCGGCAGCGTCCGTACATTTTCCTGATTTCCTGTTGTGTATAATTCCCGAAAAAGTAAAGGAAAATGATTTCCCGGTTTCTTTCCGGCAGGGATAACAGGGCGGCGGCAAGTTCCCCATTGGTAAGGATAACTGTCTGACCGCATATCGTAATGGGGTATTCTTCATAAGGTGCTTCAAAATATTCGTCTGTTGTGCCTAAAGGGTAAAACTTTTCTTCTGTGAGGTATTCAAGGGATATTTCTTTTTGCCGCCGTCTGCTTCTGTCACGCCATGCGTTGATAGCCGCAAAGCGTATGACGGTCTTGCAATAGCCATTGAAAGTATACATGATGTGTTCTCTGTATGCTTCTGCATAAGGCATATACGATTCCCCCTTTCTCCCACATAGGGCGGTGCATGGTTTATGGATACATTTTTATAATTTAGAGGGGCGGCAACACTTTTTGTTATCGTCCCTCTAAATAGCGATAATAATACTTGATGCTGTTATCAATAGCAGAATAAAACAATATTCATATTTCTGTTGACTTTCCCCTATTAGAATTTTGTTTTTAGCATTCTTTGATATATAAAACATCTGATAATCTGCTGGTATACTTACATTTATTCAAATCACAAGCAATCACTTCATCATTGGAAATGTTTTCAATAGTTACTGAATAAAATCCTCCGGGTTTATTAAATCCTAATCCCAAAAGCAAATTATTTTGTTTCAATCTCACATCACATCTTTTCCCTACAAGGTAATTGCCAATATCCTTAATGGATTCTTTGCTTGGAATAGGTGGTAGCTTCATTTGCTTTTTCTTATCAACAAAATCAGAAATGGTGCTAACAGAATATCCGTCTATAAATCCCAGCTTACCCTTGTCATTCATAATAATTAAATATGACTTCTGAATTGATACAAGAGCAACGCAGTGCAAACCGTTAAACTCTCGGTCTTTCAAAAAAATCCGCACCCATTTTCCAACATAAGATTCATAAGACGATATTTCCCTTTGTACGCTACAATCTTCTGCTGTTGCAGTTTTATCTCGCATAAGATAGTCTAAATCAACATCTAATATTTCGCAAAGTATCAATAACTTTTCCGTTTCGGGGTATCCTAAACCTGTTTCCCATTTTGAAACGGACTGTCTTGTTACATTGCACTTTTCAGCCAACTCTTCCTGCGACAATCCCTTTGATTTTCGCAAACTCTGTAATTTATCAGCAAACACCATTTGTATGCCCTCCTTATTTTTGATGGCTTTATTTTAACCTATACTCTTTATTATACCACCAATTTTGTCGTGCTTTTTCGCAACTTGAAGTTGCGATACCACTTTTACTCTATGTAATGCTTTTCTATACAGAAAATATTTAATCTCTTACGGGGTTAATTCTTCGTATCTTACTATGGAGAGGTCTATTTATGTACGTCAATTCAATCTTTCAAAAAAGAAATGCCATATATTTTGAGTGAATGAAAGAATGAGAGGGATTCCGTAGCAGTCGGCATTCGTGGGAATGTGTATAACTGGCTGTCTTATGGAATTGTGGGTAACTCTGTTTGCAGGATGTGGGAAAGCTGCACTCTAGCTTTTCCATATGCTGTGAACAGAGTTATCCATGATTCCATAGCCTGTTATGCACATTTCCACAATGCTTGTCTTTTGGTCTTTTGTTTCTTTTGTTCGGAATAGTGTGGTGCTGGCGGTCTATCTCTTGTTTTCGGTTACTTGCTTCTTTACCGTATATGAGCATTTAGGCAAAGATTCTCGCTTCTTTAATGAAAGAAACGGCGGCTTTGATCTCTCAAAAGCTGCCGTGTATGAATAGGCGTGTGAAAATACCTCTGCTGTACGACGGCTTTTTTTCTTTTGCCGTCGTGCGGCAGAGCATTATTTAATATTCAATTCCATACTTCCTGTAAAATCTTCACATTCAATACCAATATAGTTGCTGCCACTTGACAATGTAATTGTTTCCTTATAAGTTCCGTCCGTTTCAATCAAGCTAACTGGTTTCTCGCTTCCCGAAATCCAAAATACTTTAGCAGTACCACTGTCAACTTTTAGGACGCACTCTACAGTTAATTCATTTCCCTGCTCTCTTTCAACATCAACACCGCCAAACAGATATTCCGTTTTTGAAAAGTCCTTATATTCGGCTGAATAAGTTCCGACGTAATTATCAATCCCTGTAGTACGTTCTCCCTGCAAAGAGGATTCAGAAGTTAAAACAGTGTTTCCGCCAATTTCATTTAGCGCATCCATGATGTCTAAAGCGGTATTTTTTGGAGTGTCGCCTACAGTGTCAGAAGCCATATCAAGTATCTTTTCCGTCCCGTCGGATAATGCTTGATAAATGCTGTTACAGCCGGAAAGCGATAAAGTACCCATACATATTAGAATGATGCAAAGTATTCTTTTTCCTGTCATTGAATATCCCCTTTGCCTTTTATTTTTTGTGTTTTGCTCCTGTCCTGTACCAGAAGCAGCATAACTGCCGTTATAACAAGCATAATCAGAAGTACAACAACGCATCGGAAAATATTATATGTGCCGGCTTCCATGCCATTTTGATAATTGATGAAACCAAGTCCTATCGTAACCGGGTAAAGACAGGACAGACCATGACCGGAAGCAAAAGTCCCTATAAAACCATAAAAAAATGCAAAAGCTACTCCCGTCATAAATGCTCCTGCCCTTTGTCCTGTAAATACAATAACAGGCAGCACCGATATAAATACAAAACAATTCATTCCAACCATTTGGGCAAGCGATCTCATTACGCTGTCAAGAGCAATTCCCTCATATCTGCTAAAAAGCGAAATGAGAGCAGTAAATAAAAGTTCCACTACCGCCAGAAAGACAGAAATCATTCCGCAGACAAACACTTTACCCAAAAGCAGGCTTCGGAAAGATACCGGGATTGCCATTATATTTTTAAGCGTGTCGTCTGTTCTTTCACGTTCAATCATATAACCTGCAATCAGTACGATTGTCGCCGGAAAGATAAGCGAAAAGCTGTTCCATATTACATTATCTGAAAAACTGGAAAATGTCGGCGTTCCCGGCGTACCCATCTCCATAAAACAGGTTAGTAAAACAACAGACAGCATAGTTGCAATTCCAATCCAGATAACAGAGTATCGTTTTAATTTCCAGAGTTCTGTTTTTATGAGCCTTGCCATTTCCTACACCTGCCCTTCCTGCTTTTTGTAGATTTTGATAATCGCAAAATAAGAGATACCTCCAAGAATAAAAACGGTAAATACTACAATTCCTAATTTCAGAAAGTAGGGCTGCCAGTTTTCAAAAGCAGTTGTTCCCTGCTCAATCATTCTTGAAGCCTGCCAACGATAAATAACAGGCGTTGGTAAAATACTGGTAAGCACTTTCATCACTTGATTATCTGATGTGAACTGCCCTGTAAAAGCAAGGGAAAATCCAAACATTGTATAGAAGAATGTCAAAATAACTGCAAATATATAAGAGCGGTTAAATTTTACAATCGCAATTATAATCGGAAGTGTACCCGTGGCATATAGAATAGCCGTAATAATGGCGGTTATAAGTTTGTTCCAAATATTGCCCAAATCAGATCCGGCTATTATCCCCCCGATAATTGCAGAGAACAATGTTACACAGGTGAATAAAAGGCTGATAAAGTATAATACTATGATTTTTGCAGTCGCAATTTCCCATGCCGAAACAGGAATAGCTATCAAATTTTTCAGAGTTGCATTATCTCTTTCCATGTAAAAGAGCATAGCCCCTATAATGCCAAGTATGCAGGGAAGCATGACAGGAACAGCCATGCAAATGAGCAAATCATATAAGCCGTCAAAAGCGTTCAGATCGCCCACATTCCCTTTTAGTACAAGTGCAGTAAACGGGATAGGAAAAAGCAACGCAGAAAATATTACGAAAAGGACAAACTTTTTCCGTTTCAATTTCCAAAACTCACACTTTACAAGATCAAGCAATCCCTTCACCCCCTGTTACACGCTTGAAATAATCTTCAAGGCTTTCTTCGCAGACATAGGCTTCTGACACGGTAAGCCCGTTTTCGACAAAGGCTGTTACAATTTCACCGACAGGAATGCCTAAATTATGCAGACGCATCTTATAATCGTCCTGTATGGTAAACTGTGTTTCATGGAAACCCTGTTCTAAAATCCTTGCCGCCTGTGTTGTGCTGGAAACAGTAAAACGGATATGTCTGCTGCTTTTTGCTTCCAATTCTGCAAGGCTTTCTTCCTCCAGTAATGCGCCGTGGTCGATAATTCCAATATCATCAGCCAGCAATGCAATCTCGGAAAGAATATGGCTGGAAATCAATATTGTTTTCCCTCTTTCCGTACAGAGGTCACGGATAAAAGAGCGCACTTCCGCAATTCCAATCGGATCAAGACCGTTAATCGGTTCGTCCAAAATCAAAAGCTCCGGGTCGTGCATAATGGCAAGGGCAATCGCCAGTCGCTGCTTCATGCCAAGGGAGTATTGGGAAAACAGCTTTTTGTCTTTATAGGGAAGCCCCACTAAATCAAGCGCATTTTTAATTGCATTACGGCTCGGCACTCCCCGCAGGGTTGCAAAAATGCGCAGGTTTTCTGTGGCGGTCAGATTCGGGTAAAATCCGGGGGATTCAATCAGATAGCCAATCCGGGGCAGGAGCTTTTTCTCATTTGTCCGTAAAGGCTGTCCCCAGATTGTAACTTCCCCGGAAGTGGGCTGTGTCAGCCCAAGCAGCATTTTCATGGTCGTTGTCTTTCCGGCTCCGTTTCTGCCAAGCAGACCGTATATGCGTCCCTGCTTTACATGGATATTCAAATCCGCAACGCTTTTCTGTGTTCCGTATTGTTTGGTAAGATTTTTTGTTTCAATTACATATTTGCTCATTGCAAAACCTCCTTTTCATATTTGCTATTCTATCACGCTAACCTTGCCAAAACCTTGCCGAAACCTTGCTTTTTTCATGTTTTTACAGTTAAGCGAAATTTGACAAACTGAAAAATCCCCGTATTATTACAGGGATTTCGGAAGTAATAAGGTAAATGTAGTCCCCCTATCGGGAGTGCTGTCAACGGTGATTGTTCCTTTGTGAGCAGCTACAAGTTCTTTTACGATTGATAAGCCTAATCCATTTCCACCAGCAGACCGTGACTGATCGCATTGGTACATTCTTTCAAAAATATGCGGAAGATGATCGGGAGATATTCCTTTTCCATTATCTGTCATAGTGATTTTGGCTTGCAGATCATTTTCAAAAATATGGAAAGATATTTTGCTTCCTTTACTATGGATAAGGGCATTCTGCAACAGATTATTGAGGATGCGGCTATAAGCGTTTGCATCTATACGCATAAGATACTCTGTTTCTGGTATATCAAACACATAGTCAAAATTGCTGTTTTCTAAAACAGAAATCCAGTCAACGATAATATTCCGTGATAACTCGTTTAGGTCTAAAACTTCAAAATGAAAAATCTGTTCCCCGGAGTCCAGTTTTACCCATTCAAAAAGATTTTCCACAAAATGCTTTAGATAATCCGCTTTTTCAAATGCGACATGAACATATTCGTCTTTTTCTTCTCCTGCAACGATCTTACATTCTATTGCTTCCAAATAACCAACCAAAGAAGCAAGGGGAGTTTTTACATCATGGGAAATACTTGTCATTAACCGTTTATATGCCTGTTCAGATTGTTTTTGCTTGATAAGCTGCGTTTGGCTGTTCATTGCAATATCGTTTATACCATAGCAGATTTTTCTTGTCATATCGTTCTTTTTAGTCAGCATACGGCGGTTTAAGTTCCCAGATTTTATATCTTCAAGGGCTTCTTCGATAATAGATAGTTGTCCCCGTACACGCCTAAGTTTTGTGACAAGAAACAAGATAAATAAAAGTGCGATACAAAACGCAATCAATAAAAACAGATTAACATTCATTTTATGCCTCCCTGTTAAAACGATAACCAACGCCGCGGACGGTTAAAATATAAAAAGGGTGTTCCGGGTCTGGTTCAATTTTTTTTCGTAATTTGCTGATAAAAGACATGATATTGCTATCATCAAAAGCATATTCTTCCTCCCATACATGGGTATAAATCTGCTTTTTCGTAAATACCTTCCCTTTGTTTGCCGCAAGAAAAGAGAGCAGATCAAATTCTTTTCCTGTAAGTTCCACTTGTACGTCGTTCCTAAAAACAAGACGATTCAGATTATCAATCGTCATTCCCTGAAACACCATACAATCCGTTTCGGTGCCGGAAATTGGATTGAGCAGGGTATAACGCCGGATAAGGGAATTGACCCGCGCCATAAGCTCGTTAATGCTAAATGGCTTTGTCAGATAATCGTCTGCCCCCATTCGCAAGCCGGACACTTTATCTTCTTCATCGCTTTTTGCAGTGAGCATAAGAACGGGGACATTGCTTGTCTGCCGTACTTGCTGCAATACCTGAAAGCCGTCTAAATCGGGCATCATGATATCAAGAATGATAAGTGAACAGGTATCTTTGTTTTCTGCCAAGATATGCAAGCCTTCTATACCGCCGCCTGCGACAATTGCAGCAAGGTTTTCCTGCTCTACGCATTTTTTCATAAGTGCGCAAAGCTCTTTATCATCATCAATAATCAAAACTTTATTCATGTTTTTTCTTCCTTTCTGCTTTCAACCGGGCATCTGTTGGTTTTTCTGCGTCTTTTGGTATCAGCCATAGCCGACTAAATTTTGCTACACCCGGTATGCGGTTTTCCTCACATAGCTTTTGCACCCGTCTTTCTGAAATGCCCCATTTTTGTGCCGCTTCCGGGGCAGAAATATACTCTAACATTTTCAGTCTCTCTCGCTTTCTATAAGTTTTATCACCATAATTATATACGGTTAACCGAATAAATTCAAGAAATTAAATAATACTTGGTATTTCCCAAACTTCTTCACAAGGCACAAATGATGGGGGATTTTTATGGAATCTTTAAAAAATTATATTTATATGGATATGGTCGGAATAGATAGCTTGTTATCTCAAATTACATCAGAACTAGTAGAAACAAGCCATATTCAGACAACAAGTAGAAAAGCCGGCAATGCAAATGGAAGCATTGGGTTTTCGGAAGTTGTCAAAAAAATATTTAAGGCAGATGTAAGTGTTTCTGGTGAAATGGAATCTGTACAAACAATTGATAAAACCACAACACAACCTTATGAAGCAAAAATACAGCAGATTATTCAGTATGTCGAAAAGTGCGAAGTAGTATTGAAAAATAGGGCAGAAATACATAAAAACTATCAAGAGGATAAACAAAACTTTGTGTTACTTACAATGCCTTTTGATACAGATTTCTATCATAACGATTGGTTTAAAACAGTAGATTTAGCAAATCAATGTGGATATATTCCATTCTATAAAGGTGGAGATGCCACTAATAAATTTAAAGATACATATCAGTATGATGATTCTTATTATAAGACAATGGCTTTGAAAAAAATCAAGTTAACCATGAACCTAAGTATAAAGAAAATGGAACCCTTAGGTGGTTTCTCATCTCATTTGGCAACTTTATTTAGAGTAACAAAAGGAACAAATATTCGTTTGGGAGTATTTGGTCATGTATATAAATTAACGGAATCCGTTTATCAAATAAAACCTTATGCTGTATGGAGAGGTTGATATTTGTGGCTTTATTCTTGCTATGCTCAGAGCAATAAATAATGTGTAATAATTGCTGATTACCGACGAGACGTTAAAAGCATGGCACATAAGTACTGCTTGATATTGCGAATTGTGACCAGATTCTCCAACATACAGTCTAATACAAAACTGATATACTTTATCCGGCAAATTATAAATACGTTTTGTATATTTTACCTTTCCATTCTGGTGGCTTTACTGTTTCTTAGCCAAAGAGACGGGGAAAAAGATAGGAAGGGAAAGGAATAGATATTTTGTAAATCAGTATTTAGTATATCTTTATTTAATTGCATTGGATTTTCCGACGTCGGATAATCCGGTATCGGAAAATCCAATATCGGGTTATCCGGTGTCGGGTTCCAAATATCGAGCAATATCGGTTGAGGTTCTTTTGGAAAACAGCCATAGCTTCAGCACTCCTTTTGCTGTGGGTATGTTACGCAATAGAATGCCATTTTGGCGGGGATAGGCATAAATCCTTATCTCCGGCAGAAACACACCCGCAAAACCGCTTGTAGCAAGTCTCTTTTTGCTTCTATCGCGTAACATGAGGGTATATAAAGCGGCGTTCCCGTTTTCCCTGTTATGGGATAGAGAAACGCCGTGTCTGTGTCGTATTCAGTTTTCATTTATTCTTTCAATGTCGTACTGATATTGGAGTTTGCAGGATTCCGGGCGGCATATCAAGGCTCTTTCCCTTAAAAGTAGTAAATTGGTAGTAAATTCAACTTGAAATCCTGCTTGTATGCCCGTAAATCAAGGCTTTTTTGAGATAATCAACCATTTTAATATAAAAAAGAGAGTCATTTAAAGCCTAATATCCATCCTAACACTTCTCCAAATCCTCCACCCGTGTACACACCTGCTGAAGAAGCGGCGTGCTGTGGCTCACAGCCAGAAGTCCGATGCCCCGCTCCTCTACCTCCCGGACAAGAAAGCTCCAGATCTGGCTCTGCGTAATAAGGTCCAGCATAGTACTGATCTCATCCGCCAATATAAACTGCGTCCGCTCTCCCAAAGCCCTTGCAATGCAGAATCTTTGAAGCTCGCCGCCGGACAGCTCCGCCGGATAACGGTTCAGCCAGTCCGGTTCGATGCCAAGTCCCTCCACGATACGCTGCTTTGGGTGATCGCCATCCGCCAAAACATCTTTCATCCGAAGCCGGGGATTCACCACCTGCTCCGGATGCTGCCAGATCATCTGCACCGGACAATAATCCTTATATACGGACAATGGGCGCCCGTCTAAAAGAACCTCACCCTCATCCGGTTTCTCATAGCCGGCCAGAATCTTGCAAAAGGTCGTCTTTCCAAAACCGCTGGGAGCGATCAGACCAACCCGCTCCTCCTGGGTCAGCTTTAAACTGAAATCATCTAAAATCTGCCTGCTGTCCGTTCCGTAGCGGAAGGAAATATGCTTTGCTTCCAATATCATGTCTGCCTCCTATTCCGCGCTTATGCACCGTACCTTCCCGCCCCGGACCTCCCGGTAGGGAATCTCCCTTTCGCATGCCTCGCAAAAATACTCGCACCTCGGCCCAAAAGGGCACCCCTTGGGCAGCTCCTTCACATAGGGCTGTGTCCCGCTGATAAACTGAAATCCATTCTGGGGCAATGCCCTCCAAAGCGCTTTGGAATAGGGATGCCGCAAGGTTTCCTCTCTGGCAAAATCCTTCACATCCGCATCCTCCACCGTAGTCCCGGCATAGAACACTGCCACTCGATCCGCCACTTCCAAAGCCTGTTCCAGATCATGGGTAATCAGCAGCACTCCGGCCCCTTGATCCGCCAGCTCCCGAAAATGGCTCATCACCCGCCGCACCATTTTCATATGAAGGCCCGGCGTCGGCTCGTCGGCTATCACCAGGCGGGGATTTCCCATCATAGCCGTGGAAACAAGTACACGCCGATTCATTCCCCCGGACAACTCAAAGGGATAAAGCTCCTGAACCTCCTGTTTCAGATGATATCCTTCAAAAATCCTATCCAGCTTCCTCTTTGATTCCGAATCATTTTTCCCCTTGCGGATCTGAGGTCCGATTTTCATCAGGGGGTCCAGAAATGCCACGCTCTGAGGCACCAGAACAATCTCATTTCCCCGAAGCTCCTCCTTCCGCTTTTGGGTCAGTTCCTCCCCGTCATACAAAATGGTTCCGCCAAGAACGCTGTTGTAAGGAAGAATCCCCAGGACTGCGTGAGCCAGCAGACTTTTTCCGGAGCCGCTGGACCCTACCACCGCCACCATCTCACCTTCATGGATCGTCACATTGAGATCCCGAATCACATCCAGATCCGTCCGCCCAAATCCCTTGTCATACTGCTGAAAAGAAACGGACAGGTTTTGTATTTCCAATATTATTTTTTTCTCATCCATCCTATGACCTCCCGCCATTCCGTTCCCGCTGTTTACACATGCGCGCTCCCCGGATCTAAAAGCTTCCGAAGGCTCTCCCCTGCCACATCAAAAAGCATCACTGTCAGCACCAGCAGCAAACCGGGAAACAGCGCCAGCCACCATTTTCCCATAGCCAGATACCGCATACTCTCCGAAAGAATCACCCCGATAGCCGGCTGCTCCGGGGACAGGCCGAAGCCCAGAAAGGTGATGCTCGCCTCATGCAGTATGGCATGGGGAAACAGCAGGATCAAGCCCACCAAAAACTGCGGAAACAAATGGGGAACCATATGCTTCCAGGCAATCTGCCAGGAGCTAAGACCAAGCTTTTTTGCCACCTTAATATAAGGCGCCTCCTTAAGCTGCAGAACCTCCCCCCGAATCAGCCTGGCAAGAGAGGTCCAGTGAGTCAGCGACACTCCGATGACTACGCCCCGGAAGCCCTTGCCGCAGGCATAGGAAATAAGTATCAGCAGCAGGATATGGGGAATCCCCATAACCAAATCAATCACCCAGGTTACCGCGGAATCCACCGCCCGCCCCATTGTCGCCGAAACAATGCCGAGAAGCAAAGCCAAAAGCGCGCTCACCCCCGCAGCCAGAAGTCCGATACGGATGCTCATGGACAGCCCCGTAAGGGTACGCACAAACATATCCCGGCCCATCCAGTCTGTCCCAAAGACATATTCCCCGCAGGGAGCCAAATCCTTCCTTGTAAAATCCGTCGCCATAGCCTCCTTGGCAAACACCTGTCCCGCAGCGGTAATCAGCGCCAGAAAAAGCACTGCCATGCCAAATAAAAGAACTGTTTTCTGCCTTCCATTCATACTTCTCACAGTCCGGCACCTCCCTTGCGTATGCGGGGATCTACGATTCCATACAAAATATTTGCGATGAGATTCCCGCCGAATACAATTGCCGCACTGATCACCGTTATCCCAAGTAGCAGAGGCACGTCGCTTCCGATTCCCGCCGTCACGGCAGCCTGTCCAAGTCCCGGATAGGAAAAAATCTCCTCCACCAGAACAGAGCCGCCGAAAATCTCGCTGATAGACGCAAACTGCAAGGTCAGCGCCGGGAGAATGACATTGCGAAAGCCATGATTCTTAAAAATACTCCATCCGCTTTCCCCTCTTGCCCGGGCAAAAAGCACGTAATCACTCTCCATAATATCAATCATTTTTTCCCTGGTGTGCAGGGCAATATTGGAAATGCCCGTAATGCTTAAGGTAAGCGCCGGAAGGACGGCATGGCGAATCCGATCCGCAAAGGTCACACCCGCAGCCTCCATTCCAATCGGAACACTGAGTCCCACAGGCAGCGCCTTCAGCCACACCGCAAATACCATCAGAAGCACCAGGGCCAGCCAGAAGGCGGGCGTACTGGCAATTACCAGAGAATAGCCCTTGACGACCTTATCCACCCAGGTTCCCCGCTTCATCCCGGCCAAAGCCCCAAGACAAAAACCAACCACACCGGAAATCACCCAGGCAATGGCCAGAAGCCAGATGGAATTGGCGAATTTCACGGCAATCACTTCCGACACCGGCCTGCGGTACAACAGAGAAAGCCCCATATCGCCCCGAAAGAAATCCGAAGCCCAGGCCAAAAACCGCTCTGCGGCCGGCTGCCCTACGCCCCAATACTCATTCAGCTTTGCAATCTGCTCCTGGCTCATGCTTCCCAGCGCCGCCTGGCCGATATTGGCCTGCAGGGGATCTACCGGGGATAAGGACACCAGGAAAAATGCGGCAATGCTGACGCATACCA
The DNA here is from genome assembly GCA_910576325.1 of Clostridia bacterium. Taxonomy (GTDB): domain Bacteria; phylum Bacillota; class Clostridia; order Lachnospirales; family Lachnospiraceae; genus Laedolimicola. The sequence goes on from CAJTIM010000019.1 coordinate 52,142, forward strand.
GCAGTAACATCATGCGGACTGCCTGTTTCGTTAAAAATAATAAATGTTGCTTCACTCGGTCACCTCTATTCCAGTACCGTAATTCCCATATGATACATCTTACACAGAAGTATTTCCGGCCACAAAGCCATGTGTCCGTAAATCCTTCTATGCATCATATGGGTATTACTGTTTTCCAGTACCGTAATTCCCATATGATACATCTTACACTTCTTATAGAATCACATACATGCAAAGGGGAGCCGCCGAAAACAGCTCCTTCTCTGCATTTTACCACAACGGGCGACATCCGCCAATCCCACAGAAATACGCATTGATAAGATACCCGTAAGGTAAAGTTGGTTATTATAGGTTATTTATAATGGGTTTACTTATTTTACTGCCATATCCACTGATCCACATTGTTGACAATGGACCATCCATGCCCGTGCGGGTGAAGCTTCTGCTCCGCCACCTTGAGATTTTCTCTAGACCAGTACAGATGATCGATATTCACAAGCCAGATCCAGGGAATATCTCCCTCCTGAGTAATTCCGGTGGTTCCGTCCCACTGTGCCTTCTGCCAAAGCTCATAGGAAGTATCAAGATCACCGGCCGCCAAGGCTTCGTCCATATACCGGTCAACCGTCTCATTGGAATAGGGTGAAAAACCGGCCAGTCCATTTTCCAGAGTATGGTAAATATTGTAAAGCTCCATAGGCGAATGTGCCCCCCAGCCCCACATCAAAGGCTCCGCCTGAGCACGATCATAGGCCGTATCCCAGCCCACACCCTCGATAGTCACCTCAATGCCAAGCTCTTTAAGCTGATTCTGCGTATCCGCCGCCAGAGCCTGACGCAGAGAATCGCTGGCCGGATACAGCAGATTGAAGGCCGCCCTTATCCCGTTCTTTTCCCGGATACCATCCGCCCCCGGCGTCCACCCTGCATTTTCCAGAATAGTCTTCGCTTCCTCCGGGTTATATTCTACCTCCGCCGCACTGTTATACCAGGGCATCTTATCGCATACGCTGTAAGCGGGCGTTCCGTAGCCGTTTACCACATTTTCCAGCATTTCCTGACGATCCATCCAGGCCGATGTTAATTGCACGGCGCACCTGAGAATCCGCGGTGAAATCATTTCCAACAGCATTGCCGCCTTCGTCCGTCCCTGCCGGAACTGCCGGAAGGTTAAAGCCTCTGTTGTCCACCGTCTCAAAGGCCAAAAGCTCATAGCCGTCAATGGTCTGATCCGAGTAGGCCGCCGCCGTGTACGCCAGATCCACCTGGCCGGCCATTGCCGCCGCAAAAGCCGCGTCCTCCTCCATAAAGACAATCGTAACCTGCTTCATCTTTATTTCCTCTCCATAATAATCCGGATTGGCTTCAAAGATAATCTGCTGTCCCTTGTCCCACTGTTTCATCAGATACCGTCCGGAACCGATGGGATGCTCTCCGTAATCGGAACCGTATGCATGCTCCGGCACGATACCCACAATGGCCATTGTATACGGCCAGATGGAATACGCCTGCGCCATATGAAATTCCACCGTTGTGTCGTCCACCGCCACAGCCTCCGCAAGCATGGTAAAATCATTCACCGAGCTTGTTTCCTTCACCGTATTATAAGTAAACGCCACATCCGAAGCCGTAAGCGCCTCGCCATCCGTAAACTTTACATCATCCCGAATCGTCACGGTCCAAATCATGCCGTCCTCGCTCACCTGCATATCCGTTGCCAGATCGTATCCGATGGAAAGATCGGGATTGGTAACGGTCAAGGTGCTCTGAATCAACGGTTCATGCACATGCTCTCCGGCTCCCCAGCCGTAAGCCGGGTCAAAGCCTGCCTCCGGCTCCGAGTTCGGCCCCATCGCGACAATCACCGAGTCCCCGGCTCCGCCTCCCGAAAGCTCCGCCCCCTGTTCTTCCTGCTGCCGCCCATCCCCCCTGGGGGCTTCCTGTCCGGAACCGCAGGCAGAAAGAAGGTTTATGCCAAACATCATGGCTATAATAAAAGAAAGTTTTCTTCTTTTCATTTCGTGTCATACCTCGCTCTCTGATACATCCTTACATTCATTTCGAAATAAAATGCGAATCAACAATTCTGATTATACACATGTGTTAAAACCTTCACAAGCCACCCCGGGGGATATTTTTTCATATTTTTTCATATTTTTTTCACCTATTTTTTCACCCCTATTTTTTCAATCGCTGTTTTAATATCCAAATATACATCTTACATAAAAAGCGCCCGGGAACAAAAGCCGCATGGCCTCTGTCCCCGGACTCCTTCTCTACAAGCTCTCCTGCCGGATACTGTCAATAATATTCTCCCCTTTCATCCGGCTTCTGGCATACATCATCGTGGCAAACACCACCAGAAACACACTGCACACGGCAATCAAAATACTGGCCGTCGGAATATAAAAGCCCACATCCATACTCCTTTCCACCACCTGATAGATCCGCAAGGTAACTAAAAGCGACACCGGAAGCCCATAGAGCAAAGCCTTGCACCCATAGAGCACACATTCATAATTCAGCATCCGCCGAAGTCCCTTAGGCGTCATACCCACAGAGCTTAGAACCGCAAACTCCTTCCTCCGCAGTAGCACTCCCGTGGAAATGGTATTAAACACATTGGCCACCGCAATCAGCGAAATCAGTGTAATAAATCCAAAGGTAAACACATCCACCGTCAAAAGCAGGCTTCTGTGAGTCTGGCGCGTCTCCGCCTCATCCATCACAATGAAATAACTCTCATAGCCTCCGTCCAGAGCCAGCGCCTCCAGACGCTTTGCCGTCTCCCGGTGATTCTCGGCCTGTATATAGAACCGCACGACACTAAAATAAGGATACTCCTCCCCTGTCAGCCTTTGAAGCATACTCTCCGAGAGAAAGACAGAGAAACCTCCGCCCCACTCCCCATAGAGATTCATAGGCGCGTGCTCGGCAAATGTCCCCACCGTTACCCTGCAGGGCTTCTGGAAATCGGTCCGTGCCAAATCCTTCCCCGCTGCCCTTTCCGCCTCATTCCAGGCATCGTAATCCGTCATCAGCATCTCAATCTCCATTCCGGGAGCCTTCAAAATATCATAAAGCCGGAAACGCTGCTGTTCGGAAATATACCCCTTTAGCTGATTGAGGGCAATCACCTTATCCGTCTCCGCCCCCAGATATTCCTCCTTCGAAAGTCCAAGCTCCTCCACATAAGCCTCATACGCCGCGTCCTCCAGAACCAGAATCCGGGAATCATAAAACATCAGCTTTCCATCCTCACGGTAAAGCCCTCCCCATCCTGTATCATCCCCATTATATTGTGTTTCCAGAAAAGCCCGGTAGTCCTCCGACACCAATTCCGGGTCGATGGGAACATCCATATTGATGCAGCTCTCGGAAAGCATATGATCCACTCCTTGCGTCCCCCGCACACGCTCCCGGATTTCCTCTATCTCGCCTTCCTTCTCTTCCTCAATATACATGGAAATATCATTTTCCGAAATATCATTAACCGTGTCCACACTGCTCTTCACATAAGAGGAAAAGGAGCTTGCGGAGATAAAGAGCACAATACTGATAAATAAGGAAAAAATCGTCGTCCGGTACTGCTTTTTGCTCCGGCTGAAATGCTTCCCGGCAATCATCCCCTCCAATCCAAACAGGCGGTAGGAAAGCTTTCCCTTCCGGGCAATCCCCCTGGCCACCTTAACATCCCCGGTCTGGCGTATCGCTTCCATAGGCGAAACCCTGGCCGCGCGTCTGGAGGGAATCCAGGCCGAAATGAGAACCGTAACCAGAGCCGTCACAGCGGCAATCACCACCGCCGGCCAGGAAACGGAAAGCCGCAATACCTCCGAGGAAGAATAATACAGGTAAGAAAAAGCGTTTCCCGTAAAATGCAGCGTAATTCCAATCCCCACAATACCGCTGAAAATCCCCAGCGGAATCCCAACAGCGCTTACAAGAAGGGCTTCCCGAAGCACCATCCCCCGAAGCTGTCTCGGCGTCGCCCCGGTAGAAGCCAGCAGCCCGAACTGCTTCGTCCGATCACTGACCGAAATAGCAAAGGAATTGTACACCAGAGAAATGCCTCCCATCATAATCAGAACAATCAATATCGATGCCAGCCCATAAAGCATCCGCATAAAAGGCCGGTTCAGAGATACCCCCTGGTAGCGCAGAAGCTCCGAATTATTCGTAGCATAGGAGCTTCCCGCCATATACGTATCCGCAACCTCATATACATCCGACGATTTGCGGCACCGGTAGAAACCGACAAAACGGCTGTCTTCCCCCGGCTCTTGATCCGCCGCAGTAATAGCCAGGTAAGCCTCCCTGCCTCCGGCATCCATAAAGCCAGGCGTCTCCATAAGTCCCACTACGTTATAGGTCCGTGTTTCCCGGGGAATCAGCTCCTCCGCAACCCTAGGCTCTGTACCGTCATCCTCCTTTGTCATAAGCAGCGGATTGTACAGAAAAAGTTCCTCCGGTTCCTTCCCCGTAGACATACGCTTCCCAATTTCCAGAGTCACCGTATCTCCAAGCTCAATATCCGCCCGTCCTGATGCAATCGCCATAGAAGCAACCACCAATTCCCCCTCATTCTGAGGCATCCGCCCCTTACTCAGACGCACAGGAAGCATTTCCCCTGCCTCCTCCGCCATGCCCAGCACAAACAGGTAGGGCGCCTGTCTGTCCAGCCAGCTTTCATCCGTCGCACCGGGAAGCACAGCAAAGCCAATCTCCTGAATGGCCGCCGTCTCCTCCACCCTCTCATCACCTTCCAGCTCCCCCATCTGTTCCCCGGAAAGCTCATAGACCGCTCCATGCCAATCGCCCATCTGCGCAACCACCGCCCGCAGCATATAATTCTGCAGGCTGGAAATAAAGGTCGTCACTGCCGTCAGCATAGCAGTAGCCAAAACAATCCCTATAATGGTCACCAGCGTCCGCATTTTATTCTTCTTCAAGGTCCTAATCGTCGTCTTCGTAAATACATTCATCTGCGGATCACCTCATCTCTGGCAATCTTCCCATCCTCAATAGAAATAATCCGATCCGCCTGCAGCGCCAGGCTTTCATCATGAGTAATCACAAGAAGCGTCTGCCCATACTTCTGATTGGAAAGCTTCAAAAGCTCCATAATCTCCTGACTATTCTTCGAATCCAGATTCCCGGTCGGCTCATCCGCCAGCACAATCGCCGGCGCATTCATAAGCGCCCGCCCGATAGACACCCTCTGCTGCTGTCCCCCGGAAAGCTGATTGGGAAGATGCCGTTTCCGTCCCTCCAGCCCCAGCACATGAAGAAGCTCTAAAAGCCGCTCCTCATTCACCTCCCGTCCGTCCATCAGCACAGGCAGCGTCATATTCTCCTCCACATCCAGCACCGGAATCAAATTATAAAACTGATAAATAAGCCCAATCTCCCTGCGCCGAAAAATCGCCAGCTGCTCCTCATTCTGACTATAAATATCCTTCCCATCCAGATACACATGCCCCGAGGTCGGCCGATCCACCCCACCCAAAATATGAAGCAACGTAGACTTCCCCGACCCCGAAGGCCCAATAATAGCTACAAACTCCCCCTGCTGCACCAAAAAAGACACATCATCCAGCGCCTTCACTTCATTTTCACCTTTGCCATACACCTTAGACAAATGCTCCACCTTCAACAATTCCATAATCTTCCTCCTGATTTAAGTCGCTGCGCGACGGCACTAAAGGGTAAAGTCGCTTCGACACACCTACAATGAGAGGAACTTCCATTCGAAAGGGCACTCATGAAAGTTCCTCTCGTGCGTCTTTGCGACTTTACCGCCCGGCAGAAATTTATTTATATAAAACACTTGACATTTCTTAACCGGACCATTAAAAGTTCCTCAATATCCTAATTTCAATTCCAAAGTATAACCCCCCGCAATGACATTCCGGTGACGCCAAAATAACAAAATTGTCACTTACCACTCAAACTTGCAGCACCAAACAGCAAAATAAGCCGGCAGACATTTCCGATATCCGGTGTCCGGCTATTCGCGCACACGCTGTCTAATAGGAACAGACATTGCCCTCAAAACCTCACCATCCGAAAAAAACATCCCGGGTAATGTCTGTTCATAGCAGACGGCGTGTACGCGAATCGTCCGAACACAGGATATGGAAATGTCTGCCGGCTTATTTTGCGTCCGTCCGTCCCCTCTACCCCCTTAACTCCCACCGCAGCCTAGTAACACTCTCCAGCAGCCTCCCCTGCTCCTCACGATCCAATTCAATAAACTGGCACCCATAAACAAACCCCGAACCCCCATGCTCCTCAATCCGCACCACCTTGCAAAACAGCTTCCACTCCTCTTCCTTCGCAAGCAGCTTCACCTTCAGCAAAATCTTATCCCCCGTACAGCACTGACATTTCGTCCCAATAGCCGCTCCGCCCGCACTGATATTACGCACCCTCGCCGGCACCTCCCCCGCTCCGAACCGTTCCATATGAAGAATCTGCGCCTTCAGATTTGTCTCCACACGAAAAAAAGCTCTGTCATTCTCAACCCTGACAAGCTTCAAATCCTCCCGGCGCCAGAAAAATTCATGCTGCGAAGCAATCTCCCCCTCAATCGGTCCAACCCTCGCCTGCCTGCTGCCATAACCGCCTCTCTCGCCTATGGGAACAACCGTCTGATTTCTTCCCGGCCCCCGATCCGCTTCCCGTCCATCCGTCCTTTCCAATATATCGCGAAACCCCATTCCTCTCTCCTTCAATCCCAAAGTATCATTTCATTCATACCAAAGCAAATCATACCAATTATCTTACCTACACCACGCCTTTATAAAACCGCATGGTAAACCGCGCGCCTCCCTCTGCCCGGTTTTCCGCCTTTAAGGTCCCGTTCTGAGCACAGACAATCATTCTCGAAAGCGCCAGCCCAATGCCCACACTGGAATCGGAGGCATTTTTCCCCTTATAAAACCGCTCAAACAGATGAGGCAAATCCTCCGGATCAATGCCGGAACCATTGTCCTCTATCTGAAATTCCGTGTAAAGATAATTTTCCGACGCACGAATCCACAGGGTTCCCCCCTGGCCCGTATGCTCCATACAGTTTTTCAGAATATTTCCCAAAGCCTCCACGGTCCAGGCCGCGTCTCCCGTAAATCCTGCCCTGTCCTCCATCTCCCTGACAACCGCCTGCTCCCGCAGCTCCATAGGGATACTAAGAGGCTTAAGGGCTTTCTCCACCAAAGCTTCGGCGTCCACTCTCTCCTTTGCAAATACGGCAGTTCCCGCGTCAATCTTCGAAATCTTTAAAAGGGCGTTCACCAGCCAGTCCACCCTTCCTAAGAGCTGTGCGCCCTCATAGGCCAGCCGGCGCTTCTCCCGCTCATCCTCCGCCTCCTGAAGCCGTGTCAGTAAAAGATGCAAAGAGGTGAGAGGCGTGCGAAGCTGATGGGAAATATCCGCCAGGGAATCGCTGAGATAACGCTTCTCCTTAAGCAGATTATCCGACTGCTCTGTCAAACGCCAAAGAAGCTTCTCCACCTCGTTAGCCAGGATAGCCAGCTCGCCCTCCTGGTAGCTTGTGAAGTTCAGATTGCGCTCTCCGTGGAGCATCCGATCTGCGTCTGCGGCGAGATTTTTCAGATGGCTGTAACGCATTTTTGTAAAAATAAGCCAGAGCAGACACATAGCCAGACAGCACCAAAAAGCATATGCTATACCGGCTCGGTTGTCCGGAAAAAGGTAAAAGCCTATGCCTCCTGTAAAAATCAGCAGCAGTAAGGAAATTATTATCTGCTTTCGAATTTCCTGATTTCGAAAAAAGCTCATTATGAATCCCCCCTATTTTTCCCTACGGGTATCCCGTTAAGACATACTCTGCAGTCCCCCTATCAATTCATACCCTTTCGAAGCGGGCGGACTTCATCCGCTAAAGTATATCCCATCCCCCGGACAGTGCGGATGATCTGGGGATTCTGGGGATCTGTCTCTATTTTTTCCCGAAGTCGCTTAATGTAAACGGTGAGGGTATTGTCATTGACAAATTCTCCTGCCGCATCCCAGATTTCTTCCAAAAGCTGATTTCTCGTAAGAATCATGCCCTTATGGTTGAGGAAAAAGAGCAGCAGGCGGTATTCCAGGGCGGAAAGAAAGCACTCCTGTCCTCCCTTTGTCACCAAAGCGCGTACCGTATCCACCCGCAAATCTCCGATCTCCATTATCGCCTGAGTCTTTCCGCAGCGGCGAAGAACGCTGCGTATCCGGGACACAAGCTCTCTGGGACGGAAGGGCTTGCTGATATAATCCTCCGCTCCCAGCTCCAATCCGGTCACCACACTGTATTCGTCCCCGGAGGCTGTCAGGAAAATCACGGGCAGATCTCCGCTACCCTTTACAGCGGAGCAAACCGCAAAGCCGTTACCGTCCTTTAAGGATACGTCCAGAAGCAGCAGGTCAAAGCTCTCCTGCTCCACAGCCTCCAGGGCTTCCCTCTGTCCGGAGGCTGTCTTTACCTGAAAGCCCTCGCCTCCCAATACGGCGCTTAAATTTTCCACAATGTTTTTGTCGTCCTCTACAAGCAGTATCTTTGTCATTGTCTCAAATCCTCTCTAAATGCAGCAAACTTCCATTCCTGTCAATCGCTCGTTCCAACTTCTCATAGCTTTTCCCCACCACTCAAAGTCCTGCCGCACTTTGCAGTGAGGGCATAGGATTCTCTCCAAATTGCTCCCGCAGTCAACAAAAACCGGGGAATCTTGAATGAGGCTCTCTATTTTTTCAGATTTTATATTTGCTTTCAGAAATTCCAAAACACTTTGCGCCTGCTTCTCTGTAATTTGGTAAGCTGCATCCGCAGGAATAATTTTTACAATATAATCTGACATTGCGGTTCCTTCTTTCTTCCCGGCAACTGTTGATTTACATCCCAATTATCTTATATCCGGCTCTTCCCAGCCTGCTTAACGCCTTCTCCTCCTGTTCCTTTTTTACAAAAATGTAATCCGTATTGTATGTGGAAACTGCGAGGATTCCGATTTCTTCCTCCGCTAACAATGCGGAAATTTTAGCAAGAACGCCTATTAAAGAAAAATCCAATACGCCTTCTATGCGAAAACCTCTCCATCCGTCCACACGTTCCACTATATTCTCCGGTACATCCTTTGTCTGGCAGATCAGAGAGTTTTCCTTGTCCGTTTTGCCTGTAAAGCAATATTCCGCATCAAGCCTCACTTGAGAAAAATCAGCAGTTTTACACACCGTAAAATCACCGTGAAGTCTCTTTATCTCCATGACTGTTTATCTCCTTAACGCCCGTATTGTCCCTATTCCTCACTCCATGAAACGGAGATGAGCAAAGACAAATGAAAGAGCGCAATGATAAAACTCCATATTCTTTTCCGCAAATCTCCACATCATTTTCATATTGAAAATCAATTCTATCTGTTCTTATAACCTTTTTCATACCAGGCAGCATCCCGGAAGTATATCTGCCTAAAATTTATTCTATTGAGAAACAACTTCCACGTCAAGAATATTTTTCAATATGATTCTTGCAAATCACACTCCCTTGTGTTATGATCTATCCGTCGCTAAGAAATCAGGATTTAAAACATCCTATATGTTTGGATAGCATATGCAAATAAAAACATCCCACGGGCAAGGTGAATTTGTCTAAAAGGCAAAAAAGCACCCTGGGGCATATATCTATATAAAAGAAGCATATGCGAACAAATGAAAGGAGGGCTTACTATGCAGAAGTATTATAAAGCAGACAGCAACATATTGAAACTGACAATCAAAGGTACAATGGCCCTCATGATATACGGATAACTCTGTTCTGCCGGGTGAAGTCTGCCCTCGCACCATAACATTGCTATCTGCGCTCATCATTCGTATGCCGCACCTTTGAGGTGCTTTTTTTGTACCCATTTTTCCCTTATATTGACTTGTGTACGTCTGACAAACCATCAAACCGTACATCAAAAGCACTCGCCTTATTCAATATAAGCAAGGATTTTCCGAAAATAAATTATAAAAATCAACTGATTTTTCCAACCATTTTACAACCAACAAGGAGAGAAATAATTATATGAAAATAGTAAACGGCATTTATGCCAATGCAGCAATATTTACAGATGATGTGGAAAGCTACGCGGAGGCCCAAGTGAAGCTAATCTGCGATCAGGAAGCGGCCAAAGGCAGCGCCATCTGCCTGATGCCGGATATCCATCCGGGAAAGGCAGGCCCTATCGGGCTTTCCATGACTGTAACGGGGCAGGTCATCCCACAGCTGTTAGGCGTAGACATCGGCTGCGGAATGACTTGTGTAAAACTGAATAAACAAAAGGCGGAATTTCAAAAGCTGGACGCCGTGATTCGTCAGCAGATACCGGCCGGATTTGCCATCCGAAAAGACGTCCATCCTATGGCTCTGGAATTTCCCTATGAAGCGCTCCGCTGCTTCCGGCACATCCGGGAGGACAAAGCCCTGCAAAGCCTTGGCACCTTGGGCGGAGGAAATCATTTTATTGAGCTGGACAAAGGGCCTGACGAATCCCTTTATCTCATCATCCATACCGGCAGCCGGCATCTGGGCCAGGAAATGGCGGAGCACTATACAAAGCTGGCTTCAAAAAAGCTCAAAAAGCAAGGGAAGAATGTTCCCTATTTTCTAAGCTATCTGGAGGGCGGCGATAAGAATGCCTATCTGGAGGATGCGGCGCTCATTCAGCAGTACGCAGAATTAAACAGGGAGATCATCGCCCGGGAAATCTTAAAAGCCATGAAATGGAAGGCGGCGGACCAATTTTCCGTGGCTCATAATTACCTGGATGCCCTTGGTATTCTGCGCAAAGGCGCGATTTCCGCTAAAGCGGGGGAACGGGTGATAATCCCGGTAAATATGAGAGACGGCGTGATTCTCGGTCTTGGAAAGGGCAACGCCGCCTGGAACTTCTCCGCACCCCACGGCTCCGGGCGGCGGCTTAAACGCACGGATGTAAAGAGCCGTCATACCGTGTCGGAATTTAAAAAGGAAATGAAAGGCATCTACAGCACATGCGTGGGAAGCGATACCTTAGATGAGGCTCCCTTTGCCTACCGTGCTATAGAAGATATTTTGAAGCAGATCGGGGACACCGTGGAGGTTACGGAGATTTTAAAGCCGGTTTACAGCTTCAAGGCAGGAAGCAAAAAATAAAATCAGCAATATCCTGACAATACCGGAAGGATTTATGAACACTTCTGCTAAAGGTATTGAAGGGATATTGCGGTACAGACTACTGGAATGGAGAAATAAAATATGATCATACAAATCAGCGCAGGCCAAGGACCCTGCGAATGTCAGCTTGCGGTTGCAAAGCTGTACGAAGCACTGAAACGAGAATACAAAGATCTCACACTGCTGTCAAGCACCAAGGGCGCCAAAAAAGACTGTTTTGATTCCCTCCGCTTCCGGACCGATCAAAATCTGAACCATCTGGAGGGCACGGTGCTGTGGATCTGCAAAAGCCCCTTCCGAAAGAATCACAAACGGAAAAACTGGTATGTAGACGTAAGCATCCTCCCGGAGCAGACGGAAATTGCAAAGGATGGGCAATACCGCATAGAAAAATTCCACTGCGGAGGTAAAGGCGGCCAGAATGTAAATAAGGTTGAAACAGGCGTACGCATCATTCACCTCCCTACCGGCCTTACGGCAGAATCTACCGAGGAACGCAGCCAATTTCAAAACAAACAGCGCGCTCTTGCAAAACTGGCAGATAAATTAAACCGGCTGGAACAGGAACAGCAGGCCCGGCAGACCAACACCGCATGGCGGGAACATAACCGCATCATCCGCGGCAATCCGGTGCGTATCTATGAAGGAGAGCATTTCATACGTAAACAAAAAGCTCCCTAGAACGTATTTAAAAAATCATCTGCACCGCACATCTGACAGGAAGCATTTTCAAATGCGATCCGGCAGAAATATTTTTATACCATATTTTTATTAGATATTTATATCAGATATCTTTATACTATACCTTTATACAATATTTTTATACTATCTTTATATCCTGACATTGACTGTCAAGTTTTTTGCGCTATACTAAAAATAAAGTACTACAATCATTACCCAAGACGCTTATGCACGAATATTGTATTTCCAAATTACCAAAACGAATTACCTGCCGAAAACGGCATCCGTGTACGGACGCTTAGAAAACGAGGGAACACATATGCAGGAAAGCAGACTATTTCAAATTTTATATCACCTGCTGCAGCACGGCCGGGCGACAGCTCCCCAGCTTGCCGGGAAGTTTGAAGTGTCCGTGAGAACCATTTACCGCGACATTGATGCCTTGAGCAGCGCAGGCATTCCCGTTTATACGGAAGCAGGTCGAAATGGCGGTATTTATTTAATGGAGGACTTTGTTCTGGACCGCGCTCTGCTGTCCAGGCAGGAGAAACAGGAAATTCTCTCCGCCCTCCAAAGTCTGGCCGTGGTAGGCCATGATCCGGGTATCCTTGAAAAACTGTCCGGGCTTTTCCAGGTTTCTTCGGAAAACTGGTTTGAGGTGGACTTCTCCCGGTGGTGGGAACCGAAACGGCCGAATGATACCTTTACCCTGTTGAAATCAGCAATTCTCCGGTGCAAATGTGTACGAATTTCTTATGCAAACTCCTATGGAGCCTTAAGCCAGCGGACAGTGCATCCTTTAAAGCTGTCCTACAAGGGCGCGGCCTGGTATCTCAAGGCGTATTGCACCGGAAGGCAGGATTACCGTATCTTTAAGCTGAACCGTATTCTGGATTTGGAGGTTTTGGAGGAAGACTTTGTGCCCCATGCGTTTCCTGAATCGGAGACAGGGTCGGATGCAGTCTGTACCCAGCTTACATTTCGTTTTCCAAAGGAGCTGGCATACCGGGTTTATGATGAATTTGACAGGGACTACGTTACCCAGGAAGAAAACGGAGATCTCCTTGTGTCCGCTTATATGCCTGCGGACGCATGGCTGGTGAGCTTTCTTTTGTCCTTCGGGAATCAGGTGGATGTGATCGAGCCGGCCTATTTAAAGGAGATTTTGGCGGAGCAGGGGAAATTAATTTATGAAAAATTTAAAACCTGACATCAGATGTCAGTATTTTGGTTTTATACTGTGTTTAACAGTACACTTAACCTGTCTTATGAAAGTGCTGACGATCCGTCAATGCCCGCAGGAATGACTGTAAAGCGTACCTTCATGAACGAAAGTCCCTCCAACCCAAGGGGATGTATATGGGGGATATATATGGGGTACATACAATGTAAAAGAATGGAGAATCAATATGGGAAGACCAGCCACCAAATCAGATTTACTTACTGCCGCCGCTGTCAACTTTGAAAAATTAAACCAGCTTATTTCCTCACTCACCGAGGAGGAGCGAAACACTCCCTTTGACTTTTCCGGGGATGAGAAAAAGAAGGAAAACCACTGGAAACGCGACAAAAATCTCCGGGATATTTATATCCACCTCTATGAATGGCATCAGCTTCTTCTGCGCTTTGTGGCATCCAATGAAAACGGAGATCCGAAGCCCTTTATTCCCCGGCCTTATACCTGGAAAACCTATGGCGATATGAATCTGGCCCTCTGGAAAAGGCATCAGGATACGACCTTGGAAGATGCACGGGATATGTTTTATAAGTCTCATGAAGAAGTTCTTCGCCTGGCGGAGCGTTATTCCAATGAAGAGCTTTTCACAAAAGGCGTATACAAATGGGTGGGCGGAAGCACCCTGGGTTCTTACTTTGTCAGTACCACATCCAGTCATTATGACTGGGCTATGAAAAAGCTGAAGGCTCACAAGAAGAATTGTAAAAATCAAACTGCATAATATTTCTATTATTTGTATACTTATCCGTACCCTTAGTGGACAAGGAGACACACGGTCCCTTGTCCACTGAGGGTACGGATACCCATAAAGAACCATCTGAAAGAGCTATATGTTAAGGTACTCCTTTGAATAAGTTATCAAGAGGCCGCTGCGGAATACGCCGTCCGTCATTTTGCAGCAGCCTCTTCCATATCTTGTTGTTCCTAAATCAATAGAGTTTTGATAGATCCTGCGGCTGATCTCATTTTTAATTTCTCACCTTCTCCACGGCCGCTTTCTCCCAAGCCATCCCTTTTCCCTCCAATACGCTGCATCCACCGGATTCCAACCGCTTTTTTGTGCCAGTCTCATAATGTAAAAATAACATTTTGTCTTGAAAGAGGGCTTCACCCTGCCGTGATTCCTTCGGATCTCCTGTGCCAGTGCGGTTGTCCTTGCATCAATGCGCCGTTTAATCCTTGGCTTGACCTTGGCCCAGGATACCGCCGCAACACCTACGCCGTACCGGTAAGTCTTTGCAACACCCCAGAAAAAAGTACTGTCCGCCATATCCTTGTTGGTACTCCTCATCCCGCCCCCTGCGGCAGTTGAAATGCAGACAGCCTGCTTTCGGAACATCCGCTCCTCCGGACGGTGCACCATCCACCGATATCCGTAATGATCCAAAAAGCTCTTCATCGCTCCCGTCACATGATATACATACACCGGACTTGCCAGAATGATCACATCCGCACTGTCAATCGCTTCCGTAATGGGCTTCAAAGTCTCGTAATGCGGACACATTGATTCCGATTTTTCAAAACACCTGGTGCATCCGATACAGAAAGCCCCGAAATCCCTGGGCAGGAAAAATTCCGTGATATCGCCCTCCAGCTTTTCCGCAAGCATTCTTGCAATGTGATAGGTGGAGCCTTTATGACTTTGGCCGTGTATTATAGTGATTTTCATTGTTACTCTCCTTGTTGATTTTTCTTCCGTTCTCCCGGCTTCAAGATGACAATCTCCGCTCAAATTATCACTTCTCATGCCTTCACAATCTTCAAATCATACCCCAAAGCTTTGACCATACTATAAAACAGCTTCAAAGACGGACTGTGCTCCTTATTCTCTATGCGGGAAATCGCCTGCTGCTTATTCCCTGTCAGCTTTGCCAGCTGGCTCTGAGACATTTTCTGTGCTTTTCGCAGACGGATGATTTCATCAATCAGCTCCTTCTCTTTGTCATAAGCAGTAAATGTCGGCACCGGCATATCTTCCTTTTGTACCAAAGGAATCTCTCCTCTTTCGATCTCAGCCGCCTCCAACAGCCCCTGGATGGTATTGTCAAAAAAATCGCCCATGAACTATCCCTCCTTCAAAATTTTTACCGCGGCTTTAAATGCCTTTTTCTCATCCTCCGTCAAATCATCTTTCTTATACCGCCTGTTCCCTGGATCGTATCACCGGTCTTCGGATTCCGTAATAATGCATTCTCCAATTCTCTTAAATTTTCATCAGTCAAGCCTAACTCCTTCCATCTGTTGGTAAATATCGGAACTTCTATAAAAGTCCTTTTCATACGCTCTAATTCCTTTCTAGTAGTCCGTATCGGAAATCCTTGTGCATATTTCCGGTCTATTTCTCCGATAGCACAGGTCAAAAAGCCTCGCCGTAGCACCACTACGTCTGCGTTTTTTGACCTGCACTCTCGGAAAAATATCCTCAGAAATATGCACAAGGATTTCCAGTACGGACTACTAGTTTTATAGTATACAACATTTTTGTTGTAATATCAATAAGTTTTTTCATAAAATGGGTAAATCAGCAGAAAACAACTGACAGATAAACCAAGAATCGTAAATAGAAAATCAAAGCCCCCGAGGGGAATCAAAAATCTCAATGAATCAAACGCAATTACGCAGATAACACCAAAAGAAGGACACCCCACCTCACGGGGTATCCTTCTTTCGTACAGCTTACGCCTCTTATCAAACCAATCTAAAACCAATACCAGGAAAACGATCTAAAACTTAATTTTCCTTGTACTAGATCTCCAGATAAGAATCCGCATAAAGATTATTATTCTTAATAATATCACAGGACTTAATGGTCTCCATCAACCGCAGATCATTGGGGTTTACAATAGCGGAGGTCAGACCGTTCATCATAGCCATAGCAACCATAGCAGAGTCCATAATCGGACGAATGTGCTTGGGCATACCATTGGAGTTGTTGGACAGGCCGCCGGTGCTCTGCATACCCATATCGGAGATCATCTTAATAAACTCCAAAACCTGCATCTGCTTATCCTGCATACCCTTGATAACCAGGAACAGCGGGTCAAACCACATATCCTCGTCAACAGCCATGCCATGCTCCATGCCGCGCTCCATCATGGTCTGCATATACATCATACGCTCGTCATTATCCTTGGCAATACCCTCGCCGTTGCAAAGAGCGATTACAATCGCATCATTGGCTGCTGCCAGGTCAATGTACTCGATTCTGCCTGCTGCGTCAGCAGAGTTTACAATCGGCTTTCCCTTGGAACGATTATAAACGGAAATACCGGCCTCGATAGCTGCCACATTGGAGGTATCCAGTGCCAGAGGAACATTATCAAAATTGCCCTGCAAAAGCTCAACGGCCCACTTCATCAGCTCCGGTCCGTCATTCTCAGCCGGTCCGATGTTTACATCCAGATAGGTTGCGCCTGCATCCAGCTGCTGCTTTGCACGCTTTAAGATCGGCTCCGGATCTCTCTCTGTAAATGCACGGTTAATTGCCGGTGCTGTTGTAGAAAGTCTCTCGCCAATAACAACAAATTTTGCCATAGTTCTTCTCCTTTTTTCGGGCTGACAGCCGCCCGGAAGCAAATCCGGGCAGCTCCATCCCGTCCTATTTTCATTAAAATCATATTATAAGCGTCAAGCCCGGAAGCTTCCCTCCAAGCTTGACCATCACAGTTACTTTCAGTATACGTTCAGCCACACCGCTTGTAAAACCTCACCTACGATGTTCCAAACTATATCTTAGATCTCGCCGTTAGCCTGCATGTCCTTTAAGAACTTCACAAGCTGAACTGCCTCGTTGGGCGCTACGATTACTTCCCATCCCGGAAGCTTCGCCTCAATATCGCCCTTCAGAACAGCTACCTTACCGGGAATGATAAGCTTTCTGCTCTTTACCTTCGGCTCCACGTTCTCAATGATGAACTTGGAAACAGAGGTAGAGGACAGCTTGCCTGCCGCCCATGCGGTCAGTACGGAAAGTCCGCCTGCATCGCTGATTACCAGGTTACAGGGAACGCCGGAGCGCTCCAGCTCGCCGGATACAACGAAGTAGGTCAGAGCAAAATCAACGGTAGTCAGACATACGGAATTTTCATCCGCGCCGTTGAGGGCATAGATGCCCGGCTCCACCTTCATGGGCTTCTGCGGATCGGTAAATACGTTCTGACGCAGGCCGTAAAGCGGAAGCGCCTGTGCATAGTTCATGCTCTCCATTACAATTACGGAACCATATTTCACGGTAAACAGGGAAGCCAAAGCTGCCTGCATAACGGAATCTCCGGGAGCCAGAGCGCCCACATTTACGATGGAGGGATAACCAAAGGTACGATCCGTATTCTTCAGAGCCGCCCGGCGAATCTGAACGGTAGTAGCAAATGCATCCTTAACGGAAGCCGTTCCTACATTCAGAACCAGGTTCTTGTTGCCAAGCTTCTCAATGGCAGCAACGGTATCATACAGCTCGTTGATGTCCGCACCGCGAACACCCAGAACCACGCCTGCCTCAGTTGCCAGCTTGCTCATTGCCTCGTAGTTGGAAGCGTCAGCGCCGTCTAAGATAGGCTTGCTGTCCTTGCATACGTCCAGAGCGGCCTTAGCCACATCTACGTTGGTGCAGTTCAGAACCAGAGTCTTTCCGCTCTCCGCCGCCTTCTTTACGAACTCTGCGTAGCCTTCCGGTGTGCAGCCGCCGCAGTAATCCAGATACAGCATCTCCACGTGCATACGCTCGCCGATACGGTCATAGTCTACGGCCTTAGCCGCCTCAAGCTTGGCGTCCATATTTTCCTCGCAGCAGGAAAT
Organism: Clostridia bacterium; assembly: GCA_910576325.1. Lineage (GTDB taxonomy): Bacteria > Bacillota > Clostridia > Lachnospirales > Lachnospiraceae > Laedolimicola. The sequence continues at coordinate 70,048 of CAJTIM010000019.1, forward strand.
GGAAACCGCATAGCGGGATTTGCTCACATATGTTTTCTCGTGACGGAACAGCACAGTCTCGCCGCCCAGTGTGTACTCTGCGTCGCCGGTACCTGCCTTGATGGTCTTCATAGGCGGTGCGGTAGCCTCGGAAAGCGTTGCCAGTGCGTCGTCGGACATGTGGGGACACTTGGTAATGTCAACCGCGCCCTGTGCCACCTTCATAGCAAATGCCATACAGGTAGGACTTCCACACTCCTTACAGTTTGTCTTCGGTGTTAATTTAAAAATGTCTAAGCCTTTTAATGCCATAGTAATTTCTCCTCCTTCCCTCGATTAAACCAGTTCTTTGATTAATTTCGAAATCGTTGCAACCGATGTGGGATGTTTCAAAATTACGGCATTGGAACCAGACGCCAGTACTGCTGCAGCCGTTTCTACTTCCATATCGATACCACGCTCTTCCTGGGAACCCCATTCCGGCATGTCAGCCTCGGAAGCCATAGCCTCCTTCACGCTCCATGCTTCTTCCGCAACGGGAGTGATGATAGGCATCTGAAGCTGTGCGTCGTTCTGGGACAGAGCCGCTGCCTTGATACGATCCATTGTGGATACCACATACTCAAAGCCGTAGCCTGCTGCTGCGGAACCTACGTTCATCACAACATTTGCCTGATCTACGCCAAGCTGTCCGATAAGTACGTTAAGCTGCTTTGCAAGGTTGATATCTACGGCGGACTCTGCGCCTACCTTCTGATTGTAAGCCAGTCCTGCAGCGGCGGCTACGCCCTTGTAGTTCTCTTCTCTTGCAGATAAAATAAGTACGTTCTTTCCCTGGAGAGCCTCAGCAACCTTGGCAAACAGCTCTGCGTCCTTCTCCACGTGCTTGCAGCCCTCGATCACAAGGGGAGCTGTGACAGCGTCGCCCACTTCCTTTGCGATGGCAACACAATCCTCCACGGACTTGTTCTCGCCGTTGGGGTCCGCACCCTCAAAACGAAGTACAACAAAGTCTGCGCCCGGCATCTCCTCAGCCTTCTTTGCAATCTCCGCAAAGCTTGTGCATCCGTTGTAGTAGTCCTTGATCCCTGCAGGCTCATTTTCCAGACCCATATCCGTAATCATAACTCCTACCTTGGGTGCGTTCTCGATTGGCGCGTCAAATGTGTAGAAAGGCAGTACATTCTCTCCGCCAAGCTTTACTGCTTTGTCGCCGGTACCGATCTCTACGGTACGGATAGCAGCGTTAAACTTTCCTGATTTTCCATTAAACGGCATTTCTTAGTTACCTCCTTTATCTTTTACACGGTTTTAAGCATAGGGTCTTGCCTCCCTATGCTTAAAACCTAAATGCTAACACATATTATACTACATCATCGGGTCCATGCCAAGTGCCGGATGTCCTTTTTCTGTTAAGAACTCCAGTAAGGTTTCCGGATCTTCCGCTATGGTCTCGTCTCCCACCATATCGGTGAAGTTCTCGATGCCGTAAAGCTCCTTGGCTGTCTCATTGAGACGCTCCGCAACGGTTTCTTTCAGCTCTTTGGGCATCCATACGATACGCTCGATTCCGCCCTCGGCCTTCATAAACTTCTTGGAAGCGATGAAGTGCTTTCCGTGTCCCATAAAGCCCGGTGTCTGCACGCCGCCGCCTGTCATGGAAGCCAGCTCCGGGAAGGTCATTCCAAGAGGAGTCATGCCTGCATACTCACGGTTTGCAATAATAACGCCGTTGGAGAAAGGCTCAATACCGCAGATACACTCAAAGCATCCGCAGGAGGTCATGGGGTTCTCCATAATGGAGTACAGAGATACGTTCTCCAGTGCTCCCTGGGAGTACATCTTCACTGCCTCATTTACATCCTCATACTCGCCGGTGCGCTCGTCGATTACGCGCTCCTTGGTGATAACCTGACAGGGTCCCTGAGGATCCAGCTCGTTGGTTGCCTTAGCGTCAAGCCATGAAACGGCTCCGCACAGACCCAGACGCTCCGGAGTTACCACGCATACGTGGGACGGGGAGAATGCCTGACACAGGATACAGCTGTAGTAAACCTCTACGGACTCGTCGGTCAGAGTGCGCAGACGGTCGTCACGCTTGTCAAAGGACGGAACAGCCAGATTGTGGCGAAGCTCCGTACACTTCTCCGGATCGGTGATAACCTTTACCTGGCACTTGTCAACAACGGCGTCAAACTCATTCTTAATCTTTGCGTAGAGCACTTCTCCGATATGTTTTGCACGGAAACCCGCCTCAAATGCGGCCTTGCCCACACGCACGCGGATCATGTCACGCTGTCCGGTATGCATTACACCCTCGATACAGTTCAGGTAGCTGTGGAACTTACGCTCAAATACCGGCTCAAAGTCGGACTGCATATTCCGTCCGGCAACCTCTACGATGTAGCCGATGCTGTGCTTTGTTCCTACCTCGAACTCGTCAAAGTCCGGTCCGATTACTTCAATCTTGTGATCCTCTACCTCGGAAGCCTCCTTGGTCTGTACCAGCTCGAAGCAGTCTACGCGGGAGCCGTCAAACTCAACCTGCATATCGCCCCGGCGGATAATCTCGCCCTCAAATGCGGATGCAAATGCAACAGGAATATCAATATCCGTTACCTTGATCTTCACATCTCTTGCCTCAATGGAGGTAGGATTGAATTTCTCGGTATCGCCCTGGAGAATTAAGCTCTTGGGTACGTTCATTCCCTTCAGGCTTTCCAGATCGTTGGAGATAACCGGGAAGCCGAATGCGATTGCGCCGGCGCCGCAGCCTACGGTCAAATCGTCAACAGGAGCAAATGCATTTACAAATGCAAATACACGCTCAAAGGTGTACTTCATCAGATTCGGCAGATCCCCCGGTGTAATGTTGCCGAAGATCAGTGCCGCACGAAGTGCGATGGAAACTACGTGAGCTGCGGAGGTGATGTCCTTGCCCATCAGAGTTACACGTACATTGAAGCCTGTGTTGTAGCCGGCCTCAATCAGCTGATCGCAGATGCCGCCTACGCAGGTTACGAAGTTGCCCTGTGCCTGGTAGCTCTTTACCAGTGCAACGGCTTCCTCTACGGAAGGAGCTGCGTTAATGATAACCGGAACGCCGGGGATATCGCCTGTTACCAGGGGAACGCCCAGCTCACGGATCATGGCGTCTGTGAAATGTCCTACGTATGGCTCTTCGTAGGGCACGGCACCGTCCATGTACTTCATAGTCTCGATGATCTCCGCAGCCAGAGCTGTTGCGATACCGGACTGGAATACATTATGTAAACGTTCCTTTCTTGTCATCATTTCCTTGATTCTTCCCTCAAGAGCGGCCTTCACCTCTCCTAAGGTGGTCAGCTTCTCTCCTGTTACCGCATAGTAGCAGGGAAGGCTGTATGCGGTGCTCGGCAGGGATACTGCCGCATCGGCGCCATGCTTTTCCAATGCTTCTGCAACCGATTTCTCAGCCCAGGCATACATTTCACCTGAACCGCTGAATACTCTGTCAAATAATGTCACGGTATAAACCTCCTATTTATAAGTTCCGCTTCCGCCCTTCCAGTACACCCTTTTCCAGAACAATTTCCGGCCGCAAAAGGCATACGTCCGTAAATCCTTCTGTGCACTGTCTGGGCTTCGCTGTTTTATAAGTTCCGCTTCCGCCCTTCCAGTACACCCTTTTCCAGAACAATTTCCGGCCGCAAAAGGCATACGTCCGTAAATCCTTCTGTGCACTGTCTGGGCTTCGCTGTTTTATAAGTTCCGCTTCCGCCCTTCCGGTACACCCTTTTCCAGAACAATCTCCGGCCGCAAAAGGCATACGTCCGTAAATCCTTCTGTGCACTGTCCGGGCTTCGCTGTTTTATTAGCTGCAAGCAGTACATGGCGGAAACTCAAATGCTTTTCCGGCTTGTGCACTGCGTAAACTATTCATTACTTTTCTAACAATTCCTTTATTTTCCGAATCTCCTCCGTAGCCTCCCGGCTGATATCATAGGGGGATTTCCCCTGCCGGTCTGCGTCGATGACATCCGTATTGTAATGGATAAAGCCCAGTAAGTCCTCCGCCGGAATCTTGGAACGGACAAAGTCCTCGTCTTCGGGGCCGCGCACCTTGTTGGCCACCACGCGAACCCTTTTCACGCCCAGATCCATCGCCAGACGCTTTACGTTCTTGTAGGTCTGTACGCTTCTTGCTCCCGGCTCAATGACTACCACAAACTGATCCACACCCTCGCAGGTGCCCCGCCCCAGGTGCTCCAGGCCGGCCTCCATGTCCATGATGACCGCGTCCTTGCTCCGAAGGCTTAAGTAATTGAGAATCCGTTTCAGCATCACATGCTCGGGACAGACACAGCCGCCTCCGCCTGTTTCCACAGTTCCCAGGGTCAGAAGCTTGACACCGTTGTAGGTCTTGCTGTAGGTATCCGGTATGTCGTCCACCTTGGGGTTCAAGGTGTAAAAGGTATTGTCGGCTCCCGCACCCGTGCGCTCCTCAATCAGCTTGCGCATCCGGGAAATGGGAATAATGGAATCAAGAACCTCCTCCGGAAATCCCAGTGCCAGGCCCAGATTTGCATCCGGGTCCACATCCGCTGCCAGCACGGTCCTGCCTTCCTCCGCACAGAGTCTTGCAAGCGTTGCCGCAAATGTGGTCTTTCCCACGCCGCCCTTGCCGGTTATTGCAATCTTCATACGTCTACACTCCTAACTGCCGCTTATCCATGTTTTAAAGATTCAGCTAACTCAAACGCAGCTGAACTGTTTACCACTCACTCCGGATTACGTTTCGTAATCTGTCGTTAATGCTCGAAAAATACCCTTGCAAGCAAGCATTTTTCTTCACATTAGATTCCAAGAGCCGTTCTCTTCTCTTCAATCCGGTCGATCATTGCGTCAACCAGCTTGTCGATATCCTTCTCTACGGTATAGGAAGCCTCTACCCAATCTTTGATGCCGTGCTTCAAAAGGTTATCTACCTCCGTAGAACCGCATACATAGGGATCTACGCCCAGGAAGGTGTCAATACCGGTAGCCACTACGTAGTTTCCGATGGAAACGGCCTTCTCGGACATCCACTCAGGCGCACAGCCCACAACGGGAACCTGGGAAATGTTCCAGCCGGAATCCTTGGCAATGTCGGCTGCCAGAATCATCATACGGCTGATATCCACGCAGGAACCCATATGAAGTACAGGAGGAATGTTAGCAAGCTCGCAAACTCTCTTTAAGCCTGCGCCGCAAAGCTCCTTGGCATCCTTGTTCATCAGACCTGCCTTGGCAGCTGCCTGTGCGGAACATCCTGAAGCGATGATAATGATATCATTTGCAATCAGCTTCTTCATCAGCTCAATATGAGCAACGTCCGGGCGAATCTTCGGGTTATTGCAGCCTACCATAGCAACGGCGCCGCGGAGAACACCGGACTTCACGCACTCTACAAGGGGCTTGGTGGTTCCTGTCTCGTCCACATAGGAGTTTGTAACCGTATCCAGCGTTTTCTTGATCGCCTCTACGGAATATCCAACGGTAGCCTTCTGCTTCATATCCGGGATATAAACCAGTTCGGGCTTCCGATTCTTGAAGTTGTCAATGGCCATCTTCACGATTGCCTTGGCGTTCTCGCCTGCTGTCTCCGCCGTGAAATGCATAAACTCGGAATCGGGCATCTGTGCAATCTTAGAAGTGGTTACGAATTTTGTATGGAAGCACTTGCTTAAGGGTCCCAAAGCCGGGAAAATACACTGTACGTCTACGACAATGGCCTCGCAAGCGCCTGTCAGTACGACATTTTCCTGCTGTAAGAAGTTACCGGCCATCGGGATTCCCCGACGCATGGCAACCTCGTTGGAGGTACAGCATACACCGGAAATGGTGATGCCCTTTGCGCCTACGCTCTTGGCATATGCGATCATCTCCGGATCATCTGCGTACTCACAGATCATCTCGGAAAGCGACGGGTCATGTCCGTGAACTACGATATTGACATTCTCTGCTACCATAACGCCCAGGTTTGCCTCGGTGTCAATGGGCTTCGGTGTTCCAAACAGCACGTCTGAGAACTCCGTACCCATCATGGAGCCGCCCCATCCGTCGCAGAGACCGGTACGCAAGGACTGACGAATCAGTGCTTCCGGCTTGGAGGAACATCCCATATGAGTCATATGTAAGGAGCTTGCAACCTCACGGTCAATGGCGCGGGGAGCGATCTCTTCTCTCTCCCAAAGCTCCTGGGTATGCTGCGGCGCTCTCTTTAAGAAACGCTGATGTCCGAAGGGCTTTCCATACTCCATAAGGCCCTCTACGGCTACCTCATGAGCCAGATCGTAGATATCCTTGCCCTCTGTCTCGATGCCCCATTCTTTGGCAATGCGGATCAGCTTCTCCGGATCTTTTACCTTGTAGTTTCCGTCCGGCGCCGTGCAGTGCAGGGTGTGGCAGATCTCACGGCCGTGGTCAGAGTGGGTTGCGGCTCCGCCGGCTGTGAACTTCAGATAGTTACGTCCTACGATGCCGTGTACATCACATCCGCAGATACCTCTCGGCGCCTTGGGTGTAATACGGCAGGGACCCATAGAACAGATACGGCAGCAGACACCCTGCTCACCGAACTTACAGTGGGGGGTCTGGTTCTTCACACGAAGCTGCCAGGAATCGGCGCCCACCTTCGCTCCTGTTTCCAACAGTCTGGCTGTTGCGGCTTCAAATTCTTCCACCGTTGTTAATTTAAAGTCTCCCATTATAAACCTCCTAAAATATTTATGATAAAAATCTGCAAGCCCATTTTAAACCTGTAAAGCAATGGGCCTGCTCTTATCATGTTCCGCATTTGTAAGAATATCTGCTTATGTTCCCGCAGGTATTCCTCTGTTCCGATAAACCAGAACCAGTACAGCGAATATCAAGTTATACCAGATTCATTTTATGACAAATCTAATTTGCCAATGATGTCGTACAGAGCCTTGCGCACCGGGGAATCCTCCGGAAGCTTGACCGTAGGCACTCCGTCGCAGTCAAATTCAAAAACCTGCTCATCCTGGGGAACTACGCCCAGCAGGGTTAAGCCCTGTTTTTCAATCTCTTCCTTTGTTCCCTCATTTAAGACGCCGCCCGGGGCACGGTTTACAATCAGTCCTACCGTATTGGGCTTTAAGCCGCACTCGGGAATCAGCTTGGCGATACGGCCTACTGCCTGGACGCCTCTTCTGGAGCAGTCGCTGACCAGAATAATGGTGTCAACCTTGGGAAGTATCCCCCGGCTGATATGCTCCATTCCGGCTTCATTGTCCACCACTACGTATTTGTAATTCTGGGCGTACTTGGAAATCTGGGCTGTCAGTAGTCCGTTTACAAAACAGTAGCAGCCTTTGCCCTGGGTATGACCCATAACAAGGAGATCGTAGTCGTCCTCCTCTACCAGTGCGGAGCTGAACTTCATTTCCGCATAATCCTGCTTGGACATCCCCAGAGGGATGGGATTGGTATTGGAAATCTCCGCCTGGGCTATCTCTTCCCGAATCTCGCCCAATGTGGCTTCTACCTCTACTCCAAGCACTTCATTTAAATTGGAATTAGCATCCGCATCTACCGCCAGTACGGGTCCCTGCTTTTTCTGGCACAGGTATTCAATTAAAAGACCTGTCAGGGTTGTCTTACCTACGCCGCCCTTACCGGCTACCGCTATCGTGTGTGCCATTTTTCATCTCCTATTCCAGTTCCGCAATATCCCATTCCGTACGCAAATATCGGAGATGAATTTCCGGCCACAAAAATATGTGTCCGTAAATCCATCTGGGTACTGAATGGGATATTGCTGTTTTAAGTTCCGCAATATTCCTTCCAAACTACGCCTACATGAAATCAATTCCTAGTTACAAGTACATGCGTCTGCAAATGAATTTATGCATGGTAAGGAATATGACTGTTTCATAGTTCCATTATATCCATCTACAGTTAATACGGCTTTTAAGCCGGACAGTTCAGTTTTACAACGGAACCGGTCAGATCTACGAAGGAAATGCTTCCCTCCACTACTGTCTCGGCTCCCATGATATCTACCAGGCGCACCTGGCTTCCCTCTACGTAAATCTTGCTTACATTTTTTAATACGACTTCTTCCGTATCCTTGGTGGTTTTATAAACCGTTGCCAGACACATAAGTACACCTCCATTCCGGTTCTTCCGCTCTACTGCGGAGCCTTCACACTGGAAAGTGCCACGCTCAGATACAGGTTGCCCTTCTCAAAGTTCTCAACAGCCTTCTCAATCTGTGACGCCGCCTCTTCCTTTCCGTCCTTGCGGAATTGCTTTTCAATCTCTGCCAGCTCTGCCGCGTGATGCTTGTTATGATCCAGCATATACGCTAAGATTGCCTCCTGCTCATTGGCCGGACGCTCCCCGCCGCACCCGCCGCAGCCTTCACAATTTTCATGAGTATGGGGGTGCTCATGCTCCTCCTCATGGCCGTGGGCGTGCTCGTGTGCATGGGTATGGGTGCAGCCGTCCTTGTGGGTATGTTCATGTGTATGACCATGCGTATGTCCATGATCGCCGTCTACGATATGCATAACTACTCCTCCTGCTATTTTAAATCCCGCAATACTCCTCAAAACACTGAAACAAAATCAATTCCCAGACACAAGTGCATGTGCCTGTTAATCAATTTGCGTACTTTGAGAAATATTATTGTTTAAAGTTCCGTAATATTTCCAAATCACACCAACATAAAATTAATTTTCAGCCGCAAGACCATGTGCCCGCAAATCAACTTGTATATGGCAAGGAATATTACAGTTTCTGGTCTCGTAACACTCACTATATTGTGTTAATTTCATCACAAACTTAGGGTTATTATACCCTATATGGGGGATTTAATCAAGTTCATTTCCTTTGGGGAATTGCTTTTTTTTCAATACATTTTTGCATCCGCTCCTATTTTTCCGGCTATGCGCAGGTACGCTTTTGAAAGCACCTTTTATGTCAACCACATCATAATCGATTATAAGAAGAAAGTCCAGATGCAACTTTTGATATTTTTGTAAAATTTTGTAATCAAAAAGTTATTTTCCTTCCGCACGGAAGAGGTATTGGGTAATAATACAACCAACTTTTCTAGCATCTAGTAGTCCGTACCGGAAATATGCACAAGGATTTCCGATACGGACTACTAGTGTCTGATGTAGACGGACATTGTTTCTGCAATGTACGCATATAACAGACAAAATATAGATAAATTGTCCAAACACAGAATATAAAAAGAATGGCTGTCTCATTTTCTGACAGCCATTCAAAATTCCGTTCCGTTTTATTCCGGTATTTCAATGGAGAATGTAACCGTAACATCCCCGTCACCAAATGCGGCCAGCAGCTCTTCTTTGGTAACATCATAGATTTTCCCCAGGCGGGTAAAATTCCATGAATTTGTGTCATAATAAATTGTGACGCTTGTGCCAAGATAGAGAATCACATCCCCTGGTTCCGTTGTAATCCGCTCGTCGTTCGCGGGCAGCGTGCTTCCGATTTCTCCAACCTTTTCAAAATTGCCGTAATCATGCATTTCAATTGTGAGGGGACTTTCGGCAAGCAGTTCCCGAAATGCCTCGGCGCTGGAATTATCACAAAAAGCCGCTGTGAATATCGTCTCTCCCACCGTAATATAAAACTGCTTCTGATCCACTTTTTCTTCCTCCTGCGGTGTACTCTGCGGCCCATCGTATCCCTCTTCCGAACGTGTGCCGGTTTCTGCCGATACATCTTCCAAGGACGCCGTGTCTGGTATTTCTTCCGCTTTCACGGCCCTCACTGTGTCCGTCGTCTGCCCATTCACAAACTTTTGTGATGAACAGGCCGCAAATCCCAACAGCAGAAATGCCGCAAACAACAACGCATATATTTTCTGTCTCAAATATAGCCCCCCTAATGCACAATTTTAATCACATAATCATTCGGAAAACACCCTCCGTCTATTATCATGCTCCCTTTCCTATCATGCAATTGCTCTGCAAGGTTTTGATTTGCCACCGCACTCCGGCGTTGCTCCCTGCTTTTGGACACAGGCGATAATTTCCCCCTTTGACGCCGTGTCATCACGGATAATCCTGCCCACGGACGGTACAAAGATTCTCCCGGAAAGCGGATTCTTAATACTGTCAACCGGCGTTGTGATGCACGCCTCCACCTCAGATTTTTCAAAGCACAGATCCGTGCCGTACATCTCGCAGTTTATGAGCTTTAAATTTTTGCAGTAGCAGAAAGGCTGTGTCCCGATAATCTTACAATTTTCTAATGTAAGCCCATCCGAATACCATGCAAGATATTCACCTTTGATCGTACTGTCGCGGACGGTTATATTTTCACCATGCCAGAATGCATCCTTGGTGTCAAAGGTACAATTTTCAAAAACCGCATTTTTGATATACTGAAAGGAATACTTCCCCTGGAAAGTTACCTCTCTGAACGTCAGATTTTCGGATCGCATCATAAAATATTCGCTGACCGCCCTGGTATCCTCCATGCGTATGCCCCGCACAGACCAGCCAAATTCGGGTGAAATAATATCGCAGCCCCGTATAACCGCATTGCTGCACTCCCGAAGCGCCTTAATACCATGCATCTTTGTATCCGCAATCTCTATGTCATCGGAATACCAGAGGGAAGCACGGCAAAGCTCTGTCATTTCGGAACCGGAAATTTTAAGCCCGTGAGCATGCCAGAAGGGATAGCGCAGATTAAAGAAGCAATGTTCCGCCGCAACATCGGAGCTTTCTTTAAAGGCGCTTTCCCCGTCTGCCGGTCCGTCAAAGGCGCAGTCCTTTACATATACATCTTTGCTCCCATATAACGCTCTTTCCATGTCAAATATCTGATTTTCAATGATTCTCATTACTGATTACCTCCTATAAAAGTCGCTGCGCGACAGCACTAAAAGGTAAAGCTGCTTCGACACACCGGTAATGAGAGGAACTTTCATTCGAAAGGGCACTCATGAAAGTTCCTCTCGTGCGCCTTTGCGACTTTACCTGCCAACAGAAATTATTTTTCAAACTCACTTGACATTTCTTGGCCGGACTTTTCATATCTCATTGTGTCTGTTTCTTTCTGTTCCGAATCCGGTAAACCAGATAGTCCAGGCAGACAATCTTCCTCTCTTCCTCATGTACCCTGCCAAGAATTGTCTCTCTGTGCTCCTCCAGCAAGCTTAGCTGATCTTTCCAGTCACCTTGGTCAAAATACCTCATAAAACACTGAATCATATCCGGCTTGCACCCCGCATCTCTTAAATTGCGGACTACAGCCTCTTTTGAATCATACCCGATTCTCTGTTCCGGTCTCATTTGCCCTCATCCCTTTCACTGCACGGATTCAGTTACCGGCCGCAAACGGAGCAGTAACCTTATTCACTCTCCATGATAACAGCGATTTTCTCCCCCTGTCCCTGAACCGTTCTGTCAAATCTGCTGTTGACTTCATTATATTCTCCTCATAATATAATAGCAAATATTTATATTTAATACTTTTCCATAGTTGAAACCTATACATTTTTGTGCTAATCTGGGATCTGTAAAAGAAAGGTAAAAGAAAAGCAAAAACCGCAAAAGGAGAACACTCATGGAATTACGCGTACTTCAATATTTTCTTGCAATAGCAAGGGAACAAAGCATTGTTCGTGCGGCAGAATCTCTCCATCTGTCTCAGCCGACTCTTTCCATACAGATAAAAGCGATGGAGGAAGAACTGGGCAAGAAGCTCTTGATTCGCGGATCCAAAGGCTCCAGAAAGGTCACCTTGACAGAGGAAGGCATGATCCTCCGAAAGCGGGCGGAGGAAATCTTAAACCTCGTCCACAAAACAGAACGTGAAATTTTACTGTCAGACGAAGTTGTTATGGGGGATGTTTATATTGGGGCCGGCGAAACTGACGCGGTTCGTCTGATTGCAAGAACTGCAAGGAAGCTCTACCGGACATATCCCGGAATCCATTACCACATCGCAAGCGGAAATGCGGCATTTGTAATGGAACAGCTGGAAAAAGGGCTGATTGATTTCGGTCTTGTATTCGGAGACGTGGATCAGACAAAATATAACTCCATGAAGCTCCCCCTTACCGAAGTCTGGGGCGTTCTGATGCGCAAAGACTCGCCTCTTGCCGGAAAAGCAGCCATTTCCCCGGAAGATTTATGGGACAAGCCCCTCATTCTGTCAAGACAGGAAAATTCATCCGACGGACTGGCGTCCTGGATAGGCCGTGAGACATCGGAACTGGAGATTGTCGCAACTTATAATTTGCTTTTTAATGCTTCCCTAATGGTTGAAGAAGGCTTGGGATATGCCATCGGCTTTGACAAAATCATTCATACCTCCGGCAGCAGTAAGCTAAGTTTCCGTCCCCTCTCTCCTCGCAGAGAAGCCGGAATGAGCATTATATGGAAAAAATATCAGGTATTTTCCAAAGCATCCGATAAGTTTATGAAGCAGTTAAAAGAGATACAGACACAGGATATGGAAATAGCTGCCCATTGATTCTGCGGCAGCCTTATAAAATGGGAGAAGGCTGTCCACACGGCCTTCTCCCATTCCTTTTTAGTATTCGTTTTCCCTTGCTGCGGGATTGTATTTTAATTCCAAAAATCCATTGAAATCTTTGTTATACATCTTTTCCAGTTCCCCGCTGTATCCAATCACCATATGAGGCTGTTCCTCCCCATAGATTCTTAAAGCTTCCTGGGTATTCCCTTCCGACAGGTTAATGCCGAACCGGTCTTTTTCTTTGGTAAAAAGACGCATCTCGCTTACACTGTTCCGTCCGGTACGTCTGAAATAATATCCCCAAACCAAATCCTTATTGGCCAGAATCTTAGCCTTGTTGCCCTGCATATAGATCGTCCACCTTTTTCCGACCCATACCTCTGACCCAATGAGCCGGGCCTGGTGAAAGTCCTCCTCAATGGCTGCCATAGAAACAGAGCTGTCCCTCTGGAGATACTGTTGAATCGGCTTGGAATAGGAATCGCTGAAAAGGCCGGCAACACTTAAAGCCGCAAATACGGCAAGACCCACAGCGCCCGCCATCATAACCCAGAATAACAGGGCGTTCACACCGCCGATATTTTTCGTATCCAGTTCATAAAAGTAAAACAGGTCGAGATCTGTCTCCGTAATTTCCATTTCTGCCAGAGATTCCCTGAAATACCTCTCCGTCTGGGAATCCATCTTATTCCAGACGCCGGTAACCGTAACCGGCTCGGGAGGAGCGGTGTTTCCTGTCTCGTCAAACAGAAATTCAAAAGCCTCGTCCATCTTGACATTCATTTCCGACTGTCTGTCTTTCTTCAGGAAAACACTGTAAAAATACCAGACAGACGAATTATTTTCATAATCATCCACCCACTGGAACGCGATATAGCTGTATCCGTCCGTGGAGGTCGTGCTGCCGCCGTATTTCTTTTTCGTAGTGGTGGTATGCTCTATGTAATCGTACAGGAAAAAGTCTGCGTCGATGGTTACATACTTTCCCTCATAAGTTGCCGGATCTGCGGTAATGTCCATATGGGTCGGTCCCGTAATGACGTCAAAGATGGCAAATTTCGTAATCGCCAACAGTACCACAATACCGATGATGGATAAAACAATCCGCCAAATATTTGATTTTTTTGCCTTTTTTCTCAATGTCTCTAACATATTGTTCCCCCCTGAACCCGGAATACTCCGTGCGGTTTTATCAAGGCTTCCCTTATCCTATGAAGCCAAAGGTATTACCGGAATATGTGAGTGACTGCCGCATTTCTCTGCGGCAGCCACTTCTTTACATTTCACTTCGCACTTATCATGTTTGATAAATGCCCAAACTAATTACGCCGAATATTTTCAGGCAGGTAAGCGTCCGGTTATTTCCGAAACGCGATACCCGATGAATGATCCCCGATTAGATCCCTGCCTGCCTAAGAAGCTCCGGCACCTTGGACTCCCATCCCATTGCCATAATATGTACGCCCTGGCAGTAAGGCCGGCATTCCTTAATCACACGGGCCGCAATCTCCACGCCGGTGATGCCTGCCTTCGTCTTTTCCTTATCCGCCTTCAATTCCTCAATCATTTCCTCGGGAACATGGATGCCTGCAACATTTGCATTCATATATCTGCACATTCCCACAGATTTCGGAATCACGATTCCAAGCTGTACCGGCTTGCCGAACTGCTTTGCCTTCTCCATAAACCGGATGAACTTCTCCGGCTCATAAACCGCCTGGGTCTGGAAATATTCCGCTCCTGCGGCGACCTTGCGCTCCATCTTCGCAAGCTGAACATCCACAGAATCGCTGCAGGGAGATACAACCGCTCCCTTGGCAAACTTCGGCGGCTCTCCAACCAACTCATTTCCGCCCAAGTCAACCCCAGACTCCAACTGCTTTACCGCGTGGATCAGGGACACGGAATCCAGATCAAACACCGGCTTCGCCTGGGGATGATCGCCGAGCTTCGTATGATCTCCCGTCAGCAGCAGTAGATTTTCGATTCCGAACAGCGCGGCGCTTAAAAGATCGGACTCCAGTGCAATCCGGTTCCTGTCACGGCAGGTCATCTGGAAAATAGGAGTCAGTCCTTCATCCTTCAAAGCCTTACAGGTTGCCAGAGAACCAAGGCGCATCACGGAGGACTGATTGTCCGTTACATTTACTGCCGTAATGCCGCTTAAGTAGGTTTTCGCCTCCTCCAGCATATGTTCAATATGAAATCCTTTCGGCGGTCCTACTTCCGCCGTAACTACAAATTCACCGCGTTCAAACGCTTCCGTAATTTTCATGATTTCCTCCTCCTTGACATACTTGCTGTGTCATCTAAGTAAATTTGGAAGTTTACTTCCAAACTTTCACTCTCCTTATTCTGCTGTTTCCTGATCCGTTGCGAAATTGCGAACCTGTGCGGGGCATTTTAACAGATCAAGACGTCCAATCTGTGCAAGCCGCCGGTAGATGCGCTCCCAGCCGCATTCCATCTCGCTGTCTACCTCGCATTTTCCGTTCTTGGAACCGCCGCACTGTCCGTTGACCAGGCTCTTGGAGCAAGCGGTAATAGGGCAGATTCCGCCGGTGATATTCAGGTAACATTCCCCGCACTGATCACAATCGTATTCTAAGGGCGTCGCTCCCTGAAAGCCCGGCTGCGGATAAGTATCGCATGCCGCATAGACCGGCTTATCCTCCAGATATTCGGAAATGGTCTGCACGCCGACGCCGCAGGAAAATACAAGCACCGCATCGGCAGCTTCTATCTTGGCCGTATTTTTTTCAAGACGCAGCTTCATATTTTCCGGATTGCAGATGTAGTCCGTTGTAATGCTTCCGGTTACACGGCCGGCGGACTCCATTTTTTTCTGAAGCGCCTCCGCCTCTTTCAACGGGAAATAAACCTCTCTGCATCCATGACAGTTGATGATAAAAACCTTTTTGCCATCTGCCAGTGACAGAATTGCTTCCTTCTCTTTTAACTCAGTAATCAACATATCACTTCATCCCCCTTACTGCATTTTTGCCCGCTTTTATCTTGGCGACAAGCGGAATCTTGGAGGAACAGATGTACTCGCAGCACCTGCATTCCAGACAATCCATTACATTCTTGTCCTTCATGCCCTGCCAGTTCTCATCATCCGCATATTTTGCGAAATACAGCGGAGACAGCTCCATCGGACAGACATCCACGCAGCGTCCGCATTTGATACAGGGCTGCTCGGCCGTATGGTCGGTATCCACGGCAATGATTCCGTTGGAACCCTTCATAATCGGTACATTTGTGTCGGTCAGAACAAATCCCATCATGGGGCCGCCTGCCTTAACGGTAACGTCCTCTCCCGTGATGCCGCCGCAGTAATCAATCAGTTCTTTTGTATTCGTTCCAATCTTTACAATATAGTTGCCCGGATTCTGAATATGCTCGCCGGTAACGCTCACCACGCGCTCCACCAGAGGCATACCCGTTTGGATTGCATCGGAGATTGCCTTTGTGGTGCTGATATTGCTTACCACGCAGCCCACATCTGCCGGCAGTCCGCCGCTTGGAACCTGACGCTTCATCACACGCTTGATGAGCATCTTCTCAGCGCCCTGGGGGTATTTTGTCCTGGCCGTAACCACCTCAAGCTCCGGGATATCCGCCGTCTTGGACTCCAGCAATTCGATGGCGTCGGGCTTATTGTCCTCGATAACGATGACGCCTTTTTGCGCGCCTACGGTTTTGACTATGGCCTTAAGGCCGAAAATTACGTCGTCCGCAAATTCTAACAGCACTCTGTGGTCCGCAGTCAGATACGGCTCGCACTCGCAGCCGTTGAGCAGAACGGTGTCGATGGGCTTCGGCGGCTTTAATTTTACGGATGTGGGGAAGCCTGCGCCTCCCATACCTACGATTCCTGCCTCCCTGACAATCTCTACGATCTCGTCTGGCGTCAGGCTGTCCAGGTCCTTATGGGGCTTTACGGACTCATGGAGCGTATTCTTTTTGTCGGAGCGGATCACCACGGAGAGACATTCGCCTCTTGTGGCATGCTTATGTACCTCGATGGCCGTTACGGTTCCGCTGACGCTGGAATGAACGGGACTGCTGATAAATCCGGCCGATTCTCCGATCTTCTGTCCCACCTTAACGGTATCGCCTACCTCCACGATTGGGTTGGCCGGTGCGCCCGCATGCATGGACAGGGGAATCACCACAACCTCCGGCTCGGGGAATCTCTTAAGTGCAAGATGCTCGGTAAATTCCTTGTGCTCCAGGGGATGTACGCCGCCGTAATAGCCGGCCAGCCGGTTCTCCCGGATGGATGTTACGTAATCCTGAATGGTTTTATGATTGATCTTGGAGAAGTCCCGCATCTGTATGGGCTGTGCCAAAAACTCGGCGAGACGTCCCTGTTTTTCCAAACGCTCGTATATCTTTTCCCATGCGCAGTCTTTGTTCTCGTCTACTTCGCATTTTCCGTTCTTGGCGCCTCCGCACTGTCCGTTCAGCAGGCTCTTGGAGCAGTCTACTACGGGGCAGATACCGCCGGTGACATTGAGATAACACTGGGCGCATGCGCCGCAGGCTTTCTTTGTCAGGGCCATGCCGTGATGTCCTCTGTAGTTAAGGGAGTTGGCTGCCGCGTACACGGGCTTATCCGCCAGACCCGCGACTGTCTGAACGCCCAGGCCGCAGGAAATCACGATTACATTCTCGGTTTCCTCCGAAATCATACCCTTAAGCTTTTTCTCTGTCTGTACCTTGTTGCACAAAAAGTCAACCTTCACGCTGCCTGTGACCGTTTTTCCCTGCTCGAGAGCCAGCTTTTCAAATGCTTCGCAATCCGGCTCGTCAACGGTCTCAAATTCCTTGAAGCACTTGTTACATGCGATAAGGAACAGCCTGTCCTTTCCGTCCAGCAACGATGACAGCTCATCCTTGCTCTTCAACTTATACTTCGTATAGTTTTCCAATTGATCACCTTCCTGTCAAATTGATTCACAAATCTTTTATCAATATATCATATATCGTCTGTTCTTTCCAGTCTAAAAATATTCTATTTTATATCTTTTTGCCGCCTTTTTTCCGTTTCCTGGTAAGAGTTCGGACGGGACCCGGCAAAATCCGCTGTCAGTCATTTGTGTTTTAACGGCAGACTTCTTCTCCTTGACTTTTTTGCAAAACTTCGATAGCATAAGCCATAATAGAAAAAACCGGCCCTTGACCTGTAACCTTGGGAACCGCTTTGCTGTTTTCATGCGGTTCTTTCAGACTTTTCTTTTGGAGGCATTTCCCATGAAAAATATGATTTCCGGAACAACGAAACTCACCGCATTGCTTGGAAGTCCGGTGGAGCACAGCATTTCCCCGGCCATGCACAACGAAGCCTTCCGGCTTCTGGGGCTTGACTATGCTTATCTGGCCTTTGACGTCACGGAGGATACCTTTTCGAAGGCTGTGGACGGTCTGATTGCCCTCGGCGCCGCCGGGTGGAACTGTACGATGCCCTTAAAGCGGCTGATGCACCAGCGGGCGGACGTCCTTTCGGATACGGCTCTTCTCACCGGCTCTGTCAATACGGTGGTAAACCGGGACGGTGTTCTCTATGGAGACAATACGGACGGATATGGCTTTATGCAGTCTATGAAGGACGCCGGGCTCCGCGCCGCCGGAAAGCGGCTCACCGTTCTCGGCTCCGGAGGGGCGGCCGCCTCTATCATTGCTCAGGCTGCTCTGGACGGCGTGTATTCCATTGATATTTTTTCCCGGCAAAAAAGCGCTTCTACCCGGCTGATTGAGCAGGAGGCCGAGCTTATCCGCAGTAAGACGGCGTGCCTTTTGAATCTGTATGATTTGGAAGATCAGGTGCGGCTTTCCAAAAGCCTGGAGCAGAGCTACTGCTTAATCAATGCTTCTTCCGTGGGGATGGCGCCTGCAACGAATGCCTGCCTGATTCCTGACGCTTCGATGCTTCGGCGGGATCTGGCTGTCGGGGATGTGATTTACAATCCAAGGGAGACGGCCCTTTTGCATATGGCGAAGGAGCAAGGCTGTATGGTGTTCAACGGGCTTTATATGCTGCTTCACCAAGGGGCTATGGCCTTCCGGCTTTGGACCGGGCAGGATATGCCGGTTGAGGAGATTCGGGAGAAATTTTTTCAATAATGGCCGGAGCTGTAATTTGAGTTTTGGTTGTTACTGAGTACGTAGTGAATAGCAACCTTTGATTTGTAAATTTTTGTAAGGTTTATTTTTTGTGATTGACAGCGGGGAAACACATTGCTATAATATGTTTGACATTTGAATACGGAAAGTCTTCAGGGCAGGGTGAGATTCCCGATCGGCGGTATAGTCCGCGAGCGTGTATGCGCAGGAACTGACAGAAGCTTATGCAAGGGCAGAGATGTTTTTGGATTTGTCTTAGGATTTGTTTTTGGTTCAGTTCAGGATTTGGTGAGATTCCAAAACCGACAGTATAGTCTGGATGGAAGAAGATGTGTACAAGGTCAGAATTGTTTTGGCGGAGTTTTTGTTGTATTGCTTTTTATTCTGATGAGAATGACACCTGGAAGACGAACGTTTTTTAGGTGTCTTTTGTTATGATTCGGCCTAAGCCCAGGCGGATGAATCATAAGAGCTGTAAAATCAGAACGGAGGTATATAACAATGAACCAGAAAACTCAAAGAATCGCTTTAATCGGCATGTTCTGTGCCATCGCCTACGCCTTGATGGTGGTGGGGCGCGTCCCGGTGGTCCTTTTCCTGAAATATGACCCCAAGGATGTAATGATTGCCATCGGGGGCTTCCTGTTGGGGCCGTTTGCCTCTCTTGTTATCTCGATGGTGGTTTCCTTTATTGAGATGCTCTCGGCCAGTGATACCGGTATTATTGGTTTTATTATGAATGTGCTGTCAAGCTGCAGCTTTGCCTGTACTGCTGCTTTTATTTATAAGAAAAAGCACACCAAGTCCGGCGCTATGATTGGACTCTTTGCAGGCTGCGGCGTAATGGTTGCGGTGATGCTGCTGTGGAATTATCTGATTACTCCGATTTATATGGGGTATCCCAGGGAAGCTGTTGCAGAGCTTTTGCTGCCTGCTTTTCTGCCTTTTAATCTCTTAAAGGGCGGGCTGAATACGGCTATTACGCTTCTCTTCTATAAACCGGTGGTAACGGCTCTCAGGAAAGCGAAGCTGGCGCTTCCGTCTGCTGCGGAGCAGACGGGGGATTCTAAGGGAGTGATTGTATTTTCTCTGTTCCTGTTCGTGACTTGCGCGGTTTCGGTGCTGGTGATGAAAGGGGTTATCTGATATACTGATATCCTGTGTTCGTACAAAGCAGACAGAATGTACGCAAATTGTCCGAACACAGGATATGGAAATAGCTGATGTCTTATAATTCCTTATCATACGCCCCCATAAGCACCGCAACCACCAGATACCGATGATTTTCGTCATGTCCGATACAGGTATGCAGGGTCAGCAGACGGTTTCCAAAGGAAGGCTCCGCCGTCTCATTCATATATCCCGGTGATTCCTTAAGCTCCTCCACATAAGCCGTATAATCCCCCTCCTCCTCATAATTCAGATAATAAGGAAGATACACGCTTCGGAATTTTACCGCCGAAAATATCTGATACAGAAGCGTCCGCTCCGGCAGATGAATGTACACATAGGGATGCTCCGAAAAAAAGTTTGCATTTTCATAATCATGAAGACTTCCGAACATGGTATCATTTTTCATATTATGGCCATAGAGAATGGTATTCATATCAGTAAAATCCTTTGCGTTTACAGTCTCCGAATATATGCTCCCCGGCAGTCCCTCCACATGATCGATGGTATGGTGGAGATAATATTCATCGTCTGAAGGATGCTGCAGAACGGGGTAATCCACCAGAGTTCCCGGCACCGTAATCCAGGCATAAACATCCTCATTCTGTTCCCACAAGGCTGCAAAATCCACCGTATTGGGCAGACGCAGCGACGGGTCCACCTCCGGAAGTCTCTCCTCCGCCTGCTCCTCCTGCTCCGCTGCCTGTTCTTCTGCAGCTCTTATCTTTTCCGCCCATATCTGCGCCGTCATTTCTGCCTGCGGCCCTGCTCCGGCTTGCAGATAACCGTCCGTTCTGACAAACAGCTCTTTCTCTCCGGCCGTATAGTAACCGACCGCCGTCAGCAGTCCGAGAACCAGCAGTATTGCCAATGCCGCCAGACCGGCAAAAAAACGGAACCGTCTTATTTTTCCTCTTCTCCTTCTGCTCATGGCATCCTTCCTCTCTTTATGATCCGTCATATTCCCTGATGGTCATGCAACAGGTTAAGCCTTTTCTACATTATATGGGCAACAGAAAAAGTTTTCAATAGAATCAGCCTCAAAACATTCCTTATGAAATCTCTGCAAAGGAGCTTCCGGGCAATATACATACGGAAACGGAATAACTTACCCAAGCCGAAAATTTCAAAAAACCACTAGACTATTTCCAGGAATTATGAGAAAATATAATCAAATGCGACAAGCCCTAGAAACCCTATGGCGGCCGCTTAAGATTTTAACTTAACTTGAAAGGAGTTTTAAAATGATTTATTCACACGAAGTTGAGAAAATGTGTCCGGTAGCACAGGGCGTAAATCATGGCGCTGCTCCGATTCCGGAAGAAGCAAAGTGGGTACAGGCAAAAGAGATCAAAGATATTTCCGGCTTGACACATGGTGTAGGCTGGTGTGCACCTCAGCAGGGAGCCTGCAAGCTGACCCTGAATGTAAAAGAGGGCATCATCCAGGAAGCTCTGGTTGAGACCTTGGGATGTTCCGGAATGACTCATTCCGCAGCTATGGCATCCGAGATTCTTCCCGGAAGAACACTTCTGGAAGCATTGAACACCGACCTTGTATGTGATGCAATCAATACGGCTATGAGAGAGCTGTTCCTGCAGATCGTATACGGAAGAACCCAGTCCGCATTTTCCGAGGACGGACTTCCCATCGGCGCGGGCCTTGAGGATCTTGGAAAGGGTCTTAGAAGCCAGGTAGGAACTATGTATGGAACTCTGAAAAAAGGACCTCGTTACCTGGAGATGGCAGAGGGCTATGTAACCGGAATCGCTCTGGACGCAGAGGATCAGATCATTGGCTACAAGTTTGTAAATCTTGGCAAGATGACCGACTTCATCAAGAAGGGCGACGATGCCAACACAGCCTGGGAAAAAGCACAGGGACAGTACGGTCGTGTGGATGACGCAGTTAAAATCATCGACCCGAGACAGGAATAAGCGAGGAGGTAGACGAAGATGGCATTATTTGAATCATATGAAAGACGTATTGATAAAATCAATGAGGTATTAGGCAGCTACGGCATCGCTTCCCTGGAAGAAGCAGAGAAGATCACCAAGGATGCAGGTCTTGACGTATACAATCAGATCAAGGGTATTCAGCCTATCTGTTTTGAGAATGCATGCTGGGCTTACACCGTAGGCGCCGCTATCGCAATCAAGAAGGGATGCCGCAAAGCAGCAGATGCAGCAGCAGCCATCGGTGAGGGACTTCAGTCTTTTTGTATCCCCGGCTCCGTTGCGGACACCCGTAAGGTAGGTCTTGGACACGGCAACCTGGGCAAGATGCTTCTGGAAGAGGAGACCGAGTGCTTCGCATTCCTGGCAGGCCACGAATCCTTTGCGGCAGCAGAGGGCGCTATCGGTATCGCTGAGAAGGCCAACAAGGTTCGTCAGAAACCGCTGCGCGTTATTCTGAACGGTCTTGGAAAGGACGCCGCACAAATTATCGCAAGAATCAATGGATTTACATATGTAGAGACCGAGTACGATCCCTACACCAATGAAGTAAAGGAAGTATTCCGCAAGGCTTACTCCGAGGGACTTCGCGCTAAGGTAAACTGCTACGGCGCCAACAGTGTTCCTGAGGGTGTTGCTA
The DNA here is from genome assembly GCA_910576325.1 of Clostridia bacterium. GTDB lineage: Bacteria > Bacillota > Clostridia > Lachnospirales > Lachnospiraceae > Laedolimicola. Next base: position 92,434 of record CAJTIM010000019.1, read on the forward strand.
TCATGTGGAAGGAAAGCGTAGACGTATCCATCACCGGAAACTCCACCAATCCTACCCGTTTCCAGCATCCGGTAGCAGGTACTTATAAGAAGGAGAGACTGGAGGCAGGCAAGAAATATTTCTCCGTTGCATCCGGCGGCGGTACAGGCCGTACCCTTCATCCCGACAACATGGCAGCAGGACCGGCTTCCTACGGTATGACCGATACACTGGGACGTATGCATTCTGACGCGCAGTTTGCAGGTTCTTCTTCCGTACCGGCTCATGTAGAAATGATGGGTCTTATCGGCGCAGGCAATAACCCCATGGTTGGTATGACCGTGGCTGTGGCTGTTTCCATTGAGGAAGCGGCAAAAGCCGGAAAGTTTTAAAAATTTGTATTCATATGTATAGATAATTTCAAAACGGCAGAGAAAATACTGTGTGATAAAAGAACTGTATTTTCTCTGCCGTTTTGCAGTATTATATTTTAAAGTAACTGTTCAGGACACCCATTATCCAAAGATGAAATCTGGATTTCCTGAAATTGCATTTTTGATTGCTTCATAAGCATTGTAACCCTGTTTGTGTGCGGTACCGATATAAGACATGATTTTCAAGTAATCTCTTGCACCTTCTTCGGTA
>CAJTIM010000020.1 GCA_910576325.1 Clostridia bacterium
GTATACTTGACATGGCATAAATCTCCTTGCTGTGTGATTGTTATTCGCAATTCAATTATACCATCAAGTGCAGGTTTGTGCCTTTTTTATGGACTAAAGTATTGATTTTTCAAGGTTCAGCACACCAATCGGTGTGGGAAGTTTGAGTTAAATATATGAAAACTCCGAATACTTTTATGGGGGAAGCATTTTATGCGGGGAGAGACAAAGGGGAAGAATAACGGCATATGGAAGGCGGTTATTTATCTGCTGATAGTACTTGTGATTGCAGGTACGGCTATTTATATTGTCAATACGATAGATCTGGAAAGCGAGCCGGAGATTACCAGCGCGTTTATCAATGATAAGCTGGAGGCGGCAAGTGAACTGACCTCGGCCAAGCTGACTTACAACGGACTGGTCCGCTATTCGGAAGGGTCGATTCCCTTTATTACAAAGAAAGAATTTTCCATGATTTACCGGGCGGAGGTAAAGGCAGGAATTGATCTTGCACGGGTGGAATCGGAGATTACGGAGACACAGGTGATGATCCGGGTTCCTGAGATTGAGATTTTGGAGGTTTATGTGGACGAAAGCTCCATTCAGTTTTATGATGAAAAGTTTGCTCTCTTTAATTGGGAGAAAAAAGAGGACTTATTGGAGACATTGGACAGTGCCAAGGCGGACGTCCGTGAGCATGGGGATATGGAATCTCTCAAGGAAAGTGCGAAGAATCAGATACGGATTTTACTGGTGGAATTGTTCAGAGACTGCATTGGGGACCGGGTGCTGATGATTGAGTTCCTATAGGCAGTTTGGAATAAGTCAGGAGATATCAGGAGGCATCAAAAATCAGAGAATTTCAAAAAGGAAGATAATGTGAAAAAGCCGTCCGGCATTTCCGTATCCATGTTTGTACAGCTTGTATACATTTGGATAGAGGAAAGGCTTGGATGGCTTTTTCCGCATTTATTAGTTGGCTTTCTTATTTTCAGCAGCATTGAGTTCTATGGCATCCAGTTCATTTTCGGCCTTTGTGACGGTACGTGTGGTTCCGCCGGATACATATGTCTTACCGCATTCGGGACAAATGCCTGTGTGCAGCGTCACACTCTGGCTTACCACCTTACGGTCCTCCCGATCGGCTTTGGCCTGCTCATGGAACACGTGCTCCATCTCGTGTCCACGGACAGCGGAAGCGGCGGCATCGGGCTCGATTCGGGTAGGCGTCTGAAAGGAGACGCTCGGATCATCGGATCCGTCCTGGTATTTGCGCTTCTCACAGGTCTCACAGCGGCCGTCCTCCGTGGCTTTTTGTGCGCCTTCTATGCCTGCTGTCTCATTGGAGCCGCCGGCTTCTGCCGCAGGGTTCCTGTATTGAATCCTCGTCCGCACGGCCATTTCTGTCGGATCATAGCTTATACCGGACGGAATATCGGAGCTTTGCAAGGCAGGGGAGACAGAATTGCCGGACACACGCTCAGAGGCAGCCTGCATACCGGGTTCCGTATATTGGATTCGGAACCGCACGGCCTGTTCTGCGGCGTAGGCTTCTGTCCGCGAGGGTGCGGCAAATGATATGACAGGAGCAGCTGTGTCCGGATTGACCGGGACAACGGGGCGTATGGGCTGAACGGGTGTTTCGGGGTCAGCGCCCCGATGCAGTGTTAAAGCTGTGCCGGAATTTTTGATTTGCTGCGCCCGGCCCGTCTGCTCTGCCGCTAAACCGGCAGCGCGGGAAGGGCGATAGATGCTGTAGTAGGAATTTATGCCGGAAATTGCATTTACCATAAAAATTACCTCTGCTTGTTATTGTTGGAATAATTTTATTATAGCAGATTTTTTGGATTTCGGAAGTCCGGAAATTTGAAATTTTGAATTTTTTCTTTGGGATTCTTGATGATTGAAGGGGATAAAATATGCAGGCTTGATGCTTTGGCGTGATATGGTTATTCGGGGAAAGAGGTACAGGCATGTTCAATGGACCGTATGGTTCAGGAAGGAGCAATTGATGAAAAGGTATGAAAAAGCAGGGCTCATAAGCCTCTGTTTGATTTTGATATTCTTATATCTGTGGAAGACGGACAGGGCGGATTTGTGTGATGGCCGGATGAAAGAGGATGCCTTTTTGAGTTTTGCCGATGCTGCGGCAAGGGAGGCGGAGGAAGCGGAACGGAAAGCAAAGATGGAGAAAATAAAAGCAGAAGAGGAAGAAAGAAAAGCGGCGGAAGAGGCGGAGCAGGCAAGGAGACGAAAGGTACTATAATCTGTGGCCTATAACCTTCGGGACACAGGAACATACCTATATCACCTGGAAAAGAGGGATGGGGATGACAAGATATATGTCATATGCCGGGAACTTTTTTAATTGTTTGTCTTTCCATATTCCGGGCTGTGAAGGATATTAGTTACTGGTCATAGAGCGAACGGTAACGATATTAATACGATGACCGCAAAATTTTAAAAAATACTGGAAAGTGCCCTGGTAACATTATATAATTAAGGCAATTAATGAAATGGAAAGAATATTGCTTTTATAACAAATATAGCAGATACAATACACAGCAGAATCATGGCTGCTTAGAGAGGAAGGAAATCATTATGACAAAAGAAGAACTGGCCCTGGAGCTGATAGCCAGGTTAAAAAAGGAATACCCTGACGCAGACTGCACCCTGGACTATAACCAGGCATGGAAGCTTCTGGTAAGCGTGCGCCTGGCAGCCCAGTGTACGGACGCCCGGGTGAATGTAGTTGTAAAAGACCTCTACAAAAAGTACCCTGACGTCAAATCACTGGCAGAAGCCCCGGTGGAGGATATTGAGGCTATCGTAAAGCCCTGCGGCCTGGGACACAGCAAAGCCAGAGACATCAGCGCCTGCATGAAGATACTCATGGAACAGTACGAAGGAAATATTCCCGACACCTTTGAGGAACTCTTAAAGCTTCCGGGTGTAGGCCGGAAAAGCGCCAATCTGATTATGGGCGACGTATTCGGAAAGCCCGCCATAGTGACGGATACGCACTGTATCCGCCTCACAAACCGCATGGGCCTGATAGACAATTGCAAGGACCCCAAGAAGGTAGAAATGGCCCTCTGGAAGCTGATTCCCCCGGAGGAGGGCAGCGACTTCTGCCACCGCCTGGTGTATCACGGAAGAGACGTGTGTACGGCCCGGACGAAGCCCTACTGCGACAAATGCTGCGTCAGGGATATCTGTGCCAAAAACGGCGTGGATCATTAGGACATGCCGGCATATGCATCACTGCCGGATTTTAAGCATACCCTGACCGGTTTTCCGCAGGCATTTAACAGGCAGAGAACGGATCTTTTTGATATGCCGGTGTAGGAATCACTTGGTCATTGGAAGAATGGAAAAAGGAGACACAGATGGAACACGCGGTAGTAAATCTGAAAAAGGGAGAGGGCCGTTTCTTCAAGGCAGGCGGCCTGTGGATCTATGACAATGAAATCGCCTCCGTGACGGGCGGCTTTGCGGACGGAGACCTGGTACTGGTCCGTGATTTTGACGGGTACTGCCTGGGCCGTGGATTTATCAATACCCATTCCAAGATACGAATCCGCATGATGACACGCCGGAAAGATCAGGAGATAGACGAGAGCTTCCTCCGTATGCGCCTTCAAAACGCCTGGGAATACCGCAAACGCACCGCAGACACGGACAGCTGCCGCCTGGTCTTCGGGGAGGCGGATTTTCTGCCGGGCTTTGTAGTAGATAAATTTTCCGATGTTCTGGTAGTCCAGTCCTTGGCCCTTGGCATTGACCGGATGAAAGAGACGCTGATCCGGCTTCTCAAGGAAATACTGGCCGGGGACGGCATCATAATCCGGGGCGTCTATGAGCGAAGCGATGCAAAGGAACGGGAAAAAGAGGGGATGGAGCGGCGTAAGGGCTTTCTCGGAGAGGCGTTTGATACCCAGGTAGAGATTCAGGAAAACGGCGTCCGCTATCTGGTAGATGTACAGGACGGACAGAAAACGGGATTTTTCCTGGATCAAAAATACAACCGCCTGGCCATTCAAAGGCTCTGTAAGGATGCAAAGGTGCTGGACTGCTTTACGCACACAGGCTCCTTTGCTCTCAATGCGGGTATTGCCGGAGCCAGGGAAGTTCTGGGTGTGGATGCCTCTGAGCTTGGCGTGGAGCAGGCACGTAAAAATGCGGCTCTCAACTGCCTGGAGAATCGTGTAAGCTTTCTCTGCGCCGACGTCTTTGATCTTCTGCCCGAGCTTGAGGAGAAAAAAGAGCTGTTTGACGTGGTGATACTGGACCCGCCGGCCTTTACCAAGTCCCGCAATTCCGTAAAAAATGCGGTGAAGGGCTATCGGGAAATCAATATGCGCGGGATGAAGCTTGTAAGGGACGGAGGCTTTCTTGCCACCTGCTCCTGTTCGCATTTTATGACGTATGAGCTGTTCACCCAGACCATACGCCAGGCGGCAAAAAGCGTGCATAAGCGGCTGCGCCAGGTAGAGTACCGTACCCAGGCGCCGGATCACCCCATACTGTGGGCGGCGGAGGAATCCTATTATCTGAAATTCTATATTTTTCAGGTATGCGATGAGAAATAAGCTTTCAATAAACGCCGCTTTGCAAAGTACAGATATCATAAAGAGCAAACAGAAAGGCGCAGAATATGACAAAGCTGCCACAGGAATTTAAAGAGCGGATGAAGGGCTTTTTGGGAGAGGAGTACCAGGCGTTTTTAGAGAGCTGGGAGAGAGAACCGGCCCAGGCTCTCAGGGTTAATACGCTGAAAATCACTTTGGAGGAGTTCGAAAAGCTCTCCTCCTTTTCTCTGCGCCCTGTTCCCTGGGCGGAGAACGGGTTTTATTACGGAGGGGAAGACAGGCCGGGGAAGCATCCGTACCACGAAGCCGGCTTGTATTACATTCAGGAGCCGAGCGCAATGGCAGTCGGAACCCTTGCGGATGCCGGACCCGGAGAACGTGTTCTGGATCTCTGCGCTGCGCCGGGGGGAAAGACGACCCACCTGGCGGCGTCCATGAAAGGTCAGGGCCTTCTTGTGTCCAACGAAATCCATCCGGTCCGGGCCAAGATTCTTTCCTCCAATGTGGAGCGCATGGGCATCCGAAACTGTGTGGTAACAAACGAGCGCCCGGAATGTCTGGCGGACCGTTTCCCGGATTTTTTTGACCGGATTGTGGTGGATGCGCCCTGCTCGGGAGAGGGAATGTTCCGCAAGGAGGAGCAGGCGGCCGTACAATGGAGCAGGGAAAATGTCTCCATGTGTGCCGAGCGGCAGCAGGAGATCTTAAGAGCGGCGGCTAAGATGCTTCGTCCGGGAGGGGTATTGATTTATTCCACCTGCACCTTCTCGCCGGAGGAAAACGAGGGAAGCATCAGCGCCTTTTTAGACGGACATCCGGAGTTTTCCGTAAAAAAGACAGCGGCCTGTGAGAAGTTTTCGGCCGGAAGGCCGGAGTGGATCGGCGCCCGGCCGGAGACAGCGGATACCTTTCGGCTCTGGCCCCACCGCCTTGAGGGGGAGGGACATTTCGCGGCTGTTCTTCAAAGAGAGGGAGAAGCTTTCCAGCAGGAATTTTCCTGGAAAATGCAGCCGATAGACCGCGGTATCCGGAAGCTGTATGAGGAGTTTGAAAGGGAAGCTCTGCGCTGTGAGCTTGCAGGGATTCCGGTGCTGTTTGGGGAACAGCTGTATCTTTTGCCGCAGGCATTTCCGTTAAAAGGGCTTAAGGTGCTGCGCCCGGGGCTTCACCTGGGGACGCTGAAAAAGAACAGGTTTGAGCCTGCCCATGCCCTGGCTCTGGCCTTAAAGCCGCAGGAAGCGGCTCATTGCTGTCTTCTGAATGCGGGGGAGGCGGAGGAATATATAAGGGGCGCCGTCTTTGAGAGACAGGGAGAAAAGGGATGGCAGCTTATGCTTGCGGAGGGGTATTCCATAGGCTGGGGAAAACAGGCCGGAGGGATGGTAAAGAATCATTATCCCAAGGGACTGCGGAAGAATTGAAAACGGATTTTTCGTGGCATTAAAATAATGGGCTGCCGCAGAATCAGTCGGCGGATTCTGCGGCAGCCTCTTTATGTGCGCCCGGCGGAGCACGTTTCTAACGGGCAGCGGGCCAAGGGGATATGGCCAAGGCCGCCCGCTCATTTTATACCTTGCAGCTATACATCAAAATGCTCCGCAAAAAAGCCTTACAGCAGCATCACTCCGTGCATCCGGGCTGTCTTGCGGACGTCCTCCGGCCAGATGGAAACCTGGACCTCCCCGATATGGGCCTTACGCAGATAGAACATACAGATACGGGACTGGCCGATTCCGCCGCCCACCGTATAGGGAAGCTTCTGCTCCAGGATTGCTTTCTGGAAGGGAAGCTCCGCCCGCTCCTGGCATCCGGCAAGCTCCAGCTGACGCTTAAGCGCTTCCTCATCCACGCGGATTCCCATAGAGGAAAGCTCCAGTGCATGCCCTAAAACGGGATACCATACAATAATATCGCCGTTCAGATGCCAGTCGTCATAGTCCGGCGCACGGCCGTCGTGGGGCTTTCCGTCCGCCAGCTTATCGCCTATCTCCATAAGAAATACGGCGCCCTTTTCCTTGGCAATGAGATTTTCCCGCTCCTTCGGCGTGTTGTCCGGGTAACGGTCCGCCAGCTCCTGGGTGGTGATAAAGAAGATATCCCTGGGCAGAATTTCTTCTATATAATCATAACGAATGGACATATATTTTTCCGTTTTCTTAAGGGCCTTGTAAACCTTGCGGACCGTTTCCTTCAGATAATCCGTATTCCGATCCTCTTTTAAAATGATTTTTTCCCAATCCCACTGATCTACGTAGATGGAATGTATATTGTCCGTGTCCTCGTCCCGGCGGATGGCGCTCATATCCGTGTAAAGTCCCTCCCCGATGTGAAAGCCGTACTGCTTCAGGGCGTTGCGCTTCCACTTGGCAAGGGAGTGCACAATCTCCACAGGACGTTCATTCTGCTCCTTAATGCCGAAGGTGACGGGCCGCTCCACGCCGTTCAGATTGTCATTGAGACCGGACTCCGGCGTCACAAAGAGAGGCGCGGAAACCCGGAGAAGATACAGCTGCTCAGCAAGGCTCTGCTGAAAGAAATCCTTTACCGTTTTAATAGCCACCTGTGTATCGTACAGGCTAAGCTGGGACTGATAGTCCTTGGGTATGTATAGATGCTCCATAATAAATCTCCTCTAAAACTTTTTCGGTACTTAAAATACGAAGTCTATTATAGCAGAATCTGCAAAAAAGAAAAGAGCTTTATCAAACAAAGCGTCCAAGAACAGAAAAAAGCCGTTTTGACAAAAATCTTCTGTCAAAACGGCTCATTTTCGATTTTGCTTTAACCAGTTGCTTTTATCTTCTTTGGAATGCGATCTATATAAAATAAAACGCATGGATAATTAGGCTGATTAAACTCTGGTTACATTCGTAGCCTGCGGTCCCTTTGCACCGTCTACAACATCAAATTCAACAGCCTGCCCCTCTTCCAGAGACTTGAAACCATCCATGGTGATGCCGGAGTAATGTACAAATACATCGTTTCCCTGCTCGTCAGAAATGAAGCCGTAACCCTTTTGATTGTTGAACCACTTAACTGTACCTTGCATTGCGATAATACCTCCGAAAATATTAAAAAGTGTCTCGTTGCACAGCGGCAACAGTAATAGATTATCATAAACGGGAAAAGCTGTCAATAAAATTTACGCTTTTCCGGGTCTTTTTTCGCGTTTATTTGAATAAAATGCAATAATGAAAAGAGTGCAATTTTTTATGATAAAAGAGAGAATTTTCAGAGGATTGATTCTTTTGGAGGTACTGCTTCTGGCAGGTTTGTCCATTGTTTGTATTTATAGAAACAGAGAGGTCCATTGTCTGTCATCTACGGTGGCGGAGGCCGGGGAACAGGCGGGAGAGTTTATTAAATGGGTGGATTTTCAGGTGACTGCGGAGGCCCTTGGGAAAGCCTATGAGTATGATCGGGATACCTACGGGCAGGAGGTGCATTTAAACTGGATTGAGCTTTTGGCCTACACGGCTGCCAGGACAGGAGGAGATTTTTCAAAGGAAAGTCAGGTAAACGCATATCTGAAAGAGGCAGCGGAGGAGCTGGCCCAGGGAAAGGCTATAGGAGAGCTGACTGAGGGTATGAAATATTACAGTTATTATCTTGAGGCATACACGGCTGTTTTAGGCGGCATGGTGGGCGAATATGAGATCCAGGTTCCGGCGGAAACGGCAGCAGGGCAGGCACAGGGGGAGAAGGAGGCGGAGGATGGCATACCTCTTGTGTGGGAGAAACGGTATGGACTTAAGGCATTTCTTCCGATTGCAAAGGACTTTCCTTACAGTGATTATGATGATTTCGGGGTGTCGCGAAGTTACGGTTACAGAAGGAAGCATCTGGGGCATGATATGATGGGGCAGGTAGGTACGCCGATTATTGCGGTGGAGTCCGGTTATGTGGAGGCTTTGGGGTGGAATCAGTACGGCGGGTGGCGTATCGGTATCCGCAGCTTTGATAAGAAACGGTATTATTATTATGCCCATCTTAGGCAGGGCTTTCCTTATGCCCTTGATCTGGAGGAGGGAAGCGAGGTTCAGGCAGGGGATGTGATCGGATATATGGGGCATACCGGATACAGCACCAAAGAGGATGTGAATAATATTGACCAGACTCATCTGCACTTTGGGATACAGTTGATTTTTGACGAATCCCAGAAGGAAGGGGCTTCGGAGATATGGATTGACTGCTATCAGATTGTGAGGTTCCTCTACCGGAACCGGAGCGAGTGTGCGCGGAATGATGCTACTAAGGAGTGGTATCGGATTTATGACATGAGGGAATAACGGGTGAGGAAGGTTAATGTGATGCTTTGTATGGATGTTTCCAAGACTCAGGTTTAAGAAAGTATAATTGCTTTAATATAACCGAATTATCTTAATATAAGCTTAATATGAGCTTAATATGAGCGGAAAGAGATTGCTTTTAAAAATAAATTGTATTAAACTACGAGTAATGATTTGAAATCAAGCAATATTTTTTACAGCGGTATAAATGCCGGATCTGCCAGGTGAGAAGCGAGGAAGCAAAAAATGCTCGGAGAATGTCACGCCCATATTATTATGAACGGAAAGAACTACAAAGAGGCGGTTGCCTTACATAAAGACGGTGTGAGAGAAGAGGTTATCCGGGCGCATTTCCGAACGTGGAAAGAAATGGGAATTACTTTTGTCCGTGACGGCGGAGATGCCCTGGGTGTCTCCCGGCGGGCAAAGGCGCTTGCTTTGGAGTATGGAATCGATTACCGCACACCGATTTTTGCCATTCATAAAAAGGGGCATTACGGCGGCATTGTAGGACATGCTTTTTCAGATCTAAAGGAATACCACTCCCTTGTGCTCCGGGCAAAAAAAGAAGGTGCGGATTTTATCAAGATCATGATAAGCGGCATTATGTCCTTTGACGCTTTCGGCGTGCTCACCGAGGAGGGGCTGCCGGAGCATGAGATATATGAGATGATTCGCATTGCCCACGGGGAGGGCATGGCTGTGATGGCTCACGGAAATGGGGACAGGCAGGTGCGGGCGGCCATAGAAGCCGGACTTGATACGCTGGAGCATGGAAATTATCTGGAGCAGGATACCTTAGACCAGCTGGCAAGGAGCCGTACTATCTGGATTCCCACCCTGTCGCCTACGGGAAATCTTCTGGGCTGCGGCCGTTTTCCCGATGCACAGGTGAGGCGTATTCTGGAACGCCAGATGGAAGGCATCAGCTATGCATTTGAAAAAGGAGCCGTGATTGGCCTGGGCAGCGATTCGGGCGCTTATCTTGTACCCCACGGGCAGGGACTTCTGGATGAATACGAGTGGATGATAAAGGCGGTAGGGAAAGACAGGGAGACAGCCCTGCAAAAACGGCTCGAAGAGGCGGAAAACCGGATCAAAAAAGAGATGAAGCAGTAAAACACTCCATCTCTGAAGGGTATTTTTGAAGTCAGACCGGATAGATTGTGAATCCGCATATACTTAAAGCTTCTCCCGGCAAAAATAACAGGAGCAGCTATGAGCATCCTGCTTTTCGGAAATCAGATTGTCAGCGCCGCAGTAGCTGCAGTGGACAACCTTTTTTCCGGCGGGAACACTCATCCATTCCTCGTAGCGCTCTCCGGAATTGGCGGAGGGGCGGTAGGACTTGGAGGGTTCCACGAAGGTATGGGTCGGCGTTTCTTTGGGAGGCTTCGGCGCAGGTTCCTTTTTGGGAGGAACAGGCTTCTTGAGGGAAGAGGTCTGCGGGGAAGAACTATCTGCGGAAGAGGTCTTCCGGGAGGATGGGTAAATCAAGCGGTAATTCCGCTCGTCGATTTCGACTTGAAGATAATGCCCCTCATCTTTCAGCTTTTTGATTTCCCGGAGCGCTTGGTGCTTGCTGATGCCAAGCTCATGTGCGATTTTTTCAATATTCTGATAGCGGTCCGTGAGAATCAGCCGGTTGTAGACGGTAACCCGGTCCTGGGGATTTTCCGTGCCGTAGATTTGCTTATTGACCTGACAGGTGACTTCCTGTTGGGAGAGAACGGGCTTTTTTGGCAGTACGTCACGGATGACGGGCGGTGTTTGAGAGAATGTGTCATTGGAACGGCTCTTAAATTTTAAAACAAATACACCCAGGATAATGAAAAATATAAGTTCAAACATGGAGCTCACCCTTTCGAAGTTTTTACATGGGAAAATAATTCAATAGCTATAATACTATATTACATGAAATCATTCATGAGGAAAAGCATTTTATGAGAAATATTCAGCTTTTGATACAATATGACGGAACACGCTATAAAGGCTGGCAAAGCCAGGATAATACGGAACAGACCATTCAGGGCAGGCTGACAAAAGTGCTGGAGCGCATGCTGGGAGAAACAATTGAGCTTCAGGGCTCCGGAAGGACGGATGCCGGTGTCCATGCGGCAGGGCAGGTTGCCAATTTCCGCACAATGACGCCCCTTTCCTGTGACGAGCTGCTGCGGGATATCAATCAATTTTTACCGGAGGATATGGCGGTAACGGAAGTGAGGGATGCAGATCTCCGCTTTCACAGCCGGCTTCACGCCCTTCGCAAGACGTATGTCTACCGTATCTGGAACAGCTCCGTTTCCAATGTGTTTGAGCGGAAATATCTGTACCAGGTAAAGGAACCCTTGGACGTGACAGCGATGAAGCAGGCGGCGGCTTTGCTGTGCGGAACTCATGATTTCCGGGCATTTTGTGCAAACAAACGAATGAAAAAATCCACGGTCCGCACATTGGAGCATATTGAGATAGAGCGGTACGGACAGGAGCTGCGTTTAAGCTTTACGGGGAACGGATTTTTATACCATATGGTCCGGATTATGGTGGGAACGCTTTTGGAGGTAGGGCTTGGGAAGCGCCGTTGGGAAGAAATGCCGCAGCTTTTGGAGACTGGGGAACGCGCCTGTTCCGGAGTGCTTGCGCCGGCTCAGGGACTCTGCCTTTTGCGGGTAGAGTATAAAGATGGGGAGGCTTTTAGGTCAGGCAGAGCTTATCATGGAGGAAGATTATGAAAAAAAGAAAACGAACAGGCAACGCAAGGGTAGTATTTACTTCATTGATTTTATTGGTGCTGGTGGCTCTGGGGGCATGGAAGCTGAAAAGCGCACACCCGAAGGAGCAGCCGCCAAAGCAGGAAACGGCCGATGTGCAGCCTCCGAAGGCGGAGCCGAAGGAACCGGTGCAGGAACCGGAACAGCCGGCAGAAGAGCTTAAAGAGCCGGCGGAGCTTCTGGACGAGCCGGCAAAACTGGCGGAATTTTTGCCGGATTATACAAGCGCTCCCCTTCTAAGCACAACGCCGATCAAGTGCCTGTCCATGGAGGTGGGCGCCAATGCGGACGAGCTACAGTTCAACTGGTTTTCGCCCAGCGGTGCAAAGGGACGGGTAGAGTGGAAAGACTCCTCAGGGAATGTAAAAAGCTTTGATGCTCAGTGTACGGCATCGGTAACTCTCCCGGGATATTATGTAAATAAAGCAAAGGTAACGGGATTACAGGCGGGAGAAACCTACGGCTATCGTGTGGGCAATGACGAGGCATGGTCGCCGGAATATACATATCAGGCGCCCGAGGATACGGAGAGCCTTACCTTTTTGGTGACGGCGGACGCCCAGGTGGGACAGTCGGAGATGGAAGATCCCAGGGAAACGGCAGAGCGCTGGGACAGTGTGCTCACAAGGCTCGCCGGCTGTGTTCCGGAAGCGAATTTTTTGTTTCATCTAGGGGATCAGGTGGCGGATTTCGGAAATGCGGAGCACTATGATTTATTTTTGGATCATCTTGCTTTGTATCGGATCCCTCTGGCTCCTGTAGTTGGAAATCATGATGTGGCAAATGATTACAGTATCGAAGAGAACGGGCATCCGGGCGGCCCTTATTTTTTCGAGCATTTTTTTGTGCCGAACCGTTCTAACGCAGGGCAGAGCCAGTATGATACAGACGGTGATTACTATTTTATCAGAGATAATGTACTTTTCATTGTTTTAAACAGCAGCACCATTCAGCCGGCGGAGGTTCATGAGGCCTATGTGGCGCAGATTGTTTCCGAGCATCCCGAGGCAAAGTGGCGCATCCTGGTGCAGCATTATCCGGCGTATAAGGGAACTACGGGATCCGGCAACGGCAGCATCAAGGAATATCTGGCGCGCATTACCATTGACAATGATATTGACCTGGTCCTGTCCGCTCATGATCATGCCTATTCCCGAACGGCCTTTGTCAACCGGGAGATGGAGACCTTAAATGATTACGATTATGCATCAGGAGATACCGTAACCAATCCGGAGGGGACCATGTATGTAACCTGCGGAACCTCCAGTGGATGCCTGTATCATCCGATTGAGGAAGAAATACGTATCGTGTATCAGGGACAGCCGGAAGTACCCTCGGCCATCCGAATTGATGTGACGGATACAGAGCTTCATCTGCGGACTTATCTGGCGGACACCTGGACCGTGTATGACGAATATACAATTCGGAAGGAGTAACGGTTCGGGCAGGTTTTTAATAAATGAAAATGGAATGAGGCAATGCTTTTCGATTGTCCCATTCCATTTTTGATATCCTGCTTTAAGGTTTCTTTGTCCGCCGAAGGCAGGGGCAGCCTGTTCGCGTATGCTTTTTCACAGCAGGCAGGCCATGCGTCGGCAAAGGGTATTGTATTTGTTATTCAACAGCTTTTTTTGCATATTCCGTGGTCACCAGATCTTCGTAAGGAACACGTTCCTGCAGTTCACCTGCTTCTTCCAGAATATCCTGTAAAAGTGTGAAGCTGGACTCTTCAAAGATCAAATCCTCTTTCCAGGTATCCTGCTCATAGTAGCGGGTAACAATGGTTGTGATGACCTCCAGATCCGTCTCTTTGAACTGGGGTGCAATCACTTTAGCGATCTCCTCCGGCGTATGGTTCTGAACATAGTCCATGCCTTTTTGAAGCGCATTGGTAAAGCCCTGCGCCAGATCCGGGTGCTCCTTTAAAAAGCTCTGCTTTGCACTGTAGGCCGTGTAGGGCACATAGCCGGAATCCACGCCCAGAGAGGCCACTACGTAGCCGGCTCCTTCGGTTTCCAGAGTGGTGGCGCCGGGTTCAAACTCAACGGTAAAATCGCCGCTTCCGCCGGAGAAAGCCGCAGCCGTGGCCCCGAAATCAATACTCTGGTCAATGGTCATATCTGCGGCAGGATCGAGGTTGTTTTTCTTCAGAATGTATTCGAAAACCATCTGGGGCATGCCGCCTTTGCGTCCGCCAAGGACCTCTTTTCCCTTCAGATCCGACCACTGAAAGTTCTCCATAGGCTCCCTGGCTACCAGGAAGTTCCCGGCGCGCTGGGTAAGCTGGGCGAAGTTCACAATGTAATCATCAGGATTCTGGCTGTACACATAGATGGAAGCCTCCGAACCCATGAATCCGATGTCGGCTTCGCCGGAGAGGACGGCGGTCATTGTCTTGTCGGCTCCAAAAGGGGTTATATATTTAATACAAGACAAATTATAAAAATATAACATGATCTATCTGATGCTCTTTTGTCAGAACGATTTCTTTAATGATCCCTCTCCAATATGCCTGTCGATTCTCCAATGACAGGGCGTCATAGACCTGTTTAAAATCTCCATTTAATATTTGACGAAGTGTATCTGGGTCTGCTTTGGACGGCTGAAAATCAATAATAGAGGTTTCGGAAAGCTCTTTTTCCAGTCGGGCGTATTCCTTCTCATAATAATCATAGGATACCCGGCCTTTTTGGAAAAGGATATTGAGGCGTTCCAGTTCTTCCCGGATACGTTCCGGATTTTTTCCCTTTTTAATCTTTTGCTTTTGCTTAATCATATAGCTTTGCTGGTATTTTTCATATTCTGCTTTGATATTTTGCAGGAGATAATCTTCAAGCAGGTTCTGACTAACCCTGTGAGTATAAGTACAGATATGATCTATTAAAGCTCTATTGCATCTGTAATAGCAGTAGGTACGCTTTTCTCCGGTCTTTCGGTTAATAACAGACTGGCATCCGGTACCGGCGAGCTTCTGGCCGCACAGGGGACAATGCATGAGTCCGGAAAAAAGGTAGATTCTTCCGGAGGGAGTGGTTTTAATATTTCGTTTTGCTATTGCCTGTATCCGCTCCCATTGCTCCGTTGTGAGATAGGCCGGGCAGTAATTTGGGTTTTCACGGTATTTTCCAATATAAAATTCACTTGTTAGCATAGTGCGGAGCATGGAGTAGGAAAATGGGATTCCAAAGGTATCCTGTATATGTATTATAGTCTGGCGCTTCTTTTGGTGCTTCATGAAGTAAGAAAAAAATTCTTCTACAATGGGAGCCGTTTTCTCATCTTTTACCATACGTTTTTTTCCATCTATGACAGCAATGGTATAGCCCAGAGGAAGATTGACTTCGCCCCATACCATGCCGCCGTTTTTGATGGTATTTGCTACTGTGAATTTGATTCTTTCCGAGGTGGTATCAACCTCATTCTGCCCGATGGCCAGAGCGAGGTTCAGACTCAGCCGGCCGTCCCTGGTCTCCATATTGATATTTGGCTCGCCTACATCTACCCAACGTGTGCCATGTGCGTCAAGGATGTCCTGGACCTTGTAAAAGTCGGAAACGTTCCTGAACCAGCGATCCATTCTCCAGAAGAGGATTACATCAACTTTGTCGGCTTTTACATCAGCAAGGAGGGTGTGGATTGCCTTGCGTTTTTTCAGCTCTTTCCGGGCTGTCTGGCCTTCATCCGCGTATACGCCGATTACGGTCATTCCGTGGTTTTCAGCGTAGTTTTCCAGATATTCTTTTTGAGCGGTTAGAGACTTGCCGTGTGTGGCCTGCTCCCAGGTGGAGACACGTATATAAATGGCACAACGTAACAGCTTTTCCATGATGGTATCCTCCTATAATAAGTGTATGCTCGACGTCGAGCATTATGGATGACAAATGGCAGCAGGATAAAAAAGGGTATAAAAATAACAGCCAGGGAACTTTTTCTTTTTACATTGGCTGCTTGAAAATGATACAATATGCTTTGTAACGGTGTATCATTTTCGATATGCTTGGCCGGTTCTCTGTTGGCGCAGGGAGCCGGTTTTTAATTGGTGATAAATTATCATGAGTTGCTCAATCATGATTACGTATGTTATAATTACCACGTTACCGCCCCTATACTGGTGACAGGAAGGGGGTGCATCTTATGGAAATGTTGTCATCCTTCATCCTTTCCGTATTGGCCAGTGTAGCTGCCTACTACCTGTGCAAGTGGTTTGACGGGGATGAATAGCGTGTAACCAAGCCCAGCGGTTGACTTCTCCGTAAAAGAAGGAGAACCCCCGAAAGTATTAGCGCTACTTTCGGGGGTTCGTCCTTTTTGTGCATCTTATGGATGCTGCCATCCTTTTGCCTATCGGCATTATAGCATATGCAAATCAAGTTTGCAATATCCCCAAAAGCTTTTATTTGATTAACGAGAAGTCGATTGTTGCTCAGCTTCTATTATTAATATGTTCTGAAATGAGAGCTATTTGTCTGGAACTTGTTTAATCACTTCCCAAGATGAAAATAATTCATCAGGTATTTCCTTTATAAGAATACCAGAAAATCCACTTTGTTTTCTTGAAACTATAGGATATTCTTTTCCATCAGCTACAATGATGTCCTCACTATCGGAGAAAATGGTAAGATTGAGAATTTCTCCTAAAATATCGAGATCGCATTCATATAAATCTAAATGGCGATTTATTTCAGCAGAAAGAGCTTCATCAATAATAGCATGAGGCTGTTTATAAGGAAAAATGTTAAGTAAATTAAGTAATAAGCTCAAGCTGTGATCTACTGAAAAAGGTATATTGTCAGAGTTTAAAGGAGCAATAGTTTCGGGATTATCTAGGCGTATTTGCATATTGCTTACATAATCGTATACACGTCCACCATGTGCAGCCAGGTTTCGATATTCCAAACAAATTGATAGAGTATCAAAAAGTAAAGTTTTAACATCTTTTTCAGAACATAAAGGATCAGAGCATTCATATAGTAATTTTACGAACTGACGTTTTTGAGGTTCCTTAAAAAGTCTAGTATAGTTTACCATTGTACTAAAGTAGGCTCCTTTGAAAAGAATCCAAGGTGGAACAACGCCGTAGTTCTCTCGGTAATATTTTATAGGATCTTTGTCAGACATCAGCATCTTTTGAAAATCCTCTAAAATCCTTTTTAAACTGAAACGCACATGTTT
This sequence comes from Clostridia bacterium, assembly GCA_910576325.1. Classification (GTDB taxonomy): domain Bacteria; phylum Bacillota; class Clostridia; order Lachnospirales; family Lachnospiraceae; genus Laedolimicola. The sequence goes on from CAJTIM010000020.1 coordinate 16,804, forward strand.
AACATACCTATCTCGATAATTATTCCATTGTAGATAGGAATTTTGGTTTATTCCGAAAGAAGAAGATATTACCTCTGCAGCAGCTGCCTTTATGTGCTCTTCCAAAGTTAACATGGAAGCAATTATGGCGTTTCTCAAGTTATGATCAAGAGTAAATAAAGAAAAAATTTGTTCAAAGGAAGTATTTGGCTTGAAAACTTTTTTATCGTTATGTTCGATTAAATAAGGTTCCTTGTAATTGCTGATGATATTATAGTAACCAAAATGTTTTAATTGTTCATAAGCAAAATCTGTATCTTCAAAAATTAATCCCTTTGATTTTAATCTGTTTATCTGCTCTTTAACTGTAGTATAAGTGAAGTCTTTATTCATAATTTTTCCTCTATATGTACAAAAAGAGCCTTGGAATATTGCACCAAGACCCTTTTGTGACCGGACACCAGTCATTCGCTAATTAGCTACATTATAGCATATGCAAAAGTCTTGTCAAGTATTCTGGATTAAAAAAATTCCTATTCGTTAAATCAGAATTTGGGCTAAAAGAATTTATATCAGTTTCACCGCAGATAAACACGGCTCAAAAAATATTATGTAGTTATCCACGGTGGTATATGGGCTGTACTTGTTTCGGTAGCATTGTAAAGCATCAGAAAGAAATTCTGGTGTTACTTCTAAAAATTCAGCTACTTCATACATTTCGGTTAAATGGGCCTCATATGCCCGGATAATGTTACGCAACCCAATTTGTTCATTGTAGGCCCACAATCTGGCTCGGAGTTCCTGTTTTCGGTTTCCGACAACATCTTGATCAAGAATATCTCCAACAGTAGTATAGTGGTGACCAAGCTCCTCGGCCAGAACGCAGGCTTTTTCTGTTGGAGTCATATCTTTTCTGATATAAATGTTTTTACCTTTTATTCTGCCATCATAAGTCTGAAAGGGTTTTTCCTTAACAGTTAATCCTTCTTGACAAGCCATATCTATTAAAAAGTCATAGTTCATATGTAGTACCTCTCCAAAACAATTTAATCCAACATGCTGTCATCTTCGAGACGTTCTTCTTCTGTAAATTCCTTATCGGTTCTTTCGTGTGCGGCGTTTGGAGCCAGATAGTCGGGCTCCGGTTCCTTTACTATGGATATAACGTTATCCGGCTTGGTGTATTTTGCATCCAGCGTGAGGAGCCGGACGTGTTCGGTAGCAGTTTCTTTTCCTATGCCATTGAGTTGCTTATAATATTGCATGATTTTAGGAATTTTTTGTGACGGAAGTTCCATTATATCAGACTTTCCTACAACCCATGCTGGATTTACGTTTAAGGCTATAGCAATTGCTTCAACGACAGGAAGTTTTATAGTAGTAATTTTTCCTGCTTCATAACGTTGTATTGTGGATTTTGTAACACCTACTTTTTTTGCAACGTCATCCAGGGTGGATTTCCTTAAGTTACGAGCATACTTGATTCTATTTCCGATTTCTATATTTGTCATATGAACCACCTTCCTAAAAGGAATTATATTATATATTATCGCACAATGCAATAGATAAAATAAAAATATTGAAAAAAAGTTGCGCAGAGCTATTGACATATATGTTGCATAGTGCTACTATGAGGAATAAAGAAAGGAGGAATTAATTTGATTAACACGAATAAAATCAAAGGAAGAATGGCAGAATTGCAGATAACTCAAAAAGATGTTGCTAATTCATTAGGGCTTGCACAGCCGACTGTTAATCAGAAAATAAATAATATTCGTCCTATGGATTTGAATGAAGCAGAAAAGCTTTCGGATTTATTGTGCATTAAGCCAGAGGAATTTGCTGTATATTTTTTTTACAGAGAAAGTTGCATAATGCAAAATTAAAGAAAAGAGGTAATTGGACACATAGAAGGGAGGAGAAAAGAATTGTGAATATCAGGGTAGTGGCAGTAATTGTTGCAGTAAGCTACTGTATTGGAAAAATTTTTGGAATTGGAGTAGGTACTGCAACATACTTAACACTATTAATTCTTTATAAAAGATAAGTAGTCAAAAGTGTTTATCTATGTATTTGAGAAGTGCAAATATAAAAATTGTTCCAATTGATAACATTATGAGTTTATTAACATCGTTAGCATCTTTATATATCAAATACAAACAAGCCATTAAACAAGCAAAAAGAAGCAAAGAAGCAATAAGCGCAATAAAGTATAAAATAATTATGGATAAGATATAAAAAACAAAGTAACTCCAATGCTTATATTGATGCCGCATAATGCGATAGGAAATACTTCTGGTTTTTAATCCCAAACGATGGCATGTTTTATCATAAAGTTTATCAACATAGGAACAAAGCTGATTGAAATTCTTCTGAGAGGGATTTTGATTTTGTGAGCAGTAGTAAAAAAGTTCTAATAATTTACCATCTGCAAGATATTTATTATCTTTAATAATTTGTAGCGAATTTTTAATATATTCTGGTTTAACCTCTTGATATAAGACGGGTTCAAGAGAATTAAATAACGGAAATATTAATTTTTCATATCGTTCCCTTATGAAAGGAGTGGAGGTATCTTTTTTAAAGATGTAGATAGAGACGATTACAGTACAAAGAATCCCTATAAAGTTTAGTAAATCAGAGTTGGTTTGTATATTGCTTGATAAAGAATTAAAAAAATTCATAAAGTGGTCTCCTTTTGTGTATTCGGCTCTGGCAGGAGCCTGTACATACAGTATAAGAAAAAGGGATGGTAATGGCAACAGAAATATTAGAGAACGGAGCCTTAACTTAACAGAGGGAAGGCTTAAGTAAATGACATTGGGGAATACTGACAAATTTCTTGAGCTAAGAATACTGGAGAGGGAGGAGGTGTAAAGATGCCCTTTGTGACCAAAGCAGTGATAGAAAACTTTATGCGGAAACAAAACGACATGGAACGCAGAATAAAGAGGCTAGAGTTGATGGCTTTACAGGAAGCACAAAATAAGATGGCCAGTCTCCAGGATAAAGAGACTGGCCAAGGATACAAAGATGGATATCTAACTATTGAGGAAATCTTGAATAAGATTATTAAGACTTGAAACGTCTTTGTCAATTAAGTTGTAAAGGCGGATTAACATTGTAGCAATTTCAGGTGAAATTAGAAGATAAAAATCGTGGATTCCATGAAAAATAGAGCCGTTTTGCAAAGGGAAAAATTCTTAACTTAACGGAAGGAGGGCTTAAGTAAATGACATTGGATTCAGAAGTAAGGGGAATACAAAAAATAGTCGCAGAATACAAGGATGAAAACAAAAGCGAGGTCAGCCTTGATATTTGGTATGGAAAGGGGAGAAGAAAAAACATTCCATCCATGAAATTCAATGAATTAAGGAATGGATGGGTGTTGAACGAAAAGAAAAAAGATACAGCCCCAGACAAGTGCCAGGGCTGCATCTTGGGATTACTCAAACGCCTTTTTCACATCGCCTAAAGCGTTTAATACCATTACAGAAAGTTTATAAAGGTCATTTTCTGTAACGGGTCTGGATGAGTCTTCCGAAAAAAGAGCCATATCTTTTTTGAAATTCTCAATGGATTCGTCCAGATGATTTAAAATGGTAGTTTTGTCCATATATCTTCCTTTCTTATATACTCGGCTACTGCAATAGCCTGTACAAGAATCATACCACAGAAAGGAAAAACAAGGAAGATATTTAGAGGAAGGAGGTAGTATAGGTGAGAATCAGAAAAAATCGAAGAGGTATGGATGTAGGTGATGCAACAGAAAGAGAAATCCTCCGCAGACAGATGGAGCTGCTTGCGGAGGGATCTACTGATTACACATACGCATCAGACAATACGTATGCAATGATAAAACTTTACAAATTAATGTCAAAACCAAGGCTTTTTATCATTGATGTGCTGCTTTTTTATTCTGTCGTAAGCATCTCGGTAATAATTATAAAGTTCTTCCGGGGTCATTTCTCCCTGAAGGCGGCTAACATAAACTAAGAAGTGGCCTAATAGGATTCAATGGCAATAAAACAGAGCAGAGGGAATTGGGAAAGGAGGTGGTATAGGTGAAGATATCTGAAGCAGTCAAATTGGCAGTGGAACAGGGTAAGTATATCCAGAGGGAGGATATAGAGGGAGAAAATGGATCTTCTTTTCACCAAACAAAGATAAGGCCAACAAATTCTTATGGAGCTTGCATTGTTTATACATTTGACCAAAAAGGAAATGAGATCCACCACTGTAAGAACTGGAATCCATCAGCAGAGGATCTCATGGCTAGTGATTGGGTATTAACTGATTAAATATCATGGTTTTTGCACAGTTATACTCTTTCTTGGCATGATTGTATTCCTTTTTCAGACAAGAAAGTCATATAGGCAATACCATCACCAGGCTGAATAGTGACTAAGTCGCTATCGCTAAGAAGATACAAACATTTTGTAATGGTGTCATCTGAAACATCGGGGAAAATATTTCTGAAATAATCAAAATCAAAACAGTCTTTATTAGATTTGGAATATGATGTAACCATTGCCTGAAAAGCTTTATTAGCTAGTTTTTGAATTTCCATAAAACAGCCTCCTTTCAATATACTTGGCTCTGGCAGGAGCCTGTAAAGAAAGTATACCACAAAGGAGAACTAGGGAACAGAGATTATTTAGGGGAAGGAGGTGGGATAGAAGTGGTAGGAATTATCGAAGTTCGGGGGCTTGGTGAAGCAGAAAAGGCAGCAGGAGAAATTTTGGAACATGTGGAAGCGATTAAGAGACTTCAAAAAGTTTTTTATGAGGTAGGTGTAAATGTTGTTTTAACGGATGAAGGAAAAGAAGAGATCACCAGTGGCAACTGATGATCTTTTCACGGATTAACTTATAGACTTGGCAAAATCAATGAGGGCATATCGATTTTCAGATTTAGAACACGAAAAACGGATAAGAAGACTTGAAAATCTGATAGATGAATTACAGGGGGAAAAATGAATCCAGTATTAGTTGTATTAATTCTTATTGGTGGCGGATTGCTATGGCTTTTATGCTCATTTCTTTTCCGGCCAATAGGAAAAATATCAAAGAAACTTGTAGACGATGCGAAAGATGCGATGTTTGATGAAGAAGAAAAGGAGAATGAAGAAAAATGAAAAAAGGATTTCTAGGATCAATTATTTTGGCAGTGATAATTTTTGGTGGAATTATCGTGGGATTTACATGCATGAAAAAAGTTCCGGCCGGATATGTTGGGGTTGTGTATAACATGAACGGTGGAATTGATGGAGAGATATTGACGCAAGGATGGCATTTGGTCACTCCTACTAAAAAAGTCACTACATATTCCATCGGAATTGAACAGTCGTATCTTACGGCTGAAGATAAAGGCGATTCCGAAGCGGACGAAAGTTTTTCCACTCCAACGGCAGACGGCAAATCCTTAACGGTGGATCTTGAATTTTCATATAAATTTGATCAAGAGAGAATAGCTGATACTTTCATTATGTTCAAAGGTCAAAACGGCAAGACGGTTAAGGATACTTTCATTAAGCCCAAGATGCGTGCATGGACACAGGAAGTAACCGCCAAATATCCGGTAACGGATGTGTTCGGCGATAAGCGACAGGAGTTAAACGAAGCATTGGATGTTTACCTGAAACAGAAGTTTGAACCTTATGGAATTATCATTGATACCGTTAATTTCACAAATATACAGACGGATGCGGAAACGTCAGCAGCAATCCAGAAAAAGGTAACAGCCCAGCAGGAGCTTGAACTTGCCAATATCGAAGCACGGACAGCGAAGGTTCAGGCAGATAAGGATAAGCAGGTTGCATTGATTGAAGCGGAAAAGAATAAGGAAATGGCTGAAATTCAGGCAGAGCAAGCGCAGATTAAGGCAGAGGGAGAAGCGGAGGCAAAGAGAATTTCTTCCGAAGCAGAGGCAGAGGCTAATCGCAAAATTGCTGAATCACTCACACCGGAATTAATCGAAAAGATAAAAATCGAGCAGTGGAACGGTGATGTACCACAGGTTCAGGGAAATGGAGTTCCGATTTTGAATCTTGAATAAGAATACTATTTATATAGCTATAAAATGCAATAAAAGCCCTTCGGGGCTTCGGAGCCATAGCTCAACAGGCAGAGCAATCAGCCCTCCCCCAATATGACATGTCCGGGTTCGACTCCCGGTGGCTCCATTACAGATGCGCAACTGTAAAGATGTACAACCAGTGATACATACAATTAAAAAAAGGGAAGGAGTAGCAATATGGAAGGGCTGGATATACAGAAAGCAGTAAATCTTCTTGCAGAACTCCTGGGAGAGCAAGAGGGGTATGATATTCAGATCATACTAGAACCGAAGGAAGAACAACAGGAGGCCACCGCATGAGTGGCCAGGAAGGACAAGCAATAAAATAAGCCCCACGCCGGGAAGCAGAAAGGGCCTATTTGGATCTTAATCCAATTATAGCAGATAAGGAGGAGATTGGGAATGCCTTATTATAAAGTGTGCTCTTTCTGCGGTGCTCATTTAGATCCTGACGAAAGGTGTGATTGTCGGAGGGCAAGAGGTAAATCAGATGGAAGTGGAGATTATGCAGGTGGAACTGAAGAATGGCAGTACGGAAATCCGAGCGAAGGCAGCAGGCCCTCATTTAAAGGAGATATTAGAGCGGAAGAGCAGCAGGAGAGCGGAGCTGACGGTCTTTGATGGTCGATTTATTACTCCCGAACAAAGAAAAAAAATCTATGCCATGATGAATGACATTGCCGCATGGACAGGCTATTATCCGGATGAAATGAAGGCTCGGATGAAGTATCTGTACATAGAGAAGACAGGGAAGGAGATGTTTAGTCTGGCTACATGCTCTATTGAGACGGCCAGACAGTTTTTGAATGTCATTATTGATTTTGCCTTGGAAAATAGTATTCCGCTGCGGGAGAGTGGTATTGAGAGGACAGGCGATATATTTAACTATCTTGTGAGCTGTATCCATCATAAAAAATGTTGTATTTGTGGCAGGCCTGCGGATATCCACCATTTGGACGCGATAGGCATGGGGCATAACCGGATGGATTATGATGACGGCAAGAATGAGATTATAGCGCTTTGCCGGATACATCACACTATTGCACATGCAAAAGGCAGGAAATCATTTTGCAGTCTGTATCATGTGTTTGGTGTACCTAAAATGTCCGTTGAATCTGCTTACCAGGGGATTTTTTTATAAATTATAAAAGGAGCGGAGCATGGAGAGATTAGGGGCAAAGGAAAAACATGGATTCAGGTTGAAAGCGGAGCAGGGGAAAGAACTGCTTGTTGAGTTAGGCCGTAAACGAGATTGGAAATCAAAAAAGGCTAGGGAAAATTTTGAGAGGCCAGCATTCTTTGGAACAGCGTTGGAGCCAAGAGGGCAGCAAGAAAATAACTAATAAGGAGGGGCGCTATGAAGGTATGTCCTAAGTGTGGGCGTGAATTTGATAGGCTTTTGGCAGTGTCAAGGGTGGATAATAGCACAATGATTTGTGACACTTGTGGAAATATGGAGGCGCTTGAGGATATATGCGGATTTTGTACGTATTACCAATGCGCAAAAGAGGATATAGGGGAAAGGGAGGAATGCTCTGTTGAAATTGGTATTAAGGTTTGCACCTGTAGAAAAAGAAAAGGAATGAATAAGTCTTCCTCTCTTCTATCTCGCATGTTTCGCCTTGAATATTGTCCTGTTTGCGGAAAAAAGTTAGGAGGGTAACATGAACCTAAGATTGGTCAGCGCCGAAGCAGTCAAAGATATTATCTGTAAATAGTAGGATTTAGGAGGCTATACAATGGTTAAATTAGGATTTAGGCCAGGAGAGGTAAGAATGGAAGAAAGAACGTATAAAATGGGGCAATTAATTTATGGAGTAGAATTTGACATTGCCAATATAGAACATGCGGAAGTCAGTGGTTATTTGTTTATGGCAGAGTGCGGAGATTATATTTTATGTTCTTCCGAATATGTTGATTGCTCCGGAAATTTTAAGAGACAGCTTAAGGAGATGTATTTAGAATCGGTCAACAATTATGGGGTTGAAATCCATATGTTACACAAAAAATGGACGTTTCCTACGATTGAGGAAGCAGATCTAGAACTTAAAAAGTTACTGTTGGATAACTAGGAGAGAAAAATGAGTGAATGGAAAGTAATGCTTAATGTAAATTTTTATCAGGTGTGGCGTCAGACTCGGCCTCTTCGTCCAGGAGAACCTATGCACAGTGGTGTCCGGGAGACGAAAGGATATTTTGAAACAGAATCAGAGGCTCAGGCGTATGCGGACAAACTAAATATGGAAGATGCGGCACTAAACTGAAATTTTGCGTGAGGAAGCATGGAGTTTTCAGTTTATTCCAGAAATATCACAAAATTAATTTGAAGCTGTTGAAGGATGTGATTTAAAAATAAAACCGATAGGAAAATTGCTGAGAGGAGTAATATATGATGGAAAGTCTTCAGGGGAGTTATGATAACCTGACATATGATGGCGCGTGTAGCATTATCAGAGAAAAGCAATTAAATATGGCGGCAAATTTTGTAGAAGTTGGATTTTGTTTGAGAAGGGTAAAAGAGCAAAAGCTATATTTAGCCGGAGGCTATACCAATATTCATGATATGGCTTTGGATAAGTTTGGAATGTCCCGGCAGGCTACGGATCATGCAATGAATGTCAATAAAAGGTTTTCCAAAGATGGTAATAGCCCACTATTAGCCGAAGAGTATCGTGTATATGGAAAAAGTCAGCTACAGGAAATGCTATACCTGACGGATGAACAACTGGAGAGCGTAAAGCCTGATATGACCGTAAAGGAAATACGGAAAGTCAAGGACACTCCGCCAGAACCCAAAATAGAGCTGATTTTACCAGAGCGGAGACAATGCGAATACTTAAAGGCATTTGCGTTGTATTTTATTGATTGCAAACACGAGTGGATGAAACAAGATTTCCATAATCGGGTAACTGATGTAGAGACAAGTCCGGAAGAAATAAAATCAATGCTCGGTTCAAGTTCCAGAACATGGTATTTTCGGGTTGAACATAGTGAAAAGGCAGCCAGAATTAACCTTTTTGACGAATACATACAGCTTTTTGATGAAGATAGCAATTGCCTGGGGGACTATGAATGGTTTTACCTGGCCAGAGAGATTCAGTCTATGTGGAATGTGTGGGCGCTTAAAAAGGCAAAAGAGCAGCAGGAAAAGGAAACGGAATGCTCGACGTCGAGCGTAAATGAAATTGAAGAAGAGCAGCAACCCATACAGGAAACGGATATTGTTACTGAAATGGCAGATTGGAAAAAATGCTGTGATAAAGGACAGTGTCCTCCGGATACAAGTTATTGTAGGAGGCAGGAGTGGGGAAATAGTCCGGAACAGCAGGCAGCAGGACGAAAAGAATGTGAATCCTGTTGGAAGGCATGGAAAAAGCAGCAGGACATTGTTCATCCTCAAGAGGATAGTGTAGAAACACTTTCTCACGATAAAGATGAAAAAGTAATTGGTGAAAAGGAGGAAGGTGAAACCGAAAAACTGCCCCAGGAAGAATATACAGCAAGATATTTTTTAGAAGAACAGAAAGAGAAATTGAACAGGCTATTAATAGCAGTAAAAAACAAGGAACTTTCAGCAGCAGATAAGAAATATTTGGAGCGGCAGAAGGTGATTGTTGGGGCGTTGGCAGGCATGGTGACGGATTTAGAAATGGAAGAAGAAAGGGAGAGTTTGTCCCATGAGCTTCCTGTTTTGAAAAACAATGATCAGCGCAGAGAATGGCTCCGTAGTTACAAGAATTGGGGATTGTGGTACAAAGATGATCATATTGCGGTCAAATATTACAGGTATGTTTTTGAGAATGGCGCCCAGTTGATTGCAGAGGTTTATGAGAGGCGATTATTGCACCATAGCGAAGAGTTATTTGAGAGTGTGTATTACCATCTGGTTGAAGGCCCGAAACCGCCAAAGGGGCAGCACGGGGAAACAAAATGGACATATCATGAAAAATATAGTCGGTTTCCCAACAGTGAATCGGAACTAATAGAGTTTTTGAAGGAGATACAAAAAAGATAAAGTAACGGGAGCAGTTGTTAAAGTAGGATGGAGGTAAAAAAAGTATGATGAACACAGATATGAGAGAGTAGGTTGTAAACAATATTATTTGTACTTTGGGAACAGTATGTATTGAGTGCGTAACAGAATTTAAGAGTAAATAAAACTAAATATGAGAGATTAAGAGAAAATAAGAGACAGGAAGGAGGAAAATGAGTGAACCGAATACAGTTTATTATATTATCAAGCCTGGTGTCGGAAAGCGCGAATAATAATGTAAATGCAATGTCAATCAAAGAGATTATCGAGAATTTGCGTTCCCTGGAATATACCTATAATTCTTTTTATAAGCATACAAAGGCGCTATTGGCAGCAGGATATATAGCGGCAGGGCTTCCGGTGGGTAATTCCAAGACTTATTACATAACCCAGCAAGGAAAAGAAGCATTGGAGATTGTGAAGGGAGGAAACGGAGCATGAAAAAGGAAATCGGATTTGTAGCAATAGGACAGGCGGGAGGAAACATTGGAAAGCTGTTTGAAAAGTTGGGCTATACGGTTCTGTACATAAACACATCGGAGGAGGATTTGAAAACCCTTCCTGATGCGGCCCATAAGTACCATCTGGAGGGCGGTGATGGATGCAATAAAGACCGGACAAAGGCAAAGAAGCTTCTGGCCAGGAACCTTGAAAAGGTTATGAAGGAGATATCCGGGAAAGTACCACAAAAGTTGGTATTTACTATTTTTTCTGCGGGAGGCGGGACAGGCTCCGGGATTGGTCCGGCTCTCACAGCAGTATTGCAGCAGGAACAGGATAAAATGACAGGAGCAATCACGATCCTTCCAAGCGAAACCGAATCTGTAAAAGCTCATGTCAATGCCTGGGACTGCGTGAGGGAGCTGGCCGATATTGAAGAAATAGGAGCGTCATTTTTTATAGATAATAATTCCGATAGGGGAAAAATGAAGCTTAATGATATTTTTGTAAGGCTTCTGGATGATTTTATCAGTATCCCGGAGAAAAAGACCAGTGCGCTCGGAAATATTGACCGGGCAGAGATTAAGGAGGTGCTGAGCACCAAAGGAGCGGCAGTTATCAGCCGTACATCCAAGCAGGATACGACTACGGCTAGAGTAATTGAGCATCTGCGCAAAGGGATATTTGCCGAAATGGATGAGATGAAGGCGGTGAAATATATAGCTATATTGGCAGCAGGAGCCCAGACAACAATTAATTTACAAGCTCTGCAGGCCGAGTTTGGGACAGCTTACGATATCTTCCAGGGGTTTGAGGCAGAACAGACCATATGCTGCCTTAGCGGGCTGAGATTTCCGTTTTCACGAATGGAAAAGATTAAGAAAAAAGCTATGGAGAATCAGGAGGACATTGTAAACAGTTTCCAGGCGGTCAATGCGAATCCTATGAGCGAGGGATTGGATTTGTTTGCAAAGGTAAAGAAGCCGGAAAAGAAGAAAGGAAGTTCCAGAGACTTATTACAAAAGTTTTTGTAGGAGAAAGGTATGGCAGGAAGGCATCATAAAGTAGGTCTTGACTACTTTGAACTGGACTGCCTGCTGAATGATAAAATTAAATTGATACAAGCCGAATTTGGACTAAAAGGATTTGCGATAATTGTCAAGTTATACCAGAAAATATATGGTGGAAAAGGTTATTATTGTGAATGGAATGAAGATATACTATTGCTGTTTCTGGTCGAAAACGGTCTGAATAGTGATAGTAAGAATTTGATCAATGAAATAGTGCAGGCTTGTATCAGAAGGGACATTTTTTCGGAAGCTCTCTATAAAAAATTTGGGATCTTAACGTCCTATGGGGTGCAAGAAAGATACCTAAATGCTGTGTCCAAGCGTGAGAGAGTAGAACTGAAAAAAGAGTACCTTTTATTAAATGCAGGCAAAAATAATAAAAATGTAGTCATAAATTCAATTTCTGACGGAATAAATGCCATTTCTGATGGCAGAAATAAAGAGAGTAGAGTAGAGAAGAGTAGAGAAGAGAATAAAAACATATTGTGCAAAGCTGACGCTGTTGCACTGTTTGAACGTCTATGGAGCCTGTATCCATGTAAACGTGGCAAAGAGAAGGTAACAGAAAAGAAGAAAATGGAATTGCTATCTATTGGCGAGGAGCATATGCTCCGTTGTATTGAACGATATAAAGCAGAGCTGAAAAAAGACGCTGAATGGAGAAAGCCTCAAAACGGAAGTACTTTTTTCAACTCCGGTTATATTGATTATTTGGATGAAAATTTTACGCCAACAATTGCTTCTCAACGAAAGCGATCAGCATTTCATAATTTTGAAGAGCATCATTATGATTATAACAAACTATTGGAGCAAATTAATGGGCGATAGTTCATCTCTATTGTTGGCAGCAGGATCTTGAGCGTTGGAGGGAATATGTATGAACAGAATACCAAAAGATAGCTGGGCAATTATTGAGCGAGTAATACGCAGATATCCGGAATCTAAAAAAGAGTATATTGAGGTATGCCGAGATGTGGTAGATGCAAGACCTGAAAGCCTGTTACAAAGCGGGATTGTCTTAGGCGGTATTCCGGGAAATCCTACGGAAAAAGCTGTAATGAAGATCATGGATACACCCAGGATGCGGAGGCTGTACAGGGAAATACAGGCGGTAGAGGCGGTTTATAATCAGCTTCCGGCAGACCATCAAAAAGTAATTCGGGTTCGTTTCTGGTCAGACAGAGAGCGGAAAATATCTTATCTTCGCATGGCAGAAAGTGTAAACTATAAAGAGGCTCAAATGAGGCGGATATCTGGAAAATTTGTACGGGATGTTGGAAAACGTCTTGGAGAGATATGAAGGAAATATCATATTTTAAAAATGTGTAAAAAATGTGTATTATTTCTATTGACAATACACGGAAAATGTGTATAATATAATTATAGGAGGACACACGAATGAAACGAAGAGATTTGATAAAAAAGCTGGAAGATGCCGGATTTCGTTTCAAGGAGCATGGAGGCAACCACGATACATATAAGCGTGGAAGCGATACGGAACAGGTTCCGAGACACACAGAAATTAATGAAATCACAGCGAAAAGGATACTAAAGAAGTGGGGATTGAAATAAAATCCCCGGTATCTTTTTTGTAGATAAGGAGGAATACAATGAAAAGAGCATATCCAACATTTATAGCAGAATGTGGAACGGATTATCTGGTATATGTTCCTGATATGGATATCTTTACAGAGGGTCACAATTTGGAGGATGCTATAGAAATGGCCAGGGATGCAATAGGGCTGAAAGGAATATCTCTGGAGGATGATGGGATAGAGATTCCAGAGGCATCCGGTTATCAAGGAGCCGTGGTCAAAGCAAAGGAGGATACGGAGGACTTTGATTATACCAAAGGAATTTTGACTATGGTGGACGTGGACTTTATCGTGTACAGGAGGCGTATGGATAATAAATCCGTGCGAAGAAATGTTACATTACCGAATTGGTTAAACCAGGAGGCAGAGGCGGCAAACCTCAATGTCTCGAAAGTACTGCAGGAGGCATTGATGGAGCGTCTGGCGATAAGCGGATAAACAGAAAGGCACCTTTCGGGGTGTCTTTCTTTGTGTAATAGAGAAGTTTAAAAAAACTCTTGACTTTAAATTGGTTTGAAAGAAACAAGTAAATATTTTAAATGTGTAAGAAATAACCTGTATATATTTTAGAGAAAAATATGACACAATTTGGAAAAAAAGGTTGTAAACTTTTGCGAATAATTATATAATCAAAGTGTTAAAAAATATGAGGGGAAAAAAATGAATAGAAACAGTAAATTGAGGAAAACTGAAAATGAACCGACTAATGGATGGGATGTTTTAAAGGCCATCGTGGATGGTCTCTTTAATTCATTGGGATTTTCAAAGGCTGCGGCATTTACTTTGTTTTGGTTTGTTATTCGGGATATAATATTTGTGATTAAACTTCCAACAGATTATAATTATGCTGAACACTTGTTGGATGCAGTAAAAATTTTGTCATATATTACCAAAAATGATAATATACTTATACCGGTATTATTTGTTATATGTGTAGTTTCTTTCATATTTATTATTTTTTTAATCATACATAATAATTTTTTACGTAAAGAGATAACTAGAATTGCAGAAGCACGAAGCCAGGCAATGCATGGTGAACATAAGTTAACTATGCATGTGTCATCAAAGTAGTACAGTGTAACTTTAGAGAAGGAGGGATAATATGATTTATGGTTTTGTGTTATTGTTTGTATCTTTTATATGCTTTGCGGTGTACCATGCATTTATATTACCTAAATATGAGAGAAAAATTTTTGCTTTGTATAAATGCAGAGACAAACTAGCACTTTATGGAATGAAAGACCCTTTGATTCAAAAGTCATATGAGTATCAGTATTTAATGGGGATGCTTAATGCAGAGATTTATTTAATGCATGATAATATTTCTTTTACCCAGTATTTTAAAAATTCAGTAGAGTTTCCTGTAGAAAATGAAAAGAAAATAGAAGAACTGTTAAAAGGAATTCAAAATGACGAGGTATATTTACAGGTGTTTAATGAGTCCTATGGGATATTCAAAACATATTTTGATAATAAAATGAAGTGGTTTATACGCTTATTTTTAAATCCAATAAGCCGTGTGTTGTCTTTTTTTATATATGTTTTAGAAAGGACAAGTAAACTTCAAGATCAAGATAGCGTTAAAAGGATGGAGTCGTACGCAACTGGAGTTCCACAAGTTTATGAAAGATACATGAAGATGAATTCAATGCTTTAGAATGTTATTGAAATAGTAATAGTATTATTACGTTTCTGGGTTTAATTAAAAGTAGTTGAATGTAAATCAAAATAAATTTTAGTACGGGAAAGGCATCTTTCGGGGTGCTTTTCTTTATGTAGTAGAAAATTTTTAAAAACCTCTTGACTTTTTGAGTTCCAGATATTATATTGAATTTGTGGAACTCAAAAAGCGAGGTGATTAAAAAATGTCTCCACGAACAGGTAGGCCGAAAGTAGATAATCCTAAAAGTAATGATGTGAAAGTAAGGCTTGATGATGAAACAATTAAACGTTTAGACAAGTATTGCTCTGAATTTGGAATAACCAGAGCTGAAGCCATACGCAGAGGAATACATTTACTTTTGACAGAACAAAAATAGAGAGTTGCACCGCTACCAACGAAAACAACTCTCTACTGGTTTTGAGGTTTCCCTCTGTGAAATATTCTATCATGGAGCGGAGCTTCTTTCAAGAACCAAATTTGAAAGGAGTTTTTATTATGGAATGGAAAGTTGTAATGCCATTTTATGAAAAATGGGCAGAAAGCGAAGAATATAAGATTGAGAGTGCCGTAGACAATCATTTATATGATGAATATACGGCGGAGATTTGTGAAGTAATTGGAAAAAAGGCATTTCACGATATAAGCGACAGTGTAGTCAATTTAAGCTGTGAAGCAGAAAGTATAGGCTTCGCTGCTGGCTTCAGACATGGCATCCTCTTTATGGCGGGCGTTTTGAAAGGCGGTGTCGCATGATGGTAGGTGAGATAATCAATGCAATGGCCGAACCAGAGTTCCAGACACCAATAGAGATTGCTTTGGGTGTTGATGAAAATGGAATGACCACAGCAAAGAGACTGTATGAGTTTCTTGAACTTAATCCAAGTAATTATTCAAAATGGTATAAGAAGAATATTACAGAAAATGAGTTTGCTATAGAAAATGAGGATTATTTTTACTCGTACCAAAGTACGAATGAACAGGGCAGAGGAAAATTTGCACAAGATTTCAAACTCACAGCCCACTTTGCCAAGAAGCTATCCATGAAAGGAACCGGGGAACGTGCGGAGCAGGCTAGGGAGTATTTCACCAGACTGGATGAGAAAATGAAAGAGCTGGCAGTCAGCCGTTCGCAGTTGTCTCCGCTGCTTCAGCTTTTAATCAACATGGAGCTGAAGCAGAAAGAGCAGGAGCAGAGGATTCTGGCACTGGAGAGCGGAAACAGCATAGGGCAGCAGGAGTCTGCGCCCAAAAGGAGCCAGAATAATTTAACGGATGCGGAACGAGAATCACGCCGATGGGTCTTAAGAGCTATTGGCAAGATTGCGGAAGGACCCTTTTTCAATGAGCTGCCGAACCGTTATCAATTGGTATATCGAGAAAGTTATGACCGATTGGAAAGAAAAGCTGATTGTATGTTAGATGAAATAGTAGCAGATGCAAAAGATGACGCGAAGAAGAAGGGAGCATCCAAAGTAAAGATAAAGAATATCACTCGTCAGTCAGTGATTGCAGGTGATGCGGAGCTTCGGGCTAAGTATACATCCGTTATTAAGGACATGATGCTCATGTATTGTGCGAATGGAGAGGATTTATTTTAAAAATATGTAAAAAATCTAAAAGGAAGGGGGACTTCATTATGACAAAAAGTGAGCTGAAAGAAGATAATCAGATGCTAGGTGAAAAGCTTGTTGAATTATATGAAAGAATAGAACATGAAAAAATAAAGAGGTTACTAATTGGAATGATTAATGAAAGCGAGGATAGGAGATTTATTAGGCAAATACTTATCATATGTGCAACGCATAATAATATGAGGATAGAATATGGTGGGGTAGACGGAATACATTTAGTTTCTTAAGTGGCGTAAATGAAAAAAAGTTGCAAAAAAATAAAAGATGATACAACTTTGCTATAAAAGTGTGATATTATAGTACCATGAGAAAGGCGTTGGATAACAGTCCAGTGCCTTTTTTCATACCTCCATACCTGCCTTGTTGAGACCCAGACAGGGCAGGAACTCCCAAAGGAGAGTATGGGAAAGGCATATTGGCAGCAGGACGCTAGGCGCCCTTTGCCAAGGAAAGTTGGAGAGCATACAGATGTTTGATTACAAGTCATCACATTGGAAACGGAAACGTGAACAAATCTTGAGAAGAGACAATTACCTCTGCCAGTGGTG
Source organism: Clostridia bacterium (assembly GCA_910576325.1). Lineage (GTDB taxonomy): Bacteria > Bacillota > Clostridia > Lachnospirales > Lachnospiraceae > Laedolimicola. The sequence continues at coordinate 33,842 of CAJTIM010000020.1, forward strand.
CAGGAGATACGGAAGGATTGCAGAGGCGTCTACGGTTCATCACATTAAGCATGTAGATGAATACCCAGAGCTGGCCTATGAGAATGATAATCTAATTAGCCTGTGTACAGGCTGTCACAATAAAGCACATCCGGAGAAAGCAAAAAGCTTTTGGAGCAGATACTAATATTGTTTGGAGGTTGCATATGGTTACATTGATTATAGGATTGCCAAGTACAGGAAAAACAAGTTATGCAAAGAATCACTTGAGGGATGGCTTGTGCTATGATTTAGATTATCTTGCTTCTGCTTTTAGATTGCAGACTCCACATGAGGAACGGCACGATGCTGCGATAAGAATGGCAAATGACATTGCTTTTGGGTTTTACCGTAATGCCAGGGAGTATGCAGAAAATATTATCATTATTCGGGCAGCACCTAGTGTTGAAGAACTTGAGGAAATAAAGCCGGACAAGATAATCGTTATGCAGCATGAATATCAGACAAAAAGAGCAGTAACAATTCAGCATAAGAGGACGAGACTATTAGGCAGAATCTATGATGTGATTCAGTGGGCGTCCAGAAATAAAATTATTTTAGAATACCCCCCTGGTCAGAAGTCCCCAAATATTACCCCGGGAGACCGGTGAATGGGCTACTCTTCTAAATACGCGAAATTTTTGATAAAAGGGGGTAACCCGGGAAGGAGGCCATATGAAAGCCGTAACATGGGTGAAGAAAATTAAACAGGCATGTGAAGAAGCCGGAACATATCGGCCTTACTTTGATTATACAATACAGACTCTTGCCGAGATTCTGGAGAAGCGTGACGAAGCGGCTCAGTCCTATAAGGACTATGGCTCCGTCCCCCTGATTCCGTATACCAACAAGGGAGGCTCAACCAATCTGGTAAAAAACCCGGCAATTATCCTGTGGGATGACTTGAACAAATCGGCCCTTGCCTACTGGCGAGATCTTGGACTTACTCCTGCAGGGCTAAAGAAAATAGATGAAAAGTCTATGAAGCCGAAAAAGCGAAGCGGATTAGCGGAGGCTCTGGCGGAGCTTGGCGGCTAAGAGCTATAAAGAGGCAGCGCTTACCTATGTGGATGAAGTGCTGTCAGGGAATAAGAAAGTAGGCAAAGAAATAGTTCTGGCCTGCGCCAGATTCCGGCGTGATTTGAAACGTGAGGACCTGGAGCTGCGGACCAGGGAACCCGATCTTGTAATCGGAATTATTGAAAAGACGATGGTCCATAAGCAGGGGGAGGATCTGGAAGGCCGATCTTTAATGAATACTCCGTTGTTGCTGCAGGACTGGCAGATATTCATTGTTTATAATCTGGTTGGATTTTATTATAAAGGCACCCATGAACGCCGTTACAAAGAGGCGTTCATTTTTATTCCAAGAAAAAACGGAAAGACAACCTTTATTGCGGGCTTAGCCTGGGGCCTGGCGATTCTGGAAAGGAAGTCCGGCGCAACCATTTATATCGTTGCGGCCTCCCAGAAGCAGGCGTGTCAGTCCTTTGAGTTTATTTTGCACAGCCTGCGGGCCAAAGGAATGATAGAGGACTTTCGAGTGCTCAATAACAATGCGGAACATTCGATCAGCTATCAATTTTTAGACGATGACGGCCGGCCGATGGGGAGCATACATATTGAGGCGCTGGCATCCAATCCGGACGCGCAGGATTCCTTTAACTGCAATATTGCCATTGCGGATGAGATTCATGCCTTTAAAAAGGCGTCTCAGTATAACCGATTTAAGGAAGCTATGAAAGCCTACACCAATAAGCTCATGATTGGCATTACTACGGCCGGGGATGAGATCAACAGTTTTTGTTACAGACGCCTGGACTATGCGGTCAAGGTGGTGTCCGGAACCGTAGAAGATGATTCTCTCTTTTGCTTTGTGTCCAGAGCGGACAAGGATGAAAAGGGAAATGTAGATTATACAAACGCAGAGCAGCAGGAGAAAGCCAATCCCTCTTATGGAAGAACGATCCGGCCGGCCGACATTATGCAGGAATCACTTCAGGCACAGAACGATCCCCAGCAAAGGAAGGATTTTTTGAGCCGGAGCCTGAACATATACACCAGCGCTATGAAAGCGTATTTTGATTTGGATGAATTTAAGCGCAGCGATCAGAAGTACAGCTGGACTTTGGAGCAGTTGGCCCAGATGCGTATAGACTGGTTTGGCGGGGCGGATTTGTCAAAGCTTCATGATCTTACAACGTCAGCGCTGTATGGACATTATCAGGGAGTAGATATTGTAATAGCTCATGCCTTTTTCCCGATTGTTGCCGCCCATCGGAAAGCAGATGAAGATGGGATTCCGCTGTTTGGATGGCAGGATGACGGCGTTTTGACGATGTGTAACTCGCCTACGGTCAATGCGTCAGATGTGGTCAATTGGTTTATTAAAATGAAAAAGATGGGATTCCGGATCAAACAGGTGGGACATGATAGAAAGTTTTGTCGGGAGTACTTTATCGGCATGAAGAACGCCGGATTCAACATTATAGACCAGCCCCAGTATTTTTATCTCAAATCAGAGGGCTTCCGGCATATTGAAAAGCAGGCCAAGGATGGGAACCTTTACTATCTCCATAATCAGGCTTATGAATATTGTGTGGAGAATGTAAGAGCAGTTGAGAAGACAGATGATATGATCCAGTACGAAAAAATACAGGAAGAGCACCGGATAGATCTATTTGATGCATCGGTCTTCGGATGTGTCCGCTATCTGGCAAATATGGAAAAAAGCAATAAAGCCAAAAAGTGGTTTGGCGAAGGTTAAAACGGAGGAATGGAAATGAGCAGGAAACGAAAAAGAAGTATGGCGCCGGCCAGAGCGGAACCCTCACCCCAAAAGGGTATAGCCTTTGTATCAAAAGATGGATGGGATACTTTGGAGTGTGCAGGCTATGTAAGCTTGGCGAATAATCCCGAGATATGTACGGGGGTGGATACCATTGCAAGGCTTGTAGCCAGCATGACAATTCATTTGATGCAGAATACGGAAGATGGCGATATCCGCGTTAAAAATGAGTTAAGCCGGAAAGTGGATATTAATCCAAACAGCAATATGACAAGGCGAAGCTTTATACATTGGGTTGTCAAAACACTGTTTCTGGGCGGGAATGGAAATGCTGTGGTATGGCCAAGAACAGAAAGGGGATATTTGCGTAATTTGTACCCGGTTCCTTCGGGACTTGTATCTTTTATACCGGACGGTGTGTGGGACTATAAAGTGCTCATTTCCGGGACGGAATATGATCCGGAGGATGTTTTACATTTTACTCTAAATCCAAGTGACTATTATTCATGGAAGGGGACAGGCTATCGGGTGGTATTGGCGGATGTTGCCAATAATCTGAAACAGGCGGCAGCTACGGAAAAAGGGTTTATGTCCTCTAAATGGAAACCGTCCATTATTGTTAAAGTAGACGCTATGACGGATGAATTTTCCAGCCCGGAGGGAAGGCGCAAGCTCCTGAATGAATATGCCGGTTCTGCGGAGGCCGGGGAACCCTGGCTGATTCCGGCGGAGCAGTTTTCTGTGGAACAGGTGAAGCCGTTGAGCTTATCGGATCTTGCCCTGGCCGATTTTGTGAAGCTGGACAAAACCACGGTTGCATCGATTCTTGGAGTTCCGCCCTTTGTCCTTGGTATCGGGGACTTTAAAAGAGATGCCTGGAATAATTTTATTAGTTCTACGATAATGCCCATAGCACAGGGCATTGAGCAGGAAATGAGCAAAAAGCTGCTGTACAGCCCGGATCTGTTTTTCCGGTTTAATTCCCGGAGCCTGTACAACTATGATTTAAAGGATATGGCCGCCGTAGCGGATGATCAATACATCCGCGGAATTATGACAGGAAATGAAGTAAGGGATTGGATAGGGCTTTCACCGCTTCCCGGGCTGAATGAACTGATAATTTTGGAGAACTACATACCCAGAGGCATGATAGGAGATCAAAAAAAGCTGAATGGAGGTGATGACCAGTGATAAGCACAAGAACGGCGGTTCCTTTGGAGAATGGCTTTCAGACCAGAGAGGAGAATGGGAATCTTTACATAGACGGATATTTTTCAGTTTTTGGAAGCAAGTACTGGCTCTGGAAAGATGCATATGAAACCATTGAGCCCGGGGCTTTTGATTTGGAGACTGACAGGGATGTCCGGGCGTTGGTGAATCATGATACAACTCTTGTACTGGGGCGCACTACGGCGGGAACGCTGACCCTTAAGGCGGATGATAAGGGATTGTGGGGAAGCGTCTTGATTAATCCGAAGGATCAGGATGCGGTCAATCTCTACGAACGCGTGAAGAGGGGGGATGTGACCCAGTGCTCCTTTGGATTTGACATTCTGGATCAGGAAGTGGAATATGCAAAAGAGCAGCCTACGGTTTGGAGAGTCAAAAGAGTAAAATTGTATGAGGTTACAGTGGCAACATTCCCGGCTTATGAGGATACGTCCGTAGAGGCCAGGAAAAAGGATTATGAATCCATAAGGGAAAAGGAAATAACGAATTGGCGGCATCAGATGATGGCCCGCCTGAAAGGAGAACAAAATGGCGCTTAAAGCATTGATGCTGAGCAGACGCATTGAGGACAAGAAAAAAGAACTTGTTCGTCTGCGGGAAAAGGATCAGGAATTTGAAACCCGTGAAAAAGAACTGGAAACAGCCATAGGAGAGGCTGTGACCGATGAGGAGAAGCAGACAGTCTCGGAGGAAGTAGAAACCTTTGATACGGAAAAGGCTTCCCATGATGAGGCAAAGTCTGCGCTGGAAACCGAGATTGAGGGTCTGGAGCAGGAGCTTGCGGAAATAGAAAGAAAAAAACCGGATGTAAAGACACCGGAGAAAACCGAAAGGAGAGATGGTAAAATGGCGGTTATTAACATTCGTTCCCTGCCTATGAATCAGAGGGCTTTTGATGCGCTCCCGATGGAGAACAGGGCGGCTATACTGGAGCGGGAGGATATGAAAAGCTTCCTGGTCCAGATTCGGAGCTATAAAGGACAGGAAAGGGCCGTGCAGGGAACAGAACTTACAATTCCGATTGTGATCCTGGATTTGATAGCGGAAAATATGTACCGCTATTCAAAGCTGCTGCATCGTGTCCGCGTGCGTCCTGTGAATGGCGTGGCGCGTCAGACAATTGCCGGCACAATTCCCGAAGCCGTATGGACGGAGATGTGCGGAGCGCTCAATGAACTTAGTTTTGGCTTTAATCAGGTTTCCGTCGACGGTTTCAAGGTAGGCGGATTCATTCCTGTGTGCAACAGTATTTTAGATGACAGCGATGTGAACCTGGCTTCCTGGATTGTGGAGATGCTGTCGGAAAGCATTGGATTGGCTATGGATAAAGCGATCCTTTACGGAAAAGGCGCAGCGTCTAAGATGCCTCTTGGTATCGTGACGAGACTGGCTCAGACTTCCAGGCCCAGCGATTACCCAGCCAATGCTCCGGACTGGGTGAACTTATCGGTCAGCAATATCGTAAAGGTGGACAGCACAAAAGATCCGGTTGAATTTTGGGCGGATCTGGCGATGGCTACTGGCAATACCTTTACCAGATATAGCAGAGGGCGTCAGTTCTGGGCTATGAACAGCAGGACCTATGCAAAGCTGCGGTCTAAGCTTATAACCTTTACGGCCTCGGGTGATCTGGTAGCGAGATTCCCCGGTGTAATGCCGATTATTGACGGTGATGTAGATGTACTGGAATTTATGCCGGATGGCGACATTATTGGCGGCTATGGAGATCTCTACCTGTTGGCGCTTCGGGCCGGCATGGTGATTGAGAGCAGCAGGGAGGTCCAGTTTATTCAGGACAATACTGTATTTAAAGCAACCGAGAGAGCGGACGGACAACCGGTGATTCCGGGGGCCTTTGTTGCAATTAACATCAACAATGTAGACGTAACTACGGTTATGGATTTTGTGGGCGATAAAGCCAATGACGCGCAGTTGCTCAAACTGGTGATTGGAAACGAAACGATGACGCCTGAGTTTAATGGATTGGTCTATGCGTATACAATTACAGCTTCCGCCGCCGCTGATAAGGTTGAGGCTACTTCCGTTCAGTCAGATGCTAAAATTGCAATTTCTTACAAGGGAGAGAATGTAAAGAACGGCGGAACCGTGACATGGGAGGCAGACGGGAACGCCCATCCTTTAACTGTGACAGTAAAGAATGGCAATGCAATAAGAGTTTATACAGTCAATGTGACAAAGGCATCCGCTTAAGGAGGTGCAGGATTTGGCCGATGAAGCAGTTCTGGAGATTTTGAAAATAAATCTCCAGATTTCTACCGATAAATTAGACAGTTATTTATCTGGCCTGATTTCAGCGGCCGGAGAGTACATAAAGACGGAAGGTATCGCCCTGCAGGATACCCCGGGGGATCGTAATCTTGTTTGCATGTATGCAGCATATTTATATCGTAAGCGCAGAGAGGACGGGCCTATGCCCCGATCTCTGCGCTGGGCGTTAAATAACAGGCTGTTCAGCCAGAAAGCGGGCGGATAATGGATGGAGTTGTAAAGCTGATAAAAGAAAACTACGTTCAGGATGAGATTGGTCAGATGATTCCATCGGAAACCGAAACGGAGATTTACGTGGAGATTCTTTCTGTGACCCGCAGCGAGTGGGCGGCGGCAAGCCGGGACGGTTTGAACCCGGCCATTATGCTTAGGACCCAACGGATCAATTATTCAGGGGAACGTATAGCAGAGCTTGAGGGTGTCAGGTATGGGGTGTACCGGACCTATACCCCGCCTGATTCGGATCTCATTGAGATTTATTTGGAAGAAAAGGCCGGTGTAACAGGATGAGGAAACATATCCGGCCGGAGGAACTGGCTGTTGTGATTGCGGCGGAGCTGTCCAATTATTCACAGGAAGTTACAGACCAATTGAAACAGGATATACAAGATGTGGCCAAAGAATGTGTCAAAGACATTAAAGCGTCTGCTCCCCGGAAGTCCGGGAAATATAGGCGGGGGTGGAAGATGAAGGTTGTCTTTGAGAATATCGAGGATATCCGGATAAAGATTTACAACTCCGCGAAACCTCGCTTGGCCCACCTGTTGGAGTTTGGGCATGACATTAAGAAAAGAGGAAGAAAAGTGGGATATGTAGATGGAATAACCCATATCTATTCTGCGGAACAGAAGGCGGCGAAAGCTCTTGAGAAAAAGGCGAAAGTGGCGGTGAAGAGATAAATGACTTTAGAAAAATTGAAGGAAGCTCTGGAAAAAACAGGTCTTCCGGTTGTATACGGGGCTTTTCCTGAAGCGGGTGCTCCGCCGCTGCCGGTTATCTGCTATCTGGAAACAGACAGCGATAATTTTTATGCGGACGGCGTAGTGTATTACGCGCAGAACAGCATACAGGTGGAGCTTTATTTGAAAAACAGGAGCTTTCTCGTGGAGAGAAAAGTGGAGAAGGCTTTGAAGGCTTTTGCCTGGGAGAAATCCGTAGATTATCTTTCGAGCGAGAGGTGTTATCAAATCATATATGAAATAGAGGTGCAAGATGGCGAGGAAGGAAAATAGAGTACAGTTTAACTTGAAAAATGTAGCTTATGCGGTGCTGACACAGACGGATGGTACGGCATCCTGGGAGCCTCCGGTAAAGGTCCCCGGAGCTGTTACCCTTACGCTGGATGCGGAAGGTGATGTTACCCCTTTTTATGCGGATGGGATCGCATATTACCAGGCGATTGCGAACGGCGGTTACTCCGGGAGCTTGGAGATGGCCAGATATCCGGATAAGATGATGCAGGATATCTGGGGATTTATTTTAGATGATACGGATAAGGTGATGCTGGAAAGCGCAAATGCGGAACCAAAACCATTCGCGTTATTGTATCAGATTGATGGTGATGCGGATAACCAGTTGTATTGTCTCTATAACTGCTCCGGGACCAGGCCGGGGATTGGGAGTACAACCAATACCAACACAAAGGAACCCCAGACACAAACCAGTAATATTTCCGCGTCGGCGCTTGAGAACGGGAACGTACTGGTGAGAACCACCGCGCAGACACCGGACAACGTGCGTCAGGCGTGGTATACGGCGGTGTATGTACCAAAGGATGCGGCATCCGGGGAGGCTGGCAATGAAGAAAGTAATTGAGGTTGATGGTAAAGAGGTAGGGTTTAAGGCTACGGCCTTAACCCTGCGTCTTTACCGCCACTTTTTTGGCCGGGATATGATTAGCGATATGGTCAAATTAAAGAAGGCATATGCAAAGGCGGAAGAGCTGCCCGAGGAGGCTACGGAGGAGGAAAAACAGGAGGCGCAGCTTTCCGTTTTGGATCTGGAGATTTTTGAAAATGCGGCCTGGATTATGGCATGGCAGTATGACAAAGAGGCAGCAGGAGAAGAGCCTGGGGAGTGGCTGGATGGCTTTGAAACCTTTAGTATTTATGAAGTATTTCCGGTGATACTTGAACTGTGGTCGTTAAATCAGAAAACAACAGCAGAACCTAAAAAAAAATAAGACCTACTGTTCGTGAGAGTACAGGGGCTTTATTTATGTTAAGGTGTGCGGAGCTGGGGCTTTCGGATGAGGCTTTAGATGGAATGACGATGGGGATGGTATACGATATGCTCATTGAGAAAGGAAATGATGAAGAGAAGTATCCATACAAGGCAACCCAGGATGATATTTATGCATTTTTCGGAAAGGGGTAAGTAAATGGCTGGCAAATCAGGCGGTACTAAAATAAGAGGAATTACAATTGAGCTGGGTGGTGACACATCTGGATTGAGCAAAGCGTTGTCAGATGTAAATGGACAGATTAGGAATACACAATCGCAGCTTAAAGATGTAGAGCGGCTGCTTAAGATTGATCCGAAAAATACGGAATTACTCAGGCAAAAGCAGGAACTGCTTGCAAAATCTATTGGAGAAACAAACGAAAAGCTTGGAGCTTTGCAAAAAACAGAGAAGCACGTACAGCAGCTATTTAAAGAAGGAAAAGCATCAGAAGAGCAATATAACGCACTTAAACGCGAAATTGTTTCTACGGAAATGAGCCTTGACAAATTGAAGGATGAGGCGAAAAAGACCGAGGACGCAATTAATGGTATAGATGAGAAGCCGGTAGAAGAGGTGGCAAAGGCCGCAAAGGAAGCGGGGGAGTCTCTGGAGCATACAGGGAAAGAGGCGTCTAACTTTAAAGATCTTTTAAAGGCAGAGGTTGTGGTCGAGGGTGCAAAAAGCATTGTTGGTGCTTTAAAAGATGTAGCGGAAGAAACAAAAGAATATAAGAGGATTATGGGATCTCTTGAAGTATCTAGTCAAATGGCGGGATATAGTGCGGAAGAAACAGGGGAGATCTATAAGAAATTATATGGTGTTTTGGGTGACGATCAAACAGCGGCTACAACAGTGGCTAATTTACAAGCTTTAGGTTTATCACAGGAGAAGCTAATTGAATTAACCAATGGTACGATTGGCGCTTGGTCAAAGTACATAGATGGTATTTCGATTGATGGCTTGACAGAAGCAATTAATGAGACTGTCAAGGTTGGGCAAGTAACAGGCGCTTTTGCGGATGTTTTAAACTGGGCGGCATTGGAAAATGAGACCTTTGGGGTAAGCCTGAAAGAAAATACAAAAGCTAATGAAGAATGGAATAAGGCAGTAAGGGAAGCAGAAACAGCAGAAGATTATTTTAATCTGGCTCTTCAAAATGCTTCTACAGAAGCGGAACGGACGAATTTGGTTATGCAGGCACTATCAGATCAAGGATTGATGGAAGCCGGAAAAGCCTGGGAGGAGAACAACAAAAGTCTGGTAGAGAATAACCAGGCCAATGCGGAGCTGCAAGAACAGATGGCAGAACTTGGTGAGAAAATTATGCCAATAGTTACTGCTGTTGTTGAAAAGGTTGCGGAACTTTTGGAATGGTTTAATGGACTGGATGAGGATACCCAAAGTATTATTTTACTTATAATAGCGTTGGTTGCGGCCTTGGGATCCTTAACAGGGGCCATTGTTGGAGTATCGGATGTCATATCGCTTTTAATATCACATCCGATTGTGGCCTTAATTGCAGCAATTATTGCTCTGGTTGCATTGATAGCTGTAAAAGGTGATGAGATACAAGGAATATTACAGGGAGTGGATGAATTTCTCCAGAATATCTTTGCCAAGGACTGGGCAGAAGTATTTCCTTTTTTGGGAAATATACTTAATGCATTTTCTGCAAATCTAAAGAATATTTGGGATTCCATAATGTTAGCCATGAATGGAGTAATAGACTTTATTCGAGGAGTATTCACCGGAGATTGGGAACGTGCATGGAAGGGGTTAAAGGAGATTTTTGGGGGAATAGTTGGAAGCTTGGTTGCTGTCATGAAAGCGCCCCTTAATGGAATTATTGCTTTGGTAAACGGAATGATTGATGGAATCAACTGGGTTATTCGAAAAGTAAACTCTCTTTCATTTACAAACCCATTCTCAGGTGAGAAGGTAGGCTTTCATTTTGGAGAAATAGGGAAGATTCCTTATCTGGCCAAAGGCGGCGTCCTCTCCCAAGGCTCTGCGGTTGTAGGTGAGGCCGGGCCGGAGCTGCTGACTGTGATGGGCAATCGTGCTATAGTGCAGCCATTAACCAATCAGACTACCAATACAAGTTATTTAGGCGGAATGACGGTCAACGTCTATGGAGCAGCAGGACAGGATGTGAGAGAGCTGGCGGATTTGGTGGCTGATAAAGTACAGGAAGCAATAGAGAGGCAGGAGGCGGTCTATGCATGATAGGCTATTTTGTTTATGGAGGAAAGTGCAGTAAGGATTATGGCCTTTACATATCCGGAGGTGGTACATTCAATGCTCCGGAACGTGATGTGGAGCTGGTAGAGGTTCCGGGGAGGAATGGAAGCCTGGTCTTGGATAATGGCCGGTTTAAGAATATTACAGTTAATTATCCAGCATTTATCCGCCATAAGTTCAAGGATTTGTCCGGAGCTGCCAGGGAATGGCTGCTCCAGACTTCCGGCTATGTGAGATTAGAAGACAGCTACAACCCGGAATATTACCGGCTTGCCAGGTTCGGCGGGCCATTGGATTTTGATACCAGAGTTTTGAACCGCTCCGGGGAGTGTACGCTGGCCTTTGATTGTAAGCCCCAGAGGTACTTATTGGAAGGAGAGATTACAATTGATGCGGCGGGCAGCATACAGATGTTTAATCCTACTCCATTCCCGGCGCTGCCTCTTATTCGTGTTTATGGAATGTCCGGGACTTTGATGGTTGGTGATGTAATTGTCCGGATATTAGATATTCCGGAATATATAGACATTGACTGTGAGCTTATGAACGCCTACAAAGGTATGCTTAATTGCAACTCAAAAATCAATGCACAAAGATTTCCTGTGCTTCCGGTTGGACAAACAGGCATAGCTTATGAGGGAAATATCAGTCATGTGCAGATAAAGCCAAGGTGGTGGACGATATGATACCGATTTTATTTGAACCTAAGACAAACAATTTCAATTCCAATGGTTTAGGCAGGCTGATGGATGCGACATCCTGCCTGGTCACGGAAGAAAGAAACGGAGCATACGAATTAGTAATGCAATATCCGCTTGATGGTATTTTGTGCGAGGATATCAAAATGGCCTCTCTTATTTTTGCAGAACCAGGGGAAGGCCAGGAACCTCAGCCTTTTTCTGTCTATAAGATATCGAAGCCCATAAAAGGGATCATTACTATCAATGCGGAGCATATCAGTTATCAATTGTCCTATATTCCGTGTGCGCCGTTTGCTTCCAAGACAGCGGCCGGAGCATTGGCAGGATTTGAACAACATGCGGCAGAGGCGTGCCCCTATACATTCTGGACAGATAAAACTACTTCCGGAGACTTTGACGTTGCCGTACCGTCAAGCATCCGCTCCCGGCTTGGAGGCGTGAAAGGCTCTATATTGGATGTGTATGGCGGGGAATTTGAATTTGACCGTTATACTGTGAAATTGTGGGAACATCGCGGGACGGATAAAGGCGTGGTGCTGCGGTACGGCAAGAATATAACGGATTTAAAGCAGGAAGAGAATATATCAAATACGATTACAGGTATATATCCCTATTGGGCGGACAGCGAGGGGAATTTGGTGGAGCTTCCGGAGAAAGTTATTTCTTCCGATAAGGCGGCTAATTTCCCATATCCAAGAACGGTTCCGGTTGATTTTTCATCTGAGTTTCAGGAGCGGCCTTCGGAAGCGGAGCTGCGAAGTGCAGGCGAAGCCTATATGAAGTCTCATAATATAGGTATTCCGTCTGTGAACATCCATGTATCGTTTATTCCCCTGTGGCAGACAGAGGAGTACAAAGACCTTGCTTTGCTGGAGAGTGTAAAGCTCTGTGATGTGATTACCGTTGAGTACGAAAAGCTTGGAGTAAAGGCAAAAGCTAAGATTGTACGTACTGTTTATGATGTGCTGAAGGGCAGATACCAAAGTCTGGAGATAGGGGACGTCCGGTCAACTCTTGCCTCTACGATTGCAGGGCAGGCCCAGCAGATAGAAGATAAACCGTCAAAAGGTTTTTTGGATGAAGCGGTGAAAAATGCCACAAACTGGCTGACAGGTGTAAATGGCGGCTATGTGGCGCTACATAAGAACGCGAATGGACAGCCTTATGAAATCCTGATTATGGACACAGATGACATTGAAACGGCTAAGAATGTCTGGCGCTGGAACCAGAACGGATGGGGGCATAGCAAGAATGGTTATAATGGCCCGTATGCTATGGCTGCTACGATCGACAATGGTATTGTGGCTGATTTTATTACGGCTGGTACGATGCTGGCAGATCGGATTAAGGGCGGCACATTGACACTCGGAGGCCCAGGGAATGGTGATGGAGTGTTTGTTCTTCATGACGCAAACGGGGCCGAGATTGTAAAGGCTGATGTAACGGGCCTGCTTGCGCGCGCTATACGCATTACAGGCGGACAGATTGATATTAATACAGGATATCAGTCAAGTAGAATCAAATTAAATGGATCAAATGGGGTAGATAAGTATTATGCTAATTTAGCCCCCTCTTTTTTGGAACTTTTATGGACAGGTTCAAATACTATTAGGACACGTATTGGAGCAGGAGAAATAGAAGGCAGCTCTTCCGGGGTTCCTTCCGGCGGCTTTTCTATTAATCCCCTTACTGCAGAATTCTATAATCTTGAAGTAAATGGAAGGAAGAACAGAATTGTCACTACAGAGCATTATGGGAAGCGGCGTTTGAACGCTTATGAAACTGCTGGGGCATATTTTGGGGATGTTGGTTCTGGAGTTATAGGATTAAATGGGGACTGTAAGATTACCCTGGAGGATGTTTTCTGCGAGACCATAGCTTTGGAGGCTGGGTTTGCAGTCTTTTTACAGCCGGAAGGACCGGGGGAAATGTATGTGTCAGAAAAAACAGAAAGAAGCTTTACAGTTAAAGGCACTCCAGGAACTGGATTTGTTTATGAAATCAAGGCCAGGCAGAAGGGGTATGAGACAATAAGATTGGAGAAAAAGGAATGAAGCTATATTATCCGATAACTGTGGATTTGTACAATCTTTATCCGCTCAAAAAGATGGATGCACAGCAGGGCAATATCGGGCGTGGCACTCTGGTGACGTTGACGGCTGCAGGACAGATCATGGAGTTGGATAAAGAAATGATTACACTATGGGCGAAAAAGCCGGATGGAACGGTGTCTTATTTGCCGTGCCAGGTGGTAGATGGGAAGATTAAAGCGGATTTTACCAATCAAATGTTAGCCGTGGCCGGATATGTCCAGGTGGAGTTACAAATGATTGAGGGTGAGGATAATATTACTACGCCTATATTTACCGTAATGGTGCATCCGTCTAATATAGACAGCTCCGCGGTGGAGAGCCAGAACGAGTTTGGCGCATTGATACAGGCATTACAGGAGGTTGCGGAGCTGAAAGAGAATGGACTGAAAGGAGATCCGGGAGAAGCGGCCACTATTACTATCGGATCTGTAACGGCATCGGAACCAGGCGGTGTACCAAGTGTCAGAAATTCTGGCACAGAACAAGATGCAGTATTTGATTTTGTGATACCGCGCGGCGAAACGGGACCGCAGGGGGAGGTAGGTCCGGAAGAGGTGCATTTTGGGGCGTTTGCAGATTTTCCAATACCTGGGGAACCGAAAGTGCTTTATGTGGATACATCCGTAGATCCCCGGCTGCTTTATAACTGGGACAGTGTAACCTCTAAGTATATTCTGGCAGGAGGCGCAGGAGGAGAGGGAGGCTCCGGCATAGATATCCCCATAACCCTCTCATCCAACGGTTGGACAGGCGAGGCAGCCCCCTATACTCAAACTTTGACAGTCCCCCAGATGCGGGAAGGTATGACGCCGTTGTACTTTTTCTCCGGGACAGGAGACGATGCACAATATGCCTACAATCTTATCCTTGGTTATGAGGCAGGCTATGCACAGATGACTTGGCGCGCCGCCGATTTGCCGCAAGTGGACATCCCGATTACCCTCAAAGGTATCCCGGAACAGCAGCTGGAGTATGCCGACAATACGCTTGTGGTGGTTGTTCCGGCTGATGGATTTATCTTAAATGAGGATTTAGGGCGGTATGAGCAGACTATTATGGTTGAGGGTATGGCCGCAGGAGCTAATGGAGGCTGGGACATTGTGCGCAGTGGTGAGGTGCTAACGGAGGCAGAATCAAAGATTGCATTAAGTATCACAGATGTTATTCCTTTAGATGGTGCTATTAAGATTGTGTGTCTGTGGGAGCCTGGCCAACAATATATGCTTAAGCTTACTGGTACATATACTCAGGCCACCGAAGGGACTACATTGCTTGCCGGGATGCAGGGGTGGTTTGATAGGGTTGGCAAGCTAGAGGATAATATTGGGGATAAGTTTAGCGAGACTAAAACTTATGCTGTTGGGGATTATTGCATCTATGAGGATGTACTGTATAAGTTTACAGCGGCTAAAGACGCGGGCGAATGGGATTTAACAACAGTGGCTTCCACTAAAGTTACAACTGAACTTAATTCCTTAAATAAAAGCCAATTTATTCAAGAACATTTTGTTTCACCTCCTAGTGGTGTATCCGTAGGTGCTTCGTCATACGTAAATCATGTGGTCGATGTTTCTAAACAGGGTTATATTCCTATTGCTTTGATAAACATATGGACTGGAAATTCCAGCATAGTACTTTATGGCAATACCATTAATTCTTTGACAGGGCGTGCGGTCATAGGACTAAGAAATACTTCGACATCCTCACAGGCGGGAGTAGTACAGTGTTCGGTGTTATATAAAGCGGCTGAATAATTTATTAAATTATGAACTTAGATAATTCGGAGGAATAACATGAGTAATTTATTTGGAGGATCTAATCCCTTAGCGTTGCTTGAAAAAATTAGGCAATTAAAAAAAGAAGTTTCAGGATTTAAAGGAGTATTATTGTGGGAAAATCCAAATCCAGATGACAACTTTGCTGCGCAAGACATCATTTTAAGTAGTGATGATTATGATATGCTGGAGTTTTATTACAAGGAACAAGCAAATGCCAATATTTTATTAAGTGTAAAGGCTTTAAAAAGTTGTGATACAAACTTATTTGTTAGTACTGGTGCAGCCAGCGTTGGTCCTATAAATATAGCGAGATATATGCGGCATAAATCACCTACTGTATATAGCGCCGAAGATGGCCGAAGATCTTTTGCGGATCAGTATACAACGAATAATGCATATGCCATTCCCTTTAAAATCATAGGCTATAAATCACAATCTTAGAAAGGATTAAATCATGCCAAACACAAAAACAGGAACAACCTGGGCGCCGGATATACGCCCAGAAAAAATAGAAACATTTGAGGAGACTTATACACCGGAGGGAGGAGAGCAACAAATTATCGAATATAGGGCAGTAAATCACCACCCTATCCTTAACAAAGTATTGGATAAGATGGCGTTTTTCCGCACACACGTGGGAGCCATCTGGTACAACCTGGCAGAGCGTAAGACCCTCCTCACCAAACTCAACGAACTGGATGCGGAGATTAGAGAGGTAAATGCAAAGATAGAAGTGGACAAGCCACACATAGAAGCCGGAAATGTTAAAAGCACATTCTCTTCCTCTGTCCGCACTTACTCTGTTAAATTCAAAAAGCCTTTCCAAAATCCAAGTATCGCTTTTACTGTAAACAGTGGGGCACTTTCTGCAAATGTAAGAGCTACTATAAAAAGTGTTGGTAACGATGGATTTGAATTTTATACGTATAGTGACGTGTCAGCAAATAGCGGCGGAACTATTTTCTGGGTTGCAACAGAAAGAACAGATGTAGAATAGGCATTACATTATTAATCATGATTTAATCCCTAATATTTCCGTTATAGATGCGCCACTATAACCTTTAAAGGTTATTACAAGTTTACTTTTACTAGTAATTTTGCATTTAGACCGTTAAGGAGGTGAGAAAAAAATTGAGAAAATAAAACTACATAGTAACCCGTCAACCAGGACCTGCAGAGGTCCTTTTGTTATGTGAAAAGGAGAGAAGAAAATGAATTTGAGTACTGTAAAAGCAATTGTACTGACCACTTTTGGAGCAGTAGGAAGCTTTATTATTAATGTACTGCTCGGAGGATGGACGGAAGATTTGCTGACGTTAATTATCCTTATGGGAGTAGATTTTGTGATGGGCTTGCTGATTGCCGCAGTTTGGAAGAAAAGCGGCAAGTCAGATAGTGGAGCGCTTAACAGCATTTCGGCTTGGAAAGGGTTGATCCGGAAGGGTTGTTCTTTGCTGGTGGTAATGGTGGCCTATCGCCTGGATGTGACGTTAGGAGTGGCTTACATCAAAACGGCGGTAATTATGGCATTTATTGCAAATGAAGGAATCTCTATTGTTGAAAACTATGGAATCATGGGCGGTCCCATGCCGAAGGTATTGAAGCGTGCTTTAGAGGTATTACAGGAAAAAGCTGACGGAGCAGGAGAGGAGGAAGATTATGAGTAAGAAAGTAATCGATGTGTCCAGCTATCAAGGGGTAATTAACTGGGCCAAGGTGAAAGCTTCCGGCGTTCAGGGAGCAATTCTTAAAGTCATCCGCAAGGACTTAAATCCGGACAAGCAGTTTGAAAATAATTGGAAAGGCTGTGAAAAGGCCGGAGTGCCAATTGTCGGAGTGTACAACTATTCCTACGCAACCACCCTAGATAAAGCCAGAGCGGATGCGAAAAAGGTATTGTCTATCCTGGCTGGGCGTAAGGTCAAGGTTTGGCTGGATGTGGAAGATACTTGCCAAAAGGGACTTGGCATGAAACTGATCCGCATCATCCAAGCCTATCAGAAGGTCATTGAGGCGGCCGGTTTGGAGTTTGGGGTGTACACGGGCCTATCTTTTTACAACAGCTACATAAAGCCCTGGTCCGGCTATCTGACTTGTAGATTTTGGATTGCCCGGTACCGGAATCCGGTTGTGGCTAATCAGCCGATCATTAAACACACCTTGGAAGGCTGGCAGTTTAGCAGCAAGGAGAGAGTGACCGGCATCTCTGGAAACGTGGATATGAACTTGTGGTATGGGGAAATTATGAGCACGCCGGAAGTACCATATGAAAATCCCTACGATCCTCCCGATAGGCTCCTAAAGCTTAAACCTATTCGGATGCGAGGCAATGATGTAGGCTGGGCACAGTATCATTTGATTCGCCTTGGCTTCTTGCCGGCCAAAAACAGCAAGGGAAAGAGTAATATTGATAAAATCTTCGGCCCGGCTACGAAAGCGGCTGTCATGGCGGCTCAGACACATTACGGCATTGTAGTGGACGGCATTGTCGGAGCTATGACAGTGTATGTGCTCCGCTATAATTAACAACCAGCCCTCGGAGTGCTCCGGGGGCTTTTAAAAACTGGCGGCCTAAAATGAGGGAGACTTGTATGATAAAATGGTTGATTATCTCAAAAAAGCCTTGATTTACGGGCATACAAGCAGGATTTCAAGCTGAATTTACTACCAATTTACTACTTTTGAGGGAAAGAGCCTTGATATGCCGCCCGGAACCCTGCAAGCCCAAACATCAGCATACAGCATTGAGAAAGAATAAATGAAAACTGAATACGACGCATACGCGGCGTTTCTCTATCCCTACACGGGAGAACAGGAACGCCGCTTTTTTTATGCCCTCATGTTACGCAATAGGGGCAAAAAGAGCCTTGCTACAAGCGGCTTTGCGGGCGCGTTTTTTGCGGGGACAGGGATTTATACCTAAACCCGGCAAAACGGCGTTCTATCGCGTAACAAATCCACAACCAAAGGAGTGATGAAGCTATGGCAGTTTTCCGAGTGGAGCGCAACAAGGGCTATACCGTTATGAGCAACCACCATTTACGCAACAAGGAACTGACCTTAAAGGCAAAGGGGCTTTTGTCGCAAATGCTGTCACTTCCCGAAGATTGGGACTACACCCTTGCGGGGCTGTCACAGATCAACCGGGAAAAGATAGACGCTATCCGGGAAGCCATAAAGGAGCTGGAACGTGCCGGGTATATCGTCCGTTCAAGGGAACGCGACGCAAGGGGACGCTTGCGGGGTGCCGATTATGTAATCTATGAGCAGCCGCATACAGAACCTACGCCGGATTTACCTACATTGGAAAATCCAACATTGGATAATCCAACGCAGGAAAAACCAATGTTGGAAAAACCTACGTTGGAAAATCCAATGCAATTAAATAAAGATATACAAAGAACTGACTTACCAACAAAAGAAAAAATAAATACAGATTTACAAAGTACCCATTCCATTCCTATCCTTTCCCCTAACCCCTCTCCCTCTGACAGAGAAGCGGCTACGCCGCCGGAACGGAAACGAAAGGAATCGGACGCACAGACAGCTTTCGAGATTTACCGGGAGATCATCAAGGACAATATCTCCTATGACATTCTCATGCAGGATATGAAGTTTGACGGGGACAGGCTGGACGAGATCGTTGACCTCATGCTTGAAACCGTCTGCACCCGGAGAAAGACAATCCGCATTGCCGGGGACGACTACCCCGCCGAGCTGGTGAAAGCAAAATTTATGAAGCTGGACGGCGAACATATCCGCTTTGTGCTGGACTGTATGCGGGAGAACACCACCAAAATCCGCAACATCAAGCAGTATTTACGGGCGGTGCTTTTCAATGCCCCGTCCACAATCGGCAACTATTACACGTCCCTTGTGGCTCACGATATGGCAAGCGGCGCACTTGCGCCACAGGAGCCGCACGACCCCTATTCATTCAAACCGGGCGAAAGCCTGTAACCACAAAAGGAGGATTTTATTATGGCACAGAAAATGACGGGAGCATTGGTATTTGACGAGCGCACAGACCGCTACGACATTCGCTTTGACCTTGCCAGCTATTACGGCGGGCTGCATTGCGGGGACTGTTTCGACGTGTTCACCCGCGGCAAATGGAAGCCGACCCGCATTGAAATGAACATGAAACAGGAATGGTACTTGGTGGGTATCAGAGCCGACGACTTAAACGGGCTGCGGGTGCGTATCTGACCGCCGCCCCATAGGACACCCCGAAAGGAGGGACAGACCCCATGCAGGACGAGATCAACGAGAAAACCGTTGCCCTGTATATCAAGACCGGGAAGCTGACCGCCGAAGTGCTGCAAAAGGCAATGAAAGCCGCGCTTGCGCAGTCAAAGAAGCAGATCGGGAAGCAGCCCCACGGGAAACAGACACTAAAGCAGCTCATGAAGCAGAACACGGGCGTTTCCAACATTGAGATCACGAAAGAAAATATCAAGGCATTTGAGAGTACCGCCAAAAAGTACGGTATCGACTTTGCGCTGAAAAAGGACGCGACGGAAACCCCGCCCCGCTATCTTGTATTCTTCAAGGGCAGGGACGCAGACGCATTGACCGCCGCTTTCAAGGAGTTTTCCGCAAAGAAGCTGACACAGGACAAAAAGCCCTCAATCCGAAAGGCATTAGCCGCTTTCCGGGAAAAGGCAAAGGAGCTGAACGCCAGCCGCCAGCAGACCAAACATAAGGACAGGGAGGTATCGCTATGAAGCCGGAGATCAAGAAGCTGCTTATCCTAAACGCGCCCTATCTGCTCTTTGTGTACCTGTTTGACAAGGTGGGCGCGGCTGTCCGGCTTTCCCCCGGCATGGACGCAAGCCAGAAGATTTTACACTTGGGGGAGGGCTTCACCGCCGCCTTTGCTTCCGCTGCCCCCAGCTTCCACCCCGCCGATTTACTGATAGGCATTGTGGGCGCGGTGATTATCCGGCTTGCCGTTTACATGAAAGGCAAGAACGCGAAGAAATACCGCAAAGGCATTGAGTACGGTTCCGCCCGCTGGGGGACAGCCGAGGACATAAAGCCGTACATAGACCCGGTATTTGAAAACAATATCCCGCTGACACAGACGGAACGGCTCACCATGAACAGCCGCCCGAAGCAGCCGAAATACGCGAGGAATAAGAACATTCTTGTGATCGGCGGTTCCGGCAGCGGCAAGACAAGGTTTTTCGTCAAACCGTCGCTTATGCAAATGCACAGCAGCTATGTTGTCACAGACCCGAAAGGCACTGTCTTAATCGAGTGCGGGAAGCTCTTACAGCGGGGCGGCTATAAGATAAAAGTGCTGAACACGATTAACTTTAAGAAGTCCATGCGGTACAACCCCTTTGCGTATCTGCGGAGTGAAAAGGACATTTTGAAGCTGGTAAATACCATAATCGCCAACACCAAAGGCGACGGGGAGAAATCCGGGGAGGATTTTTGGGTGAAATCGGAACGGCTCTTTTATTGCGCCCTTATCGGCTATATCCACTACGAAGCCCCGGAGGAAGAAAAGAACTTCACGACGCTGCTTGAAATGATAAACGCCAGCGAAGCCCGCGAGGACGACCCGGAATTTCAAAGCCCGGTTGATCTCATGTTTGAACGGCTGGAAGAAAAAGACCCAGAGCATTTCGCTGTCCGGCAGTACAAGAAATTCCTGCTATCAGCGGGCAAGACGCGAAGCTCTATCCTCATTTCCTGCGGCGCGAGGTTAGCCCCCTTTGACATACGGGAGCTGCGGGAGCTTATGGAAACGGACGAAATGGAGCTTGACACGCTGGGGGACAGAAAGACCGCCCTTTTCGTCATTATCAGCGACACCGACGACACTTTTAACTTTGTTGTGAGTATTCTCTACACCCAGCTATTCAACCTCTTGTGCGACAAGGCAGATGATGAATACGGCGGGCGGCTTCCCGTCCATGTAAGGTGCTTGCTTGATGAATTTGCGAATATCGGGCAGATACCAAAGTTTGAAAAGCTGATCGCCACAATCCGAAGCCGGGAAATATCCGCTTCAATCATTCTGCAATCACAAAGCCAGCTAAAAGCGATCTACAAGGACAACGCCGATACCATAGTCGGCAACTGCGACACGACCCTTTTCTTGGGCGGCAAGGAAAAAAGCACCCTCAAAGAAATATCGGAGATTTTAGGCAAGGAAACCATAGTGCGCCCGTTAGGGTGTATGCCATAAACCGCCTTTAGCAAGCGGTAGACAAAGATATTAAAGAAAGGAAGGTGAAAATTTACTGTCTATCATTCCACGACTTATCCGTGAAGGGAAACCTTCTGGGGAGTGTAGCATGTCGTTGTTATAGCAAATACGGCTATAACTGGCATAAAACGGCGCAATCTTCTAACCGTCATTTTATGCGGGGATGAAAATCCGTGTATGAGGATGAAAGCTAAACTGCTTGATTGGTAGCCGGAGCCTGGGAGTATCTGGCCTACGTGCGAAAGGAGATGGAACGCACGGTGCTTTGGCGGCTGTCGCTCGATTGTCGGCAGACGTGTGATATCCGAAGCAAGGCAAGCCTTAGATTAGGTTGAACGGCGAACGCCACATATCTACAAAGATTACCGACAACACGGAACGCTATGTATGGCATACGCTACCGGGGATGACCTAAACCCGCCCATTTGCGGGCATGGTTACACAGCTCCCATAGTAGCCCGTGGACTCTGGATTTACAGGGATAGCCGTAAAAACGGAAGCGGGAGAGCCGCCCACATGACGAAGGGGAGCAGTATGCTTTTAATACAAACAAGAAAGGAAGGTGCGTGAGGCATCATGAGAAATCCAACTGATGTATTAAATAGCCTGAACAAACAGTCTAAAGATTTATCGTATAGGTTCCAAAGGCTTTACCGGAACCTGTACAACCCGGAGTTCTACCTGTTGGCATACAGGAACATCTACGCCAATGAGGGGAGCATGACGCCGGGTGTGGATGGAGAAACACTGGACGGGATGGGCAGTCCGAGAATAGAGCGCATCATCAGCACATTGAAAGACCGCTCCTACCGCCCGAAACCTGCACGGCGTACATATATTGCGAAGAAAAACAGCAGTAAAAAGCGTCCGCTTGGGATTCCTTCCGGGGATGACAAGCTGGTGCAGGAAGTAGTCAGAATGATACTGGAAAGCATTTATGAACCAGCCTTCTCCGACTATTCCCACGGATTCCGCCCAAAGAGGAGCTGCCATACAGCCCTCGAACAGATACAGCGGACATTCGCCGGGGCAAACTGGTTTGTGGAGGGGGATATTCAGGCATGTTTTGACAGCTTTGACCACCACGTGCTGATTGATATCCTGCGCAGACGCATTGATGACGAAGCATTTATCACATTGATGTGGAAGTTTTTAAAAGCCGGATATATGGAACAATGGCAGTACAACAGGACATACTGCGGCACTCCGCAGGGTTCTGGCATCAGTCCCGTTCTGGCAAATATTTATCTGCATGAACTGGATAGGTACGTGGAGGAATATAAGGCAGGCTTTATAAAAGGAAACAGGATAAACCGCAAAGTGAATCCGGAATACGCCAGACGGAACCGTGAGGTGCAGAGGTTTATGCGCCGGAACAGGGAAGTATGGGACAGCCTTTCCGAAGCCGAAAAGAAAGAACGTGCCGGGGAATTACGCAGACTGCGGGAGAAACAGAGGGAAATCCCGTCTAAGCAGTTTCGGGATGAAACTTACAAAAACCTGCAATACGTCCGTTATGCGGATGATTTTATCATAAGCATTATCGGGAGCAAAAAGGACGCTGAAGCCTTAAAAGCAGATTTAGCCGTGTTCCTCAAAGAAAAACTGAACCTTACGCTGTCAGTGGAGAAAACCAAAATCACCCACGCAACTGGCCGGGCGAGGTTTCTTGGCTACGATATTTCAATTTCAAAAAGTCAGGAAGTCACAAAACGCCAAGGCAGGAAAGTGAAGGGATACAGCGGCGCAGTGAAACTATATATGCCGCATGAGAAATGGGAATCGAAACTATTGGAGTATGGTGCAATCCGTATCAAGAAAGACAAAGTTACACACAAAGAGCATTGGAAAGCCATCCACAGACCACAGCTCATTAACCGCAAAGACATTGAAATCCTGTCAAAGTACAACTCTGAAATCAGAGGTCTGTACAACTACTACTCACTGGCATGTAATGTATGCGCAATGAGTAAGTTTGCGAGTCTGATGCATTACAGTATGCTGAAAACATTCGCAAATAAATACCGCACAAAGACCAGAAAGATTAAGAAGAAATATTTTAGGGATGGACGGTTTACAGTCATTTATAAGACAAAAAGCGGTATGAAGGAGAGCGTATTTTACAGAGGGCCTTTTATCCGCAAGGATAAGCCCAATGTGCCGCAGGCAGATATTCTTCCGGCCTACAAACGGTATGACAGACCAAACCGCATAGCGGCAAAACTGCGCTCAAAAACTTGTGAACTCTGCGGACAGTACACAAATGACGTGGAGATTCATCAGGTAAAACGGCTGAAAAGCCTTAGCGGTGAATATGAGTGGGAAAAAGTCATGCTAAAGAATCGCAGGAAAACGCTGGCAGTATGTCCGGCGTGCCACCGTGAGATACACGGAAAAGACTGATTTTGTTAGTTGACGGCATATGGAGAGCCGTGTGCATCGAGAGGTGCCCGCACGGTTCGGGAGGGAGCGTCCACGAGGCGCTTACCTCATGACAGCTTCAACACTTCCGAAACGAGGGGACGGGAGCTTTCCCACGGGCTGAACTATCAGAAATTGGGAAAGCAGCTTATGACCGAAGATGAAATCGCGGTTATGGACGGGGGAAAATGTATCTTGCAAGTGCGCGGGGTGCGCCCGTTCTTTTCGGATAAATTCGACATAACGAAGCACCCGAAATACAAGTACCTCTCCGACGCAGACCCGAAGAACGCCTTTGACATGGAGAAGCACATCAAACGCCGCCCCGCCATTGTGAAGCCGGACGAGGAATTTGACGTTTACGAAATTGACGGGGAGGGCTTGCAGGAGGACGCAGACCATGAGTGAACACCCCGGAAATGACAGGCGGCGTTTTACGGTGCTTGTCAACCCGAAAATCCGGGAGGAACAGCGGCGGCAGGCTGCCCTACGGAAATTTATCAAGGATTGCGAACGGCTTTACGAGAAGAACCGGGCGCATTTACAGGAGGACGCAAGAAATGAATAAGCGTATCAGAAAGAAACAGGAGAAACAGCGGGAGCAGCGGAAGCAGCTTGAAATGAAGTGGCTGCTGGATACGGCAAACGCCATTGACGCAGCAATACAGGAGTATTGGCGGTGGCGGGAAGAAATAGAACGCCGCTATGTGGAGCTTTACGCGGAGGATATAGCCCGCCGCATGGGGCTTGTCCCGAAACAGTGAAAGGGCGTAAAAGATTTGCGGCATGGAAATGTGGATAACAGGCTATGGGGCTATGGAAAACGCCATTCACAGCACATGGAAAAGCCAAAGTGCGGCTTTCCCACGTCCTGCAAACAGCGTTTCCCACAGCCCCATAAGACAGCCAGTTACCCACATTCCCACACCGCCGACGACTACGGATAAAAGACCCTTTCCTACCTGTCATTCATAAAAAATATTTTTAAGGAGCTGATCTGAAATCAAAAATGTAAACACGGGCTATCTGATACGCGCCCCTACCGGGCAGCGTACCGCCCAAACCCTTACAACTGAATACCGCCGCGCCGCAGAAGTTACGCAGCGTGGGGACACCGCCTTTCATACAGGGCGGTTTTTTTATGCGGCGGCGACCATTCGCTGACCGCCTTTTGTCCGCTTGCCGGACAGCCGCAGACGCGGCAGAAAGGATATATTCATGGCATTTTTCAACAGCGCAGTAGACGTTTTGCAGACACTTGTTATCGCACTTGGAGCAGGGCTTGGCATTTGGGGCGTAATCAATCTCATGGAGGGCTACGGCAACGACAACCCCGGCGCGAATGCTCATGTACGGTAAAGAAGCAAGCAACCGAAAACAGGAGATAGACCGCCAGCACCACACTATTCCGAACCAAAGAAACCAAAGACCAAAAGACAAGCATTATGGAAATGTGCATAACAGGCTATGGAATCATGGATAACTCTATTCACAGCACATGGAAAAGCTAAAGTGCAGCTTTCCCACGTCCTGCAAACAGAGTTACCCACAATTCCATAAGATAGCCAGTTATACACATTCCCACAAATCCAAACTTAGAAGAAATCCAAACTTTCCTCTGTAAATCCTTTATTCAAGGCATTTTCTGATAAAAAAGTTTGGATTTTGTTTTGTACTTCTCTTGTCAGAAATGAGAATAAATTGATTGAAACAGAGCTAAATAGTAGTGTTTTACGCATTTTGTCATAATTGGAGTATTGTACTTTGTGAAACGAAATCCAAACTTTTTCCGGCAAGAATCCCCAATTATCAAGCTGTTTTCAGAAAAGTTTGGATTTTATATAAGTTTGGATTTGTGGAAAAATCCAAAAGTTTAGATTTTTCCACAATGCCGATGACTACGAAATCTCACACATTCATACATTCTTAAAAAATATTTTGTAAGGTTGACATTACACAAAAAAGTGATATACTATGTAGTAAGGTCAACCTTACAGAAAGGAGTTTGTTAATGAAAAATCGAATCAGAGAATTAAGAGAAGAAAAAGGAATGACCCAAGAACAATTAGGCGAAATGGTGGGAACATCAAGACAGGCAATTAATGCAATCGAAACAGAAAAGTTTGAACCATCTATTTGGCTTGCTTACGACATTTCAAAGGTATTCGGCTGCCCTATTGAAGATGTTTTTTTGTTTGAAGAAAGTCCAAGAAAATCCAGGGCTGATAGTAGCAGGAGGGATAATAATGGCAATAAGAAACATTCGGTATTATGATGACCCAATTTTGCGAAAAAGGTGCAAAGAAGTAAAAGTTATCAACGATAAAATCCGACAAATCCTTGATGATATGTTGGATACACTTCAACAGACCGAAAATGGTGCGGCTATAGCGGCAAATCAAGTAGGAATATTAAAACGTCTTGTTGTGATTGATTATGACGAGTGTTGTCTAAAGCTGGTAAACCCGTTAATCATAGGTTATAGTGGTATCCAAGAATGTAACGAAGCCTGCCTTAGTTTTCCTAATCGTTGCGTAAAAATAATTCGTCCTCAAAAGGTAACAATCCAAGCGCAAAATGAATACGGCGAAGAAATAATGATTACTGCTGAGGACGGACTTGCACAATGTTTTTGTCACGAATTAGAGCATTTAGACGGGGAGATATTTTTGGATAAAGCTATTGAAGAAATAGATATACAAGAGCTGTAAAACGGAAACAATAGATTGTAGTACCGTCTACAAAAAGTAACTATAAATCATGTAGCACTCTTTGTGGGAAAAGAGGGAATATTTTATGGTTTGTACAGAAACATACAAGGAGCATATCATGTATACTTTTAATGCTTTTTGTAAAGTAGTTATACGCTATGCTGCTATCAATGCGTGGCGTGAAAGAAACAGGAGGCAGAAAAAGGAAATATCCCTTGAATACCTCACAGAAGAAAAATTCTATCCCTTAAATACGTTAGATAGATATTTTACAGCACCTTATGAAGAATACCCAGTTACTATATGCAATCATACAGTAATCTTCACTAATGGAGAACTTGCTACTGTCCTGCAATCTTTACCGGAGAAAAAGAGAGAAATTATCTTCCTTTATTTTTTCGGACATTATACGCAACAAGAAATCGGTGAATTATATGGACGTTGCCGAAGTACAATATGGTATCACATACACAGTGCTTTGCAGATTTTACAAAAAGAAATGGAGGTGTTTTCAAATGGAGAAACCTAATCTTGTGCCTTACGAAACGATTATAAAAGCAACTAAAGGAGAGCCGGAAGCCGTGGACGAGGTTTTACGTCATTACAACAAACGAATTAGATATGCTTCCCTTGAAAACGGACATATCAATATAGATACCGAGGATAGTATAAGACAGCGACTTGTAGCTGCTCTATTCAAATTTCGCTTTGACTGTTGACTATACAAAGAGATTTCTTTAGAGGTTTATATATGAGTAAAGTTATAATGATGTGCGGAGTATGCGGTTCAGGGAAAACCACTTACTCAAAGCAGAAAGAAAAAGAAGGATATATTCGACTTTCGATAGATGAAGAAATGTGGAAAATCTATGGAAAAAAAGGAATTGATTACCCAGATAGCCAATACGAGGAACTATCAGAAAAAGTCGAGTTGACACTTCGTGAAAGATTATTAAAGCTAATTAAAGAAGGACAAAACATAGTGATTGATTTTAGCTTTTGGAGTAAAGAAAATCGTGATTTTTACAAAGCTATGATAGAAAAAGCTGGCGGTACGGTAGAACTTGTTTATATGAAAGCCAGCAAGGAAATTTTACGAAAAAGGTTAGACAAAAGAAACCTGTTTTTAAATGCCAATTCTCCATTTATAGTAACTAATGAAATATTAGAACACCATTATGAAGGCTTCCAAGAGCCGTGTGGAGAGGGCGAAATCATTATCTTACAAAAATAAACTAAATATACCCTTAATGTTGGTCATCAAAAGCAGTAAGTCTGAAAAAGATTTGCTGCTTTTTTATATGTTTTTTGTTCCCTTTTTCCGCCTATTCCGGCTTGCGTGGTGTTGTAAGGAATAGAGGGAAATTTCCGCAAATCTCCGTCATTTTTGCTTTGCGTGGTGTTGTAGGTAGTAGGGGAGAAATATCGCCACAACTTTGGCAAAATCCCCGCTTGCGGCACTAAATGTATTGAGAGAAGCCAGCACAGAGGAAGCCGCCACTCTCTTAGAGCAAGATTCTACCACAGTACCAAATTTCGCTAATCGCTCATTTTGTCCTATGGGAATCTTGTTGGGGTTGCCACCCCAAGCCCGCCTTTTTGCGGCTTGCGCCGCTTGAAAAATCCCCGAAAAAATATTTTCGGATTTTTCAAAAAACACTTCCGCTTTGCCCCCTGTTTTTCTCCTATTGGTGAGAGGGCAAACCATAAAAAGAAAGGAGCTGAAAGCCATGAAAAGATACAACACGCCCCACCGCCACCGGGTAATCAAGACACGCTTGACCGAGGAAGAATACGCCGAGTTTTCCGAGCGTGTCACCCTCTGCAAAATGAGCCAAGCCGAGTTTATCCGGCAAGCCCTTATTAAGTCAAGCATACGCCCGGTTATCACCGTTTCCCCGGTCAATGATGAACTGCTTTCTGCCGTTGGGAAACTCACAGCCGAATACGGGAAAATCGGCGGCAACTTGAACCAGATTGCCCGCTGTCTGAACGAGTACGGCGCACCCTATAACGCCCTCTCCCAAGAGGTACGAGCCACCACAGCGGAGCTTGCCGCCTTGAAGTTTGAAGTCTTGCAGAAAGTAGGTGAAGCCGTTGGCAACATTCAAACATATCAGCTCTAAAAATGCCGATTACGGAGCTGCCGAGCAGTACCTAACCTTTGAGCATGACGAGTTTACCATGAAGCCCACACTGGACGGAAACGGGCAGCTTGTTATCCGTGACGATTACCGCATTTCCTCTCTGAATTGCGGTGAGGAAGATTTTGCAATCGCCTGTATGCGTTTCAATCTGAAATACGGCAAGAACCAGAAACGGGAGGACGTAAAGAGCCACCATTACATTATCAGTTTTGACCCCCGTGACGCACCAGACAACGGCTTGACCGTAGACCGGGCGCAAGCGTTGGGCGAGGAATTTTGCAAGACACATTTCCCCGGACACCAAGCCCTTGTATGCACCCACCCGGACGGGCATAACCACAGCGGCAACATCCATGTGCATATCGTAATCAATTCCCTACGGATTGCGGAAGTGCCGCTGCTGCCCTACATGGAAAGACCAGCCGACACAAGGGAGGGCTGCAAGCACCGCTGTACGGACGCAGCTATGGAGTATTTCAAAGCGGAAGTCATGGAGATGTGCCACCGGGAAAACCTCTATCAGATTGACTTGCTGAACGGGAGCAAGAACCGAGTTACCGAGCGTGAGTATTGGGCGAAGCGGAAAGGACAAGCCGCACTGGATAAAGAGAACGCTTCCCAAGCCGCCACAGGAGAGCCGCCTAAACAGACCAAGTTTGAAACCGACAAGGAGAAATTACGGCGCACAATCCGAGCCGTCCTGTCCTCTGCCGTTTCCTTTGAGGATTTTTCCGGGAAGCTGCTACAACAGGGCGTGACCGTCAAGGAGAGCCGGGGGCGGTTATCCTATCTCACGCCGGACAGGACGAAGCCCATCACCGCCCGGAAACTGGGTGATGATTTTGACCGTGCCGCCGTACTGGAAGTACTCACCATAAACGCACAGAACGCCGCCAGAGCCGCCGAAACGCCCCTACCCAAACAGGAATACCCCCGCAGCATAAAAGACCGCTTACAGCGCAACAAAGCCGCTGTAAACGCCCCGAAAAATGACGGAGTACAACGCATGGTAGACCGGGAAGCGAAACGAGCCGAGGGCAAGGGTATAGGATATGACCGCTGGGCGGCTGTTCACAATCTAAAGCAAATGGCGGCTACCATGAGCGTTTACGAGGAATCCGGCTTTTCTTCCCCGGAGGAATTGGAAGCCGCCCTTGCCGCCGCCAGCGCAGAGCTGTCAAACGTCCATGCGGAACTAAAAGCCGTGGAAAGCACTTTGCGGGAGAAAAAGGATTTGCAGAAACAGCTATTGGCGTACATCAAGACCAAGCCCGCCCGTGACGGGCTGAAAGCACAGAAAACAGAGAAAGCCCGCAAGAGCTACCGGGAGCAGCACGAAAGCGAGTTTATCATTTCCGAATCTGCCGCCCGGTATTTCAAGGCACAGGGAATCTCCAAACTGCCAGCGTCCAAAACATTACAGACCGAGATTGAGCAGCTTACCAAAGAGAAAAACGCCCTTTACAACGAGTACCGGGAGAAGAAAGCGAACGTCCGGGAATTGCAGACCGTGAAAAGCAATCTTGACAAAATCTTACGCCGTGAGCCGGAACGGGGAAAGGGGCAGGAAAATGAACGGTAAACGCCCCTATATGGACTACCCACAGTACAGAGCCGCCCGCCGCCTTGTGCATGAGTGCTGCAACTACGATAACGGCAACTGTATCTTGCTGGATAACGGCGAGCCTTGCGTATGCGTCCAGAGTATCAGCTATTCCCTTTTATGCCGCTGGTTCATTGCCGCCGTGCTGCCATTGGACGGGAAACTGGAAGCCGCCCTGCTCCACCGGGCAGACAGGAAACGCTGTATCGAGTGCGGCGGGTATTTTCTCCCCAAGTCAAACCGGGGGAAATACTGCCCGAACTGCGCCGGACGCATGAAAAGAATCAAAGCCGCACAGCGCAAGCGGAAACAGAGGGATAAATGTCACGCTTTAGGATATTCCAGACCCCCATAAATCAAGGCTTTTTTGACCGCCCTCAACGGGTAGCCGATACATTTATCCTTTACCCCCGAAAATGCCGTTTTAACTGCGTAACAGAAGCCACAGACAGGAGGTGAGAACCATAACCGAATACATCACAGCCGACACCATATTGCCCCGTTTTCTGCCCTATCCCTATTTTCTGCTGAAAATGGACTTGTCGCATACTGCAAGGCTGCTCTATGGGCTGCTTCTTGACCGTTCCACCCTCTCACAGAAGAACGGCTGGCAGGACAGCGAGGGCAGGACGTATATTGTCTATCCCGTTTCGGAGATAACGGAAATGCTGGATAAAGGCAGCACCGCCATAAAAAGCGCACTGAACGAGCTGGACGCTGCCGGGCTTCTGGTGAGGGAACGCCGGGGCTTCTCCGCACCGAACCGTCTTTATGTGAAAATACCGCAAATGCCAGTGGTACAGTTTTCCGACCATATGACTGCCATACAGCCGGAAAACCGACCCTCTGATAGCCGGAAAAGCGACCCTCATAAGGTCGGAAAACCGACCTTTGCGTTGGACGGAAAACCGACCCCTAACCAACTTACTATAAACCAACTAAAAGAGAACCAACGAAAAGGAGTGAGTGGGGAGCAGCCCGCACCCTTTGGCAGATATAAAAACCTTTTCCTCTCCGAATCCGAGTATGCGGAGCTGAAAGGGGAATACCCGGACAGGCTGGAACGGTTCATTGAGGAATTGAGCGAGTTCATAGCCGCCTATGGGAAAGTGTACGCCAACCATGCCGCCGCTGTCCGTATGTGGGCAAGACGTGACAGGAAAGGCACAGGAAAGAAAGGAATCCCCGATTATTCCTACAAAGAGGGCGAGAGCCTTTGACCACATAAATACAACGCCCCGTAAACAGGGCGTAAAAGACCATGAACAAGGAGGACGATTTTATGAGCGATTATGATAACGCCATTTTCCGGCTTGCCACGGCACAGGAAGCAGAGCCGGAGGACTACACGGGCGAGGACGGGCTTTTATATTGCGGGAGCTGCCGCCAGCCCAAAGAAGCCTACTTCCCGGAGGGCAAAACCTTTTTCGGGCGTGACCGCCACCCGAAAGAATGTGACTGTCAGCGGAAACGCCGGGAAACGCTGGAAGCCAGCCATAGGGAATACAAGCACCGGGAGGAAGTGGAACGGCTGAAACGGACAGGCTTCACCGACCCGGCTATGCGGGAATGGACGTTTGAGAACGACAACGGGAAATGCCCCCAAATGCACAAAGCCCATGCCTATGTGGAGTGTTGGGAGGAAATGAAAGCCGGGAATATCGGCTATCTGTTATGGGGCATGGTAGGCACAGGCAAGAGCTATTTTGCCGGGTGTATCGCCAACGCCCTCATGGAGAAAGAGATTTCCGTGTGCATGACAAACTTTGCCTTGATACTCAACGACCTTGCCGCCAGCTACAAGGACAGGAACGAGTACATAGCCCGCCTTTGCAGCTTCCCTCTGCTTATCCTTGACGATTTCGGCATGGAGCGTGGCACGGAATACGGGCTTGAACAGGTTTACAACGTGATTGACAGCCGATACCGAAGCGGCAAGCCCTTAATCGTGACAACAAACTTGACTCTGGAGGAATTGCAGAACCCGGAGGACACCGCCCATGCCCGGATATATGACCGCCTTATTGAAATGTGTACCCCCGTCCGCATTACCGGGGAGAATTTCAGAAAAGCCAAAGCACGGGAGAAAATGGAACGCCTTAAAACGCTGCTGAACGGAAAGGAGATTTGCCTATGACCGACACGCCCAAGAAAAGCACCGCCACCACCGCCCGCCGCCCGGATTGCGTGACCGAGGTACGCAGAGGGAACACCGTCCTTGTGGTTTCCGGCTATTTCAAACAAGGCACTACCGCCACTGCCGCCGACAAGATGATGAAAGTGCTGGAAGCGGAAACCGCAACCGGGGAAAGAACCGCCCACGCTATATAATGCGATAAACCTTAATAAAAAAATGTGATATTTTTCGACATAAAGTAGCAAAAAGGACTGTACAGCCAGCCCCGCCCTATGGTATAATAGACCTACGGAATAGTGGGGCTGGCTGTCGGAAACGGAGGACATTATGCCAAGACAGACCACCCAGAAACTCATTACCGCCCTTTATCCGAGATTGTCGCATGAAGACACGCTTCAAGGCGAATCCAACTCCATAAGCAACCAGAAGCGAATCCTTGAAGCCTACGCAAAACAGAACGGCTTTTCCAACCTCAAATGGTACACGGACGACGGATTCTCCGGGGCAAATTTCCAAAGACCCGGCTTCCAGTCCATGCTTGCCGACATTGAAGCGGGGCTTGTGGGAACGGTTATCGTAAAGGATATGTCAAGGTTAGGGCGAAACTATCTTCAAGTGGGAATGTACACCGAAATGATTTTCCCACAGAACGGCGTCCGCTTCATTGCCATCAATGACGGCGTAGACAGCGCACAGGGCGACAACGATTTTGCGCCCTTGCGTAACATTTTTAACGAATGGCTGGTGAGGGATACGAGCAAGAAAATCCGGGCGGTAAAACGCTCAAAAGGCATGAGTGGGAAGCCCGTCACAAGCAAGCCCGTGTACGGCTACCTCATGGACGAGGACGAAAATTTCATCATTGACGAAGAAGCCGCCCCCGTGGTAAAGCAGATTTACAGCCTATGCCTTGCCGGGAACGGTCCTACCAAGATAGCCCGTATGCTCACAGAGCAGGAAATCCCCACGCCGGGAACGCTGGAATACCGCCGGACAGGGAGAACCCGCCGCTACCACCCCGGCTATGAGTGCAAGTGGGCGGCGAACACCGTGGTGCATATCCTTGAAAACCGGGAATACACGGGCTGTCTTGTGAACTTCAAGACCACCACCCAATCCTACAAATGCAGCAAGATTATCTACAACAGCGAGGACAAACAGGCAATCTTTGAGAACCACCACGAGCAGATAATCGACAGGGACACATGGGAACGGGTGCAGGAGCTACGCAAGCAGCGCAAACGCCCTAACCGCTATGATGAAGTGGGCTTGTTCTCCGGCATACTCTTTTGTGCCGACTGCGGCAGCGTCATGTACCAACAGAGGTATCAGACCGAAAAACGGCGGCAGGACTGCTATATCTGCGGCAGCTACAAGAAGCGCACGGCAGACTGTACGGCGCACTTTATCCGCACCGACCTTTTAACCGCCGGAGTGACCGAGAACCTACGGAAAGTCACCAGCTACGCCGCCAGGCACGAAGCCCGGTTTATGAAGCTGTTGACCGACCAGACCGAGGACGGGAGCAAACGCCGCAACGCCGCCAAGAAGAAAGAACTGGAAGCGGCAGAAAAAAGGATTGCGGAACTCTCCGCTATCTTCAAGCGGCTGTATGAGGACAGCGTGACCGGGCGCATATCGGACGAGCGTTTCACGGAACTTTCGGCAGACTACGAAGCCGAGCAAAAGGAACTGAAAGAGAAAGCCGCCGCTTTGCAGAGCGAACTTTCTAAAACGCTGGAAGCCACGGCGAACGCTGAAAAGTTTATGAAAGTGGTACGCAAGTACACCAGCTTTGAGGAACTCACCCCTACCCTGTTGCGGGAGTTTGTGGAGAAAATCGTAATCCACGAATCGGAAGCCCTTGACGGGAAACGCCGGGGGAAGCTCCGCAGACAGGAAATCGAAATCTATTACTCTTTTGTCGGCAAGGTAGAATTGCCCGACTAAAGCCCGACCCGTCCGGCAGTCAGCCGGACAGGGAACGGCAAAATTTTTTACACTTCTTTTACTTCTTTATCTCACATGAGCAAAATCACAGGGCATGAAGCAGCTCATGGCGGGCGGCGGCGTTGCGCTGATCGGCATGACACTTGTACCCCTGCTTTCCGGGCTGTTCGGCTAAAAAGCACGGGTAAGAGCCTATGCAGAGCATACTTGACGCGATCACGGAATGGATAAAGGAAATCCTCATAGGAGCCATTAACGGGAACCTGTCAACTATGTTCGGGGACGTAAACGAGAAAGTCGGCACGATTGCCGCAGAGGTAGGGCAGACCCCGCAGGGCTGGAACGCGGGCATTTTCAGCATGATACGCACGTTATCAGAAAATGTCATAGTCCCCATTGCGGGGCTTGTCATTACCTACGTCCTATGCGTGGAGCTTATCAGCATGGTTACGGAAAAGAACAATATGCACGACGTTGACACATTTATGTTCTTCAAGTGGTTTTTCAAGGCGTGGGTGGCGGTGTACCTTGTCACCCACACCTTTGATATTACTATGGCAGTATTTGACGTTGCGCAGCACGTCGTTTCCGGCGCGGCTGGGGTGATAAGCGGCAGCACGAACATTGATGTTGCCGCCGCCCTTGCTTCCATGCAGTCCGGGCTTGACGCAATGGAAATCCCCGAACTTTTATTGCTGGTTATGGAAACAAGCCTTGTGAGCCTTTGCATGAAAATTATGTCGGTGCTTATCACGGTTATCCTGTACGGCAGAATGATTGAAATTTACCTTTACTGTTCCGTGTCGCCTATCCCATTTGCAACAATGACAAACAGAGAATGGGGGCAGATCGGCAACAACTACTTAAAAGCCCTGTTCGCTATCGGTTTTCAAGGCTTCCTCATTATGGTGTGCGTCGGCATTTACGCGGTGCTGGTGAACAATATCACCGTGGCAGACAACCTACACAGCGCGATATTTTCCCTTGCGGCTTATACGGTTATCCTCTGCTTTTCCCTGTTCAAATCCGGCGCACTTGCAAAGTCAATTTTCGCGGCGCACTAAGGGCGTGTCAAGGGCAGGGTGGAGATTTTCAGAGCGAAGCGGCGAAAATACGACCCGACCTTGACGCGGGAAAACCCCCATACAATAGGGACAGGCAAAGGGCATATATTGACCTTTGCCTTGACTGCCATAATGGGGGGACTTGCAGGAAGCACAGACGAAAGGAGGTACGAGAACCCATTGAAAAGAAATACGGCATAATCTACGCCGATCCCCCGTGGAAGTACGCACAGAAGCGGCTTTCCGGCGCAGCAGAACACCACTACCCGACCATGAGCATAGAGGAATTATGTGCGCTTTCAGTCGCGGATATTGCGGCAGAGGACAGCGCACTTTTTTTGTGGGCGACATTCCCCCAGCTTCCCGAAGCCCTGCGGCTTATCAAGGCTTGGGGCTTCACCTATAAGACCGCCGCCTTTGTATGGCTGAAACTTAATAAAAAGTCCTACACATGGTTTTACGGCTTGGGATTTTGGACGCGGGGAAACGCGGAACTCTGCTTATTTGCCACACGGGGACACCCAAAGCGGAAGTCTGCGGGAATACATCAATTCATTATCTCCCCTATTGAGCAGCACAGCAAAAAGCCGGACATTACGCGGGACAAAATCGTTGCCCTTATGGGCGACATTCCCCGGATAGAGCTTTTCGCAAGGCAGGAAACGGCGGGCTGGGACACATGGGGGAACGAAACCAAAAGCAGCATAGAACTCTGACAGAAAGGAGGTTTTCGGTATGGCGTATGTACCCGTACCAAAGGATTTATCAAAGATAAAAACGAAAGTCGCCTTTAATCTCACAAAGCGGCAGATCGTTTGTTTTGCGGCAGCACTCATTATAGGCTTGCCGCTTTTTTTCTTGCTAAAGGACAGCGCGGGAACCAGCGCGGCGGCATTTGTGATGATCGTCGTCATGCTCCCCTGCTTCCTCATGGCAATGTACGAGAAACACGGACAGCCCCTTGAAGTCGTGATAAAGAACATCATTCAGACAAAATTTGTCCGACCAAAGGAGCGACCCTATCAGACACAGAACTTATACGCTGTCTTGGAGAAGCAGCGGAAACTGGAAAAGGAGGTATCAGCGATTGTCAAAGGAACCAACCAAAGGCGGCGCACCGGGAAAAAGCACCGGAACTAAGGCGAAGCGGAAACTGACCCGCAGCGAGAAGAAGCAGATCGCCGCCGCGATCAGACAGGCAAAGGGGGACGGAAAGGCGCACACCGCCCAGCAGACGATCCCCTACATCAACCTGTACCCGGACGGGATATGCCGGGTAACGGAACGGAAATACAGCAAAAGCATTGTCTTTGAGGATATAAACTACCAGCTTGCACAGGCAGACGACAAGACCGCCATTTTTGAGAACTGGTGCGACTTCCTCAACTACTTTGACGCTTCCGTATCGGTGCAGCTTTCTTTCATCAATCAAGGGACTAAACGGGAGGAAGCGGAAAAGGCGATCAACATTCCGGCGCAAGACGACGCTTTCAATTCTATCCGTACCGAATACGGGGATATGCTGGGGAGCCAGCTTTCCAAAGGGAACAACGGGCTTGTGAAGCACAAATATATCACGTTCACTATCGAAGCCGACAACATGAGCGCGGCAAAATCCCGCCTTTCCCGTATCGAAACGGACATACTGAACAATTTCAAGGTGCTGGGGGTATCTGCCCGCCCTATGACCGGGTACGAACGGTTACAGACCATGCACGGGGTATTCCACCCGGAGGGGGAGCCATTCAGTTTTGATTTCTCATGGCTTGCCCCGTCCGGGCTTACCACAAAGGACTTTATCGCCCCGCCCTCTTTCCGTTTTGGCGAGGGACGGTATTTCCGCATGGGACGCAAGATCGGCGCGGTATCGTTCTTACAGATACTTGCGCCGGAGTTAAACGACCGTATCTTAGCGGATATGTTAGACCTTGAAACGGGCGTGATCGTAAACCTGCATATCCGCAGTATCGACCAGACGGAAGCAATCAAGACCGTCAAGAGAAAGATCACCGACCTTGACAAGATGAAGATCGAGGAACAGAAGAAAGCCGTCCGCGCCGGGTACGACATGGATATTATACCGTCCGACCTTGCCACGTTCGGCGGCGAAGCGAAAAATCTATTGCAGGATTTACAGAGCCGCAATGAAAGAATGTTCCTCTTGACGTTCCTTGTGGTGAACATGGCAGACACAAAAAGGAAGCTGGAAAATGACATTTTCGCTGCGGCGGGGATTGCACAGAAATATAACTGCGCCCTCACCCGGCTTGACTACCAGCAGGAAGCGGGGCTTATGTCAAGCGTCCCTATTGGTGAGAACCTTATCCCCATTCAGAGGGGCTTGACGACTTCCAGCACAGCGATCTTTATCCCCTTTATCACACAAGAGCTATTTCAGAGGGGCGCAAGCCTTTACTACGGCTTAAATGCCCTTTCAAACAACATGATACTCTGCGACCGCAAACAGCTTAAAAACCCCAACGGTTTGATCTTGGGAACGCCGGGAAGCGGGAAATCCTTTGCGGCAAAGCGGGAAATGACAAACGCTTTCCTCATTACGAACGACGACATAATTATCTGCGACCCGGAAGCAGAGTATTACCCCCTTGTGCAGCGGTTACAGGGACAGGTGATAAGGCTTTCCCCCACCAGCCCGCACTATGTCAACCCTATGGATATAAACCTTAATTACAGCGAGGACGACAACCCGCTTGCGCTGAAATCCGACTTTATCCTCTCCCTTTGTGAGCTGATCGTCGGCGGCAAGGAGGGCTTGCAGCCCGTGGATAAGACCGTCATTGACCGCGCTGTTAGGAACGTGTACCGTCCGTTTTTAGCAGCCCCCGACCCGGCAAAAATGCCAATCTTGGGCGACCTTTACGACGAGCTTTTGAAGCAGCCGGAGCCGGAAGCGGCGCGTATCGCGGCGGCATTGGAGCTTTACGTTTCCGGGAGCCTTAATGTCTTTAACCACCGTACCAACGTGGAGCTTGAAAACCGCCTTGTATGCTTTGACATCAAACAGCTTGGGAAGCAGCTCAAAAAGTTAGGTATGCTCATTGTGCAGGATCAAGTTTGGAACCGCGTCACCGTGAACCGGGCGGCGAAGAAATCCACACGGTATTTTATGGACGAATTTCACCTGCTTTTGAAAGACGAGCAGACCGCCGCCTATTCCGTGGAGATTTGGAAGCGTTTCAGAAAATGGGGCGGCATACCGACCGCGATCACACAGAACGTCAAGGATTTGCTTGCTTCCCGCGAAGTAGAGAATATCTTTGAGAACAGCGATTTTGTCCTCATGCTCAATCAGGCGGCGGGCGACCGGGCTATCCTTGCGAAGCAGCTCAATATCTCCCCGCAGCAAATGTCTTACGTCACCCATTCCGAAGCGGGCGAGGGGCTTTTGTTCTATGGCAACGTCATTCTGCCCTTTGTAGACCGTTTCCCCAAAGATACCGAGCTGTACCGTGTCATGACGACGAAGCCGGAGGAAGTGGGCGGCGCGTAACCCGCAGATTATTTTATCAACCTTGCGCCCCCTGCTGGGCGCAGATCGGAGGTGAACGACCATGAAGCAGTACAAAGCCCGCGACAAGATCACGCAGAAAATGACCCGTGACGGGGCTGTTGAGGTGAACGAAACCAAAGGCACGAAAAAGCGTATCAGCAAACGGGCGCGGGAAGCTGTCTTGCAGAAAACGCCGGAACAACAGGCGGCGCAGGACGCACAGGCAGTACAGCCCATACCGGGCAGCACCGCCCCGGATATATCCCCCAATGCGCCGCCCCTGCCCCATGCGCCGGGGACGGAGCCGGAACAGGACACAGGAACCGCCGAACGTGTCTTAGAACATATCGACGGGGCGCATACCCGGAACGCCAGCAAAAAGGCGGCAAGGAAAGCACAGGCAGAAGCCGAAAGCCGCGCCCGCACTTCCCGGCTGCAATTCACCGAGGAAGAACGGGCAACGCCGGAGCTTGAAAAGTATATCAAGAGATCGGACAAAGCCGCTGATAAGCTGGACGCGGCAAGGGCGAAAATCCCAAAGGAAAAGAAACTTGTCAAGGAACGCACCTTTGACGAAGCCACCGGGAAAGGCAAGACCCGCCTACATTTCGAGGAACGGGAAAAGCCGCAGAACTACGGCAAGGCACATAAAAACCCGTTATCCCGCCCCGCGCAGGAAGCGGGTATTTTCGTCCATAACAAGGTACATTCCGTGGAAAAGGACAATTCCGGCGTGGAGGGTGCGCACAAATCCGAGGAATTAGCGGAGAAAGGCGCAAAGTACGGGGCAAGGAAAGTCAAGGAGGGCTACCGCAGCCACAAGCTCAAACCCTACCGGGCGGCGGCAAAGGCTGAAAAGGCAGCGCAGAAAGCAAACACCAACTACCTTTACCAAAAGGCACTCCACGACAACCCGCAGATCGCAGCTTCCAACCCGTTCTCCCGGTATATGCAGAAACAGCGTATCAAGAAACAGTATGCAAAGACCGTCAAGGCACAGGGCGCAAAATCTGTCAAGAACGCAGCGGCGAACACCCGGAAAGCGGCGAAAAAGACAGCAGAGGAAACAAAGAAAGCTATTGCATTTGTGGGGCGGCACCCGGCGGGTATCTGTATCGCCGTGGGTGCGCTGCTGCTCTTTATTATGATTTCTTCCGCTTTATCCTCTTGCGGGGCTATGTTTTC
Source organism: Clostridia bacterium (assembly GCA_910576325.1). GTDB lineage: Bacteria > Bacillota > Clostridia > Lachnospirales > Lachnospiraceae > Laedolimicola. The sequence continues at coordinate 74,156 of CAJTIM010000020.1, forward strand.
CGGCATGATAAACGGCATTGTCGGGACTTCCTACACGTCGGAGGACGCGGATTTAGTCGCCGTGGAAAATAACTATGCGGCACTGGAAACGGATTTACAGCGCACGATAGACAATATCGAGCGCGACCACCCCGGCTATGACGAGTACCGCTATGACCTTGACCGTATCGGGCATAACCCCCATGAATTAGCGTCCTACCTTACCGCGCTCTTGCAGACCTACACCCCGGCAACGGCACAGGCAGAAATACAGCGTATCTTTTCGCTGCAATATACCCTCACTCTCACGGAGGAAGTGGAGGTACGCCACCGCACGGAAACCCGGACAGGGACACGGACAGTCACCGACCCGGTAACGGGGGAAACATCTACGGAAACCTACGAATACGAGGTAGAAGTAGCCTATAACTATTACATTCTGAATGTCAAGCTGGAGAACAAGCCCATATCCGACCTTGCGCCGGGGCTGCTCACGCCGGAGCAGCTTGAAATGTTCCGGGTGTACTTGGAAACCAGCGGCAACAAGCCTTTAGTCTTTGGCGGCGGTTCCCCGGACACAAACCCGTCCGAGGATTTAAGCGGGGTGCAGCTTGTAAACGGCACACGCCCCGGAAATACCGCCGTGGTAGACCGGGCAAAGTCACAGGTAGGCAATGTAGGGGGACAGCCCTATTGGAGCTGGTACGGCTTCAACAGCCGCGTGGAATGGTGCGCCTGTTTTGTTTCATGGTGCTACAATCAAGCCGGGAAAAGCGAACCGCGCTTTGCTGCCTGCCAGTCACAGGGTATCCCGTGGTTCCAGTCCCACGGGCAATGGGGCGACCGAAGCTATACGAATATAGCCCCCGGCGACGCAATCTTTTTTGACTGGGACTTAGACGGGAGCGCAGACCATGTTGGGCTTGTGATCGGCACGGACGGGCAGCGCGTTTATACCGTCGAGGGCAATTCCGGCGACGCTTGCAAGATAAAAAGCTACCCCCTTGACTACCGCTGTATCAAAGGTTACGGCTTAATGAATTGGAATTAAAAAAATTTTGAAAATCAGAAAGGAGAATTTACACTATGGCAGCAAACAAGATTGACCGTATCAACCGGGAGATTGAAAAGACCCGCGAGAAGATCACCGAGTATCAGAACAAGCTCAAAGGGCTGGAAGCGCAGAAAACCGAAGCGGAGAATTTGCAGATCGTCCAGCTTGTGCGCTCTATGCGCCTTTCCCCGCAGGAGCTTACTTCCATGCTTTCCGGGGGCGCAATCCCCGGCATGACCCCCGCACCCGCTTATAACGACGAACAGGAGGAAAACGAGAATGAAGAATAAGAAGATTTTTAGAACCCTGCTGACCTTATGCGCCGCCCTTATCCTCATGGGCGGCTTTTCTGTCACCGCCTATGCGCAAGTCCCGGAGGGAGCAGACGACGCGACCGACGACAGCGGCGTTATCTACGAGGAACCCGAAAAGGAAGAACCCCTCACCCCGGACGGGAACGCGACCCTTGTTGACGATTTCGGCGGCAATAAGCAGCTTATCACCGTGACGACCAAAAACCGCAATTACTTTTATATCCTCATTGACCGGGACGACGAGGGCGAGAACACCGTGCATTTCTTAAATCAAGTGGACGAAGCCGACCTTATGGCACTGATCGACGACGGAAACACCGCCACGGAGCCGCCCGCAGTCTGCAACTGTACGGAGAAATGCGAACCGGGCGCGGTCAACACCCTATGCCCGGTATGCAGCACCAATCTGACCGCTTGCAGCGGCAAGGCAGCGGAGCCGGAAACGGAGGAACCAACAGAGCAGCCGGAAAAGAAAACAGGCACGGGCGGGCTGCTTCTCTTTCTGATCGTTGCCCTTGCCGGGGGCGGCGGTGCGTTCTATTACTTTAAAATCATGAAACCGAAGCAGGACGTAAAAGGCAGCACAGACCTTGACGATTTCGATTTTGACGATTACGACGAGGACGAGCCGGAACCCGACGAAGCCGGGGACGACGGGGGAACGGAGGACGAGGAAGCATGACCCTGTTCACCGACAACCCCTTAGAAAGAATGATGATACAGAAACCGGGTGACGGGCGGCGTGGAAAATCGCCGCCCGCTTCCATTCCCCCGCGCTGCAAGGGCTGTCCCTATAACCGGGAGCCGCCTTGCGTGGGGTACTGTATCAAGAAGCTGACAGAGAAGAAAACCACGGGAAAATGAAAGGAGGATTTTCGATTGACTTCACATAGATTAGTGATTGCAGAAAAGCCCAGCGTCGCGGCAAGTATCGCCGCCGCGCTTGATGTTAAAGAAAAGAAAGACGGATATATCGAGGGCGGGGGCTACCTCATTTCTTGGTGCGTCGGTCATTTGGTGGAGCTTGCGGAAGCTGCCGCCTACGGGGAACAGTTCAAGAAATGGAGCTATGAAACTTTACCCATTCTGCCGGAGGAATGGCAGTACAACGTCGCCGCCGACAAGAGAAAACAGTTTGCGACCTTAAAGGAGCTTATGCACCGCGCAGACGTTTCCGAGGTAGTCAATGCCTGCGACGCTGGGCGGGAGGGAGAACTGATCTTCCGCTTTGTCTATACGAAAGCACAGTGTAGCAAGCCCATGCGCCGCTTGTGGATTTCCTCAATGGAGGACAGCGCGATCAAGGCGGGCTTTGCCGACTTAGGGGACGGGCGGGACTATGACGCGCTCTATGCTTCCGCATTGTGCCGCGCAAAAGCCGACTGGATTATCGGTATCAACGCAACGCGGCTTTTCTCCTGCCTGTATAACAAGACCTTGAACGTGGGGCGGGTACAGACCCCCACACTGAAAATGCTGGTTGACCGGGGCGAAGCGATCTCCCATTTCAAGAAAGAAAAATATTACCATGTGCGCCTTGATTTATCCGGCGCGGAAGCTGCCAGCGAAAGGATTTCAGACAAGGGGAAAGCCGACGCGCTGAAAGCTGCTTGTGAAGCGGAAACGGCGGTATGTGTTTCCCTCACCAAAGAGAAAAAGACCGCCGCCCCGCCGAAGCTCTTTGACCTCACTTCCTTACAGCGGGAAGCCAATAAAATCTACGGCTACACGGCGAAGCAGACCCTTGACCTTGCACAGACCTTGTATGAAAAGCGGCTGCTTACCTACCCCCGGACAGACAGCGTATTTCTTACGGACGATATGGAGGACACGGCGGCAAAGACTGTTACCATGTTATCCGGGAAACTGCCATTTACGGAGGGCGCGGAGTTTACCCCGGACGTTTCCCGGACGCTTGACAGCAGCAAGGTTTCAGACCACCACGCCATTATCCCCACTATGGAGCTTGCAAAGACCGACCTTGCCGCGCTGCCGGAAAGTGAAAGGAATATCCTCACCCTTGCCGGGGCAAGGCTTTTATTCGCTGCCGCCGAGCCGCATATCTTTGAAGCGGTCACGGCGGTTTTCTCATGTGCTGATACAGAGTTTACAACGCGGGGAAAGACGGTGCTTGCGGGCGGCTGGAAAAACCTTGAACGCCGCTACCGGGCGACCTTGAAAGGCAAGCCCGACCCGGAGGACGCAGACAGCGACGGAGAAAATACCCTGCCGGAGCTTGCCGAGGGACAGACCTTTGAAACTCCCACGGCAAAGGTAACGGAGCATTTCACAACGCCGCCGAAGCCCCACAACGAAGCAACTTTGCTTTCGGCAATGGAACGCGCCGGGAACGAGGACACCGACCCGGACGCAGAACGCCGGGGGCTTGGCACTCCCGCCACCCGCGCCGCTGTCATTGAAAAGCTGGTGAAGTCCGGCTTTGCGGAAAGAAAGGGAAAGCAGCTTATCCCAACCCCGAACGGCAACGCGCTTATCTCCATTCTGCCGGATATGCTGACCTCTCCCATGCTTACCGCTGAATGGGAAAACAATCTGACGCAGATCGCAAAGGGAGCCGCCGACGCGGGGGAGTTCATGCAGCGCATTGAAGCTATGGCGCGGGAGCTGGTAAAGGAGAATACCACCGCTGACAAAAGCAAGGCGGTTTTCACGGGCGGGGAGGAAAAGCCCTCTGTCGGGAAATGCCCCCGTTGCGGCTGTCCCGTCCATGAGGGAAAGAAGAATTTCTACTGTTCTAACCGGGATTGCGCCTTTACCATGTGGAAAAATGACCGTTTCTTTGAGGAAAGGAAAGTTGCCTTTACCCCGAAGATTGCCGCTGCCCTCTTAAAATCCGGCAAGGCAAATGTCAAGGGCTTGTATTCCCCGAAAACAGGCAAAACCTACGACGGAACCGTTGTTTTAGCTGATACGGGCGGGAAGTATGTCAACTACAAGATAGAGATACCGAAGAAAAAATAAGTTCCGTAGCAAGCATAGGAAAAGAGTACCCTTTTCCGTAAATCCCCTTTCGACGCTGACGCGCCGGACGGGGATTTTGCTTGTTGGGAAGTGTCCCAAACCCTCTTGAAAAAATAAAAAACTTTGGCAGAAAGTGCGGGCGCGGTGTAGGACGGACATGGGAGCCGGAACGCCGCGCCCTTTCTCTGCCCCAATGGAAAGGAGGAATGAAGCTATGGCAAGTTTACGGGAAGCCGTAAAGGACTATCAGGACGAGCTGCAAGCGGGGATTGCGTGGGTAGCGTTTTGGCGGGAGGGGCGTTCATGGCACAGCGATTATATCTACCTTGAAACAGACGACACCCTCACCCCGGAGGACAGGGGACGCTTGCAGGAGATACAGGACACCGACCCCGCCGCCGTTGTCCTAAATGGTTACTATTGCGGCTACTTGGGCGAGGACATGAACCTTGCAGAGCTGACCGCCGGGGTGCGCCGCCACTATGAGAACGGCTATAACAATGTGGCTGACTTTATCGAAGCCCATGACGACGCTTTACCGCCGGAGCTATTAGAGAAAGCAAGAGCCGCCGCCCACGCCGCAGGGCTTCCCTTTTCGGAAAAGCCCTACCGGGACGACGAGGATTTTAACCCCTATGTATTTGACGGGAGCATGAGCGTAGAGGATTTCGAGCTTATGCACCGCATGATGAACGAAGAAAGGAGCAAGCGCATGAGCGAAACATTTTCAATTTTGATCGACAGCCGCAGCCGATTTGAAACCGGGCAGACGGGCGGCGAATGGCTGTCTATGCCGACCACCACGGAGCAGCTTCACGCCGCTATGAAAAGCGTCGGCATTACAGCGGAAAACCCGCAGGACTTTTTCATCAATGGCTTTTCCAATACAGAAGCCTACCCCTTTGACGTGCCGCTTTCCGTGGTACAGGGCAGCACCATTGACGAGCTGAATTATCTTGGAAAGCTCTTGGAAATGCAGGACGACGGCGACCGGGATAAATTCACGGCGGCGGTAACGCTGGGGGAACACGCCGGGAGCGTGAAAGACCTTATCAACCTTGCACAAAACCTTGACTGCTACTGGATATACCCCACTGTCCGAACCGAAGCCGACTACGGCTATTACCTCATTGACGAACTGGACGAATTGGAGCTGCCCGAAGAAGCAAAGAAGTATTTCAAGTACGAGGAATACGGGCGGGACGCGGTACAGAAAGACAAAGGACGGTTTACCGATCAAGGCTATATCTACAACAATAAAAATACCTTTTCACAGTGGTACAACGGGCGGGAGAACGACATACCGAAAGAATACAAAGTAATGAGCTTCCCGGAGCCGGAACGCCCCGCCCCGGATAAGCTGGAAAAGGACGAAGCCGCGCCGGAACAGGAAGAACCCCAGCCGGGGGAACCGCCAAAACCGCGCCCGGTCAACCCGATCATTCTCACCGCCGACAAGCCCGCTGAAAAGCTGAAAGAGATCACAGACCGCTTGGAGCAGGGTATCACGGAATTGTTTGACAGCGAACGCTACAAGGAATATCTACAAGTCATGTCAAAGTTCCATAATTACAGCTTCAACAATACGCTGCTGATCGCCATGCAGAAGCCCGACGCTTCCCTTATCGCCGGATTTAACGCATGGAAAAATAACTTTGGACGGAACGTAATGCGCGGGGAAAAAGGCATACGCATACTTGCCCCGTCGCCGTATAAAATCCGGCAGGAGGTAGAAAAGAAAGACCCGCAGACGGGAAAGACGGTGATCGGCAAAGACGGGAAGCCCCTCACGGAAACAAAGGAAATCCAAATCCCCGCCTATAAAGTCGTCGCCGTTTTTGACGTGTCGCAGACCGAGGGGCGGGAGCTTCCCAGCCTTTCCGCAAATGAGCTGACCGGGGACGTGGAAAAATACGAGGATTTTTTCGCCGCACTGGAAAAGACCTCTCCCGTGCCTATGGGCTTTGAGAAGATCGAGGGGACAGCACACGGCTACTACCACTTGGAGGAAAAACGCATTGCCATAGACGAGGGAATGAGCGAGCTTCAGAACCTAAAGACCGCTATCCATGAGATCGCCCATGCGAAGCTGCACGACATTGACTTAAACGCCCCGCAGGAGGAACAGCCGGACAGACCCGACCGACGCACCCGTGAGGTTCAGGCGGAAAGTGTCGCTTATACGGTATGCCAGCACTACGGGCTTGACACGTCCGACTATTCCTTTGGGTACGTCGCCGGGTGGAGCAGCGGGCGGGAGCTTGCGGAGCTGAAAAGTTCCCTTGAAACAATCCGCGCCACCGCCGCCGAGATCATCAACAGCATTGACGGACACTTTGCGGAGCTGCAAAAAGAACGGGAAGCCGCAAAAGCACAGGAAGCGGAAAAAGAGCCGACACCCGACCTTGCAGCAGAGCCGACCGTCACAATCCTTTGGAGCGAGAGCAGCCAGCTACGGGAGGGCGAAACAATCCCCCTGTCCCGTGCCAATGCCCTTATCGAATCCCTTGACGAAGCGAACCTTGCAAGCCCCGGCTATGATAAAACAGAGTTCCGCATTGATTATGTGATGAACGGCATACCCGACCACTACGAGGGGCGGCAGGATTTAGGCGACGGGGAGGGTGCATTGATAGACCATATCGAAAAGTACCACACCTACTACGCCAATGATCCGAACTGGAACAACTTTCTTTTACAGCATGAGGGCAAGGAAGCACTGGAAGCCGACAAGGAACACCGGGCTATGCTGCTGAATGAATTTATCCCCTATCTGAAACTGCATTGCAACCTCTCTGAAATGGAACGTATCGCCACGGAAGCCCTGCAAAACGGGGACAGTCTGACACCCACTGAAACCGCCTACCATACCGCCATACAAGCCTATGTTGCCGAGTGCCGGGGGCTTGTCAATCAAGGCGAATACGACTTGCCGCCCGTCCCCCAGCTTAGGGATTTTGACGTGGAGCTGGAAGCCTACAAGGAACACGTCAAGGAGGAAATCGCGCAGGAAGCGGCAGACGCAGGAATGACCGTGGAGGAATACGCCGCTAATGGGTATGAGCCTTACACCGCGCCGGAGCAGGAAACCGCACAGACCGCCGAACCGCAGGAGCCGGGAGAACCCGAAGCACAGGAAAAGCCGCAGGAGCCGGAAAGCCCCGTTTCTGAAAAGGCAGAGCCGCCCGCCAGCGAAGCAGCGCAGACTTCCACCCCGGAGCCGACGGAAACAACGGTTACATACTACCCGATCAACGAGAACGCCGCCCGCCGCGCAAAAGAAGCGATCAGCTTTTCCGATTACAAGCCCGGAAGCGCAACGGCAGAATACCGCCACTATGTAGACGAAGCCGCCGAGATTGCCGCAAGGCAGAAAAAGCGTGTTGACCCCTCTTTCCATGAAAAGATTGACGGGCTGCTTGACGCTTACGCCCAGAAGCTGGCGGCGAACATGAATAAAGGCTATGAGATCACCGCCCGCGTCCCGTCGATCATGATTGCCGGGGGAAGCAATTTCCCTGTACGCAAAAAGGAGAAGCAGAACGCCGCAGCAGATAAGAACATGGAGGAATACCGGGAGATACAGGGCTTGCTTGATAAAATCCGCAGTACCGGCATGGGCGGTATCAGTGCCGACGACCCGAACGCCGTTTCTAAGCTGGAAAGCAAACTTGCAAAGCTGGAACAGGCACAGGAAACCATGAAAGCAGTCAACGCCTATTACCGAAAGAATAAGACCCTTGACGGCTGCCCCCACTTATCCCCGGAGCAGATCGAAAAGCTGAAAGCGTCCATGTCCGGCAGCTACCGGGCGAACCCGAAACCCTTTGAGAGCTACCAGCTATCCAACAACAACGCGGAAATCCGCAGATTAAAAAACCGCATTACTGCCCTTACCCGCAGGAAAGAGCTTGGATATGTGGGCTGGGAATTTGACGGGGGACGTGTGGAAGCCAACACAGCGGATAACCGCTTGCAGATTTTCTTTGATGAAAAGCCGGATAAGGAAATCCGGGAGGAACTGAAAGGGAACGGCTTCCGCTATGCGCCCAGCACGGAAGCATGGCAGCGGCAGTTAAACGACAATGCGATCTATGCCGCCGATTGTATCAAGTGCATACAGCCCCTTACCGGGGAACGCCCCACCGAGTTACAGAAACGGGCAAGGCAGGAAGCCGCCGCAGAAAAAGCAGCAGCCCCGGAGCAGCCGCAGGGCACCGAGCCGGGAACCGCAGACGCGCCGGAGAAACCCACTACGCCGGAAACCTTTTACAAGGTGCGGCAGAACCCATACAGCGACAGCCCGGAAAACAGCTATCTCTTGCAGGAATATGTGGCGCAGGATAACGGCATGGCGAAGCTGGGGGATATTCTCTACACGGGAACCCCGGAGAAGTGCCGGGAGCTTTTGGGGAAGCTGGAAACCGGGGAGCTGACACAGGGCGACGTGAAAGACCTTTATGCAAAGGCACAGGAAGCGCAGACCGCCGCCGAGCCGGGACAGGAAATGCCGGAGCCGACCGCCGACAAAAAAGAGCCGGACAAAGACACCTTTTCCATTTACCAGCTAAAGGACGGGGACGGTATGCGGGACTACCATTTTGAGCCTTACGACCGCTTACAGGCGGCGGGGCTTTCCGTGGAAGCGGCGAATTATAATCTGATCTATGCCGCAGAGCTTACGCCGGGGACTTCCCTTGAAGATATTTATACCCGCTTTAATATCGACCACCCCAAAGATTTTAAGGGACACAGCCTTTCCGTATCGGATATAGTGGTGCTTCATCAGAACGGGGAGGACACGGCGCATTATGTTGACAGTTTCGGCTATAAGGAAGTGCCGGAGTTTTTGCAGGAGCAGACACCGCAGCTTACCCCCGACACCCGCATGACCGGGGAGCAGATCAGAACGCCACGGGGGAGCTTTTCTGTAACCGATATGACCGCCGAACAAATGCGGGAAGCCGGGTATGGGCTTCACCACACGTCGGAGGACGGGAAGTATCTCATTATGGGGAACGGGACACAGGCGTTTGCAGTCGCCGCAGAACCGCCGGAAAAGGCGAACCCCTTAAAACACGTCGAGGACGCTATCGAGCAGAACGACAATAATTTTGACGGTATCATCAACAACACGCCCACGCCTACCGCTGACGAGCTGGAAGCAAAGGCGAGAAGCGGCGAACAGATCTCCCTTGCCGAGTATGCCGCCGCACTGAAAGCGGAAAAGGAACAGGGCAAGGAAACAAAACCGGGGAAAAAGCCGGAAAAGAAGCCCTCTATCCGGGCGCAGCTTAGAGCCGACAAGGAACGGGCGGCGCAGAAGAAACAGGCAAGGAATAAGTCGCAGGACTTGGAAAGGAGCTGATTATGGGGAAATTAAATAAATTTGAAAGCGTGGACGTGACCGCTTCCCTTGAAGCGATCATGAAACAGAACACCGCTTTTTATCAGAGTGATTTTGACATTGACAAAGAGATTATAAAGCGGGCGGCAGAAAGCCCTAATGCCGGGGATAAAATGCTTTTGTGGTTTTCCCGCCCGTCCGGGACGTGCTGCATTAAGGAGCGTGACGCTTTTCTGAAAGACACGCGGGAACACAACACATGGAAGTTTTACGGGGAGCAGACCCGCGACAGGGTACTTGCCTATGCCGTGGAGCTTACAGGCATACAGGACGGGAAGATCACGGGCAATCTCTATGAGCTGGACTACCAGCAGCATTATAAGCACGTCACAGAACAGGCATTACCCGCTGATAACTATATGCTTATCTATGAGCATGGGGAACGGGAGCAGCCAGCGGCGCGACCCTTTGACGCTTCCCCCAATCCGCAGCTTGGAAAGTTTGAACGCTTTGAAGCAATCCCCAATGACCCGGAAGCCCTGCAATCCCTGTTACGGGAGGAAAGGCGCAGCCGGGAGCAGTCGGCGGTTCCGGGGGACTTGGAAACGCATACCGCAGCATTGCGCGACGGGCTGATCGAAACGGAAGCACGGCGCATTGTAGGGAAAATGAAAGAGTTAAGCGACCCGAACAGCCCGGATAAATCTCATTTCATGGTGGAACTGTCCCCCTACTTTACGCAGATTGCTACCACAAAGGACACCGACCGCCTTTTTTCTATGCTGCCCTATAAGACACTTTCCTTTTCGCAGATCAAGGACAGGCACGGCACATACGCACTGATCGGCAAGGACGAGAACCGGGACAGGCAGATAAGGAAGCCCCGCCCCTCTGTCCGGGCGCAGCTTGCACAGGATAAAAAGAGAACCGCCCCAAAGAAAACGGCGGCAAAAAAGAAAGATCACGGATTGGAGGTATGAACATGAACAAATATAACAATTTCACGGTGGAGGAAACCAACCTTTTGAGTATCTACATGACAGGCAGCAAGGAGGGGCTTGTGGTGGCTATGAACGCCGCGCTGCCCTTTATGGAGGGGGAAATGCGGGACTTTGCCGCCCGCACCCTTGCCAAAGTGTGGCGCATGACAGAAGCAGAGTTTGCGGGGCTTGCCGTTTACCCCGCCGACGAGGTATGAGTGACATTAAGCGGCTCACGCCGCCCCAAAGCCGGAAAGTCAACGCCCTTGTACGCCGGACGTGCTGCAATTATGATAGCGGAAACTGTATCTTGCTTGACGACGGGGACGAGTGCGTATGCCCGCAGCTTATTTCCTATTCCCTGCTCTGTAAATGGTTCCGTATCGCGGTACTGCCCGCAGATAAGGAGCTGTACGCCGAGCTTTACCATGCGGAGGATATGCGCCGTTGTAGTGTGTGCGGTGCGCCTTTTGCTTCCATCTCCAACCGGGCTATTTACTGCCCGGACTGCCGGAAGCGTATCACCCGCAGACAGACCGCCGAGCGCATGAGAAAAATGCGGGCGAATGTGACGCGATAGGGGCGAAATAAGCCTTGATTTATGCGGCTTTCCGGGCGGGAAAATGAAACAGTAAGGGATTTATACCTTTACCCCCGAAAATGCCGTCCTATTGCGTAACATTTCAATATCTGCACCCATAAAAAACCGGGGCGCGGTGGCTATGTGATAGCTGCCGCGTCCCGGTTCTTTTGGGTTCAAAATTATACTGGTCTAATCAAACGATGTTCAAAGAAAGTTTCAAAAGTATTCGCTGCGCCCCCATGTTCAACAATTCTCCCGTCTATTACTTTATCAATGTCAACTCCTGTAATTTCTAAAACTTTATTTGTAGGTTTTATTCCGATAAAATCTCCTTTATGTGTTCCCTTCATAATAAATTCTGAAATAACATAATCGCCCTCTATATATTGACGAATAATTTTCATGGTATAGTCGGGATATGTTTTCTTCAAAGCTAAAAGGTGCTGTTTCATTCCGTCTACTCCTATGAAAATTGTTTTTTCACCAATTTTCTGCACACAATCTTCGGATATGTACTTAGCAAGTTCGTCAAGCATATTTTCTGAAACAATAACCTCATAAAAATATTTTACAAGCTCTTTCTTACTCATTCTATATATCACCCGTGCTTTCTCTTAAATCAATATGATTTTTCAGTTTCTATTATATGACACTACAACTCAAAAATCAATAGTTTTACCACATTATCCACGTTCTGTCTGTCGTTCCCGTTCCGGCTGCTTCTCTGCCTGTAAAATGCTGTCTATGTTCCGCTTGATAACTTCATACTCCTGTACTTGCCTTTTCAGCTTGCCATAATCGGTGTAAAGGCTTTCTTTCTGCGCTTGCAGCTTTTCATACTCTGCTTGCAGGGCGGGGACGCTGGGGAGCTTACCGCCAATCTGCGCCGCCTTTAGTGCCTTTGCCGCCGCTTCATGGAGGATAATACCGCGCTCATGCTCTGCCCGGTACTTCTCTTTATTCCGGGCTTTGCGGTAGGCTTCATAGAAGGGCTTTGTCTTTTGGTAGGTAGTGACATTCTTGATAAGCACCGCCATATCGGAAAGCCGCTTTTCCACGTCCTTTAAGCTGTCCCCCGCCTGTTCGCTTGCTGCCGTGATTTCCTCTATCCGGGTGAGCAGATCGGCGTACTGTTCGATTTTATTTTCGGTAAGGAAGTTCATAGTCTTTGCCGCCTGTTTCAGATTGTGGATTTTCGCCCACTGTTCATAGCCCCGGCTTTGTTGTGCCTTGATATTGTTTTCAATGTCAATGAGAAGATTAACGCCCCTGCGCTCTGTCTTTGGAGCTTTGGCGGCGCGTGTGCGCTTGCCCGCTATCCGTTCCCTTATAGCTTCCTCTGTATAGTTCGCGCCGAGGGTTTTAAGGCGGGTAAAGCGTTCCTGTCCGGGGGCGCGGCATGACACATACTTTCCCGGCTTGATGTCATAGCCCGCCGCCTGTAACCGCTGCAATAATTCCTCAAAGCTGGAAACTTGGGGAATGAGCGCGTCCACAGCGATTTTCAGCTTGCCTTTCCAGCTTGTCCCGGTTTTCTCCGCTTGGTACTCCGCATAGCTTTTTCCCTTGCTGCCCTTGCCGGGGACGACGACGGAAAGCCCGTTATCCCGGCACAGCTTGTCGCTCATGTTCCGTATGCCGTAATACGTCCGTTTGTTGGAAACGTATTTGTGATGATCTACGAAATTGACCGCGCAGAAAATAATGTGATTATGGATATGCCCCTTGTCAATGTGCGTCGTGAGTACATATTCATGCTGCCCCTTTGTTACCGCGTCGGCAAGCTGCCGCCCGATCTCATGGGCTTTCTGATAGTCCACTTCCCCTGGAGCAAAGGACTGTATCAAGTGAAAGGCTAAGTTGTTGCCCTTATCCCGTGCTTGCGAAAGGGTATAGCCAAACTCAATATCTGCCGTTTCATAGCTGCACCCGAAAGAGGATATGAGCATTTGATTGTCTGTCTTGTCCGGGTTTTCGATATAGTCAAGGGCTTTGCTTAGAGTACTTTTAACAGGCTTAATCTTTGTAACCGCCATATTTCCGCAAGCACCCCCTTGATTTCCTCTATATCCTCTTTGTATGCGTTCCCCGTCGCGTTTACGCGACGTGCTATCTGATTGACATTAACCCCGATTTTCTGTATCTCCGCTGTCATTGCCTTTATGTCCGTGTGGTCTACTTGGATAATGTACCCGTCAATGGCGATCTTGCGCAGATATGCCGCCATGTTGTTTGTAGGGACGAGCTTCATTTTTTCCTCAATCAATTTCCGTTCTTCCTCTGTCACATAGAATTTGACCTGTACCGTCCTTTTGCGTCCGTTCATGGTTTTTCGCTCCTTTCCGTTCTCATAGAGGGTTTGGGACACTTCCCAACAAGCAATTTCTGACCGACCGGGCGGGCAGAAATACGGAAAAGGGTACTCTTTTCCTATGCTTGCTATGAAAGTTTCTCCTACTACCTACAACACCGAAAAAGTCTAAAATGACGGACTTTCATAAAAGAAAAACGCTGCAACCGAAAAGAATTGCAACGCTTTCTAAATCCCTATGTAATCTTGCCGGACAGTAATTATTCTCCCTCACCCTCAACCTCTGCGATCTCCCGCGCCGTGGCGGTGACTATTCGTATTCCTGTATCGCTCATATCGTCCAGCAGCGCGTCAAGCTGCCGCCGCTGGGTATTCTTCCCGGCGGGCTGCTCTAAAAGGAATTGATCTACCGAGATATTGTAACGAAGCATAAGCTCAAAGAATATCTGTAAGCTGGGGTGCTGCCCCTTATTCTCAATATTTGCAAGGTAGCGCGGCGAGATATACATTTCGTCGCATACCTTTTTCCGGCTTTCTTTGCGCCCTTTCCGGGCTGTCTTGATTGCTTCCCCAAAAGCCTTAAAGTCATATCGTGGTACTGGTCTTTTTGCCATATTCATTCACCCTATGAATATTCTTGTGCGGTGAAACCGCATATCCGGGCTGGCGGAAACCGCCAGTCCGGCATATGGGAAACCGCTATTGCGAGTTTACTCGCGTAATGCTTTATCTAAGCCATATACCTCACGCATTGATTTGTCATTTTGGGGATCAATGCTGGTGATGTTG